>NZ_JBJCIU010000004.1:0-742659 GCF_044901715.1 Massilia paldalensis
AGGTCCGTGCCGCCATCCTCAATCGCTTCACGCGCTTGGGCACGCCCACGACCGTAGCGGTGACCATGCCGTAAATCCGTCTGGGGTTTGGGGTACTACGCGCTCAATTGATTTATGCAACAAAGCCCAGCACTGGCATCAAGATGCTGGGTGAAGGCGAGTGGAAGACGAAGAAGCACGGGGCAAACCATCGCCGCCAGTGGCGCAAGGTGCATCTCGGGATCGATGCGTCCACGCTCGAGATCCGGGCCATGGGAGTGACCGATAACGGTATCGGCGACGCACCTGTCCTGCCAGCGCTGCTGAGCTAGATTCTGCTGACGAGCGCATTGCCAGCGTCAGTGGCAACGGTGCGTACGAGACGAAGGGCGTTAAAGGCATTGCATTGCGCACTGCGCATGTCATCATCCCGACCCGGAAGAACACCAAGCCCTGGAAGGCAAACAACCGTGGTGCCGATGCACATAACGACATCCTGCGAGTTACAAAAAGGCTGGGACGGGCAATCCGGAAGAGATGGAGCGGCTACCACCGGCGTAGCCTTGTTGAAACCGAGATGCGCTGTTTCAAGTTGCTGGGCGAACACGTCATGGCACGCGACTTCGAACGTCAGGTCGCCGAGCTACAAGTACGGGCTGCCATGCTGAACCGCCTCACCCGGCTGGGCACAACGGTTACGGTCCCAATGTTATAAAACGAACTACAAAGTAGCGTCCGCTCGGCCCTCGCTCGATTTATGCAACAAGGCCGTTTTACTCCATAAACAGCCTCACCTTTACTTCAAAGAGCGGTGGTTCGCGTCGCAAGATCGGCAAGGCGTAACGCAACTATCAAACCATGTACTTACCTCCAGAGCAACAAGCGCCGTACACTGAGCATTGCGAACGGCCGGGTTCGGCCAAGAGCGGGAGTTCGTCGGATTACCCATCTGGTTGTATAAGTGTTAAACTTATGGCAGTCACTAAAGTGTTGAGAAACCCAGTGTCGCCCTCTATATACTCTTCGCCACGTGCAGGAGGCGGCTTCGCCGCAAATGGTGGCGGTGCGGTCATCATTGCATTTGGCTCATTGGAAAGTTGATAATTTGGTGGCTGTTTAACTACAGGAGATATCTCATGGTCAAACTTGCATTGTTCGTTCGTCTAGAAGCCAAGCCGGGTAAGGAGAAAGAAGTAGAGAACTTTCTGTTAAGTGGTCTTCCCCTAGTTCAGGCAGAGCCGGCTACTACAGCTTGGTTCGGCATCCGCCTAGGGCCATCAACCTTTGGCATTTTTGACGCGTTTTCAGATGAAGCTGGGCGGCAAGCTCATCTTTCCGGCCAAGTCGCAGCGGCGCTTATGGAAAAAGCGGGGGAGTTATTTGCCGAGCCGCCGTCAATCGAAAAGGTTGACGTTCTTGCGGCAAAGCTGCCAGGCTAAGCAACCCCAGTAAGTCGCCCTGGCCGACGACTTAGAGCCTATCCCAGTAGACCTGCTGAACGCCAGGCAATGACTCCACAAACGAGGTGAAGGCAGGCGAGATAGTTGCCTGCCTTCTTCGGCCAACGGATCAGCAGGCCACGGAATCGATTCATCCAGCTGTGCGTGCGCTCGACGACCCAACGTCGGGCGCGAAATCCTGCATCCTTGTTCAGTTCTAAAGCTTCTTCATCGCGCGCTCTGAATGTGGGCAATGAAGCCAAGATCCTCGACCCATTGACGTACTTACCGGCAAAGCGCCGATCGCTACCTGCAGCGTCTTTTGCCTACGGTTGACCGTACTGTAGTCCGGCACCGGCCAGTCGAGTCTAGCCAGGTGCAGCAGGCTTTGCATCATACCCATGGCCTGGCGCAGCGGCAAATTGAAGAGGCACTTGATGCTCAGGCAGAAATGGATCGCCTGCTCGCTGAACATCTGGCTGCGCCCGCGCTTGCCGTTTGGCTCGCCATGCTAGGCCATGTTCGGATCGAGCCAGATGAGCCGCGTGCCTTCAGTGCTTCGTTGTATGTTTTCCAGTTCGTGGTGCGGTATTTCTGAGGAGCCGGTTTATGCGCTCAGGCTACCAGATGTCCCGGCTCTACCCTGGCCAGGGTCGATTTGTGCAACAAAGCCGGTTATGACCGTTCAGCCTGCCTTGACCGCCGCCTTAGCAACCAGCGTCTTGAGGAACACGTGCTCCGCGCTTTCTAGCGCAGTTGTGCATTCCCCCGCCTCGCATGCGAAAAAATTACCGAGCTTACTGATCTTCGGTATGGCTTGGCTATCGCAGCATGGCATTCGAAGATCAGCCGTCTTATAAGTTCGCTTGACGTATTCCCAGGCGATCAAATCGCAGTCGAACGCGTAGACGTCGGCGTCACCTCTTCGAGCTCTAAGCGGCAAAATTAATTTCCAGATTACCTATCCAATCCTCTCGTCTCGTTGGGCGAAGCTTTCCGAACCACTTAGACGGGTTGTACGGAGGATCGTAGCCTTCATCGTTCTGATGTGCAAGATGTGCAGAACCCCTGTCGGCTCTAGGATGCAGGGGCTACTGAACAGGTGTGCTGCGTGTGCAAAACATCACCTGGACTACGACATCGAAAAATCTGCTGGTTAGAGCCACCCAGATTGGACGTGGCACATCAAAAAAGGCCCATTTCGACCGGACTACGGAGTGCGCTGAATGGCCCCCAGTGATCTATCAAGTCCTTCCACCGTTTTTCCCTAGCTGTAAACGCTATAAGCGCTTGTCGAGAATCGACCTCGCCGCGTCTGGTTCAACTGGCGACGGGACTCCACGCCACCGCACTCTGCCCCAGCTGCCAACAAAGATCTCTCCCCAACCAGTGTGCAAGGTGTGCAGGCCCAACCTGTACGCCCTGCACAGTCATGCCAACACACCATGAAAAATCACGAAGACAAGTCCCCCCTATTTTCCCTTGGCGACATTTACATCACCAAACGCGCAGACGCCGAGCTGGACGCTCGCGCCGTCACCTCGGCGACGCTACTGGAACGGTACGTTACCGGCGACTGGTCAAACCTGTCGGCTGAAGACATCAAGGCAAACCGCGCCGCTATCCATGATGGCGGACGTATCCTCGCCTCATACCGCATCGCGCCCACCGTCCGCATTTGGATCATCACCGAGGCCGACCGCGCCAGCACGACGATTCTGCTACCCGACGAATACTGACCCCTCAGCTGTTTCGCCGAATGGCACCGGCCCGCCGCCACTCCGACCGGAAATAGACCGGAGGCCACCCCGGCAGCGGAGCCGAAAAAGCGTGCGTTGTAATGATCCACGCCCAGCCACAACCATTTGACCGTGAACGCCGCCGTTCCGGTCCGCTCCACGGATTCGAACTTCCCGGAACGCCTAAGGCGCTCCGCATCTGCGCATCAACCCACCATCGAGAATCTAAATGTATGAACAGACAATTTCGCTTCAACAAAAAACTTATCGATGCCCTCCCCCCGCACCCCGAGGACGCCAAGTCCAAGGAAAGCGAGTATTCCGATACCGAGGTCGCGGGACTGCGCATCATCGTCAACCGACGTGGCCGCAAGTATTTCCTCTTCCGTTACTCCTTCGACGGAGCCAAGCGCAGCATGAAGCTGGGCGATTATCCGCAGATGGAAGTCACCGACGCCAGACACCGCGCGCTCGACTGTCGCCGTCAAGTCGCTACCGGGACGGACCCGCAGGCAGCGGCTGCAGCCGTAGCGGCATCACAACTGACACTGCGTCGGTTCGTGATCGACGACTACCTGCCGCACGCTTATGCCACCAAACGTAGCGCCAAGGATGACGAGGGCCGGATGCGCAACATCCTGCCGGAGTTTGGCGACTTGCAACTGTCGCAGATAAGCAGCCATACCATTCAACAGTTCCATGACCGGTTGCGCGTGCAGAAGTGTGCAGCCACTGCGAACCGCCATCTTGCACTGCTAAAGCGATGCTTTAACCTCGCCATCATCTGGGGCAAGCTCGACGGACCGAATCCGGTACGGGGAATACGCATGCATCAGGAGAACAACCAGCGGCAGCGCTACTTATCAGACGGCGAGCTGCGCTCGTTTTTGAGGGCACTTGACGAGGAACCAAACCGCCCGCTGGCAGACGCGCTGCGCTTCTTACTCATGACCGGCGCGCGCCGTAACGAGGCGCTGATGGCACGGTGGGATTCGATTGACCTCGACAAAGGTCAGTGGTTCCTGCCGAACACGAAGAGTGGCAAGAGCAGATTTATCTTGCTGAACGACGCTGCCATCGAGTTACTCCGCCAGTGTGGTCGGCCTGCTGGTCATGTTTATGTGTTCCCAGGTAAGAATGTGGGCGAGCCCATCTGCAACCCGTACAAAGGCTTCAAGCGGGTACTGAAGCGGGCGGGCATTAGGGATCTGCGGATTCACGACCTGCGACACAGCTTCGCCAGCTTGGCGATCAACAACGGGGCGACGCTCTATGAGGTGCAGCACCTGCTCGGCCACGCCGATAGCAAGACCTCGCAGCGATACGCGCACATGGCGTCGGACAACCTGCGCAAGGCCAGCGCGCAAGTAGCCGCAGTGATCGCACAGGCCCGGCCACAAGCCGAGTCCGTGGCGTAAACGAAAAATCGCTCAAGAGTGACTTGAGCGATTTTTTTTACTCCGTTCGGAGTGGGCATTAAGCTGCGATCGGGACTCCATCTGGCCAGATGCGTTTGGTAACGATGGCGTAGCCACGGAAGCGATTGTTGCAGAAGCGGTGGACTCGTCGTCCAGGCTGTTCCGTCTTGAGTGCACCCAACCCGGCCAGCTCATCGAGAATCCGCGTCGCGTCGTCACCGAGTTCGCGGTTCAACACATCGACGGAAATGACCGTGATGTCGTTGTCTACGAATGCGACGGCCTCGCAGTTCAAGTCGGGTCTACCCGGATGAAGCTCGTCGATGCGATCGGTGAGAAACTGACGAATACGCGCTAACGAGCTGGCACGCGTACTCCACCATAGTTCAGTCACCATCTTGAGTGCTGCGTTGATTTTTTCGTCCGCGTTCTCATCGAATACACCTGCCATTACCGCGATCCGTCCGGCTACAACTGCCCCGGCGAGCCGCTTGACGACGCGGCGCTCACCGGATTCGCAGTCGGCGGGCAACAGGACGTTCTCGATGTCTGGGGCCATCGCCAGGAGCTCGTTTAATTCCTCCGGATTGTCGCAGCAATACTGGATGATTGCCTCACCAGCCGTACCGTACTGCTCGCTGCAGGCACGCTTGAGGTGGCTGGTCGCAGCATTGAACGAACCGAACTCTCCGTAGTTGTTCAGCACCCCGACATCGGTAATAGGGATGTCGATAGCACGGTCTGCCTGACCACCATGCATTTTCCGCCCGCTCGCCGCGATGGTGTCAGCGATCGTCACTTCCGCCGACACGATTACATTCGACTGCCAGCGTTCGCGGTCCGCCGCTTCGCCCGTCGATTTCATGCGATGCTTGCCTTCGCCGGACGCCATCATATAGCACGCCTGATGGACGATCGCCGCACTGCTTTCAGTCAGTTCGTCGAGAAGCGTCGGCAGCGGGCTTTGCTTGCCGAGCAATGCCTCGAAGCCGTTAAGGGTGCCGTTGAACCGTGCGATAAATGCCGGGTCCTCGACCTGCGCACCTTGCGCGGGATCGACTCCATTGCCGAAGATACTGGCGGCGCATTGTTCCGCGAGCGTCTTTCCGAGCCCCTTCTGTCCGCAGAAGTTAAACATGCTAGAACTCAGGCCGAGGCGGTCCAGGAAGATGCTTGCGATGGCGATACAGGTCATCGCGAGGATGATCGGGTTTTCGACGATCAACACGCCGATCTTCGCGCGCCATTCGTCGAGTGTACCGCGCGAACACATCGCGCCCGCGCCAGAGGGGTCGATCCAGAAGTCGTCCGGATCGTTGTCATCGCTGGCGATCAGCTTGCGCCCGGTAAAGAAAGCCTGATGATCTGCGATCCAGCGAGTGTTCGTGACCAGTTCGCGCGTCGAGAGCTTGGCAACCGCAGCGGCGGTGGCCATCAGGTAGTCCGACAACAGCTTAGGTTTGTAGATGATCGTCCCGCGCGCGCTGAGGATTTCGCTGATCGCCTTGGGCGTGCCGAGCGTCCCGTTGTCAACACGCACCATGCAGGGAAGTACGCCCTCGACGAACGGGGTAATCGCCACCGCACACGAGGTGGTGTTCGTTGCGGGATCGAACACGAAGCGCTCTACGTATGCTTCGCCATGCATGACAACAGTGAATCCTGCGTCTCCTCGATCGAACTGCACGGAGCCGTTCTGGACAATGTATTTGTCGACCGTGCTCGGCGCGGCGGTATTGCTAGGCTTATTCATAGTTAGCTCTTAGATGTTCTTATTCGTTTCCACCCATGCACGCACGTCTTCGCATGCGTACCGCACCGCTCGGCCCACCTTGACGAATGGGATTTGCGGACCCAGCCCGGTAGAGCGGGCTTTCTCCAGGGTCTGCGGCGCGATGCGCAGCAACGATGCCACTTCCTTCGTTGTTAGATAACTGCTCGGTTCGTACATTGGATGCTCCTTTAGGTTGCGTTAAGAAAATTCAGAAAGCCCATATTAAGCGGATGAGCTAACGAAGAAAAGTCTTGAAAAACAGTGACTTACAACAATAAACATAAGCAAATAGAAGGCGGCGGATGAGGGTTTTACCGGCCTCCAAGACCGTCAAACGATTTCGCCCTGGTAACTCGTTCACGCACCGAAAAATCGGCGGCATGCCGATACTTCAGCCGGGCAAGGCGATTTCCCGCCTCTTTTAAGCCCGGATTCACTTCCTTTTTTCGCTGTCCACCGAGTGAAAATATTTTTGGAATGTCGTAGTCTTGCGACATTCCAGTACCTTCGATCACACCAACTCGCCAACCAAGTTGTTCGCATCGATCAATGCTTGGTCCTGCAGGTGTGCATAGCGTGCAGCCGTGACGTTCGGTGACGAGTGGCGCAGCGCCTTGGAAACGGTGAACAGGGGTACGCCCGCGTTGACAGCAATCGATGCCCAGGTGCGGCGCAGGTCGTGGATCGTGAAGCCCTCGATGCCCGCGCTCGCACAAATGCGCTCGAACGCCTTTGCGGGCCTCGTCATGGGCTTGGCCGGGTCCTTGCCTGGAAACAGATAACCGGCCTTCCGTTTGCCGATTACCACGCGCAGCAGTTCCACCGCCGTTGAGCTGAGGCAGATATGTGCCGACTTGCCCGACTTCGTCATCGGCAAATGCCACGTGCAGCTTGCCAGATCGACGTCATGCACCTTGGCGGCGAGCGCTTCGCCGAGCCGCGCCGCAGTCAGAAAGAGCAGCATGAACAGCGACGCCGCAGCCCGGTTGCTCTCGTGATCGCAAGCCTCCTTGAACGCGGCACGCTCGGCCGTATCCAGCACTCGGGTACGGATGTTCGCCTCTGCGAGCGGACGGATGTGCTTGGCGGGGCTCTTCGTATGCAGGTCATTCTCGACGGCGTAACGGAATATCGCCTTCAGCAAGGCGAGGTAGCGATTGACGGTCGCGGGCGACAGGTGCTCGCGCTCGCTCAGCATGTCGAGGAAGGCCACGATGTTCGACGACCTGATGGCAGCCAGCGGCAGGTGTCCGAATTCGCTGGACAGCCAACGCTCGAATTTCTGCACGTCGTCCTTGATGCTGCGCTTACGAGCTTTTACAGCCGGGTAGTAATGGTGGGACCAGAGCTGAGAGAACGTGATGCCGACGCGGCTCGGTGCGCGCGGATCGATGCCCTGTGCAGCCTGGAGGCGTGCAGAGGTGCAGGCGAGACGTGCCTGTTCGACCGTGAAGTGGGCGCTGTAATCCCCGAGCGCCAGGGATAGGCGCTGCTTGTGAAGAACCGGGCGAGCGCGGAAGTTGATGCGACCACTGCGATACAGGACCGCGATCAGCCCGACGCATTTCGTGTCGTAGCAGTCGAGTTGATCCTTGTCGCTGTAGGCAAGGAACGAAGCCAAGGCCGTATTGAGGCTGGCCTTCGTGAAGCAGAACTTGGTCGAAAAATTGTGGTTACTTGTTTTGTCGGGCGGCATGTTGATAGTCCTTTACTAGGACTACCGGGATCAATCATAACGATTCGCCATCGAGAGCGCATCCCTGACCGTCAAGCTTGGTCAAGGAACCCGACCACAGCATTAGGAAGCGCTCGCCCGTGAGACACTTATTTGCTTCGCCTGAAGGGTAAATCACGCATAGAGCCGATCAACATCCGACGAGCCAACTGGGCGATCACCTATTTAGAGCGCCTAACAAAACCGTTCGACATACCGCCAACAGATGAGCGAGCAAGCGAGCGAAAGGAACGCCTGATGGATGTCTGCTCGCCGCTCGTGTCGGATGCGCAGCCTGCGAAAGCGGTGTAGCCATCCCAAGGTGCGCTCAACGACCCAACGCCATCGCCCGAGCCTTTCTCGTGATTCCACTCCGTATCGCGCGATGCGTGCCGCGATACCTCGTCGGCGCAGCCAAGCGCGATGTGCTCGTGAAGCGTATGCCCGATCGGCATGTAACTTACCTGGACGTTTACGCGCACGGCCGCAGAGCCCTTTCACCGCTGGGATGGCTTCGACGAGTGGAATAAGAAAACGCGAGTCGTGGACCTGGGCGCCCGAGATCTTGGCTACCAGCGGCAACCCACGTTGATCTACGAGCAGATGGTGTTTGCAGCCGAGCTTGCCACGATCCGTTGGGTTTCGGCCCGTATGCTCGCCACCGGCTGGGGCAGGTACACTGGCAGCGTCAACGCAAGCTCGATCCCACATGATCTGGTCGTGTTCGCGCAGCCGTCGAAGGAGTGCCTCGTGGACGCGCTGCCAAACGCCCGCTTTCATCCATTCGTGGAGGCGGCGCCAACAAGTCATGCCACTACCGCAGCCGAGCTCGCGCGGCAAATATTCCCACGGTATCCCGGTCTTGAGCACAAACAGAATTCCGGTTAGGGTCGCGCGATCGTTAAGACGTGGCCGTCCGCCTTTCGGTGACCTGCTGTGGGTTGGCAGATGAGCTGCTACGAGCGACCAAAGGTCTTCGGGGAGAAGGGCTTGGGCCATGGCATCAGTCCGTCTGGGAACACGGCCGCCATCTTAGCTGCCGAAGCACCGTCGTGTACGTCCGCTACCGACCCAAAGCGGACGGTCCGCTTAATCCACAAGCCAATGCAAGGCTTGGTTAAGGTCGTTATAGAAAACGCGGTATTCCCCCTCGCCAAATTGCCCGAAGGCGATCCGGGCCAAATAAGCCAATCGTGTATTCGGAACCAAAACAGCTTTACGAAGAGGCCGATCTTGGAACAGTTGCCTTGTTCTGTTGTCGAGTTTTTCTTGCGCCAGTGCAAGATCGACGGTAGGCGACTCCATTTCCAGTCCATCGTAGAGTACGCGTGTGAAACCCGTATCCTGAAGCAGTTGGACTACCCGCTCGTGTGTTTCTTCAAGCATGCCTTCGGTTAATTCGCCCCTCAGTCGAGCCACAACGACATTGCCAAGAGGTTCAATCCAAAGTTGAGTGTTTGGCATTTTATCCAGTTTAAATTAGTTTAAAGCTCGCAATTTGACCCGCAATACCAGAGGTAACCGCTCGTTAGGTGTGACCGCTTTTGGCCGATAGCGGACGGTCGGCACGGCTCAGTGTACTCGGCCGTTGCCTGCTGAGCAACTAGAGGGTTTTGTTAGGCGCTCTTAGTCCCAAGGTGCAGGTTCCGAGTTGGAAATGCCAACGGCTTGCCGGCCTACCTCTTGTGTACGTTGCAGGCCCTGAGCAGCATCTTCAATCATTTTCCGTAACTTTTTTAAGCGCGCCTTTAAGGGTGCCCCTTCGGAAGGATGAAAGCTGTTCAACAGACCAACACGGCTCGATACCGTTAAAAGCTCTTTATGAAGTGCCTCATCATGCTCGCCAAAGGCAGCTCTGGCCTCAAGCTGAAAGACGGACGTGCGAATGCCTCGGCGCATTTCCTTGGGCAAAGCAACTCTGACGTTATGCACGAGCTTCGTTGTTACGATTCGCGCCCCTGCTGTGTGCACCTCATGCTTCTGGCGCTTGGGTTGAACGCCAGCGCTGCGGAGCATCGCATAGACACTGGAGATAATTTCCGACTTCTCGCTATTGGTAATGCGACGCTTGCATGAAACGCTAATATCATCTACATAGCGGGTGTACTGGTAGCCGCGACGCTGGAACTGCTTGTAGAGTTGGGGCTCTCTGACCCAAAAGACCAGGTTAGCCAAGTAGGAACTGGTAACGGCCCCCTGCGGCACGCCGTCATCCTTCACCGTGAGCAGTGTCAGGAGATTTGCGACCTCCTCAGAAAACCCAAACAGGCCGCACCACATCGCCTTCACAAGGGTAGACGAAATTGTCGGGAAAAAGTTGGCAATGTCTTCGCCAATTGTAATTTTTGCGCCTACGTGGGCTTCAGCATTTTTACGAGGACTGCGTCCCTTAAGACTTCCGTTCAAGTAATCCGGGTACTCGACACGGCTTAGAATGCGATCTTTGATGCGTCTCTGAGCATATTTCAGGCGCGGATAAGCGTCGAAGGTCTGGCGCTTGCTTCCGTCTTTTTTTATTTCTTCCGCTGCCAGTCGATATGATTGATTTGCTGCCGCAGCGATGCGCTTTAACCATCGCTCAGGGATTCCCAGTGCCATTTCGAGCGCAGCGATGCTATGGATTGGCTCACACGGATAATACGGAATACTCTTGTCACTATTCGGGGGCTTTTTCATCCAAAAGCTCCAAAGCAGTCAATGCTAACTGTCCCGCAAGCTCCTTGTTAATGCCTGCAAGTTCGCCCTTCTCAGCAGCAAGGAAAAATAAAATCTCGACAGGAATCTTTAGTGCAGCTGCAATCTTCTCGACCGTAGATATGGTTGGGTCGCGCTTGGAGTTCTCAAGCATCGAAAGATAGGAAACCGAACACCCGGCCAGCTTCGCAAGAGCCTCTTGAGAAAGCTTTCGGCGTTGGCGACTAGTCTGGATCGCTTTGCCAAGGTTCATGATATTCAATCAAAAAATTAATGGGCTTGTTGTGCAGGAGCTCGACTAAACATCACATCAGGTCTCGAATGTTGCTAACCAGACGAAGGAAGTCTGCAATTACTTGAAACGCACGATAGCAAGCTACCGTTCTGCGCTCCGATCCTTCCTGTCGGCTGACAATCTCCAATTCAGCGATGACGGTGTTCAACTCAGCAACTGCACGCATGTCGAGCTGGCTATGATACGTATCGCGCAGGTTTTTCAACGTGCTGATACTTGTTTCGAGAGTATGTGGCTGCATAATAAACGTCCTTCAATCCGGGCGAAATTGCCCTGCCCCGTTAGCAAATAAGCCGGAAGGTGCCAGCCCGACATAACAAGCCCATTACCAGTCGAAACCCTTCGAGCGCTGCCCCACCGTTCGTTCGGTGCACATGGCAACTGGCTCGCGGTCGGTTAGCACTCGTCGCTCCGGGCAATGCGGCCCGTTGCGGGGAATTTAGCCTACTTCTGGAAGTGGGCAATCCTGAAAACGTCCAGGATCGTTAAGCAGCTTTTTGCTATCAAACTTCGGGTACTGAAGTACACATACATCGAACATCATCCGAGCGGTATCACTCGGCCTGAAGCTATTAGAACACAGCCGTAATGCAGAAATCAACAAGAATTTTCACTGTCAGTGAAAATTTACGCACATTTGGTCGTGACACAGTGCATACGTAGTGGCTCGGAACGTCCGTCAGGTGCGCTACTTGCGACCGAAGTAAGAAAGCCCTTTGACGTCGCACTTAGCGCTCTTGCTAGGTGCGAGCCGCGTAGCGCGTGCTCGCCAAGCGCAGCCATTGCTGCTTGTCATAGCATGGCACGCCATGCGTCTTCCGCGCACCTCGGCCACGCTTGCTACGCAGCGCTATGCGAGTCTCGCACCGACTGCGTAAGCCTTTTGAGGATTTGCGTCAGTGACGGGACCGAGAAAAGCGAGTTCCTTGACCAGGAACTTGCTTCAAGCCAGTAACACTCAGCGCAGGACGAAGAGCCGTCTTCAAGGTGGTACCCAGCGAGCCAAACCGCTATTGTAGGTATCGCAAATAATATCGGGAGACGTAGCCATTCGATAATGTGGCCACCGGATGGACACTTATCTCTACACCGCACTAAATGCCGAGCGCTCGCAGATACAGCTGCTTTGTGCTAAAGCGTCGGGAGCCTGCTCCGTAGACATGCAAGGCACCGACTGGACTTAGCCACATTCGAAATTACAGCGCTTCTAGTCATATATTATTTATTTGCAACAAATCATGAAGCCCCTTGCCCGCAATCCGGACAAGGGGCTTTTCTATTTCAGCGTGTATCAAGGAACTCTAATCAATGAAGAAATTTATCACTCCTCCGAACTCGCAATGGTCGAGCAACAAGATCAACGCATCGCCCCGGACAACTAGGCCGAACAATTACCCGACCATGCTGCCTGACATCAAGGAAGCATTTCTGCCGAGCAGTCTGGACCTGACGTTCACGCTGAGCTTCCGGCGCTAGAACTGTGGAACGGTGAGCGTGTATGCCGCCGCTACCGAGCATCAATGAAAGCTCCATACCGGTAAACGGTGTGGGGCTTTTCTTATCCCAACCAGTTAAACGACCTGTAGAGAAATCAAATGAACCAAGCAGAAACAACAAACATCGGCGACGTGCCCGCCGAAACGACCGGAGCGACCGGCCTCCGGGGCTGCTGGCTGCTCAAGTCCGCCAAGGCTATGAAGCTGGGCAAACATGCCGAAGGCGGAATCCACTATCAAATCCTTACCGACAACCAGCGTCATGACCCGTCGTTCAAGATCGTGGGTAACGAGGGCGGCGGCTACTTCAGCAAGGAAGTCATCGCCTTCGGTAACGTCGAATCCTGCCTTACCGCGCATCCGCAAGATCAGCCCTTCCCCTCCAAATTGTTGCAGACGGCGTTCACCGGCCGGTCCAGCAATAACGCGGGATTCCTCGCCGCTATCCTGCGCGCCGAGGGCTTGCTGGCTCTCGCTCCCGACACGGAAGGCCGCCACGTTATGTCCGGCGATTGGGCCGCATGGAAAGCGTCCGTGCTCGCCGAGCCGGGGCGGCTGCTCGAATCAGAGCCAGCAAGTAAGGAAGAGAAGGCCGAAGATAAGGAAGCCTCTACGCCGTCCGCTGACGAAAAAGATCCACCTCGGCGCGTGAAGAAATAGCAAACACAATCACTCAAGGACCGACCTCATGACCAGCAACTACTCAACAGCGTGGGAAGCGGGGCGGCTCGTGCGTTACCTGATGCGCGCGCCGAACGTCTACATCTTCGGAGGCCTTCTAAAGCACATCGCCTGCCCCACCGTACACCCCGAATTCACCGATATAGACCTCATCGCAACCGACAGCCGGGAACTGGTTCGCATTCAGGACACCTTCGACTACGTGTTCAGGGAGCTACCCAGGATCGGGAACCGACCACGCTACTTCATCGGAAAGTCACAACGAACCGACAAGGTAGTCCAACTCGTCCTAATGCGCTCCCACGTCCAGGCAATGCAGTTCGCAGTCGAGGGTCCGCAGTACGACATCGACCGCGCAGCGTTTGGCAACCGCCGGTTCTACTTCGATGAGGCCATCGGAGAAGTAGCCATCCGGCATGCCATTAGGACGAAGCGAGCAAGCCGCATCACCGCGCCCCGCAACCTGACGCACTACGCGCCGCACCGGCCGCAGATCGAACAGCGCCACAAGCTCAAGCTGATGCGCAAGGGCTTCACCGTCATCGACTGCCCCGCCCCGTAACCAACCCAGAAAGGCCACCCATGACCGTCACGATCTACGTAACAAAGGAAGCGATGGCGACCGTCCGCAAAATCAAGGATCTCGACTACTACGACCGCTGCTGCTTGGCGGACAACGAAGCAACTGACCTCACCCACAAGGAAGGCTACTATCTCAAGACCACCCACAAGCTCAATCTCGCCCCGTTGCCGGAAGGTGCCCTACTCGTCGCCAGCCTGTGCACCGGCGGCGCCGACTACTCGGAGCGCGTGAGCATTCCCGCCAACCTACGCGGCTGTATCTTTGAGAAGGCCCCCAATCTTCCCCCGCGCTACAAGGAGATCATCGAATACTGGTCCGGCGAACCGCTGAACACGAATGCGGGCGGCGCTGTCTACTACCAGAACCCGATGAACGCCTACGTGGTCGACCTGTCCCTTCTTGATGCGGCGAACGCGGCAGGCAATTACGGCGGCAATGTGGAAGGGATGGACGCCCTATTGTCGGAAGGGGTCGTCGTGCACATCGCGGGGCTAGGAAAGGTCCTCAGCAACGCTCTAGATGAAGCGTTTGTCGAGGTCGAAATCCCGCTGGATGACGCGATGCTCGCCCTGGACAACCCCGAGTTCCTGACTGGTCAGCCCTACGTGCAATCGATGGGCCAGCGCTCCGAACGCATCTTCTTGAAAGTGTCGGACATACGCCACTCCCCCGACCCCGATCAGATTTTCGTGGACGCGCTGCGCTACGAAGAACTCGATTACGGTTTCTATTACTGACTCCATAGCGGTGTGCGGGATGTGCAGAGTGTGCTAGCCACCCTCCTGCCTATTGTGGAAAGGGCATTCTGGTCGCTCTCTGGTCGGGGCCACAGCCAATACGATCAAGCTGAATCCATTAGCGGCAAGTTGTCGCTGACGCGCACAAGAGTAAGGCCATTCGTCCATGATCCTTGTGCAGCAAGGAGATACCTCGTGCAATCGGATAGAATGGCTGGCAAGTTATCTCGCAATCGCGGCTGCTTCTGGCACTTTTAATCCGTTGGTCGCAGGTTCGAGCCCCGCACGGCCTACCACGAATTGCAGTAAGCGAAAACGCCAGCCTTCGGGCTGGCGTTTTTGTTTTCGCGTCCAGCGAAGCACGCGGCGCGCCGCCCTGCGACTGCAGGCGCGGCGCGCCGGCCATCAGGCCGGCATGTCGATGCCCACCAGGCCGCGCTGCGCCGCCAGCACCACCGCCTGCGTGCGCGCCGAGGCGCCCAGCTTGGTCATCAGGCTGCGCAGGTGCCATTTGACGGTCCCCACCTCGATGCCCAGGTCGCGCGCGATGCGCTTGTTGCAGTGGCCCTTGGCCAGCAGCTGCAGCACGTCGCTCTCGCGGTTGGTCAGGCGGTCGCCCGGCAGGCCGTCGCGGATGCGCTCGACCACGGTCGGGCACAGGTAGCGCGAGCCGGTCAGCACGTAGCGCACGGCATGCTGCAGCTGGGCCGCCGAGGTGTCCTCGAGCAGGTAGCCGCCCACGCATACTTCGAGCGCGCGGCGCACGTCCCACTCCTTGTCGCGGTTGGTCACCACCAGCACTTCCTGGCCGCGGCGCCGGCCGGCCGAGGTGCGCGCCAGTTCCAGGCCGGTGTCGTAGTCGGTGACGACGACGTCTGCCCCGGCCATCGATTCCGGCTGCTCGGCGTGCAGGGTGACCAGCCATTCCTTCGATTGCAGCAATGCCGCCAGGCCGGCGCTCATGGCCGGATGGACGTGCATGACGTGGATCGTTTTCATCGTGTTCATGCGATTCTCCTGCAGGTCGGGTTCAAGTAAAACGGATGTCGCTGACGACGATCGACACCACCAGCGGCTCGGCGTTGTGGCTGCCGTCCGGATTGCGCACGTAGATCATGTGGCGGGTCGGCAACGCGATCTCGTCGACGGTGGTGTAGTCCGAGAAGTAGTGCACCGCCGGCGTGCCGCCGTTGATGTCCACGTCGTAGTCGTGGCGGCGCAGCTTGGCGTCCGCGCCGAAGTAGAACGTCTGCACGCGGCTATGCGTGGCAATGGCGTCCGGATAGGTCACCTGCAGGCGGCGCCAGGTCTCGCCGTTCTCTTCCCAACCGGAGAGTTCGGCGAACTGGAAGCCCGGCTCGGCGAACGCGAACGGCAGGGTCAGGTAGTTCCACATCGCGTAGCCGACGAAATACGCGAGGTGCAGGTCGTTCCACGGCGTCTCCAGGCCGAAGCCGTCGAAGGCGGCGCGTGGGTTGTCGAGTGCTTCGACCACGGTGCCGTCCAGCGTCTCGACGGCGGCGCGTTGCGGGGTGACCGCGGTGCGCCGGTCGGGGGCGCCGAACGGCGCGTGCGACGTCCACTGGCGATGCAGGTCGATGGTGACGTCGACTTCGTCGAGCATGCCTCCTTTGCCCTTCATGGGCCACAGGATGCCGCCCTGGCTGAGGTGGGCCGACAGTTTGTCGTGCGACTTCCAGCGGGCCAGGCCGCCGTGTGCCTCCAGGACTTGCGCGAGCAGTGCGTTCATGTTGCTTCTTCCTTCCTTAGTTTCGAAGTTGGATTTTTCCCGTCGACGGCGGCCCGTCTGCGCGGGCTCGCCGGTACTTCATTGCTTACTTCAGTTCGGGCACGGCAATCCGGCGTCGGCCCAGGCCACCAGCGCCTTGACGAAGTCCTCGTGGGACATCGCCGGCTTGGTGCGGTCGGCGCCGGGGTTCCAGGCCCACAGCACGAGCGGGTCGGTCTCCATGTGCTCGATGACTTCCTTGGGGGTCTTGCGGTTGCCGTTGCGCGCGGGGTCGCGCATCTGCAGGCAGATCTGTTTCTTGTCCAGGCCATGCCAGTTCATGCTCAGCGGCGCCAGGTGCCAGTTCGGCACGCCTGGCACGCGGCCGTCCGCCGTATTGGTCGCCTGGTGGCAGGCCTGGCAGCGCAGGGCCGCCGAGCCGTGGCCGTCGGCGCCGCGCACCACCTGCTGGGCGTGGATCACGCCCCAGTCCTTCTGGCGCGGCGCCTCGATCTGGTGGCAGTTCACGCAGCGCGGGCCCATCACGACGCTGGCGACCGGGTCGAACAGCGCGGGATCGCCCTTCGCCGGTTCGGCCGCGCCCGCGGCGCCTGGCCAGGCCAGCGCCACCAGGGTCAGCGCCACTGCGCCGGCGATGCCGGCCAGGCACGATACGATCGTCTTCATGCTGCTCTCCTTATGCATCGCCCGCGGCCTTGTGGATGGCAAGGCGGATGCGCTGGTAGGTACCGCAACGGCAGATGTTGCCCGACATGGCCTGGTCGATGTCCTGGTCGGTCGGGTGCGGGATCTCGCGCAGCAGCGCCGTCGCCGCCATGATCTGGCCCGACTGGCAGTAGCCGCACTGCGGCACTTCCAGCTCGGCCCAGGCCTGCTGAACGCGCTTGCCGACCGGGTTGGCGCCGATCGCCTCGATGGTCGTGATCTTCTTGCCGACGGCGCTGGACGCCGGCATGACGCAGGCGCGGGTCGGCTGGCCGTCGACGTGGACCGTGCAGGCGCCGCACAGCGCCATGCCGCAGCCGAACTTGGTGCCGTTCATGTGCAGCTCGTCGCGCAGTACCCACAGCAGCGGGGTATCGGCCTCGGCGTCCACTTGCTGCTGCTTGCCGTTGATGTTCAGTGTGATCATGCTTTGCTTCCTGTTCTTCAGAATTAAACGGTGGCGCCGATCGGCATCTTGCGCACGCGCTTGCCGGTAAGGGCATGCACGGCGTTCGCCAGTGCCGGCATCACGGCGGCCGTGCCCGGCTCGCCCATGCCGCCCGGCGTCTCGCCGCTGTCCACGATATGGGTCTCGACCAGCGGCGCCTCGTGCATGCGCAGCACGCGGTAGTCGTGGAAGTTGCTCTGCTCGACGCGGCCGTCCTTGATGGTGACGGCGCCGTACAGGGCCGCGCTGATGCCGAACACGACGGCGCTCTGCACCTGGGCCTGCACGGTGTCGGGGTTGACCACGGTGCCGCAGTCGACGGCGCACACGACGCGCGGCACGCGAATCTCGTTCTCCGGACCGACGACGGCGTCGACCACCATCGCCATATAGGTCCCGAACGCGAACTGCACGGACAGGCCGCGGCCCGCGCTGCCCTGCTTCGGCCCTTTCCAGCCGGCCTTCTCGGCCGCCAGCGCCAGCACGTTGCGGGCGCGCGGGTTGTGGGCCAGCAGGTCCAGGCGGTACTGCAGCGGATCGGCGCCGGCCGTGGTGGCCAGTTCGTCGATGAAGCTCTCGACCACGAACACGTTGTGGGCCGGGCCCACGCCGCGCCAGAACGCCGTCGGCACGCCCTGTGGCTCGTGGCGGGTGTAGGTCACGCCGATCGACGGGAACGCGTACGGCGGGTTGTCGGCGCCGTCGACAGTCTCGCTATCGAAGCCGTTGTTGAAGGCGGCCGGCATGAAGCGGCCCAGCACCGACGAACCGGTGATGTGCGCGGTCCAGGCGACCGGCTTGCCGGCGGCGTCCAGGCCGGCCTGCATGCGGTCGTAGAAATAGGGGCGGAACATGTCGTGCTGGATGTCTTCCTCGCGCGTCCAGATCACCTTGACGGGATGCTTGACGTGTTTCGCGATGCGCACTGCGCGCTCGACGCCGTCCACTTCCAGGCGTCGGCCGAAGCCGCCGCCGATCAGGAAGTTGTGGATCGTGACCTTCTCCACCGGCAGGCCGGAGGCCTTGGCCGCGACCACCTGGGCCAGGCCGATGATCTGGGTGCCGACCCAGACGTCGCAGCGGTCGGCCTGCACGTGCACGGTGCAGTTCATCGGTTCCATCGGCGCGTGCGCCAGGAACGGCAGCTCGTAGGTCGCTTCCACGACCTTCGCCGCGCCCTTCAGGGCCGCTTGCGGATCGTTCTCCAGGCGCACCTTCGCGCCCGGCGCCTGCGCCGCCTTGGTCATGTTGGCAACGATGCTCTCGGTGGACACCTTGGCGTTCGGGCCGTCGTCCCAGCGCAGGGCCAGCGCGGCGATGCCCTTCTTGGCGGCGCCCATGTTGTCGGCCACGACGGCCGCGCAATCGTCCAGGCGCACCACCTGGCGCACGCCCTTGATCTTCCGTGCGGCTGCCTCGTCCAGGCCGACCAGGCGGCCGCCGTTGACGGGAGAGATGGCCAGCGCGGCGACCTTCATGCCGGGCAGGACGACGTCGATGCCGTACTGCGCCGAGCCATCCAGCTTGCCCTTGGTATCGAGGCGCTTGGCCGGCGTGCCGATCAGGCGGAACTGGTCGCGCGGCTTGAGCACGATGTCCTTCACGTCGGGCACCGGCTGCTTCGCCGCCGCGTCGACCAGCTGGCCGTACGACAGCTTGCGGCCGCTGGCCGCGTGGATCACGGTGCCACGCTCGGCGTGGCAGGTCGACGGATCGACCTGCCACTGCTGGGCAGCGGCGCGTACCAGCATGATGCGCGCGCCGGCGCCGGCCTGGCGCATCGGCATCCATGCCGCGCGCATGGTGGTGGAACCGCCCGTCATCTGGCCGCCCAGGGCCGGGTTGCCGTAGCGCGTGGCGTCGGCGGGCGCGTGTTCCAGCGCGACGTCGGCGATATCGATCTCGAGCTCTTCGGCGATCAGCATCGGGATCGAGGTGTAGGTGCCCTGGCCCATCTCGACATAGGGCATCACCAGCGTGACCTTGCCGCTGCGGTCAATGCGCACCAGCGCGTTGGGGACGAAGCGCGCGCTCGAGGATGCGGAAGCGGCGGCGGCATGCGCGAGGGCGCCTGGCACGGCAACCTGCAGCAGCAGGCCGCCGCCGGCGGCGCCAAGGGCTTTCATGAACAGGCGGCGGCCCGGACGTGCGGGCACGGGCGCGTCGTCGAGTACCGGGTTCGGCGTCGTGAGATTCATCGGAAGTCGCTTTCTCTTTCAGTGGGAGGACATGGTCCGGCGCGGTCGGCGAATCTGCGGTAAGCTGTGCGCTGCCGGGTTGCCTTTTCGACGCGTGTCGGAACGTTAAAATGATAAGTTGCCGACGTCTTTCCGAGACGGACGAATACCCCACAATTCCGGCCATTCGATGTCCTTCCTCCAGCATGCCCCAGACCATTCCCGCCGCCGTCCACCACGAACTGATCATCAAGAAGAGCCGCTTCATCGCCTGCGTGCAGCCGATGCCGGACCGCGCCGGCGCGCAGAAGGTCGTGGCCGCGCTGCGCGCCGCGCATCCGGGCGCGGCGCACGTGTGCTGGGCGCTGCTGGCGGGCGGGCAGTCGGCCGCCGTCGACGACGGTGAGCCGAGCGGCACGGCGGGACGGCCGATGCTCGACGTGCTGCGCCACCAGGACCTGGAAGGCGTGCTGGCCACCGTGGTGCGCTACTTCGGCGGCGTCAAGCTGGGCGCCGGCGGCCTCGTACGCGCCTATACGGACAGCGTGGCCCAGGCGCTACTGGGCGCGCAGAAGATCGCGATCATCCGCCAGCGCCACCTGGCCTGCCGCGCGCCCTACCCGCTCGAAGGCCTGGTGCGGCGCGAGCTGGAAGGCGCCGGCGCCACGCTGGACGAGGTGGCGCATGCAGACGACGTGCGCTTCGGTTTCCACCTGCCGGATGATGCCGCGGCGGCACTGGTGGCGCGCCTGAACGAAGCGGGCAACGGGCGCATCGACTGGCTGAAGATCGACCCGGAATAGCCGCCGGCGACTATCATGCGGCCGAATACCGGACATCACCACTCGAAAGCGGACTGGCCCTGCGCCAGCCGCCATAATCACCGGTTCCCCGCTGCGCGCGCAGGCCTCATCCATGCGCGCCCGCCATCCAACCACTTCGAAAAAACAGAATGATCAAAAAGAGCCTGGCCCCTCTCGCCCTCGGCGGTTTCGGCATCGGCATGACCGAGTTCGTCATGATGGGCATCCTGCCCGACATCGCCACCGGCCTGTCCATCACGATTCCCCAGGCGGGCTACCTGATTTCCGCCTATGCGGTCGGCGTCGTGGTCGGCGCGCCGACCCTGGTCAGCATGCTGTCCAGCCGGCCGCCGCGCAGCGTGCTGGTGCTGTTCATGCTGATGTTCACGGTGTTCAATGCGCTGTCCGCGCTCGCCCCGAACTTCGAAGCCATGCTGCTGCTGCGCTTCCTGGCGGGCCTGCCGCACGGCGCCTTCTTCGGCGTCGGCGCCGTCGTCGCCACGCGCCTGGCCGACAAGGGCAAGGAAGCGGCGGCGCTGGCCAGCATGTTCACGGGCCTGACGCTGGCCAACGTGATCGGCGTGCCGGTCGGCACCTGGCTGGGCCACAACATGAGCTGGCGCATCGTGTTCCTGATCGTGGGCCTGATCGGCCTGGCCACGGTCGTCATGATCAACCGCCTGATCCCCTACTTCGAGGCGCTCAAGGGACCGGGCCTGGCCCACGACCTGAAGATCTTCCGCAAGCCGAACCTGTGGCTGGCGCTGGGCATCACCTCGATCGGCACGGGCGGCTTCTTCGCCTGGCTGAGCTACATCGCGCCGCTGCTCACGGACGTGACGGGCTTCCACCCCGATGCGATCCCGCTGGTGATGACGGTGGTCGGGGTCGGCATGACGGTGGGCGTGCACGTGGGCGGCAAGCTGGCCGACAGCGTGCCGCCGCTGCGCGCCATCCTGTTCCTGCTCGTGTCGATGGTCGCCCTGCTGTGCCTGAATGCGCTGCTGGCCGGCTCGCGCGAAGCGATGGCGGTCCTGGCCTTCGTCGTCGGCGCCAATGCGCTGGCACTGGGTCCACCGATCCAGATGCTGCTGATCGAGCATTCGCGCGAGGCCGAGATGCTGGGCTCCTCGCTGGGCCAGTCGGGCTTCAACGTCGGCAATGCGCTGGGCGCCTTCCTGGGCGGGATTCCGCTGACGCTGGGCTATTCGTTCGCCTCGCCGCTGTGGGTCGCGGCCAGCCTGGCGCTGTGCGGCGTGTTCCTGGCCGCGTGGATGATGCAGCATGGACGCCGCAACGCGGCCGTGCTGGCGTCGGAAGCCTGATCATTCGCTAGCCCGAAAACCGTCGCCCCTGCGCAGGCAGGGGCCCAATGTGCTCGCGCCGTCGCTGCGCATGCAGAAATTGGGCCCCTGCCTGCGCAGGGGCGACGTATTTTTCGCAGAAGCGACGTATTTTTCGCAGGGGCGACGTATTTTTCGCAGGGACGATCAGACCAGCAGCGCGTGTCCCATCGACGCGCTGATCGCTTCCGCCTCCTCGACCATGCGGTGCAGGCTGTCCTCGTCGAGCAGGTAGTCGAGCGCGCTTTCGCTGTGTTCCGGCAGCGGGCGCTGCGTGCCCAGCGGCGACGGCACCGTCGCGTACATATTGGCCAGCAGCAGCGTGTCGAGCAGCGTGGTGGGCGGCATGTGCAGCCAGCTGCCGCGCAGGTCGAACATGGCGTCCGCGATCGGCTCGGGAAGCGCCAGCTTGCGCGCCACTTCGCGCGTGACGACGTCTTCGCACAGCTCGGCCCATTTTTCCGGATCCTCGTCGAGCAGGCCCGGATACTCGTCGGCGCGCGACAGCAGGTAGAAGCCGCCGACCTCGTGGACGATGCCGGCGAACATGGCGGTGTCCGGATTGACGTAGGTGACGCGGCGCGCGAACACGTGCGCCAGTGCCGCCACCTGCACCGTGTGGTCCCACAGCTGCTCGGCCTTGCCGCGCAGCGCGGGGTCTTCGATGCGCGCGCCGAACTGGCGCACCACCAGGCCGGCGACCAGCATCTGCAGGTTGCGATAGCCCACCCGCGCCACGGCATCGCGCACGTTGGTGATCTGGCGCCCGGCGCCGATGAAGGCCGGCGAATTGGCCAGCGCGACGGTCCGCGCCGCCAGTTGCGGCTCGCCCAGCACGAGGCGGATCGCATCCTCCAGGTGGCATTCCGGATCGTTCAGGGCTTGCTGCAGGCGCAGCACGGCGTTCACGCTGGTGGGAAAGGAAATATCGCCGCGTTCAGCTTGGGCGACGATGGTTCCGAAGGCTTCTAGTCTGTTCACGGCGGCGATTATACGCCTCGTGTCATGCTTCAGAAGCAATTTTTGGACGGGCGTTCGCTACCTGTGGTAGATCAGCAAAAAAAACGACCGGATACAAAATCCGGCCGCTAAAGGGCAACTGGACGGCTGCTCAAAGCAGTCGGACGTGGTAGTTATTTGACCTGGATGGCGCTCTTGACGGTGGTGACGCCGGTGACGCCCTTGGCCACCTTGACGGCCTTGTCGGCCTCGTCCTTCGAGTTGACGAAACCGCTCAGCATGACGACGCCCTTCTCGGTCTCGACGTGGATGCCCAGCGATTCCAGGGCCGGTTCCTTGACCAGGCCGGCCTTGACCTTGGTGGTGATGGCGGTGTCGGCCGCGGCCACGCGCGTCTTGGCGGCCAGGTTGCGGGTCTTGTCGCCGGCCTTGTCGGCGCCGTTCTCGACTTTTTGACCGGCATCGGCGGTCGCCTCGCGCGTGTTGGCGCCGGCGCGGTCGAGCGTGTTCTCGGTCTTCTGCGCCACGGTCGCTGCCACTTCCTTCGTCTTGTCGGCGGCGGTGCGGGCGACTTCCTTGGTCTTGTCGACGGCGACCGCGGCGGCGGCGCGGGTCTTGTCGGCGGCGGTGTCGGCTGCAGCGGCCGCGCTGTCGCGCAGCGGCGCCGGCTTGGTCTCCACCAGGCAGCCAACCTTGCCGTCGTTGCCGGCCTGCGCGCACTTGTCGACGGCGGCCGACTTGGCGGGGTCGCGGGTATCGGTCGTCGTCACCAGGCCGCCGGCGGCGGTGGCACCGGCAGCGCTGGCGCCGGTGGAAGCCGTGTCCTTGCCGGCCTTGGCATCGGCGATGGCGGCCGTATGCACGGACTTGGCATTGTCCATGCAGCTGTCCTTGTCAGCACCCTGCTTGGCGTCGCACTGCTGCTTGGCCAGCGCGTATTCGGCGTCGGCCAGGTTCGAGCGCGCCTTCTCGCGGCTGCGCGGGGTGGTGCTGTACTGCGCCAGGGCGGCGTTTTCCGCGCGCACGCGCACCACCTTGGCTTCGGCCATGCAAACGTCCTTGTCGTTGCCGCTCATCGCATCGCACTTCGCCGTCGCCGCCTTGTACTCCGCCGCGGCTTTCTGGTTCATGTTGCGGTAGGTGGCCGGGTCGTTGTTCAGCGCTACGGTCGGCGCGGCGATGGCGGTACCGGCGGCGGCCGCGATGAGCGTCGCAATCAGCGTTTTCATGGTGGAGTCCCTGTGTCTGTGGTTGTGATGGGGAGATTTAACGCCCCCTTCGGCCCGCTCTCTGTGCGGCATCGTACACTTGCCAAAAAAACCACTAGACAGGCCGGATCCGTCAGTCCCTCAGCAGCCCTTCGCGCCACAGGGGAAGCACATCCTCGAACGGCTTGCCGGCGGCGCCGAAGCGGTTGCCGTCGCGTGCCAGGCCGACCCAGGCGCGGGTATCATGGCCACTGCGATGGCCGCTGCGATGTTCGCTCCCCGGCGCCGGCTGGGCGGCGCGCACCTTGTCCAGCCAGGCGTAGATCCGCGCATAGTCGGCCGGATAGCGGCGCTGCGTCCACGCCAGCGCCACCAGGTCGGCATAACCCTCTTCGCGGCGCATCTCGCGCAGCGCCTTCGACGCCGCCAGTAGCGAGGGATCGTGCGCCCGTTCTTCCCCGCTCTCCACGAAGCCCACCGGCAGCGCATGCCAGTCGCCCTGGGCATGGCGCCAGCAATGCCCGACCTCGTGGGCGGCCATGGCCTCGATCAATTCGGCCTGCTGGCCGGACGGGACGCCGTCCAGCACCCGTTCGGCATCGGGATTGCCGCGCAAGGACAGCACCAGCTTGCAGCGTCCGCCCGCGAAGCCCATCGCCATGGCGACGTCGTTCGGGCCGGCCTGCGGCTGCACGACGACGTCGATCGGCAGGTCGAGCGACCGCGAATAGGCCAGCACCGGCAGGGCGGCGTGCAGCCAGCGGCGTTCGAGCGGGGTGAGTTCGGTGGCGCCGGCCGAGGGGGCCAGCGAGAGCGCGCACAGGGCGGCGAGAAGGAGCTTGGACATGGGAGGGTTCCCCGACGAAAAAGCGAAGTGCCTAAAGGCAATTCTAGCGCCGGCTTGACCCTCCCTCATAAGAATAATTTGCTGCCTGGTTAAAAGCGTAATGCTGTCGAAAAGCTACGCGGACCCTTCGTGGGGCGGGCATGTGATGCCCACCCTGCTGGGTCAATAGGCCAGTGCCGGTGCGCGGGTGGCGAGCGAGTACGGCGCAGCGGCCAGCATTGCCACGGCACGCCCGTCGAGCTTGAACACGCCGACCAGGCGTTCCAGCTGCTCGGCTTCGTCCTGCAGCGCGGCGGCGGCGCTGCCGGCCTGTTCGACGAGGGCGGCGTTCTGCTGGGTCGCCGTATCCATCTCGCCGATCGCGCGGTTCACCTGTTCGATGCCGGCGCTCTGCTCCTGGCTGGCCAGGCTGATCTCGGCCATGATGTCGGTGACGCGCTTGACGCTGCCGACGATCTCTTCCATGGTGCTGCCGGCCGCGTCGACCAGCTTGGCGCCTTCGTCGACCCGCGACACGGAACCCTGGATCAGCGTCGCGATCTCCTTGGCCGCCGCCGCCGAGCGCTGGGCCAGGTTGCGCACCTCGCTTGCGACGACGGCGAAGCCGCGGCCCTGCTCGCCGGCACGCGCCGCTTCCACGGCGGCGTTCAAGGCGAGGATATTGGTCTGGAACGCGATGCCGTCGATGACGCTGATGATGTCGGCGATCTGCTTCGACGAGGCATTGATCGACGCCATCGTCTGCACCACTTGCGCCACGACGGCGCCGCCGCGCTGGGCCACGTTCGACGCCGACTCGGCCAGCGCATTCGCCTGGCGCGCATTGTCCGCGTTCTGGCGCACGGTGCTCGTCAATTCCTCCATCGACGACGCCGTTTCTTCCAGCGATCCGGCCTGGCGCTCGCTGCGCGCCGACAGGTCCTGGTTGCCGGCCGTGATCTCGACCGATGCCTTGGCGATGGTGACGGCGCCGTCGCGCACCTGGGACACGATGCCTACCAGGCCGTCGCGCATGCCTTTCATGGCCACCAGAAGGCTGTCCTTGTCGCCCGGACGCGTGCGGATGTCCACCGCCAGGTTGCCGGCGGCGATCTCGGCGGCGATGGCGGCCGCGTAGTCCGGCTGGCCGCCCAGCTTGCGCAGCAGGCCGCGGCCGATGTAGGCCGCCGCGGCGCTGCCGGCGGCGATGGCGATCGCCAGGAGGCCCAGCATCCACGCGAAGAAGCTGCCCGTCATGCGGCGCGCGCTCTCGGCGGCGTCGTTGTTCAGTTTTTCCTCGAGGTCGATCAGGCGATTCACGCTGGCCAGCCAGGCGACGAAGGCGGGGCCCGCTTCCTTGTCGAGCAGCGCAGCGGCCGCCTCGGTCTCCCCAGCCTGGCGCAGGGCGATCAGATGGGCGATCAGGGGCTGGGTGCGGCCCTCGATCTCCTTGATGGCGGCCAGCGCCTCTTTTTCTTCCGGCAGGATGTCGCGGCTGGCGGCGAACAGCTGGTCCAGCGGCGCGGCGGACGCCTGGTAGTCGGCGTCGAGCTTGCCGATCAGCTCGGCATGGCGCTTGGCCGTTTCCGGCGTTGCCGCCAGGGCGACGTCGCGCACGGCAATCGCGCGGTCGTGCACGCTGCCGCGGAAATTGATGGCATAGCGCTGCTTGACGCTGTTGACGTCGTTCATGTGGATCAGCAGTGCATCGATCTGGCCGACCCGGTAGATCGCCAGGCCAGCCAGCACGGCCATGAGGATGAAGACGCTGCCGAAGCAGAGCGCCAGACGCTTGCCGATGGTAAGTCCGGAAGTTGTCATGCTGTTTCTCGTTGAGTGATACCGGAATGGGCGATCCGGACGCAAACGTCGACTGGCCTTCTCATTGAGATTCTCAATCGAAATTGGATTGACTATAGCATGAAACAAAGAAATGTTTTTGCACAGCAATATATCGTGCAATAAGCGCAGCGTCGCCCATCCGATGGCAGAGGTGGAATGCGACAAGACGTGCTCCGTCCGGACCTCGTCAACCCTTCGCGCCGTTGTTCGGCAGGCGCAGGATCGCCAGGATCACCAGCGCGAACACGGTGCTGAGTACCGCCGTCGCCTCGCGTCCCATGCCGGCGGCCACGCCGATGGCGGCCGTCAGCCAGACGCTGGCCGCCGTGGTCAGGCCCTTGATGTCGTTCTCGTCCTTGAGCTTGAGGATGGCGCCGGCGCCGAGGAAGCCGATGCCGGCCGTGACGCCCTGCAGCACGCGTGACAGGTCCTCGATCTTCATGCCGGCCTGCAGCGGGATCAGGACGAACAGCGCGGAGCCGAGCGAGACGAGCATGTGGGTACGCAGGCCGGCGGCGGCGCCGGCGGTCTCGCGCTCGTAGCCGAGCAGGCCGCCGAGCAGCACGGCGACGAGCATGCGCACGGTGATGCGGGTGATGCCTTCGACGTCACCCAGGTCGGAAAATTCGAGCTGTATCGTTTGCCAGATCTGCTGCAGCACGCGGTACGTCCTCCCCCATCGTTGAGGAAGGATGATGCCAGCTCGACGGGAATGGCGGCGCCCTGCTCGAGCGAAACGGACGTCGCCCCTGCGAAGGCAGGGGCCCAATGCCTGCAAGCGTACCGGTAGTGCAAGCAAGATTGGGCCCCTGCCTTCGCAGGGGCGACGGTTCGAAATTATTGGCTGCCTGCCTGTGCGACCGTCGCTTCCGGCTTGCCTTCGCTCCAGCCGCCGCCAAGCGCGCGCGCCACGGACACCGCGGCGACGAGGCGCTGGGTACGGATCTGCGCGGCGGCGCGGTCGGCCGCCAGCGTGCTGCGCTGGGCGTCGGTGACGTCCAGGTAGGTCGAGACGCCGCGGTCGTAGCGCGCCTGCGCCACCAGCAGCGCGCGTGCTGCGGCCGCGCGGGCCTGCTCCTGCACGTCGCCCTGCTGCTGGCGTTGCTGCACGTCGGACAGCGCGTCTTCCACTTCGCGCAGCGCCGTGAGCAGGCGCCCTTCATGGTTGGCCACGGCTTCGTCGTAGCGGGCACGGGCCAGCTTCAGGTTGGCGCGGTTGCGGCCGCCGTCGAAGATCGGCAGCGACAGGGCCAGCGGACCGGCCGAGAACTGGCGCGCGCTGCCCTGCGAGAGGTCGGACAGGCTCTTCGAGGCGAAGCCGAAGTTACCGGTCAGCGAGACGTGCGGGTAGAACGCCGCCTCGGCCACGCCGATCTGGGCGTTCGACGCGCGCAGCTGGGCCACGCTGGCGGCGAGGTCAGGACGCTGGCCCAGCAGGCTGGCCGGCAGGCCGACCGGGATGCTCGGCGGGAGCGGCAATGCCAGCGCGTCCGTTGCCACCGGCAGGATCGGCTGGCTCGGCGAGGCGCCGGCCAGCACCGCCAGCGCGTGTTCCAGGTTGTTGCGCTGGCGCTGGACTTCCTGCAGGTCCGATTCGGCGTTGGCGCGCTCGATGCGGGCGCGCGCCACGTCCAGTTCGTTGGACAGGCCGGCGTCGAAACGCGCCTGGATCAGCTGCTCGGATTCGCGGCGGGTGGCCAGCGCGTTGTTCAGGATCGCGATCTCGGCATCCAGGCCGCGCAGCTGCCAGTACGAGGTCGCCACCTGGCTCGACAGCATCAGCAGCACGCCGTCGCGGTCGTCCTGGGCCGCCAGCGCCTGGGCGTCGGCCGCCTCGACGCTGCGGCGCACGCGGCCCCACAGGTCCAGCTCCCACGAAAAGTCGGCGCCGATCGAATAATTGTTGCCCTCGATGGCGCGGTGGCCCAGCGCCAGGCCCTGGGCCGTCTCGGCCGAGGTGCGCGAGTTCGAGATGCCGGCCGAGGCGTTCAGCGCCGGCCGCTGGGCGGCACGGGTCACGCCCAGCTGCGCCTGCGCCTGCACCAGGCGCTGCGCGGCGGCGCGCACGTCCGGGTTGTTCTGCACGGCGCGCGCCTCGAGCTGGTCGAGGGTGGCGTCGCCGAACACGGTCCACCACTGGGCCGGCAGGCGCGCCGGATTGTCGGCCTGCGTGCCGACCTGCATACCGGCATGGCGGTAGGCCGCGTCGGCGGCGCCTTGCGGGGCCTTGAAGTCGGGGCCGAGGGTGCCGCAGGCGCTGACGAAAGCGGCGACGGCGAGGGCCAGGGCGGCGCGGGTGAGAGGCTTGATCATCATAGTTTTCATTGAATTCTCCGTCGTCCCCGCGCAGGCGGGGACCCAATTTTGCTGGCGGACCGCACACAACTTGGGTCCCCGCCTTCGCGGGGAGTCGGCCCCGGCAATGTCGGGGACGACGTGCAAACGGTACGTTCTATCGTTGACTGTCAGTGACCACCGCCGCCCACCCCGCCCGGCGACTTGACCTTGTCCGCGAACCACAGCGGAATACAGGCCGCCAGCAGGATCACGCCGACGATCAGGAAGGCGTCGTTGTAGGCCATGACGAAGGACTCGCGCCGCACGATGCGGTCGATCGCGGCGATCGCCTGGTTGGCGGCCGTCGCGGGGTCCATGCCGGCACCCATGAAACCCTGGGTCAGCTGGTCGATGCGGCTCTGCGTGGCCGGCGCGGCCAGCGACACGGCTTCGCCCAGGCGCGCCGAGTGGAAGTGCTCGCGGTTCGTGAGCGTGGTCGCCAGCAGCGCGATGCCGACCGAGCCGCCCAGGTTGCGGGTCATGTTGAACAGGCTCGATGCCGATCCCATGTCGCGCGGCGCCACGCCGTTCATGGCGAAGTTGGACATGGTCAGCATCACGAACGGCTGGCCGATGGCGCGGATGATCTGCGTGAGCATCAGCTGGTCATAGCCGGTGGTCGCGTCCATGAAGCCGTTCATCACGCACGAGATGCCGAACATCGACAGGCCGAACATGCACAGCAGGCGGTTGTCGAACTTCTGCGACAGCTTGGCGACGAACGGCATCACGAACAGCTGCGGCAGGCCCATCCAGGCAATCACTTCACCGATCTGCATCGGCGAGTAGCCGGCGATCTGTCCCAGGAACAGGGGCAGCAGGTAGGACGAGCCGTACAGGCCCATGCCGACCACGGACGACAGCACGGTCGCCACCATGAAGTTGCGGGTGCCGTACAGGCGCAGGTTGACGAAGGGTTCGGGACGCGAGAAGCCGATCACGATCCAGCCCAGGATGCCCACCAGCGCCAGCGCGGCGAAGGTGATGATGAAGCTGGAGTCGAACCAGTCCTTGGTATTGCCCTCTTCCAGGAAGATCGTCAGGCTGGCCAGGCCCGTGGCCATGAAGGCGATGCCGAGCCAGTCCGCCTTGAACAGCGCCTGCAGGTTCTGCGGTTCCTTGTCCAGGCCCCACCACATGCCGCCGATCAGCAGGATGCCGGGCACGAAGTTGATGTAGAAGATCCACGGCCAGCCGTACAGCTCCGTGAGGTAGCCGCCCAGCGTGGGGCCCATGGCCGGCGCCAGCGTCGCCGTCAGGCCGAACATGGCCATGCCGGCGGCGCGCTTGGAGGGCGGCAGGCGCGTGAGCACGAGGGTCATCGCCATCGGGATCAGCGCGCCGCCCGTGAAGCCCTGCAGCATGCGGAACACGATCATGCTGTCCAGGCTCCAGGCGGAGCCGCACAGCGTGGAGAACACCAGGAACAGCGCGGTGGTGCCCATCAAATAGCGGCGCTGGCCGAACGCGCGGGTGAACAGCGCCGTCATCGGGATCACCACGATCTCGGCGCACAGGTAGGCGGTCGAGATCCACGAACCCTCTTCCTGCGTGGCCGACAGCGTACCGAGGATGTCGCGCAGCGAGGAGTTGGTGATCTGGATGTCGAGCACCGCCATGAAGGCGCCGAGCAGGCCCGCGGCCACCGCGATCCAGGTACGCAGGCTGACCTGCGTCCCTTCGGCGGTCATGCCGGTCATGCCTGCGGGGGCGCCCATCGGCTTGGTGGAACTCGTCATGGAGCGTCCTTAGTTGGCGGCCGTCGCAGTACGTGCTGGCTGCTGGGCCGGCTGCTGCACTTTCTGGCGCAGGTCGATCTCGACCACGGTCGACATGCCCGGCGCCAGGCGGCCCGAGAACTGTTTCAGGTCTTCCGGCTTCAGCGTGATCTTGACCGGCACGCGCTGGACGATCTTGGTGAAGTTGCCGGTGGCGTTATCGGCCGGCAGCAGCGCGAACTGGTTGCCCGAGGCCGGCGAGAAGCTGTCCACGCGGCCGATCAGTTCGTGCTTGGGCAGCGCGTCGACCTCGACCTTCACTTCCTGGCCGACCACGATGCCCGGCAATTGCGTTTCCTTGAAGTTGGCGGTCACCCACACGTCGTCCTGGACGATGGCGGCCAGCTGCTGGCCCGGCTGGATGCGCGCGCCGACTTCGATGCTCTTCTTGCCGATGCGGCCAGTGACGGGGGCGACGATGCGGTTGTAGCCGAGCTGCAGGCGGGCGTCCTTCAATTGCGCCTGCAGCACCTTGACCTGGGCTTCGAGCACGCCGCGCGCGGAATGCGCGGCGGCGATCTGGGCCTCGGCGGCGCCGACCTGGTCGCGGCGTGCGGTCACGTCGGCGCCGGCGGAGGCGCGCGCGGCGGTGGCGGCATCCACCTCGGCCTTCGAGACGGCCTTCATCTGGGTGTTGTACAGCTGGCCGAAGCGGTCGGCATCCTGCTTGGCGCGCACCAGGTTGGCCTGGGCCTGCACCACCTGGGCCTTGGCGGCCGAGGCCTGCGCCTTGGCCTGCTCGATGGACGCGTCGGCCTGCACGATCTGCTGCTGGACGCTGGCGATCTGGGCCTGGATCTGCTCCACGCGCACGCCCTGGTCGGCCGGGTCCAGCTCGGCCAGCACGGTGCCGGCCTGCACCAGCTGGTTGTCGTCGAACAGCACCTTGGTGACGACGCCCGGGATGCGCGACGAGACCGCGTGCACGTGGCCCGCGATATAGGCGTTTTCCGTATCGACGAAGTTATGGCTGCGGTACCACATGCGGCCGCCGGCGGCCAGCGCGGCGACGGCGATCAGGCCGACCACGACCAGCACGCGCTTGTTCGGCCCCTTCGCGGGGCCTGCGCCGGCGGGGGCGCCCGGGGGAACGGCGGAAGCGGGCTTCTGGGCCGTGGTTTGCGTATCTGCCATGAGTGCTACTCCGAAAGAAAAAATGAAATGGGTCAATCTCATTATTCGACAACTTTTCGGGAAAGTCAAGAAATGAAACGGTTGCATTTCATTTTGAAGTGCCTTACATTACGCTATATGGAAAAACCATTGCACGACACCGCCGAATGTCCAGGCAAGTCCGCGGGACGGCCGAAAGCCGCCGACGTCGAGGCCCGCACCCAGGAGTTGCTGCAGGTGGCCGGCCGCCTGTTCCTCGAGAACGGCTACACCAAGACCAGCCTGGAATCGATCGCCCGCGCCGCCCACGTGGCGGTGCGCACCATCTATGTGAAGTTCGGCGGCAAGGCCGGCCTGCTCGATGCCGTCCTGTTCGCCAAGCGTCACCGCTTCTTTCGTAGCCAGCCGATGGAAACGGACGAGCGCCCGTTCCGCGAGGTGGTCGACGATTTCGCCCGCCAGATGCACGAGCTGATCAACTCCCAGGAAGCCGTCGAGATGCAGCGCATCGTGCTGGCCGAGGCATCGACCAATCCGGAACTGGCCGAGGCCTTCTGGAACGGCGGCCCGCGCCAGACCCGCGACATGCTGGCACGCTACCTTGCCCGCCCTTCCGTTCGCGCCCAACTGCGCCCGGACCTGCCCTTCGACTTGCTGCCCGCGCACATGATGGCCGTGATCTGCGGCGAGCAGATGAAGCGCTTCCTGGGCCAGGAAGGAACGGTTGCACCCGAAGTCGCCCTTGCCGAACTCGAACAGCGCATGGAACTCTTCTACCGCAGCGTCCTGCTTTGAAATTGAACACGGCAGTTAATGTGCGGCATCGCACGGAAGGACTTGCTACCCATCGGGCATCCTGACATCTTTGGTAAGGAGGATGTCATGGAAAACAACAATATGTTCACGAAATACCGCTGCAAGGAGGCTGCATGAGCAAGTCGTCACGTTACGAATGGCGCGACCAGCAGGCCGCGCTGCAAGACCAGATGAAGGGTTTCCTCGCCAACCCGAGCAACGAACAGCTCGAAGCCGTGGTCGCCGAGATGCGTGCCTATGCGAGCGCCGCCCAGTCGGGCGCGATCGAGATTCCGCAGCGCTGGACCAGCTACAGCTGATTCTGTTCGATCCACGTCCGGTGCCCATCGCAGTACGGCCACCGGACCGATCGGTTTCTTTCTCTCCCCTTCCCGTTCCTCCAGCGCAGTTCGCGCCTGCCTCCTGCGCTTCGTCGCATTTTTTTCGCTGCCCTACGGCACCCATGGTAATTTCTTGTCCAAACAGAACAAGGACACCATGGCCCCGCATCCGAGCACCACGCATCCGCTGGAACTGATCGCCCTGTTCCGCCGCTGGCGCCCCTCGCCGCTGCGCAACCTCGCCTACACGCTCGTCTGGAATTGCCTGGTCGGCGCGCTGCTCGCGGTCGTGCTCCGGATCGTCGGCGACAAGCCCCTGCTCTACCTGCTCGCCGGCTGCCTGCTGACCTCGAACCTGATCGGCCTGTCGATCCACGCGGCCCTGAACCTGCTGTGGCACTGGGTACCGTCCAGCCGGCCCGGCACGCGTTCTCCCGTCATGCGCGCCTGCCGCATCCTGCTGACGTTCTGCTGCGCGGTGTTCGGGTTGATCGTCTCGGAAGCGATCTTGGGCGGGCAGGTTCCGTTCCGCGGCCAGTTGCCGGGTGCCAGCCTGATGAAGATGCTGCCCTATGCCGCCGTCATTGCGCTGGTCATGGTCACGATCCTCGCCGCCGGCGAACGGCGCCTGGCGCGCGAGATGGCCGCCGCGCGCCAGCAGGAGCAGATGGCGGAGGCGGCGCGCCTGCTGGCCGAGGCCAAGCTGCGCGCCCTGCAGGCCCAGATCGAGCCGCACTTCCTGTACAACACGCTGGCCAACGTGGTGAGCCTGATCGGGCCGGACCCGGCGCGCGCGCGCCACATGCTGGAACGCCTGATCGACTTCCTGCGCGCCAGCCTCTCGGCCAGCCGCGCCGAACGGTCCACGCTGGGTGCCGAACTCGATCTCGCCGCCGCCTACCTCGACCTGCTGGCCGTGCGCATGGGCGCGCGCCTCGCCTGGCGCATCGAGGCCGGGGAGGATGTGCGCGCGCTGCCGCTGGCGCCCATGCTGGTGCAGCCGCTGGTCGAGAACGCGATCATGCATGGGCTGGAACCGAAGGTCGAAGGCGGCGAGATCGTCGTGCGTGCGCGGCGCACGGACGAAGGACTGTGCGTGGAAATCGCCGACGACGGCATCGGCCTCGCCGATGTGGCGCCGCGTCCCGGCGGCGGCGTGGGCCTGTCGAACCTGCGCGAGCGGCTGCGCAGCCTGCATGGCCCGGCGGCGCGGCTACAATTGATGGAAAACCACCCCAGCGGCGTGATCTCGCGCCTGCTGCTGCCCCTGGAGAGGACGTGACCCATTCCGCCGCGCCCGTTGCCGTCATCGCCGACGACGAACCGCACCTGCTCGCCTACCTGGAAGAACAACTGGCGCTGGCCTGGCCGGCGCTGCGCATCGCGGGACGCGCCGCCAACGGCATCGAGGCGCTGCGCCTCGTCGACGAGCTGGCCCCCGACGTGGTCTTCCTCGACATCCAGATGCCGGGCCTGAGCGGCATGCAGCTCGCGGAGAAACTGTGCGCCGAAGGGACGCGCGCGCCGCGCATCGTGTTCACGACGGCGCACGAGCACTATGCGCTGCAGGCCTTCGAGCAGTCGGCCTTCGATTACCTGTTGAAGCCGATCCGCCTGGAGCGGCTGCAGCGTACGGTGGCGCGGCTGCAGGAAACGCTGGCGCAGGCGACGACGGCATCGGCGCCGGCCGTGGATCCCGCCGCGGCCGGGATGCTGGTCCAGCTGATGCGCCAGCTCGGCATGGCGGCGCCAGGCGATGTGCCCGCGTCCGTGCCCGTGTCCGCGCCCGCGGCGGCAAGCGCTCCGCTGCAATGGATCCGCGCGGCGCAAGGTCAGGAAACGCGCCTGATCGCCGTCGACGAAGTCATCTACTTCCAGAGCAACGACAAGTACACGAGCGTGTTCGTGGCCGACGGCGAGCACCTGATCCGCACGCCGCTGCGCCAGCTGCGCGAACAGCTCGATCCGCAGCAGTTCTGGCAGATCCACCGCGGCGTCATCGTCGCCGCGCGCCATGTGGCGGGTACCCGCACGGATTTCCGCGGGCGCTTGCTGGTGCGATTGAAGGGGCGCGAGGAGCAGCTCGTGGTGAGCCGCAATTATGTGGATCTGTTCCGGCAGATGTGAATCTGCCGGCACGACGGTTGCGCATGGTGGGCACGTGGTGCCCACCCTACACGGGCAGCACGCGATGGTAATGGGCACCACGTGCCCAACATGCGTGCCACCAACGTCAGAACAGGTGCTTCAGGAAGAACGCGTCGGTGCGGCTGTTGGCCAGCGTCGCGTCGGCCGCGTGGTGGCTGCTGCCGTTGGGGCGGGCGAACGCGTGGTCGCGGCCCGGATACACGTACACCTCGGTGTCCGGCTTGGCTTCCAGCGTGGCGCGGATCGCTTCCTGGGCCGGCGGCGGAATGTAGGCGTCGGCGCCGGCCAGGTGGTACAGCACCGGCTTCGTGATGTTGGCCGCCTCGGCCAGGAAGTTGTCGGTGCCGCCGCCGTAGTAGGCCGCGAAGGCGTCGCCGTCGGTGCGCGCCGCCGCCAGGTAGGTCAGCAGGCCGCCCAGGCAGTAGCCGGTGACGCCGACCTTGCCGTTGCCGCCTTCCAGCGTGCGCGCGGCGGCGATGGTCGCGGCGATGTCCTGCACGCCCTTGTCGACATCGAAGCTCTGGTACAGGGCCATGCCCTTCTCGAAGTCGGCCTCGCTCAGCTGCACGCCCGGCTCGGCGCGCCAGAACAGGTCCGGTGCCACGGCGATATAGCCTTTCAGTGCGTAATTGCGGACGATGCTGCGCATGCCCTCGTTGATGCCGAAGATCTCCTGGACGACGATCACGACCGGATGCGGCCCCGGGGTGGACGGGTATTCGACATAGCAGTTGAAGGTGCCGTCCGCGACGGTCACGGGCAGTTGCGTGGACATGGTGGTGTACTCCTGAGTTGAAGATGCATGCATCATAGGCGATCCGGGAAGCGGCTGGGAGACGTGGCGCAGCGCTCGGGCAGTATTCCGCAATGCGGAAGATCATTGCACTATCCGATTGCCAAAGGTCGTGCAATAATATAGCCCGTCCTATGTCTTATATAAGACTTAGCCAGATGACAAGAAAAGACAGCGACATTTGCGGCCGCCACACATAGAGGTCCCGACGGAGTATGATTTCGCGATCCGTTCATCGCGCCGGCCAGGCGATGTCTTTTTGTTGAGTATTCGAACCCTTCCCGCACATCGAGGAACAAGCGTATGAGCAGTGATCAGACCATCATCTACACCCTGACCGACGAGGCGCCCCTGCTGGCTACCCATGCCTTCCTGCCCGTCATCGAAACCTTCGCCAAGCCGGCCGGCATTACCATCGAAGAGAGCGACATCTCGGTCGCTGCGCGCATCCTCGCGGCCTTCCCGGAACGCCTGACCGAAGCGCAGCGCGTGCCGGACGCCCTGTCGGAACTGGGCAAGCTCACCCTGACCCCGGAAGCGAACATCATCAAGCTGCCGAACATCTCGGCGTCGGTGGGCCAGCTGCAGGCCGCCATCAAGGAACTGCAGGGCAAGGGCTACGACCTGCCCGACTACCCGGCCAACCCGACCACCGACGAAGAAAAGGACATCAAGGCCCGCTATGCCAAGTGCATCGGCTCCGCCGTGAACCCGGTCCTGCGCGAAGGTAACTCGGACCGCCGCGCGCCGAAGGCCGTCAAGGAATACGCACGCAAGAATCCGCACTCGATGGGCGAATGGTCGGCCGCCTCGCGCACCCACGTCTCGCACATGACCCACGGCGACTTCTACCACGGCGAGAAGTCGATGACCCTGGACCGCGCGCGCGACGTGCGCATGGAACTGGTCACCAAGTCGGGCCAGACCGTCGTGCTGAAGCAGAAGGTCGCGCTGAAGGACGGCGAGATCATCGACTCGATGTTCATGAGCCGCAAGGCCCTGATCGAGTTCTACGAGCAGCAGATCGAGGACGCCAAGAAGACCGGCATGATGTTCTCGCTGCACGTCAAGGCCACCATGATGAAGGTCTCGCACCCGATCGTGTTCGGCCACGCCGTGCGCACCTTCTACAAGGAAGCCTTCGCCAAGCACCAGGAAACCCTGGACAGCCTGGGCGTGAACGTCAACAACGGCATGGCCGACCTGTACAACAAGATCGAGAAGCTGCCGGAATCCCAGCGCGACGAGATCATCCGCGACATCCACGCCTGCCAGGAACACCAGCCGGAACTGGCCATGGTCGACTCGGCCAAGGGCATCACCAACTTCCACTCGCCGAACGACGTGATCGTCGACGCGTCGATGCCGGCCATGATCCGCGCCGGCGGCAAGATGTACGGCGCCGACGGCCGCCTGAAGGAAGTCAAGGCCGTGCTGCCGGAATCGACCTTCGCCCGTATCTACCAGGAGATCATCAACTTCTGCAAATGGCACGGCGCCTTCGACCCGCGCACCATGGGCACCGTCCCGAACGTCGGCCTGATGGCCCAGCAGGCCGAGGAATACGGCTCGCACGACAAGACCTTCGAAATCCAGGAAGACGGCGTCGCCAACATCGTCGACATCGCCACCGGCGAAGTGCTGATGTCGCAGAACGTCGAGACCGGCGACATCTGGCGCATGTGCCAGACCAAGGACGCGGCGATCCGCGACTGGGTCAAGCTGGCCGTCACCCGCGCCCGCAACTCGGGCATGACCGCCGTGTTCTGGCTGGACCCGTACCGTCCGCACGAGAACGAGCTGATCAAGAAGGTCAAGACCTACCTGAAGGACCACGACACCACGGGCCTGGACATCCAGATCATGTCGCAGGTGCGTGCGATGCGCTTCACGCTGGAACGCGTGGTGCGCGGCCTGGACACCATCTCGGTGACCGGCAACATCCTGCGCGACTACCTGACCGACCTGTTCCCGATCATGGAACTGGGCACCAGCGCCAAGATGCTGTCGATCGTCCCGCTGATGGCCGGCGGCGGCATGTACGAAACGGGCGCCGGCGGCTCGGCACCGAAGCACGTGCAGCAGCTGGTCGAGGAAAACCACCTGCGCTGGGATTCGCTGGGCGAATTCCTGGCCCTGGCCGTGTCGCTGGAAGACCTGGGCCTCAAGACCGGCAGCGCCAAGGCGAAGCTGCTGGCCAAGACCCTGGACGCCGCCACCGGCAAGCTGCTGGACAACCGCAAGTCGCCGTCGCCGAAGACCGGTGAGCTCGACAACCGCGGCAGCCAGTTCTACCTGTCGCTGTACTGGGCCCAGGAACTGGCCGCGCAGACGGAGGATGCCGAACTGGCCGCCTACTTCGTGCCGCTGGCCAAGAGCCTGGCCGACAACGAAACCAAGATCGTCGCCGAACTGCTGGAAATCCAGGGCAAGCCGGTCGACATCGGCGGCTACTACAAGCCGGACAGCGCCAAGGTGAAAGCCGTGATGCGTCCGAGCGCGACCTTCAACGCCGCGCTGGCGTCGGTCGGGGCCTGAGCAGGCAAGTAACCGGTACCGCACGCATATGCGGTACCGGTAGCAATGAAAACGTCGTCCCCGCGCAGGCGGGGATCCAATTTTGCGAGCGTCTCGATAACGCGAGCACCACTTGGATCCCCGCCTCCGCGGGGACGACGTTTTTTTCGATGCGTCGATTACTTGGCCGCGCGCTTCACCACCACCCCATCCTTCATCACGAACACCACGCGTTCCGTGACCGTGATGTCCTCCAGCGGATTGCCCGGCACGGCCACGATGTCGGCCAGCTTGCCCTGTTCCAGCGTGCCCACGCGGTCGATCGTGCCGAGCAGGCGCGCCGCGTTCGCCGTGCCCGCCAGCAGCGACTGGGACGGGCTCAGGCCCTCCTTGACCATGAAGCCGAACTCGCGCGCGTTGGTGCCGTGCTTGCCCACGCCTGCATCGGTGCCCAGCGCGACCGGCACGCCGATCTTGACGGCGTGCGCGAACGTCTGGCGCAGGTGGGCGGAGGCGGCGCGGCCCTTGGCGGCGATCGGCGGCGGGAAGCTGGCGATCTTGTCCTCGACGTTGACGACGGCCGAGATGGTCGGCACCAGGTAGACGTTCTTCGCCTTCATCATGCGCAGCGTCTCGTCCTCGACGAAGCTGCCGTGCTCGATCGAATCGACGCCGGCCGCCACCGCCAGGCGCGCCGCCTTGTCGCCATGCGCGTGCGCGGCCGCCTTGCGTCCCCAGGCATGGGCTTCGTCGATGATGGCCGCCATTTCCTCCTGCGTCAGCTCGGGCGCGTCGATGGGATCGGACAGCGACAGCACGCCGCCCGAGGGCATGAACTTGACGACGTCGGCGCCGTACTTGATTTGGTAGCGCACCGCCGCGCGGCATTCGGACGGGCCGTTGCACACGCCCTGGAGCGGCCCGGCGACGGCGATCTTCTGCGGCGGGTACGGGTCCTGGTCGGCGTGGCCGCCGGTCGAGCCGACGGCGTAGTTCGCGACCAGCATGCGCGGCCCCGGGATCTTGCCGGCATCGATGGCGTTGCGCAGGCCCAGCGCCAGCCAGTCGGTGGCGCCGAGGTCGCGCACCGACGTGAAGCCCGCTTCCAGCGTCACGCGCGCATTGTAGGCGCCGTACAGCGCCTGCTCGGCCGGAAAGCGCATCATGTTGTCGAAGAAGTCGCCGTACCAGTTGCCCGTGGTCTGGCCGGACAGGTGCACGTGGGTGTCGATGAAGCCCGGCAGGATGGTGGCGTCGCCCAGGTCGATCACGTCGGCGTCGGGCGGGATCTCGGTCGCGCCGACGCGCGTGATGCGGTTGCCCACGACGAGCACCTGGGCATGGTCGACCAGCTTGCCGCTGACGGCGTCGAACATGTGCGCGGCGCGCAGGACGGTGGGATGGGGCGCGGCATCGGCGGCAAGGCTGCCGCCGGCCGCCAGGAACAACATGGAAATACCCAGCCTGCGGCAGGCGACAGTCACTTTCATAGCGCTAGTCCATCGATAAAAAACGTCGATGGTACGCCCGCACTTTTCGTGCAGCAACACCTCCTTTGACCAGGCCGCTTGGCTGCGCCCCATCAGGCGCAACCGCATCGGCCATTGCTACTGCAGGTTAATCGCCACCAACGTCCCCTTGGTGCTCGAGATATACAGCACGCCATTGGACGAGATCGACAAGTCGCCGCCGAAGGGATAACGCCACACGACCTTGTGGGTGGCCAGGTCGATCGCGAGGGTGCGGCTGGAATTGCTCACGAACGCCAGGTTGCGCGTCGCGATCATTCGGGGAACGTCGGCGGTATCGATATCGCTTCCCAGCGATTCCGAGGACCATAGCAAGCTGCCATCGGCCGGCGCACGCGCTTCCAGCACGGTGCCGTAGCCATTGAGCACATAGATCACTCCTTCGCCGAGGACTGGCGGCCCGTACATGGTCCCGTTAACCGTCCATGCGAGCGTACGCTTGCCCGTATCGAATGCCATCAAGGTGCGGTGGTCGATGACATAGGCGTGCTGTCCGGCCAGGACCACCGGCACGCTCGAGCCGCTGGACAGGTAGTAGGGGTCGGCAACCGACCACTTGTCCCTGCCGGTGGCGGTGTCCACGGCGATCAGCGACCCCTGCATAAAGGCATAGGCGTGGCTGGCGTCGACAGCCGGCGTCCAGCCATCGTATTGCGGCATCGAGGTTTGCCACGTCTCGGCCTTGCTCGCGGACGAGAACTTGCTCATGCCGCCGTTAAGCCCGCTCTCGGTGTACACGTCGGGGCCGAAGACGGTCGGCGCCAGGTAGGCATCCCATTGCGTGCTCAAGACGGTCTTGCTCAGCAGCGCGCCGGTGCGCTGGTCGAGGATCCAGAAAAAGGCGTCGTCGAACTGGCCCGTGGTCGCCACGTAGACCTGGCCGTTGCCGGCTGCCGGCGAATTGGCGCGGTGCGGGCTGCCCAAGGGAACGCGCCACAGGACGGCACCGCTTGCCTCGCTGATGGCGGCGACTTCGGAACCGCCCCCTTCCGCGCCACGTGTCACATACACCATGCCGTTGTCGTGGGCGATGGAGTTGTACCGCCAGTCGCCGTTCACCTTAGCCGGAACGCTCCAGCGACGGCTGAACCTGGCGACATCGATGCTGGCTGCGACATAGCCCGTATGGCCCGCATTGCCCTGGTAGGTGGACCAGGCGCCGGCGCCCGGCAGCGGCGTCAGGGCGGTCAGGTTGCTGGCCGGCTTCACCGAAACCTTCACGGGCACGATCCACGGCGAACCCGCAAGCGGCGAACGGCACGACATCGGGTCGTCCCGGCACAGGCGCACTTCGACATTGGCGGTATAGTCGCCTTGGGCCAGCGTCGTGGCATTGGTCAGCCTGACGGTGAAGTTGCTCGGGGTGACGTTGGCCAAGGTCGCTGTAACCAGGCCCGCGGGATCGACGACGCCGACCCGGAAGTTCTGGCGTACCAGGTCCGCGTTGGCCTTGCCCTGGATCTCGACGCTCGCGGCTTCGCCCGGGAAAGTCTGGAGCACCGGCGCGGATGGCGTCAGCGCCAGGCGGCTTGCCGCCTCCGTTGCCGGCTTCGCGGTGATCTTCACCGGCACGCGCCAGGGAGAACCCGGGAACGGCTTGCTGCACACGGTCGGCGTGTCTTCGCACACGCGTACCTCGAGGCTCGTCTGGTGCGTCCCCGCTGCCAGCCTGGCCGTTGCCAGCGTGGCACGGTAGTGCATCGTATCCAGCGCCGTGAACCGCATGGCGTTCGTCACGATACCGTTCGGATCGATCACCGCGATGTTGAACGGTGCACTGAACGTCCGGGTGGAGGTGGCGACCAGCTCGATGGGGATGTCGTCGCCCTCGTAGCCGGAGACGTCGACGGGATTCGGGTTGAACGTCAGCCAGGCGCCATCAGGGCTGGAAGGCTGGCTGCCCGTTCCGGAGGTAACGTCGCCGCCACCGCCACCACCACCACCGCCGCAGCCAGCCAGTACCACGCCCAGCACCAGCGAACCGGCAAAGCGAGAAATGAAATGCATGAGTCAACCACCCCTGGACGTAAATTTTTGTAAAGGGGCGTATTGTAATGCAATATTTACACGTCAAAACTTGCACATTTTCACGTAAAAATGACTACGGAAAAAAAGTTGTCGTTGACTGGCTGCGGCATTGCCGCTCGCCATTCCCGCAGCAGCGACTGGCACAGATGCCCTGGACTTGGAAACGATCGGCGCGCCGGACGAGATTACCGCGGCGTGCGCTGATAGGAACCGGCAGCGTTGTCGATGACAACGCTCGCCTGGGCGCCGGCGTCCGCTTGCCCGGCGGAGAACGTCTTGCCGCCCGGCACGGCCGCCGCTTCCTGTGCCAGCGCAATCGTCTGCCCCGGGAAGGCCAGGCCGATACCGGCGGCTTCCAGGCGTTCGTAGATCGCCAGCAGCAGCTGCTCGCGGATGATGACCTGGGTGTCGAACTCGCGCACGTCGATGTACGCGAACACCTCGATGTTGAAGGCGCGGTCGCTGATGCTGCCCAGGCGGGCGCGGTAGCCTTCCGCCATGTTCTTTTCCTGCCCCAGCACCTGCTGGACGATGGCGATGGCTTCCTTCAGCTTGGCGTGCGGCGTGCGGTAGCCGATGGCGATCACGGGATTGAACAGGAAGCGGTCGCGCTCCGCGAAGTTCTCGATCTGGCGCGCCGACAGGTCGCCGTTCGGGATCGTGACGACGGTGCGCTCGCCGGTGCGGATGCGGGTCGAGCGGATGCCGACGTCCTCCACCGTGCCCACCACGTCGCCGACCTTGATGAAGTCGCCCACCTGCATCGGACGGTCGGCGATCACGGTCACGCTGCCGACCAGGTTCTCCACGGTCTTCTGCGCGCCCAGCGCCAGCGCGATGCCGCCGATCCCCAGCGCCGCAATGCCCGTGGTGACGTCAATGCCGAAGGTGTCGAGGATGCCGATCCCGGACAGCACCAGCAGCAGCACCTTGGCGGTGCGCCGCAGCAGGGTGATGACGGAGACGATCTGGCGCCGCTGGCTGCGCTGCATGCGCGCGATCGCCAGCGCGGCCACGGCGTCGACCAGGCGCAGGCCGAACCACACGAAGGCGATCACGCTGACGATGCCCGTGTAGCGCAGCAGCGTTTGGCGCGCCACGATCGCGACGGACAGGCGCTCGGCCCAATGGTAGAACACGAAGACGGCGATCAACAGGCTCACGGGCGGCAGCGCCGCTTCCAGGAACCGGTAGACACCGTTGGTCGAGGCGCCCGCGACCTTGCGGATGAGCGCCACGACGAGCGCGGAAAACAGCCACAGTCCGCCGAACACGAGGACGCCGATGCCGAGCAGCAGGCCCCAGTCCTTCAGCGGCGCGCCGGCAACGATGTAGCCATCCTGTTCGCCTTCCTGCACGGCCTTTTGCGCCGCGGGGTCGCGCCTGGTGGCGGCCGCCACCTGGTCCAGCGTCGTGCTGGACACCCGCCATACCTGCAGGTCGCCGTCCTTGCCCCGCTCCAGCAGGATCGGCACCTTCTTGCCCTGCAGCGTGACTTCGCCGATGTCTTCCTGGTCGATGGGGAGGTCGTCGTCGATCCTGCCGGCGGCATCGTTGGACAGGGCGGCGAAGGGCTTGAACGTGCCGCCGTTGTCGAGCAGCGCGTGGAAGGCGCGCGCCTGGCTGACGGCGGCCAGGCGCTGCCTGTTGCTGCCGCCGGCGGGCAGGTCGAGGTACTGGACGGCGCGGTCGTAATCGAGTTCGGCCAGCGCCTCGATCAGGCCGGACACCATCGAGCGCGGCGTCTCGCGCTTGAGCGGGTCGGGCTGGACGGTCGCGGCGGGCGCCTCCGCCGGTTCGCCGGGAGCGGCGAAGCCGGGCGGCGCCAGCAGCGCGACCAGGAAAAGGATCAGGAAACTGAGGGAAAAACGCAAACGCAAAACGACGGCTCCTTCGACTTCGAATCCGAAAAGTCTAGCATCCGGTCGAGGTCGCGTTCGCACGGTTGACGCAGTGCACCATCCGCGCAAGAGGATGGCGGGCATGGGATGCCCACCCTGCAATTGGCACTCCGTGAACGTGGCCGCCGCTTACAAACCGCCGCGCCGCGCGGCGTGCTTGCCCAGCGCCGCCAGGTCCAGGTCGGCGTCGCCCTGGTCCACCGCATCCTGCAGCGTGGCCTTGAGGGTCTCGCCGAAGGCCAGCGGCAGGCCCTGGTCCTGGGCCGCTTCCACGGCCAGGCGCACGTCCTTCAAGCCCAGCGACAGCTTGAATCCGGCCGGGCTGTAGCGCTCCTCGGCGATCATGCCGCCATAGCCCTTGTAGACGGGCGAGCCGGCGAACAGGGTGCTGGTGATCAGGTCGATGAAGCCGGCCGGCGCCACCCCGTGGGCGCGCGCCAGCGCCGTGCCCTCGCCCGTCGCCTCGATGGCGCAGGCCAGCATCAGGTTGCACGCGAGCTTGACGGCGTTCGCCTGTTCCGGCGCGGTACCGAAGCGCCAGGTCTTCTGGCCCATCAGGTCCAGCAGTGGCTGCACGCGCGCAACGAGTTCGTCGCTGCCGCCGGCCAGGATGTTCAGCTTGCCCGCTGCGGCGACGTCCACGCGGCCCAGCACGGGCGCCGCCACGTAGCCGACGCCGCGCTCGACGTGCAGGGCCGCCATCTCGCGCGCGAACGCGACCGAGACGGTGGCCATGTTGACGTGGATGCTGCCCGGCGCCATGGCCGCGAGGACGCCGCCGTCGAGCAGCACGGCGCGGGTGGCGGCATCGTCGGCCAGCATGGTGAACACGACGTCGGCGATGCCGCACTCGGCGGGCGTCGCCGCCGGCTTGGCGCCCCGCGCGGCCAGCGCCTGGACGGGTTCGGGGCTGCGGTTCCAGACATGGACGGGCTGGCCGGAGGCGAGAAGATTGGCGGCCATGTGCTGGCCCATGGCGCCCAGGCCGATGAATGCGATGGTCATGAGAAATCCTTGTAACGTATCGTATCGCTCGCGGCGAAAACCCTATTAGAACAGTATTTGTGCAGGGGCGCCGCGTATCGTTCTGTATCACAGTGTACCCAGGGCCCACCTGCCCCCCGGTTCTTGGTAAGCTGCACGGCAACTGCTGAATACTGCATCGAACCGGCCGTATTCGCGCCACGACCTGCCGTCAATCGACTGGATCCGCCATGCCGAAGTTCTTCATTGCCCGCCCGATCTTCGCGATCGTCCTGTCCCTCCTGGTCATGCTGGGCGGCGGCTTGTCGATCTTCACGCTGCCCATCGAGCAGTTCCCGCCGATCGCGCCGCCATCCATCCAGATCAACGCCAGCTATGCGGGCGCCTCGGCGTCGACGATGCAGAACACGGTGGTGCAGGTGATCGAGCAGCAGATGAGCGGCATCGACAAGCTGATGTACATGGCCTCGACCAGCGACGACAGCGGCCGTTCGACCACCACGCTGACGTTCGAGAGCGGGGCCGACCCCGACATCGCCCAGGTGCAGGTGCAGAACAAGCTGCAGCTGGCCACGCCGCTGCTGCCGGCCCAGGTGCAGCAGTCGGGCGTGCGCGTGACCAAGTCCAGCAGTTCCTTCCTGATGGTGATCGGCTTCGTCTCGACCGACCACAGCATGAGCAAGTACGACATCGCCAACTTCCTCGCGTCGCGCGTGCAGGATCCCCTCAGCCGCGTCGAGGGCGTGGGCGACCTGAACGTGTACGGCACCCAGTACGCGATGCGGGTCTGGCTCGACCTGTCGAAGCTGAATTCCTTCGCCCTGAACCCGATGGACGTCACCACCGCGCTGACGGCGCAGAACGTGCAGGTGTCCGCCGGCCAGATCGGCGGCCTGCCCGCCACCAGCGACCAGCAGCTGGCCGCCACCATCACCGGCTCGACGCTGCTGCGCACGCCCGAGGACTTCGGCGCCGTCGTGCTGAAGTCGGAAAAGAACGGCGCCATCGTGCGCCTGCGCGACGTCGCCCGCATCGAACGGGGTCCGGAAAACTTCATCGTCGACAACCGCTACAACGGCGAGCCCTCCTCCGGCCTGGGTGTGCAGCTCGCGCCGGGCGCCAACGCGCTGCAGACGGCGGAACTGATCCGCGCCCGCATCAAGGAGCTGGAACCGATCTTCCCGAAGGGCCTGAAGGTCGTGTACCCGAACGACGTCACCCCGTTCATCAAGGTGTCGATCGAGGAAGTGGTCAAGACGCTCATCGAGGGCATCGTGCTGGTGGTGCTCGTGATGTACCTGTTCATGCAGAACATCCGCGCCACGCTGATCCCGTCGATCACGGTGCCGGTCGTGCTGCTCGGGACCTTCGGCCTGATGGCGGCGCTGGGCTTCACGATCAACACGCTGTCGATGTTCGGCCTGGTGCTGGCGATCGGCCTGCTGGTCGACGACGCCATCGTCGTCGTCGAGAACGTCGAGCGCATCATGCAGGAAGAAAAGCTGCCGGCGAAGGAAGCGACCAGCAAGGCCATGGAAGAAATCAGCGGCGCCCTGGTCGGCGTGGCGATGGTGCTGTGCGCCGTGTTCGTGCCGGTGGCCTTCTCGCCGGGGACCGTGGGCGCGATCTACCGCCAGTTCGCGCTGACCATCGTCGCCTCGATGCTGCTGTCCGTGTTCGTCGCGCTGTCGCTCACGCCGGCGCTGTGCGCCATGATGCTCAAGCCGCCGGAGGCGCACGACAAGGGCTTCTTCGGCTGGTTCAACCGCGGCTTCGAAAAGAGCCGCGACTGGTACGTCAAGCGCACGCAGGGCATCTACAAGCGCCCGGTGCGCTGGATGCTCGTGTACGCCGCCGTGCTGGGGGCCGTGGCGCTCATGTTCTGGCGCCTGCCCACGTCCTTCCTGCCCAACGAGGACCAGGGTTTCCTGTTCGTGCAGGTGCAGACGCCGGCCGGCACGCCCCAATCGCGCACGGGCGCGGTGCTGGACCAGATCGCCACCTACCTGCTGAAGGAAGAGTCGGACATGGTCACGGCCACGTTCACCGTCAACGGCAACAACAACGCGGGACGCAACCAGAGCCAGGGCCAGATCTTCGTGCGCTTGAAGGACTGGGACGAGCGCAAGGACGACAAGCTGTCCGTGGAGGCGCTGTCGGACCGCATCAAGAAACGCTTCGGGTCCAGCAACCTGGCCATCATCTTCCCCACCAGCCCACCGCCCATCCGCGGCCTGGGCAATGCCGCCGGCTTCGACTTCCAGCTGCAGGACCGCGCCGGCCTGGGCCACGACGCGCTGGCGCGCGCCCGCGACCAGCTGCTCGCCGCCGCGCGCAAGCACCCGGACCTGGCCCAGGTGCGCTACAACGGCGTGGCCGACAGCCCCGGCTTCAAGATCGACGTCGACCGCGAGAAGGCGGGCGCCTTCGGCGTCTCCCCGGCCGACATCGACCAGGCCTTCTCGATCGCCTGGGGTTCGCGCTACGTGAACAACTTCCTCGACACCGACAACCGCATCAAGCGCGTCTACGTGCAGGCGGCCGCGCCGTTCCGCATGAACCCGGACGATCTGTCGCGCCTGTACGTGCGCAACGGCGACGGCGCCATGGTGCCGTTCACCGCCCTGGCCAGCAGCCACTGGACCAATGGGCCTTCCCAGCTGCAGCGCTACAACGGCGTCGAATCGATGAACATCCAGGGCCAGGGCGCGCCCGGCAAGAGCTCGGGCGACGCGATGGCCGCGATGGAGGAGCTGGCGCGCCAGCTGCCGAAGGGGATCGGCTTCGAATGGACCGGCACGTCGTACCAGCAGAAGCAGTCCGGCAACCAGGCGCCGCTGCTGTACGCCCTGTCGATCCTCGTCGTGTTCCTGTGCCTGGCCGCGCTGTACGAGAGCTGGTCGATTCCCGTCGCCGTGATCCTGGTGGTGCCGCTGGGCGTGCTGGGCGCGCTGGCCGCGACCATGGCGCGCGGCCTGACCAACGACGTCTATTTCCAGGTGGGCCTGCTGGTGACCATTGGCCTGTCGGCCAAGAACGCGATCCTGATGATCGAATTCGCCCACATGCGCCAGCTCGAAGGCGCCAGCGCCGAGGAAGCCGCCACCGACGCCGCCCACTTGCGCCTCCGTCCCATCCTCATGACGTCGCTGGCCTTCGTGCTGGGCGTGCTGCCGCTGGCCATCTCGCGCGGCGCGGGCGCCGCCAGCCAGCACGCGATCGGCACCGGCGTGATCGGCGGCATGCTCACGGCGACCTTCGTGGCGACGCTGATGATCCCGATGTTCTACGTCGTCGTCAGCAAGCTGTTCGGCGGGCGCAAGGCGAAGCAGCCGGCCGCGCAGCCGAAAGAGCCGGCGACGCAGGTCTGAGGCGGGGGACGGCATGTTCATCGTCGGCACCGCCTGCCTGTTCCTGCTGGTGGCCACCACGGTGGTCCACTACGAGGTGCTGCGCCTGCTGACGGCCGTGCTGCCGGCCTTGCGCATCGAACCGCGCCTGCGCCTCGTGTTCGTCATCCTGGGCGCGTTCGTCGCCCACTTCGCCGAGATCCTGCTGTACGGCGTCGCCTACTACGTGCTGGCAACGCGCTTCCACGTGGGCGGCATGGGCGCGCCGGGACCGCTGCCCTTTTCGCGCTGCCTGTATTTCTCGGCCGAGACCTATACGACGCTGGGCTACGGCGACGTGCTGCCCTTCGGCGACCTGCGCCTGCTGGCGGGACTGGAAGCGCTGAACGGCATGCTGCTGATGGGGTGGACGGCGTCGTACACGTACTTGTCGATGGAGCGGCTGTGGCACGGCCGCGGCGACGCCGCTTGATCCTGCTTGATACTGTTTGATGCTTACTGCGACAGGATCCGGTCGAGCTCCTGCGCGATGCGGTCCATGCCCGCCTGCGTCGGGTGATAGCCGACCGGCTCGTCCCAGCTCGGCACGCGCGCCGGACGGTAGCCCGTGATGTAGTTGTCGCGCGCGCAGGCATCGTGGCTGGCGCCCAGCGCGGAAGCCTGCACCAGCGCGATCCGGTTGCGCGTTGCAGCGGCCTCGAATACCTGCGTCAGGCGCGTCGTGGTGGCGCGCATGCGCTGCGCTTCGTCGCGCGCCAGCGGGAGCGCCGCGCACGTCTTGCCGGCATCCTCGGGGACCGCAGGCAGGTAGCCGACCAGCACGATGCGCGCGTCGGGCGCCCGCTTGCGGACTGCCGCGATGACGCGGTCGAGCGACGCGGGCAAGGCGGCGAAGCGCTGCTCCAGCTGCGCCGTGTCCGACACCTTGCAATCGCCCTTCCCTTCGCTGCGGCACGAAAAGCCGAACAAGTCGCCGACGTAGCCGATGTCGTTGCCGCCGATGAGGATCGTCACGAGGCGCGTGTCCGGCGTCACCGCCTCGATCTGCGCCGGAAAGCCGTGCTGGCCGCGCACGAGGATGTTCTCGGTGGTGGCGCCCGAGCAGGCGACGTCGACGAGGTCGAGGTGGCGTTTCTGCGCGACCGTGCGCGCGTAGTTCGTCAGCGAGCGTCCGCAGCCGCCGCTGGCCGTGTCGCGCTGGCCGACGCCGGGACCGGCGGCGTAGGAGCTGCCCATCGACACATAACGCTCGCCCTCTGCCGAGGCGTTCGCCATCATGCCAGCCAGGACCAGGGACATGGCGCCAATCACGTTCGTCTTACGGTTTCTCGTCATCGTTTCACTCTCCAGAAATACCCACCCCAGGAAACGGTTAGGGCGCTACGGTGCCGATTTAACCATAACGCGACCTTACGTGCGCTAGCGCATTCGACGGCTTGATTCTTGTCGAGCCGCCTCTTTGCTGCTTCCGCAAGAATCCCGCGTCGGTCGAGGGCCTGCGTGATACCCCATCCGCCGTATCGCGTCGAAAGTGACGCCCCGACTTTTTACCTTCCGGAGGCAGCAATGGCAATCGATGTGTACCTGCAGATCGACGGCATCAAGGGTGAATCGCAGGATGACGAGCATAAGGACTGGATCGAAGTAACGGGCGTCCATTGGGGTGTCTTCCAACCGAAGAGCGCTACTGCGTCGACCGGTGGCGGGCACACCGCCGAACGTGCTGAACTCGACGACATCTCGTTTTCGAAACTTGCCGATCTGGCGTCGCCCATCCTTGCCCAGACATGCGCAATGGGGAAAACGATTCCCAAGGCAAAATTCGAATTTTTCCGCGCGGATGGAAACGGCAGACGCGTCAAATATTTCGAGATCGAACTCGATAATGTACTCGTGGGCATGGTCAAGCCGCACCTCGGCGGCAGCGAAACGTATTTGTCGGAAATCGTCAACCTGAAGTATTCCAGGATCAAGTGGAAATATACGCAGCAGAAAATAAGCGGCGGTAGCGGTGGCAACACGGCGGGCGGCTGGGATCTGGCCGGCAACAAGATCGTGTGACAGGAGCCGCGCGATGCCGTTCGATACCGAAAAATTTGCTGCCCACTTGCGCGAGCATGCGGGACGTCATAGCCAGTCGAGCTGCGCCAAATTTGTCCGGCGTGCGCTCGAAGCCGCAGGGGCAGATACAGGGTCGCATCCCAACTATGCAAAACACTATGGGCCAATATTATTACGCAACGGCTTTCACGCAATTTCGGTCGATAATCCTGACGGATTCGCCTTTCAGAAAGGCGACATCGTCGTCATGAACGCGACTAAGAAAGGGCACCAAGCTGGACATATCGCCGGCTACGATGGAACACAATGGATATCGGATTTTGTACAACGTGGATTCTGGCCAGGTCCAGCATACGCAAGGGAGAAGCCCAGCTATGTCGTCTACCGCCGCTAACTGCTTCGCCGTCGTTCTGGCGACTGCATGCACATTCGGATATGCCCCTACAGCGTCTGCGACAGAAACGCGCAGCGAGGCCGTCGTTGTCGCGCGACTCTACAAGGATTTTGGGTGGCAAGCGTTCGCGACTCAACAAGAACTGTTTGGCAAAGATATCTCGCATCAAGGCGAAGCAGTCCTGAAACGGTACTTCACGCCCGCATTGACGGACTTGCTGATGAAGGACGCCGCTTGCCAGATCAAATATCAAGGGATTTGCAACCTCGACGCCGATATCCTGTTCGATTCACAGGATCCGCGATTGGTCGATCTCGATGTACAAACAGTCGGCTCCGGCAAGGTATCGGTCACCTTCAAGGATCCGGTCACGGGTGAGCGCACGCAAATCGATTTCGACATGTCCCGCGTGCTCGGAACGTGGAAGATCGCCGACATCATCTATCCGGCACACGAAAACCTGTCGCTCAGAAAGCTCCTGTCGAAGAAGGTGCAGTAGCTGGCCTACACGGATGAAGCCATAAAAAAACCGGGGCAGGCGCCCCGGTTTTCGTTGGTACTACAGCCTGCCGATCAGCGCTTGCGCGGCGGCGGCAGGTCCGTGCAGACGCCTTCGTAGGCTTCCGCCGCCATGCCGATCGATTCGCCCAGCGTCGGGTGCGGGTGGATGGTCTTGCCGATGTCCACGCCGTCCGCGCCCATCTCGATCGCCAGGGCGATCTCGCCGATCATGTCGCCGGCATTGGTGCCGACGATGGTGCCGCCCACGATGCGGTGGGTCTCGGCGTCGAACAGCAGCTTGGTGAAGCCTTCCGGACGGCCGTTGGCGACGGCGCGGCCCGAGGCGGCCCACGGGAAGTGGCCCTTCTCTACCTTGACGCCCTTCGCCTTCGCTTCGTCCTCGGTGAGGCCGACCCACGCCACTTCCGGATCGGTGTAGGCGACCGACGGGATCACCTTCGCATCGAAGAAGGCCTTCTCGCCGTGCGCGGCTTCCGCGGCGACGTGGGCCTCGTGTACGGCCTTGTGCGCCAGCATCGGCTGGCCCACCAGGTCGCCGATGGCGAAGATGTGCGGCACGTTGGTGCGCATCTGGCCGTCCACGCCGATGAAGCCGCGGTCGGTGACCGCCACGCCGGCCGCTTCCGCGCCGATCTTCTTGCCGTTCGGGCTGCGGCCCACGGCCACCAGCACCAGGTCGTAGACCTGGGCTTCCGGTGCCGGCTGGCCCGCTTCCGCGGCTTCGAAGGTGACCTTGATCCCTTCCGGCAGCGCTTCCACGCCGACGGTCTTGGTCTTCAACATGATGTTGTCGAAGCGGTGCGCGTTGTACTTCTGCCAGATCTTGACGGCTTCGCGGTCGGCGCCCTGCATCAGGCCGTCCATCATCTCGACGACGTCGATGCGTGCGCCCAGCGTCGAGTACACGGTCGCCATTTCCAGGCCGATGATGCCGCCGCCGATGACCAGCATGCGCTTCGGCACCTGGCGCAGTTCCAGCGCGCCGGTCGAATCGACGATGCGCGGGTCTTCCGGCACGAACGGCAGCTTCACGACCGAGGAGCCGGCCGCGATGATCGCCTTCTGGAACTGGACGACCTTCTTGCCGCCATCAGGACCCGTCACTTCGATGTGGTTCGGGCTCAGGAACTTGCCCACGCCCTGCACCACGTTGACCTTGCGCGCCTTGGCCATGCCGGCCAGGCCACCCGTCATCGTCTTGATGACCTTGTCCTTGTAGGCGCGCAGCTTGTCGATGTCGACGTCCGGCTTGGCGAAGGTGACGCCGTGATCCGCCATGTGCGCCGTCTCGTCGATGATCGCGGCCACGTGCAGCAGCGCCTTGGACGGGATGCAGCCCACGTTCAGGCACACGCCACCCAGGGTCGCGTACTTCTCGACCAGCACGGTGTTCATGCCGAGATCCGCCGAGCGGAAGGCGGCCGAGTAGCCGCCGGGGCCGGCGCCCAGCACCATCATCTCGCACTCGACATCGACCTGGCCGCTGTAGCTGGACGCGTTCGGAGCCGGCACCGAATTCGGCGCCGCCGCATCGGCTTTATGGGCCGGTGCGTAGGAATCGGTCGGTGCCGCGGCGGCCGTCGGAGCGACGGCCTGTGCGCCGATCTGCGCGGCCGGCTTGTCCGACGCTGCGGCAGGTGCCGGCGCGGCGGCAGGCGCCGCGGCGGCGCCCGCGCCCGCTTCGTCGACCGTCAGCAGCAGCGAGCCTTCGTTCAGCTTGTCGCCGACCTTGACGTTCACTTCCTTGACGACGCCGGCGTGCGACGACGGAATCTCCATGCTGGCCTTGTCCGACTCGACGGTGACCAGCGACTGGTCGACCTTGATCGTGTCGCCGGCCTTGACCATCACTTCGATGATCTCGACGTCCTTGAAATCGCCGATGTTGGGGACTTTGACTTCCACGGTGCTCATATCATCGGCTCCTTACAGCAGCGTCTTGCGCAGGTCGGCCAGCACGTCGGCCAGGTAGGCGGCGAAGCGGGCGGCGCCGGCGCCGTCGATCACGCGGTGGTCGTACGACAGCGACAGCGGCAGCGTCAGGCGCGGCTGGAAGCTGGAACCGTCCCACACCGGCTTCATCGCCGACTTCGACAGGCCCAGGATCGCGACTTCCGGTGCGTTGATGATCGGCGTGAAGTTGGTGCCGCCGATGCCGCCCAGCGACGAGATCGTGAAGGTGGCGCCTTGCATGTTCGACGGCGACAGCTTGCCTTCGCGCGCCTGCGCCGAGAGTTCGCCCATTTCGGTGGCGATCTGCGAGATCGACTTCTTGTCCGCGTCCTTGATGACGGGGACCACGAGGCCGTTCGGCGTGTCGGCCGCGAAGCCGATGTTGTAGTACTGCTTCAGGATCAGCGCGCCGTTCGGCTCGTCCAGCGAGGCGTTAAACGACGGGAACTTCTTCAGCGCGGCGACCGATGCCTTGATGACGAAGGCCAGCATGGTCAGCTTGGTGGCCGACTTGGCTTTCGCGTAGGCGGCGTTCGACTCGACGCGGAAGGCTTCCAGGTCGGTGACGTCGGCTTCCTCGAAGTGGGTCACGTGCGGGATCATGACCCAGTTGCGGTGCAGGTTCTGGCCGCTGATCTTCTTGATGCGCGACAGCGGCTGGGTCTCGGTCGGGCCGAACTTGCTGAAGTCCAGCGACGGCCACGGCAGCAGGTTGATGCCGCCGACGCCCGCGCCGCCGGCTGCCGGCGCTGCCGACGGACCGGCCGCCAGGGCGCTCTTGACGAAGCCCTGCACGTCCTGCTGGGTGATGCGGCCCTTCTGGCCGGAGCCCTTGACCTTGTTCAGGTCGACGCCCAGCTCGCGCGCGAACTTGCGCACGGACGGCGAGGCGTGGGCGGTGGCGAAGCTCGCCGCGGGGGCAGACGATGCTGCGGACGACGCTGCGGCCGGTGCCGGTGCAGCCGGTGCAGCGGGAGCTGCTGCCGGTGCCGGCGCGGGCGCCGCGGCGGGTGCCGGTGCTGCGGCCGGCGCGGCGGCCGGTGCCGGTGCGGCGGCTGCCGGAGCCGGGGCAGCTTCCGCGGCCGGCGCGGCGCCGGCGGCTTCCTCGACGGTCAGCACGAGCGAACCTTCGGCGACCTTGTCGCCGACCTTGACCTTGATTTCCTTGACGACGCCGGCGTGGCTGGAGGGGATCTCCATGCTCGCCTTGTCCGACTCCACCGTGATCAGCGACTGGTCGACCTTGATGGTGTCGCCCGGCTTGACCATCAGTTCGATGACTTCCACTTCCTTGAAGTCGCCGATATCGGGGACTTTGACTTCCACAATGCTCATAGTGTGTTAGCTCCGTGTTCTTATCGTTCGCTCATCGTCGCCCCTGCGCAGGCAGGGGCCCAATGTCGTGGCGGGCCACGAGAAATTGGATCCCCGCCTTCGCGGGGACGACGGTCTATCGCATTACTGGGTCACCGGGTTCGGCTTGTTCGGATCGATGCCGTACTTGGCGATCGCCTCCGCGACCTTCGATGCCGGGATCTTGCCTTCCTCGGCCAGCGACTTCAGCGCGGCGACCGTGATGTAGTAACGGTTCACCTCGAAGAATTCGCGCAGCTTGGCGCGGGAATCCGAACGGCCGAAGCCGTCGGTGCCCAGCACCTTGTAGGTGCGGCCGCTCGGGATGTAGGCGCGGATCTGCTCGGCGAACAGGCGCATGTAGTCGGTCGTCGCGACGATCGGGCCGCTCGTGTCCTTCAGCAGCTGGGTCACGTACGGCAGGCGCGCTTCCTCGGTCGGGTGCACCAGGTTCCAGCGGTCGACGTCCTGGCCATCGCGGGCCAGCAGCGTCAGCGACGGGCACGACCACACGTCGGCGGCGACGCCCCAGTCCTTCTGCAGCAGCTCGGCGGCGAACACGGACTCGCGCAGGATGGTGCCGGAGCCCATCAGCTGGACGCGGTTGGCGGCCGACTTGTCGCCTTCCTGCAGCAGGTACATGCCCTTCAGGATGCCTTCCTGCTGGCCTTCCTTCAGGCCCGGCTGCTCGTAGTTCTCGTTCATGATGGTGATGTAGTAGAACACATCTTCCTGCTTCTCCACCATGCGGTGCAGGCCATCCTGGATGATCACGGCGACTTCGTGCGCGTAGGTCGGGTCGTACGGAATGCAGTTCGGGACCGTGGCCGCGATGATGTGGCTGTGGCCGTCCTCGTGCTGCAGGCCTTCGCCGTTCAGCGTGGTGCGGCCGGCGGTGCCGCCCATCAGGAAGCCGCGGGCGCGGATGTCGCCGGCCAGCCAGACCAGGTCACCGACGCGCTGCATGCCGAACATCGAGTAGAAGGTGTAGAACGGGATCATCACGCGGTTGTTCGTCGAGTACGACGTCGCCGCGGCGATCCACGAGCTCATGCCGCCCGCTTCGTTGATGCCTTCCTGGAGGATCTGGCCGGCCTTGTCCTCGCGGTAGTACATGACCTGGTCCTTGTCGACCGGTTCGTACAGCTGGCCCTGCTGGCTGAAGATGCCGATCTGGCGGAACAGGCCTTCCATGCCGAAGGTACGCGATTCGTCGACCAGGATCGGGACGATGCGCTGGCCCAGGCTCTGGTCCTTCAGCAGCGCGGTGATCACGCGCACGTAGGCTTGCGTGGTCGAGATCTCGCGGCCGGCGGCGGTCGGGTCGAGGACGGCCTTGAAGGTCTCCAGGGCCGGCACGGTCAGCTTTTCGTCGGCCTGCTCGCGGCGCTGCGGCAGGTAGCCGCCGAGGGCCTTGCGGCGCTCGTGCAGGTACTTCATTTCAGGCGCGTCGTCGGACGGCTTGAAGAACGGGATGTCGGCCAGCTTATCGTCCGGGATGGGGATGGCGAAGCGGTCGCGCATCTCGCGGATGGCCTCGTCGTCCAGCTTCTTGGTCTGGTGCGCGGTATTGCGCGCCTCGCCCGACTTGCCCATGCCGAAGCCCTTGACGGTCTTCACCAGCAGCACGGTCGGGGTGCCCTTGTTTTCCTGCGCGCGCTTGAAGGCGGCGTAGATCTTGTGCGGGTCGTGGCCGCCGCGGGTCAGGCGCCAGATGTCGTCGTCGCTCATGTTGGCGACCATCTTCAGCAGCTCCGGGTGCTTGCCGAAGAAGTGCTTGCGCACGTAGGCGCCGTCCTTGGCCTTGTAGTTCTGGTATTCGCCGTCGACGGTTTCCATCATCACGCGCTGCAGGATGCCGTCCTTGTCCTTGGCCAGCAGGGCGTCCCATTGCGAGCCCCACACGACCTTGATGACGTTCCAGCCGGCGCCGCGGAAATCGGCTTCCAGTTCCTGGATGATCTTGCCGTTGCCGCGCACCGGACCGTCCAGGCGCTGCAGGTTGCAGTTGACGACCATGACCAGGTTGTCGAGCTTCTCGCGCGCGGCCATGCCGATCGCGCCCATCGATTCCGGCTCGTCCATCTCGCCGTCGCCGCAGAAGACCCAGACCTTGCGCGCTTCGGTGTCGGCGATGCCGCGGGCGTGAAGGTACTTCAGGAAGCGCGCCTGGTAGATCGCCATCAGGGGGCCCAGGCCCATCGAGACGGTCGGGAACTGCCAGAAGTCCGGCATCAGTTTCGGGTGCGGGTACGAAGACAGGCCCTTGCCGTCGACTTCGCGGCGGAAGTTCAGCAGCTGCTCTTCGGAGATGCGGCCTTCGAGGAAGGCGCGCGCGTAGATGCCCGGTGAGGAGTGGCCCTGGATGTACAGCAGGTCGCCGCCGTGGTTCTCGCTCGGGGCTTGCCAGAAGTGGTTGAAGCCGATGCCCAGCATGTTCGCCAGCGAGGCGAAGGACGAGATGTGGCCGCCCAGGTCGCCGTCGGCGCGGTTGGCCTTGACCACCATCGCCATCGCGTTCCAGCGCATCCACGAGCGCAGGCGCTCTTCGTATTCGAGGTTGCCCGGGCAGTGTTCTTCCAGGTGCGCCGGGATGGTGTTCACGTAGGCGGTGTTGCTCGAGAACGGGACGTGGGCGCCGCGGCGGCGGGCCAGGTCGACCAGTCGCTCCAGCAGGTAGTGGGCGCGATCGGTGCCTTCGAATTCGATGACTGCCTCGAGCGCGTCGAGCCATTCCTTGGTCTCGAGCGAATCCGGGTCGTTGGCGGCTTGGGCCGTCAACTGGTCGAGTTGAGCTGACATTGCTACGTCTCCTTGAGTTGGTGCCCCACTCGATTCCGAACCAGCTCCGGACGCATGGTGGGGAAAAGACTATCCCTAAAATAAAGCCTGACGATTTTACCAGTGGATCAGCGGTTTTTCAAAATACGATATTCAATTTCATAATGCGGGAAAACCCTAGCCAAGCCGCATGAATGCTGCGTTTGCACATTCCGCAAAATGCTGCAACCGCACATTTTCAGCCCTCCCGGATACCTCCGAAACGGTCCGGCGCGTCCGGCGCGGGCATCAATATGCAGTCGAACGGGCGCGGGCGGCGCGCGTTTCCGGCCGCTACTGCTGCACGCGCTTATAATCGCGTCTTTGTCCAGCCAACGAGTTCCCGCCATGACCGCCCAACTGATCGACGGAGTCAAACTTTCCCAACAACTGCGCACCGACATCGCCGCCCGCGCCGCCGCCCTCACCGAGCGCGGCATGCAGCCCGGCCTGGCGGTCATCATCGTCGGCGACGATCCGGCCAGCCACGTCTACGTGCGCAACAAGGTCAAGGCCTGCGGCGACGTCGGCTTCCACTCCGTGCTGGAGAAATACGAAGCCGACTTCTCCGAAGCGGCCCTGCTCGACCGCATCGCCGCGCTGAACGCGGACCCGGCCATCCACGGCATCCTCGTGCAGATGCCGCTGCCCAAGCACATCGATTCGTCCAAGGTCATCGAGGCGATCGCCACCAGCAAGGACGTGGACGGCTATTCCGTGCTGTCGGCCGGCGAGCTGGTCGCCAACCTGCCGGGCTTCCGCCCGTGCACGCCGTACGGCTGCATGAAGCTGATCGAGACCACCGGCGTCGACCTGCGCGGCAAGCATGCCGTCGTGATCGGCCGCAGCAATACCGTCGGCAAGCCGATGGCACTGCTGCTCTTGCAACAGAACGCCACCGTGACCATATGCCATAGCGGGACCCCGGACCTGGGCTACCACACGCGCCAGGCCGACATCGTCGTGGCCGCCGTCGGCCGCCGCAACACGCTGACCGGCGACATGGTCAAGCCGGGCGCCATCGTGATCGACGTGGGCATCAACCGCAACGACGAGGGCAAGCTGTGCGGCGACGTCGACTTCGACAGCGTCAAGGAAGTGGCCGCGCACATTACCCCGGTGCCGGGCGGCGTGGGCCCGATGACGATTACCATGCTGTTGATGAATACCCTCGAGTCGGCGGAGCGCCGTCTTGCCAAGGGTCAAGACGCCAGCCAGGAAAAAACTGCCCCGGGCGCGGGCATGGTTCCGCAGCCGGGCATTGCATGAACTTTTGAAAGGAACACCATGAGCATCGAACCCAGCAATCCCCTTCTCGATTTCTCGGGCCTGCCCCGATTCGACGCGATCCGCCCCGAGCACGTCACGCCGGCGATCGAACAGCTGATCGCGGATGCTCGCAAGGTGGTGCAGGAGCTGGAAGCGCCCGTTTCCGGCACCGATGTCAGCTGGGACAACTTCGTCGTGCCGCTGGAGGAAGCGACCGAACGCCTGGGCCGTGCCTGGGGCGTGGTCAACCACCTGAACCACGTGATGGACACGCCGGAACTGCGTGCCACCTACAACGAAAACCAGCCGAAGGTGACCGAGTTCTGGACGGAGCTGGGCCAGAACGAGGCGCTGTTCGCCAAGTACAAGCAGCTGCGCGCCAACCCGGACTTCGTGAACCTGTCGGCGGCGCGCAAGCGCATCGTCGAGAACGCCCTGCGCGACTTCCGCCTGGGCGGCGCCGAACTGCCGGAAACGCAGAAGGAGCGCTTCGCCGAGATCCAGGAACAGCAGGCCGCCCTGTCGACCCGCTTCTCCGAGAACGTGCTGGACGCCACCAACGATTTCAAGCTGCTGGTCGAGGACGAGGCCGAGCTGGCCGGCCTGCCGGATGACGCGAAGCAGGCTGCGCGCGCTGCCGCCGAACGCGATGGAAAGCAGGGCTGGCAGTTCTCGCTGCACTTCCCGTCCTACTTCCCCGTGCTGCAGTTCGCCGACAACCGCGCCCTGCGCGAGAAGATCTACCGCGCCAACGCGACCAAGGCCTCCGAGATGGGCACCGTGTTCTCGGAAGTCGAGAAATGGGACAACACCTTGAACATCGCCCAGCTCCTGAAGCTGCGCGACGAGGAAGCCAAGCTGCTGGACTTCCAGAGCTTCGCCCACGTGTCGCTGGAGCCGAAGATGGCCGAGAGCCCGGAACACGTGATCGAGTTCCTGGAAGACCTGGCCCGCCGCGCCCGTCCGTATGCCGAGAAGGACCTGGCCGAACTGCGCGCCTTCGCCAGGGACGAGCTGGGGCTGGACGAGATGCAGGCCTGGGACGTCGCCTACGCATCGGAAAAGCTGCGCGAGCAGCGCTATGCGTTCTCGGCCCAGGAAGTGAAGGAGTACTTCCCCGAGCACAAGGTCGTGGCCGGCCTGTTCGGCGTGATCTCGACGCTGTTCGGCGTGACGATCGCCGCGGACGATGCGCCCGTCTGGCATCCGGACGTGCGCTTCTTCCGCATCGAGAAGAACGGTCAACTGATCGGGCAATTCTACCTGGACCTGTACGCCCGTCCGGGCAAGGGCCAGGGCGCCTGGATGGACGACGCGCGCGGCCGCAGGCTCACCACGGGCGGCATCGTGCAGACGCCGATCGCCTACCTGACCTGCAACTTCACGCCGCCGGCGACGGACGCCGACGGCAAGCTGCAGCCCTCGCTGTTCACGCACGATGAAGTGACGACGCTGTTCCACGAATTCGGCCACGGCCTGCACCACATGCTGACGGAAGTGGACGAGCTGTCCGTGTCCGGCATCTCGGGCGTGGAATGGGATGCCGTCGAGCTGCCGTCGCAGTTCATGGAAAACTTCTGCTGGGAGTGGGACGTCCTGCAGGGCATGACGGCGCACGTCAAGACGGGCGAGCCGCTGCCGCGCGCCCTGTACGACAAGATGCTGGCGGCGAAGAACTTCCAGTCCGGCATGCAGACGCTGCGCCAGGTCGAGTTCTCGTTGATCGACATGCACCTGCACTACGACTTCGACCCGAACAGCCAGAAGACCGTGCAGGACCTGGTGAACGACGTGCGCAGCAAGTTCGCCGTGCTGGTGCCGCCCTCGTTCAACCGCTTCCAGCACTCGTTCGGCCACATCTTCGCGGGCGGCTACGCGGCGGGCTACTACAGCTACAAGTGGGCGGAAGTGCTGTCGGCCGACGCCTATGCCGCGTTCGAGGAAGCCGTCGAGGCGGGCGGCGGTTCGCTGCTCGACGAAACGGGCAAGCGCTTCCACCGCGAGATCCTGTCGGTGGGCGGTTCGCGCCCGGCGCTCGAGTCGTTCAAGGCCTTCCGCGGCCGCGAACCGCAGATCGACGCGCTGCTGCGCCACAGCGGCATGCAACAGCAGCACGCCTGAAGCACGTGGCGGCGTGATGGAGGCGCGATGAGGCAGGCACACGGACGGCATGGCGGCCGGCGCCGCTCGCTGGCGGCGGCGCTTGCGCTGCCGTGCGCCTGCGTCGTCGTCTCCGTCCCCGCCGCCGCCCAGGTCTATACCTGGAAGGATGCGCAAGGCGTCACCCATTACGGCGACGCCCCGCCGGCCGGCGCACGGGCACGCGCGCTGCGCGCGGGCAGCCAGCCGGCCGCCGCATCCGCCCTGCCCTACGCGCTGGCGCGCGCCGTCCAGGACTTTCCCGTCGTGCTCTACACGAGCGGCCGCTGCGACGCCTGCGACCAGGGCCGCGCCTTGCTGCGCGCACGCGGCATCCCGTTTACCGAACGCACCGTCGGCACCCACGCCGACGAACAGGTGCTGCGCCGCCTGAGCGGCAAGAGCGAAGTGCCGCTGCTGCTCGTGGGCCGCCAGAAGATCGCCGGTTTCCAGGCCGCCGCCTGGGACGAGGCACTGACGGCGGCCGCCTACCCCACGGCCTCGCTGCTGCCGCCGGGCTACCGCCAGGCGCCGCCGCAGCCGGCCGCACCCGTCGTGTCCTCCGACGCGCCGCCCACTGCCTCCGAGGCCGCAGCGCGGCAGCCCGAGCCCGAGCCCGATGCGCATCCACCGGCAAGGCCGCGCGACGACGCCACGCCACCCGACTTCCAGTTCTGACCATGACCCGCATCGACTTCCATACCAATATCCCCGACAAGCTGAGCTACGCCTGCCGCCTGGCGCGCAAGGCCTATGCGGCGCGCGGCAAGGTCGTGCTGCTGGCCGACGGCCCGGACCAGGCCGCGCAACTGAACGAGGCCCTGTGGACGCTGTCCGGCACCGACTTCATCCCGCACGTGATGGCGGGCGACCCGCTGGCGCCCGAAACGCCGGTGATCGTCACCTTCGACGAAGGGGCCGAGCTGCCGCACCGCGACATGCTGGTCAACCTGACGCGCCGCACCCCGGCCGGCTTCGACAGCTTCGCGCGCGTGTTCGAGATCATCTCGACCGACGAGGAAGACGCCGCCGCCGGGCGCTCGCGCTACGTCGCCTACAAGCGCCAGCAGTATCCGCTGACCCACTTCGTGGCGGGGCAATCATGAACGACGACGAAAGCATCCCCGTACTGACCGAGGTGGTGCAGGAGACCGCGCCTGCTCCCGCGTCCGCGCCTGCCCCGGTCGCGCCCGCGGTGGAAGCGCCGGCAACGGCGGAACTCGACGACGACGCCTGGCGCGCGCTCGAGGAACGCCTGGTCGCGCGCGTGCTCGACCGCCTCCAGGACCGCATCGAGCTGGTCCTGGAAGACCAGGTCCGCACCAGCATGGCGCCCGTGCTCGACCACGTCGTCGCGCGCCTCGCGCTGGAGCTGCACGAAGGACTGCGGCAGACCGTCGAGCAGGTGGTCGAGCGCGCCGTCGCGCAGGAACTGTCGCACCTGAAGTCACGCTCCTGACTTCGCGTTCCTGACGTCGTATTGTTGAGCCCCACGAGTCCCCATTCCGGGGCGGCGGCCGACCCATCGACGGGCGCTGCCGCACCCCATGCGCGCATGTCCACGCTGCCTGCATTTTTTCCATCCAGAATGCTTTGCCGGGCCGGCAAATTGCTGTAACTTTGCCTTGCGCAAATACATTGCCCTGTCCTGCCCCTCATCTTCCGGAGAGATTTCATGCAGTCGACCATCAAGCTCATTCCCTTCGCCGCCGCCCTGGCCTGCGCCGCAACGGCGTCCGCGCAGCAGGTCGTCAAGATCGGCCACGTGGCGCCGATCTCGGGCCCCAGCGCGCACCTCGGCAAGGACATGGAAAATGCCGCCCGCATGGCGATCGACGAACTCGGCGCCAAGGGCTATGCCATCAACGGCCAGAAGGTCACGCTGCAACTGGTCGCCGAGGACGACGGCGCCGATCCCAAGCAGGGCACGGCGGTGGCGCAGAAACTGGTCGACGCCCACGTCAACGGCGTGATCGGCCACCTGAATTCCGGCACCTCGATCCCCGCATCGAAGATCTACAACGATGCCGGCATCGTGCAGATCTCGCCGGCCACGACGGCGCCCCGCTACACGCGCCAGGGCTTTCCGGGCGCCTTCCGCACGGTCGCCAGCGACGCCAAGCTGGGCAGCACCTTGAGCAAGTACGCGATCGAGACGCTGAAGGTCAAGAACATTGCCGTCATCGACGACCGCAGCACCTACGGCCAGGGCGTGGCCGACGAATTCGTGAAGGGCACGAAGAAGCCCGGCGTGAAGGTCGTGGGCCGCGAGTTCACCAGCGCCACCGCCACCGACTACACGGCCATCCTCACGTCGATCAAGGCCAAGAAGCCGGACCTGATCTTCTTCGGCGGCATGGACTCGGTGGCCGGCCCGATGCTCAAGCAGCTCAAGGCGCTGGGCATCAACGCCTACTTCATGGGCGGCGACGGCATGTGCACCAACGCGCTGGCGCGCCTGGCCGGCGACGGCCTGGTCGACGGCAAGGTCTATTGCGCGGAGGCGGGCGGCGTGAAGGGTCCGCAGGAAAAGGCGATGGACGACTTCCGCGCCCGCTACAAGAAGAAGTTCAACCAGGACGTGCAGCTGTACGCGCCCTACGTCTACGATTCGGTGATGATGATGGCAACCGCCATGCAGAACGCCAAGTCGGCTGATCCGGCCAAGTATCTGCCGGCGCTGAAGGCGATCAAGTACGAAGGTGTGACGGGCACCGTCCAGTTCGACCAGTACGGCGACATCAAGGATGGGGCGCTGACGTTGTTCACGTACAAGGGTGGGCAGCGGACCAGGCTGGACGTGATTCGCTAGCCCAAAAAAACGCGTCGTCCCTGCGCAGGCAGGGACCCAATGTTGTCAGCGCAGCGATGACGCCGGCAGAACTTGGGTCCCTGCCTGCGCAGGGACGACGGTCTGGGGGCCGCGCGTTACGCGGCCTCGTTCATTTCTGCGCCAGCACCCACTTCACCAGGCTGCGCGCTTCCGCCTCGCTCACCTGCGGGTTGGCCGGCATCGGCACCGGGCCCCATACGCCGGAACCGCCCTTGATGACCTTCTGCACCAGCTTGTCCTCGGCACCCTTCTGGCCAGCGTACTTCGCCGCGACGTCCTTGTAGGCAGGACCCACCAGCTTGTTGGCGACCGCGTGGCAAGCCATGCAATTCTTGGCCTTGGCCAGGTCGGCTTGCGCGAAGGCGCTGCCCGACAGCAGGGCGGAAGCTGCGACGAACAACATGAGGGACCGTTTCATAGTTTTCTCCAGTGAAAGCATTTACGACTGCGATTCTAGCGTTTTTCCGCCGGCGCGGTGACGCCGACATATTCGGTAACGACTGATACAGCTTTCCATAGACGGAGGATTACGAACCTGTTGCACGCCGGCACTATCGAGACCCGGCCCTTGGCGCTAAGATGGCCGCCGAAAGGAATTCCACCATGCCGCTGATCATCCTCATCGCCGTCCTCGCCGCCCTGCGCTTCTTCGAAGTCTGGCGCTTCGCCCAGCTGTCGTGGTGGTGGATCATCGGGCTGATGGTAGTGGCCTTCGTCTGGTTCGAATTTATCGAAGGCCTGCTGGGACTGGACAAGCGCAAAGCACACGACGTGGACCGCAAACGGCGCGAAGAAAGGGTCAAGCAGCGCTTCGACAAGCGCAAATAAATTCGGGGTCAGAGCACATTTCGGCCGAAATTCGGGGTCAGAGCACTTTTTTGAACAATTGATCCCGGCATAAGCCAGTTACAGCTCCCTGCGATGGATCGCTTCGCACAGGGGGCCCGCACCCGAATTTTGCAGTTAATCCATTGTTCGTAAATGTGCTCTGACCCCGAATTCTTCGGAAAATGTGCTCTGACCCCGAATTGTTTCAGCGCTTCAGCTGCGACAGGTCGCGCACCGCGCCGCGGTCCGCCGACGTCGTCAGCGCCGCGTAGGCCTGCAAGGCTTGCGAGACGTAGCGCTCGCGGTCGACCGGCTGCCAGGCCTTGTCGCCGCGCGCTTCCATCGCGGCGCGGCGGTGCGCCAGCTCCTCGGTGCTGACGCGCAGGTTGATCGTGCGCGCCGGGATGTCGATGTCGATCAGGTCGCCCTCTTCCACCAGGCCGATGGCGCCGCCCTCCGCCGCTTCCGGCGAGGCGTGGCCGATCACCAGCCCCGACGAGCCGCCCGAGAAGCGGCCGTCCGTGAACAGCGCGCAGGCCTTGCCCAGGCCCTTGGACTTGATGTACGAGGTCGGGTACAGCATCTCCTGCATGCCCGGCCCGCCCTTCGGTCCTTCGTAGCGGATGATGATGACATCGCCTGCTTGCACGCTGCTTTTTCCGTCGCTGCCCAGGATGCCCTCGACGGCCGCGTCCTGGCTCTCGAACACGCGTGCGCGGCCCGAGAATTTCAGGATGCTCTCGTCCACGCCCGCCGTCTTCACGATGCAGCCCTTTTCCGCGATGTTGCCGTACAGGACCGCCAGGCCGCCGTCCTGCGAGTAGGCGTGCGCGCGGTCGCGGATGCAGCCGGCCGTGCGATCGATGTCGTTGGCGTCGTAGCGCTCGGACTGCGAGAACGCGACCTGCGTCGGCACGCCGCCCGGCGCCGCGCGGAACAGCTGGTGCACGGCCTGGTCGTCGCTGACGCGGATATCGTATTTCGCGATGGCGTCGGCGATGGTGGGGCTGTGCACGGTCGGCAGCGACGTGTCCAGCAGGCCGGCCCTGGCCAGCTCGCCGAGGATGGAAACGATGCCGCCGGCGCGGTGCACGTCCTCGATGTGGTACTTGTCCGTCATCGGCGCGACCTTGCACAGGCAGGGGACCTTGCGCGAGATGCGGTCGATGTCGGCCATCGTGAAGGCCACGCCCGCTTCGTGGGCGGCGGCCAGCAGGTGCAGCACGGTGTTGGTGGAGCCGCCCATCGACACGTCCAGCGCCATCGCGTTCTCGAACGCCGCCTTGGAGGCGATCGAGCGCGGCAGGACCGAATAATCGTCCTGCTCGTAGTGGCGCTTGGCGATGTCGACGATCAGGCGGCCTGCGCGCAGGAACAGTTCCTTGCGGTCGGCATGGGTGGCGACGATGGTGCCGTTGCCCGGCAGAGAGAGGCCCAGCGCTTCCGTCAGGCAGTTCATCGAATTGGCCGTGAACATGCCCGAGCAGGAACCGCAGGTGGGACAGGCGGAGCGCTCGACCTCGGCCACGTCGGCGTCGGAAATGCGCGCGTCGCCGGCCTGGATCATGGCGTCGACCAGGTCCAGCTTGATGATCTTCTGCTTGTTGTCGACGACCTTGAGCACCTTGCCCGCTTCCATCGGGCCGCCGGACACGAACACGACGGGGATGTTCAGGCGCATCGCCGCCATCAGCATGCCCGGGGTGATCTTGTCGCAGTTCGAGATGCAGACCATCGCATCGGCGCAGTGGGCGTTCACCATGTACTCGACCGAGTCGGCGATCAGGTCGCGCGAGGGCAGCGAGTACAGCATGCCGCCGTGGCCCATGGCGATGCCGTCGTCGACGGCGATGGTGTTGAATTCCTTGGCCACGCCGCCGGCCGCCTCGATCTCGCGCGCGACCAGCTGGCCCAGGTCCTTCAGGTGCACGTGGCCGGGGACGAACTGCGTGAAGGAGTTGACGACGGCGACGATCGGCTTCTCGAAGTCGCCATCCTTCATGCCCGTGGCGCGCCACAGGGCGCGGGCGCCAGCCATGTTGCGGCCCTGGGTGGTGGTGCGGGAACGGTAGGTCGGCATGGTCGTCTCCTGAATCTGCTGCAAATGTGGGGAGCATCAGGGTGCCCGCCACGGCATGAGTTGTCCAATATATGATTCAGTGCTCTGTGATACGTTTAGAATATCAGCGTATGAGCACGTCCATCGAACTGCGCCAGCTGCGCTATTTCATCGCCGTCGCCGAAGAGCTGCACTTCGGCCGTGCCGCCGCGCGCCTGCACATGACGCAACCGCCGCTGTCGCAGGCGATCGCCGCCTTCGAGGACCTGCTGGGCACGCCGCTGTTCCTGCGCAACCGCCGCAGCGTGGCGCTGACGGCGGCCGGCACCGCCCTGTTGCCCGAGGCGCGGCGCCTGTTGGCCGGAGCGGGCGCCCTGCCCGAGCTGGCGCGGCGCGCGGCCGGCGGCGAGGCGGGGCGCCTGGCCCTCGCCTTCATCACCTCGGCCGACTACAGCGTGCTGCCGCCCCTGCTGCGCCGCTACAGCGAGCGCCATCCGGCCGTGCAGCTGACGCTGCAGGAGGCCACGTCCGACGTGCAGGTCGAGGAGTTGCTGCGCGGCGGCGGCATGGATGCCGGCTTCCTGATCCCGCCGCTGCCGGACAAGGCGCAAGCCGAGCTCGACTACATGAAGGTGCTGGAAGAGCCGCTGATCCTGTGCGCCCCCAGCGGGCTGGCGCTGCCGCCGGACGGCGAGCCCGTGCGCCTGTCGGAGGTTCCCGAACTGCCCTTGATCGTGTTCCCGCGCGAGGTCTCGCCGGCGCTGTACGATGCCATCCTGTCGTGCTTCCGCGCGGCCGGGGTCGTGCCGGCGATCGGCCAGCTGGCGATCCAGATGCAGACCATCGTCAGCCTCGTGTCGGCGGGCATGGGCTTGGCACTTGTGCCACAATCCGTCTCCAACCTGATGCGACCGGGCGTAGAATACCGTGCCCTCGCCGACCCGACCCCGCTGGTCGAGACCGGCATTGCCTGGCGGCGCGACAATCCGTCCCCGGTGCTGAAGGGCTTTCTGGAACTACTTAGGGATCTTTAATATGCTCGTTCACCCGCAACCGAACCCGATTGCCTTCAGCATCGGCCCCGTGGACATCCACTGGTACGGGATCATGTATGTCGTCGCCTTCGCCCTGTTCGTCATCCTGGGCCGCGTGCGCATCAAGACCCAGCCCCACGTGCAGGCCCAGGGCTGGAAGAACGAGGACCTCGACGACATGCTGTTCTACGGGATGCTGGGCGTGGTGATCGGCGGGCGCCTGGGCGAGGTGCTGTTCTACAAGCCGGAATACTACTTCTCGCATCCGGCCGAGATCTTCATGACCTGGCATGGCGGCATGTCCTACCACGGCGGCTTCATCGGCGTGCTGATCGCCATGGCGCTATGGGCGCGCAAGCGCGGCCGCAACCTGCTCGACGTGTACGACTTCATCGCCCCGATGGTGCCGCTGGGCTATGCCTGCGGACGCCTGGGCAACTTCATCAACGCCGAACTGCCGGGCCGCCTGGCCGACCCGAGCCTGCCCTGGGCCATGCTGTGGCCGGGCGTCGAGGGCCCGCGCCATCCGTCGCCGATCTACCAGATGCTGGTGGACGGCCTGCTGTGCTTCGTCATCGTCTGGCTGTTCGCCCGCAAGCCGCGACCGCGCCTGGCCGTCGGCGCCCTGTACACGCTGCTGTACGGCTGCGCACGTTTCTTCACCGAATATTTCCGCGTGCCGGATTGGGAAACCCATGTGCTGGGCATGCCGATCACGTCGGGCCAGGTGCTGTCGCTGCCGATGATCGTGGCGGGCCTCATCATGCTCGGTTGGGCGTATTCGGGCGGGAACAAGCGGGCCGTGCCCGCGTGATGCATGGTGGGCACGTGGTGCCCACCCTACGATGACATTCCGGCAGGATGGGCATCACATGCCCACCATGGCGCCACATCAACCGGCGTAGGCTTTCCACAGCATGTACGCCGCCAGCGCGTACAGGATGCAGGCGAAGATCCGCTTCAATTTCAGCACCGGCAAGCGGTGCGCCAGCTTCGCCCCCAGCGGCGCCACCGCCATGCTGGCGGCCACCACGATCAGCAGCGCCGGCACCCACACGAAGCCCAGGGAGCCGGGCGGCAAGCCCGCCTCTCCCCAGCCATAGACGATGTTCGCGATCGTGCCCGACAGCGCGATGGGAAAGCCCAGCGCCGCGCTGGTCGCCACCGCATTGTGGATGCGGATGCCGCGCCAGGTCATGAACGGGATCGACACGAAGCCGCCACCCGCCCCCACCAGCCCGGACAGCACACCGACCAGGCCGCCCGCCGCCAGCATGCCCGGCGTGCCGGGCAGCGGCCGCGTGCCCTCGGGCTTGCGGTTGAACAGCATCTGCGTGGCCGAGAAGGCGACGAACACGCCGAAGAACAGGGCCAGCGCGGACGTGTCCATCTGCTTGCCGATCCACGGGCCGATGAAGGACCCGACCACGATGCCCGGCGCCAGCATGCCGGCCACGCGCCATAGCACGGCGCCGTGGCGGTGATGGGCGCGCATCGAGGAAAGGGAAGTGAACAGGATGGTGGCCAGCGAGGTCGCGATCGCCATGTGCACGACGAGGTGGGGCGCAAAGCCCTTGGCCGAGAAGATCATGGTCATGAACGGCACCAGCACCATGCCGCCGCCGATGCCCAGCAGGCCCGCCGCAAAGCCGCCGAAGCAGCCCATCGCCAGCAGGATGGGCACGAGGCCCGGGTCGAGGCCGAACACGCGGCCGTCCTCAGGCCTGCGCGGACGCGAACGCCGTCGCCGGCACGCCCGTCAGTTCCAGGATGCGCTGCCACTGCCCCGGAGTGACGGGCGAGATCGACAGCCGGCTGCCCTTCTGCAGCAGCACCATGTCTTCCAGCTCGGACACGGTGCGCAGGTCGGTCAGCGGCAGGTAGCGGCCGGCGGCCACGGCCTGCACGTCGACCGAGATCCAGCGCGGCTGTTCCGGCGTGGCCTTGGGATCGAAGTACTTGCCGTCCGCGTCGAACTGCGACGCATCCGGATACGGCGTGCTGGCCACGCGCGCGATGCCGGCCACGCCGGGCACGGCGCAGCTCGAGTGGTAGAACAGCACGCCGTCGCCGACCTGCATCCCGTCGCGCATGAAATTGCGCGCCTGGTAGTTGCGCACGCCGAACCAGGCGACCGTACGGCCGGGTGCGGCCAGCACGTCGTCGAAACTCACTTCGTCCGGCTCGGACTTCATCAACCAGTAGCGCATCGTTCCACTCGCACGAATATCGGGACGCGCATCGTCCGGCGAGCGCGCATGAAAAAGCGGTTGCGCACTTTCATGCAGCAACCGCTTCGGAATATAGCCCCGCCTGTGCCGTTTTTGCCGGCATCCCGAACCAAAAGGCTCAAGGTGGTCGCAGTCAGCTCGATTTCGGGTTCGTCAGCTAGTGACGATCGCGCCCACCAGGCATGTTCCACAACCTATGCGTAAGAATGGTTCAAGGAATATATGGCAAATCTCGAACACCGCAGGGAGGCGCCAGTTTACTACGCTGGATCGGCATGTCAAACGTTTTTACGTCGAGGACGCCCCCAGCCTGTTTTTCGACAGGGGCTCAGAGAAGACTTTCCTGCGGCGACAGCGCGGCATCCAGCACCTGGTGCATCGCTTCCAGTTTCTGCCGGACTTCCAGGATCGACAGGTCCGACAGCGGCCCTTGCGGCGACTTTACCGACAGGAACTCGGCGGCCACGGACAGCGCGGCCATGACGGCGATGCGGTCGGTGCCCTTCACCTTGCCGGAATCGCGCAGCGCGCACATCTTGCCGTCGAGGTAGCTCACGGCTTCGCGCAGCGTCTTTTGCTCGCCGTCGCGGCAGGCCAGCCGGTAGGAATGGCCCATGATGGTGACGTCCAGGTGGATCATCGTGCTGCCTCCGCATCGTCGGTGGGGCCCGTGTCGGCCGCAGGCTCGACAGGCGTGGGCGGATCCAGCTGGAGCAGCAACGTTTCGAGGCGGTGCTGTGCAACCAACAGGCGGTTCTTGAAATCGACGTTTTCGGCTGCCAGCAATGCATTCGCCTGGCGCAACAGGTAGTTCTCGCTGCGCAGCGATTGGGTCAGCTCGGCGAGCTTCTCGATTTTCTCTGAGAGTTCTTGGAATTCGGAAATCATCCGACACTATAGGACTGAGTCGAATTTTTCGTCAACAGGCGCGCGCTCGCGTGCGCAGGATTCAGGGAAGGAGTGATAGGCTCTCGTGAATTTTCCCCAGGCTTGCGCATTGTGACAGCGCCGTTACAGGCTTGTCGGACCTCAAAAAAGTCCGTTAAAAGACGAACACTGTAGCTTGAAATGCCAATTTATCGTCCCTATAATTAGCACTCGTTAGTGTAGAGTGCTAACAACCTCTACTAGCCGCAACCGATGCACAGCATGATTGCGGTATGTACAGCCAAGTCAAACCAACACAAAGGAGTTTTGCATGAACCTTCGCCCCTTGCACGATCGCGTGATCGTGAAGCGTCTCGACCAGGAAACCAAGACTGCATCCGGCCTGATCATCCCCGATGCGGCGGCCGAGAAACCGGACCAGGGTGAAGTCCTGGCCGTGGGCAATGGCAAAGTCCAGGAAAACGGCAACGTGCGTCCGCTGGAAGTCAAGGTCGGCGACCGCGTCCTGTTCGGCAAGTACTCGGGCCAGGCCGTCAAGGTCAACGGCGAGGAACTGCTGGTGATGCGCGAAGAAGACATCATGGCCGTCGTGGCCCAGTAATTCCCACCGAATAAATTCCACACTGGAGAACAAGAATGGCAGCTAAAGATGTAGTGTTCGGCGACGTAGCGCGCGCCAAGATGGTCGAAGGCGTCAACGTCCTGGCCAACGCAGTCAAGGTCACCCTGGGCCCGAAAGGCCGCAACGTCGTGCTGGAGCGCTCGTTCGGCGCCCCGACCGTCACCAAGGACGGTGTCTCGGTCGCGAAAGAAATCGAACTGAAAGACAAGCTCATGAACATGGGCGCCCAGATGGTCAAGGAAGTCGCTTCGAAGACCAGCGACAACGCCGGTGACGGCACCACCACCGCGACCGTGCTGGCACAAGCCATCGTGCGCGAAGGCATGAAGTTCGTTGCCGCCGGCATGAACCCGATGGACCTGAAGCGCGGCATCGACAAGGCCGTCGCCGCGACCGTCGAGGAACTGAAGAAGATCGCCAAGCCGACCACCACCTCGAAAGAGATCGCCCAGGTCGGCACCATCTCGGCCAACTCGGATTCGTCCGTTGGCGAGCGCATCGCCGAAGCGATGGAAAAAGTGGGCAAGGAAGGCGTCATCACCGTCGAAGACGGCAAGTCGCTGAACGACGAGCTGGATATCGTCGAGGGTATGCAGTTCGACCGCGGCTACCTGTCGCCGTACTTCATCAACAACCCGGACAAGCAGGTCGCCGTCCACGAGAACCCGTTCATCCTGCTGTGCGACAAGAAGATCGCCAACATCCGTGACCTGCTGCCGGTGCTGGAGCAAGTGGCGAAGGCTGGCCGTCCGCTGGTCATCATCGCCGAAGACATCGAAGGCGAAGCGCTGGCGACCCTGGTCGTCAACAACATCCGCGGCATCCTGAAGACCGTTGCCGTGAAAGCCCCGGGCTTCGGCGACCGTCGCAAGGCCATGCTGGAAGATATCGCCATCCTGACCGGTGGCCAGGTCATCGCCGAAGAAGTCGGCCTGACCCTGGAAAAAGTCACCCTGGCAGAACTGGGCCAGGCCAAGCGCATCGAAGTCGGCAAGGAAAACACCATCATCATCGACGGCGCCGGCCAGGCTGACGCCATCGAGGCTCGCGTCAAGCAGATCCGCATCCAGATCGAAGAAGCGACCTCGGACTACGACCGCGAAAAACTGCAAGAGCGCGTGGCCAAGCTGGCCGGCGGCGTTGCCGTGATCCGCGTCGGTGCCGCCACCGAAGTCGAGATGAAAGAGAAGAAAGCACGCGTGGAAGACGCGCTGCACGCAACCCGCGCTGCCGTCGAAGAAGGCATCGTGCCGGGCGGCGGCGTGGCCCTGCTGCGCGCTCGCGCTGCCCTGAACGTCAAGGGCGACAATCCGGACCAGGAAGCCGGCATCAAGATCGTCCTGCGCGCCATGGAAGAGCCGCTGCGCATGATCGTCCAGAACGCCGGCGAAGAGCCGTCGGTCGTCGTCGCCGCCGTCCTGGCAGGCTCGGGCAACCATGGCTACAACGCCTCGAACGGCACCTATGGCGACATGGTCGAAATGGGCGTGCTGGATCCGGCCAAGGTCACCCGCTCGGCACTGCAGAACGCAGCGTCGATCGCCGGCCTGATGCTGACCACCGACTGCATGGTCTCCGAGATCGTCGAAGACAAGCCGGCTGCCGGCGGCATGGGCGGCATGGGTGGCATGGGCGGCATGGGCATGGACGGCATGATGTAATAGCCGGACGGGCCAGCGCCGGTCTTCTGGTCGGCGCCGCTTTCCACGAAAGCCCGCAGGGTTCGCGCCCTGCGGGCTTTTTGTTTGCCTCAGGAATTGACGAATCTAAGCGCGCGGCCTAACAGACGCCAGGTATTCCCTCCCCTAAGGTGCAAAGTCATTTCACACGGGAGGAAGCATGCTCAAGGTCACCGGTTACGCGGCGAAACACTCGTTCAGCCGCCTGAAGAAATACGAATTCGAACGTGCCGCCGCCAAGGCGCACGAAGTCGAGATCGAAGTCCTGTTCTGCGGCGTCTGCCACTCGGACATCCACCAGGTCAAGAACGAATGGTCGAACACCGTCTATCCCTGCGTGCCGGGGCACGAGGTCGTCGGCCGCGTGACGAAGGTGGGGCCGGCCGTGACCAGGCACGCGGTGGGGGACATGGTCGGCGTCGGTTGCATGATCGACAGCTGCGGCAAGTGCGCGTCCTGCCGCGATGGCGACCAGAACTACTGCGAGAGCCCGAACAGCTGGCTCGCCACCTACAACGGCCCGATGCAGCCGGCCAGCAAGGCGGGCGGCGAGAACATCTACGGCGTCGACAATACCTTCGGCGGCTATTCGAACCTGCTGGTGGTGAAGGAAGACTTCGTGCTGAAGATCCCGGCCGGGCTGAAACCCGAGGTGGCGGCGCCGATCCTGTGCGCGGGCGTGACCACGTACTCGCCGCTCAAGCACTGGAACGTCCAGGCCGGCGACAAGGTCGGCGTCATCGGCATGGGCGGCCTGGGCCACATGGCGGCCAAGCTGGCCAAGGCCATGGGCGCCGAGGTGACGCTGTTTACCTCCACCCGCGACAAGATCGAGGAAGCCCGCAAGCTGGGCGTCGACGCGGTGCTCGAAAGCGACAAGGATGCGCTGGAAAAGCTGGCATCCAGCTTCGACTTCATGCTGTCCACGGTGCCGGAAAAGCACGACCTGAACCCGTTCGTCCAGCTGCTCAAACGCGACGCCACGCTGTGCGTGGTCGGCGCGCTGGAGCCGCTCGCGCCGGTCAACAATATGCAGGTCGCCTTCATGCGCCGCAGCGTGGCCGGCTCGCTGATCGGGAACATCGCCGAGACCCAGGAAGTGCTGGACTTCTGCGCGCAGCACGACATCGGCCCGGAGATCGAGATGATCCGCATCCAGGACATCAACGACGCGTACAAGAAGGTCGAAGGCGGGGACGTGCGCTTCCGCTATGTGATCGACATGGCGTCGTTGAAGGAGGAGATGGCGGAGTAACTCGCTACGCTCACCACGTCGTCCCCGCGAAGGAGGCTGTCGCGAAGGCGGGACCCGATCTTGCAAGCGCAGCGGCTGCGCCGGCAGAAGTGGGTTCCGGCCTGCGCAGGGACGACGCAGTTACGCGAGTCGCGGCACCAGCGAACCCGCCGGCGCGCGGCGCGCAGCCGCCGGTGCCCGGTCCGTGCCGTCGATCTTGAAGACGCTGACCACCCGCGCCAGCTCCTGCGCCTGCTGCTGCATCGCTTCCGACGCCGCCGCCGCTTCCTCGACCAGCGAGGCGTTCTGCTGCGTCACCTGGTCCATCTGCGCGACCGCCTGGTTGATCTGGCCGATGCCCGCGCGCTGCTCGTCCGTCGCCGAGGCGATCTCGCCGATGATGTCGGTCACGCGCTGCACGCTGCCCACGATGTCTTCCATCGTGGTGCCTGCCTGGTTGACGAGCTTCGTGCCGCTTTCCACCTTCTCCACCGAGTCGCCGATCAGCTCCTTGATTTCCTTGGCCGCTGCCGCCGAGCGGTGCGCCAGGTTGCGCACCTCGCTGGCGACGACGGCGAAGCCGCGCCCCTGCTCGCCCGCCCTTGCCGCCTCGACTGCCGCGTTCAGCGCCAGGATATTGGTCTGGAACGCGATGCCGTCGATGGTGCCGATGATGTCGGCGATCTTCTTCGACGATTCGTCGATCGAGGCCATGGTGCGCACCACCTGGGCCACGACCTCGCCGCCGCGGCCCGCCACGCTGCTGGCCGTCTGCGCCAGCATCGTCGCCTGACGGGCGTTGTCCGCGTTCTGCGTGACGGTCGAGGTCAGTTCTTCCATCGACGATGCCGTCTCTTCCAGCGAGCCGGCTTGCTGCTCGGTGCGGCTGGAGAGATCCTGGTTGCCCGCCGCGATTTCCGACGATGCCGTCGCGATCGCATCGGAACCGCCGCGGATGTCGCGTACGATGCGCAGCAGCTGGCCGTTCATGTGCTGCAGGGCGGCCTGCAGCTGGCCGATCTCGTCGCGGCCATGCACGTGCGGTTCGGCGGTCAGGTCGCCCGCGGCCACGCGCTGGGCCACGTCGACGGCGTCCTTCACCGGACGCACGATGCTCAGCGTCAGCCACCACGCGCAGATGGCGCTCAGCGCCACGCTCAGCGCGGCCAGCAGCACGACCAGGTTGCGCGAGCTGTCGCGCAGGTCGTCGATGCGCACCTTCAGGCTGTCCAGGCGCGTGCGCTGCAGCTTGAGCAGCTCCGTGATCGCGGTCTGGTACACCTCGGCCGCCGGCAGATAGGACTTCTCCAGCACCGCGCTCGACTCCTCGATGCGGCCTTCCGCCTTCAGCTTCAGCGCTTCGTTGCGGCTGCTCTGGTAGGCGTCGCGCACGCCGGTGGCACGCGCATAAGCGTCCTTTTCCGCTGCGCTGGTCAGCAGGGGCTCGAGTTCCTTCAGGTAGGCGGCCGTGGTGCGGTTGGTTTCCTGGGTGCTCTTGGCGAAGAACTGGACCAGCGCCGGGTCGCTGCTTTTAATGATGGCCGAGGTGCGGGTCACGGACAGGTTCGTGTTCTTGCTCCAGTCGCTGGCCAGCCGTTCTTTCCGGATCGGCTCGTTCAGCATTTCCTGCGCCGCATTGGCGACGGCATTCAGTTTTACGATACCCACGACGGTACTCAGGATCGACAGGCCCAGGACGATGGCAAAGCCGAGGACGAGACGGGTGCCGATCTTCAGATTCATCAAACTATTCATGTGTATTTACCTTCCAACAGCAAATGATGCAGCGCATCAACGTTTTCGACCCCGCTACTATAGCGATTCGATGATATTGCCGTAAGGCAAAACTCACAGATAGTCACAAAATAAGTTAGGAAGCTATCAAACCTGTTGCTTATGGAGAACTTTTTATGATGTTCCAAACAATATTGCCCTCGGGTCGGGCCGTGGTTTAGTATGCTCGGATGACATCTCGTACCGTTCCGCCCTCCCTGCGTTCGCATTGCTCCTCCGTCCTGCTGGCACTCTTGGTCGCCTGCGGGGCCGCCGGCTGCAAGCGCGCCGAGCAACCAACTCCGGCGCCCGCCGCCGACAAGGCGCCGGCCCCGGCCCCGGCCGTACAGCAGCGCACGCGTGAACAGGCGATGGACCAGTTGCTCGCGCTCCCCGAGATCAAGGCCTGGTCGGAACAGATCGAAACGAAGTCGCATGGCGCGGCGCACGGCGCCGTCGTCGAGGACGATCCGACGCCGCGCGTCATCGACGGCAAGCCGTATTACCAGCTCAGCTTCGTGGAAAACCGCAAGCGCGATGTGCACCGCCGCGCCAGCTTCCTGGTGGCGAAACAGGGTGACGAGATCCTGGTCGAGGACCTGGACGACGACAGCGTGCAGTCGCTGTCGGAATGGCGGCGCAATATCCGCAATGTCGAACTGAAGACGAATTGAAAATTCGGTAACGTTTTGACGCACCGCAAAAAGAAACCTGACTCATCCGGCTAACGTTGACGTTGCCGCTGGCCGTGCAGCGTCATCGCTGGCGTCCGCCATGTGCGGCATCGGCGCGGGCGCTACTCCTCCCCCGGTCGGCGGCGCCCCCCTCTCATTCATTCTTCAGCGTTCGCGTCGTGCATGGTGGGCACGGGGTGCCCACCCTACGTTCAGACCGACCATGTTTCGTAGGGTGGGCATCCCATGCCCACCGAACGATCCATCATCACACCCCGCGCCACTCGGCCAAGTAATGCTGCGGCGTCCTGCCCAGCAAGCGCCGGAACATGCTCGTGAACGCACTGGGACTCGCATAGCCGAGCGTCCGCGCGATCGTGCCCACGCCCTCCCCGCGCGCCAGCATCGCGAATGCGTGCGCCAGGTGCACCTGCTGTACCCACTGGCGGTAGTGCAGGCCCGTCTCCTTCGGGAACAGGCGGATCAGCGTGCGCGCGCTGGCGCCGGCGTCCAGGGCGCGGTCTTCCAGCGTGCGCTGGCTGCCGGGATGGTCCATGATGTCCGTGCACAGCGCCTGCAGGCGGCGGTCGCGCGGCCATGGCACGGCGATCGGCACCGTCTCCATCCTGCGCAGCTCCAGCAGGATCAGGCGCGCCAGGTGCTCGCCGCGGCTGTCCTCCGGATAGTCGACCGGCTCCGTCGACAGCGCCAGGATCAGCTCGCGCAGCAGGGGGCTGACTTCCAGCACCTTGCAGCCCTCGACCAGGTCGCCGGCCGCCTCGGTGCCGATGTACAGCGTGCGCTGGTTGACGCGGCTGAGCATCGTCAGCTCGTGCACGACGCCCGGTGCGATCAGCAGGGCGCGCCGCGGCGGGATGATCCACACCCCCAGTTCGGTGCGCACGCGCATCACACCCTCGCTGGCGTACAGCAGCTGGACCCAAGGATGGCTATGGGCGGCCACCTGTTCGCCGTACGCCCCTTCCGAGGGCACGGCCGTGACGGTGCGCGGCAAGGATTCGTAGCGGGGGCGGTAGCCGGGGGTAGGTAACAGTGTCACTTTATCGACGAAAGCTGGAATAGGCGTTCGAATCAACCATATTACACTTGATGGACTACAAAAAGGATTCACTGAATGTCCACCACACCTTCCAGTTCTGCTACCACCGCCACCCCGGCGGCCAGCGGCACCGTCCTGCAGATCCTGTTCTCGGTCGCCTTCGTGCACCTGCTGAACGATTGCGTGCAGGCCGTGCTGCCCTCGATCTACCCCCTGCTCAAGCAGGAATTCGCGCTGTCCTTCACCCAGGTCGGCCTGATCACGCTGACCTTCCAGTGCACCGCCTCGTTGCTGCAGCCGTGGATCGGCCTGTACACGGACAAGCATCCGATCCCCTTCCTGCTGCCGGTCGGGATGTGCGTGACCCTCGCCGGCGTCGGCCTGCTGTCGGTGGCCGGCAGCTTCGGCATGCTACTGCTGGCGGCCGGCATGATCGGCGTGGGCTCCTCGACCTTCCACCCGGAAGCCTCGCGCGTGGCGCGGCTGGCGTCGGGCGGCCGCTTCGGCTTCGCGCAATCGCTGTTCCAGGTCGGCGGCAACCTCGGCTCGGCATTCGGGCCGTTGCTGGCCGCCGCCATCATCGTCGGACGCGGCCAGGGCCGCATCGCCTGGTTCACGCTGTTCGTGCTCGTGGCCGTGATCGTGCTGGTGGGCGTCTCGCGCTGGTACGGCAGCCACCTCGCCGGCGGCGCGAAGAAAACCGCCGCCCATGCGGGACCGCGCCTGCCGCGCGACAAGGTCGTCAAGGCGCTGGCCGTGCTGGCGCTGCTGGTGTTCTCGAAGTACATCTACATGGCCAGCCTGCAGAGCTACTACACCTTCTACCTGATCGAGAAGTTCCACGTCCCCGTGGGGACGGCGCAGATGTACCTGTTCCTGTTCCTGGCCTCGGTGGCCCTGGGCACGTTCGCGGGCGGCCCGATCGGCGACCGCATCGGCCGCAAGCGCGTGATCTGGGTCTCGATCCTGGGCGCGGCCCCGTTCACGCTGGCCCTGCCCTATGCGGACCTGTTCTGGACCGGCGTGCTGTCCGTGGTGATCGGCCTGGTGATGTCGTCGGCGTTTTCCGCGATCGTCGTGTTCGCGCAGGAGCTGGTGCCGGGCAAGGTGGGCATGATCGCGGGGATCTTCTTCGGACTGATGTTCGGCGTGAGCGGCATCGGCGCGGCGGCGATGGGGCATATCGCGGACGTGTCGGGCATCGAATCGGTGTACCGGATGGCGTCGTTCCTGCCGCTGCTGGGGATCCTGGCGGCGTTGTTGCCGAAGATGGAAAAGTAAGAAGTACGACTCACTTGAAACAACGCCGTCCCTGCGCAGGCAGGGACCCAATTTGCACGCGTCATCTCGACGCTTGCAACATTGGGTCCCCGCCTTCGCGGGGACGACGTTCTTGCGTATCGTCTCAGCTATCCAGGTGCGAAATCAACGCCCGCTTCCCATCCGGCTCCCCTTCCGTCCCCACACTGTCCGGCCGCGCATGGTGCACGTCCACGGACACCCCCACCGCCATGATGTCGATGAGGAGCAGCTGAAGGATGCGCGAGATCATCGCCAGGAACGTCGTGCTGTCCTCGGCGTGGTCGACGGCCAGGCAGATGCTGGCTTTTCTCGCCAGCGGCGACTGGCTGTTGCTGATGGCGATGACATCGGCGCCGCGCTCGCGCGCCGTGTCCACGGCCGCCAGCAGGTCCGGCAGGCGGCCCGAGTTGGAAATGGCCACCACCACGTCGCCGGGGCCCAGCAGGTCGGCCGCCAGCTTGAACAGGTGCGAGTCGCCGTACAGCGCCGTCGGGATGCGGAAGCGGAAGAACTTGTGCTGGCCGTCCAGCGCCACCACGCGCGAATTGCCCATCGCGTAGAACTCCACGCGTTTCGCACGGCTGATCAACTCGATGGCGCGGTCGATCGCGCGCACGTCCAGCTGGTCGCGGAACTGCAGGATCGCGGAGATCGTGTTGTCGATCACCTTGGCCGACAGGTCGTGCGTGCTGTCGTTGGTGCGCACCTGGCTGTGGCGCACGGGGATCGAGCCCGTGAGCGAACTGGCGAATTTCAGCTTGAAGTCGGCCAGGCCCAGGAAGCCCAGCGAGCGGCAGAAGCGGATCACGGTCGGCTGGCTGACGTCCGCCAGCTTCGCGATGCCGGCGATCGGCTCGTTCAGCACGAGGCGCGGCTGTTCCAGCACCAGCGTGGCCACGCGCTGCTCGGCCGGCGTCAGCTCGGCGCGCAGGCCCTGGATGCGGTCCATCAGCGTATTGCCGCCGCTGCGCCCGCGCAGGTGCTCGGACAGGATGTTGGCGACGCCGTCGAACGCCACGTGCGCCGTCGAGATCACATAGGTCGGAATGTCGGCCAGGTAGCCGGAAAAACGGCCCTTGGCTTCGAAACGCGTGCGGAACGGCGACGCCTTGAACCACTCCCCCATACGCGGCACGATGCCGCCGCCGATGAAGATGCCGCCGAAGGCGCCCAGCGTCACGGCCAGGTTGGCCGCGGCGCCGCCCAGCATGCCGCAGAAGCACTCCAGCACTTCCAGGCACAGCGGATCCTTGTCTTCCAGCGCGCCGGCGATGATCTGGGCCGAGGTGCGCGGCGGCGCCTGCACGCCGTTCCTCTCGGCCAGCGCGCGGTGGATGATCTCCATGCCGGGGCCGGAAATGAGGCGCTCGTTCGAGACGTGCGTCCACTCGCGCCAGGCGGCCTGCAGGATCGCGAACTCGCGCTCGTCGGCGGGCGCGAAGTTGACGTGGCCGCCTTCGCTGCCGAGGGTGATGAAGCCGTCCACGGTCGGAATGCCGCCCGAGACGCCCAGGCCCGTACCCGGTCCCAGCACGCCCAGCACGGCGCCCGGCACCGGCTTGCCGCCGCCCACCTGCATCAGGTCCGCGGGTTTCAGGCCCGGGATCGCCATCGCCAGCGCCGTGAAGTCGTTCACGATCAGCAGGGTATCGAAACCCAGGTCGCGGCGCACGGCGTCGGTCGAGAATTCCCAAGGCCGGTTGGTCATGCGCACGTAGTCGCCGTCGACCGGATTGGCGAGCGCCAGCGCGCCGTGGCGCGGGCGCACGTCCGCATGCTCGGACAAGTAGAAGCGCAGCAGGTCGACGATGCCGGCGAAGTCGTCGCACTTGAGCACGCGCACCGAACGGTAGCTGCCCGGCGCCGTCTGCAGCGCGAACCGCGCGTGGGTCGCGCCGATGTCGGCCAGCAGGCGCGGCCCGTCGGCAAAGGCCGTGCGGGCGGGTTTCGAATCGTCGTCCAGCTGCTCCTGCATGGCCTTACTCCTTGTCGACGGTGCCGAACCAGCCGCCGTACGGCGGCAGCGTGACGACGGTGCCGGCCACCTCGCCCGCCAGGCCGTGGCCCGCGAGCGGGCTGGCGCTCGCTGCCGCCGGCCAGTCGAACGTCACCGGCGCATTGGTCACGTTGAACACGGCCAGCACGGTCGGATGGCCATCGACGTCGCGGCGCAGCGCCAGCGCCTGCTGCGGCACGTCGAAGAACGCGATCTCGCCGCGCGTGAGCTGGGGCAGCGTGCGGCGCCAGTGGATGATGGTGCGCGCGAAGTTCAGCGCCGAATGCGGATCCTTGTCCTGGGCCTCGGCGTTCAGCGCCAGGTGTTCGTCTGGCACCGGCAGCCACGGCTTGCCGGCGGTGAAGCCGGCGTTCGGCGCCTCGGCCGTCCACGGCATCGGCGTGCGGCAGCCGTCGCGGCCCTTGAACTCGGGCCAGAACGTGATGCCGTACGGGTCCTGCAGCAGTTCGTAGGGCACGTCCGCCTCGGGCAGACCCAGCTCGTCGCCCTGATACAGGCACGGCGTGCCCTTCAGCGACAGCTGCATGGCCAGCACCAGCTTCGACAGCGCGGCGCCCGTCTCCGGCGTCCACGGCCCGTCCGACCAGCGCGTGGCCACGCGGATCGCGTCGTGGTTGCCGACCGACCAGGAACCCCAGCCGTCCGTCACGCGCTCGTTGAACTCCTCAACCTGGCGGCGGATATGGGCGCTCGAGAACTCGGGCGTGAGCAGGTTGAAGCTGTAGGCCATGTGCAGCTTGTCGCCGCCCGCCGTGTATTCGGCCATCTGGGCCAGCGCATCGTCCGACGATACTTCGCCGATCGAGATGGCATCGTATTCGTCCAGCAGCGCGCGCACCCTCTGCAGGAAGGCGATGTTCTCGGGCTGCGTCTTGTCGTGGATGTGCGCCTGCATGCCGTACGGGTTCACGTCCGTGACGGTGGAGGTGTCGCGCACGAGGGCCGGAGGATTGCTGCGCAGCTGGCGGTCGTGGAAGTGGAACACGCAGGCGTCCATGCGCACGCCGTCGACGCCGCGCTCGAGCCAGAAGCGCAGCGAATCCAGATGCGCCTTCTGCACGTCCGGATTGTGGAAATTCAGTTGCGGCTGGCTGACGAGGAAGTTGTGCATGTAGTACTGCTTGCGGCGCGTATCCCACTGCCACGCCGAGCCGCCGAACACGGACAGCCAGTTGTTCGGAGGATTGCCGTCCGGGAGCGGATCGGACCAGACGTACCAGTCCGACTTCGGATTGTCCAGGCTGGAGCGGCTCTCGGCGAACCACGGGTGGGCCTCGGCCGTGTGCGACATCACCTGGTCGATCATGATCTTCAGGCCCAGCGCATGGGCCTTGGCGATCAGCTTGTCGAAGTCGGCCAGCGTGCCGAACAGGGGATCGACGTCGCAGTAATCGGAGATGTCGTAGCCGAAGTCCTTCATCGGCGACTTGAAGAACGGCGACAGCCAGACGATGTCCACGCCCAGGCTGGCGATGTAATCGAGCTTGGCGGTGATGCCGGCCAGGTCGCCCACGCCGTCACCGTTGGTGTCGAGATAACTGCGCGGGTAGACCTGGAAGATGATGGCTTCTTTCCACCAGGGGTTCTGGGCGTTCCGGGAAGTGCTCATGGGCGGGGTGTCCTTAATAATTTTTACGCAATATACAGGATCGTGGTTGAGCTGACAATCGCGCGAAATACGACACACATTCTCAAATCATCATAAGAATCATGAGCTTACAAAATAGTTGAACAAGCAAAACCGTGCCCAACGGTAGTCAAACTACAGATACTCCGGCAGTCTGTCGAGCTTGCCAAACAAGTTCCTGTTGCCAAGTTCGCCTCGCTTGCATAGCATGCACGCACTATTACAAACACGTCGTTCCCGCGCTGGCGGGAATCCACTATTGCAAGTGCAGCCGATACGCCAGCAGAACTTGGGTCCCTGCCTTCGCAGGGACGACGGTACGGAGACACAATGACCCAGAATCCACCGCAGGCCGCCACCGGCCGCATGCCGCGCCAGATCCCCTACATCATCGCCAACGAGGGCTGCGAGCGCTTCAGCTTCTACGGCATGCGCAACATCCTGACGCCCTTCCTGATCTCCTCGCTGTTGCTGTTCCTGCCCGAAGCCGAGCGCACGGGCGAGGCCAAGCACGTGTTCCACACCTTCGTCATCGGCGTCTACTTCTTCCCCCTGCTGGGCGGCTGGCTCGCCGACCGCTTCTTCGGCAAGTACAACACCGTATTCTGGCTCAGTCTCGTGTACTGCGCCGGCCACGCCTGCCTGGCCGTCTTCGAGGACAACGTCAAGGGCTTCTACGCCGGGCTGTTCCTGATCGCGCTCGGCTCGGGGGGCATCAAGCCGCTGGTGTCCTCGTTCGTCGGCGACCAGTTCGACCACACCAACAAGGACCGCGCCAAGGTCGTGTTCGACGCGTTCTACTGGATCATCAACTTCGGCTCCTTCTTCGCCTCGCTGCTGATGCCGATCTTCCTGCGCGACTACGGCGCCTCGGTCGCCTTCGGCATTCCCGGCATCCTGATGTTCATCGCCACGCTCGTGTTCTGGAGCGGCCGCAAGAAGTACGTGCACGTGCCGCCCACGGCGGCCGATCCCCACTCCTTCCTGCGTGTGTCCAGGACCGCGCTGCTGGCCCGCCGCGCCGGCGCAGGCCGCCCGGGCCTCGCCGTCGCGACGATCGGCGTGCTGGGCGCCGTGGCCGCGCTGGCGATGGCGCCCGCCTGGGGCTTCGTCATCGCCGCCTGCACGGCGCTGGTGCTGCTGCTGGCCTGCGGCGGCATCGGCGTGGCGCTGCAGCTGGAACGGGCGCGCGGCCTGCATCCGGACGAAGCGGTGGACGGCGTGCGCGGCGTGCTGCGCATCCTGATCGTGTTCGCGCTGGTGACGCCGTTCTGGTCCCTGTTCGACCAGAAGGCCTCGACCTGGATCGTGCAAGCCAATGCCATGGTCCGGCCCACGCTGTCGCTGTTCGGCAGCGAGTTCCGCTTCGAGCCGGCGCAGATGCAGGCGCTCAATCCCCTGCTGGTGATGCTGCTCATCCCCGTCAACAACCTGCTCGTGTTCCCTGCCCTGCGCCGCCTGGGCTGGGAGCCGAGCGCGCTGCGCCGCATGACGGCCGGGATCGCGCTGTCCGCGCTGTCCTGGGTCGCCATCGGCACCATCCAGGTCGTGATGGACGGCGGCACGCCCGTCTCGATGGCCTGGCAGATCCTGCCCTATGCCCTGCTGACGATGGGCGAGGTGCTGGTGTCGGCCACCGGCCTCGAATTCGCCTACAGCCAGGCGCCGCGCTCGATGAAGGGCGCGATCATGGCCTTCTGGTCGCTGGCCGTGACGGTCGGCAGCCTGTGGGTGCTGATCGTGAACGCCAGCGTCAAGAACGACACGGTGCTCGGCCACATCGCCGGCACCGGCCTGGGCGTGATGGCCTTCCAGATGTATTTCTTCGCCGCCTTCGCCTTCCTTGCCGCCCTCGCCTTTGGCTGGTATGCAACGCGCTACCGCGTCGTCGACTATTATCGCGGCGACGCCGCCTGAGCGCGCCGCCTCGCCCCACCGAATGAATCACATGAAAACAATGACCCATACCGCGGCCGCACTCGCCGCCATGCTGGCCGCTGCCGGCGCCCACGCCGCCGTGTCGCCCGAATCCTGCGACAGCAGGAGCTTCCAGATCGTCCAGCACCCCTCCGCCGCCAGCTTCGAGGCGCGCGCCGTCTGGCTCGATGCGCGCCTGGTGCGCTGGCCCGGCACGGCGGCCGACGGCATCTTCAAGCTGTACTTCTCGCCCAACGGCGCGATCGCCGCGCCCGTCGGCGGCAAGGTGGACGGCAGCGCCGGCGCCATCGTGCTGGAGACGTCGAAGGCGCCCGTGGCGCCGGCCGTCGCCGAGCGCTTCAAGTACGTCGCCGACGGCGCGCTGCTGCGCGTGGCCGACGGCGACGTGCCGACGCTGTCCGACCTGCACCGCCAGCAACTGGTGCTGGTGCAGGAAGCGCCCGACGGCACCGTGCGCGCCGCGACGCGCATCCAGGCCGCCGGCGCGCTGGACGACCTGTATGCGCAGGCCGCGAACCTGGACAAGCTGGGCGTGACCATCGAGGCCAACCGCACGGCCTTCTCCGTGTGGGCGCCGACGGCGCAGCAGGCTGCCGTGTGCGTCTACACCGGACCGTCCGGCGCCGTGCGCGCTGCCTACCAGATGACCTTCGACCGCAACACGGGTACCTGGAATACCGCGCTGCCGGGCGACATGACGGGCAAGTACTACAAGTACGCCGTCGACGTGCCCGTGGACGGCGCCGGCATCGTGCGCAACCTCGTCACCGACCCGTATTCCGTCAGCCTGACGACGGATTCGAAGCGCAGCTGGATCGGCCGCCTGGATTCCCCGCGCGTCAAGCCGGCCGGCTGGGACACCACGCCCGCCCCGCAGACGGTCAGGAACCAGACCGACATGTCGGTCTACGAACTGCACGTGCGCGACTTTTCCGTCAACGACGACACCGTGCTGCCCGAACACCGCGGCAAGTACCTGGCCTTCACCTACACCCGGTCCAACGGGATGAAGCACCTGACGGCGCTGGCGAAGAACGGCCTGACCGACGTGCACCTGCTGCCCGTGTACGACATCGGCAGCGTGCCGGAACTGGCCTGCGACACCCCGCAGCCGTTCGGCGCGCCGGACGGCGACAGCCAGCAGGCGCAGGTGAAGCGCACGGCCAATACCGACTGCTTCAACTGGGGCTACGACCCCTACCACTACAACGCGCCGGAAGGCAGCTACGCCACCGACCCGGCCAGGGGCGAGACGCGCGTCGTCGAATTCCGCCAGATGGTGCAGAGCCTGCACAAGGCCGGCCTGCGCGTGGGCATGGACGTGGTCTACAACCACACCTTCATCGCCGGCCAGAACGAGAAGTCGGTGCTGGACCGCATCGTGCCCGGCTACTACCACCGCCTGAACGACAAGGGCGGCGTCGAGACCTCGACCTGCTGCGACAACACGGCCACCGAGAACCTCATGATGGGCAAGCTCATGACGGATTCCGTCGTGCTGTGGGCCACCCAGTACAAGATCGACTCGTTCCGCTTCGACCTGATGGGCCACCAGCCCCGCGCCGTGATGGAGCAATTGCAGCGCAAGGTGAATGCGGCGACCGGCCGCAAGATCCAGCTGATCGGCGAAGGCTGGAACTTCGGCGAAGTGGCGGACGGCAAGCGCTTCGTGCAGGCCTCGCAACTGTCGCTGAACGGCAGCGGCATCGGCACCTTCAACGACCGCACCCGCGACGCCGTGCGCGGCGGCGCGGCGGGTGACGCGGGCGAAGCGATGATCAAGCGCCAGGGCTGGATCAACGGCCTGGTCTACGACCCCAACGCGCTGGCCGGCCAGGTGGCGCCGGTCGAACTGCTCAAGACGGCCGACCTGGTGCGCGCCGGCCTGGCCGGTTCGATCCGCTCGTATCCGCTGCAGACCTACGACGGCAAGACCGTGCCGCTGGAAGCGATCGACTACAACGGCCAGCCGGCCGGCTACGCCAGCGAGCCGGGCGAGGTGGTGAACTACGTCGAGAACCACGACAACCAGACGCTGTTCGACATGAACGTGTTCAAGCTGCCGCTGTCGACCACCAGCCAGGACCGCGCCCGCGTGCAGGTGCTGGGCATGGCCGTCGACGCGTTCAGCCAGGGCGTGGCCTACTGGCACGCCGGCATCGACGTGCTGCGTTCGAAGTCCCTGGACCGCAACAGCTTCAATTCCGGCGACTGGTTCAACCGCCTGGACTGGACCTACCGCGACAACTACTTCGGCACCGGCATGCCGCCGGAAGCGGACAACGGCAAGGACTATGCGCTGATCAAGCCGCTGCTGGGCAACCGCGCGATCAAGCCGCAGCCGGCCGACATCGCCTTCACCCGCGACGCCTTCCGCGACCTGCTCGCCGTGCGCGCCAGCTCCACGCTGTTCCGCCTGCCGAGCGCCGCCGAGATCGAGCGCCGCCTGCGCTTCTTCAACACGGGCACGCAGCAGGTGCCGACCGTGGTCGCCGCCTACATCGACGGCCGTGGCCATGACGGCGCCGGGTTTGCCGGTGTCTCGTACTTCATCAACGTCGACAAGGTCGGCCACGCGGTCGTCGATCCGCAAGCCGTGGGCAAGCGCATGAAGCTGCATCCGGTGTTCATGAAGGACGGGGTGGCGGACAAGCGCGCGACGCAGGCGACGTTCGATGGTGCCACGGGAACGTACGAGATTCCGCCGCGGACGGCGGTGGTGTTCGTGGAGGAGTAACAGCGCTCGACGCTCACGTCAGCATCACTACGTCGCCCCTGCGAAGGCAGGGGCCCAATTTTGCATGCGTATCGATTGCGCCCACAGAGATTGGGTCCCTGCCTTCGCAGGGACGACGTTGCTTCAAGCCGCCGCGCAATCCGGCGGCAGCTATACTGTGCGGTTTGGCATCCCAAGCAACGCCGTGCACAACCCTATCCTCCTCACCCTCTTCAATTTCGCGCTCGGTGCCACCCTCGGCGTGGCCGGCGGCCTGCTCGGCATCGGCGGCGGCCTGATCGCGATTCCCGTGCTCGGCTACCTGTACGGCATGGACCAGCACCTGGCCCAGGGCACGGCCCTCGTCATGATCGCGCCGAACGTCGCGATGGGCTTCTACCGCTACCACCAGAAGCACCGCATCGACCTGCGCCAGGTGGCGCTGGCCGCGCTGTGCGCGATGGCCAGCACCTACGTCGCGGCGCGCCTGGCATCGTCGATCAGCGCCAGCGGCCTGCATACCGCGTTCGCCGTCTTCCTCATCGTGCTGGCGCTGTACTTCGGCTTCCCGTCGCGCCGCAATCCGCAAGCGGTGCCGGCCCAGGAAAAGCCGGCGCCGTCGTACGCCCTGCCGCTGCTGGGCCTCGGCAGCGGCGCCATGTCCGGCATCTTCACGGTCGGCGGCGGCCTGATCGTCGTGCCGGCGCTGGTCGCCCTGCTGCGCATGGCGCAGACGCGTGCACAGGGCGTCGCGATGGCGCTCGTCGCGCCCGGTGCCGTGGTCGCCTTGTTCGCGTATGCGCAGGGCGGTCACGTGAGCTGGTCGACGGGCGTGCCGATGGCCGTCGGCGGCGTGCTGACGGTGTCGTGGGGCGTGCACCTGGCGCACAAGTGGCCGCCGTCGCGCTTGCGGGTGCTGTTCTGTCTCGTGTTGCTGGGGACGGCGACGGCGATGCTGGTGACGGGGCATTGAATGGCGAGATGTCGTATGCTCGACGACGATTGACCCCGTACCGTCCTGCTTCCGGCCCGATCGCCCATGAACCAACGCACACAGCGCTTCGTCATCAGCCTCATCGCCGTCCTCGCCATCGCGGCAACCGCCTGCGTTCTCTGGCCTCGTACACCGCATGGCGCGCACCGCCCGCAAAACCCAGCCTTGCCCCTGCCATACCAAGTCCATGAAGTCAGCTTCGGCAACACCCCGGTCATCCCACGCCTGTCGGGCACCTTGACCATTCCGGCCACGCCAGGCCCCCATCCCGCCATCGTCCTCATCCCCGGTTCCGGCGAGGTGCTGCGCGATGGCGCCATGTTCGGCCACCGCTTCTACCTGGTCCTGGCCGACGCCCTCACGCGACGCGGCTTTGTCGTTCTGCGCAGCGACAAGCGCGGCCTCGGTCGATCCGGCGGCGACTTCGCCACCGCCACCACCCACGACTTCGCAGCCGATATCGGCGCGGCGACCGCCTTCCTGCGCAAGCGCCCAGACATCGACGGCCGACGCATCGGCCTGGTCGGCCATAGCGAAGGCGCGCTGGTCGGCGCCATGGTCGCCGCAAAGAATCCGGGCATCGCCTTCCTCGTGCTCATGGCCGGCAACGGCATCCCTGCCGGCGACATGTTATTGGCACGGACGCGCCATGCGGCTGGCGCCGACGCCGCCGGCGACGCCACCCGGCGCGAACTTGCCCTGCAGCGTGCCGTGATTGCCGCCGCCACCGTACCCGCGACCGCGCAGGAACGGGAAACCAAGGTGCGCAAGCTGTACCAGGACGCCAGGGCGCAGTATGGCCGGCCTTACTCGGAAGACGACATCGCGCCCTTCCTGTCGCCGTGGATGCGCACGCTGCTGGCGATCAATCCACAGGCCTGGCTGCAGCAGATCAGGTGTCCGGTGCTGGCGCTGGTCGGCGACAAGGACCGGGTCGTGCCTGCGCCCGAGAACCTGCCTGCCCTGAAGAAGGCGCTGGCCGCGAATCCAGCAGCCGAGGTGCGCCTGATACCCGGCGTGAACCACTTCTTCCAGACTGCCCGCAGCGGTGAATTTGCCGAGATGGCGACGATCGAGGAGACGATGTCGCCGCAGGTCATGGAGCTGATCGGGGCGTGGGCTGCGAATCAGCTGTCAGCCAAGGAGTCTCGTGGCGAAACGCCCTTCCGTGCTCATTGAGTGAACCATTGAGTGAACTCATCCCTTCTTGTGGCCTGTTGCAGCCTTCGTCTCGACAGGGATTTGTCAGCGCTTCATGTCCAACCCGACACTTACATTAAGTCCTGACGCGTCCATGCCGCCGCTAAAAGCGACATCCAGCAATTTGTGCGAATTTTCCCAGGTCTTGCGGTCATAACTTGACCAATATTTGTAGATATAAATGTCGCGGGCAAACGTCATGTTGCCGGTTACGGATTGATCTCCCGTCAATAGCGAGCCTCGCACGACAACCCTTAACGGTACCGGTGAATTGGCCGGGACGTGGAGAACGAACTCCCCGTCACGCGGTGGCGTCGTCCCCACTTCCACCACCGGCAATGCAGAAATCCTGTCCGCCGGCGCAGGCATCATTGAAGCGCAACCGGCATTGAGCGAAGCAAGCACGCCCAGCCAAATCATCATCTTTTTCATCTTGTTCCCTGCACTTGAAAAACTGTCGAAACCTTGCGGCATCCTGCTGGTTCAAATCGCCGCTTCTGATGAAGCCCGGCCTGCGGCTGGCATCATGCCTGTTTCAGTTCACGGAAACGGAAATCCGGTCATCTTATATTTGACCGCAATCGACCTCGCAATACTTTTCACGGTGTCGTCGTTATCGTTAGCGTTGATCATGATGACGATCCCATCCCCGCTTGCTGGCGCGAACCACAGAAAGGAGTCGAAGCCCCGGTTTCTGCCCGCGTACCACAGGCTGGGAGCGCGGTTGTCAACGCCCATGACAAAGACGCCCAGCCCTTCCGCGCGAATTTGTCTACTCATCATTTCTTTGGTCATCTGCTGGGAAATGACGGTCCCCGGGCGTCCCTCGAAGGATCGCTGCAATCCGATGGCGAAGCGCGCCAGGTCGGGTGCGGTGGTCCACAAGCCTGCCGCTGCCAGTTCAGGATAGATGTGTCGCCCGCCCGGAAGCGGCTGGCCATCGACGTGCCCGGCCGCTGCCGTCGACGACAGTACTGCGGGCAGCGGCTGTTCGAAGGTGCTGTGCTTCATGTCCAGCGGCGCTAGCACGAGATCACGCATCAGGCCTGCAAATGGCTGGCCGCTGGCATCGCTCATCAATTGTTGCAGTACGACGTGACCGCCTCCGGAATAGTGCCATTGGCTGCGGGGAACGTATTCGACCCGGACCGCGGGCGTATTCGCTGGCGCTTTTCCGTCCAGTACCTGTTCGAGCGTGGGCACCGGTGCGCCGGCCGCGTATCCCGGGAAACTGGGCACGCCCAGCCCGCTACTGTTGCTGAGGATCCCGCGCAAAGTGACCTTGCTGTCCTTCGTGAATTCGTTATCCGGCACCTGCCACGTGCGCAGCGTACGGTTGACGTTCTCATCGAGTTTCAGCTGGCCGCTTTCGACCAGGCGCAGTGCACCGAGCGCAGCGACGGTCTTGCTGATCGACGCGGCCTGGAATGGCGTCGCCGGCGTTACAGCCGTTTGTCCAGTAGCACTGACGAGCCCGAAACCGCCTTCCCGGACGATCGCGCCTTTCGATACGACGGCCAGCGACAAACCAGGAATCCGATGTTCTCGCAGCTGTGCCTTGACAAGGTCGTCGATGTCGTCGGCATGGGCTGCGCCGGCGCACAGCACCAGCAGGCACGTGAATCGGGGGAGGAGTGCACGCAGGCAGCGTTCGCGACTGAAACTGTTGTACATGGAATTCCCATTACCGGTTGTAATGGCGACAGAATATCTCCGCGACGGCTTCAAACCACGTAGCGATGCGACCAACCGTTCATTCCGTGCGACGAACCGTTGGATGTCCCAGTCCCGAAGTCAATGCGTCAATATCGATGCGGCTCACCTGATCGGTGTGCAATCGCGCATACAAGACGGGCCATCCGACACGCCGCCTATTTCATCAACAGCGCCGTGGCCCCCACCATCCCGCCCAGCATGAAGCTCGATGCAGGATATCGACTTCACGCGGCACCAAGGAAAAACTAAGCAACAACTAAGCAACATCTACCACCAGCACATGCCGCCGCGCGATCTCCGGCAGCATCTCGAGCGCCAGCTCCCGCCCCAGCATCCCATCCGCCTCCCCGATCACCCGTGCCAGCACGTCGATGTCGAACGCCTCCAGCGCCACCTTTGCGGAGGGCGCATAGCTGAGATGCCACGGCTCCGGATACATCCCGCCGCGATACGCCCGATACGGCCGGAAGAAACCGAAGTCCGCGATATGCTCGTCGAGCCACGCATGCAGCGGCGCGAACACGCCGCCCGGCCGCACTTCCTGCGGCAGCAGGCGCACCTTCTGGCCGGCGGGCAGCGCGGCGCGGTCGAACACGTCGATGTCCGTGCCCCAGTGCCGCCGCGAGGCGCCGGGAAACGCAGACCAGCCCAGGATCGCCCACACGACGTCTTGCGGCGTCATACCGGCGCGTTCGCGCGGCTGCCCGTCGATGTCGTACAGCGTCGCCTCGCCGCCGAACTTGCGGTTCCAGTTGCGCAGCTGGGCCTCGAACGGCCGCCAGGATGCGACCGGCGTCAGGTCGATGCCGTCCTGCGCGGCCGCTGCGCGCAGCGCCAGGAAAGCCTCCGCCACCTCGGGCCGCGCGGCGAAGCGCGGCTGCGCATACTGGCGCACGTGGGTGCGCGCCCTGCCCGTCCATTCGTACTCGTCGAACACGATGGCGGTCACGGCGCGCTCCGTTCAGGCGTCCAGGTGCGAGATCAGCAGGCGTCCGCGCTCGCTGTGCCGGTCATTGTTGCGCTCCCCACCGCGCGTCCCGTGCGCCTCGGGATGCTCGCCCTGGTGGCCCAGCGAGATGCCGACCGCCATGATGTCGATGAGGAGCAGTTGCAGGATGCGCGAGATCATCGACAGGAACGTGGTGCTGTCCTCGCTGTGGTCGACAGCCAGGCAGATGCTGGCCTTCTTGGCCAGCGGCGACTTGCTGCTGGTGATGGCGATGACGTCGGCGCCCGTTGCGCGCGCCGTGTCGACGGCGTCGAGCAGCTCGGGCAGCTGGCCCGCCGTCGAGATGGCGATCACCACGTCGCCCGGGCCCAGCAACTCGGCGGCCAGCGCGAACAGGTGGGCGTCGCCGTACGACGATGCGGGAATGCGGAAGCGGAAGAATTTGTGCTGGCCGTCGATGGCGACGACGCGCGAATTGCCCATCGCGTAGAACTCCACGCGCTTGGCGCGGCGCAGCAGCTCGATGGCGCGGTCGATCGAATGTACGTCGAGCTGGTCGCGGAACTTCAGGATCGCGGACACGGTGTTGTCGATGACTTTCGCCGACAGGTCGTGGGTGCTGTCCGTCATGCGCACCTGGCTGTGGCGCACGGGGATCGTGCCCGTCAGGCTGCCCGCGAACTTGAGCTTGAAGTCGGCCAGGCCGGAAAAGCCCAGCGAGCGGCAGAAGCGGATCACGGTCGGCTGGCTCACGTCGGCCATCTTCGCGATTTCCGCGATCGGCTCGGACAGCACCTTGCGCGGGTGCTCGATGACGAGCGTGGCCACGCGCTGCTCGGCCGGCGACAGCTGCGCCTGCAGGTGCTGCACCCGCTCCATCAGCGTGTTGGCGCCGTTGCGGTGGCGCAGGTGTTCGGTGAGGATGCTCGACACGCCGCGCAGCGCCGGGTTAGGCGTCATGATCACGTAGGTCGGGATCTGCGCGAGGTAGCTGGAAAAGCGTCCCTTGGCCTCGAACCGCGCGCGGAACGGCGACTGCGCGAACCACTGGGCGATGCGCGGCACGATGCCGCCGCCGATGAAGATGCCGCCGAAGGCGCCCAGCGTCACGGCCAGGTTGGCGGCCGCGCCGCCCAGCATGGCGCTGAAGGCTTCCAGCACTTCCAGGCACAGCGCATCGCCATCGTCGAGCGCGCAGGCGACGATGGCGGCGGCGTCGCGCACCGGCGCATCTTGCGGGATGCGCACGCCGTTGCGCTGCGCCAGCGCGCGGTAGATGATTTCCATGCCGGGGCCGGAGATCAGGCGCTCATTCGACACGTGCTGCCATTCGCGCCACGCGTACTGCAGGATCGCGAACTCGCGCTCGTCGGCCGGGGCGAAGTTCACGTGGCCGCCTTCGCTGCCGAGCGTGACGAAACCGTCGACGGTCGGGATCACGCCCGAGACACCCAGGCCCGTGCCCGGGCCCAGCACGCCGGCGACGGCATTCGGTGCCGCCGCGCCGCCGCCCACCTGCAGCAGGTCGTCGGGCCCGAAGCCCGGCAGCGCCATCGCCAGCGCCGTGAAGTCGTTCACGATCAGCAGCGTGTTCAGGCCCAGCTCGCGCCGCACTTCCTCCGTAGAGAATTGCCAGTCGCGGTTCGTCATGCGGATGAAGTCGCCGCTGATCGGGTTCGCCAGCGCGAACGCGGCGTGGCAGATGCGCACGCCGTCCGTCTGCGCCAGGTAGGCGTGCAGCAGCGGGACGATGCCGGGATAGTCGTCGCACAGCAGCACGGCCACGTCGCGCAGCACGCCCGGCGCGGATTCGAGGGCGAAGCGCGCGTGAGTGGCGCCGATGTCGGCCAGCAGGCGCGGGCCGTCGGCATAGGCGGGACGGCCGGGCTTCGTCGTGGTGTCGGGTTCGAGCGTCATGGTGATGCGTCCTCTTGCAGAGGGTCTCCTGTATTTTCTTGTATTGCAGCTAGGATACCATTCAGACAAGGGTTTCCGGCAGCCCGCGCAGGCGCGACCGTGCTTGCCTACCTTTCTCTGCTTGTCGCCTCGCAGTTGTCGAGGCGCGCACAGCTGCCTTCCTCCAATAAGCATGATGCGCCCCGATGTATCCATTCATTCGATGGCAATCATCGATTTATATAGGCTACCTGGATCGATCGACGAGGACTACGATACATTCATCGCGAACGAGATTCGCTCAACGACGATTCATCGACCATCAACAAGAAAGGAACGCATCATGAACACGACCACCACCAATACCGTCAACACCACCACCGTCGTCCCGGCCATCGGCCGCCTGCTGCTGGCCACGATCTTCATCTTCAGCGCGCTGGGCAAGCTGGCGGCGCCGGCCGCCACCATCGGCTACATCCAGTCGTCCGGCATGCCGTTCGCGCCGCTGGCCTACGCGGCCGCCATCGCCGTCGAACTGGGCGGCGGCCTGCTGCTGGTGGTCGGCTACCGGACGCGCATCGTGGCCGCCCTCATGGCCGCGTTCTCCATCGTCACCGCCCTCGCCTTCCACCACGCGTTCGGCGACCAGAACCAGCTGCTGCACTTCCTGAAGAACATCGCGATCGCCGGCGGCATGCTGCAGGTGGCAGCGTTCGGCGCCGGCGCCTACAGCATCGACGCGCGTGCCGGCCGCACCAGCCGTCCTGCGCAATTCGCTGCCTGAGCTGGGCTGCCTGAGCCCTGCCTCGCCCGACACGCGACAGCGCCGGCATCCTCGCGGATGCCGGCGCTGTCGCGTTTACGGCTTCGCGGCCTGCAGGCCCTTGAGCAGGGCGTCGTGGAAGCGTTTCGGGTCCTGCATCTGCGGCGCATGGCCCATGTCGTCGAACTCCACGAGCGTCGCCTGCGGGATCGCCTTCGCCGCGCGCTTGCCCAGCTCCGCATAGTTGCCCAGCTTGGGGCGGATGTCCGCTGGCGCCGCGTCCTTGCCGATCGCGGTCGTGTCCTTCGTGCCGATCAGCAGCAGCACGGGCATCTTCAATAGCGGCAGTTCGTAGACGACGGGCTGCGTGTAGATCATGTCGTACAGCAGCGCCGAGTTCCATGCGACGAGGCGCTTGCCGGGACCGCGGTTCATCCCCGCCAGCATCTGCACCCACGGTTCGTATTCCGGCTTCCACACGTTCACGTAATACGTCGATTTCTCGTAGGCGCGGATCTTGTCGGCATTCGTCGCGAGCTCGCGCTCGAACCACTTGTCCACGCCCAGCGAGGGCACGCCCAGCGCCTTCCAGTCTTCCAGGCCGATCGGATTGGCCAGCGCCAGCTGCTCCGTCTGTTCCGGATACAGCAGGCCGTAGCGCACCGCCAGCATGCCGCCCGTCGAGTGGCCCAGCACCGTCGCGCGCTTGACGCCGATGGACTCCAGCAGGCCATGCGTGTTGGCCGCCAGTTGCTGGAAGGTGTACTGGTAGTGCTGCGGCTTGCTCGACTTGCAGAAGCCGACCTGGTCCGGCGCCACCACGCGGTAGCCGGCGGCGCTCAGCGCGTCGATGCTGCCTTTCCAGGTGGCGGCGCAGAAGTTCTTGCCGTGCAGGAGGACGACGGTGCGGCCGTTCGGCCTGGCCGGCTTGACGTCCATATAGGCCATGTGCAGCTGCTCGCCTTGCGACGTGAAGCGGTATTGCTGCACGGGGTAAGGGTAATCGAAGCCTTCCAGTTCGGGGCCGTAGCTGGGCTCCTTCGGCGCCGCCTCCTGGGCGGCGGCCCAGGGCAAGGCGGCGAGCATGGCGGTGAACAGGAGTGCGGAGAGTCGTGCGGGCATGGAGCTTCCTTGTTGGGTTGCGATGCCTGCGAGTCTAGCGGATGCGGGGTGCGCACGCGTCCATATCCGCGTGAGGCGGGTCAGCCTCCAGCGCGACTGCACGCAAGAAATCGGGCCCCCGCCTTCGCGGGGGCGACGCCATGGTGTCAATCCAGCGCGATCAACGCGACGGTTGCACGCCCATCGAACTGCACCTTGCCATCCTTGACCACGGCCGTCTTGCCCGTGTACCAGTCGCGCACCGTGAGGCCGTCGCCGAACACGCCGGCCACGGAGATCGGCACGGCGCGGTCCATCGGCAGGTCCAGCGCCACGACCACGCGGTCGCTGGTGCCGTCCTTGTCGTAGGTGCGCTTGAAGGTGTAGGGGCTGGACGCGAGCATCTGGTGCACGCCCGCGCCGACGGCCGGGTGGGCGTGGCGGAAGCGGGCCAGGCGCGCCCAGTGGTCGCGCACGTCGGCGGCGCCGTACAGGCCCACGCGCGTATTGGATTTCAAGGCATCCCAGTTCATGAAGGAGCGCAGGTTGGCGTCGCCTTCCGCACCGTCGATCTTCAGCACGCGCGCCGTCTCGTCGCCGTAGTAGACCTGGGCGGCGCCCGGCGCCAGCAGCAGCTTGTTGGCCGATTCCAGCGGATGCTGGCGCTGCGCGTCGAACGGATTGCCGTCGTCGTGCGAGTCGACGTAGTTCAGGACCGAGACACCCTGCAAAGGACCGTGCAGCGCCTTGGAGTAATCGGCGAACAGCTGCTCGTAGCCGCCGCGCGCATCGGCCGGCAGGCTGAAGTTGATCAGGTTGTCGAAGCCGTTGGCATAGAAGTCGACCTTCGTGCCGTCGTCGTAGGCATAGTCGCGGCCGTTCTTCACGGAATAGCCGTACACCTCGGCGGTCATGAAGAACGGCACGTTGCCCATCTCCTTGACGGCCTGCTTGCCGGCCGGCGTGCGCTTCCAGTCCTCGTAGGCCTGGCCCGCGACCTTGCGCAGCTCCTTCCAGATGCCGGCCTCGGTGTGCTTGACGGTGTCGGCGCGGAAGCCGTCGAAGCCGTACTTGCGCACCCAGTCGGCGTGCCATTTCATCAGGTAGTAGCGCGGCGCGCGCCGGTAGCCGGTGCGCTTGAAGAAATCGTCCAGTTCCTTCGTCTCGCGCTCGTACCTGCCCTCCTGCTTCCACTTCGCCGCCAGGAACGGCGGCAACTCCACGGCGGCGTTGCTGTCGGTGCGGATGTCCGGCAGGTTCTTCACCAGCGTGCACTGGATCGTGCCCTTGGCCGTCTTGAAGTCGCACGCGGGTTCGGTACGGACCCAGTCGGCCGGCCAGACGGTGTCCTGCGCGGTGACGGGTCCCGTGTGGTTCATGACCACGTCCAGCAGCACGCGGATGCCGTGTGCGTGCGCCGTCTCGACCAGCTCGCGCACGTCCTTCTCGGTGCCGAGGTTGGCGTCGACGGCCGTGAAGTCGCGCGCCCAGTAGCCGTGGAAGCCGTAGGACTTGCCGGTGCCCTCGTCGGTCGATCCGTGGATCTGCTCGACCGGCGGGGTGATCCAGATCGCATCCACGCCCAGGTCCGTGAAGTAGCCCTCCTTGATCTTGGCCGTGATGCCGGCCAGGTCGCCGCCCATGAAGCCGCGCGCCGTCGCCGCGTCGGCCTTGCGGCCGTAGGCGAGGTCGTTGGCCGGATTGCCGTTGTTGAAGCGGTCCGTCAGCAGGAAGTAGACGGTCGCGTTCTCCCAGGTGAACGGTTTGCCTTTGACCGGCGCGGGCGCGGGTGCAGCTTGGGCGGTGCCGAAGGCGAGCATCAGGGAGATGGCAAGGGCGGAGATCTTCATTCGTGGTCCTGTGTAGATGGTTGAAAAGCCACCGTCGTCCCTGCGCAGGCAGGGACCCAATTTCTCCGGATCCGGACGAGAAATTAGGCCCCTGCCTGCGCAGGGGCGACGGCGGTGGATGTGCATTACGTGACCACGCTCGGCTGCTCGCGTCCCGTGCGCTGCTTCAGCTGCGACACCTGCTCCGCGATGTCGATCAGCGGCGCCAGCGCCTCCTGCGTCGCGAGGCCGTGGCGCGATGCGTCGGCCTCGTAGCGTTCCAGGTACAGGCGTACGGTGGCGCCCTCGGTGCCGGTGCCGGACAGGCGCAGCACGATGCGCGAGCCGTCCGTCATCACGATGCGGATGCCCTGGCGGCTCGACACCAACTGGTCGACCGGGTCGGTATAGGCGAAATCGTCGGCCTGCTGCACGCGGAATGCGCCGAACTGGCGGCCCGCCAGCGTATCGAGCTGGTCGCGCAGCGCCTGCATCATGGCTTCCGCCGCGCCGGCATCGACGGCTTCGTAATCGTGGCGCGAGTAATAGTTGCGGCCGAAGCGGGCCCAGTGTTCCTCGACGATCTGGTTGACGGACTTGCCGCTCGCGGCCAGCAGGTTCAGCCAGAACAGCACGGCCCACAGGCCATCCTTCTCGCGGATGTGGTCGGAGCCCGTGCCGTAGCTTTCTTCGCCGCACAGCGTGGCCAGGCCGGCGTCCAGCAGGTTGCCGAAGTATTTCCAGCCGGTCGGGGTCTCGAAGCAGGCCACGCCCAGCGCGGCGGCCACGCGGTCGGCCGCCTGGGACGTCGGCATCGAGCGCGCGATGCCCTTGATGCCGGCGCGGTAGCCCGGCGCCACGGTGGCGTTGGCCGCGATGATCGCGAGGCTGTCGGATGGCGACACGGCCAGCTTGCGGCCGACGATCATGTTGCGGTCGCCGTCGCCGTCGGAGGCGGCGCCGAAGTCGGGCGCGTCGGGGCCGTCCATCAGCGCGATCAGCTCGGCCGCGTTGACGGGGTTCGGGTCCGGATGGTGGCCGCCGAAATCCTCGCGCGGCTCGGCGTTGACGACGGTGCCGGCGGGCGCGCCCAGCATGCCTTCGATGATCGCCTTGGCATACGGGCCGGAGACGGCGCTCATGCCGTCGAAGCGCATCGTGAAGCCGCCCGCGAACAGGGCGCGGATGGCGTCGAAGTCGAACAGGCGGCCCATCAGTTCCGCATAGTCGGCCACCGGGTCGATCACCTCGACGTCCATGGCCTCGATGCGGCTGGCGCCGATGGCGTCCAGGTCGACGGGACCGGCATCGCTGATGCGGTAGGACGACAGGGACTTCGTATGCTCGAAGATGGCCTCGGTGATCTTCTCGGGGGCCGGGCCGCCGTTGCCGATGTTGTACTTGATGCCGAAGTCGCCGTCCGGGCCGCCGGGATTGTGGCTGGCGGAGAGCACGATGCCGCCGAAGGCGCCGTGCTTGCGGATCACGCAGCTGACGGCCGGCGTGGACAGGATGCCGCCGCGGCCGACGAGGATCTTCGCCACGCCGTGGGCGGCGGCCATGCGCAGGATGGTCTGGATCGCCTGGCGGTTGAAGTAGCGGCCGTCGCCGCCGAGCACCAGCGTGCGGCCAGCGCAATCGCCCAGCGTCAGGAAGATCGCCTCGACGAAGTTCTCCAGGTAGCCGGGCTGCTGGAACTCCGTCACCTTCTTGCGCAGCCCCGAGGTGCCGGGCCGCTGGCCGGCGAAGGGCGTGGTCGCTATCGTCTGTATCGTCATGAATCGCTCCTGGATCGGGGTCGTTGGTTTGTTGTCAAACCATTACGATACGACAGGAGCGGATTTAGTGGCGCACCGCGGTCCCGCTGGGATTGGCCTTGTCCGTCACGGACAGCGTCAATACCGCCGCCAGCAGCATGCAGGCGCCGCCCAGCACCAGCGTCTGCACGGCGTGGCCGCCGAACAGGTGCTTGGTGAAGAAGCCGAGCAGCAGGCCGCTGACGATCTGCGGGATCACGACGAAGAAGTTGAACAGGCCCATGTAGTAGCCCATGCGGTTGGCGGGCAGCGCACCGGCCAGGATCGCGTAGGGCATGGTGAGGATGCTGGCCCAGGCGATGCCCACGCCGATCATCGGCAGCATCAAGAGGCCCTTGTCGGTGATGAAGAACAGGCTCGCCAGCGACAGGCCGCCGATGGCCAGGCACACGGCGTGGCAGGCCTTGCGGCTGGTGGCGCGCGCCAGGATCGGCAGGATGAAGGCGGCCAGCGCCGAGACGCCGTTGTACACGGCGAACATGATGCCGACCATATTGCCCGCCTCCTGGTAGGCGGCCGATTGCGCATCGACGGTGCCGTAGACGTTGTCGGCGATCGCCGTACCGGTATAGATCCACAGCGCGAACAGCGCGATCCAGGTGAAGAACTGGACGAACGCGAGCTGCACCATCGTCTTGGGCATCTGGCCGAAGCCGCCGACGATCTCGCGCAGCGCCACGCCGAAGTTGCGCGCCTCTTTCTTCTGCGCGCTGAAGCGCTCCATGTCCGGCGGCGGCAGTTCGTCGGCCGTGAACACGGTCCAGCTGACTGCGGCCAGGAAGACCAGGGCGCCGATGTAGAACGAGTAGCGCACGGTGTCGGGAATGCTGCCGTCGACCGGCACGTTCGACACGCCCAGCCATTCGGAGAAGATGGTGGGCAGCAGCGAGGCGATGACGGCGCCGCAGCCGATGAAGAAGGTCTGCATCGCATAGCCGGCCGTCTGCTGCGAGGCGTCGAGCTTGTCGCCGACGAAGGCGCGGAACGGCTCCATCGACACGTTGATGGCGGCATCCATCATCCACAGCACGGCCACGGCCATCCACACGGCGGCGGAATTGGGCATCAGGAACAGCGCCAGCGCGGCAAAGATCGCGCCGAGGAAGAAGAAGGGACGGCGGCGGCCCCAGGTCGGGTGCCAGGTATTGTCGCTGAGGTAGCCGATCACCGGCTGCACCAGCAGGCCCGTGACGGGCGCGGCGAGCCAGAACAGCGGCAGGTCGTCGGGAGAGGCGCCGAGCGTGGCGAAGATGCGGCTGGTATTGGCGTTCTGCAGCGCGAAGCCGAACTGGATGCCGAAGAAGCCGAAGCTCATGTTCCACAGCTGCCAGAACGACAGGCGCGGCTTGAGCGAGTTGATATTCATTTCCATCCGTGTCCCCTAACCTGCCCGGACTGGTGCCAGGCTAACCATGTAGCAAAGTAACATGGGGACGGATGAGTGTCAATCTGGACAACACCTTACAAATCATGCCGCCGAGGTGCTGCATGTAGTTAAACAACAGGTAATTGGCGGCACATGGTGGGCACGGGGTGCCCACCCTACGGAGCGCATGAACAATGCACATGGCGCCCGCAGCACCGTAGGGTGGGCATTACATGCCCACCATGGCGTCCTCGATGCATCAGCCTTTTTTATAGGGCTTCTTGTCGCCGAAGCGCTTCTTGGCCGCCGGCTTCTTTTCCGGCAGCGGTTCGCCGTCGCGCGTCATCTGCATCTGCTGGCCCGCGACCCACACCTTCTTGAGGTGGTCGATCAGGTCCTGCGGCAGGTCGGCCGGCATGTCCAGCGTGCTGTAGTCGTCGTAGATCTCGATGCGGCCGATCGACTTCGATGCCACGCCGCCCTCGTTGGCGATGGCGCCCACGATATTGCCCGGCTTGACGCCATGGTAGTGACCTACCTCGATGCGGTAGGTGGCCATGCCCGGCTCCGGATCGCGCTGCACGCGTTCCTTCTTGAAGCCCGGTTCGCGCGGGGCGCGCGGCGGACGGTCGTCGCCGAACGATTCGCGGCCGGCGCGGGCCGGGCGTGCATCACGGTCAAATTCGCGCTCCTTCCACTCCGCGACCTTCGGCTCGCGGTCCGGCTTTTCCAGCAGCAGCGGCTCGTCGCCGCGGTACAGCTTGGCCAGCGCGGCGGCGATGTCGATCGCCGGCACGTTCTGTTCGCGCTCGTATTCCTCGACCAGCGCGCGGAACACGTCCAGGCCACCGGCGGCCAGCGCCTGGCCGATCTGCTCCTTGAAACGGGTGATGCGCACCTCGTTGACGACCTTGATGGTCGGCAGCGACAGCGGCGCCACCGGCTGGCGCGTGGCGCGCTCGATGGCCTTCAGCAGGCCACGCTCGCGCGGCGTGACGAACAGGATCGCGTCGCCGCTGCGTCCCGCGCGGCCGGTACGGCCGATGCGGTGGGTATAGCTTTCCGGGTCCGACGGCACGTCGTAGTTGATCACGTGGCTGATGCGCTCGACGTCCAGGCCGCGGGCGGCGACGTCGGTGGCGACCAGGATGTCGATCTTGCCGTTCTTGAGCTGCTCGATGGTGCGCTCGCGCTGTTGCTGGGCCATGTCGCCGTTGATGGCGGCGGCCGCGAAGCCGCGCGCCTGCAGCTTGGCCGCGAGTTCCTCGGTGCCCAGCTTGGTGCGCGCGAAGATGATCATGCCGTCGAACGGCTCGGCTTCCAGGATGCGGGTCAGCGCATCGAGCTTCTGCATGCCGGCCACGAGCCAGTAGCGCTGCGTGATGTTGGTCGCCGTCGTGGTCTTGGCCGCCACGGTCACTTCGCTCGGCTCGTTCAGGTAGGTCTTGGCGATGCGCTTGATCTGCGCCGGCATGGTGGCCGAGAACAGCGCGGTCTGGCGGCCTTCCGGCGTCTGCTGCAGGATGTGCTCGACGTCGTCGATGAAGCCCATGCGCAGCATTTCGTCGGCCTCGTCCAGCACCAGCGTCTTCAGCTGCGACAGGTCGAGCGAGCCCTTCTCGATGTGGTCGATCACGCGGCCCGGCGTGCCGACGACGACCTGCACGCCGCGGCGCAGCGCCGACAGCTGCGGACCGTAGCTCTGGCCACCGTAGATCGGCAGCACGTGGAAGTTCTTCATGTGCGCCGCATAGCTCTGGAAGGCTTCGGCGACCTGGATCGCCAGCTCGCGCGTGGGCGCCAGCACGAGCACCTGCACGGCCGGGTTCTTGACGTCGACGTTGGACAGCGCCGGCAGGGCGAAGGCCGCGGTCTTGCCGGTACCGGTCTGTGCCTGCCCCAGCACGTCGCGTCCCTCCATCAGCAGCGGAATGGTGGCCGCCTGGATGGGCGACGGGGTTTCGTAGCCGACATCCTTGAGCGCCTTGAGGATGGGCGCGGGGATATTCAGGTCGGCAAACGTCTGGAGCGGGGTGTCAAGCATGGAAGAAAATCTCTTAGAAAATCGAAAGCAAACCTGCAGTTTACTCTGTTGCGGGGGTGAGGCCCTGATTATTTGATTTTCTTGCCCAACCACCACGTCGCCCCTGCGCAGGCAGGGCCCCAATTTCGTGACGCAGCCATGCGCGCCACATTGGGCCCCTGCCTGCGCAGGGCGACGGTTCAGCGTACGGAATTACTTGCCGGCGCGCGCAATCGCCGCAATGAAATCCCCATGCGACGGCATCACCTCCACGCACTTGCCCACCACCCGCTCGATATTGCCGAGGAAGCCGTCGAGCTCCGCATCGTCCATCAGCCCCGCTAGCGGATGCGCCGCGCGCGGGCGGACGCCCTGCCCGTGCAGCACCTGCTGCCAGCCGATCTCCGTGAACAATTCGTTGTTTTCCCGCACAACGCGGCCGTGGCTGCGGTACAGGGCCATCTTGCGGCGCAGCGTTTCCGGGATCTCCATCGTGCGCACGTGGTCCCAGAACGGCGTGTCGTCGCGCCGGGTCGCGTGGTAGTGCAGGATGATGAAGTCGCGGATGCGCTCGATCTCGAAGTCGCTCTGGCGGTTGTACTCGTCGATGTCGGCCTGGTCGAACCCCTGGTCCGGGAACAGGCTCACGAGGCGCTGCAGGCTCGACTGGATCAGGTAGATCGACGTCGATTCCAGCGGTTCCAGGAAACCCGAGGACAGGCCGACGGCCACCACGTTCTTGTTCCAGGTCTTGCGGCGGCGGCCCGCCGTGAAGCGCAGCAGCTTGGGGTCGGCCAGCGGCTTGCCGTCCAGGCTCTTCATCAGGATGGACGCCGCTTCGTCATCGCTCATGTGGCGGCTGGAATACACGTGGCCGTTGCCGGTGCGGTGCTGCAGGCCGATGCGCCACTGCCAGCCGGCCGGGCGCGCGCTGGCGCGGGTGTACGGCAGCAGGTCGGACGCCAGCTCGCACGGCACGGCCCAGGCGCGGTCGCACGGCAGCCAGTGGCTCCAGTCCTCGAAGCCCGTCATCAGCGTCTGCTCGATCAGCAGCCCGCGGAAACCCGAACAGTCGAGGAACAATTCGCCCCGCACCGCCTCGCCGCTCTGCAGCACGACGGCGTCGATGAACCCGTCCAGCGGCCGGCGCCGCACGTCGACGATCCTGCCTTCGGTACGCACGACGCCGTGCGCCTCCGCGTACTTGCGCAGGTAGCGCGCGTAGAGGCCCGCATCCAGGTGGAAGGCATACACGATGTCGGCCAGCGGCGAGTTCGCGACCTCGTTCGTCGGCCGCATGAACTTGGACGCGTGCGCCGCCATGCGGTTGATCGAGTAGCGCTCCAGGTCCGGCGCCTGGCCGGCCAGGTGGGCGCGCAGCCAGTACTGGAAGAAGTCGACGGTGCCGCGGTCCTGGCCGAACTTGCCGAAGCCGTGCATGTAGCGCTCGCCGATGTGCCCCCAGTCCTCGAACTCGATGCCGAGCTTGAACGTGGCCTTGGTCTCGCGCACGAACTCGTCCTCGTTGATGCCGAGCACGCTGTTGAACAGGCGGATCATCGGGATCGTCGATTCGCCGACGCCGACGGTGGAGATCTCGTCCGATTCGACGAGCCGGATCGCATAGCGGCCCTGCAGCAGGCGGGAAAGCGCGGCGGCCGCCATCCAGCCGGCGGTGCCGCCGCCAACGATCACGATGGTCTTGATGGGGTTTTCTGTCATGGTCTTCACAGGATACAAAAAAGCCCCTCTTCCCGATACGGGAGAGGGGCTCTTGTCGGTTCAAGCCAACAGGATTACAGCTTGTAGTTCAGACCGATCATCACGGTACGGCCGAAGCGCTTGTCCTCGATGACGTTGTCCTTGGTCTTACGATAGCGCATGTACGGCGCGTCGTTGACGTTGTTCATCTCGAGCAGCAGCGACAGGCCCTTCATCGCGCCGGTCTGGAACTCGTAGCCGAACTGCAGGTCGACGACCTTGTCGCCCTGGAAGTAGGTCAGCTCGCGGTCGCCCGTGTTGGTCGACACTTCGCCGATGAAGTCCGAACGGTAGCGTTCCGCCGCACGCGCCGAGAAGCCGTTCTTCTCGTAGTACACGGTCAGGCTGGCGGCGCGCTTCGACAGGCCCGGCAGCATCATGGAGCCCGAACCGCCGTTGGTGGTATCCGGCAGCGACACCTTGCTGCTGTTCTGGGCCACGTTGGCGACGACGCCGAAACCGTCCAGGTAACGGGTGATCAGGTTGAACGGCATCGACGCTGCCAGTTCCACGCCCTTGATATTACCGCCCGAACCGTTCACCGGCGAGGTGTAGATACCGACGTTCGACGGCGCCTGGTACGAGGTCGGCAGCAGCAGCGGGCTGAAGTCGAAGGTGCGGCCGGCGTTGACGATGTAGGTGTCGAGCTTCTTGTAGAACAGCGCGGCGCTCACGTAGGCCTTGCTTTCCCAGTACTTCTCGTACGCCAGGTCGATCGACTTCGCGCGGAACGGCTTCAGCTGCGGGTTGCCGCCGTCGCCGGTGAACTGGCCGCGCGTCTGGTCGAAGGAGAAGCTGCTCGAGGCACGCATGTCGTTCAGGTTCGGACGCGCCATGATCTTGGCCAGCGACAGGCGCAGCGATTGCTGATGACCCAGGTCGCCGATCAGGTTCAGGCTCGGCAGCACGTCGTTGTAGCTGGTGCCATCCGTGTAGTTGCCGGTCGGACGGGTGTTTTCGTTGGCGCCGCCGTTTTCATCCACGGAGAACGCCGTCGATTCCTGCTGGGTGTGGACCAGCTGCAGGCCCAGGGCGCCGCGCACCGGCATCGGGCCGATCTGCGAATCGATGTTCAGCTTGGCGAACGCGGTCGACACCTTTTCCTTGACGACCCAGTCCTTGTTGTAGATGTCCGGGTGCAGCTTGGCCTTCAGGTCGTACACCGAATTCAGGTTGGCGATCGGGTCGAAGGTCAGCATGCTGATGCCGCTGGTACCTGCCAGCGCGGCGCCGGAACCCGACGGGAAGGCCGCCGTGGCGAACGGGCTGGTGCTGCCCTTGATCGACAGCAGGTTCTCCGTGTAGTCGCGGGTCTTCGAGCGGTTGGTGACGTTGGCGCCGAAATCGATCTTACTGAACACGCCCCACAGGTTGTCGAGGTCGCGGACCAGGTCGAAGCGCACCGCGCCCAGCTTGTCGTAGTTGTGCGGGAACTTGACGTAGCCGGCCTGGATGTCGGCGCCGCCCCAGCCCTGCGGGTCGGTCAGGCGGACCGATGCCGGATCGGCGTAGTTGACGCGGGTGGTGAAGGCCTGGCTGCCGGCCGTGAAGCCGACCGTGTCGAAGCCGGTGCCGCTGCCGTAGGTCTCGATATTGGTGCCGGTGCGTTCGGCCGAGTTGAACGACAGGTCGAGGTTCGCGGTCCAGTCCTGGTTCAGTTTCAGCTTGTTGTTCCAGCCGATCGACTTCGAGGTGTCGCTGAAGCTGACGGCGTCGTTGCGCAGCACGGCGCGCACGTTGTTGAACTGGCCCGAGGTAACGGTATTGCCCGACAGCGTGGCGTTGATCAGCTGGCCCGGACGGTCGTAGGCGTTGTTGGTCGCATCGGACAGCGGCAGCTGGATGCCGTGGGTGCGGGTGTCGCGGTCGTACTTCGAGTAGAACAGGTCGACGGTGCTCGAGAAATCGCGGCTCGGGCGGTACTGGATCACGCCCATCAGGCCGTTGCGCTCCTGCGCATAGGTCTCGGTGAACGCCTCCATGCCGGTGTACGGGATGTTGACGGTCTGGCCGTTGTAGGTGGTGGTGCCGTTGCCCCACGAGCCGAAGCGCGTGGTGTTGCCGCTCACGCCCTGCAGGCGGCTGAAGCCGAAGGCGATACCGACCTGGCGGTTCGCGAACTGGTCGATGTACGAGAAGGTCGTGCGATTGCCGTGGCCATGCGAATCCATGCCCAGGCCGCTCTTTTCGCGACGGTAGTTGAATGCGACGGTGCGCTTGTTGAAGTCCAGCGGACGCACGGTCTGCATGTCGATGGTGCCCGACAGGCCCTGGCCGACCAGGCCGGCGTCCGGGGTCTTGTACACCACCACGCCGGACAGCATCTCGCCCGGGTACTGGTCGAATTCGACGTTGCGGTTGTCGCCCACGGATACCTGCTCGCGGCCGTTCAGCAGGCCGGTCGAGAAGGCCGGCGACATGCCGCGGATCGAGATCACGGACGCGTTGCCGTGCTCGTCGCGCTGGGCGGTCAGGCCCGGCAGGCGCGAGATCGATTCGGCGATCGACTGGTCCGGCAGCTTGCCGATGTCTTCGGCGGAAATCGCCTCGACGATGGAGTCGTTGTTCTTCTTGACCGAGATCGCAGCTTCGATGCCGCGGCGGATGCCGGTCACCTTGACGGTCTGCACACCGCTGTTGGCGGCGCCGGTGGCGGCGGCAGCCTGGGTATTGGCATTGGTCGTGTTGGCCGGGGTGTCGGTGGTGGTTTCTTGCGCGTAGGCCGCGTGGCTGGCCAGGGCGATGAAGACGGCGCAGCCGGCTGCTACCGGGCTGAGCGGGAAGGCGGTGCGGATGCGGGCCGGCACGGAGCCCGCCGAGCGCTTGCTAGCGAAAAGGTTCATGTGTCCCCTCAAAATCGTACAGAACTTCGTTTTTTTGTCCCGAAACGTTTGCCCTAGAGCCAACAACACGGGAGCCAGATGCAAACGTTCTATTAGACGTTCTGTCAAGGATTCTGTACTAAAACTAGATGCACTGTCAACGTGACTTACTTCGGACTACTTGAATGTAGGTTTTTTACGGAAAACTCACAAAATATATCCCTTTTACGTTGTATTCGAGCTACAAACTGGACATACAGACACTGTAGTCGTACTACAAACCGCTTTCCAAGCACCAATTTTGTTCGTTTTTGCACAATTTTGGTGCGAAATCGCGTAGTAGATTTACAGAACATGGATGCACGGAGTGACAATCCCTTGCTTTCCTCCTTCTACCGTGCGTAGGAAAACTAGAAGCACGATTGTAGCCAGCGTTGCTCCCCTACCCGCCCTGTAGTATTCTCGCGGCAATAATAGAAAAAGGGCATGTTTCCAGCCTGAATTTCATCGCGCGTTGGATGTAGTTACGCTACTTCGACGCCCTGCCCGCATACTCCGGAGACCCGACCTCGATGCACAAGACCCTTGCCACGCTGCTGATCGGCAGCGCCTTCCTGGCCGCCTGCGCCCACGCCCAGACTCCCGCTGCGAACCCTGCCACGGCCCCCGCCGCCGCCGGCCCGGCCGCCGCGGCGACCGCCATCGACCACATGGATCCGCCGTTCTGGTGGGCCGGCATGCAGGACAAGCGCCTGCAGCTGATGGTGCACGGCCGCGCCATCGCCGACCTGGACCCGGTCATCCAGTATCCGGGCGTGCGCATTACCCAGGTGACGCGCGTGGCCAACCGCAACTACCTGTTCATCGACCTGGAACTGGCGCCCACCGTCAAGCCGGGCAGCTTCGCCATCGACCTGCGTGGCCAGGGTGCCGCTGCCGGCCGCAGCGCCAGCTACACCTACCGCCTGCTGCCGCGCGAAGCCGGTTCGGCGCAGCGCCAGGGCTTCGACACCAAGGACGCGATCTACCAGGTGATGCCAGACCGCTTCGCCAACGGCGACCCGCGCAACGACAGCGTCGAGGGCCTGCCCGACAAGCTCGATCGCAAGCTGGGCCACGGCCGCCACGGCGGCGACATCCAGGGCATGATCGACCACCTCGACTACATCGCGGGCCTGGGCTTCACCCAGCTGTGGCCCACCCCGCTGGTCGAGAACGACATGAAGGCGGCGTCGTACCACGGCTACGCCGCCACGAACCACTACCGGATCGACCCGCGCTACGGCAGCAACGAGGACTACCAGCGCCTGTCGCGCGCGGCGAAGCAGCACGGCATCGGCCTGATCCAGGACGTGGTGCTGTCGCACATCGGGCTGAACCACTGGTGGATGAAGGACCTGCCGACGCCGGACTGGGTCAACCACGGCAAGTTCGTGCCGACCATGCACCACCGCACCGCCGTGCAGGACCCGTACGCGTCCCGCGAGGACGCGGAGAACTTCACCACCGGCTGGTTCGCGCCGACGATGCCGGACATGAACCAGACCAACCCGCTGGTGGCGAACTACCTCATCCAGAACAACATCTGGTGGATCGAGTACGCCGGCCTGTCGGGCCTGCGCATCGACACCTTCGGCTATTCCGACGGCGCCTTCCTCAGCGAATTCACGAAGCGCCTGATGGCCGAATACCCGAACCTGAACATGGTCGGAGAGGAGTGGAGCAAGCTGCCGGCCGTCGTGTCGCACTGGCAGCGCGGCAAGGTCAACTTCGACGGCTACGTGAGCCACATGCCCAGCCTGATGGACTTCCCCCTCACGGAGGCGATGCGCGACGCCCTTGCGGACAAGAAGGGCGAGAACATCTTCGGCAACGTCTACGAGACGCTGTCGCTGGACTACCTGTATCCGGACCCGCAACGCCTCGTGCTGTTCGAGGGCAACCACGACATGGCGCGCATCTACAGCGTCGTGAACGAGGACTACGACCGCTACAAGATGGACATCGTGTTCCTGATGACGATGCCGCGCATCCCCCACTTCTACGTGGGCGACGAGATCCTCATGACGAGCGAGACCAAGGTCCGCGACGACAACAGCTACCGCCACGACTTCCCGGGCGGCTGGGCCGGCGACCGCATCGACGCCTTCACGGGCAAGGGCCTGACGGCGCGCCAGAAGGAAGCGCAGGACTTCGTGCGCAAGCTGGTCAACTGGCGCAAGAACACGCCGGTGATCCACCACGGGAAGCTGATGCACTACGGCCCCGAGCAGAACACCTATGTGTACTTCCGCTATGACGGCGCGAAGAAGGTGATGGTCGCGATGAACGCGAACAGGAAGGACGTGACGCTGAAGGCCGAGCGCTTCCGCGAAATGCTGGCGGGCGTGGCATCCGGTACCGACGTCCTGACGGGCAAGACCGTCAACCTGAAGGACGAGATCAGGCTGCCGGCCGGTTCCGTCGTCATCCTCGATATCTGATCGTAGGGTGGGCACCACGTGCCCACCGCAACGCCAACACACCGCAAACGTTCTGGTGGGCACGTGGTGCCCACCCTACGCCATGAAAAAATCACTCATCGCCCTCGCCCTCTTCTCCCAATCCATCGCCGCCGTCGCTGCCGAAGCGCCGCCGCTGCGCTACGACATCTACGTGCGCGGCGCCTTCAACGGCTGGGGCACCGACAACGTCCTCGCCTACAAGGGCAAGGGCGTCTATGAAACCGACATCCTCGTCAGCCCCGGCAACCATGCCTTCAAGATCGGCAGCAAGGACTGGGCCGCGGAATGGGTCGCCGATCCATCGGCCGCCGTGACGGTGGCGCTGGGCAAGGCCTATCCGCTGGCCACCGAAGCCGGTCCCGAGGACTACCTGTTCAGTAAGCAGACGGCGACCTACCGCTTCCGCGTCGACGTCTCCGACCCGAAGAGGCCCGTGCTGAGCGTAACGCGCATCGAGACGCCGTCGCAGGGCCCGGCCGCCGATCCGCACCGGGGCGCGGCGGTGGAAGCATCGCTCGTGTTCCCGACCTGGGACGGCAAACAGGAAACGGCGCGCTTCTCGACGAAGGATGCCCAGGCGGGCCTGCGCACCTACGCGCATTCGACCACGATGCAGCTGCGCGACCCCGGTCCGCAATACCGCAGCTACGGCGAGGATGCGGCGCTGCCCTACGTGCGCAGCGGGAACCTGGCCTTCGACGCGCTGTTCGCGCTGGCCGGGCGCGAGATGCGCGAAGACTCCGTCAAGGAAATCCGCGACGGCAACTACAACGGCAATGCCGCCATTCCCTGCGACTGCTTCGAGACGGGGGAGAAATGGCATTACGTGTGGACGCGCGACCTGTCCTATGCCGTCGACCTGGGCCTGGGCATGCTCGACCCGCAGCGCGCCCGTAATTCGCTGGATTTCAAGCTGTCCGGCTGGCGCGCCAGCGTGCCGAAGGCGCCGCAGGTGGCGAGCAGCGGCAACGGCGTGCAGATCGTACAAGATACGGGCAGCGGCGGCAGCTGGCCCGTCAGCACGGACCGCATCACCTGGGCCTTCGCGGCCGAGGAAGTGCTGAAGAACCTGGCGCCGCAGGAGCGCCGCACCTTCGCGGCCCGCGCGCTGGAGGCGCTCACCAATACCATCGAGAACGACCGCCTCGCCGCCTTCGACCAGGCGGCCGGCCTGTACACGGGCGAGGAATCCTTCCTCGACTGGCGCGACCAGAGCTACGCCAGCTGGATTCCGTCCGACCTGGCATCGATGGCGAGCGCCAAGGCGCTGTCGACCAACGCCGGCCACTACAAGGCCTTGAGCGTGGCGGCGTCCCTGGCACGCGAAGCGGGGCACAAGGACCAGGCCACGCGCTACGAAGCCTGGGCCGCGCAGCTGAAGCGCGCCATCAACGACCGCCTGTGGCTGGACGACGCGGGCATGTACAGCAGCCTCACGGCCGCCCATTTCGATGGGGCGCCGCTGCACAAGTTCGACTGGCTCGGGCAGTCGCTGGCCATCGTGACGGGCATCGCCGACGCGGACAGGGCGCGGCGCATCCTGGCCAGCTATCCGCACGGCCCGATGGGCGCGCCCGTGATCTGGCCGCAGCAATACGACATGCCGGTCTACCACAACCGCGCGCTGTGGCCGTTCGTCACGGGCTACGGCCTGCGCGCGGCGATCATGGGCCGCAACGTGGCCGTGGCCGACGCCGCCTACGACAGCCTGATGCGCGGCGCGGCCCTGAACATGTCGAACATGGAAAACCTGGAATGGCTGTCCGGCCAGTCCGTGCTGCTGGACGAAGCGCATCCGAACTTGATCGGCCCCGTGATCAATTCGCGCCGCCAGCTGTGGTCTGTGGGCGCCTACCTGGGCATGGTGGTGCGCGACGTGTTCGGCGTCTCCACCACCGCCGATGGCATCGCCGTGCAACCGTTCGTCACGGCGAAGCTGCGCGCCGGCGTGTTCAAGGACACCGACCGCGCCACCCTGGCCAACCTGCGCCTGCAGGGCCGCACGCTGAGCGTGACGCTGCGCCTGCCACAGCCCGCCCCGGCCGGCACCAACGGCTACTACGCCGTGGAACGCATCCTCGTCGACGGCAAGCCGGCGTCCGGCGCCATCGCCTGGGACGGGTTGAAGGACGGCAGCCGCATCGAGGTCGTGCTGGGCAAGCTGGTGACGAGCAGCCCGGCCATCCGCCGCGTCGACGCGAACCCGTACGAGGAGACGCCGGCAGTGTTCGGTCCGCGCGAGCCGCGCATCGCCGCCGTGCACCGCAGCGGCAAGGACAACACGGTCGCCATCGATGCAGCCGCGGGCCCCGCCGCCACCTACAACCTGTACCGCGACGGCAAGCTGGTGGCCGCGAAGCTGGCGCCGGGCAGCTGGACCGACCGCGGCGCGCCCGCCACGGCCTGCTATGCGGCCGAAGCCGTGTTCGCCGCGTCGAACAACTACAGCCACCACGGCATCCCGCGCTGCGTCGATGCCGGCGTGTCGATCGCCGCGACGGACAAGCGCGTGTCCGCGAGCGTGCCGCTGGCCGGACCGAACGCGCGCTTCGCCGAGCCGCACCTGGCGAACTGGGGCAAGCCGGACGACCGCTTCGTGGTGAACGACGTGCGCGTGGACGGCGACGGCGACTACGCCGTCCAGGTCCGTTACCACAACGGCGCCAACCAGGTGAACCTGGGCATCAGCGGTGGCGTAAAATGGCTGGCGCTCGAGGATGCATCGGGCCGGACCGTCGCCGGCGGCGTGATCCAGCTGCCCCATGCGCGCATCGACAAGGCGAATACGCCCACCGTGTATTCGACCCCGTTGACGGCGCGCCTGAAGGCGGGCCAGGCCTATCGCATCCGGATGAGCGACTTCTACAACATGAGCTACCTGCAGAGCAACAGCACGTTCAGCGCGGCCGGCGGCGTCGAGGGGCCATCCAACCGTTTCGACATCTACGGGGTGCGCCTGCTGAAGACGCGCTGAAGCCGGCGCATGACGGCGGCGTGCCGTCCTGCAGGCGGCAACCGGGAATACGAACGATGAAGCTGTTTACCAAGGGCCTGGCGGCGCTGGCCGCCGGCCTGCTGCTGGCCGCCGGCGCCGATGCCGGCGCCACCACCGTGCGCGTGCACTACACGGCGGGCAAGGAAGGCATCCGCATCCGCGCCGACAAGGGCGCGGCCGGCTGGTCCAAGGGCGTCGCCGCGACGGCGTCCGACGCGCCCCTGAACGTCTGGACCTATACCTGGCCCGACGCGCTGGGAGAAATCGCCATGAAGCCGACGCTGGGCGAGGACAAGGTCTCGATCGGCGGCGTCTACAAGCTGGCGCCCGGCGCCACGGTCGACATCTACCCGTTCTTCGGCGCGCCGTTCGGCAAGGTAAGCGTGGTGAAGGACTTCGCCTCGCCGCAGCTGAACAACAAGCGCAGCCTGCGCATCTACCTGCCGCCCAGCTACGAGGAAAACCCGGCCAAGCGCTACCCGGTGCTGTACATGCAGGACGGCCAGAACCTGTTCGATGCGAAGACGGCGGCATTCGGCGTCGAGTGGCGCGTCGACGAGACGATCAACCGCCTGGTCGCCACCGGCGTGATGGACGAGGTGATCGTGGTCGGCATCGACGCGTCGCCCGACCGCATTCCCGAGTACACGCCCTGCTGCGATCCGAAATACGGCGGCGGGCAGATCAACGCCTACGACGCCTTCGTGACGGCGACGGTCAAGCCCTTCGTCGACCGCAGCTACCGCACCCTGCCCGGCAAGGACAGCACCGCCATCCTCGGCTCCTCGCTCGGCGGCCTGGCGGCGGTGGCGATCGCCCAGCGCCATCCAGACGTGTTCGGGCAGGCCGGCGCCATGTCCGGCTCGTTCTGGTGGAACGACGGCGCGGCGATCGCCAAGCCGGCGAACAAGGTGCCGGTGCGCTTCTACCTCGACGCCGGCACCCGCGACGACGGCGCGGCCGACACGCTCAGGATGCGCGACGCCATGCTGGGCAAGGGCTACAAGGAAGGCACGGACCTGATGTTTTACTCCGCCGAAGGAGCGCGCCACAACGAGAAATCCTGGTCCGAGCGGGTGGACAAGCCGCTGGCGTGGTTCTTCCCGTGGGGCGCCAGCAGGCAGTGAGCTAGAACGCTTCCCACTCCCGGGCCGCCGCCGGCGCGCGGGCCAGGCGTGGTGCGGTGGCGTGCGCTGCCGGCGCCGCTACCGGTGCGGGCAGCGCATCGTTGCGGTCCCCCGCCAGCTTGAACACGCCCACCGCATCGGCCAGCGCCATCGCCTGTTGCTGCAGGGCGTCGGCCGCCGCCGCGGCTTCTTCGACCAGCGCCGAGTTCTGCTGGACCACCGTGTCCATCTGGCCCATGGTCTCGTTGATCTGGATGATGCCGTCGCTCTGGCGCACGGCGTGGTCCGTGATCTCGGCGATGATCGCCGCCACGCGGCGCACGCTGGCCACCACGTCTTCCATCGTGCTGCCCGCTTCGCCCACGAGGCGGCTGCCCGCCTGCACCTTGTCGACCGAGTCGCCGATCAGCGTCTTGATTTCCTTCGCCGCGGCGGCCGAGCGCTGGGCCAGCGTGCGGACTTCGCTGGCCACGACGGCGAAGCCGCGCCCCTGTTCGCCCGCGCGCGCCGCTTCCACGGCCGCATTCAGCGCCAGGATATTGGTCTGGAACGCGATGCCGTCGATGACGCCGATGATGTCGACGATCTTGCGCGACGAGGCATCGATCTCGCCCATCGTGCCGACCACCTGCGCGACCGCGACGCCGCCGCGCTCGGCCACGCCGGACGCCTCCTCGGCCATGCGCCGCGCCTGGCCGGCGCTGTCGCGGCTCTGGCGCACGATCGACGTCAGCTGCTCCATCGACGCGGCCGTTTCCTCCACCGAGCTGGCCTGCTCTTCGGTGCGCGCGGCCAGGTCCTGGTTGCCCTGGGCGATCTCGCTGGTGGCCACCGAGATCGTGTCGGTGCCGCTGCGCACGCGGGCGACGATGCCCGCCAGGCTTTCCTGCATGTGGCGCAGCGACGCCAGCAGCATGCCGACTTCGTCCTTGCGGTCGACCACGATCGGATGCGACAGGTCGCCCGCGGCGACGGTGCCGGCGATCGCCACCGCCTCGTGGATCGGACGGGTGATGCTGCGCGCCAGCCATAGCGTGATGGCGGCGGCCACCGCGAGCACGCTGAGGAAGGTGGCGATGGCCAGCCTGCGCTCGGCCTGCTCCGCCTCCTGCTTTTCCTGCTTCATGGTGGCGATGGTGGCGTGCGCATGGTCCAGGATCGTGGCGACGATGCCGTCGATCTTCGCGGTCGGGGCGCGGTCCATGCCCTTGACCCGGGCATCGAGGCGCTGGTAGCTGGCCGGGTCGGCGGCGTCCCAGGTCTTCAGCGCGGCCTGGTAGCGTTCGTTCAGTTCGCGCAGCGCCGACTGCGCATCCCCGACCTTCTCGGACGGCACGCCGAGCCTGGACAGCTGGCCGTCCAGTTCCCCGAGCTTGGCCAGCGTGGCGCTGCCGCTCTTGCCGAAGGCCTCCTGGTACTTCGCCAGCGCGGCCGGGTCGCTGCCGCGTACGAGGATGTTCTTCCATTCCTGCACCTGGACCTTGAATTCCACCTGGGCGGCGCGGGCCGTGTCGGCGGCAAGGGCCAGCGCCTCGACCTTGTCCAGCGCCGCGGACGCGCGCGCGTTGGCTTCCCCAAGCGCGTACCAGGCGTTCAGGCTGACGATCAGCAGCGCGCACAGGAACAAGCCGCCGAGCAAACCGAGACGGGTGGAAATCTTGAGGTTGACGAGTTTCATGGCCACTATCTGCCGAATTTGATGAGATAGGAGAATAATGACCAAAGGCAACTACATATACCAGCGCAATCGTCGCAAAATTGCCGAACTGTTTGTTTCAGGCAACGGTTAACCGGGAGGCTTAAAATCGATGCTATACAAGTTGACACCGCCGTCTCCCGGCACCAGGTGCATGAAGCGCTCGAAGCGCATGCCGAGCCTGCCCAGCAGCCCGTTCGACGCCACGTTCCCCGGCGTCGTGATCGCCAGCACGCGCTGCAGTCCCAGCGTGGACGCCAGTGCCAGCACGGCGGATGCCGCCTCGAACGCATAGCCCTGGCCGCGGTGGGCTTCCAGGAAGGCATAGCCGAGATCGACGCCGGGCAACGTATCGCGCTTGATCAGGCCGCACGTGCCGATCGGTGTGCCGCAGGCGCGCAGCGTGACCACGTAACTCGAATGGCCGCGCGCGCGCTGCATGGCGACGGGGCCCTCGGCCACCATGCGCCGCGCATCGTCCAGCGTGCGCACGCCGCGGTCGCCGATGTGCGCAAGGAAGCCGGGGTCGTTGAGCAGCGCGAGGAAGAACGGCGCGTCGTCCAGCGTGGCCGTGCGCAGGCGCAGGCGGCCGGTCGACAGGATCTCGCCGCCCTCCGTCATGCCTCGTCCTGCGCTTGGTCCTGCTCCTCGTCGGCGAGCTCCCAGCGTGCCGGATCTTCCAGCAGCTTGTACATCACGTAGGCGTCGACGTAGCCCAGGCGGCGGTGGCGGTAGGCCTTGGGCAGCGTGCCGACGATGGAAAAGCCGAGGCGCTTCCACAGGTGGATGGCGGCCGTGTTGGTGCTGACCACGTAGTTGAACTGCATCGCCAGGTAGCCCCGGCGGCGCGCCTCCCCGAGGCTGTGCTCCGCCAGCAGGTGCCCGATCCCGACGCCCTGGGCGTTGGGGCTGACCATGTAGGACGCGCTCGCGACGTGGCTGCCGCGTCCCAGCTGGTTCGGCACCAGCTTGTACATGCCGAGCACGCGCTCGCGGCCCTTGACGGCCACGAAGGTCGTGGCCGGTGCGCCGAACCAGTAGTCATAGGATGCCTCACGGTCCATGTCCGGCCCATGGGGAAAGGTTTCTCCGGCGGCGACGTGCGTCTGGAAGATGCCATACATGGCATGGAAATCTTCTTCGGTGGCGGGGCGAATCTGGATATCGTTCACGTGCGGAACCTGCTTGCGTGTGTCGAAAGCGCTCGATTCTAAACCGGGTTCGTCAGTACGGGCGCCTTTCCAAAGAGACTTTTTCGTAAATATTTCTGCGGAATAAAAGGAGGAAAGAAAACCTTCCTGGCGGCTATTCCTGAGCCCGGTTCAAGCGGAAATCGACCATCTCTGGGCGCCCCGGCAGGCGCAGCGCGGCGCGTGCCGGCGGCGCCTCGCTGATCACCCGGCCACGGCGCAGCACGAGGCGCCGCGCCGCGCGCAGGCGGATCGCCTCGACGGGGCTGCCAGCGTCGAGCCAGACGAGGTCGGCCTTGCAGCCGGGCGCGATGCCGTAGCCCTGCAGGCCCAGGATGCGCGCGGGCGTGGCCGTCACCGCCTCGAAGCACTGCAGCATGGCGGCCTGCCCAGTCATCTGCGCCACGTGCAGGCCCATGTGCGCCACTTCCAGCATGTCGCCGGAACCGAGCCCGTACCACGGGTCCATCACGCAATCGTGGCCGAAGGCGACGGGCACGCCGGCCGCCAGCAGTTCCGGCACGCGGGTCATGCCGCGCCGCTTCGGATAAGTGTCGTGGCGGCCCTGCAGCGTGATGTTGATGAGCGGGTTGGCGATCGCCGCCACGCCCGATTCCGCGATCAGCGGCAGCAGCTTGCTGACGTAGTAGTTGTCCATCGAGTGCATCGACGTCAGGTGGGAGCCCGTCACCCGGCCCTGCAGGCCCAGGCGCAGGGTTTCCGCCGCCAGCGTCTCGATGTGGCGCGACAGCGGGTCGTCGCTCTCGTCGCAATGCATGTCGACCATCAGGCCCTGCCCGGCGGCGTATTCGCACAGCAGGCGCACCGATTCGGCGCCCTGCGCCATCGTGCGCTCGAAGTGCGGGATGCCGCCGACGACATCCACGCCCATCCCGATCGCCCGCTTCAGGTTGTCGAAGGCGCCGGGACTGCGCAGCAGGCCGTCCTGGGGAAAGGCGACCAGCTGCAGGTCGATGTACGGGGCCACGCGGCGCTTGACGTCCAGCAGCGCCTCGACGGCCAGCAGGCGTTCGTCGCACACGTCCACATGGGTGCGGATCGCCAGCAGGCCGCGCGCGGCCGCCCAGTCGCAGTACTGCAGCGCGCGCTCGACCAGGGCGTCCTGGGCCAGCTGCGGCTTCAGTTCTCCCCACAGGGCGATCCCTTCGAGCAGGGTGCCGGAAGCGTTCACGCGCGGCAGGCCGTAGCTCAGCGTGGCGTCCATGTGGAAATGGGCGTCGACGAAGGGCGTGCTGACCAGGTCGCCGCCCACGTCGATCGCGCGCCCCGCCTGCACTTGCAGCGCGAGGCCGACCGCGGCGATGGTGTCGCCGTCGATGGCGATGTCGATGTTGCGGCGGCCGTCGGCCAGCGTGGCGTTGCGGATGACGAGGTCCATGCATGCTCCGGATTGATGCGCTTGTCGCAAGATTAACACGCAAGACATCGAATGTTGCATTGTCAATGATCTAGATCAGTGGCTAATGCTGCGACGCAAGATTTCCTTGTAAAAACAACATAGAATTTCCTTTTCAACCCAAATGAACACCCTTACACTCTTCGCTATTGCAGTGCGTCATAACCCGAACTGAAAGACAAGGAACCCAGATGACTTTACTCTCCGAACAGTTGTCCGCCGTCCGCAAGTCCCAGTGGGAAGCCCAGCTCGACATGTTCCGTGCGCTGAGCACCCGTGCGCTGGACAGTACCGAGCAGTTGATCGCGCTCAACATGAACACGTCGCGCCGGTCGATGGAACAGGCGGCCGGCACTTTCCGGCAGATGCTCGACGTGCGTGATCCGCGCGACCTGCTGGCCCTCGGCACGGCGGCGCAGGGACAGTGGCAGCAGCTGTTCAGCTACGGCCGCGACCTGCTGGGCATCGCCACCGGCAACCGCGTGCAGTCCTGGAGCACGGTATGGACCACCCTGCCGCTGGCCGCGCCGGCGCCGAGCGTACCGCGCCTGTCCGCGCCGCCGGTGCTGGAACAGGCGGCCATCGCCACCGCCGAGGCGACCACGGTCGTGAGCGAAATCGCGGCGGCGGCCACCGAATCGGGCAGCGCGCTAGCCGAGGCCACGCTGGATGCCGGCCAGCAGGCCGTCTCCCGGGCGACCGGCGACGCGGCCCAGCCGCAGCAACCGCAGCAGCAGCCCGCCGCCCCGGTCGATGAGCCGACCGAGCTGGAAGCGGAAAAGACGAACGAGGCGCCTTCCGAGCAGCCTGCCGGCGAGGCGGACGACGCCGGCGCCACGGTCGACGGCGCCCCGTCGGTCGTGACGAAGGAAGCGGCCGCCGACCCGATCGACGCCGTCATCGCCGAGGAAGCGCCGCCGGCCAAGGCCAAGCCGCTGGCGCGCGCCCTGAACAAGGTGGCGCCGAAACCGCTGGCCGCCGGGCACCCGCTCGCCTCGACCGTGCCGCTGGAAGCGAACGGCCACGTCGCGCTGCCGATCGTCACGCCGGTGGAAAGCACGCCGCCGCTGCACATGCCGGCGCAGGAAGGCAAGCCGGCGCGCGCGTCGCGCAAGAAGTGAGCGCTCCGCTGCGCCGTCGCCGCGGACGCCACGGCATGCAGCGCCGCATTGCCTCTGCAAAGGACGGTCAAAAATAGTACATTAGCGGGCCTCGGCCCGCCTGTCGTTCCATTCCTTCGAAGCGGGCCGCGGCCCGCTTTTTCTTTTCCGGCCTCCGTCCGGCAGTAATAAGAACAGGATATTCCATGGGTCTGGCAAGGCTGATCGGCGGCTTCGTGCGCCGGCATTGGCGCTCTTATGCATCGTCGGCGGTCATGCTGTTCGGCGTGGCCGTGTGCACGGTCCTCATTCCCCGCAAGACGGGCGCCCTCATCGACGGCCTGGCCGCGCACCGCCTCGGCCAGCACGAGCTGGTCGTGGGCATCCTCGAGCTGCTCGGCCTGGGCCTGGCGATCTACGGCTTGCGCGTGGCCTGGCGCCTGCGCCTGTATTCGGCCGCCTACCGCCTCGGCGTCGAGCTGCGCACGCAGCTGTATGCGCGCCTGGCGGCCCAGGGCCCCGCCTTCTTCCAGCACCAGCGCACGGGCGACCTGATGGCGCTGGGCACCAACGACATCGACGCGATCGAACAGGCCGCCGGCGAGGCGCTGCTGGCCGCGTTCGACGGCAGCCTCACGCTCGTCATGGTGCTGGGCGTCATGTTCCTGGGCGTGGACTGGCGCCTGACCGCCATTGCCCTGCTGCCCTTCCCGCTGATGGCGCTCGCGTTCTGGCACATCTCGAGCCACATCCATACGGCGTCCGGCGATTCGCTCAAGCGCTTCTCGGACTTGAACGACCACGTCCAGGAGACGCTGTCCGGCGTGCGCACGCTGCGCGCCCTCGGCCTGGAGGCGCGCAGCAGCCAGCAGTTCTCGCAACTGGCCGCCGGCGCGGCCGAGGCCAGCCTGCGCGCCCAGAAATGGGAAGCCGCGTACGAACCGGCCGTGGGCCTGACGCTGACGGCGGCCACCGCCCTGACGCTGGGCCTGGGCGGCTATCTCGTGTGGCAGCAGCAGCTGACCATCGGCGCCCTGACCAGCTTTTCCATGTACCTGGGCCAGCTGATCTGGCCGATGTTCGCGGCCGGCTGGGTGCTGTCGCTGATCGAGCGCGGCCGCGCCGCCCTGGCGCGCCTGCAGCCGCTGCTGGAGACGCCGCTGAGCGTCGACGACCACGGCACCGTGGCGCAGCTGGAACCGGGCCCGCTGGTGTTCGAGCATGTCGGCTTCGCCTACGGCAGCCACGAACCGCAGGAACGCCGCCAGCTGCCGCGCCTGGCGCTGGACGACGTCTCGCTGCGCCTGGAACCGGGCCGCACGCTGGGCCTGGTGGGTGCCACCGGGGCCGGCAAGTCGACGCTGCTGCGCGTGCTGCTGCGCCAGGCCACGCCGCAGCAGGGCCGCGTTCTCTGGGGCGGCCACGCGCTGGACGACTACACGCTCGCCACCCTGCGCTCCGGCATCGCCTGGGTGCCGCAGGAATCCTTCCTGTTCTCCGCTTCGATCGCCGAGAACATCGCGCTGGGCCGTCCCGGCGCCTCGCGCGCGGAGGTGGAGCAGGCCGCCAGGATGGCGGCGATCCACGACGACATCCTGCGCTTCCCGCAGGGCTACGACACGCCGGTCGGCGAGAAGGGCATCACGCTGTCGGGCGGCCAGCGCCAGCGCGTGGCGATCGCGCGCTCGCTGCTGGCCGACAGTTCCCTGCTGCTGCTGGACGACGCGCTGTCGGCCGTCGACACGGGCACCGAGACGCGCATCCTCGAACACCTGGACGAACTGCGCCGCACGCGCCCGCAACTGTCGGCGATCATCGCCAGCCACCGCCTGTCGGCCGTGGTCAAGGCCGACCTGATCGTCGTGCTGCGCGACGGCCGCATCGTCGAACGCGGCACCCACGAACAACTGCTCGCGCTGGACGGCTGGTATGCCGGCCAGTGGCGCTACCAACAACTGGAGGCCAGCCTCGATGCCATCTGATCCGAACCAGGCCACCAAGAGCGTCAGTGGCGCGCAGGCGAAACAGGCCGCAGGCCTGCTGCGCCGCGCCGCCTACCCCGATCGCGCCCACCTGGGCTGGGCCACCGCCTGGCTGGTCGTCGCCGCCGCGCTGGAAGTGCTCGGCCCCCTGCTGGGCAAGAAGCTGATCGACGACCACCTGCTGCCGCACCACCTGGACTGGACCCGCATGGCCCTGCTGCTGGGCGGCGTGCTGGTCACCGGCTGGGTCGCGTCGTGGCTGCGCTTCCTGCAGCTGGTACGCCTGTCGGGCCTGGCGATGCGCTCCGTGCAGCGCCTGCGCGAATGGGTCTACGGCCACGTGCTGCGCCTGCCGATGGCCTTCTTCGACCGCGCCATCACGGGCCAGCTGGTCAGCCGCGTCACCAACGACACCGAGGCCGTCAAGACCCTGTACATCCAGGTGCTGTTCGTGATCCTGGACAGCAGCATCGTCCTGGTCGGCACCTCGGTCGCCATGGCGTGGCTGGACTGGCGCCTGATGCTGATCGTGCTGGCCCTCGTCCCCGCCGTGCTGGGCATCGTGTGGCTGTACCAGCGCCTGTCGGCGCCGGCGGTGACGCGCGCGCGCGCCCTGCGCAGCGACATCAACGGCCAGATGGCCGAATCGATCGGCGGCATGAGCGTGCTGCAGGCGAACAATGCCCAGCACCGCTTCGGCCAGCGCTTCGCCGCCACCAACGAGCAGCACTACACGGCGCGCGTGGCCGAGCTGCGCGCCAACGCCTTCCTGCTGCGACCCGCGCTCGACTTCCTGAACGTGGTGCTGCTGGCGGTGGTGATCTACAGCTTCGGCCAGCGCAGCATGAACGCGGTCGAGGTCGGGGTGCTGTACGCCTTCATCAGCTACATCGCGCGCGTGGTCGAGCCGCTCATCCAGATCACCATGCAGTTCAGCGGCCTGCAGCAGGCCGTCGTCGCCACCGCGCGCGTGGCCACGCTGCTGGACGAGGCGGCGGCGGCCGAACATGCGGGCGACCGCGTGGCCGCCGAGCGCCCGGTCGTCGCGCCCGACGTGCCGGCGGTACGGGTGCGCAACGTGAACTTCGCCTACGTCCCCGGCCAGACCGTGCTGCACGACCTGTCGCTGGACATCCCGCAGGGCGCCTTCTTCGGCATCGTGGGCCACACGGGCAGCGGCAAGTCGACCTTCCTGTCGCTGCTGCTGCGCTACTATGCCTTCGACGACGAGGCGCTGGGCAACCGCGGCAGCATCGACCTGTTCGGCGAGCCGCTGGCCGGCATCGACAATGTCCGCTTCCGGGCGGAGGTGGGCCTGGTGCCGCAGGACCCGTTCCTGCTGGCCGCCTCGGCCCGCGAGAACATCGACATGGGCCGCGGCCTGCCGCAGGACACCATCGAGGCGGCAGCGCGCGCCGCCCATGCCCACGACTTCATCATGGCGCTGGAACAGGGCTACGACACGGCGCTGGGCGAAGGCGGCTCGCGCCTGTCCTCGGGCCAGAAACAGCTGATCGCGATCGCCCGCGCCCTCGCCGGCCGCCCGCGCATCCTGCTGCTGGACGAGGCCACGTCGCGCATCGATAGCCAGACCGAGCAGATCGTGCAGCAGGCGCTGGCGGGATTGCGCGGCCAGGTGACCATCGTCGCCATCGCCCACCGCCTGTCGACCATCCGCGACGCCGACCGCATCGTCGTGCTGAACCACGGCCGCATCAGCGAGGCGGGCCGGCACGAGGAGCTGATGCAGATCGAGGGCGGACTGTACCAGCGGCTCTACCTGCTGCAGCAACTGGCCGTGTAATTTCACCTTTGGAAAGCCTACTGTTCAATTTCTGACACAGTAGTGTGTCTTTTACGCATACTGGTCACAAAATTGATCTTTCTCGCTAGCAAGCGGCCTATAATTTCGCCTCTCGACCCGTCCTGGGTCGAACGACGAATTCCTGGGGAACTATGTTGGCAGCCCTGTATAGCGCATTGCGGCACCATGGCCGCCACCTGCTGCGGGGCGCCCCCCTGCTCGCGTCCCTGCTCGCGTCCCTGTCTGCCCCCGTTCCGGCAAGTGCCCAGGACGACAACCCCGCGCCGCTGGACCGCATCACCCAGATCGAGGAGATCACCCGGGTCACGCCCCAGCGCGCCATTCCCCTGCTCGACAAGCTCGATGCCGAGACGCGCAGCGGCACGCCGGCCGAACGGGCCAACTACCTGATCCTCGCCTGCGACCTGCGCCACCGCCTGGGTGACCACGTCAAGTCGGCCGCGCTGTGCGACGAGGCGTTGCGGCTGGCACGCCAGGCGCGCGACAACGACGTCATCGCCAAGGCCATGCTGTCCAAGGCCTACGCGCTGTTCAGCCTGAACGAGATGACGAAGTCGCACGAACTGATCTGGGCAGCGGAACAGGCCAGCGCGGCCAGCCGCGATGCCGGCCTGCGCGTGCGTGCCCTGATCTCCTCGGGCGAGGCCTTCGGCGAGGACGGCAACCTGCCGATGGCGCTGGTCAAGACCCAGGCCGCCGTCACGCTGGCGCGCCAGACCGGCCAGCCGCTGCACGTGCTGGTCGCCCTGAAGGCGCTCGCCTACCAGTACTACCTGATCCGCGAATACGACAAGGGCTTCGAGGCGATCGGGGAAGCCGAGGACATCGCCGTGGCGATGAAATGGCCGGGCCGCCTGGCCATCCTGAAGACGACCGAGTACTTCCTTTCCGTCGGCGCCGGTACGCTGCAGCGCGGTACCAGGGTGCTGCTCGAGGCGCTCGCCCTCGAGCGGGAAATCGGCGCGGACGAACTGATCGCGAATACCCTCGTCAACCTGTCCGACGCCTATCTGCAGCAGTGCAAGTATCCCGAGGCGCTGTCGTATGCCCAGCAGGCGCTGGGCCAGGCCCTGCGCCTGCACAACGATGGGCTCACGGCCACGGCCCGCATCAACGTCGGCCATGGCTACCTGGGCATGGGCCGCCTGGCCGAGGGCAAGAAGACCATCGAGGAAGGCATCGCCTGGTACGACCGCGCCGCCAACAAGCCGGACCTGCAGAGCGTGCTGGTCGAATACGGCGACGCGCTCGAGCGCGTCGGCGACCTGGCCGGTGCGCTGGCCGCCTACCACCGCGAGCGCAAGCTGTCCGACGAACTGTTCGAGGCGCGCCGCCAGAAGGCGGTAACGGAACTGCAGGAAAAATACGAGGCCGACAAGCGCCAGCGCCAGATCCAGCTGCTGCGCCAGGAGAACCAGGTCAAGTCGACGGAGCTCGACAACCCCCGCCTGCAGCAACGCATCTGGTGGCTGCTGGCGCTCGTGTTCGCGCTGGCCTCCGTCATCGTCGGCATCCTGTACCGCAAGGTGCGCAATGCGAATGCCCAGCTCGAGGAGAAGAACCAGGAACTGAAGCAGCAGAGCGCGCGCGATCCGCTGACGGCGCTGTACAACCGCCGCCACTTCCAGGAATTCATGCGCAGCCACGACGGCGTGGAGCGGCGCCACGCCGGCGGCGACGACATGGTCGGCGCCATGATCCTGCTCGACGTCGACCACTTCAAGCACATCAACGACACCTACGGCCACGGCGCCGGCGACGCCGTGCTGCGCGAGATCGCCGACGCGCTGCGCGACATCCTGCGCGAGACCGACATGATCGTGCGCTGGGGCGGCGAGGAATTCCTCGCCTTCCTGCCGGCCGTCCCGCGCGGCAAGCTGGACGAGGTGGCGCGCCGCCTGCTGTCCGGCATCCCGGCGCGCACCATCGACTGGCAGGGCATCACGCTGTCGGTCAACGTCTCGATCGGCTTTGCCCCGTTCCCGCTGGCGCCGGGCGGCGCCGCCATCTCGTGGGAGCGCGCCGTGAACATCGTCGACATGGCGCTGTACCTGGCCAAGGGCCACGGCCGCAACCGCGCCTACGGCGTGCGCGGCCTGGTGCCACTGGACGAGGCGGCGATGGACGTGGTCGAGCAGGACATCGAACAAGCCTGGCGCGACGGCCTCGTCGAGCTGTCGATCGTGCAGGCCGATCCGGCCGAGCTGCACGCCGCGTCCTGAGTCACGGAGCGACGGGCTTGGGCCTATCCCGGTAGGGTGGGCACCACGTGCCCACCGGGCGCTGACGTGACCGGAGCACTTGGTGGGCACATGGTGCCCACCCTACGGTTTGGCGCCTGCCCGACCATGTTCTCAATGGGCGGCCTGCTGGATCTTCTGCCCCGTCTCTTCCACTTTTTCCCCGACCTTCTCGGTAGCGCGGTCCAGGTTGCGGCGCGCTTCCTCGGTCGCGTCCTCGGCATCGATGCGGGCGCGGCGCGCCGCGGCATCGGCCTTGACGACCTGTTCCTGCACCTTGTCCCTGACCTTGTCGCCGGCCTGGTCGACCGCGGCGGCGGCGCGGGCGCCGGCATCGTCGACGGCCTTGCCGGCGCGCTCGGCCGGACCGGGGCCGGCGTCGTTGTGGTTGCAGGCGGACAGCAAGGCGGCGACCGAGAACATGGCGATGAGCGATAAGCGTTTCATGACGGATCTCCTTTTTGTTGTCAAATATACACCCAACGACAACAAGATGGCGCCAGCCGCTAGGGCACCGCCAGCGGATGCTCGCGCCGCGCGGCGTCGATGCGGCCGCGCAGCGCGCGCGTGTCCTCGTCCTCGCCCCAGCGCTTGACGTAGGCCTGCAGGCGCAGGCGCGCCCGTTCCGCGTTGCCGGCCTTGAGCGCCGCCTCGGCCGCGTCCTGCGCTTCCGTCCACGCCTTGTCCTTCTGGCGCCGGCGCGTGCATTTGCCCGCTTCCTCGTTCAGCGCCTTCTGCACCCGCTCGAGCTGGGCCGGCGTCGCACGCGCCTCGCGCAACGCGATCAGCTCGTCCTGCGCCTCCCGCGCCTTGCACTCGCGCGCCAGCGCGATGGCGGCCTCCATGCGCCGTTCGGTCTTCCTGGCCGACGGCTTGGCGACGAGCCACACGGCCCACAGGATCGCCAGCGCCAGGATCCACCAGCGCAGGCGGATCGGTTCGCGCTGCCGCGGCCGCGACTGGCCGCCCGTGACGCCCTGGCGCGGGAGCGGGCCCGCCGTTGCTCCCGCCGTTGCGCCGGGGCTGGCCGTGCCGCTGCGGCCGAATGCGTGCGGCGATGGCGGCGGAGGTGGCGGGGGCGGCGGCTTGGGCGTTGGAGGCGGCGCCGGCGATGGTGGCGCTGGCGATGGCGCTGGCGATGGCGGCGGCGGCGGCGGCGCCGACGCTTCCGCTTCCGGCGCATCCGCCCATCCGGACAGCGAAGCCGCCGTCGTGGCGCCGGCAGCGGCCAGCGCGGCGCGTTGCGCCTCGCGCTCCTCGGCGGCGCTGCGCTCGTCCGCCTGCGCGCGCGCGCCGGCGTGCTGCGCCGTGCCGCACCACGGACAGAAGTTCACCGGACGCGGCATGGTGCGCGCGCAGGTGGGATTGATGCAGCGGTAGATCGTGTCGTCCTGCACGTCGGCCCTCATTCCGGATCGGGGATGCCGTCGTCCGGATCGGGGATCGCGGCGTCGAGGAGCGGCGCCAGCTCGGGCATCTCGCCGACCGTCTTCCATTTGTCGACGCGCGGATTCCACCCCATGTTCCAGATGCGCGTGCCGGCATCGATCTCGCCGCGCGCCAGCTGCTGGGCCACTTCATCGATCCCGAACGGCCCGCGCTGGACGCCGCCGACGAACAGCTTGTAACGCGCGGACGGCAGCGCTGCCGTCGCCGGCGCGGCATGCGCTACGCCCGTCGATGCGCCGGTCGATGCACCAGCCGCGCGCCGTTCCAGCGCCTGCGCCGCGCGCGCCTCGCTGGCCAGGAACTCCGGACGGATCGCGCGCTTGTCGACGGCGCGCTCGACTTCCCATTGGTAGGCGTCGCCGGCCGAATCCGGGACGACGTCCGTCCACGCGTCGAGCTGGGCGAGCGCGGCCTCGACCTGGGCCGGCGACAGCGTCGGATCGAGCGCCGTCGCGCGCTTGATCCAGGCGTCGTACAGGCGCCGCGCCGTGATGTTGGGCAGCGACGGCGACGGCAGCTGGGCACCCGTCTCGTCCACTTCCAGCTTCGGTTCGTACACGCGCAGCTGGTAGTGGCGCATCAGCGCGGCCAGCAGCGCCAGCTGGTGCGGTCCCATCGCGTTGAGGCGCCGGCGCACGGCCTCGAGTATCTGCTCGCGGTAGTACGGCGGCAGGCCGTTGGAACGGATCGCATACTCGTTACCGATCTGCAGCCATTCCCCGGAGCCCGGCTCGACCTCGAACAGGTACTGGCCGCGCGGCTGGAATGCCGCCTCGCGATCGCCTGCGTCGCCCTTGCGCCGCAGGATGCCCAGCGCCACGGCCTGCAGGAACCAGTCGTAGTCGTCGGCCAGGCGATTCAGCTCGTCCATCGACGGCGAGATCGGATGGCGGTAGCGGGTCGAGTCGAAGTGCACGTGGGTCGGGATCTTCGGGTTCTCGATCTGGTAGCTGGCGCGCCAGGTCGGCAGGCCGCGCAGCACCGTCATCGGATAGCCGGACAGCTCGATATAGCACACGGCCCGTCCCGGCACGCCCGTGTTCACGATCGACACCAGGTCGCCGTGGAAGAAATTGGTCGGGACGGCGGCGCGGATCTCCCCTTCCAGGCGGCGCCAGGCGGCCGGGTCGCCCACGCCGATGAAGCACTTGAACTGGTCGGCGCCGGGCGTGAACTCGGCCGAGAAGCGCGCGTTCACCCACGGCATGGCGCTGCGGATCCATTCGCTGAACACGCGGTGGCGCTCCTGGGGCGGCATGGCGGACAGGCGGTCGAGCAGCGGATCTTCCGCCGGTGTCGCGTCCTGGCCAGACAGCTGCACCTGGGCGCGGCGGAACAGCTTGAGCAGCAGGTCGGCGCGGCGGCGCTCGTCGGCCAGTTGCGGGAACAGGCGCGCCGAGCCGCCGAATTCCAGCAGCACTTCCTCGCTCCAGGCACTGACGTCGCCCGTCAGGCGCACCGGCTCGGGCAAGGTCTCGTCGGCCAGCTTGATCGTCGTCGCGTGTTCCTGGCGCGCGTCGGCACGCAGCTGGCCGATGCGCTGGTCGACGGCGGCCAGCATCGCCTGCACGGCGCGGCGCCCGTCCTGGAATTCGCCGGCCAGCCCGCTCCAGCGCGGCTGCCCCTGCTCGTCCAGCGATTGCGGGTCGCCCAGCCAGGCCGACAGCGACTGCATGACCTCGATGGCCTGGCCGGCCGCGACGGCCAGCAGGTGGAAGCGCAGGTAATCGGCGATGTCGCGCTTGAGGTGGTTCATCACCTCGCGCGCCTGGGCGTCCTTACCGAACAGGCGAGACGACGCCTGCGACAGGTTGTTCATCGATTCCTCGACCTGGCGCGTGCGCAGCGCGTCGCGCACATCGCGGTAGCGCTTGCCGTTGCGCTGGGCATTGGCCAGGTCGCGCTGGGCCAGGCGCGCCTTCACCTGTTCCAGCAGCGACAGCACGAATTCCAGGCCGCCCTGCTTGCGGTCGTCCAGCAGCATGTACAGGCGGCCGCGCACGTTCAGGCGCAGCTGCGCCAGCAGTTCCCCCGTGTGCCGCTTGATGCGGTCCTCGCTCGTCTCGGCGGTGGCGCCGGCCTCGCGGATGGCGTCGCGCTCCAGGTTGGGCAGCAGCTCGACGACCTTCTCGCGCCAGACCTTGAGGTCATAGGACGCCATGATGCGGTCGATCTCCAGCTGCACCTTGCTCTCGACGCGCTCCAGCAGCGAGCGGCCGTCGCGGTCCAGCAGCAGCATGTCGGTGAGCGCGTATTCCTGGAACGGCGTGACGTCGACGGTGCCCTTGCGGAAGTCGGGGAATTCCGTGAACGGGCGCTCGTTCATGCCCATCTGCTCGCGCATGAAGGCATCGCGCTCGTTGTCGGCGGCGCGCCGGGCCGCCGCGCCGTCGCTGCCCGCGAGGCCAAAGAAGGCCTTCACCATCAGCGCCGCCAGCTCATAGGCACGGATGTCCTCGCGCAGGCTTTGCTGGGTATCCAGCACGGACTGGCCGAACGCCGAATACACCTTCGAGTACGACAGGCGCATGTCGCCGAAGCGGCTTTCCGGCACGCGCGGGTTGTACGGCCCCAGCTTGTGCTGCTGCTGGTTGACGGCCACCGAGCGCTTGCGGTTGGCGAAGTCGGCCGAGGCGAAGTCCTCGAACAGCGTGTCGGCCACCATCTGGTACACGTCCTTGACGTCCTGCGTGGCCTTGTTGGCCAGGTTGGCCGTGTCGACGAAATACACGTCGTCGAACGGGGCGCCGCGGCCCGTCACGCTGTCCGGCTCCATCCACTGCACCTGCGCGTTCATGTCGCGCATCGTCGTTTCCAGTTCCATCAGCGTGGCGTAGGCGTTCGCCTCGGTGCGCTCCTTGTTCGCCTTGGCGTAGCCGGACGGCAGGAACATCACGAGGTCGACCTGGCTGTCCGACACTTCCTGGCGCGCGATGGCCTTGGCGATCCAGCCCAGGTCGATGGCGCTGCCGGCGCCGGTGCCGCCCGCGTTCGACGCGATCACGACGATGCGGAACTTCGACGTGTCGACCTGCAGGCCGAGGCGCTGGTAGTTTTCCTTGCGCTCGATGCCGGCGTTACTGCTCAGGAAATTCAGCGCGCCCTTGATGCGGCCGCGCAGCTTCGGGTATTTGTCGAACAGGTACAGCCTGGCAAGCGCGCGGATCTGGCCCGCCCCCTTGGACGGGTCGATGCCCAGCGAGCGCAGCTTCTTCGGCCGCAGCGGCATCCAGCTTTCGATCAGCGGGAACCGCGCCAGGCTGTCGTCGGACTCGTGGTATTGCGGCAGGTCGAGCGGTTCGACGAGGCGTTCCTCGTCGGCCAGCTTGACCAGGTCGAACCACGGGTCGGTGCGCTGCGACTTGCCTTCGTCGATGACGGCATTCGTGTCCAGGTCGAAGTGCAGGAAGCGCGCCACAGGAAAATCGGCGATCGACTCGACGCGGGTCGGGTGGTGGCGGTTCCATACGGCCGACAGGATGCGGCGGCGGATGCGCATCATGACTTCCATGCCGGTGCCGCCGGCGCCGATGAACAGCGTCGGGCGCAGGTCGACCTTCAGTTCGTTCTTGCGGTTCAGTGCGGAGGGATCGGGAAAATCTGCCATGGGGTGCTTGCTCCTGGTTCCTGGTTCCTGGTCTCAACGACGGCCGACGAATAAAGCGGCGACGAGGGTCACGACGCCGACCACGACGAGCGGCCCCGTGATCGCCAGCGTCAGGTACTTGCTGGCATTGACGATCGCCAGCACGGCCGCCGCCGACAGGAAGGACATGCCGACGAACAGCAGCCATCCCGCGCTGCCCGCCGCCGACGGCGACACCCGCTTGACCACCAGGTGGTGCACGTAGGCGTTACGCACGAAAAAATAAATCACCAGCAGCACGACGATGATCGCGCCGGCGATCGCCATGTCGCGTCCCGACGTGTCGCGCAGCGGCGCCGCGCTCGGGTTGGTGGCGCCGCCCGGCGCGATCTCGACCGGCATGCGCGAAGTATCGGGCGCCGTCTTGGGGCCGGCGTCGTCCGGCGTGGTCTGGCCCGGCAACTTGAAGCCGGGATCGGCGGCCGTATCCGGCGGTTGCGTTCCTGGCGTCGATGGGCTTGGGGTGGCTTGCTTGATGGTCCTTCGTCGTCGTTATCAGCGGCCCAGCCGGACTTGCGCACCGTCGCGCAGGTCGATCAGCTCGTGGCCGAACAGGGTCGTCTTCAGGCGGGCCACCTGGTTGCCCGCCTTGTCGTAGATCGGCTGCACGGCGCCGGCGCGCGTGCGCACCGTGCGCAATTCGTCTTCCACCGTGAGGTGCACGCGCCGCGGCCGCGCATAGGCCCAGGCCGCGGCGGCCCCGGCGGCGAGCAGCGCCAGCGCGGCGCCGATGGCCGCGTACAGCGGTCCCGACCCATAGTGCACCCTTACCTCGACGGGCAGGCGCGCGATGGAATCGTGGACCTCGGCGGGCGGCGTGAAGATGTCCGGCAGCGGATCGCCCGGGAACAGCGCCGCCATGCGCGCGCGGAACGCCTGCGACAGCGCCAGCTTCTGGCCGTGCAGCTGCAGTTCGATGCGGCCCGGCAGCACGAAGGCCGAGCCGGCGGCCTTGAGCGCGTCGAGCGACCAGGTGCCGGGCAGCTGCGCCACCGGCAGCTGCACGCGCGAGACGAGCGGCGCCTGCTTGCCGGGTGCCAGGCGCTCGACGCTGCCGTCTTCCAGCACGATGCGGTGGTTGGCGCCGTTCAGCACGGAGCGCGCGCCGACGCTGGCGCCGACGATGGTGTACGGGTAGATCGTGTTCTCCAGGTTCCAGCGCACGGTGGCGAAGGGTTCCAGCGCGCCCGGCGCGACGTCGGCGCGCAGCACGCCGTTCGCATCCATCGACATCGCGACGCCGGGCGCATCCTCGACCCGGCGCGGCACCAGGCGCACCGTGTCGCGGTCCAGCGGCTTCAGGCGCGCCGGCGGTTCCGTGATCACGCGCTTCACGCGCCCTTCCGCCACCAGCTGGTCGAGCGCCCGTTCCCCCTCGGCGCCGACGGCGAACACGTACACCATCAGGCCGTTGGCGCGGTAATGCGCGCCCTGCACGGGCATGCGCAGCGGGAAGGCGAGCGCCTTGGCGATGGCCGGGCCGCGGTGGATCAGCCCATAGAAGTCGCGGTTGCGCTGGGCCGTCGCCTGGTCGTTGTTCGGGCTGTTGCGGTTGTTCGTGAACAGCCACACGAGGCCCGGCTTGCCGCGCAGGACGCCGTCGATGGACGCGGTGACGGCTTCGCCCAGGTCGGTATCGGCCAGCGCCCCGCCCTGCGGCTTCCTGGCCGTCTCCAGGCCCGCCAGCGCATCGCGCACGTGCGCGGCCGTGGCGCCGCCCGCCTGCTCCGACAACAGGCCGCGCGGCGACGGCGCGCCGGGCTGCGACTGGTTGAACGCGGCCAGCACCAGCGCGTCGCCGGGCTGCACGACGCTGTCGACGAGGGCCGCCACCAGCGGCTTGAACGGCGACTTCGGATCGGCATAGAACGGTTCCATCCAGCCCGAGTTCTGCACCAGCACCACCTGCGGGATGGCCTGCGCCGGCACGGCGGCGGCCAGGCCCAGGGCCGCCAGCGCGGCCGCGAGAAAGCGTGCGGTACGGGTCATGGCGCTTCCAGGTCCCAGCCCCGGATCCGGTTCCAGTCCGGATGGTGCAGCCACAGGCGGCCCGCGTACACGAAGGGCACGCAGGCGAGCGGACGCGCCAGGCGCGCCACCTCGTCGAGGATGACGTTGCGCCGGCCGATCCACTCCACCGTCGTGCGCGGGATCACGCGGTCGGCCAGCGCATCCTCGGCGCGGCCCGTGTACTTGTGGAAGCGCAGCACGAGGCCGCTGGGCTGGGCGCGGTTGTTGTTGAAGCCGCGCAGCAGCGGCAGCACCAGCGCATCGTCTTCCATCTGGTCTTCCACGTGTTCGCCGGACCAGGGTTCATCGACGACCGGGTGGCCGCGCCGGAACAGCAGGTTGGCGAAGCCCAGGCGCGCGCCGTCGATCGGGGCGCGCTGCGGCGCCGCCACGCCCAGCTCGAGGAAGGAATACGACTGGCCGTCGTGCCCGATCAGCCACATGCGCCCGTCGCGGCTCAGCGTGGGGCCGCCCAGGTCCAGGCTGGGCAGCCAGGTGTCGGGCCAGGGGAGCCAGCGCGGCGCCTCGCCCGGACGCCAGGCCAGCTGGCCTTCGCCGTGCAGCCAGAACAGCTGGCCGTCGTAGCCGATGGGCCGGGTCCAGCCGGACAGCGGCAGCGCGCCGCAATCGTAGGCGGGACCGGGTGAGAGATCCGCGCCCAGCGTGCACAGTTCCAGCGCGCCGGCGCTGCCGCGCACGAGGCAGCCGATCTGGTGCCGCATCATGCCCGGCGCCGCGACCACCGGGGCGGCCAGCACGGCGCGCGTGCGGCAGGTTTCGCCGACGGGGTCCATCCACAGGCGGTACAGGCCGCGCGCCGTCGGCACCAGGCCGACCTCGCCGCGTTCGCCTTCGACGGCCGGCAGCCAGCCGTAGTCGGACGCGCCGAAGGCCAGGTCGGCCGCGCCGTCCTCGGGCAGCAGCACGTGCCAGGTCTCGCCCAGCGGATCCCAGTACTGCAGCACGCCGCGCGCGGGCGCCAGCGCCAGCAGGCGTTGTTCGTGGAAACCGAAGGTGGCGGCGGCGAACACGCAATGGGCGTTCGGCGGCGCCGGCAGCGTGGCGTCGAAGCGGCCCACGTGCGGCGCCGGCGGGCGCTCCTCCAGGCTTTCTCCCAGCGCCAGCGAGGTCACGGGCAAGCCGTGCGGCACGTGGCGCGGCAGCAGCGGATCGGCCCAGGCGCCCCACCAGTCGGGCCGGCGCTGGCGTTCCAGCGCCAGCCGGCGCAGGGGCTGGCCGCATTCCGGGCAGAAGGCGAATCCTTCGGGATAGACGGGGGCATGCGCGCAGGCCGTCGGCAGCGAGGCGCCGAGCAGGTGCGCGCAATCGGTCACGCGGCCACGCGCCTGCACGCCGGCCTGCCAGTCGATGCGGCCCAGGCCCGTGCCGGCGGCCAGCTCGTAGCCGCTGCCTGCCTCGCGTTCCAGCCAGACGCTGGCTGGCGTTTCCCATCTGTATGCCATTCGCTCCGTCCGATTGTCAAAAATCGCCCGGTCCACATGCATATCGGGACCGTTGCGCTTTTGAAATGATATATCCGGCGTCAACGCGACGGCGCCCCGTACACGAGGTAGCGGCTGGCTATGCTTCAGGGATCAAATCACGGGATGTTCGAGGGAACTTTCGGCGCCCTGCTCGCGGGCCGGGTTCACGTGGCGAATCTTCCAGCTGCCGCCTTCCAGCACCATGTCCAGCGCCAGCGAGCGCATCGGCTCGCCGCCGGCGCCCAGCGTGACGATGACGTCGGCGACGCGCTCCCGGCCCTGGGTGCGCTGGTGCACGGTGACGGCGTGCACCTGGCGGCGCAGCCAGTTGCCGTCGTAGTGCGCGGCCTGCAGGAAGTAGTCGTGGTCCGGCACGGCGCCGCCCTTGCCCGCCTGCGCGTCCTGCAGGCGCGCGACCAGCTGCGCGGCGAGGTCGCGCGCCACGTAGGTGAGGAAGCGCTCGTGGCGGTCGCTGAGCGGGTCCTGGTCGGCGGCCAGCGTTTCCAGGTACCAGCCGTAGAATTCCACCGCCACCGCATCCGGCGGCCTGGGCGCGGCCGGCGCCGCCGTCGGCGCGGCCAGCGCGCACAAAGCCAGCAGGACCGAGCACAGGGCCGCGGCACATCTCGCCACTAAGCTAGAAAATAAGAAATTTCCTTTTAGAATCAACATGATGGCGCTCCCGACAGCATCCACTGTGCAGCAAGGACGGCCCCTGCCCCGTGAGCTGGCGCAAGCGGCGGCCGGCGGGGCGGCGGGCGGCCGCCGCCACGCGCCTGATCGCCAGGATGGCGCCGGATCGTATAATGCCGGGCTGTATCCACCAGCCGTTTTCGCCATGACCACCCCGGACCTCCCCGCCGCCGCCATCGACGCCGCCACCGCCCACCTGCGCGACGTGCTCGCGATCGCGCTCGAGCACGGCCCCGGCCGGCGCGCGCTGGTCGTGTACGACACCCGCACGGGCCTGGCGCGCGCGCTCGTCGAAGCCTACCGCCGCAACCTGCCGGAAGGGCCGGACGCGCGCTTCGTCGACTTCGACGCCGTCGCGCCGCAGCAGGTGCTGGACACCTTCGGCACGCTGGCGCCGGGGGACCTCGTCGTGCTGGTGCAGTCGACCAACTTCCGCCTCGACGGCTTCCGCCTGCGCGTGGAACTGTTCAAGCTGGGCCTGAAGGTGATCGAACACGTGCACCTGTCGCGCATGCCGGGCGAGCAGGGCGAGCACTACATCGCGTCGCTCGCCTACGACCCCGCCTATTTCCGCGGCGTGGGCCACGCGCTCAAGGCGCGCATCGACAAGGCCGCGCGCGCCGAGGTGCATGGCGGCGGCGAGGTGCTGGTATTCGATTCGCCGTTCGAAGGCGCCAAGCTGAACGTGGGCGACTACGGCGCGATGCACAACGTCGGCGGCCAGTTCCCCATCGGCGAAGTGTTCACCGAGGCCAGGGACCTGGAAGCCGTCAGCGGCCGCGCCCAGGTCCACGTGTTCGGCGACACCTCCTACCTCGTCAACCGCCCCGCCGTGCCGGTGACCGTCATCATCGAGCGCGGGCGCGTGGTGGGCGCCGAGAACGTCACGCCGGAATTCCAGGAAGTGCTCGACATCATCCGCCGCGACGAGGGCGAGGTGTGGGTGCGCGAGCTGGGCTTCGGCATGAACCGCGCCTTCACGCGCGAGCGCCGCGTCGACGACATCGGCACCTACGAGCGCATGTGCGGCATCCACCTGTCGCTCGGCGCCAAGCACGGCGTGTACGCCAAGCCGGGCTTCAAGCGCAAGGATGCGCGCTACCATATCGACGTGTTCGTCGTGACGGATGCCGTCTACCTCGACGACGAACGGGTCTACGCGGACGGCGCGTGGACCGTCCAGTGAACCACGAACCAACGAGAACGACCATGCTTACCCAGGAACAGCGCGACCAGTACCAACGCGACGGCTACATCGTCATCCCCGGCTTCAAAGCCGCCAACGACATCGCCGCCCTGCGCCGCCGCGCCGGCGAGATCGTCGATGCCTTCGACCCCAGCGAGTCGCGCAGCATCTTCACCACGCAGAACCAGATGAGCGCCAGCGACGCCTGGTTCCTCGGCTCGGACAACACCGTGCGCTGCTTCTTCGAGGAAGAAGCGTTCGGCCCCGACGGCCAGCTGAAACAGGCCAAGGCCCTGTCGATCAACAAGATCGGCCATGCGATGCACGACCTCGACCCCGTCTTCGAAGCCTTCACGCGCGATGCGAAGCTGGCGGTGGTGGCGCGTGACCTGGGCCTAGAACAGCCGCAGGTCTGGCAATCGATGTACATCTTCAAGCAGCCCGGCATCGGCGGCGAGGTGCGCTGGCACCAGGACGCGACCTTCTTCGACTCGACCCCGATCAGCGTGACCACGTTCTGGTTCGCGCTGGAAGACGCGACCATCGAGAACGGCTGCCTGTGGGTCGAACCGGGCGGCCACCGCGGCCCGCTGCGCGAGCGCTTCCTGCGCGACGGCGAGCGCATCTCGATGGAAAAGCTGGACACGACGCCCTGGCCCGACGACAGCACCGCCGTGCCGCTCGAAGCGAAGGCCGGCGACCTGGTCTGCTTCCACGGCCTGCTGCCGCACTACAGCGCGCCGAACCGCTCGCCCGTCTCGCGCCATGCATTCACGCTGCACGTGACGGATGCGCGCACCGCCTATTCGCCGCGCAACTGGATCCAGCGCGACGCCAGCCTGCCGGTGCGCGGCTTCGACTGAGGCCCGGCGGCGCCCGCGCTACGCCTGCCGTCCCACGGCGGCGTAGCGGCGCCGGCACGCTTCGGTTGCGTCGGCCAGGTCCACGATCGGCGCCGGATAATCTGGAATCGGCTCCTTGCGCTTCCAGGGTTCGTGCAGGTCGCGCGCATCGATGGACGCCAGCGCCGGCAGCCAGTGCTTGATGTAGGCGGCATCCGGATCGTAGGTCCGCGATTGCGAGGCGGGATTGAAGATGCGGTAAGGCGGCTGCGCATCGGCGCCGGTGGATGCCACCCATTGCCAGTTGCCGTTGTTCGAGGCCTGGTCGTAGTCGTTCAGCTTGAGCGCGAAATAGGCTTCGCCCGCGCGCCAGTCGACGCCCAGCGTCTTGACCAGGAACGAGCCCGCGACCAGGCGCGCGCGGTTGTGCATCGCGCCCGTCGTGTTCAGCTGCGTCATGGCCGCGTCGACGATCGGATAGCCGGTCGCGGCGTTCTTCCACGCGTCCAGGCGCTTCCTGCCTTCCGCGCCGTCGATCCAGTCGAGCTTCGCATACTTGTCCAGGTAGGGACCGTCGGCGACGCGTGGCACGTGGAACAGCAGCTGCGAAAAGAACTCGCGCCAGCACACTTCGCGGATCCAGCCCGCCACGCTGGCGTCGTTCACGTCCCTGCGCCGGCCGAGCGCGCGGAAGATCTCGCGCACCGACAGCGTGCCGAAGCGCAGGTGGATGTCCAGGCCCGAGGTGGCCGGCAGCGCCAGCGCATCGCGCCGCGCCATGTAGTCGCCGACCTTGCCCTCGAATTCGCGCAGTACGCGGCGGCCGCCCGTCGTGCCGGGATACAGGCTCAGGCCCTCCAGGTCGACCGTGTCGAAGCCGAGCTGGTCCAACGGGATGTTCGACGCGCCGTCCGCCGGCGCGGCCAGCCGCGCCTTCAGTGGCGCCGGGTCGTGGTCGCCCAGGATCCGTTCGTCCTGGCCCAGCCGCTGCAGCCAGGCGCGGTAGTAAGGCGTAAAGCGGGTGTAGGGGGTGCCCGACTTGCTGAGCACCTCGTCCCGGTGCAGCAGCACCTGGTCCTTCGAAAGCAGCAGCGCACGGCCGTCGCGCTCCAGCGCCGCGCCGACCGCCGCATCGCGCCGCCGCGCGGACGGTTCGTAGTCCTCGTTGGCGAACACGCGGCCGGCATCGTGGCGGCGTGCCAGTTCCGGGATCACCCGGGCCGGATCGCCTTCCAGCGCGAGCAGCTTGCCGCCCAGGCGCGCCAGCTGCGCGCCGGCTTCGGCGACGCTGGCGTGGATGAAGGCCACGCGCCGGTCGGTGCGCGGCAAGTCGTCGAGGATCGTGCGGTCGTAGACGAATACGCAGATGACCTCGTCGGATGCGGACAGCGCCGCGTGCAATGCCACGTTGTCGTGCGCGCGCAGGTCGCGGCGCATCCAGAAAATCGATCGTCGGTCGTTCATGCCTGCCAGCGCCATGGTTGAGCTAGGGGCATTGTAGGCAAGCGCCGCATGGACCGGCGCACCGTATCGTGCCCGTTCGGCATCGAAAAATGCAAACCATAATACGAAGAATGTCAACTATTGGAAGGCGGGGGCAAGTATCCGCTTAACAACAGTAACTTCGGCAATTTTCCTTCACTTTCACTCTCATCACAAAATTAAGTTTCATATTTTTCGAATATTAAAAATTTTGTACACCGACGACTCAACAATGTTAACGCTATCATTGATTTCGGTTTCTTTTTGATAACGTTTTCAGGAGTCGGAACATGCCTTGTCAGCATCATCGCCCTACCCGCGTTGTTCAAACCATCTTCATTGCCTGCTGCCTCTTGGCGGGCGCAGCCCCGGCCTTCGCCACCACGATCGACTTCGAAACCCACAGCAATGTCGTGACGCCCGTGCTCGGCAGCGGCGACACGGCCTACGCCGGCCGCGACCGCTTCACCACCGCCGGCTACACGGCAACGGTGGCCGACAGCGTCTACGCCCAGAGCCTGCCCGACTATGAACCCGGCGCGGCCGGCGTGATCGTCGACCATTCGGACCGCCTGGCCTGCAGCATCGTCGTCTGTCCCGGCAGCTTCTTCAACCAGAGCCATTACTACGCCGGCCTCAACGACGGCTCGCTGACGCTGGCGCGCACCGACGGCCTGGCGTTCCGCCTGTTCTCGCTCGACTTCGCCTTCGTCGCGTACACCTATGACCTGCCCAATTTCAGCTACGGCCAGCTGGTGCTGAGCGCCACGGCCGAAGGCAGCGACGATCCCATCACGCGCAACATGAATTTGCCGGGGCAATTCCTGGACGGCAACTTCATCTTCGACACCTGGCAGCTCGACGGCCTCTTCAGCGGCCTGAACCTGACCAGCCTCACCATCAGCGCCTGCGTGTTCGACGACGGCCTGAACTGCGTGAACGGCGCGACCAGCTACAACCTGGCGCAGTTTGCCATCGACAACCTGCAAGTCGAGGCCGTGCCGGAACCGCAGGACTGGCTCGTGTTCGGCAGCGGCCTGGGCCTGCTCGCGGCCATCGTCCGCCGCCGCCGCACGGCCGGCGCCGGCAGCGTGGCCGGAGGTGCCGCATGATGCGCCGCCTGCTCGTCCTGCCCCTGCTGCTCGCCGCTGGCGCTGGCGCTGGCGCTACCGCTGCCGATGCTCCGCGCCGCACCTACATCGTCCAGCTCGGCGACAAGCCCGTGGCTTCGTACACGGGCGGCGTCGCCGGCCTGGCCGCGACCAAGCCGCCGGCGGGCTCGCTGATCAACCCGCAATCGACGGCCGTGCAGCACTACATGCAGTACCTGCAGCAACGGCGCACGGCCGCGCTCGCCGCGCTGCCGCCGGGCGCGCTGGTGCACGACCTGAAGGTGGTGTACAACGGCTTCGTCGCCCGCCTGACCGAGGCCGAGGCGCTCGCGCTCAAGCACAGCGACGGCGTGGTGGCGGTCCGTCCCGACACGTATTTCGCGCCGGCCACCAGCTATACGCCCACCTTCCTCGGCCTGGACCGGCCGGGCGGCCTGTGGAGCCAGCTGGGCGGCAAGGAGCATGCCGGCGAGGACATGATCATCGGCGTCCTCGACACCGGCATCTGGCCCGAGAATCCCGCGTTCGCCGACCGCGTCGACGCCAAGGGCGCCCCCACCCACGATCCGGACGGCACCCCCGCCTACGGGCCGCCGCCGGCGCGCTGGCACGGCACCTGCCAGACCGGGCCGGGATTCGGCGCGGACGCCTGCAACAACAAGCTGATCGGCGCGCGCGCCTATAACTTCCTGGCCGATGCCGGGCGCGAGCCGCACTGGACCGAATTCGATTCGCCGCGCGATTCGCTGGCCGGCCCCGAAGGCAAGGGCGGCCACGGCACGCACACCTCGTCCACCGCCGCCGGCAACAATGGCGTGGCGACCAGCATCGGCGCCGCCGCCCTCGGCACGACGTCGGGCATGGCGCCGCGCGCGCGCCTGGCCATGTACAAGATCTGCTTTTCCAGCGTCGACGAAAAGGGCAAGGCGAGCAACGGCTGCTCGACCAACTCGGCCGTCGTGGCCATCGAGCAGGCCGTGCTGGACGGTGTCGACGTCCTCAGCTATTCGATCAGCGGCAGCAGCGATTCGGTCGACGACCCGGTCGAGCAGGCCTTCCTCGGCGCCGCCAATGCCGGCGTGTTCGTGTCCGTGGCAGGCGGCAACTATGGTCCCGGCAACGCCGTCAACCACCCGTCGCCATGGCTGACGACGGTGGCCGCGTCGACCACCGACCGCATCCAGGGCGCCCAGGTGCAGCTCAGCACGGGCGTCCGCTACACGGGCGCATCGCTGAACGCCACGGCGCTCCCACCTGCGCCGGCGATCCTGTCCAACGACGCCGGCACCATCCCCTACGCCAACCTGGCGGCCGGCGACCGCGAGGCGCGCCGGCTCTGCTATACCGAGGCCGACCGCCTGGAGAACGGCGCCAGCAGCAATGCCGCCCTGGATCCGGCGCTGGTGGCCGGCAAGGTAGTGATCTGCCAGCGCGGCAAGAACGCGATGGTCGACAAGAGCCGCGCCGTGCAGGAAGCGGGCGGCGTCGGCATGGTGCTGGTGGACGACGGCAGCGGCCTGGTGATCAACGACTTCGTCGTGCCGACCGTGCACGTGTCGACCAAGGACGGCGCCGCCATCAGCGCCGCCCTCACGCCGGCACTGCGGATCGGCATCGGCGCCACCGAACTGGTGCCGAATCCGGAAGCGGCGCCCAAGCTGGCCCGGTTCTCCAGCCGCGGACCGAACATGGCGACGGCGAGCATCCTCAAGCCCGACCTGACGGCGCCGGGCGTCAACATCCTGGCCGGCTTCGCGCCCGACCTGACGCCGGCCGAGCACGACGCCATCGCCGCCGGCAGCCCGGCCGGCGGCGCGACCTGGGCCTATGCCAGCGGTACCTCGATGGCGACGCCGCACGTGTCCGGCCTGGCGGCGCTGCTCAAGCAGAAGCATCCGGACTGGTCGCCGGCGGCGATCAAGTCGGCGCTGATGACGACCGCGACGCCGACCGTCGACGACGGCCTGCCCGCCGACTTCAACGGCAAGAACGCGTTCGGCCAGGGCGCCGGCCACGTCGCGCCGACACCGGCGGCCGATCCGGGCCTCGTGTACGAGCTGGGCGCCACCGACTACCAGCGCTTCCTGTGCGGCCTCGGTTCGTACAGCGTGCCGGCTTCCGTGTGCAGCAGCGTCGGCACCGTCGCCGACTACGACCTGAACCTGGCATCGCTGTCCGCCGCCAACGTCGCGGACACGCAGACCATCAAGCGCCGCGTCACCAATGTGGGCGGCGCGCCGGCGACCTACACGGCCAGCGCCAGCCTGCCCGGCTTCACCGTCACCGTGGCGCCGGCCAGCCTCACGCTGGCGCCCGGGGCCAGCGCCGACTACAGCGTGACGCTCAAGCGCACCAGCGCGGCCAACAACACCTGGGCCTACGGCACGCTGGACTGGAGCGACGGCACGCACCGCGTGCGCAGCCCGCTCACGGCCCGCACCTCGCTGTTCACGCCGGACGACTACTATTATTCGGAAGGCACGTCGGGCAACAAGACCGTGAGCGTCACCACCGCCTACAACGGCAAGCTGACGGCCAAGGTGGCGGGCCTGCGCGAAGCGACGCAGGACACGTACACGCTGCATGCGAACGCGTCGAGCGACCACGGTGTGGCCGAGTGCGCCGCGGGCGGCAGCGACAGCGTCAGCTACAAGCGCGTCACGATCCCCGCCGGCACCGTCGGCGCGCGCTTCGCGCTGTACGAGGAGGACACCAGCGGCGGCTCGGGCGACGACCTCGACCTGCTGCTGCTGGATGGCCAGGGCAACCTGATCGTGGGCAGCGTCAACCTGTTCTCCTCGGCCGAGGACATCGAGTCCCCGCACCCGGACCCGGGCGAGTACATCGTCTGCGTGGTCGCGCGCACCCCGGTCGGCGGCGCCGCCACCGCCAAGCTGTCGAGCTGGGTGATCGCGCCGGGCCAGACGGCCATCGGCAACCTCAAGGTGCTGACGCCGTCGACCGTGTTCGCCTACCGTCCCGCCTCGGCCAGCTATACCTGGTCGGGCCTGGCGCCGGGACGGCACTACATGGGCGGGGTCGAGTTTTCCAACGGCAGCCTGCGCCTGGGCGCGACGCTGATCCAGGTGGAAAGCATCGAGACCGTCTGGGGCCGCGCCGCGGGCCGCGGCACCAGGCTGGAGGGGCTGCAGGCGCGGCGCAGCGACCGCTAGCGGCGTGCGGACCGGACGGCAAGGCCTGCCGGCGGCTACCCGCCGACCAGCTGCAGCCTGCGCCCCGGTCCGCGCTCCGGCACGTCGCGCCCGTACACGCTGACGCGGTCGCGCCCGTGCTGCTTGGCGTGGTACAGCGCCTCGTCGGCGCGGCGCAGGATATCTTCCCATTTGTGGTCGCCCGCCTCCAGCGCGGCCACGCCCACGCTTACCGTCATCGCCACTGCCTGACCCTGCGCATGCAGCGGCGACTGGGCGACCAGTTCGCGCAGGCGCTCGGCGATGTGGGCGACGTCGTCCACCGTGGCGCCCGTCAGCAGCACGGCGAATTCCTCGCCGCCCGTGCGGAACAGCGCATCGTAGCCGCGCAGCACGCGTGCCGACAGCGTGGTGACGTGGCGGATGGCGGCATCGCCCACGCCATGGCCGTAGCGGTCGTTGATCGACTTGAAGTGGTCGATGTCGAAGGTGAGGAAACAGGCCGGCGTACCGGTGCGGCGGCAGCGCCGGAACTCGCGCGTGGCGATGTCGTGCAGCGCGCGCCGGTTCAGCCAGCCGGTGAGTACATCGGTGAGCGAGGCGCGGCGCAAGGCCAGCGTCTGCTGCTGAGTCACGATGAGCGCGCAGCCCATGGTGCCGACCGACAGGAACACCAGCATCGACAACGCGCCGGTCGTCAGCAGGAACTGGCCGCCAAGGAAAGACGGGGCATGGCCATCGTTGGCCGCCATGGCGGCGCAGCGCAATGCCATCTGCAGGCCCGACAACAATTCCAGCACGATCAGCGGCAGGTAGGCGGCCCGCGCTTCGCGCTCGCTGCCGCGCCACAGCAGCCAGGCCGTCGCCACGCTGATCGTGACCACGATTGGCGTCATGAAATACAGGCGATGGACGGGCGAGGCGCTCAGGTAGGGCAAGCCATGCGCCGCCAGCACCAGCGCGGACACCGCCGCGAACCAGCCCCAGCCCGGGCGCAAGTTCAGGTGCCGGCGCGCGCCGGCCAGCATGCCGAACTGGCCGGCCACGTGCAAGGCATTGCCCAGGCCGGCGAACATGGGGCCGGCGTCATGCCCGTGGATGATGTAGGCGGCGATGCTGTTGTTCAGGGCAAAGAAGATGCCGGCCAGGGCCCAGTGCACGAGGGAGCGCTGGCGCGAACTGGCGAGATACAGCAATCCCATGCTGCCCGCCATGATCGAACTGGCGAGCGCTGCGGCAACGACGAGTGTGAATGCATCCATCCTCTTCCCTGGGCACCATGTGCAATATAAACAACTGTGATTTCACTATTATAAGAGTCTTGCCATTACGGAATCTCTCTGATTGTCTCGCCCCGTTGAAATCGCTCGCGAAACCCGTCCTGAGCGCGACACCAGTACCGAAAACGCAACGTTTTTCAGAGGTATAGACATATATAAATTTGCCGCCAGCACGTGCTCCCTTAAAAAATTCGCTTTTATTTATCACAAGGTCTTTGTAACAGCCTTGTTACAAATCAAGATCCTCATTATCAGGAGGCAAGACTAGAATATTTTCTTTCTTTCAACCATAAATACAGGGAAAACATGATACGTTTGCCGATCGGCTTGGCGGCACTGTGCTTCACCATGTCTGCCATCGCAGCGGAACCCTTCGACGACAAGTTCCGCCAGCTCGACGAATTGCTCCCGACCCCCACGACGATCCGCACCGCCTCCGGTGCGCCGGGCCACGCCTACTGGCAGCAGCGCGCCGACTACACGATCCGCGCCACGCTGGACGAGGCCAAGCGCACGATCACGGGTGCCGAGACGATCACGTATCACAACAACTCCCCCGACGCGCTGACCTACCTGTGGATCCAGCTCGACCAGAACCTCTTCAAGCCGGGTTCGGACGCGCGCACCACCGCCACCCTGCCCTCGCGCGATGCATGGCAGGGCGCGACGCCGGCAACCGGCGTCAAGTTCGACGCGATCCGCAGCACGCTGGAAGCACGCACCTTCCCGGGCGGCTTCGACATCAAGGCCGTCAAGGACGGCAGCGGCCGTCCGCTGCACTACGTCATCAACCGCACGATGATGCGCATCGACCTGCCCCAGCCCCTGAAGCCGGGCCAGCGCCTGTCCTTCGGCATCGACTGGAGCTACAACATCACGGAATCGAAGATCCTCGGCGGCCGCTCCGGCTACGAGAAATTCGACGACAAGAACGACCTGTTCGAGATCGCCCAGTGGTTCCCGCGCATGGCCGCCTACTACGATGTGTATGGCTGGCAGCATAAACAGTTCCTCGGCGCCGGCGAATTCACGCTGGAGTTCGGCGACTACGACGTGCAGGTCACCGTCCCGGCCGACCACATCGTCGCCTCCACCGGCGAACTGCAGAACCCGGACGCCGTCCTGACGGCCGCCCAGCGCGACCGCCTGAAGCAGGCGCGCACCGCGAGCAAGCCGGTCGTCATCGTGACCCAGGCCGAAGCCGAGGCGAAGGAAAAGACGCGCGTCGACGGCACCCGCACCTGGCACTTCAAGGCGAAGAACGTGCGCGACTTCGCGTTCGCGTCGAGCCGCAAGTTCATCTGGGATGCACAGGGCTTCAAGAAGGACGGCACCAATGTCCTGGCGATGTCCTACTATCCGAAGGAAGGCAACCCGCTGTGGGGCCAGTACTCGACCCAGTCGATCATCCACACCATCAACGAGTACAACAAGTATTCGTTCGACTACCCGTACCCGGTGGCGATTTCCGTGAACGGCCCCGTGGGCGGCATGGAATACCCGATGATCTCGTTCAACGGCCCCCGTCCGACGAAGGACAAGAAGACCGGCGAACTGACCTACTCGAAGCGCACCAAGTATGGCCTGATCAGCGTGATCATCCACGAGGTGGGCCACAACTACTTCCCGATGATCGTCAACTCGGACGAGCGCCAGTGGACCTGGATGGACGAGGGCCTGAACTCCTTCGTGCAGTACCTGGCCGAGCAGGCATGGGAAGAGCACTACCCGCAATCGCGCGGCGAGCCGCGCGTGATCGCCGAGTACATGAAGAGCCGTAACCAGGTGCCCATCATGACCAACTCGGAATCGGTCCTCCAGTTCGGCAACAACGCCTACGCGAAGCCCACCGCCGCGCTGATCGTGCTGCGCGAAACCATCCTGGGCCGCGAGCTGTTCGATTTCGCGTTCAAGGAATACGCGCAGCGCTGGAAGTTCAAGCGCCCGACCCCGGCCGACTTCTTCCGCACGATGGAAGACGCGTCGGGCACGGACCTCGACTGGTTCTGGCGCGGCTGGTTCTACACGACCGACGCCGTGGACGTGAGCGTGGACGGCATCAGCGAGTACACGATCGGCTCCAAGGATCCGGAAGTCGAGAAGGCATGGCAGCGCGCCCAGAAGGATGCGCAACCCGTGTCGATCACCGACCAGCGCAACAAGGGCACCCTGCCGCGCCGCGTCGATGCGCATCCGGAACTGAAGGACTTCTATAACGAGCACGACGACTTCACGGTCACCAACAAGGACCGCAACAAGTACGCGGAAACGACCGAAGGCCTGGAGGACTGGGAAAAGGCGCTGCTCAAGGAAGGCAAGCACATGTACCTGGTCGACTTCTCGAACCTGGGCGGCCTCGTCTCGCCGCTGGTCCTCGAGATCCAGCTCCAGAGCGGCAAGAAGTACATCGAGCGCATCCCGGCCGAAGTGTGGCGCTACTCGCCGAAGAAGATCACGAAGCTGATCATCACCGACGAGCCGATGGTCGCCCTCACGCAGGACCCGTACTGGGAAACCGCCGACACCGACACCAGCAACAACAGCTGGCCGCGCAAGGCGACCCCGTCGCGCCTGGAACTGTTCAAGACGCAGCGCGAACAGTCGGACATGATGAAGGACTTCAACGAGAAGCTGAAGACCAAGGACGCCGGCAAGGACAAGGCGGCCGCCACCGAAGCCCAGAAGGCCGAGTGACACTTGGATGGTGGGCACGTGGTGCCCACCATGCGTGACCGATCCGTAAGAAACCGGGGTCAGAGCCCCTGAAAAGCAACACCGGGCTCTGACCCCTGCGTTGCCGTTTTCCCCCATCAAGATCCCATGAAACGCCTCCCGCTCGCCCTCGCCGCCCTCTCGCTCATCGCCTCCCTGTCGAACGCCACCGCCCAGGCCTTCGACGACAAGTTCCGCCAGCTCGACGAACTCCTCCCCACGCCCACCGACACCCGCACCGCGTCCGGCGCCCCGGGCCACGCCTACTGGCAGCAGCGCGCCGACTACCGCATCCGCGTCACGCTGGACGAAGCGAAACGCGCCGTCAGCGGCAGCGAGACGGTCACGTACCACAACAATTCGCCGGACACGCTGTCCTACCTGTGGGTGCAGCTGGACCAGAACATGTTCCGCAGCGATTCGGACAACCGCAACATCTCGAGCTACCCGTCGCGCGACGCCTGGCGCACGGCGGCCACGCCCGGCGGCCAGGCTGGCCTGAACTACGAGGCGGCCCGCTTCCTCGTCGAGAGCCGGAAGTTCGACGGCGGCTTCAAGCTGGGCGGCGTCACCGACACGTCCGGCCGCCCGCTGGCCCACGTCGTCAACAAGACCATGATGCGCATCGACCTGCCTCAGCCCCTGAAGCCGGGCCAGCGCTTCTCGTTCGACGTGGCATGGAGCTTCAACGTGCCGGAGACGAACGTGCTGGGCCGCCGCATGGGCTTCGAGCGCTTCGACAAGAAGGGCCAGGACAACAACGACCTGTTCGAGATCGCCCAGTTCTTCCCGCGCATGGCCGCCTACTACGACGCCCACGGCTGGCAGAACAAGCAGTACCTGGGCGACGGCGAATTCACGCTGGAGTTCGGCGACTACGACGTCGAGATCACGGTGCCGGCCGACCATATCGTGGCCGCCACCGGCGAACTGCAGAACGCGGGCGACGTGCTCACGACCGCCCAGCGCGAGCGCCTGAAGCAGGCGCGCACCGCCACCAAACCGGTCGTCATCGTGACCCAGGCCGAAGCGGAAGCGAACGAGAAACAGCGCGCCACCGCGACCAAGACCTGGCGCTACAAGGCCAAGAACGTGCGCGATTTCGCCTTCGCCACCAGCCGCAAGTTCATATGGGACGCCCAGGGCTTCAAGAAGGGCGGCACCGACGTGCTCGCGATGTCCTACTACCCGAAGGAAGGCAATCCGCTGTGGGAGCAGTACTCGACGCAGGCGATCATCCACACGATCGACAGCTATAACCAGTACTCGTTCGACTATCCGTACCCGGTCGCCATCTCGGTGAACGGCCCCGTCGGCGGCATGGAATACCCGATGATCTCGTTCAACGGCGGCCGCCCGACCAAGGACAAGAAGACGGGCGCCCTCACCTATCCGAAGAACGTCAAGTATGGCCTCATCAGCGTGATCATCCACGAGGTGGGCCACAACTACTTCCCGATGATCGTCAACTCGGACGAGCGCCAGTGGACCTGGATGGACGAGGGCCTGAACTCCTTCATGCAGTTCCTGGCCGAGCAGCGCTGGGAAGAACACTACCCGTCGCGCCGCGGCGAAGCGCGCAACATCGTCGACTACATGAAGAGCCGCAACCAGCAGCCGATCATGACGAATTCCGAATCCGTGACGAACCGCGGCGGCAACGCCTACGCCAAGCCGGCCACGGCGCTCAACGTCCTGCGCGAGACGGTGCTGGGCCGCGAGCTGTTCGACTTCGCGTTCAAGGAATACGCCCAGCGCTGGAAGTTCAAGCGCCCGACCCCGGCCGACTTCTTCCGCACCATGGAAGATGCGTCGGGCACGGACCTCGACTGGTTCTGGCGCGGCTGGTTCTACACGACCGACGCCGTGGACGTGAGCGTGGACGGCATCAGCGAATACACGATCGGCTCCAAGGATCCGGACGTCGAGAAGGCATGGCAGCGCGCCCAGAAGGATGCGCAACCCGTGTCGATCACCGACCAGCGCAACAAGGGCACCCTGCCGCGCCGCCTGGACACGCATCCGGAACTGAAGGACTTCTATAACGAGCACGACGACTTCACGGTCACGAACAAGGACCGCAACAAGTACGCGGAAACGACCGAAGGCCTGGAAGACTGGGAAAAGGCGCTGCTCAAGGAAGGCAAGCATTTATACTTGGTCGATTTCTCGAACATCGGCGGCCTGGTGAGTCCGCTCGTGCTGGAGATCCAGCTGCAGAGCGGCAAGAAATACATCGAGCGCATCCCGGCCGAAGTGTGGCGCTATTCGCCGAAGAAGATCACGAAGCTGATCGTCACCGACGAGCCGATGGTCGCCCTCACGCAGGACCCGTATCTCGAGACGGCCGACATCGACACCGGCAACAACAGCTGGCCGCGCAAGGCCCAGCCTTCGCGCCTCGAGCTGTTCAAGTCGCAGCAGACGCAGAACGACATGATGAAAGACTACGCGGAAAAACTGAAGCTGAAGAAAGAACCGGTGCAAGACGCCAAGGACGCCGTGCAGAAGGCGGACCAGGCGGTCGAAGCGGGCAAGGCGGTCGAATGACGTCGCGTCGCACCGTATTGAAGGGCATGCTGGCGGCGCTGGCTCTCGGGGCGAGTCCGCTCGCCCCGGCGCACCGCTTCCACGCCGGCATCGCCGACATCAGCCGCAACGAACGCACGGGCAGCCTGGAGATCGTGCACACCTATATGGCGCACGACGTCGAGGCCCTGCTCATGAACGTGTACCAGCGCCAGTTCGACATGGCGGACCCGGACGACCAGGCCGTCGTGCGCAAGTACATAGACAAGCAGTTCTGGCTGGCCGACAAGGACGGCAAGCGCATCCCGCTGAACTGGGTCGGCGTCACGATCGACACCGACAGCCTGACGGTATTCCAGGAAGCGCCAGGCACGCCGGCCGAGAAGGTCGAGACCATCCACAATGCCGTGCTGATCGACTTCCTCCCGGACCAGGTCAACACCGTCAACTTCACCGCGGGCGGCAGCCTGCGCACCTTCGGCTTTTCCGCCGGCCGCATCGAGATTTCCGTTCACTGACATGCAATTACGCTTCATCCCTTGCGCACTGGCTGCGCTGTTCGCGCACACCCATGCTTTCGCCGACGACCCCGTGATCCAGCGCGTGCTGGTCGAGGGTTCCCGCGCCAGCCAGCTCGGCATCGCCGATTCCGCCAACGCGGGCAGCGTCAGCCAGAAGGAACTGGAGATGCGCACCATCTACCGTCCCGGCGAGCTGCTGGAAGCGACGCCGGGCCTGATCGCCAGCCAGCACAGCGGCGAAGGCAAGGCCAACCAGTTCTACCTGCGCGGTTTCAACCTCGACCACGGCACCGACCTCGCCACCTTCGTCGACGACATGCCCGTCAACCAGCGCAGCCACGCGCACGGCCAGGGCTGGACCGACCTGAACTTCCTGGTCCCCGAGCTGACCGCGCGTCTGGACTATGCCAAGGGGCCGTACTCGCCGCGCAACGGCGACTTCGCCTCGGCCGGCAGCGCCGCCATCACCTATGCCAACCGCCTGGTGCGCAACGTGGCCACCCTCAGCGGCGGCCAGAACGGCTACGGCCGCGCGGCGGTGGCCGGGTCGCTTGATGCGGCCGGCGGCGCCCTCACCTATGCGCTGGAGCTGATGCACAACGACGGCCCGTTCACGCGCGGCGACAATTACCAGAAGCAGAACGTCGTGCTGCGCTACAGCCGCGGCTATGCCAACAATGGCTGGAGCGTGACGGCGATGGCCTACCACGGCAAGTGGAACTCCACCGACCAGATTCCCGAGCGCGCCGTCGACGATGGAACGATCGGCCGCTTCGACCCCATCGACCCGACCGACGGCGGCGAGGCGCGCCGCTACAGCCTGTCCGGCGTGTGGCGCCAGACCACGTCCGACACGGCGACCAAGGTCAACGCCTACGTCATCCGCAACCAGCTCGACCTTTGGTCGAACTTCACCTACTTCATGGACGACCCGGTCAACGGCGACCAGTTCGCCCAGCCGGACCGCCGCGTCACCAGCGGCATCAATGCCATCCACACCTGGCACGCGCACCGCTCCGACACGCTGACGTCGGACGTCACCGTCGGCGTGCAGGGCCAGAACGACAATATCTTCAATGCGCTGACGCACACGGCGGCGCGCGAGACGATCGGCATCACGCGCGAGGACCACATCCGCGAGACGAGCCATGCGGCCTGGATCGAGAACGCGACGCGCTGGACGCCGTGGCTGCGCTCTACCGTCGGCCTGCGCGCCGACCGCTACGACTTCCGCGTCCGGAGCGACCGCCCCGAGAACTCGGGCAAGGCCGACGACACCCTCGTCAGCCCCTCGCTGAACATCGCCCTGGGCCCGTGGAAGGACACGGAGCTCTACTTCAACTACGGCACGGGCTTCCACAGCAACGACGCGCGCGGCACCGTCGCGCGCGTCGATCCGAAGACGCTGGACGCGGTCGACCGGACGCCGGGCCTGGTGCGCTCGCGCGGCATGGAGATCGGCCTGCGCACGGAAGCGATCCCGAAGAACCAGACGTCGGTCTCGCTGTACCGCCTCGACTTCGACTCCGAGCTGACCTATATCGGCGACGCCGGCAATACGGAAGCGGGACCGCCGAGCCGCCGCTACGGCATCGAGTTCTCCAACTACTACAAGCCGTTCAAGTGGCTGTCGGTGGACTTCGACGCCGCCTTCGCCCGTGCCCGCTCGCGCGGCGTGGAAGCAGGCCAGGACCGGATCCCCGGCGCCGTCGAGGGCGTGGGCCAGCTGGCGCTGACGGTCAGCCAGCTGGGCGACTGGGACGGCGCGCTGCGCCTGCGCTACTTCGGCCCGCGTCCGCTGGTCGAGGACAACAGCGTGCGCTCGCAGGCCAGCACCACGCTCAACGGCCGCATCGGCTACCGTCTCGCGAAGGACCTGCGCGTGGAACTGGAAGGCTTCAACCTCGCGAACCGCAAGGTGTCGGCGATCGACTACTACTATGCCTCGCAGCTGCGCGGCGAGGCCGAGCCGCACGACGACATCCACTTCCACCCGATCGAGTCGCGCTCGTTCCGGCTCACGCTCATCAAGAACTTCTGAACCCCGCGGCGGGCGGCTGGCGCCGCGACACGTTGTACAAATGCGCCAGTGCCCGCCCGCCCATCGGTGCGCGCCCCGTGCACCCGTTCTCCACTGCTAGACTGTATTGACAGCCATGCGTCCGGCTGCGAGCCCGTTGCGGCATGACGCCGTCGCGGCATCATCGACTTTCTTCGGAGAACACCATGCGTATCTTCCTGGGTCTCATGCTGCTGGCCGGCATGCTGCATGCACACGCGGCGCACGCGCAGAGCGTCACCGTCGGCACGACGAGCAGCGGCATCGTCTACCGCAGCGACATCGACGGCGTATTCGACGGCACCGTGCTCGATACGGGCACGCCCTATGTGCTGGACGTCAAGGCGACCTTCGACATGCGCCGCTTCAACGACAGCGGCTACGGCTCGGCCGACGCCAACCTGGCGTGGATCGACGCCACGTTCGACGCGGGCGGCACCGTCCATGCCTTCCACGCCAGCGGGCTGGCCAGCTTCTTTTTCTCGCGCGACGCGAGTTTCTCCGACGACCGCGTGTTCTTGAGCTGGGCCGCGTCGATTCCCTACGGCGGGTCGGACGACAGGCTGCTCGGCTTCGTCCACACCTTCGAGGTGCCGTTCGTGTTCTTCCCGAGCGAGCACCTGCTCGATCCGGCCGACATCACGTTTACCCATGCGACCCAGCGCGAAACCACCATCGTGCTGCACGACACATTCTCGTCGTTCGGCGCCGTGTACATGGTGCCCACGTCGCTGACCTGGCAAGTGACGTCGTCGCCGACCAGCCCCGTTCCCGAACCCGGCGCCGGTGCCATGCTCGTGGCCGGCGCGGGCGTGCTGTTCGTGCTGCGCAAGCGGCGGGGGGCGCAGGGGCATGCGCCCGGCCTGCCACCGCCCGCGGCAAAAGGTGCTACGCTACCGGGATGACTACACCGCAACCTCCCTACACCGATCCCGCGCGGGTCGTCGACGCCCTGCGCGGCGACGGCTATGCGCTGCTGGCGCCGGCCGCCGTGGCGCAACTGGCCGGCTGCTCCATCGACGAGCTGCAGGCCCTGGTCCCCAGCTGGGACCACCTGGAACTCGACAACTACCTGAAGGACGGCGGCCGCTACCGCCGCCGGCGTCATTCCTGCTTCGTCGACGATGGCGGCGCGCTCGTGCAAAGCCCGCACCGCGCGCACTGGCAGCCGGTCGAGTACAACGCCCTGCACGGCGGCATGCACCGCCTGTTCGTGCCGATCGAGCCGGCCACCGTCGCGCAACCGGCCTGGAACAAGCTGCTGCGCGCCCTCGGCACCGTCTGCTCGCAGGCCAAGGCGCCGCAGACCTGGTACGTCGAGGCGCACCAGTTCCGCATCGACACCGCCGACGGCATCGGCCGCCCGACCCCGGAAGGCGCGCACCGCGACGGCGTCGACTTCGTGGCCGTGATCCTGATCGGGCGCGAAGGCATCAAGGGTGGAGAGACGCGCGTGTTCGAAGCGGACGGGCCGAAGGGCCAGCGCTTCACCATGACCGAGCCATGGACCATGCTGCTGCTGGACGATGCGGCCGTGATCCACGAATCGACGCCCATCCAGCCGCTGGCCGCACATGGCCACCGCGATACGCTGGTGCTGACCTGGCGCGCGGGCGCGTTCCAGGGGGACGACGTGGAGCAGGCAGCTGCGTAGTAGAGGAACTTGGGTCCCTGCCTGCGCAGGGACGACGTGCTGACTGCGCAGGCAGGGACCCGATTTACTGCAAGCCGTACGGGCAAAAAAAATGGCCCGTGTCCAGGGGACCGGGCCGTAATCCAGGTTTTTCGGAGAAAAACTGGAGGAGACGGTTCCAATATATTCCGATTTTTTGTGCACCGCAATACAGTAGAACTACGTAGTCGAAATCTGTCGCGCCAGAGTGACGTTTGCTGTCATCCTGGCCAGATGGCAGGTGACTTTTGCGGCAACGCGGGAAAGATTTTCCGCGGACATCGCCCGCCGACGCGTCCATACAAAACGCTGGCTATGCAGCATGGTTTGTTACACTGTAGAAGTCCCGGCTTGCCGGGGTTTCCACTCACCGACATTCCATGACTTCAGCCCGCAATCGCCGCCTCGCCATCCCTGCCGCGCTCCTCCTTGCCCTGGCCACGGCAGTCTCCCTGTTCGCCACCAGCCGCGCCGCCGATGCCAACAAGCCTGCCGTGGCGCGGCCCGCCCTCACCGTCGCCACCGCCCGTCCGCAAACGGTGCGCCTGCCACTGGGCCTCGCGGCCAACGGCAACGTCGCCGCCTGGCAGGAAGCCGTGATCGGCAGCGAGTCGAACGGGCTGCGCCTGCAGGAAGTGCGCGTGAACGTCGGCGACGTGGTCAGGAAGGGCGAGGTGCTGGCCGTGTTCGACGCGCGCACCGTGGAAGCCGACCTGGCGCAAGCCAAAGCTGCCGTCCAGGAAGCGGAGGCGAATGCCGCCGCCGCCACCGCCGATGCGCAGCGCGCCGCGGCGCTGAAGGAATCGGGGGCGCTGAGCGCCCAGCAGATCACGCAATACGTCACCACCGAACGCACGGCGCAGGCGCGCGTCGCCTCGGCCAAGGCCACGCTGGAGCAGCAGCGCCTGCGCCTGCAGTATGCGCGGGTGGTGGCGCCGGACGGCGGCGTCATCTCGGCGCGCGGCGCGACCGTGGGCGCCGTGGCCGGCGTCGGCACGGAGCTGTTCCGCCTGATCCGCCAGGGCCGGCTCGAATGGCGCGCCGAGGTCACGGCGGCCGAGCTCCCGCGCATCAAGCCGGGCCGGAAGGCCGTCGTGAAGGCGGCCAACGGCAGCAGCGTCACCGGCACCGTGCGCGCCGTGGCCCCGACCGTCGACGCCCAGACCCGCCTGGCCCTCGTCTACGTCGACCTGCCGCCGGCGCTGGATGCCAATGCGCCGCTCAAGGCCGGCATGTTCGCCAGCGGCCAGTTCGCGCTGGGCGAGTCGGACGCGCTGACGGTGCCGCAACAGGCCGTCGTCGTGCGCGACGGCTTTTCCTATGTGTTCCGCCTGAATCCCGACAGCCGCGTCAGCCAGGTCAAGGTGACGACGGGACGGCGCCTGGGCGAGCGCATCGAGGTGGTCCAGGGCATCGATGCCGCCACGGCCGTCGTCACCAGCGGCGCCGGCTTCCTGAACGACGGCGACCTGGTGAAGAACGTGGCCGCCGCCCCGATGGCCGGACGTTGAGCGCACCATGAACTTTTCCGCCCTCTCGATCCGCAACCCGATCCCGGCGATCATGCTGTTCGTCCTGCTCACCTTTGCCGGCGTGCTGGCGTTCAAGGCGAACAAGGTGCAGGACTTCCCGGACATCGAGCTGCCCATCGTCACCGTCACCGCCACGCTCGACGGCGCCGCGCCCGCCCAGCTGGAGACGGAGGTCGCGCGCAAGATCGAGGATTCGATCGCGACGCTGGAAGGCATCAAGAACATTTATACGCGCGTGCTCGACGGCGTGGCCACCATCACCGTCGAGTTCATCCTCGAGAAGAACCTGTCCGATGCCGTCAACGACGTGCGCGACGCCGTGTCGCGCGTGCGCGCCGACCTGCCGGCCGAGATGCGCGACCCCAGCGTCACCAAGACCACGACGGCGGGCCGCGTCGTGCTGACCTATACGGCGCAGGCGGCCCAGGCGAATGGCCGGCCCGCGCTCGACCAGCCGGACCTGTCCTGGTTCGTCGACAACACGGTGGCCAAGCGCCTGCTCAGCGTGCCCGGTGTGGGCGCCGTCAAGCGCGTGGGCGGCGTCTACCGCGAGGTGCGCGTGGAACTCGATGCGGATCGCATGGCGGCGCTGCGCGTGTCGGCGCTGGACGTCTCGCGCCAGCTGCGCAACGTGCAGCGCGAGGAGCCGGGCGGAAGGGGCGACGTCGGCGGCGCCGAGCAGTCGGTGCGCACGCTGGCCACCGTGCAGACGGCCGACGAGCTGGCGCGCATGAACATCCCGCTGCCCGACGGCCGCCGCGTGCGCCTGGACGAGGTGGCGCGGGTGATGGACACGATCGCCGAACCGCGCGCCATCGCCGAGCAGGACGGCAAGCCGGTCGTCGGTTTCGAGATCTTCCGCACCCGCGGCGCCGGCGAGATGGACGTCGCCGGCGGCGTGCGCGCGGCCGTGGCCGAGCTGCAGCGCAAGCACGCCAACGTGGTGCTGCGCGAGGTGATCGACAATGCCGCGCCCGTCGAGGAAAACTTCGACGCCTCGATGGAGATGCTGTACGAGGGCGCCGTGCTGGCCGTGCTGGTCGTGTGGTGGTTCCTGCGCGACTGGCGCGCGACGCTGGTGGCCGCCGCCGCGCTGCCGCTGTCCGTGATCCCCGCCTTCCTCGGCCAGTACCTGTTCGGCTACACGCTGAACATGGTCACGCTGCTGTCGCTGGCGCTGGTGGTGGGCGTGCTGGTCGACGACGCCATCGTCGAGATCGAGAACATCTCGCGCCACCTGCGCATGGGCAAGACGCCGATGCAGGCCGCGCTGGAAGCGGCCGACGAGATCGGGATGGCGGTGATCGCCACGACCTTCTCGCTCGTGGCCGTGTTCCTGCCGACGGCGTTCATGAGCGGCATTCCCGGTAAATTCTTCAAGCAGTTCGGTTGGACGGCCGTGCTGGCGATCCTGGCCTCGCTGCTGGTGGCGCGCCTGCTCACGCCGATGATGGCGGCCTACTTCCTCAAGCCCGCCAAGGTCCACGAGGAGAAGGACGACCCGCTGATGCGGCGCTACATGCGGACCATGCGCTGGTGCCTGCGGCACCGCGGGCTGACGATGATCGCGGCCGCCCTGTTCTTCGTCGCGTCGATCTCCCTCGTGCCCCTGCTGCCGACGGGCTTCGTGCCCGCCGCCGACCGGTCCCAGACCCAGATCAACGTGGAGCTGGCGCCCGGCTCCACGCTGGCCGAGACGCGCGCCGTGGCCGAGCGCGTGCGCCTGGCCGCGATGCAGGTCAAGAACGTCAAGGGCGTGTTCAGCTCCATCGGCGGCGGCTCCAGCGGCGACGCCTTCGCGCCCGGCGCCGCGGCCGAGGCGCGCCGCGCCGTGCTCACACTCACCACAGTGCACCGCGACGACCGCAAGGAATCGCTGGCCGCCATCGAATCCGCGCTGCGCGCAAAACTGGCCGAGATCCCGGGCGCGCGCTTCACCGTGGGCCCGCCCGACACCGGCGTCAAGATGCAGCTGGTGTTGCGCAGCGAGGATCCGGTGGCGCTGAACGCGGCCGCGCGCCAGGCCGAACGGGAACTGCGCGGCCTGCACGGCATCGGCAACGTCACGTCCAGCGCCTCGCTGGTGCGGCCCGAGATCATCGTGCGTCCCGACTTCGCGCGCGCCGCCGACCTGGGCGTGACGGCCGCCAGCATCGGCGAGACGGTGCGCGTGGCCACGGCCGGCGACTACGACCAGGTGCTGGCCAAGATGAACGTGTCCGAGCGCCAGGTGCCGATCCGGGTCAAGCTGCCGGACGCCACGCGCGCCGACCTGGACGCCATCGGCCGCCTGACGGTGCCCGGCAAGAACGGCCCTGTGCTGCTGGCGAACGTGGCCGACATCACGGTGGAAAGCGGCCCCGCGCAGATCGACCGCCTGAACCGCAGCCGCAACGTGACGCTGGACGTGGAACTGAACGGCCGCTCGCTGGGCGAAGTGAATGCCGAGGCGCGCGCCCTGCCCGCGCTGCGCAACCTGCCGGCCAGCGTGGCGATCGCGGAACTCGGTGACGCCCAGGAAATGCAGGCGTTGTTCGCCAGCTTCGGCCTCGCGATGCTGATCGGCGTGCTGTGCATCTACGGCGTGCTGGTGCTGCTGTTCACTGACTTCCTGCAGCCGGTGACGATCCTGGCCGCGCTGCCGCTGTCGATCGGCGGCGCCTTCGTGGCGCTGCTGCTGACGCACAGCGCCCTGTCGATGCCGACCATGATCGGCCTGATCATGCTGATGGGGATCGTGACGAAGAACTCGATCCTGCTGGTGGACTACGCGATCCTCGCGCGCAAGGCGGGCATGAACCGCTTCGACGCCCTCGTCGATGCCTGCCACAAGCGTAGCCGCCCCATCGTCATGACGACCATCGCGATGGGCGCGGGCATGATGCCGCTGGCGCTGGGCCTGTCGGGCGACCCGAGCTTCCGTTCGCCGATGGCGATCGCCGTGATCGGGGGACTCATCACGTCCACCTTATTGAGCCTGCTGGTGGTGCCGGCCGTGTTCACCTACGTGGACGATGCGGAGCACCTGATGGGGAGGATGATGGGGAAGGTGCGCGGGAAGGGGCGCAAGACGGTGGGCAGCGAAGAGAGTGCGGTGAAATAAGAGACACCGCACGTCGCCCCTGCGCAGGCAGGGGCCCAAGTTGTCGTACGGCTTGAACATTGGGTCCCTGCCTGCGCAGGGACGACGGCGTGCGCTAACGGTTCAGAAGGTTTCCCACTCTTCCGTCATCGCCGCCTTCGATACCGGCTTCGCCTTCGGCCGGGCCGCGACCACGGCCGGCTTGCGTGCCGGCGCCTGCACGGCGGCATGCACGGCAGCACGCAGCGCCGGCGCGGCTGCCGGCTTCGCCGCCACCTTCGCCGCCACCCCGGGCCCGCCATCGACCTTGAACACGGCTACCATCTGCGTCAGCCGCTCCGCCTGCTCCTGCAGGCTGCCGGCGGCGCCGGCCGCTTCCTCGACGAGGGCGGCGTTCTGCTGGGTCACCGCATCCATCTCGCCCACGGCCTGGTTGATCTGGACGATGCCGCCCTGCTGCTCGTGGCTGGCGTTGCTGATCTCGCCCATGATGTCCGTCACGCGCTGCACGCTGGCCACCACTTCCTCCATCGTGCTGCCGGCCTGGTTGACGAGCTCGGAGCCCAGCTGCACCTTGGCCACCGAATCGTCGATCAGCTGCTTGATTTCCTTGGCGGCGGAGGCCGAGCGCTGGGCCAGGCCGCGGACCTCGCTCGCCACCACGGCAAAGCCGCGCCCCTGCTCGCCGGCCCTTGCCGCTTCCACGGCGGCATTCAGCGCCAGGATATTGGTCTGGAAGGCGATGCCGTCGATGACGGCGATGATCTCGACGATCTTGCGCGAGGCCGTGTCGATGTCGCCCATGGTGCCGACGACGCGCGCGACCACGTCGCCGCCCTTGCGCGCCACGTCGGACGCGCTCTGCGCCAGCTGGTTGGCCTGCTGCGCGTTCTCGGCGTTCTGCTTGACGGTCGACGTCATTTCTTCCATCGACGACGCCGTCTCTTCCAGCGCGCTCGCCTGCTGCTCGGTGCGCGAGGACAGTTCCAGGTTGCCGGTGGCGATCTCGCGCGACGCGGTCGCGATCTCGCTGCTGCCCACGCGCACTTCCGACACCACCTTGCGCAGCGCGTCGTTCATCTCCTTGAGCGCCCGCATCAGCTGCGCCGCCTCGTCCGTGCCGCGGACCTCGATGTCGCTGGTCAGGTCACCTGCGGCCACGGTGCGCGCCACGTCGACGGCGTGGCCCAGCGGACGCACGACCGAGCGCGTGGTGAGGAACGCGGCGCCGATGGCCAGCAGCACGCTGACGGCGGCACCGATGCCGATGACGAGCGAGGAACGCGCGAAGACGTCGTCCGCATCCTTGGACAGGGCATCGAAACGGCTTTCCTGGAACTCGACCTGCTTGCGCAGCACCTGGGCGAACGCCAGCAGGCTGTCGTAGTTCTTGCTGAAGGCCAGGACGGTCGCTTCGTCGATCTTGCCCTGCTTGACCAGTTCCTGCACCTTGGCGACGTTTGCCAGGTACTCGTCGCGGCGCTCCTTCGCTTCCTGATGGATGGCCTTGCCGGTCGGCGTCACGAGCAGGCCCTCGAGGTCCTGCAAGCCCTTGTTGACGGCATCGATGTTCACCGCCAGGCGTTCCATGGCGGTGGCGCGCACCGCCGGGTCGTCCGAGCCCACCATCTGGCCGACGCGGCCCATGCTGCCGCGCAGGTTGTCCAGCACGAAGCTGGCTTGCTTGGCGCGCGGCCAGACGCCCTTGGCGAGGTCGGTGCTGCTCTGGTGGAGCTTGCCGAGCGATTGGATGCCGACGAAGGCCAGCACGAGGATCAGGACGACGAGCAGGCCGAAACCGAGCCGCAGCCGGTTGGCGATATTCAGGTTCAGGAGACGCATAGCGGGAAAGGATGGACGCAGGCGGCCGGCGCCGGAGATGGGGGCGCGCTGGATGCAAGCTGACGACGTTGGTCGGAACTGCCGGCGAGAGATGGGGGCGGCGAGAGAAGCGGGAAAACGCTTCAGTGGCCAAAGACTAACTGAATTGTTTTCCTAATGCAATTTTTTGATAGATTTGTCGATTTTCAACAACTGAGCGCGCCGCAAGAGCGGGAAATGTGCGGTTTTTGATGGCGACAATGACAAAAGCCGGCGCGTAGCCGGCTTCCGGGGTGGAATCGATCCTTCCGCGTCCGGCCAGGCCTAGGGGCCGGGCCGATCTCGGAAGTCGATGCCGAACGGCTGGGCGCCGATCAGTAGTCGCGGCGCGAGCCGCCCAGCAGCTTGGCCAGCACGAAGCCGGCGGCAGCGGCGATGGCCAGGGCGGTGGCCGGCTTTTCGCGCACGTAGTCGAAGCTGGCATCCTTCCACTTGCCGTAGGCGTCGGTCAGTTGTGCCTGACGCTCGCCCAGGCCGCTGGTGGCGCCGCTCAGCATGCCTTGCAGCTTGTCCACGCCGGCGTGGGCGCTGGTGGCCAGGCGCTCGACGACCGGTTGCACGCTGTTGACGGCCTTGTCGACGTAGGGCTTGGCGGCATCCGCTGCCTTGTCGATCGACTGGTGCAGGTCCTGGGCCTTGGCGTCCACCTGGGAACCGAGGTCCTTGCTGTCGCCGCCGGTGCCCGAGCCGGTCGCCGAATTGGCACTCTGGCTGTTCTGGCTGCCGGTCGAGCCGATGCTCGATGCGGTGGCGCCGCCGGTGCTGCTGCCCATGCCGACCTGCTGGTCCTTGCCCTGGTTCAGCGGCGTGCTCTTGCTCATGCTGCCCGAGCCCGAGGTGCTGCCCAGGTTGCCCGAACCGCTGACGGACGACTGGCTGTTGCCGCTGTCCTTGCCCAGGTTGCTGACGTTATTGTCCTTGCCGAGGCTCGAACCCTGGGTACCGATGGTGCTGCCTTTTGCTTCGTTCGACTTCTGATTATCCATGATGTATTCCTCGTTAAATGGTTGACCAGCGTGGTTGACCAGCGCGGATAGGACCGAAACTCGACCATCACCACATTTTTCCTGTATTCCCTTCGAAACAAAACGAAGGCACGAGAACGGGCTGCGTTACATCAACGAATGCTGTTGGACAGTGCACGGGATCAAGTTTTGTTAGCGTTGACCGCGCAACTGCTCAAAAGTTCCATCGATGTCCGATCCGCCTCGCGTCTCACTGCGTGCAGCGGGTGCCTGAAATTCGACAACGTCGAAATACGGCGTCGCAATAGAAAAAATATAACTTTTGGTCATCCTGCACTGTGCGGTGCATAACAGAGAGTCGGGAACGCAGGAGTTAGCGCAAGCGGGACGCGTGCGGCGGCGCGAAAAGCGCATTTGGAAGCGGAAAACAAAAAGCCCAGCGATGAAGCTGGGCTTGATGTATTTGGTGCCGCTGACCGGAATCGAACTGGTGACCTTCGCATTACGAATGCGCTGCTCTACCGACTGAGCTACAGCGGCGGGAGCCATATTCTAGCAAAGAAGCTCACTGGATTGCTAGAGTAACTCGGCAATTTTATTCGGGCAGCTTGAAAAAAGGTGCTGTCCGAACAATTGGGCCCCTGCCTGCGCAGGGGCGACGTGCGATTTGCGGCGCGAGTGCGATTCGCGCTGCGGCTTTACTCGGCGTGGTACGAGGTCACGCGGTCCACTTCGCTCTTCGAACCGAGGAAGACGGGCACGCGCTGGTGCAGCTTCTGCGGCGGGATGTCGAGGATGCGTCCCTTGCCGTCGGTAGCGGCGCCGCCGGCCTGTTCGACGATCATCGCCATCGGATTCGCTTCGTACATCAGGCGCAGCTTGCCCGGCTGCGACGGGTCGCGGCTGTCGGCCGGGTACATGAAGATGCCGCCGCGGTTCAGGATGCGGTGCACGTCGGCCACCATCGAGGCGATCCAGCGCATATTGAAATCCTTGCCGCGCGGGCCGGTCTTCCCTTCCAGCATTTCGGACACGTAGCGCTGGACCGGCGGGTACCAGTGGCGCTGGTTCGACATGTTGATGGCGAATTCCTTCGTCTCCACCGGGATCTGCATATTGCGCTGGGTGAGAACCCAGGAACCCATCTCGCGGTCCAGCGTGAAGCACTGCACGCCGTTGCCGGTGGTGAGCACCAGCATCGTCTGCGGGCCGTACACGGCATAGCCGGCCGCCACCTGCTTGCTGCCCGGCTGCATGAAATCCTGCTCGGTCGGGTGGGTCATGCCGTCCGGCGCCTTGAGCACCGAGAAGATGGTGCCGATCGAGACGTTGACGTCGATGTTCGAGGAGCCGTCGAGCGGATCGAACAGCAGCATGTATTCGCCCATCGGGTAGCGGTTCGGGATCGGGTGGATCGATTCCATCTCTTCCGACGCCATGGCCGCCAGGTGGCCGCCCCACTCGTTCGCCTCGAGCAGGATCTCGTTCGAGATCACGTCGAGCCTCTTCTGCACCTCGCCCTGGATGTTCTCCGTTTCCGCGCTGCCCAGGATGTCGCCGAGGGCGCCCTTGCCGACCGAGTGCGAAATCGTCTTGCAGGCGCGCGACACGACCTCCAGCAGGAGGCGCAGCGATGCCGGGATGTTGCCGTGGAGGCGTTGCTCCTCGACGAGGTATTGGGTCAGGCTGACACGTTTCATGGTTTCTTTCGGTGTGTGTGAATTCGTTATCTTGCTGGTGGCGATGGTGGCTGCACACCGGGGTCGGAGCCCTTTGAAAAGCAACACCGGGCTCCGACCCCTATGCATCGCAGGGTGGGCATCATATGCCCACCATGCATGTCGCTACCGCGTCAGTTGGCGAGCGCCTTGCCGACGACTTCGCGCACGTCGTTCGACAGCTTGGCCTGGCCGCTCACCTGCTGCAGCGCCTTTCTCATGTGCGCCTGCAGGGCCGGCGTGTAGCGGCGCCAGCGGTCCATCGCGCGGGCCAGGCGGCTGGCGACCTGCGGGTTCAGGGCGTCGAGCGCGATCACCTGCTCGGCCCAGAACGCGTAGCCGCTGCCGTCCGGCGCGTGGAAGCCGACCGGGTTGCCGGCACAGAAGGTGGACACCAGGCTGCGCGCGCGGTTCGGATTGCGCAGCGTGAACGCCTTGTGCGTCATCAGCTCGCGCACGGCGGCCACGTTGGTGGTCGGGGCCGAGGCCTGCATCGCGAACCACTTGTCGACCACCAGCGCCTCGCCCTGGAATTCGTCGTAGAAGCGCTGAAGGGCATCCGCGGCCCCGTCCGCGCGCGCATGCACGAGGGCGGCCAGCGCGGCGACGCGGTCCGTCATGTTGCCGGCCTCGTCGAACTGCTGCTGGGCCAGCGCGATCGATTCGGCGTCCGGCGCCGCGCACAGGTAGGACAGTGCCAGGTTCTTCAGCGCGCGCTTGCCGATCGATTCGGCGTCCGGGCTGTACTCGCCCGGGGTCTGGTTCGCGTGGTACTGGGCCAGCAGCTCGGTACGCAGGCGCGCGCCGATGTCGGCCCGCACGAACTGGCGCGCGACGTGGATGGCCAGCGGGTCGACCACCTCGAGCTGGTCGGCGACCATGGTTTCCGACGGCAGCAGCAGGGCCTGCTCGCGGAAGGCCGGGTCCAGCGTGTCGTCGGCCAGGATCTTGCGCATGGCCTCGACGAACACGTCGTCCAGGTCCAGCTTGACCTTCTCCGGGTTGACGGTGTCGACCTGGGCCGCGAGCTTGAGCAGGCGGCTCATCGCCAGGCGCTGGCCCGCTTCCCAGCGGTTGACGGGGTCGCTGTCGTGGCTGAACAGGTGGACCAGTTCGGCATCGTTGTAGCCGTACTTGAGGATCACGGGGGCGGAAAAATCGCGCAGGATCGACGGGGTCGGCTGCTCGGCCACGCCCGTGAACACGAAGGTCTGGTCCGCTTCCGTCAGTTCCAGCACGGCGGTGCCGCCGTATTCCTTGCCGTCGACGACGAGCGGCAGGTCGCGGCCATCCTGGCCGAGGAGGCCGACGGCGACGGGGATGTGGAACGGCAGCTTCTCGGGCTGGCCCGGAGTCGGCGGGCAGGATTGCAGCAGGCGCAGCGTGTAGGTCTGCTGCTGGGCGTCGTAGCGGGTCTCGGCCTGCACGACGGGCGTGCCGGCCTGGCTGTACCAGCGCTCGAACTGCGTCAGGTCGCGGCCGTTGGCGTCGGCCATCGCCATGCGGAAGTCGTCGCAGGTGACGGCCTGCTCGTCATGGCGTTCGAAGTACAGGTCCATGCCCTTGCGGAAGCCGTCGCGGCCCAGCAGCGTCTGGTACATGCGCACGACTTCGGCGCCCTTCTCGTACACGGTCACCGTGTAGAAGTTGTTGATCTCGACAAAGGAGTCGGGACGCACCGGGTGCGCCATCGGGCCGGCGTCTTCCGGGAACTGGGCCTGGCGCAGCGTGCGCACCTGGTCGATACGGGTGACGGCGCGGCCGGTATCCGTGCCGATCATGTCGGCCGAGAATTCCTGGTCGCGGAACACCGTCAGGCCTTCCTTCAGCGACAGCTGGAACCAGTCGCGGCAGGTGACGCGGTTGCCGGTCCAGTTGTGGAAGTATTCGTGGCCGACCACGGCTTCGATGCCCTGGAAGTCGGTGTCGGTGGCGACGCGCGGGTTGGCCAGCACATACTTCGTGTTGAAGATGTTCAGGCCCTTGTTTTCCATCGCGCCCATGTTGAAGTCGCCCACGGCGACGATCATGAAGCGGTCCAGGTCGAGCTCGAGGTTCCAGCGCTCCTCGTCCCAGCGGATGCTGTGCTTGAGCGACTGCATCGCGTAGTCCGTCTTGTCGAGGTTGCCGTCCTCGACCCAGACCTGCAGCAGCGCGTCGCGGCCGTCGGCCAGGCGGAACGTCTCCTCCTGGCACACGAGGCGCGCGGCGACCAGCGCGAACAGGTAGGACGGTTTCTTGAACGGGTCTTCCCACAGCGCGTAGTGGCGGCCGTCGTCGAGGTCGCCCTGCTCGACCAGGTTGCCGTTCGACAGCAGCACCGGGTACTTGTCCTTGTCGGCGCGCAGCATGACGGTGAACTTGGCCATCACGTCCGGACGGTCCGGGAAATAGGTGATGCGGCGGAAGCCCTCGGCCTCGCACTGCGTGTAGAAGCTGCCGTTCGACGTGTACAGGCCGCTCAGCGTCGTATTTTTTTCCGGCACACAGATGGTTTCGATTTCCAGCACGACGTCGTCGGGCGCGCTCGCGATGCGCAGCACGGTGCCGTCGATCGCGTACTCGCGCTCGCCCAGGGTCTTGCCGTTCAGGCGGATGGCCACCAGCTCGATCTCCTCGCCGAACAGTTCGATCTCGCGCTGGGCGCTGGCCGGGTTGCGGCGCAGCGTCAGGCGGTTGGCGACGACGGTGCGAAGCGGGTCGAGGTCGAAGCCGAGTTCCACGGTATCGACCAGGTAGCTGGGGGCGGTGTAGTCTTTCCGGTAGATGGTCAGGGGCGTATCGGTGCGCATGGTGAGGAATCCGCAAGGCCGTTGGTGAAGTGCCTATTTTACCAACATGACGGGCTTGCAAAACGCGCGCATTTTTGCGCGTGCCATGTATCTTCATGTAGAGGTCGTAACCGCTCGTAAATGTATCGACGAATATCAAACAACAGGCATATCATGTCTGGTGTATAAGTCCGATTGCCGAACAGAATCTTTGGAGAAAGTCATGAAATTCACCATGCTCGCTGCGGTAACGTCGCTGAGCCTGTTGCTGGGTGGTTGCGCGACCACGATCCGCAGCGACGTCACCACCTTCCACCAGTGGCCGGCCCAGCTAGCCGACAAGAGCTATGCCTTCGAGGCGCCGCCGCCGCAGGACAATACGCTGGAACTGCAGGCCTACCAGAACCTGGTGCGCGGCCAGCTCGGCCGCCTCGGCTTCCGCGAGGCGCCGCAGTCGCCCGCCCTGAAGGTGTCGATGCGCTTCTCGACCATCGACGTGCCGACCCAGGTGATCTATCCGAACTACGCGCCCGTGTATGGCCCGTACTCCCCCCGCTTCGGCTACCTCGGCTGGCATCGCCGCGTGTGGGGCGGCGGCTGGTACAGCCCGTTCTACGACCCGTTCTGGGGCCCGTTCCCGGCCTATGACGTCCAGACCGAGCACCGCTACCACCGCCAGCTGCAGGTCGGCATCGTGGAAGCCGGCGACGGCAAGCGCCTGTTCGACGTCACGGTGCGCAACGTCAGCCGCAATATGTCCACGCCGGAAGTGATGCCGGCGCTGGTGCAGAGCGCATTCGAAGGGTTCCCGGGGCCGAACGGGGGGTCGCGTCTGATCGAGTTGAAGCAGGAACCGAAGACCTGATGCTCGCTAACGCATGACACGTCGTCCCTGCGCAGGCAGGGACCCAATTTCCACGCATCGCGTCTACGCATGCAACATTGGGTCCCCGCCTTCGCGGGGACGACGTGTCATGGAAGCTTGAATATCAGCGGCAGCATCGGCCGAAAATCGTGTATCCGCCCTGACGCTGCGCCGTCGAACCCGATCTCCAGGCAGTGCGCCTCCCCCTCGACCAGCACCACCCCACCCTCTTCCATCGCCGCCCGCGCCGCCGCCGACCAGCGCGACACGCCGGGCACCGTCACCGTCACCGACGTGATCGCGCGCAGGCCAGCGGCATGTTCCGGCACCAGCTGCGGCGCCCGCGCCTGGGCCAGGTAAAACCACATCGGCTCGGCCAGCGGCACGTCCCGTCCGACCTGGATCGCCATGCCCGCCGGCAGGTAGGCGGGCCGGTAATCCCATGCGGGGAACGGCACCGTGGCGGGGCCGGGAGATGGCCTGAAGCAGATGCCGAACGGCGAGGCGGAGCCGGGCCGCAGCCGCTCGGCCAGCTGCGTCGGGCGCGTGACGTCGCTGGCGGCTTCGGCGTCGTCCTCGATCCACAGCAGCTCGATATAGGCATTGCCGAAGAAGAAGCGGCGGTTGGCCGTGCCCTGGCCCGGATGCGTGTTGGGGCTGCCTTCGGCGAGGCCGAGGTCGCGCAGCGCCTGCGCCTCCGGTGCGCCGATCCGGGCGCGCAGGAAGACGTGGTCCAGTTCCATGCGGCGTCAGGAAAAATACGCCTGCGAGGCGAACGTGATGGCCACGATCAGCAGCACCGCCAGCAGGAGCACGAGCAGCAGGCGGCCGAATTTCGGTTGCGGCGCCTGCTGCGGCTCCATCTGCGGCTCATGGTCGTCGCTGAACTCTCTCATGGTGGTCCCCGCGAGCGATGGTCAAGGCAGCAGGATGGTCTTGCCCGTGGTCTTGCGCGCTTCCAGGGCGATGTGAGCCTGGGCCGCGTCCGCCAGCGGGAAGCGCTGGTTGATCTCGATACTGATCTTGCCGCTCGCGACCATCTCGAACAGGTCGGCCGCCATCGCTTCCAGCTGCGCGCGCGTACCCGCATAAGCCGGCAGCGACGGGCGCGTGATGTACAGCGAGCCGCGCGAATTGAGCTCGGACAGCGCGAACGGCGGCACGGCGCCGGAGGAATTGCCGAAGCTGACCATCAGGCCGCGCGGCTGCAGGCAGTCGAGCGAACGCGTGAAGGTATCCTTGCCGACCGAGTCGTAGACGACCGGCACCTTGGCCCCGCCCGTGATCTCGATGACGCGCTGCACCACGTCCTCCGTGTTGTAGTTGATGACGTGCGCGGCGCCGTGCGCCCTGGCCAGCGCCGCCTTCTCGTTGGACCCCACGGTGCCGATGAGGTTCGCGCCGATCGCGCGCGCCCACTGGCAGGCGATCAGGCCCACGCCGCCCGCGGCCGCGTGGAACAGGATCGTCTCGCCCCGTTTCACCTGGTAGGTCTGCTTGAGCAGGTATTGCACGGTGAGGCCCTGCAGCATCATGGCGGCGCCCGTCTCGAAGGAGATGGCGTCGGGCAGCCGGACCAGGATGTCGGCCGGCATCGTGCGGACCTCGCTGTAGGCGCCGTTCGGACGCGCGGCATAGGCCACGCGGTCGCCCGGCTTGACGTGGCTCACGCCGGTGCCGACGGCCTCGACCACGCCCGCTCCTTCCTGGCCCAGGCCGCCCGGCAAGGGTTGCGGGTACAGGCCGGTACGGAAATAGACGTCGATAAAATTCACGCCGATCGCGTGGTGGCGCACGCGCGCTTCGCCGGGTCCCGGCTCGCCCACCTCGACGTCGACGTATTCCAGCACTTCGGGACCGCCGGTGCGGGCGATGCGGATCGCTTTGGCCGCTGTTGCCATGGTCGTTCTCCTCGATTCGGATTGACAGGATCAGGCGCGCGCCATCAGCTGCGACAGCACCAGGTGGGCCGTCGCGACGTTGGTCGCGCAGGGAATGTCGTGCACGTCGCAGGCGCGCACCAGCGCATTGATGTCCGGCTCGTGCGGCTGCGGCGTCATCGGATCGCGCAGGAAGATCACGCAATCGACCTCCCCGTTGACGAGCTGGGCGCCGATCTGCAGGTCGCCGCCGACGGGGCCGGAATGCATGCGCTTCACCTCCAGGCCCAGCTCGTTGATCAGGCGCCCGCCCGTGGTGCCGGTGGCGGACAGCGTGCATCCCTTCAGGAAGCCGAGGTACTCCCCGGCCAGGGCGATCATGTCGTCTTTTTTCTTGTCGTGGGCAATCAGGGCGATGCGCGGCTTCATTCGTTCTCCGTTGTTATGGATGGATCGTTTATTTTTTCAGCGACAGCAGGTAGATCCCGGCCAGCACGAGCGCGGTGCCCGCGAGCTGGATGGCCGTGATCGGCTCGCCCAGCAGCGCCCAGCCGAGGAACAGCGTGGACACGGGGCCGATCATCCCGGCCTGGGAGGCCGTCGCCGCGCCGATGCGCTGCACCGCCACCATGGTCATGAAGACCGGGAAGATCGTACAGAATATCCCATTCACGAGCGACAGCCCATAGACGGGCAGCGGCTGCACCAGCATGCTGGCCGGGCGCAGCAGGAAGAACTGGGCGACGCAGGCCGCGCTGGAGACGCACATCGCGTAGGCGACGAGGCGCAGCGAGCCGATGCGCTTGACCATGCCGCCCGTGCCCAGCAGGTAGACGGCGTAGGCGGCGGCCGAGCCCAGCACGAGCAGCGACCCGAGCACGATGCTGGAACCGCCCTGCAGGTCGTGCACGAACACGAGCACGATGCCGCAGTAGGACAGGCCCAGCGCCGCCCACTGGGTGCGGCCGATGCGCTGCTGCAGGAAGACGGCGCTGACCAGCAGCACGAAGGTGGGCGTCAGGAAGAGGATCAGGCGCTCCAGGCCCACCGAGATGTATTGCAGGCCGAGGAAATCCAGGTAGCTCGACAGGTAGTAGCCGACCAGGCCCAGCGCCACCAGGCGCCAGCGGTCGCGCCCGGACAAGGGCGGTTCGGTCCGCATCTTCCAGATCGCCACGCCGGCGAATACGGGAAACGAGAACAGCATCCTGAACGCGATCAAGGTGACGGCGTCGATGTGGTAGCGGTACAGCAATTTGGCGACCACCGCCTTCGTAGAGAACAGGACGGCGCCGCCAATGGCAATGGCCAGGCCGGCGATGAGGGCCGGGCGTGTGGCCGGCGCAACGGATATGTCGCTTGCAGTTTTGCTCATCCGACGATTGTAAGGCGAATCGATACGGTCCGTTCAGGCTGGCCGAGAACGCGGCCGGGTCCGATCCGGTCCAAGCTGCACCGTCAACCCGACTTTACGGAGGAAACACATGGGCCGCCGCCAGATGTTCCACATCGCACAGCGCGTCGAGGGAGCGGCCAGCCCATGAGCCAGGCCGGCGACGTCAAGCGCACCGGCACCGAGCGCACCGTCGTCCTCGCCGTGCTGGGGCTGCTCGCGGCCCTGTGCTGGGCCTGCCTGCTGCTGCGCGTGGGGCGCATGGCGCCGATCGGTGGCGTCGGCAAGGCCGCGCCCATCCCCTACCATGCGGCCGACCTGGGACGCCTGTTCGCCCTGTGGGTCGTCGTCATCGCCGCCATGATGCTGCCGGCGGCGGCCCCGTCGGTGCTGCTGTATGCACGGCTCAAGCACGAACGCGGCGACGGCTGGGTCCATGCCGGCATCGCGGCATTCAGCGCCGGCTACCTGCTCGTCTGGAGCGCCGGCGCCGCCGCCGCCACCGTGGCCGCCTGGGCGCTGCACGACGCCGGCCTGCTGGACGAGACGCTGGCCGTGGCGCACCCGAGCGCCGTGGCGCTGGCCCTGGTCGCCGCCGGCGTCTACCAGTGGACGCCGGCCAAGCACTGGTACCTGGGCAATTGCCGCGAGCCGCTGGCCGTCCTGCTCACGCATTGGCGCCGCGGCGCCTGGGGAGCGCTGCGCATGGGCATGGCCGACGCGCGCTACGGCATGGGCTGCTGCTGGCTGCTGCTGGCCGTGATGCTGCCCGCCGGGGTGCTGAACCTGCCCGTGACGGGCGGGCTGGTGGCCCTCATCCTGGCCGAGAAATTGTTACCTGGAGGACACATATTTGCCTGCGCCACGGGCCTCGGCCTGGTGGCCTGGGGCACCACCTTGTTGTTTCCCTGACAGTTTTTGTACAGTGCCCCTATGCTAAAATGTCGAGGATCACGTATACCCTCTCAAGGAATTCTCGACATGGCTGGACACAGCAAATGGGCCAACATCAAGCATAAGAAAGCCGCTACCGACGCCAAGCGCGGCAAGATCTGGACCCGACTGATCAAGGAAATCACCGTCGCCGCGCGCATGGGCGGGGGCGACGTCGCCACCAATCCGCGCCTGCGCCTGGCAGTGGACAAGGCGGCCGACGCCAACATGCCGAAGGATAACGTCACCCGTGCGATCCAGCGCGGTTCGGGCGGCCTGGAAGGCGTCAACTACGAAGAAATCCGCTACGAAGGCTATGGCATCGGCGGCGCCGCGATCATCGTCGACTGCATGACGGACAACCGCGTCCGCACCGTGGCCGAAGTGCGCCACGCGTTCAGCAAGTTCGGCGGCAATATGGGCACCGAAGGTTCCGTGTCGTTCATGTTCAAGCACGTCGGCCAGTTCCTGTTCGCCCCGGGCGTCGAGGAAGACAAGCTGATGGAAGCGGCGCTGGAAGCGGGCGCCGACGACGTGGTCGCCGACGAGGAAGGCGGCTTCGAGGTGCTGTGCGATCCGAACGCCTTCTCCGGCGTCAAGGAAGCGCTGGAAGCGGCCGGCTTCAAGGCCGATTCGGCCGAAGTCATCATGAAGCCGGACACGGAAACCGTGTTCACCGGCGAAGACGCGCTCAAGATGCAGAAACTGCTCGACGCCCTGGAAAACCTGGACGACGTGCAAGAGGTGTACACCAACGCCGTGATCGACGAATAAGCAGCGGAACCCATCCATGAAAATCCTGGTAGTCGGCTCTGGCGGCCGTGAACATGCCCTGGCCTGGAAACTGGCCCAATCCGATCGCGTGCAGATGGTCTATGTCGCGCCGGGCAACGGCGGCACCGCGCGCGATGCCCGCCTGGTCAACATCGACATCACGGACCCGGCCGCGCTGGCCGACTTCGTCGTCGCCGAGCACATCGGCCTGACCCTGGTCGGCCCGGAAGCGCCGCTGGCGGCCGGCATCGTGAACCTGTTCCGCGGGCGTGGCCTGAAGGTGTTCGGCCCCACCCGCGAGGCGGCCCAGCTGGAAAGCTCGAAGGACTATGCCAAGGCCTTCATGGAGCGCCACGGCATTCCGACCGCGAAGTACCAGACCTTCTCGGACGCGCAGCAAGCCCACGCCTACATCGACGCCAACGGCGCGCCGATCGTGATCAAGGCCGACGGCCTGGCCGCCGGCAAGGGCGTGGTCGTCGCCATGACGCTGGCAGAAGCGCACGGCGCCGTCGACGACATGCTGTCGGACAACCGCTTCGGCGACGCCGGCGCGCGCATCGTCATCGAGGAATTCCTGGCCGGCGAGGAAGCGTCCTTCATCGTCATGTGCGACGGCAAGAACGTGCTGGCGCTGGCCACCTCGCAGGACCACAAGCGCCTGAAGGACAACGACCAGGGCCCGAACACGGGCGGCATGGGCGCCTATTCCCCGGCCCCCATCGTGACCCCGTCGATGCATGCGCGCGTGATGCGCGAGATCATCAACCCGACCATCCAGGGCATGGCCAAGGACGGCATCCCGTACACGGGCTTCCTGTACGCGGGCCTGATGATCGACGCCGCCGGCAACCCGAGGACGCTGGAATTCAACTGCCGCATGGGCGACCCGGAAACCCAGCCGATCATGGCGCGCCTGAAGAGCGATTTCGTCACCGTGCTGGAACATGCCTGCAACGGCACGCTCGACGCCGTCGAGCTCGAATGGGACCGCCGCACGGCCGTGGGCGTGGTGATGGCTGCCGCCGGCTATCCGGACAACCCGGCCAAGGGCGACGTCATCGACGGCATCCCGGCCGAGACGCCGGAATGCGTCACCTTCCACGCCGGCACCAGGCTGGTCGACGGCACCCTGCAGACGGCAGGCGGCCGCGTGCTGTGCGTGGTGGGCCTGGGCGACAGCGTCAAGATGGCGCAGAAGCAGGCCTACGAGACGGTCGAGAAGATCCACTTCAACGGCGCCCAGTACCGCCGCGACATCGGCTGGCGCGGCGTGAAGTAAGCCGCGCACCAGCGCACATCGATACGGAAGGACGGCAGCCGCGAGGCGCCGTCCTTTTTTTTGGGCGCTGCCCGGCCGTTCGGCCAGGGTGCGCGGGCGGCGAACATGACAGGATTGTCATCCGACTGCCATTCTTGCGTCACCGTGCGCTTCCTAGAATGGCGCTTTGACCCACTCGACGGCAGACCACCATGCGCGACCATTCCGATTCCCAGCCGGCGGGCGGCCCGGCCGAGGCGCTGCGGCGCGCCCTCGGCCTGCCCGACGGGGCCCCGATCCTGCTGCCGCTGGCCGCCATCGCCGGCGCCGGCGCCCTGCTCGCCGCCGGCTACGCCTACGCGGCCGGCTGGATCACCCCGCAACGCCTGACGCCGCAACACGTCGTGGATGCCTTCGGCACCAATTTCGGCGTCCATCCCGGCCTGCGCCGCAACCATACCAAGGGCATCTGCGTGACCGGCCACTTCGACGCCAACGGCACGGCGACGCCATGGTCCAGCGCCACCGTATTCGCGCCCGGCCGCACGCCCGTGATCGGCCGCTTCGCCGTCCCCGGCGGCAACCCGGCCGTGCCAGATGCGGCGAGTCCCGTGCGCAGCCTGGCCCTGCTGTTCCAGCTCCCCAATGGCGAGCAATGGCGTACCGGCATGAACAGCTCGCCCATCGTCGTGTCCAACACGCCGCAGGGCTTCTTCGACAACGTGGTCGCATCGCGCCCCGACCCCGCCACCGGCAGGCCGGACCCGGCGCGCCTGAAGGCCTATTTCGACGCGCATCCGGAATCGGCGCCGTTCCGTGCCTGGCTCAAGGACTTCCGGGCGACGTCCTCGTTCGCCAGCACGCGCTTCTACAGCATCAATGCGTTCCGGCTCGTCGACGCCGCCGGCGGCATCCACCTGGCACGCTGGTCCGTGGTACCGGAAACGCCGGCCGCCCCGCTCGACAAGGCCCTGGCCACCGCGCCGAACGTGCTGCAGGACGACCTGGTGCAACGCCTGCAGCAGGGACCGCTGCGCTGGCACCTGGCCATCCAGCTGGCCCAGCCCGGCGACCCGGGCAACGACGCCACGCGCGCCTGGCCGGACGACCGCCGCGTGGTCGATGCCGGCGTGCTGACGCTGGAGCGCGCGATCGCGCAGGACGACGGCCCCTGCCGCGACGTCAACTTCGATCCGACGATCCTGCCGAAAGGCATCCAGGTATCGGACGACCCGCTGCTGGCCGCCCGCTCCGGCGCCTATTCGCGCTCGTACAACCTGCGCACGGGCGAACAGGCTGCCCGCATCACCCACGGAGGTGCCCAATGACCCCGCAACGCTTCTCGCTGGCCTCGCGCCTGCTGCACTGGACCATGGCGCCGCTGCTGCTGGCCATGCTCCTGATCGGCACCGGCATGGTCGCCACCGTGTCGCCCTGGCGCCTGTCGCTCTTGAACCTGCACAAGCCGCTGGGCCTGGCGCTGCTGGTGCTGGCCGTGCTGCGCCTGCTGCTGCGCCTGGCCGGCAAGACGCCGCCGCTGCCGTCCACGCTCCCGCTGCCGATGCGCCTGGCCGCCCATGCATCGCACTGGCTGCTGTACGGCTGCATGCTGGCGATGCCCCTGATCGGCTGGGCGATGCTGTCCGCCGGCGGCCTGCCCCTTCCCCTGCACCTGCCGCCGCTGCTGGCACCTGGCGTGGTGCGCTATGCACAGCTGCGCTCGCTCCACACGGTGCTGGGCGAGCTGTTCTACCTGACCGTGCTCGCGCACATCATGGCGGGGCTGCTGCATGCGTTGCTGCTCAGGGATGGGGTGTTCGGGGCGATTTCGCTGGGGCGCAAACATTAAACGCCGTCGTCCCTGCGAAGGCAGGGACCCAAGTTTTGCGAGGCACCGGCATCGCGAAAATTAGGCCCCTGCCTTCGCAGGGGCGACGGCTCAACATATGTCGGCGTAAAGATCGCGCCACTCGTGATTCATCACCTGGATCAGGTTGACCTTCCAGGCACGCTTCCAACCCTTAATCTGCTTTTCGCGGCGAATGGCTTCGTAAATATCGGTGTGCACTTCGTACCACACCAGCCGCGCGACATCGTATTGTTTCGTGAAGCCGGCAACGGCGCCTTTGCGGTGCTCCCATACACGCCTGACAAGATCTGCCGTAACGCCCACGTAAAGAGTGCCGTAAGGGGCGCTGGCCAACATGTAGACGTAGCTGGATTTTTCCATGGTCGTTTATCTGTGGACGATACATGGTTACCTTGAATCGCTGCCTCATCCGCGCAGCTGGTCAATGGTATTCATCGAACTATCAGGCTCAGCATGGGTCCCTGCCTTCGCAGGGAGTCGTTTCCGGCAATGCCGGGAACGACGGTAGTGGCTGCAGGGATGACGCGGTTTAGTTTGCCAGTGCATCCGTCGGCATGGTGTACAATCCCCCGTTGATTTTTTTCCACCTCGTTCCGACATGTCCACCCCCAACCCATCCGCCGTCAAGGCCTGGCTGCTCGATCTGCAAGCGCGCATCGTCGCGGCGCTGGAAGAGGTCGATGGCAAGCCGTTCCTGCGCGACAGCTGGGAGCGCGAAGAAGGCGGTGGGGGCGTCTCGCGCCTGATCGAGGGAGGCAATGTGTTCGAGCGCGGCGGCTGCAATTTCTCGCACGTGCAGGGCAAGAGCCTGCCGCCGTCGGCGATGGCCGCGCGGCCGGAGCTCGCGGGACGCGCCTGGGAAGCGATGGGCGTGTCGCTGGTGCTGCATCCGCGTAACCCGTATGCGCCCACCGTGCACATGAACGTGCGCTTCTTCGAAGCCACGGCCGAGGGCAAGGAACCCGTGTGGTGGTTCGGCGGCGGCATGGACCTGACGCCCTACTACGGCAACGTCGACGACGCCGTGCACTTCCACCGCACCTGCCGCGACGCGCTGGCGCCGTCCGGCGCCGACCTGCATCCGCGCTTCAAGAAGTGGTGCGACGAGTACTTCTACCTGAAGCACCGCAAGGAAGCGCGCGGCGTCGGCGGCATCTTCTTCGACGATTTCAACGAGCTCGGTTTCGACGCGTCGTACGCGCTGGTGCAGCGCGTCGGCAACGGTTTCCTCGATGCCTACCTGCCCATCGTCAAGGCGCGCAAGGACCAGCCCTACGGCGAACGCGAACGCGATTTCCAGGCCTACCGGCGCGGCCGCTACGTCGAGTTCAACCTCGTCTGGGACCGCGGCACGCTGTTCGGCCTGCAGTCGGGCGGACGGACCGAGGCGATCCTGATGTCGATGCCGCCGGTCGTTACCTGGCGCTACGACTGGCACCCGGAAGCCGGCAGCGCCGAGGAAGCGCTGTACCGCGACTTCCTCCCCCACCGGGATTGGCTGGCCCCGTGACCCGCTGTGTCGCCTTGCTGGGAGGCAGTTTCGACCCGGTGCACCACGGCCACGTCGCGCTGGCCGAACTGTTCGCACGCCTGCTGAACCCGGACGAGCTGCGCCTGCTCCCCGCCGGCCAGCCATGGCAGAAATCGAACGGCCTGCAGGCCGGCGATGCCGACCGGATCCGGATGCTGGAGCTGGCCTTCGCCGGCAGCAGCGCCCCCGTGACGATCGATACCCGCGAGATCACGCGCCAAAGTCCGACCTACACGGTCGACACGCTGCGCGAGCTGCGCGCAGAACTGGGCCCCGAGGCAGCGATCGTGTTCCTGATGGGCGCCGACCAGCTGCAGAAGCTCGATACCTGGCGCGACTGGGAAAGCCTGTTCGCGCTGGCCAGCTTCGGCGTCGCCGCCCGCCCCGGCTACCGGCTCGACGATGCGGCGCTGCCCTTGGCGGTGGCGCGCGAAGTGGCGGCGCGGCGCGTGGAACCCGGCGCGCTCTGCGCCAGCGCGGCCGGCAAGGTCTGCATCGCGCATACGCTGGCGGTCGACATCTCGGCCACGCAGGTGCGCGCGGCATTGAAACAAGGCGGGGAATCCGGGACCGATCCGGACGCGAGCGCACAGGCCCAGGTCGGCGCGCTGCTCTCCCCGCAAGTGCTAGACTATATTCAACAACATAATTTATACAAGAGCTAATGGATATCAAGAAACTGCAAACGCTCGTCGTCGACGCCCTCGAAGACGTCAAGGGCCAGGACATCGTCCTGTTCGACACGACCGGACTGACCAGCCTGTTCGACCGCATCGCGGTCGTCTCGGGTACGTCGAACCGCCAGACCAAGGCGCTGGCCGCCTCGGTGCGCGACAAGGTCAAGGCAGCAGGCGGCGACGTGGTCGGCCTGGAAGGCGAAGACACGGGCGAGTGGGTGCTGGTCGACCTGGGCGACATGATCGTCCACATCATGCAGCCGGCCATCCGCCAGTATTACCGCCTGGAAGAGATCTGGGGCGAGAAGCCCGTCAAGCTGGGCGCCGCCAAGCGCAAGTCGACGGCCGAAGGCATCGAGGCCGATGCGCCGAAGACCAAGTCGAAGCACCTGGCCGCCAACCAGGACCAGCCGGAAGCCAAGCCGGTGCGCGAGCGCAAGCCCGCCGCCAAGAAGGCTGCAGGCGCCACCGCCACCGCCGCCGCCAAGAAGCCGGCCGCCAAGATCCCGACCGGCGCCAAGGTGAAGGTCGCGCTGCCGAAGACGGCCGTGGCCTCGGCCGCCGCCGCCAAGGCCGCCAAGGCAGCCGCTCCGAAGCGCGCGAAAGCCGCGCCGGCCGAAGCCGCCGCCACACCGGTCAAGAAAGTCATCCGCCGCATCAAGAAGACCGAAGAGTAATCCTCGATGCAGTTGATGATCGTCGCGGTCGGCCACAAGATGCCGGCCTGGATCGAGACCGGCTTCGCGGAGTACGCCAAGCGCATGCCCCCCGAGCTGCGCATCGTGCTCAAGGAAGTCAAGCCGGTCGAGCGCTCCGGCAGCAAGACGGCGGCGACCGCGATGGCGCTCGAGCGCGAGCGCATCGAAGCCGTGCTGCCCAAGGGCGTGCGCATCGTCGCCCTGGACGAGCGCGGCAAGGACCTCACCAGCGTCGGCCTGTCCCAGCAGCTGGAAAGCTGGCAGCAGGACGGCCGCGATGTCGCCTTCCTGATCGGCGGCGCCGACGGCCTCGATCCCGAGCTGAAGGCGCGGGCCGACGGCCTGATCCGTATTTCCAGCATGACGCTGCCACACGGCATCGTGCGCGTGATGCTGGCGGAACAGCTGTATCGTGCCTGGTCGATCACCCAGAACCACCCCTATCACCGCGTTTGAACCTGCCCCGTCCATGCCTTCGCTGAAAACGCCCGACCAGAAGATCTATCTCGCCTCCAAGAGCCCGCGCCGGCGCGAACTGCTGCGCCAGGTCGGCATCGATTTCGAGCTGCTCAGCCTGCGCTCCGACCTGGGCCGCAGCCTGGACGTCAGCGAGGACGTGCTGCCCGGCGAAGCGCCGCTGCCCTACGTGGAACGGGTCGCGCTGGCCAAGGGCGCGGCGGCCTGGAACGTGCTGCACCAGCGGCGCATGCAGATCCGTCCGGTGCTGTCGGCGGACACCACCGTCACCATCGACGGCGAGATCCTCGGCAAGCCGGCCGACGTGCGCGAAGCCGTGGCCATGCTGGAGCGGCTCTCGGGCCGCACGCACCAGGTGCTGACGTCGATCGCCGTGCATGCGCACAACATGGTCGAGCAGGTCACGCAGGTATCGCACGTGCGCTTCGCCACGCTGTCGCCGCAGGCCATCCGCGCCTATTGCGCCACCGCGGAACCCTACGACAAGGCGGGCGCCTACGGCATCCAGGGCCTGGCCGCGCTGTTCATCGAGCACATCGACGGCAGCCATTCGGGCATCATGGGCTTGCCGGTGTTCGAGACGGCGCAATTGCTGCAGAAGGCGGGCGTCAATCCGTTGTAATGCACCCATGAAACCGTCGTCCCCGCGCAGGCGGGGATCCAATTTGTACGCGTTGCCGCAACGCTCACGCAATTGGGTCCCTGCCTGCGCAGGGACGACGAATCTGGCGCCAACGGCCCTCTCCCCCACCGTGTATGATGTCGTCCTGAACAATAACGCACGGCCCGCCCCCAATGACTGAAGACATCCTGATCAATATCACCCCCCAGGAAACGCGCGTCGCGCTGGTGGTGCAGGGTGCCGTGCAGGAATTGCATATCGAGCGCACGCTCACCCGGGGGTTGGCCGGCAATGTCTATCTCGGCAAGGTCGTGCGGGTGCTGCCGGGCATGCAGTCGGCGTTCATCGACATCGGCCTGGAACGCGCCGCCTTCCTCCACGTGGCCGACATCTGGGAAGCGCGGCCGCACGACGGCGCCAACGCGCCGCCGACCCCGATCGAGAAGCTGCTGTTCGACGGCCAGGTGCTGACCGTGCAGGTGATCAAGGACCCGATCGGCACCAAGGGCGCGCGCCTGTCGACCCAGATCTCCATCGCCGGGCGCATGCTGGTGTACCTGCCGCAAGATAAGCACATCGGCATCTCGCAGAAGATCGAGAAGGAATCCGAGCGCGAGGCCCTGCGCGCGCGCATGCAGGGCCTGCTGCCGCCGGACGAGAAAGGCGGCTACATCGTGCGCACCCAGGCCGAGGACGCGTCCGACGCCGACCTGGCCGCCGACGTCGACTACCTGCGCAAGACCTGGGGCGCGATCACCAAGGGCGCGCGCACCCTCCCGGCCACCAGCCTGCTGTACCAGGACCTGAGCCTGGCCCAGCGCGTGCTGCGCGACTTCGTGCACGACGAGACGGCGGCGATCCTGGTCGATTCGCGCGAGAACTACCTGAAGCTGGTCGAGTTCGCGCAGGTCTATACGCCGAGCGTGCTGTCGCGCCTGCAGCACTACACGGGAGAACGCCCGCTGTTCGACCTGTACGGCGTCGAGGAGGAAATCCTGCGCGCGCTGGGGCGCCGCGTCGACCTCAAGTCGGGCGGCTACCTGATCGTCGACCAGACCGAGGCGATGACCACGATCGACGTCAATACCGGCGGCTTCGTCGGCGGACGCAATTTCGCCGACACGATCTTCAAGACCAACCTGGAAGCCGCGCACGCCATCGCGCGCCAGCTGCGCCTGCGCAACCTGGGCGGCATCATCATCCTCGACTTCATCGACATGGAGAACAACGAGCACCGCAATGCCGTGCTGGCGGAGCTCAAGAAGACCCTGTCACGCGACCGCACCAAGGTGTCGGTGAGCGGCTTCTCGGCCCTGGGCCTGGTCGAGATGACGAGGAAGCGCACGCGCGAATCGCTGGCGCATATCCTGTGCGAGCCCTGCCCTGCCTGCGCTGGCCGCGGACAGGTGAAGACCTCGCGCACGATCTGCTACGAAATCCTGCGCGAGCTGCTGCGCGAAGCCAAGCAGTTCAACCCGCGCGAATTCCGCATCCTGGCGTCCCAGGAAGTGGTCGACATGTTCCTGGAAGAAGAGTCGCAGCACCTGGCCATGCTGGGTGATTTCATCGGCAAAAAGATCTCGCTGCAGGTGGAAAAAGGCTACCATCAGGAGCAGTACGATGTCATTTTGATGTGAAATTTTGTCGGTAAACTGTATGAGGCGCGACAAACACTTGCCAAGCAGTTCAATGCTTGTTGCAGCCAATGGACAAAGCGTCCGAAAATAGCGCTGGCGGACACGCCACTCCCCGGTTTAGACTACAATTCGTGACAATTTGCTGAATTAGAGAGTTGGCGGTAACGCGTTTCAAAGCGACCGTTGCGGGATGCGGCCAGCCGACCGGTAGGGAACCTTGATCAACCGTGGAGAGACGTCATTGTTTGGCGAACAACGGAATGTCGCGGTTCCCGTTTGGTGCTGCCGGCAGCTGATGCGCCGCGGCTCCCCTGAATGGACCACTGGCGGCGTCATCACACAGGCAGGCGACCCGTAAGAGACAATGAACGTACCTCTCATTCCTTCCGAACTGCTGCAGAAGTCGGACAAAATCCTGTTCATCGCCCACCTGGCGCTGGGCGACTACACGTACCTGCAGAATTGCTTCCAGGCGTTCGCGCAAGCGTATCCGCACCTGAAGCTGCACCTGTGGGTCGACGAAGTGCGCCGCACCGGCGACGCCTCGCAGTGGCCGCACCTGAAAAAGAACGTCCTGTACGACTGGCTGGCGGCCTGCGATTTCATCGACAAGGTCTACGACCGCAACTATTCGCCCGAGCTGTTCCAGGACTCCATCAAGGAAGCGCAGCAGGAACGCTACCCGATCGTCGTCTCGCTCGGCACGCTGCGCCCGCACTTCTACGCCAACCTGGCGCGCGAGATCAGCCCGGACGGCTTCGTCGTCGGCCTGAAGAAGCCGCTGGGCCTGCTCGACCTGCCGCACTGGTTCGCCTACCACAAGCTGGACGCCAGCCTGAACCCGGACGTGGCCGACCGCAACAGCGCACCGCACATCAGCGACGTGCATGCCGAATGGTTCCGCCAGCTGGCCAACGTCGACATCCCGCCGGCCGCGCGCATTCCCTTCGTGCATATTCCGCAGCAATTCGTCGACGGCGCCCGCGCCCGCCTGCACGACTGGGGTTTCGATCACCGCCAGGGCAAGCTCGTTTTCATCAACCCGTTCGCCAAGACCCGCAAGCGCTGCTGGCCCGTCGAGCGCGTCGCCGAACTGATCACGACCATGCGTGCCCAGCCGGAATGGCGCGACGCCTGCTTCATCGTCAACGCGGTGCCGCAGGAAGTCGAACGCGTCAAGACGATGCTGGCCGAGCGCAAGCTGGACCGCACCGAACTGTTCAGCGCCAACGAGAATTTCTTCCAGCTGCCCGCCATGTTGGCGCAGTGCGACCTGATCGTCTCCGTCGAGACGGCCGTGATGCACCTGGCCAATGCCGTGGGCGTGCCGGTCGTCGCACTGATGCGCCAGAAGACGCCGGAATGGGCGCCCGTCGACAAGGCCAACTCCACCGTCATCACGGCGGACCAGCGGCGCGACTGGGTCAAGGCGATTCCGGTGCAGGCCGTCATGCACGCGCTGGCGTAAGTTTAAAAAAATTGGGCCCCTGCCTGCGCAGGGGCGACGTTCGAGATGCGTCGCCCCTGCGAAGGCGTGATAGTGCCCCCGGCACTATCACGCCAATTTCGTCACCCCATCTCCAGCCTCCCTTCCCGCAGCTCCATCAGCTGCACCCCTTCCTGCCCCACCAGGTTCCGGTCGTGCGATGCGATGAGCACGCTGCCCCCGGCATCGATGAGCGCGGCGATCGACCCGAACAAGCACTTGCGCGCCACCTCGTCCAGGTCAGCCGTGGGCTCGTCCAGCAGCATCAGTTTCGGTTTCAGCACCTTGGCCCGCGCCAGCGCCACGCGCCGCTGCTCGCCGCGCGACAGCCGGGCCGGATCGATGCCGCGCAGGTGGGCGACGTTGGCCCAGGCCATGGCTTCCTCGACCTGGGCCGCGATCTCCGCCGGCGCCACGCCGCGTACCGACAGGCCGTAGCCGATGTTGTGGGCCACGCTGGTGGAAAACAGCACCGGATGCTGGTGCACGTAGACGATGCCGGTGCGCATGGCGCGCGGATACGGATGCGGAATCACGTCCAGGCCCTCGAAGCGCAGGCTGTCGATCTCGGCCCGTTCCAGGCCGCCCAGCACGCGCAGCAGCGTGCTCTTGCCGGCGCCGTTCATGCCGGTCAGCAGGTAGGCGCCGTGCGTGGCGATCTCGATCCGGTCGATGTCCAGCAGCAGGCGCTCGTCCGGATGCGCGCCAAGCCGCTTGCGCAGGCCGCGCACGCCCAGCAGCGCCTTGCGGCGCTCGTCGCCGGTGCGCACGTCCACGCTCGCCAGCATGCTCTGGATCGATATGCTCTGGATCATGCCGGCTGCCTCCTCAACACGCGCGGGGCGCCCTGCAGCCACGCCAGCACGCCCGTGAGCGGCAGCGCGAACGCCAGCAGCACGATGCCCAGCGCGATGGCCTGGCCGACGTCGCCGCGGCCCGCCTCCAGCGCCAGCGCCGTGCCCAGGCTGCGCGTGTGTCCCGCGATGTTCCCGCCCAGGACCAGCGCGCCGCCGATCTCCGCGATCGCCCTTCCGAAGCCCAGCAGGATGGCCGCCATCACCCCGAAGCGCGCCTCGTGAAGCACGCGCAGCATCACCTGGCTGCGCGTGCCGCCCAGCGCCAGTGCCGTCTCGGCATACAGCGGGTCGACGGCCTGCACGGCCGCCAGCGTGTAGGCGAACAGCACGGGAAACGTGACGACGAACACGCCCAGCACCATGCCCGGCTCGGCGAACAGCCAGCGCAGGTCGCCCAGCGGCCCGGCGGGCGCCAGCAGCAGGTAGAGCAGCAGGCCGACGAGCAGCGTCGGCACGGCCAGCATCGCCTGCGCCAGCCAGGCGATGGCGCGGCGCCAGCGGAAGGGGTGCAGCGCGGCCTGGTAGCCGAGCAGCAGCGCCGGCGGCGCCGCCAGCAGCAGGCCCGCCAGGCTCGTCGCCAGCGACACCCAGACCAGGTGCCACAGCGCCGCATCGCCCGTGAGCAGCAGGCCGAAGGCGCGCAGGGTGGCGTCGAGGGCGCCCATCACGCGGCGCGCGCGGCGTCCACGTGGCCATCCAGTTCATGGCCGAAGTGGGCGAGCACGGAATCGATGGCGCGGGCGGCGGCCGGGCTGGCGTCGCGCAGGCCGTGCGCCAGTGCTTCCAGGCGCGCGGCGCTGCCCGGCATGGGGCAGTCCAGCAGCGCCAAGGCTGCGTCGATGGCGTCATGGACCGCGCTGCCGGCCTGCGCGCGGCAATGCGCCAGCACGGCGCAGGCGGCGTCACAGGCGCGTTCGCCTTCGGCCAGCACGACCACGGTGCCGGGGTGGACGTCGACGTCATGGCGCCCCAGCGTGTCGGCATCGAGGGGGATGTCGGCCATGGCGGCAGGCAGGATCGCGCCCGCGGCGCCGCCCGGCAGGCAGGCGTACAGCGCGGCGCCCTCGCGCATGCCGCCGCAGTATTCGTCGACCAGCTCGCGCGCCGTGGTGCCGGCCGGTACCAGTTTCACACCGGGCACGCGCACGGCCCCGGATACGGCAAAGGAGCGCAGGCCGCGCTTGCCGTGCCGGCCCTGGCTCGTGAACCAGTCGGCGCCGCGCTCGAGGATGTCGCGCACCCAGTGCAGGCTTTCGGCGTCCTGTTCCAGCGTGATGGCGGCATCCGGCGGCGCCGCGCCGATCCGGATGTGTACGAAGCCGGCTTCCGGCAGGTCGGCGTGCAGGAAAGCCAGCTCTTCCCGCAGCATGGCATGCAGACCGGGCTCGCCGTCGGGCAGGCGCAGCTGCACGTGCTCGATGTCGGCGGCCCAGGCGGCGAGCAGCGCGCCTTCCAGCACCCGGTGCGGGTCCCTTCCCAGGTAGTGGCGGTCGCGCAAGGCCCAGGGTCCGCCGCCGTCGACGTCCACCAGCAGCGCGCGCGGGCCGGGCGCCGTGCGCACCTGGCGCCAGCGCCGGCCGGCGGGGATGGTGCCGCCGCCGGCATCGGGAATGCGCAGGCCGGCGGCCATCATCGTCACGATCGCGCTTTCCGGATGCAGCCGCCCGCCCAGGCAGGCCTGCAGCAGGCGGTAGCCGCCGGCGGCGCGGTAGGCCGCATGGTCCACGTAGCCGGAATCCGTTGCCTTGTCCTCGATCGCTCCCATGCCTGCCCCCTCGTCCGTTCTCGTCCGCCCCTGTCGCTGCCATGTCCGCGAGGGGTTCTTGTCGGCAGGATCATAAACCGCCGGGCCGATGGGGGGCGCATGACAGGGATGCCCGGCCCGGTTATCATCGCCGGCTCTCCGGCCCGGCCGGACCCCAGCAAGGAAGCGCATGAACCAGGAATTCGACGTGGCGCAGCTGCTGGCCGGCCTGCCGGCACGCATCGACGCCATCCCCCGCAACGCCGCCGCGCGTACGCCCGACGCCCCGGCGCTGGCCGAAGCCGGCCGCACCATCGGCTACCGCACGCTGGTCGACGCCATCGACCGCCATGCGGCGCTGCTGCGCGACCTTGGCGTGCGGCGCGGCGACCGGGTGCTGCTGGCCAGCGAGAACTGCGCCGCGCAGGTGGCGCTGGTCTTCGCGGCATCGACCGTGGGCGCCTGGATCGTCAACGTCAATCCGCGCCTGACCGCGCCCGAGCTGGACGGCATCGCGCTGCACAGCGGCGCGCGCGTGGCGCTGTACACGGCGGGCGTGTCGGCGGAGGCGGCGGCCCATGCGGCGCGCGCGGGAGCGCATGCCTGCCCCGGCTTCGACGGCCTGATGGCGGGGTCGCGCAACGAGGAGTGCACACCGGAAGCGGACGGTGACGAAGCGGTGGCGGCCCTCGTCTACACGACGGGCACCACGGGCCAGCCGAAGGGCGTGATGCTGAGCCACCGCAGCCTGCTGTACGTGGCCGCCGTTTCCAGCCGCCTGCGCGGCCTGGTGCCGCAGGACCGCGCCTGGGGCGTGCTGCCCATCTCGCACGTGTACGGCCTGACCTCGGTGATGCTGGGCACCCTGAGCGCGGGCGCCTGCCTGCAGCTGGCGCCGCGCTTCGCGCCGCAGGAGATGCTGGCCGCCATCCGTGACGAGGGCCTCACCATCGTGCAGGGCGTGCCGGCCATGTATGCGCGCCTGCTGGCGCTGCCCGAAGTCGCCGGCACGCGCCCGCCTTTACACCTGCCGTCGCGGCTGCGCTTCGCCTATGCCGGCGGCTCGCCGCTCGACCCGCAGCTCAAGGAACGCGTCGAGGCGCTGCTCGGCATGCCCCTGCACAACGGCTACGGCCTCACGGAAGCCGCGCCGACGGTCAGCCAGACCCGCCTGGACGCGCCCCGTGCCGACACGTCCGTCGGCCTGCCGATCCCCGGCGTCGAGGTGCGCCTGGTCGACGGCGCAGGCCGTGACCTGGCCGACGGCACGCCGGGCGAGCTATGGGTGCGCGGCCCCAACCTGATGCGCGGCTACTACCGCGAACCGCAGCTGACTGCCGCCGCGCTGCGTCCCGGCGGCTGGTTGAACACGGGCGACATGGCCACCCGCGCGGCGGACGGCGCGCTGTCCATCGTCGGGCGCAGCAAGGAATTGATCATCCGCTCCGGCTTCAACGTGTTCCCGCTGGAGGTCGAGACGGCGCTCAACAGCCACCCGGGCGTCACGCAGTCGGCGGTGGTGGGCCGGCCGTGCGCGGACGGCAACGAGGAAGTGGTGGCGTTCGTGCAGCCGGCACCGGGCGTGGCTCCGTCGTCCGAGGAACTGGCCGGGTGGGCAGCCGCGCGCCTGGCGCCGTACAAGCGGCCGGCGCGAATCGTGGCGCTGGCGGCGCTGCCGGCGGCGCCGAGCGGGAAGGTGCTCAAGCACGTGCTGGCGAAGATGGCGCTGGAATTGCCGTAACGGGTATGCAATGGTGGGCACGGGGTGCCCACCCTACGGCGACGGTGATTGATGCAAGTTACCGTCGCCCCTGCGCAGGCAGGGGCCTAATTTGACGTCGGTAGCGCCATGAGAAATTGGGCCCCTGCCTTCGCAGGGGCGACGGGGTTTTTCAGCTGCCGTTTTACGCTAACCCGCTGCATTTTTCCGCTACCTGCGCCGCTTCTTCCAGTTGTAATCCGGCCCCGTCACGTCCACCCCCGGATGCCCCACCACGTCCGGATGCTCCGAACACATCGTCACGAAGCGCACGCCCTCCCCTTCGCGCTGGCGGCGCCGCAAGTCCTCCATGAAGCGCATCGCATCGACCATCGCGTCGGTCCCGAAAGCCTGCGCATGCGGCGTGCTGCCGGCGGCATCGGCGATCGTCCAGTAAACCATGTACATCGTTTCTCCTTTCGCGCCCTGGCGCTCCTGCGGCAGCATGGGCGGGCGCCGCATGCCCTGTCAAGGAACGCATCCAAAGGCCAGTGTCATAGATAAATTGACTATGGACGTAGGACTACTCCGAAATCTCCCCTATATGTGGGCCACCCCACACAAGGAGGTGGATCGCTTGTCTAGGCTTAGGCCTTGGATCAAATACGCAGGAAACGCTCATGAACCTCAACAGTCATATTCAGCCAGCAACTTCTCCGCTCCAGCTCTGGGGCGGCCTCGAATGCACCGTCAACCGCGTACGCGACGAATACTTTTCCCAGATGGACCGCAACGGCCATGCAGAACGCCTGCAGGACCTGGAGCGCTTTGCCTCGCTCGGCATCAAGGCCATCCGCTACCCCGTGCTGTGGGAACGCACGGCGCCGGACGGCATCGAATCGGCCGACTGGTCGTGGTCCGACGAACGCCTGCCCGTGCTGCAGCAACTGGGCGTCTCGCCCATCGTCGGCCTGATCCACCACGGCAGCGGTCCGCGCCATACGAGCCTGATGGCGCCCGATTTCGCCGACAAGCTTGCCGAATACGCGGGCGCCGTGGCGCGCCGTTATCCGTGGGTCGAGTACTGGACCCCCGTCAACGAACCCTGCACGACCGCGCGCTTCTCCGGCCTGAACGGCGTCTGGTACCCGCACGGCAGCAGCGAGGCGGAATTCATCCGCGCGCTGATCAACCAGTGCCGCGCCGTGGTGCTGTCGATGCAGGCGATCCGCGCCGTCAACCCGGACGCCAAGCTGGTGCAGACCGACGACCTGTCGCGCACCTACGGCACGGCCGAGATGAGCGAGTTCGTCAACTTCTTCAACGAGCGCCGCTGGCTCGGCTGGGACCTGTTGTGCGGCAAGGTCGACGAAGGCCACGCGCTGTGGACCTACCTGCTCGAGAACGACGCGACGCCCGAAGAGCTGCTCTGGTTCAAGGACAATATGTGCCCGCCGGACGTCATCGGCGTCAACTACTACGCGACCAGCGAACGCTGGCTCGACCATCGCGCGGAACGCTATCCGGAAAGCCGCCGCACCGTGTACCGCGGCGTCCCGCACGCCGACATCGAATGCCCGCGCGTGCTGGCCACGCCGACGCCGGGCGTGGGCCCGCTGCTGCAGGAGACCTGGGACCGCTACGGCCTGCCGATCGCCATCACCGAGGCCCACATCGACGCCAAGCGCGAAGACCAGCTGCGCTGGCTCGTCGAGATGTGGAACGCGGCCAAGAAGGTGCAACAGGGCGGCGCCGACATCCGCGCCGTCACCGTGTGGGCGCTGCTCGGCTCCTACGACTGGAACTGCCTCGTCACCGAATGCCGCGGCTACTACGAGTCCGGCCCCTATGACGTGCGCGGTCCGCAGCCGCGCCCGACCGCCGTCGCCACGCTGATGCGCGAACTGGCCAGCGGCCGTCCCCTGTCGGCGCCCGTGCTGCAGGGCCAGGGCTGGTGGCGCCGGCCGGGCCGCTTCCTGGCCAAGCCGGTCGCCACCCGCACGGCGGTGGCCGACATCGCCGAACGCGGCGCCTTCCGCTCCACCTTCCCGCAGCCGATCCTCATCATCGGCGCCACCGGCACGCTGGGCCGCGCCTTCGCGCGCATCTGCGCCGAGCGCAACCTGGCCTGCCACGTGCTGACGCGCCAGGAGATGGACATTACCGACCCGGCCTCGGTCGAGGCGGCGATCGTGCGCTTCAAGCCCTGGGCGATCATCAACGCCGGCGGCTACGTGCGCGTCGACGATGCCGAGGAAGACGTCGAACGCTGCATGCGCGAGAACGCGCACGGCCCCACCGTGCTGGCGCTGGCCGCGATTCGCCACGCGCTGCGCTTCGCCACGTTCTCCAGCGACCTGGTGTTCGACGGCACCCTGGGCCGCCCCTACGTCGAGTCCGACCGGGTCGCGCCGCTGAACGTCTACGGCCGCAGCAAGGCCGACGCCGAACGGCGCGTGCTCGATTCCGACCCGCAGGCCCTCGTCATCCGCACCAGCGCCTTCTTCGGCCCGTGGGACGAGCACAACTTCGTCACGCAAGCCATCGATGCCCTGGCCAACGGCCGCGAGTTCGCCGCCGCCGGCGACATGATGGTCACGCCGACCTACGTGCCGGACCTCGTCAACACCACGCTGGACCTGCTGATCGACCGCGAATGCGGCATCTGGCACCTGAGCAACGGCGCAGCGATGAGCTGGGCCGACCTGGCACGCCGCGCCGCGGAGGCCGCCGGCGTCGATGCGGGCAAGCTGCGCGAGATCTCCGCCGCCGACATGGGGCTGCGCGCGCCGCGCCCGGCCGCAAGCGCCCTGAGCAGCGAGCGCGGCATGCTGCTGCCGGCGTTCGACGACGCGCTGGCGCGTTACCTGGTCGACCGCGAAGCCGTGCAGGCCAAGGTCGACAGCGGTACCGTGGGATTTGCGCAGAGCAAGGAAGCGTAAGCGGGCGGCCGGGGTGCGACGCCCCGGCCCTTGTTGTTTCTGAACATTACAGTTTATCCATGGTATTTACTGCAAGCATTTTGCTTTGATACACTGCGTTACATGACGTTACTTTGCGTCACTTAACGTGTATCGAGGTCCACATGCCTGTCGTCTTGCGCCGCCTGCCTGCCGATCTTGCGCCGGAGCGGCGCGCATGAAGCTGTACAGTCCCGAACGCGGCCTGGCCGAACGCCTGGTCGCCACCGCCCTCCCTTCCGTGACCCTCGCCTGCGCCGTGCCGCCGCACCTGGCCGGCATGCGCCGCTGGCGCGAACTGGGCAAGATCCGCCTGCGCGCCCTGCAGCAGCGGCGCGTGGCCCGCGGCTGGCTGACGCTGCTGAATTCGCACCCCGCGTTTTCGGACTACGTGCGCCAGTGTCCGCGCTTCCTGTACAAGGCCTTCCGGCCCTACTCCACCCACGCCATCACGCCGGAGCAGCGCCTGGAGGCGATCCGCGCCCATTACCTGTTCATGTTCCGCCGCGGCCTGGGCGAGACGGTGGCGCGCGCCAGCCGCGGCCCCGTCGTGCTGGCCGAGGCGGCCGGCAGGAGCGGCCTGTCCTACCAGGTCCAGCTGCGCACGATCGACCGCTTCGACCGCGAGGGCGAACTGGTGCTGCAGCTGGCCCAGGACGACAAGATCGTCTACACGGTGGCGTTCACGGTGGCCCCGCGCGACGGCCGCCCGGCGCTGTCCATCGGCTGCGTCCAGGGCGGCAAGACGGAAGATGCGCGCGAGGCGATCCGCCTGGCCACGCGCGAGCTGCACGGCATCCGCCCGAAACAGCTGATGGTGACGCTGGCGCGCCAGCTGGGCCACGAATACGGCTGCGAGCGCATGCTGCTGGTCTCGAACCGCAACCGCGTGATCTACAAGGCGATCCGGCACGGGCGCGTGCTGGCCGACTATGACCAGTTGTGGGAAGAACTGGGCGCCGTGGCGCGCGCGGACGGCGACTACGAACTGGATTGCGGGCCCCTGGAGGCGCCGGACCTGGAGGCGATTCCCTCGAAGAAGCGCTCGGAGGCGAGGAAACGGCATGCGCTGGTGAGCGCGCTGGCGGAGGGGGTGTGCGTGACGTTGAGGGCGCGGCAAATGCAGTAACGGGGTCGGCATTCACCACCTGCACATGAACGTCGCCCCTGCGAAGGCAGGGGCCTGATTTCTCCACGCGTTGCCGGCACGCGTGCAACATTGGGTCCCTGCCTTCGCAGGGACGACGATGCTTGCTGTTCCTTGCTCTTCTTCTCATGTGCGCCCCCCCCGGGCGCACATCGCTCATCCGCCCAGGATCGGCGCCAGCTCGCGCCACACCCGGTCGACACTCATCTTGTTCATGCAATCGTGGTGCCCCAGCGGGCACTCGCGCTTGCGGCATGGCGAGCATTCCAGGCGCAGCGACACGGTGCGCGACAGGTCGGACAGCGGCGGCGCGTAGTCCGGGTCGGTGGAGCCGTACAGGGCCACCACCGGGCGGTTCAGCGCCGAGGCGATGTGCAGCAGGCCCGAGTCGTTCGAGACCACGGCGCCGGCCTGGGCGATCAGGGCGATGGCGTCGTCCAGCGAGGTCTGGCCGGCCAGGTTGACGACGGCCGGCGCGGCCTGGCCGGCGCATTCCTGCACCTGGTCGCAGGTTTCGCGGTCGTTCGGGGAACCGAGCAGCGCGATCTGCACGCCCGGCACCTTGTGCGCGACGCGCTCGGCCAGCGCGCCGTAGTGGGCCGGCGGCCAGCGCTTGGCGATGCCGAACTCCGCGCCGGGCGCGAACACCACCAGCGGACGGTCGAGGTCCAGGCCCAGGCGCGCGCGCACGTCGTTCGATTCTTCCCCGCCCACGATCAGGATCGGCCGCACCGGGCGCGGCGACGGCAGCTCCGGCTCGCGCGCCAGCGCCGAGTAGAACGGCACCATCGAGCGGCGCGGGACGTCGTCGTGGTGCATCACGTTGACCATCCCGTAGCGCATCTCTCCCTTGTAGCCGACGCGGCGCGGGATCCTCGCGAGCCAGGGGATCAGCGCGTACTTGAGGGTATTCGGCAGCACGTAGGCGTCGCTGTAGTTGCGCTCCTTGAGCAGGCGCGCGTACTTGAAGCGCTCGCCCAGCTGCAGCGCGCGGTGGCGGAACGGCGTCACCAGGATGTCGTCCGCTTCCTGGATGCGGCGCCACACGGGCACCACCTGCGGCGGCGCCAGCACGTCGATGGGGCGCTCCGGATGCTGCTGCTTGAGCATGCGCAGCAGCGGCTGGGCCATGACGGCATCGCCGATCCAGTTCGGCGAGATGACGAGGGTGCGCGGCCCGTTCTTCATGTCGTTCCCGTTCATGACGCTTCCGCCATGTTGGTGAACTGCAGGCGATACAGGTTGGCGTACATGCCGCCCAGCGCCAGCAGCTCGTCGTGCGTGCCCTGCTCGACGATGCGGCCGTGTTCCATCACGACGATGCGGTCGGCGCGCTCGATCGTCGACAGGCGGTGCGCGATCACGAAGGTCGTGCGGCCGGCCATCAGGGTGTCGAGGGCGGCCTGCACGGCGCGTTCGGATTCGTTGTCGAGGGCCGACGTGGCTTCGTCCAGGATCAGGATCGGCGCATCCTTGTAGATCGCGCGCGCGATCGCCACGCGCTGGCGCTGGCCGCCCGACAGGCGCATGCCGTTCTCGCCGATCATCGTGTCGACGCCTTCCGGCAGGCGCTCGACCACGTCCGCCAGGTGGGCGGCGCGGATCGCGGCCATCAGGCGCGCTTCGTCCACGTGCTCCACGCCGTAGGCGATGTTGGCGCGCAGCGTGTCGTCGAACAGCACCACGTTCTGGCTCACCAGCGCCAGCTGCTCGCGCAGCGACGCCATCCGGATGTCCTGGTAGGGAATGCCGTCCAGCAGGATGCGGCCGGCGTCCGGTTCGTAGAAGCGCGTCACCAGGTTCACGAAGGTCGACTTGCCGCCGCCCGACATGCCGACCAGGGCGACCGTCTGGCCGGCGCGCACGTCGAGCGACACGCCGTCCAGCGCGTTGGCATGCGCGTTCGGGTAGCGGAACACGACGTTCTCGAAGCGCACGTTGCCCAGCGCGCGTCCCAGCGTGCGCGTGCCTGGATCGTGCTCGACGGGCGCGTCGATCATCTCGAACACGGTCTCGGCGGCGGCGATGCCGCGCTGCATGGGGCCGTTGACCTCGGCCAGCGCCTTCAGGGGCGTGAGCAGCATCAGCATCAGGGTGACGAAGTTGGTGAATTCGCCCACGGTCATGTCGGCCTGCAGCGCCAGCACGACGACGAGGGACAGCGCCAGCGAGGTGGCGATCTGGGTGACGGGCGTGGTGGCGGCGAAGGCCACCGTCATGCGCTGCGAAAAGCCGCGCAGCGCCTCGCTGCGCAGGTAGAAGCGGCGGCTTTCGTACTGCTCGCCCGAGAACACGCGGATCACCTGGTGGCCGCGCGCGGCCTCCTCGACCACTTGCGTCATCTCGGCCGTCACGCGCTGGTTCTCGCGGTTCAGGTGGCGCAGGCGCTTGCTGGTGGTGCGCACGATGACGGCCGTCAGCGGCACGACGACGATGGCGACCAGCGTCAGCTTCCAGTTCAGGTACAGCAGCGAGGCGAGCAGGCCGATGACGACGAGCACGTCGCGGACGAAGGAAATGAACACGGAATTGATCATGTCGACGACCTGGCGCACGTCGCCGACCACCGTATTGATCACCTTGCCGGTCGATTCTTCATGGAACCGCGCGACGGGCAGGCGCAGCAGGCGCGCGAAGGCCATCGCGCGCAAATCGTTCAGGACACGGCTGAGCACCCAGTTGTTGTAGTAGGCGGTGGCAAAGGTGCCGATGCCGCGCAGGACGAAGATGGACACCAGCACGCCCGGGATCCACCACAGCGAGAACTCGACCTTGTCGTTGAAGCCCTTGTCCATCAGCAATTCCAAGGCCTTGCCGAGCAGCGGCTGGGTGGCGGCCGTCAGCGCCATCGCCAGCAGCGACAGGAAGGCGCGCCCGCGATAGGGCTTGAGGATCGCCCACAGGCGCTTGATGATGATACGGTTATCCAATTTTATCTTTCGCATTCAGGCAGAAGCCCATCAGCATGAATACCATGAGCGCATAGAACAGGCTGCCTTTCATCGACCAGAAGATCACTTCGGTCAATCCGAATCCAATATAGCCAAGCACGACGAACGTCCCGGCCAGCGCCGCGGCGAACTGCGGCGCCTGCGCATCGCGGCCGAGGCGGCGCATGAAAAACGCCAATGGTGCCACCAGGATGCTGGCCCAGAGCACGAACCCGACCACGCCCCCCGTCGTCAGCGCTTGCAACCCGTCATTATGCAGGTGCGGCAGCTCCAGTACCAAGGGATCGAGGCGTCCTTGTTGTGCAAATTCGGCAAGACGTGTCCTTGCAGCATCGAAATCGCGTCCCAGCAGCGGTTTTTCCTCGATCAGCATCGCCGCGCCCTTCCACAGCTCGAGGCGGGTGCCGACGTTCGTCCACACGCTGCCGCCCTCGTACCAGGTCTCGGCGTCGCGCACGCCTTCGGCGAAACGCGCCTGCACACCCAGTGCCGGCACGAACCATGACGTACCTAACAGCAACACTCCGGCGGCCAGCAAGCCGCTCAGCGCGCGGCTGTCGATGGTGCGCACGCGCGGCGCCAGCACCAGGGCGACCAGCGCCAGCGACACCCAGCCGCCCCGGGTGCCCGTCAGGACCGAGGCCGCCAGCCCGGCCAGCACGCCAGCCCCGCACAGCAGCGTGTCGCGCCGCGAGGCGCGCAGGTCGATCGCGCCGGCCAGCGACAGCAAGCCCAGCAGGAGGGCCAGGTCGCCGAAGGTGATCGCATTGATCAAGCCACCCGGGCGATCGATGTGCAGCGCCAGGCGCTGCCAGCCGATGAAGGCCAGCGACGCCACCGCGCCCGCGCTCGCGCCCCACCAGAGGGCGCGCCGCGGCGCGTTCGACACCAGCACCGCAAGCAGCGCGGTGAGCGCCAGGAACATGCGGGCCGGCTTTTCCACCGATCCCATCGAGGCCCCGCGCACGAGCGCACAACCCAGCACGAACGTGAAATACAGCAGGAACGCCAGTACCACCCACCGTACTTGGGGCCAATGGCTGCGCAACGCATCCCGGCTGGGTTTGAACCAAATCAAAGCGCTGATCAGGAACAGAAAACTGACAAGACTGACGCCGAACAGCGTGACGAGGCTCAAAAAGGGTAAAAAGAAAGCCAGGGCGCCGATCCAGTTCCGGGCCGGCGCCCACGTATTCGTCGAATTACTGTTCATTGATGTTCTTGTGGGATACTCATGCCCCTGAATACAGCAGTGTACATCGGACCTTATGCGGCACGCACAGACAATCTCGGTCGTGATCACCACCTATAACCGGCCAGACGCGCTGGAGGCGGTGGTTCGGGCATGTTTCATGCAGAACGACAAGAATTTCGAAATCATTATCGCTGATGACGGCTCGACTGCCAACACGCGAGCCTGCATCGAGCGCCTGGCGCAAGGCAGCCCCGTACCTGTTCACCATGTCTGGCAGCCCGACCAGGGCTTTCGCGCCGCCATGGCGCGCAATCGGGGCACGCTGGCCGCCACCGGCGACTACATCGTCTTCCTGGACGGCGACTGCATCCCGCAGCGCGACTTCATCGCACGGCACCGGGCGCTGTCCGAACCGGGCTGCCTCGTGTCCGGCAGCCGCATCCTGCTGGACGAGGCGCTGACCCGGCGCGTGCTCGACGAGGGCGTCGACGTCGCCGTGGCCCCGCTGGCCACGCGCATCGGCTGGCGCCTGCGCGGTCACATGAACAAGGTGCTGCAGCTGGCCGTGCGCTGGCCGGACCTGGGCCGCACGACGAAGAAATTCAGCTGGCGCCGCATCAAGAGCTGCAACCTGGGCGTCTGGAAGAGCGACCTCGAGCGCGTCAACGGCTTCGACGAGAGTTTCACGGGATGGGGACACGAGGATTCCGACCTGGTCGTGCGCCTGTTCCACAGCGGCGTCCTGCGCAAGGATGGCGCATTCGCCACCGAGGTCTTCCACCTGTGGCACCGGGAAGCGCAGCGGGACCAGGAATCGAGCAACCGGCGCACGGTGCTGGAGCGGGCGGCGGCCAAGGTGACGCAGGCGACCGTGGGGTTGCGGGAACATGCGGACGAAGCCGCATGATTTGCACTGACCCGGCACCAAACCAACGTCATCCCTGCGAAGGCAGGGATCCAATGTTGCATGCGTTGCGGCTGCGCGTGAAAATTGGGCCCCTGCCTTCGCAGGGGCGACGGTAATTTTTTGGGGCGACGGTATTAGCGCCGCGTCCTAGTACTCGACCGCCACCTCTTTCGCCCCCAGCTGCAACTCCAGCGCATGCTTGAGTTCATCCGACGGCGCCACCCGCCAGTCGTCGCCCAGCTGCAGCGTGCACGGAATGCCCTGCGGCGTCACGCGCAGGCTCACCGGGAGGCCGTCGGTCTGGCGGTACGGTTGCAGGATCTCCGCCAGCTTGCTAGGTGAGGCCGTGCAGGCCAGGTCCATCTCCAGCTTGTGGCCGTACTGGATGCGGGCCGCGGCGATGTCGAAGGCCTTTTCGGCCGTGATGCGCAGGCCGCCGTTGAAGCGGTCTTCCGACACCTTGCCCACCACCAGCAGGAACTCGTCCTCGCGGAAGATGTTCTTGTTCTGCTCCATCAGCTCGTTGTAGATCGTGACCTCGACCACGCCCGACTTGTCGTCGAGCTGGACGATCAGGATCTTGCCGCGTTGCGTCAGCTGGGTGCGCACGCCGGTGATGACGCCGCACAGCATGCGCGGGTCGCGCGACGGCTCCAGGTCCGAGAGCTTGGTCTTGGCGAAGCGCCGCACCTCCTTGGCGTAGGAGTCGAACATGTGGCCGGACAGGTAGTAGCCCAGCGCGGTCTTTTCCTCGGACAGCTTCTGGCGGTCCGTCCACGGCGTGGCCTTCACGTACTCCGGCGGGGCCACCAGGTCGCTGTCGTCGCCGCCGAACAGGCTGACCTGGTTGGCGGATGCTGCGGCCTGGTCGGCCACTTCGATGGCGAACGAGACGGAGGCCAGCAGCACCGCGCGGTCCACACCGAAGCAATCCATGGCGCCGGCGCGGATCAGCGATTCGACGGTGCGGCGGTTGATCTGCTTGCGGTCGACGCGCTTGCAGAAGTCGAACAGGTCCTTGAACTTGCCGCCGCTTTCGCGCGCCGCGATGATCGCCTCGATCGCGCCCTGCCCCGCGCCCTTCACGCCGCCCAGGCCGTAGCGGATGTTCGACACCTGCTTGCCGGTGACGGAACGCGGCTGGCCTTCCGGCGTGAAGCGGAACTGCGATTCGTTCACGTCCGGCGGCAGGATCGTCAGCTTGCAGACGTCGATCGAATCCTCGACAAGGATCTTGATCTTCTCCGTGTCTTCCATGGCCAGCGACATGTTGGCTGCCATGAACGCGGCCGTGTGGTGGACCTTCAGGTAGGCCGTGTGGTACGACAGCAGCGCGTAGGCGGCCGCGTGCGACTTGTTGAAGCCGTAGCCCGCGAACTTCTCCATCAAGTCGAAGATCTCGTCGGCCTTCTCGGTCGACAGGCCGTCCTTGGCGGCGCCGGCGCGGAAGATCTCGCGGTGCTCGGCCATTTCCTCGGCCTTCTTCTTGCCCATCGCGCGGCGCAGCATGTCCGCGCCACCCAGCGAGTAGCCGCCAACGATCTGCGCCATCTGCATCACCTGCTCCTGGTAGACCATGATGCCGTAGGTCTCGGACAGGATCGACTCGGTGCGCGGGTCCGGGTAGTCGAACTTCTCGCCGTGCTTGCGCTTGCAGAAGTCCGGGATCAGGTCCATCGGGCCCGGACGGTACAGCGCCACCAGCGCGATGATGTCCTCGAAGCGGTCCGGCCGCGCATCCTTCAGCATGCCCTGCATGCCGCGCGATTCGAGCTGGAACACGGCGACGGTCTTCGCCTCGGTGAGCAGCTTGTACGACGGCCGGTCGGTCAGCGCCACCTTGGCCAGGTCGAATTCCGCATCCTGCGGATCGAGCGCGCGGATGTAGTTGACGGCGCGGTCCAGGATGGTCAGCGTGGTCAGGCCCAGGAAGTCGAACTTCACCAGGCCGGCCGCCTCCACGTCGTCCTTGTCGTACTGCGAGACCACGCCGGCATCGCCGCCCTGCGTGTACAGCGGGCAGAAGTCGGTCAGCTTGCCGGGGGCGATCAGCACGCCGCCGGCGTGCATGCCGATGTTGCGGGTGATGCCTTCGACCTGCTGCGCCAGGTCGAGCAGCTGCTTGACCTCTTCCTCGTTTTCCAGGCGCTCCTTGAGCAGCGGCTCCTCCTCGATCGCCTCCGCGATCGACACCGGCTTGCCCGGCTTGAACGGGATCAGCTTCGACACGCCGTCGCAGAAGGTATAGCCGAAGTCGAGCACGCGGCCCACGTCGCGGATGGCGCCCTTGGCCGCCATCGTACCGAAGGTGGCGATCTGCGAGACCGCGTCGCGGCCGTACAGGTCCTTCACGTGCTGGATGACGAGTTCGCGCTTTTCCTGGCAGAAGTCGATGTCGAAGTCGGGCATCGAGACGCGTTCCGGGTTCAGGAAGCGCTCGAACAGCAGGTTGTACTTCAGCGGATCCAGGTCCGTGATCTTGAGCGCGTACGCGACCAGCGAGCCCGCGCCGGAGCCGCGGCCCGGGCCGATCGGCACGCCGTTGTTCTTGCCCCACTGGATGAACTCCGCCACGATCAAGAAGTAGCCCGGGAACTTCATCTTGATGATGGTCTCGTTCTCGAACTGCAGGCGCGCCTCGTAGCGCGGCCGCTCCTTCTCGCGCTGCTCCGGGTCCGGATATAGCTGGACGAGGCGCTCTTCCAGGCCCTTCTTCGTTTCGGCGACGAGGAACTCGTCGATGGTCATGCCCGGGGTCGGGAAGTTCGGCAGCTGCGGCTTGCCCAGCGTGAGCGTGACGTTGCAGCGCTTGGCGATTTCCACGGAATTCGCCAGCGCGCCCGGCAAGTCCTTGAACAGCTCGGCCATCTCGGCCTGCGACTTGAAGCACATGCCCTCGTTGAAGCGGCGCACGCGCTTGGCGTTGGCCAGCATCTCGCCTTCCGCGATACACACGCGCGCCTCGTGGGCGATGAATTCGTCGCGGCTGATGAACTGGACCGGGTGCGTGGCGACTACCGGCAGCCCCAGGCGGCCCGCCAGCGCTACCGAATGGCGCACCTGCTGCTCCTGGTTCGGCTGGCCGGCGCGCTGGATCTCGACATAGAAATGGCCCGGGAAGATCTGCGCCCAGCGGCGCGCGCAGGCCTCGGCCTTGGCGATGTCGCCGTTGTCGATGGCCTGGCCGATGTCGCCGAACTGGGCGCCGGACAGCACGATAAGTCCGTTCGCCTGCGGCACCTCCGGCTCGAGCGTGGACACCGAGGTCGCCAGCGCCTCCAGCCACTCGACGCGGATCTCGGCCCGGCCCTTGTACTGGTTCGTCAGCCATGCCTTCGACAGCAGCTCGCACAGCTGCAGGTAGCCGGTGCGGTTCTTGCACAGGATGAGCAGGCGGAACGGCTTGTCGCGGTTGTCGTCGTTGGTGATCCAGGCATCGACCCCGACGATCGGCTTGACCCCCTTCCCGCGCGCCGCTTTATAAAAGCGGACCAGGGCGAACGCATTGGCCAGGTCGGTGACCGCCACGGCCGGCTGCTCGTCCTTGACGGCGGCCTTGACCAGGTCGTCGATGCGGACCAGGCCGTCGACGATCGAGTATTCGGTGTGGATGCGGAGGTGGGTAAACGTCGGGGAAGTCATCCGGCCATTTTACCGCGACCGGCGCGGAGACGGGTTTGCCGGTTTGCTTTTTGGAATGAACAGCGTGGCGGTTTCGCCAACAGTAAAGACTTGACTTGCGGCCGAAGCGCCGCCCCGGCGGCGCCTTCGTCGTCCCTGCAGCGCCTTCGTCGTCCCTGCGCAACCTTCGTCGTCCCTGCGCAGGCAGGGACGGCAAGTACGATCAGGCCTGCTTGCGGCGGCGCAGGAAGCCCATGCCGGCAGCAGCCAGGCCGAACAGCGACAGCGTCGCCGGCTCCGGCACTTCCGATACGGCCAGGCCAGTGACGGTGACGACCTGCTTGTTGTCTTCCAGGTTGGCGGTACGGATGCCCGCGCTGGCGAACGAGGCGATGCCGGTATCGCCGGTGATGTGCAGATCGGCGCCGTTCAGCGACACCATTTCGGCATCGGTCGGGTTCACCCACAGGTCGAAGGCATTGTAGTTCGTGCTGTCGCCCGTCTTGTACAGGTAGCCGAACAGGTGGTAGTCGGTGCCGATCTTGATGTCGGTACCGGCCACGTAGCGGCTGTCCTTGCCGTTGGTACCTTTCATGCGCAGGAAGATGTCGTTGGTGCAGCCGGCGGTATCGCCCCCGCAGTTGGCTTTCAGGCCGATGTTCGGGCCGTCGCTGTTACCGAAATAAACGGCCATGAAATCGTTGTTCTGCAGTTCCTTGGAGACCGAGAAGGTGAAGTCGACGAGCAGGCCGCCCGATTGCTTCGAGCCCAGCGGGAGCGTCACGGCGGTGTTGGAATTCGTCGACAACGTATAGGACGGCGCCCCGCTGGCAAGCAGGATGCCGGCATTGGCGCTACCGGCTGCAGCGAACAGGATCGTGGCGAAAAGTGCAGAAAGTTTGATCATTATCAATCCCTAGTTTAGATGTTGTGACCAACTTTCAGCAAAATATGTGCCAATACGATAATAAACTTATATTTCAACTACTTAAGTTGTTTTATTGAAAATCCCCGTTGCATACTGTAAATTTTTTCGACAAGGCATCATGTAATGCGGTACGGCGGGCGCCACAGCTCACGATGGCACCTCCCTGCCTTATAATAGCCGGCTGTCTTTCCGCCTTCCGAACCGATCACCATGACCACGCACGTCAACATTGCCGCCTACAAATTCATCACCCTCGACAACCTCGAAGAGATGCGCCCGCAATACCAGGCGCTGTGCAACGAGCTCGATCTCAAGGGCACCGTGCTGCTGACGCCGGAAGGCATCAATATGTTCGTCTCCGGTCCGCGCGAGCAGATCGACCAGTACCTGGCCTGGGTACGCAGCGACCCGCGCCTGGCCGACCTGGAGTGGAAGGAAAGCCTGTCGACCGAGCAGTCGCACCGCCGCATGCTGGTCCGCATCAAGAAGGAAATCATCACGATGCGCATGCCGTTGATCAAGCCGGAGCTGGGCCGCGCCCCGTCGGTGGCCCCCAAGACCCTGAAGCGCTGGCTCGACCAGGGCCACGACGACGATGGCGTCCCCGTCGTCATGATGGAAACCCGCAACGCGTTCGAAGTCGACGTCGGCACCTTCAACAACACGCTCGACTACCGCATCGACAAGTTCAGCGAATTCCCGGACGTCGTCGCCGCGCACAAGGACGAATTGCAGGGCAAGACCGTGGTGACCTTCTGCACCGGCGGTATCCGCTGCGAAAAGGCGGCCATCCACATGCAGAACATCGGCTACGACCGCGTCTACCAGCTCGACGGCGGCATCCTGAAGTACTTCGAGGAAGTCGGCGGCGACCACTATACGGGCGACTGCTTCGTGTTCGACTACCGTACCGCGCTGAACCCGAAACTGGAGCCGACCGAGACCGTGCAGTGCTTCGCCTGCCGCGCCGTGGTGACGCCGCGCCAGCAGCTGGCGCCGGAGTACGTGGTCGGCAAATCGTGTCCGCATTGCGCCGGTGACCAGGCCAAGGGGACCGAGGCCAGCGGAACCGAAGCCGAGGGTGCGGCGGCGCACTGAGCCACCTCTCGTACGGCACAAACAAAAAGCAAAAAGCACCGCAAGGGCCGTCGCCCCGCGGTGCTTTTTGTTTACCCATTCGTACCGATGCCGTGGTGCGGTGACGTCATCCGTGCTGGTGCAAGGCAAGGCTAGTGCACCGTGTCACGCGCCGTCGTGTGGACCGGCCTGTCGGTCCCGTACTTCCTCCGCATTTGCAGAAACGGCTCTTCGATGGTGCGATAGCTCAAGGTCGCCAGCAGCCAGGTCAGACCGTACGCGACGATTCCCATGATCGCCGCATCCACCCAGCCGTTGCCGACGGGGGAAACGCGGCCCACGTACTTGGCCAGCAGGTGCAGCAAGGCCATGTGCAGAAGATAGAAGGAAAAGCTGACCTTGCCGCCATGGCACAGCACGCGCTCGAGCACGGCTGGCAGGCGCGGTTCGAAAGAGACCCATGCGACGATGAAAGCGGCCCAGCCGGCGCTCTCGGCCATCGACCAGAAGATCCAGAAACCGGACTTCGGCGTGGCGCCGAACGGCGCGAAGCGATGCAGTGCCGCGGTGTCGCACACGACGACCGCGGCAGCGGCCAGCAGCAGCCAGGGCGCCCAGGCATGCAGCCGGGCGCGGTGCTGCCGGTACACCATGGCGGCCAGCATACCGATGAGGAACTGGTCGAAGCGGCCCACGAAGGTGGAAAAATACATCAGCGTGCTGTTGTCGTTGACCGTGTAGGCGCTGAGCTTGAAGAATCCCATCAGCACCAGCAGGCCGAGGAGGTAACGGGGACCTTGCTCCATCGCGAAGCGCGCCAGGAAGGGAAACACCAGGTAGAACAGGAATTCCAGCGAGATCGTCCACGCCGCGCCCGTGACCGGCGTACCCGACGTCGGCGCATGGCCGAGATTCGTCGCGGCGAGATACAGGATGTCCTGCGGCTGGAAATTGTCGCGCCCGATCGAGGTGGCGACGAGGAAGATGGTGAGAAACAGCGGAGCGATCCGCAAGATGCGGTTGCGCACGAAGTCGCGGTACACGATGCTTCCCTGGTGCAATGCGATTTGCATGAACAGGAAGCCGGATAGCGTGAAGAACAAGCCGACTCCGGTATGCCCTTCGGTGATGAGTCCCGCCCATGGCGTCGCCAGTGCGGGACCACCAAGGCCGCGGTATTCCAGCTGGAAGTGAAACAGGAACACGATGGTGGCAGCCAGCCAGCGCAGCTGGTCGATGCGCGGGTTGTACTGTAGATTAAGCGATTGCATAGGGCTACCGTGCTTGCGTTAAGACAAGCATTGTAGTCCGATCTGTTCGCATGCCGCGTCCCGATGGCCGAACTGGCAGGTCGCGGGAGCGGGCGTGCCGTCAACGGCAAGCCCGCTCCGCGGCCGGGACCGCGATTTCCTCAGCCGTGCACGGTCGGCAGATTGAAGTCGGCCACGCCGACGACCTGCGCGGTGTCGGAGGCCGACATATTGCCCATGATCTTGGCGATCTGCATGTCGATATTGCCCGGATCCATTCCTGCCGCCGCCGTCATGATGTCGTGCACGGAGGCGATGTAGTCGATCGCGATCTTGTTGGCGGCCGTGCCGGAGTAGGCCGCCTTTTCTGCAGGCGTATCCACGCGGTCCGTAAAGGCGCCTGCGACCGCCACTTTCGCCTGGTAGGCGAACTTGTCGGAATCCTGGGCGCCGCCGGCGATCTGGGTCACGACGTTGTCGATCGTGATCGCCTTCTGGTTGAGCAGATTGGCCCAGTACTGCACGCCTGCCGTTTCCGCCGCGCGGCCGAACAGGTGCTCGTACACGGCACTGACGACCGCGTTATTGTCCATGCCCGCGTAGGTGTCGCGATATTCCTGCGACGCCGCAAAGCTGGCCGAGATTTTCTGGTAGCCGCTCGGATCGGTCGCCAGGACGTTGGCCCAGTAATCCAGGCCGGCCACGTCCGCGGGTCGGCTGAAGTAAGCCACATACAATTTCTGCACTTCGTTATCGTAGTCAGTCGCCATGTTCGCCTCCTTAAAGTGAATGTAAAAAATATACCGCATTCACTTTTTTAGAGGCGCACTCAACCGTGCATCAGCGCTCTTAAGTTATTGAAAGAAAAGATTTTTTTCTGGAAATGCGCTGAAAGCAAGGATGTGTTAGACAGATAACCCGACGCCGGATGAAACGCTTGCGATAAATAAAAAAAACCCACTGCATGGGCAGTGGGTTGGCGTCGGAAAAAGCTTATCAACGGAAGAACGCCGAGATCTCGCGCACGCTGGACGCATCCAGCGTCCCCGCCGCGGCGCGCAGGCGCAGCAGGCCGATCAGGTAGGAGTAGCGGGCTTGCGCCAGGTCGCGCTGGCTCGTATACAGCTGCTGCTGGGCATTCAGCAAGTCCAGGTTGATGCGCACGCCGCCCTTGATGCTCTGTTCCGTCGCCTTCATCAGCAGCGTGCCCGATTCGACCGCCTTTTCCAGGGCGCCGATCTTGTTCACGCTCGACAGCACGATACTGTGCGCCTTGCGCAATTCGACCATCACCCGGCTGGTGCGCGCATCGAGGTCGGACTGCGCGCGCCCGTAGGCATCGGCTGCCTGGCGCGTCGTTGCGCTGATGGCGCCGCCCTGGTAGATCGGAACGTTCACCTGCACGCCGATGGCGCGGTTGGTCGAGCTCTGGGTATAGGTATTGATCGATTCCGCATCGCCCTTGCTGTAGGCGGCGATCAGGTCGACGCGCGGGTAATGGCCGGCATTCTGCTTGCTGATCTCCAGGCGCGCGCTTTCCACCGCAAGGCGGCCCGCAGCCAGTTCCTTGTTGTTCTCGCGGGCCGTCTTTTCCCAGTCCTCGAAGCTGCCCGGCGGCAGGGTCGTCGGACGGAAGCCGTCGGCCAGCGTGTCCAGGTTGCCGGGATCCATGCCGATGATGCCGGCCAGCGTCTCGCGCGCGGCGACGACGTTGTCCTGCGCCTCGGTCAGCTGGGCTTCGGCCAAGTCGAGCCGGGCCTGCGTTTCCAGCATGTCGGTCCGGGTGCCCTCACCCTTCTCGAACAGGCGCTGGTTCACGTGCATCATCTCGACATACATGTCGCGCGACACCTTCGACAACGCCACCTGGTCTTCCGCGAACAGCACGTCCATGTAGGCGCTGGCCAGGCGCACGGCGAGCTCGTCGCCGCTGGCCGCGTAGGCCGCTTCGCCCTGCTTGGCTTGGACCTTGCCCTGGCGGTAACGCGCGATGCCGTCCAGGTTCAGGATCGGCTGGCGTACCTGGATGGCCGACGAACGGCTGAGGTACTTCGGGTTGTCCAGCACATGACCCTTCGCTCCCGTGTAGGGGTTGACCGTCTGGAACGTATCGGTGTCAGCCACGTTACGCTGCAGCGAATAGCTGGCTCCGACGCTCGGCAGCAGGTAGGAACGGCCGATGATGCGGTTTTCCTGCGCCGACTCCTTATCGTAATAGCTCATGCGGTAGGTCGGGTCGTTCTTCAGCGCCGCCTCATAAGCCTGCTGCAGGCTGACCGCGCCCGCCTGGCCCGCGGCCATCAGGGCCGCCATGCCGGCGGCGAGCGCCAGCGTACCGCGGCGCAGCGCGCCGCGCTTGTTCGTCTTCGTCACGCTCACTCCTCCGACAACGACGACTTGGCGCGGTCGAAGACCGGCTTGAGCAGGTAGTTCATCAGCGTGCGCTCGCCCGTCTTCACGAACAGCTCAACGGGCATGCCGGGACGCACGTCCAGCTTGTGCTGGGCGAGCAGCTTCTGGCCTTCCGGCGTCACCCGCACGCGCACCTTGTAGTACGGCGCGCCGGTGCGTTCGTCGATGCTGCGGTCGGCCGCCACCTGCTCGACTTCGCCCGGGATGTGCGGCGTCTTGTTGGCGTTGAAGGCCGAGAAGATCAGTTCCGTCTTCAGGCCCGGATGCACGCGGTCGATCAGGTTGACGGCCAGGTTGCCCTCGACCACCAGCGGGTCGTCGGTCGGCACGATTTCCATCATCTTGAAGCCTGGCTGCACGACGCCGCCCTGGGTGAACACGGCGAGGGACGTCACGGTACCGGCCACCGGCGACTTGACCTCGACGTTGTCGACCTCGAACTTCTGGCCTTCCATGCGCGCGCCCATGGCTTCGGCCTCGCGCTCTGTATCGGACAGCTGCGTACGCACTTCCTTCTGGTAGTCCTGGACGCGCTGCGACTTGCGCAGGTTCAACTCCAGCACCTGGCGGCGCGCGCGGGCGATATTGCCGATGTCTTCTGATACGGCACCGCTCAGCTGGGCGTAGGTGCGCTCCAGGTCGAGCAGGCGGTTGCGGGCGACGTAGCCTTCCTTGGCCAGGTCGCGCATGCCGTCCAGCTGCTCCTTCAGGAAGCCCATCTGCGTCTTCTTGCTGTCGCGCGATTCTTCCAGGCCGCGGATCTGCTCCTTGAGGCCGGCGATGTTCTCGTCCACGCTGCCCAGTTCGTTCTGCAGCGACATCTGGCGCGAGGACAGCAGCTGGGTCTGCAGCGACATCATGTCCATGATGCGCGGATCGTTGCGGCGCTGTTCCAGGTCGGCCGGGAACTTGATGGTCTTGAGGCCGTCGCGCTCGGCGGTCAAGCGCGCCTGGGTGGCGCGCGCGGTCAGGTATTGCGCTTCGCTGGTCTCGTAGGCCGACTTGGCCAGAATGCCGTTCATGCGCACCAGCACCTGCCCTTCCTTGACCACGTCGCCATCCTTGACCAGGATCTCCTTCACGGTACCGCCGGTCATGTGCTGGATCGCCTTGCGGTTCGATTCCTTGGCCACGGTACCCGACAGCGGCACGCCCTTGTCCAGCGGTGCGAACAGGGCCCACAGCAGGAAGCCGCCGAACCCGATCAGCACGATCAGCCAGCCGATGCGGCTGAACGAGCGCGCGTCCGTATTCACTTCCAGCGGCGTCACATCGTGCGAGATGACTTGCGCCACATCGTTCTTCAACAATTTCATCTATTTACCTTCGTTGGTATCGTTCGTTGCTCAGGCCGTGGCCGGAGCGCCGCCCTGGGCGCCGGCCGCCGCGGCCTGCTGTGCCGCCTGCTGCGCGGCGACCTGCGCCTGCTGGGCGGCCTGGGCCTTCTGGGTTGCATCGTTGATCGCGGCCACCACGTCCTTGGTCGGGCCGAACGCCTGGACCGTGCCGTCGTTCATCAGCAGCAGCTTGGTCGTCACGCTGATGGCGCTGGGGCGGTGGGTGATCAGGACGATGGTCTTGCCGCGCTGGCGCAGGTCCATCACGGCCTGCACCAGGGCTTGCTCGCCGACTTCGTCCAGGTTCGAGTTCGGCTCGTCCAGCACGATCAGCGCCGGGTCGCCGTACATGGCGCGGGCCAGGCCCAGGCGCTGCTTCTGGCCGCCGGACAGGCCCGCGCCACCCTCGCCCAGCGGGGTGTCGTAGCCTTGCGGGAAGCGCAGGATCATGTCGTGCACGCCGGCGCGCTTGGCCGCCTGCACCACTTTTTCCGCGTCGATCTCGCCGAAGCGGGCGATGTTCTCGGAGATGGTGCCGCTGAACAGTTCGATGTCCTGCGGCAGGTAGCCCAGGTGCGGACCCAGCTCGGCCTTGTTCCAGGAGAAGATGTCGGCGCCGTCCAGGCGCACCTTGCCGCCCATGGCCGGCCACACGCCGACCAGCAGGCGCGCCAGGGTCGACTTGCCGGAACCGCTCGCGCCGATGATGCCCAGCACATCGCCCGGCTGGATCGCGAACGACACGCCCTTGACGATCGGGTTGCCGACACCCGGGGGCGCAGCGAGCACGTTTTCCACGCTCAGCTGGCCGCGCGGCGCCGGCAGCGGCATGCCCGCCGCACGCGCCGGATTCTTCTCCAGCAGCAGGCTCAGGCGGTCGAACGCGCTGCGCGTGCTGCTCCAGCTCTTCCATACGGCGATCAATTGTTGCACGGGGGCCAGCGTGCGGCCCAGCAGGATCGACGCGGCGATCATCATGCCGGCCGTGATCTTGTTGTCGAGCACCAGCAGCGCGCCCAGGCCCAGCACGCCGGACGACAGCGACATCTGGAAGAACTTGGTCACGCCAGTGATGGTGCCGGACTTCTGGCTCGCCTGGGCCTGCAGGCTCAGGAAGCGGCCGTGGGTCTTGAACCAGCGCGCCATCAGGTTGGGCAGCATGCCCATCGATTCGATCACTTCGGCATTGCGCAGGTTGTTGGTTGCCATCGTGCTCGACGTGATGGCCATGGTGTTGGCTTCCTTCAGCGGCGCATAGGTGACGCGCTCGTTGACGACGGCCAGGATGCCGAGAATAACCACGCCGCACAGCGCGAACAGGCCCAGCCACGGCTCGAAGAAGAAGATGACGATCAGGTAGATGGGAAACCACGGCGCGTCGAAGAAGGCGAACAGCGCATTGCCGGTCAGGAACTGGCGCAGCGTCGTCAGGTCGTTCAGCGCCTGGCCGGCGTTCGAGCCGCCCAGCTTGAGGTTCTGGTCGAAGGCGGCCGTGTACAGGCGGCGGTTGAGTTTCATGTCGAACTGCGCGCCGACACGCACCAGCACGAAGGAGCGGATCAGCTCCAGCGCGCCCGAGAACAGGTAAGCGCCCAGCATCATCACGGTCAGCATCAGCAGCGTGATCTCGTTGCGGCTCGACAGGACGCGGTCGTAAACCTGCAGCATGTACAGCGACGGCACCAGCGCCAGCAGGTTGACGATCGCGCTAAAGGCAGCGACGGTATAGAACGTCCCTTTGAAACTGAGGAGGATGCGGCCGATCTCGGTCTGGGGATTCAGAAATTTTTTCATGTGTCTCTGTAGAAGGTCAAAAGCAGCGACTAAATGTGTGACCGTAGAGAAATCGCTTGCGCGCACATTATCTATGAAAATGGCGAAAATTTGTGATGTACATCACAAATTTTTGAAGTGAGGATGAGCAAGGGTCGCGTTCTTGCGACAACGTGCAGGACTGATAATGAAAAACCCCGCCTCCTTGCGGAGGCGGGGTTGTCAGTCAGTAGACCTGAGAATCAGGCCTGGAACTGATATTAGGCAGTTGCGGTGCCCGAAGTGATGATGCCGCTAGCGTCCATCTTGATGGTCGAAGCATCGACACCGGTCAGGGTGATGGTGACGATTTCGCCGGTGCCGCCAACAACGCTCGAGCTGTAAGCGTGGTTTTCGACTTGCAGGATGGTGTTGCCGTTGCTGCTGCTGACGAACACTTCCAGCGCTGCGTTGTTACCGGTCACGCCGGTCGCGCCGATGGCACCCTTGACCAGGGTATAACCCGAACCCACGAACACCGAGTCGGTACCTTGCAGGCCGAATGCACCGATCGATGCAGTTGCCTGGCTGGGGTTGACGACATAGATGTCCGAAGCGGCGGTAGCGAAGTTGGACGTGTGAGTCGCGTCCAGATTCGTCACCACGTAGCCCTTGTCGGTCAGGACCTTGGTGTAAGCAGCAGCAGTTGCCTGCAGGCCAGCCAGGGTGTCAGCGTTGGCGCTTGCAGATTGCAGGGCAGCGACGTCTTTTGCCAGGGTCGAGATTGCCTTGGTAGCGTTGTCCACGGCGGCGGTATCAGCGGTCAGCTTCGCGGTCAGCGGGTTGTAGGTAGCACCCGATGCAGCTTTCTCTGCATTGACGAGAGCCGTCAGATCCTTGAACGCGGTCTGGTCAGTAGCTGCGCCGGTCACAGCCAGTGCAGTGTTGATCTGAGCCACGGTCGGGGTCGTGCCAGCAGCGATCTTGGTGCTGTCGGTCAGCGTGGTGTTGATGACGGTAACGATCTTGCTGATCAGGTCAGCTTCGGTAAACGAGCCGTTGTAAGCCTTGGTGGTTGCACCGGTGACGGCGATCTTCACATCGGTGGTCGTACCGTTGTTGGTGACGGTTGCCGGGGCCAGGTCCAGCAGGTTCACTGCCAGCTGCGCGTCGGTGACGTTGTTACCGGCTTTGACAACTGCAGCCTGTGCGTTGACTTCGGCGTTGTACGAAGCGATCAGTTCGGTCAGGCCGGTGAAATCCGACGCCTTCAGCGCCGAGTTCACGGTCGCGGTGCCGTCAGTGCCGATGGTTGCCAGGGTAACCGTGGTGGTCGTACCGTTGACGGTCTGGTCGAACTGCAGCATAGCCGGTTTCGCCGGGGTGACCGGGGTGGTGGTGTTGTCAGCCGGGACAGCGGCGACGAACTTCACCGTGGTACCCGAATTGCTGATACCGAACGAAACTTCCTTAGCGCTGATGTCAGCACGGGTGGTGACTTCAGCAGCGACAGCGGCTTTCTGAACATTCAGGGTAGCAGCCAGGGTCGATGCAGCGTCGCCCAGGCCAGTGACCTTGGCGATGGCAGCGTTGTCAGCGGTCACGGTAGCTTGTGCCGAATTCAGAGCAGCCGAGTTGATTGCTTGTTGTGCGCTCACCAGAGCGTCACGCACGCTTTGCGTGGTGGTGTCAGCGGTGAACAGGGCGCCCGAGGTGCCGGCTGCACCGCCAGCCAGGTCGCCAGCGACCTTGGTCAGCGCAGTAGCCTTGGCAGCGGTGATGTCCGCAGCGACCGTGGTGGTAGCCGGGTTGCTGTCGACGTCCACACCCTGCACGAAGGTGGTAATAGCCTTGTTGGCGGTGTTCAGCTGGGCCAGGGCACCAGCGACGGAGAAGGCGGTACCAGCGCTGACGGCCGAAGCGACGGTGGTGTTCAGTGCGGTCGGGCCGGTCGCAGCCTGCAGCGACAGGTTGTCGGTCACGCCAGCCAGGAAGGCCTTGGCGATCTTGTTGGCGGCGTCGCCGGTGTAGCCAGCTTTTTCTGCGTCGGTGTCGACAGCAGCGGTGAAGGCGGTAGCAGCGGTCACCTTGTTGTTGTACGCGGTCAGGTCGGTGCCTTGTGCGCCACCAGCGATGTTGGTCACGACTGCGTCGATGGTCGTGGTCTTGGCATCCAGCAGGTCAGCCCAGTATTTCAGGCCGGCTGCGTCCGGAGCGTGGCCGAACAGGTTCTGGTACACGGCGGTGACGATCTGGGTGTTCGTCATGTTGGCGTAAGCAGCCTTGTATTCGGCCGAAGCAGCGAAGGAAGCCGAAACTGCAGCGGTGCTGCCTTTTGCGCCTTCGACGACGGTTTCCCAGTAAGCCAGACCTGCCGGGTCAGCAGGACGGTTGAAGTACGCCACGTACAGTTTCTGGATGTCGTTGTAGTAAGTCGTTGCCATTATTGCTCCAATGTAGATCGATCGATCAGTGAGTTATATCAAACTGCAGATTGACAATGTGTCCTGCCGTCCAACGTTCCGCATCATGACAGAGGTCCAATCATGAAAGATGTGACCACGATCACAATTACAGAAGATTCTTGTCTGACATTTGTAAATTCCAGACAAACAAATCGGCAGACATTATCGAAGAGTATTACTGAACACGCAAGAAGCATGTTTCAGAGCAGCAATGACTGCTAAAAGAATTCTTTCAATACTATCCAATAGTCACAATAAGCTTAGCAACTTATTGTAAGCGTTATCAGAAAAATAATGTATCGATAAGATTTCAAAATAATCTTTCAATACCATCCAGGACATACACAAAGAAAAACCCCGGACTCGCCGGGGCTTTCGTTGTCAACGAGTCTGCCTACCTGGCATTTTGTTGCCAATAGGTAACTCCATTAGCACTGCGTTTGTCATCCAGGCGTGTATCGAATATATACGCAGCCGACCCACCATTCTGTTTGCTCAACAGCCCCTGCAGGTTCATCACTCCCGTCTGCCCATTGGGCAAATCACCGTTAAGCTGACCATCCAACCCGACAGTACCGGTGCCGCTCAACTTGAACGACTCGGTACCGCTGGTGAGATTGATGCCAGTGGCAAAACTCTTGTTGCCGAAGTCTACTGTCAACGTGCCGTTACTCAATGTCGCCGGCGTCTCGATGCGGAATGAAGGCGAGTAATCGGTATAAATGAACGCTTCGCCGCCCTTGAGCTGGAAGCCGATGTTGCCATTGTTTGGCGCGACAAAGCTGTCTGTGCCCAAGGTGCGGAACAGCGCGTAGTTGCCGTTAATGACCAGCAGTTGATTGTTCTCCTTGGTCTGGCTCAGGTTTAAATCCGGCGGCAAACCAGCCACGACCTGCCAGCGCCCCCAGACGATACCGCGATCCGGCAGAACCAGACTGGCGTCAAGCGGTGGCACGGGTATAGGCGTGACAACCGGTGGTATCACCGGGGGTGTCACCGGCGGCACCACTGGAGGCTCCGGCTTTACTGGCGGCGGCAAAGGCTTGTCGACCACCTTGACCAGGTCAACCGTCTTCTGCGCATCCAGGTTCGGCTGCGTCGTCGTTCCAGTGCTCGCACTCGCGCCCCCCGCATGCGCCAGCGGCTCATCCGCCCGCGGCGGCGACACCTGATCCGGCGACAGCGGACTTCCCTGCAGCAACTGCGGCACCGTCTGGCCCCGCTGCACCTGTAACAGCAGGCCGCGCTGGGCCGCGCTCAGCTCGCGGCTGGCGTCGCCCTCGCACGGTCCGGCGCCGCCCGGCACGCAGGCGCCGCCGAAGCCACTCATCACGATCGCGCCGGACAGCACGGCCACGCGCGACGTTTCGTTGTCGGTAAAGACCGTGAAGTCGGTCCCGCGCACACCAATTGCCGCCACGGGCGTGTTGAAACGGAAGTTCTGGCGCGCCTTTTTCACCGCATCGCCGGACTTGCTGCGCGCCACGCCGCTCAGGAGCTCGAACTTGACGTGCGTGTTGGCCGGCTTCTGCACATCCACCTGGTAGGCGGCGATGCGCGCCTGGGTGTTCGGACGCAGGATGAACAGGCCATTATCGACCGTCTTAATATAGAGGAAGCCGTCGGCGCCCGTGCTCAGCATCTGCCCTTCCTGCACAGGTGCGCCATCGACCGCGGGCTGGTCCGCCACGCTGGCCTTGCCGGCCACAAATATGATCTTGCCGGCTTCCGCCGACTGGGCCGCCTGGGCCGCGCACGCGAGTGCGATGAAGACAAGTGAACGCCACATGGTTTTTTCCTTTTCGCCGAATCTACCGCAACAGGCGAAAGCGATTCTGTGATAACCGTCACATTGTAAACGCAGCCCGGCTCGCTTGCGCACAGCAAAAAACCACAGTCATATCAATAATATAATGTCCGAGAGCAACACTACGGTTATACTTTCATCGCATTCGAGAACGAACATCCCATCCAGACAGGCGTGGCCATCCCTTCCCCCCTTCCCTCCGCCACGCCGGCCTCCCCCCGCACCTGGCAGTCCTTCCCGCGCTGGCTGATCGCGCTGGCTGCGGTCGCCCTGACCTTCTGGGCGCAGTGGGGGCCGCTGCCCGCGAATTCCTTCCTGCCCGGAGAATGGATCCGCGACGCCTTCCTGCGCCTGCGGGTCGATACGCGGGAAGAGCCGCGCGTGCTGGTGGTCGATATCGACGAAGCCAGCCTGGCCCGCATCGGCCCCTGGCCCTGGCCGCGCGAGCGGCTCGCCGACCTGGTGGAGATGCTGCTGACGCGCTACGAGGCGCGCGGCGTGGCGCTCGATATCCTGCTGCCGGAAAGCCATCAGGGCGGCGGCGATACGCGCCTGGCGTTGCTGGCGCGCCACGGTCCCGTCGTGCCGGCCCAGGCTTTCGACTTCAACCGCACGCGCGAACTGCCCGTACGCGTGGGCGCCCTGGGCGGCGCGGATCCCCGCGCGGCGGGTGGCGTGCCGGCCACCGGCTTCATCGGCAACTACCCCGCGCTGGCGGCGGCCCCGCACGTCGGCGCGATCGGTTTCATTCCCGATGCCGACGGCGCGCTGCGCCGCGTCCCCCTGCTGACCGAGTTCGAGGGCCGCCAGTATCCGGCCCTGGCACTGGCCCTGCTCGACTGCTGCTCCGGGCGGCCCGCGCCGCGCCCGGACGGCAACACCATCCGGGTCGGCTTCGACCGGGACTGGGCCGCCTACACGGTGGTCGGCGCCGCCGACATCCTCGACGGCGGCATCGATCCGGCCAGCGCCGCCGGCCGCCTGGTGGTGGTGGGCTCGTCGTCGCTGGGCATGGCCGACCGCGTGGCGACGCCGCTCGGCGCCAACCGGCCCGGGCTCGGCGTGCAGGCGAACATGCTGACCACCCTGCTGGACCGCCAGGCCGGCATGGCGCCGGCGCCGTGGCCGGGACGCCTGATCGCCTGCGCGTACGCCCTGCTGGCGACTCTCGGCGCCACCCTCGCCTTTCCGCGCCTGGCGGCAGCCGCCAGCGTCGGGCTGCTGGCCGCCAGCTCGATGCTGTGGCTGGCCATCGCCTTCGTCGCCAGCCGCCACGATCCGGATTTTTCCCCTGCCGGCCCACTGGCGAGCAACCTGTTCCTGCTGGCGGTCGCCATTCCCTACCAGTGGCAGCTGGCCCAGCGCCGTTCGCGCCACCTGCTCTCGACGTTGCGCCAATATGTTGCGCCGTCGGTGGTCGAGGAACTGCTGAGAAGCAGAACGGACGATCCCCTCAAGCCGCGCCAGCTCGACGTCACGACGCTGATCGCCGACATGGAAGGCTACACGAGCCAGGTGGAAGCGTTGCCCGTCGCCGACGCGGCGCGGCTGACGCGCGACTTCCTGGCTTGCCTGACGGGACCGGTGATCGAGACCCGCGGCACGCTCGACAAGTACACGGGCGACGGCCTGGTTGCGTTCTGGGGCGCGCCGCTGCCGATCGCCGAGCATGCGGACCTGGCGCTGGACGCCGCGCGCGAGATCGTGCGCCGCGTGGAGGCCCTGAGCGCGCGCCACCAGGCCGCCGGCCATGCGCCGCTGCGGGTGCGGATCGGCATCGAGAGCGGCGCCGCGATGGCCGGCGATTTCGGCACGTCCTTCCGCAGCATCTATACTGCGGTCGGCGACAGCGTGAATACCGCCTCGCGCCTGGAACAGGTGGCGCGCGATTTTCCCCATGACGTCATCATCGGCGCCGGCACCGTCGACCGCGCCCGGCGCCACCGCTTCCTGCTGCTGGGCGAGCGCCGGCTGCGCGGCAAGGAAAAGCCAACCATTCTCTATACCCTCGAATCCAGCATGAAGCAGGAAGGCAGTACGCATCCCGATCCACAACCGGCAGGCGCCGCCCGATGACATACGGCCTGATGACGCACCTCCCGATGATGCGCCGCCTGTTCCCGGCCACGCTGGCGCTGCTGGCCGCTCTCGCCGCGCCAGCCTGCGCGCAAGCCCAGGCTGGCGCGCCGGAAGCGCTGGAAGCCGCCCAGCAGGCGCTGTACCAGGACGCCCTGCTGGCGCTGTCCGAAGGCCGCCGCACGGACGCGTCGCGCGCGCTGCAGCGCCTGATCGAGCAGGAGCCGCGCCATGCCGGCGCCTGGCTGGACCTGGCGCTGATCCAGTGCAGCCTGGGCAACGCGGACGAAGCGGAGCGCCTGTTCGCGACGATCGAGACCCGCTTCGAGCCTTCGCGCGGCATCCTGGAGCTGATCTCGCAGACGCGCGAGGAAGGCTGCCGTCCGTGGACGCCGAGCAGCTCGCTGGCGCTGACGTTCGGCCGCGGCATCGACCACAACGTCAACCAGGGCGCCAGCACCTCCACGCTCAAGCTGGGCGACGGCTCGCTGGAACTGCCGCTGCTGGACGACTTCCTGCCCAAGCGCGACGACTACACGGTGGCCGGCGTGGAATACCTGCGCGACCTGACGCCCAACGGCACCATCGGCTTCGCCCAGCTGCAGTCGCGCCGCAACGATGCGCTGCGCAACTACGATACGGATTCGCTGTTCGGCGGCATCGAGTCGCCATGGCGCTTCGGCAAGTGGGTGCTGCGCTCGACGCTGGTGGCCGGTACCGTCACGCTGGGCGGGCATTCCTACCAGCGCCAGGCCCAGGGCCAGTTGCGCGTGACGCCGCCCTTGTCGCTGCCGAGCAACACCGTGTTCAACCTCATGGCCGGCCATACGTGGACGAATTACCGGCGCCTGGCGAACTTCGATGCCCGCACCATGGAATTGCGGCCCGAGTTGTCGTACCGGCGCAGCAGCGTGTACGCGAGCGCCAGCCTGGGCCTGCTGAACGACCATGGCGACGCCCAGCGCCCGGGTGGCAACCGCCATGGGCAGCTGCTGAATCTGCTGGTGCGCGCCGCGCTGCCGGGCGGCCTGACGGGCGAAGCGGGCTACACGCGCCAGACCTGGCGCAGCGCCCGTCCGTACGCGCCGGAACTGCTGATTCCGCAGACCCGCGACCAGGCGACGCAGGTGCTGCGGGGCACGCTGACGTATCCGATCAACAAGAACCACAGCCTGGTATTCGACGCGCGGGCGGTACGAAACCGGGAAAACATCGAGATCTTTCAGTACAATAACCGCCAGTTCCAGTTGAGCTGGCGTTGGCAACCCTGATCGATATAGATGTCCACATGACCGCTCTCAGCAAGGTCTCCCATTCCGAACCCGTGCAGGTGCCGCAGGAAGTGCAGATCCAGGTGCACCTGCGCAAGATTCCCCTGCTGGCCGATTTGTCTCCCGAGGAAATCGCGCAGATCCGGCCGGAACTGCGTTTCCGCCATTTCAACAAGCGCGACGTCGTCCTGCACAAGGGCGGCAACGGCGACGCCCTGCTGTTCCTGCTTTCCGGCCAGCTGCAGGTGGTCGACATCACGGAGGATGGGCGCGCGATCGGCCTGCGCATGCTGGAGCCGGGCGACTTCTTCGGCGAGATCGCGCTGATCAACGACTCGACCCGTTCCGCCTCGGTGGTCGCCATCAGCGACGTGCTGGTCGCCTTCCTGCCGGCGGCCACCGCGCTGCACCTGTTCTCGCACTCGCCCAGCGTGGCGCGCCAGATGCTCAAGCACCTGGCGCAGAAGATCCAGCGCGATTCGGAATTCCGTGCCGTCCTCAGCATCAACAACACGGCGCGCCGTATCTACACTTACCTGTCGCTGCTGCAAAAGAAGGCGGAGGACGGCAGCGCCCAGGCCGTCGTGGAAAACCTGCCGACCCACCAGGACATTGCCAACATGATCAATACCAGCCGCGAGACCGTCACCCGCGCGCTGCTGACGCTGGTGCAGCAAGGTATCGTGCAGAAGGAAGCGAACCGGCTCGTCATCCTCGATCCGGGTGCGTTGCAGAGGCTGGTGCAGGGCGTCTGATTCGACCGTGAAACCGTCGCCCCTGCGCAGGCAGGGGCTCAATGTCGCTGCGCCGCGGCGCACGCAAACCTGGATCCCGGCCTGCGCCGGGACGACGGTTCTCCTGCGCCGGGACGACGGTTCTTCTGCGCCGGGACGACGGTTCTCCTGCGCCGGGACGACGTGCCCGCCGCGACATGTGCGCCAAACCTCGTTACAAAGTACCAATTGTGTGGCAATACCGTAGAGTATAATTTTGCGCTCGAACGGTCTTGCCACTTTATGAAGAAACACCTCACGCACTCCTCCGTGCCCTCCGCATCATGATCGCGCCGCAGATGCTGCGCGGCCTATGGCTCTACCGCGGCTTCGTGCTGGGCAGCGTCAAACGCGAATTCCAGGCGAAATACATGAACGCGATGCTGGGCGCCCTGTGGTCCCTGCTGTCGCCGCTGGCCATGATCGTGGTCTATACCGTGATCTTCTCCGAAGTCATGCACAGCAAGCTGCCGGGCGCCGGCGCCGACGCGCGCTTCGCGTATTCGATCTACCTGTGCGCCGGCATCCTCACCTGGGGCCTGTTCGCCGAGATCGTCGCGCGCGGCCAGGCCATGTTCCTGGAGCAGGCCAACCTGATCAAGAAGATCAGTTTCCCGCGCATCTGCCTGCCCCTGATCGTGGTGCTGAACGCCCTCGTCAACTTCGGCATCATCTTCGGCCTGTTCACGGTGTTCCTCGTCGCCTCGGGCACGTTCCCCGGTCCGGTGTTCCTCGCCATCCTTCCCGTGCTGGCGATCCAGCTGCTGCTGGCGATCGGCATCGGCATGATCGCCGGGGTGCTGAACGTCTTCTTCCGCGACGTCGGCCAGTTCGTGACGATCGCCATGCAGTTCTGGTTCTGGCTGACGCCGGTCGTCTATCCGATCACGATCCTGCCGCCAGAAGTACGCGACCTGCTGCGCTGGAATCCGATGGCGCGCCTGGTCGAGGCCTACCAGCAGGTGCTCGTGAAAGGCGTTCCTCCCGACTGGGTGGCGCTGCTGCCCGTGCTGCTGCTGGCGCTGCTGCTGTGCGCGCTCGGCCTGCGCCTGTTCCGCCGCCGCGCCGGCGAGATGGTGGACGAACTCTGATGGGCCGCATCGTCGTTTCCAACCTCGGCAAGGCCTACCGCCAGTATCCGACCCGCTGGTCGCGCCTGGCGGAATGGATCCTGCCCGGCAACCGCCCCCGCCACAAGCTCAAATGGGTCCTGCGCGACATCGGCTTCTCGGTCGAGCCGGGCGAAGCCGTGGGCCTGATCGGCATCAACGGCGCCGGCAAGAGCACCCTGCTCAAGCTGATCACCGGCACCACCCAGCCGACCACCGGCGGCGTCCACATGGAAGGCCGCGTGGCCGCGCTGCTGGAGCTGGGCATGGGCTTCCACCCCGACTTCACGGGACGCCAGAACGTGTTCATGGCAGGCCAGCTGCTCGGCATGTCGGTCGACGAGATCCAGCAGCTGATGCCGGAGATCGAAGCCTTCGCCGAGATCGGCGACTACATGGACCAGCCGGTGCGCGTGTATTCGAGCGGCATGCAGATGCGGGTCGCCTTCAGCATCGCCACCGCGCGCCGTCCGGACATCCTGATCGTCGACGAAGCCCTGTCGGTGGGCGACGCCTATTTCCAGCACAAGAGCTTCGACCGCATCCGCAGCTTCCGCCGCCACGGCACGACGCTGCTGCTGGTCTCGCACGACAAGCAGGCCATCCAGACGCTGTGCGACCGCGCCCTGCTGCTCGACGGCGGCCGCCTGGCCAAGGAAGGCCCGCCCGAAGAGATCATGGACTACTACAACGCCATGATCGCCGAGCGCGAGAACGAGACCGTGCGCCTGAACGCGACGCCGGAGGGCAAGGTGCAGACCGTGTCCGGCACCGGCGAGGCGACCGTCGCCGACATCGCCCTGCTCGACCAGGACGGCCAGCGCGTCGAAGTGGTGGACGTCGGCAGCGAGGTGACCCTCGAAGTGAAGGTGGCGGCCAAGGCGCGCATCCCGCGCATGGTGCTGGGCTACATGATCAAGGACCGCCTCGGCCAGCCCATGTACGGCACCAACACGCACCTGAAGGAGCTGCCGCTGGACGACGTCGAAGCCGGCGAGGAGATCACCTACCGCTTCCGCTTCCCGATGAACCTCGGCGCCGGCACCTATTCCGTCGCCACGGCCATCGTCAGCACCGAGACCCACCTCGTCAACAACTACGAATGGCGCGACCTGGCGCTGGTGTTCACGGTGATGAACATGCGCCGGCCGCATTTCGAGGGTTCGGCCTGGCTCGACCCCGTCATCGACATCCATCGCCCATGAAATTCATTTCCTACGCCCAGAACAACGAAGACGTGCTGCTGTGGCGCGCGCTCGGCGACATCGCGCACGGCTTCTACATCGACGTCGGCGCCAACGACCCGGTCGAGCACTCGGTCACCAAGGCCTTCTACGACGCGGGCTGGCACGGCATCAACATCGAACCGCTGCCGGTGCACGTCGCCGCCTTCGTCGAGCAGCGTCCGCGCGACATCAACCTGGGCATCGCCGCCGGCAGCCAGGACGGCGAACTGACCCTGTACGACGTGCCCGCAGTGCGCGGCTGGGCGTCGCCGGAACGCGGCGTGGCCGAAGCGCACCGCGCCGACGGCTACGAAGTCGCCGAGCTCAAGGTGCCGGTCCGCACCCTTGCGACGGTGTGCGCGGAACACGTGGCCGGCGACATCCACTTCCTGAAGATCGACGTCGAAGGCTTCGAAGGCGAGGTGCTGCGCGGGATGGACTTCGCGCGCTGGCGCCCGTGGGTGCTCGTGATCGAGGCGACCGTCCCCGGCAGCCGCGAGACCAACCACGACACCTGGGAACACCTGGTCACCGGCCAGCGCTACCGCTTTGCCTGGTTCGACGGCCTGAACCGCTACTACGTGGCCGAGGAACGGCCCGAGCTGCTGGCGCGCTTCGGCATCCAGCCGAACGTGTTCGACGACTACATTCCCCACCACCTGGACAGCGCGTGGCGCCAGATCGAGGCGCTGCGCGAGAACGTGTCCCGCCTGGACGCCGTGGAGAAATACGCCGCCGCGCTGGAACGGAGTGCGGCGGAGATGGAGCGCAGCGCGGCCGAGATGGAGCGCAGCGCGCTGGCGCACCAGGCCCTGCACCGGCAGGCGGCGCAGGAAGCCGCCGTGCTGGCGCAGCAGTGCGAGCAGCTGCGCCTGGAAAACCAGAGCGTCACCGCGCAGCTGCATGCGAGCGCCGCCTGGGGCAAGGACATGGAACAGCGCCTGCTCGCCGTGCTGTCCAGCAGCTCGTGGCGCATCACCGCGCCGCTGCGCTTCATCATGCGCCGCGGCCCCGACAGCATGGCCGGCCTCGCGCGCCGCAAGGCCAGGGGCGCCGCGCGCCGCGGCCTTCGCTGGCTGACCTCGCGCGAATGGCTGCGCCGCACGCTGCTGCCGCTGATCATGCGTTCGCCCCGCCTGCAGGCCTGGACCGCCCGCACCCTCGCCGCCGCCAAGCAGGCCACCGCCGCCCACGGCATTCCGGCCAGCGCCGTGCCGCACGCACTACGCGAACTGCCGCAGTCCGCGCGCGACGCGCTCGATCAGCTGCGCCACGCCTACGCACCGCACAAAGAATGACCATGCGCCTGATTATCGACTTCCACGCGCCGCAAGCGGCGCCTTCTCACGACACGGCCACACTGCTCGGCCTGGCAAAGGCCCTGCTGCGCGCGCCCGGCGACCACGATGTCCACGTGGCCCTCAGCGGCCGCCATCCTGCCGACGTCGAGGTGCTGCGCGTCGCGCTGGACGGCCTGCTGCCGCCCGGCCGCTTCCACGTCTACGCCCAGCCAGGCGCCGGCGACGCCTTCCGCCGCCATGCCGCCGCCACGCTGCGCACCGGTTTCCTGGCCGCGCTGGCGCCGGACGCGATCCTCGGCACGTGGCAGGCCGGCGGCGACGCCCCGCCATCGGTAACGGGCGCCGCGATCATCCGCGCCGCCTCGCTGCAGGCAGCTGGCGGCGACGCCGTGACACTGTGGAGCGCGCTCGAGACATTGCGCGCGGCGGCTCCCGGTGCAACGCCCGCGCCGGCCACGAAGCCGTCGCTGGCCATGGTGTCGCCGTTGCCGCCGGAACACTCGGGCATCGCCGACTACAGCGCCGAACTGCTGCTCGAGCTGGAGCGCCACTACGACATCGACCTGGTGCTGACGCCGGGCGCGGCGCCGGAAGCATCGCTGCAGCGCTTCCCCCAGCGCGACGTCGACCACTTCATGCGCCATGGCGCGTCCTACGACCGGGTCCTGTACCACTTCGGCAATTCGAACGCGCACAAGCACATGTTCGCCATGTTGCGCCGCCATCCCGGCACCGTGGTGCTGCACGACTTCTTCCTCAGCGGCGTGCTGGACAACATGGAGCGCGACGGCGACGTGCCCGAGGCCTTCCTGCAGGCGCTGTACGCGTCGCACGGCTATACCGGCCTGCGCGACCACCGCGAACACGGCCGCAATGCCACGATCTGGCAGTACCCGTGCAACAAGGACGTGCTGGACCGCGCCGCCGGCGTCATCGTCCACAGCGATTTTTCGCGCCGCCTGGCGGAGCAGTGGTATGGCGCCGGCAGCGCCGACGGCTGGCGCACCATTCCCCTGCTGCGCGGCCAGATGGCGCCGGATGCCGATGCGGGCGCGGCCCGCGCCGCCGCCCGGGCGCGCCTGGGCATCGGGCCCGACGAATACATCGTCAGCAGCTTCGGCATGCTGGGCGCGACCAAGCTCAATCACCGCCTGCTCGATGCCTTCCTGGCTTCGCCGCTGGCCGCGGATCCGCGCTGCCGCCTGGTATTCGTCGGCGCCAACGACGCCGGTCCCTACGGCATCGAGCTGCAACGCAAGATCGCCTCCAGCGCGGCCGTCTCCCGCATCCGCATCACCGGCTTCGTCGATGCCGCCGCCTACCAGGACTGGCTGGCGGCCAGCGACTGCGCCGTGCAGCTGCGCGCCCAGACGCGCGGCGAGACCTCGGCCTCCGTGCTCGATTGCCTGATGCACGGCCTGCCCGCCATCGTGAACGCCCATGGCGCCGCCGCCGACCTGCCGCCGGACACGCTGTGGATGCTGGACGACGTCTTCGACGACGACGCCCTCGCCGCGGCCCTCGCGGCGCTGCACGCCGACCCGGCCCGCCGCGCCGCGCTTGCGGAGGCGGGCCGCGCCCACGTCGCGCGCCACCATGCGCCGGCGGCCGTCGGCGCGCTCTACGTCGAGGCGATCGAATCCTTCGCCCGCGCCAGCGCGCCGGCGCTGCGGCGCCGGCTGGTGGCGGACCTGAGCGCGTCCGGCACGCCGCGCCCGCCCGACGACGCCGCGCTGATCGAGACCGCCGCCATGATGGCCGCCAATACCCTGCCGATGGCGCCGCGCCAGCTGCTGGTCGACATCTCGGCACTGGTCCAGGCCGACTACAAGACCGGCATCCAGCGCGTGGTGCGCAGCATCGTGCAGGCGCTGATCAAGGAACCGCCGCCCGGCTACCGGATCGAACCGGTGTACAGCGAAGGCGGCAACCGCAGCTACCGCTATGCGCGCCGCTTCACGTGCGCCATGCTGGACGTGCCGCCGCTCGCGCTCGAGGATGCGCCGATCGAGGCACGCGCCGACGACGTGTTCCTGGGCCTGGACCTGGCCACCAACATGACCACGCAGAACCAGCCGCAACTGCAGGCCATGCGCGCCAGGGGTGTCAGGATCTGGTTCACGGTGTACGACCTGCTGCCGCTGCTGCGCCCCGACTGCTTCCCGTTCGGCGCGCAAAAATACTACGGCGACTTCATCGACACCATCGCCCTCGTGGCCGACGGCATCGTGACGATCTCGCGCGCCGTGGCCGACGAACTCGAGGACTGGCTGGCACAGCGTCCCAGCCGCCGCCTGGCGCCCCTCAAGCTGGCCCACTTCCACCTGGGCGCCGACATCGACGCCAGCGTGCCAAGCCGCGGCCTGCCGGACAATGCCGCGCAGGCGCTGCAGGCGCTGCAGGTGGCCCCGTCCCTGCTGATGGTCGGCACGCTCGAACCGCGCAAGGGCCAGGCCCAGGCGCTGGCCGCCTGCGAGCTGCTGTGGGCGAAGGGCGTGGCGCTCAATCTCGTCATCGTCGGCAAGAACGGCTGGCTGGTCGACGCGCTGGCGGACCGCCTGCAGTCGCATCCCCAGCGCGAACGGCAGCTGTTCTGGTTCAACGGCGTATCCGACGAGATGCTGCTGCAGCTGTACGAACACAGCTCGGCGCTGCTGGCCGCGTCCGAAGGCGAGGGCTTCGGCCTGCCGCTGATCGAGGCAGCACAGAAAGGCTTGCCGATCATCGCGCGCGGCATTCCCGTCTTCCGCGAAGTGGCCGGCGACCACGCCTTCTATTTCGACGCCGCCAACCCGGAACAACTGGCTGCCGCCATCGAAGACTGGCTGGCATTGCACGCGGCCGGCAAGGCGCCGCTATCCGCCGGCATGCCGTGGCTGACCTGGCAGCAGAGCGCGCAACAGCTGATGGATGCCGTCGTCCGCGACCGCCACCACGCCAGCATGACGGCCGACGGGATGACGCCGCAATTGCTGGTGGACGTATCCGCGCTGGTCCGCGAAGACCTCAAGACGGGCATCCAGCGCGTGGTGCGGGCCCAGCTGCTTGCGCTGCTGCACCTGCAGAACCGGCACTTGCAGGTGCTGCCGGTCTACCTGAGCGACGACGGCGGCCGCTGGCACTACCGCTATGCGCGCCGCTACCTTCACGATCTCGTCGGCACTGTCGGCGACGGCGTGCAGGACGATGAAGTCCATGTCGCCGATGGCGACGTGTTCTACAGCCCGGACGTGTTCCCCCGCGCCGTGGCCGAAGCCGCACGGACGGGCGTGTACGCGCGCTGGCGCGCCGCCGGCGTGCGCATCTGCTTCATGGTGCACGACATCCTGCCCGTGCTCCAGCCGGCGTTCTTCCCGCCCGGCGCGGAACGCGAATTCGCCGACTGGCTGCGCGCGGTCGGCGGCGCAGCCGACTGTCTCGTGTGCATCAGCGCTGCCGTGGCCGACGAGACCCGTGCCTGGCTGGGCGCCGAAAACGTCGGCAGGCTGCCGGAGTTCGCTGTGCTGCATCACGGGGCCGACATCAACGCCTCCGATCCCAGCACCGGCCTGCCGCCGGATGCCGACACGGTCCTGGCCGGCATGTCCGCCGCGCCGACCTTTACCATGGTCGGCACCATCGAGCCGCGCAAAGGCCATGCCCAGGCCCTCGATGCCTTCGAGGCACTCTGGGCGCAAGGCATCGACGCGCGGCTGGCGATCGTCGGGAGCGAGGGCTGGAAAGGCTTGCCCGACAGCAAGCGCCGCACCATTCCCGCGTTGATGGCGCGCCTGCGCAAGCATCCGGAACTGGGCCGCCGCCTGTTCGTGCTGCACGGTGCCAGCGATGAGTACCTGGATCGGATCTACGCGGCCAGCGCCTGCCTGCTGGTCGCCAGCGAGGGGGAAGGTTTCGGCCTGCCCCTGATCGAGGCCGCGCGCCACGGCGTGCCGCTGCTGGCGCGCGACTTGCCCGTGTTCCGCGAAGTCGCGGGCGACCATGCCAGCTACTTCGCCGGCGCCGATGGCGCGGCCCTGGCCGCCGCCGTCCAGGCGTGGCTGCGCGCGAACGCGGAAGGCCGGGCACCGGCCTCCACCGGCATCTCCGCGCGCACCTGGTCCGACAATGCGCGCGAATTGATGACCATCCTGTTCCCGTCCCGGTAACGCCACGGCGGCCCCATCGGGCCGTCTGGGTGCGTCCGCTAACAGTCGCCGGCCCGCGCCTGCCATACAATCGTCCGTATACACGTACGCCGGCACAGAATGGCGGCAACGGCCGGCATGCCCGTGCATGCGCCGACCGACCCGAAAGGAATGCGCGATGGTCATGGGCAGAGAAAAGGACGACGAAAACAAGGAAGACATGCAGGTCGAAGGCGGCGGCCAGAGCATGGGCGTACCGGCCGAGGGCGAGGTCGAGGGCAATGCCGCCAGTCCGATGGGCAACCCCGGCATCCGCCACTGGCAGGCCAGCTACATCGCGCGCGACGGGCTGAACGACCGCGGCAGCATCTTCTTCGCCGCCGTCGAGATGACGCGCATGCCGATGCTCGTCACCGATCCGCGCCAGCCGGACGACCCCATCGTGTTCGCCAACGGTGCCTTCCTCGACCTGACCGGCTACCGCATGGAAGACATCATGGGCGCAACTGCCGCTTCCTGCAGGGCCCCCAGACCGACCGCGCCACCGTCGCCGAGGTGCGCCAGGCGCTCAAGGAACAGCGCGCCGTCGCCGTCGACCTGCTGAACTACAAGGCCGACGGCACCCCGTTCTGGAATGCGCTCTATATCGGCCCCATCTTCGACCAGGACGGCCAGCTGCTGTACTACTTCGCCTCGCAGATGGACATCACCGAGCGCCGCCAGACCCAGGAGTCCTACCTGCAGGCGCAGAAGATGGAAGCCATCGGCCAGCTCACGGCCGGCATGGCGCACGACTTCAACAACCTGCTGCAAGTCATCAACGGCAACCTCGAGGTGGCCACGCTCAGCCTCGACGATCCGGATGCCGCCCGCGTCGCCATCGACCGGGCCCAGCGCGCCGCCATGCGTGCCGGCAAGCTCACCCAGCAGCTGCTGACCTTCGCGCGCAAGCAGCGCCTGGAGCCGAAGCACGTCAACATCAACAACCTGGTCGTCGAATTCTCCGAGATGCTGGTGCGCACGCTGGGCGAGCGCATCGACCTGCGCCTGGACCTGCGCCCCGGCCTGCCCGTCTCCAACCTCGACGCCACGCACCTCGAGATGGCGCTGCTGAACGTGCTGATCAACGCGCGCGACGCCATGCCCGACGGCGGCGAAGTGACGGTGGCGACGGCGATCGTGCGCGGCGAGGACCGGCTCAAGAAGCACGGCCTGCCGCACGGCACCTATATCGACCTGTGCATCATCGACGAGGGCAAGGGCATGACGCCCGAGGTGCTGCGCCGCGCCACCGAACCCTTCTTCACCACCAAGGGACCGGGCACGGGCCTGGGCCTGGCGATGGTGCACGGTTTCGTCCAGCAGTCGCAGGGACGCCTGGAAATCGACAGCACGCCGGGCAAGGGCACGACGGTGCGCATGCTCTTCCCCGCGGCCGACAGCGGCATCGGCCTGGGCTCGACGCAGCAGCCGGGCAACGACGCGCACGCCGGCGAACAGGACCTGGCCGGCGCCAAGCCCTGCGTGCTCGTGGTCGAGGACAACGACGACGTGCGCGAACTGGCCGAGAGCGTGCTGGCGATGTCCGGCTACGGCGTGCTGTCGGCCGCCAGCGGCGAACAGGCCCTGCACCTGCTCGAAGGCGGCGCCCGCATCGACCTGCTGTTCACCGACGTGATCATGCCCGGCGGGATGACGGGCCTGGAACTAGCCGACCAGGTCCGCACCACGCACCCGCGCCTGCCGGTGCTGGTGACGACGGGCTATATGGACGAGCTGCCGGGACGGGGGCGCGACCTGAACATCCTGGCCAAGCCGTACAAGCACGAGGACTTGCTGGCCAGGGTGGAGGCGGCGTTGGGAAGGGAAAAATAAGCTTCCGGCGGAACTGCCGCACCGCGAAACAACGTCATCCCTGCGAAGGCAGGGATCCAATGGTGCATGCGTTGACACGGCGCTGGCAGACCTTGGGTCCCTGCCTGCGCAGGGACGACGTCGGTTCAGCGCCTGCCGGCACTGCCGCGCCATCAAGCAACGTCATCCCTGCGAAGGCAGGGATCCAATGGTGCATGCGGTGCGACGGCGCCGGCAGCACTTGGGTTCCTGCCTGCGCAGGGACGACGTCGGTCAAGCGCCTCCCGGCACTGCCGCACCATCAAACAACGTCATCCCTGCGAAGGCAGGGATCCAATATTGCATGCGCTGCGACGGCGCTGGCAAAACTTGGGTCCCTGCCTTCGCAGGGACGACGTCGGTCAAGCGCCTGCCGGCCCTGCCGCGCCATCAAACAACGTCATCCCTGCGAAGGCAGGGATCCAATGGTGCATGCGTTGCGACGGCTCTGGCAGCACCTGGGTCCCTGCCTTCGCAGGGACGACGTCGGTCAAGCGCCTGCCGGCACTGCCGCGCCATCAAACAACGTCATCCCTGCGAAGTCAGGGATCCAATGGTGCATGCGCTGCGACGAAGCCCGCAGGACTTGGGTCCCTGCCTGCGCAGGGACGACGTCGGTTGGGCGCTTCTCAGCACTGCCGCGCCATCAAACAACGTCATCCCTGCGAAGGCAGGGATCCAATATTGCATGCGTTGCGACGAAGCCCGCAGGACTTGGGTCCTGCCTGTGCAGGGACGACGTCGGTGAATAAAAAAAGGCCTGTCATCGACAGGCCTTTTCATTTACTGCTTCGGCAACCCGCCCAGCAGCGCCGCCAGCTTGGGCTTGGGCTTGCTCGGCGCGGCCGGCGCGGATTCGTCGCGGCGCGGGGCGCTGGACGGCTCGTAGGGTTTCAGGAACCACGGATCGACCTTCTCGCGGCGCGGCAGCGGGCCGCTGCTGCGCGGGCGTTCGCTCCGCTCACCGCGTTCACTGCGTTCGCCGCGCTGCGTGCCATCGCTTTCGCGGCGGCCGTTGCGCGCGCCCGAGCGGTCGCCGTAGCGTTCCTCGCGGGCGGGGCGGCCCGGCACGAAGCCCGTCAGTTCACCGCGCGTGATGGTCTGCTTGATCAGCTTCTCGATGTCGGCCAGCAGGCGCTCGTCCTTGTCCGAGTAGACCGACAGCGCGTCGCCGGTGGCGCCGGCGCGGCCCGTGCGGCCGATGCGGTGCACGTAGTCCTCGGCGTTGTACGGCAGGTCGTAGTTGATCACGCACGGCAGGTCGGTGATGTCCAGGCCACGCGCGGCGACGTCGGTCGCGACCAGCACGTCGATGGTACCGTTCTTGAAGGCGTCGAGCGCGGCGATGCGCTCCTGCTGGGTCTTGTCGCCGTGGATGGCCAGCGCCTTGATGCCGGCCTGCTCCAGGGTGCGCGACAGGCGCGAGGCGCCGATCTTGGTGTTCGAGAACACCAGCACCTGCTTCAGGTCGCGCGAACGGATCAGGTGCTGGACCACTTCCGGCTTCTGCGACTCTTCCACCTTGTACAGCACCTGGGTGATCGAGGTATTGGTGGCGTTGCTGCGCGCGACTTCGATGGTCAGCGGATCGGTCAGGAAGCTCGATGCCAGCTTCTTGATCTCGGGCGAGAAGGTGGCCGAGAACATCAGGTTCTGGCGCTTCTTCGGCAGCAGGTTGATGATGCGCTGCAGGTCGGGCAGGAAGCCCATGTCGAGCATGCGGTCGGCTTCGTCCATGACCAGCATCTGCACCTGGCCCAGGCTGATGTTCTTCTGTTCGACGTGGTCGAGCAGGCGGCCCGGCGTGGCGATGACGATCTCGACGCCGCGGCGCAGGATCTCGGTCTGCGGCTTCATGTCCATGCCGCCGAAGACGACGGTGGAGCGCAGCGGGGTGTGCTGGGCGTAGGCCTTGACGTTGTCGGCGACCTGGATCGCCAGTTCGCGCGTCGGCGTCAGTACCAGGGCGCGCACCGGATGGCGCGCGGGCGACATGCTGCTGTTGGCATGGGCCAGCAGCAGCTGGATGATCGGCAGCGAGAAGCTCGCGGTCTTGCCGGTGCCGGTCTGGGCGGCACCCATGACGTCGCGGCCCTGCAGGACGATGGGGATCGCCTTGGCCTGGATCGGGGTCGGGTGGACATAGCCCTGGTCCGACAGCGCGCGCTGGATCTCAGGCGCCAGGCCGAAATCGGCAAAGCGCACGGTCGGCGCGCCGCCGTTTTCATTAGTGGTCGGTGTTTCAGACATGTTTTCTTTCGGGCGTTTTGTTCGGCGTTACTTTTGGCGACATGCGCTGTGTTCAAGCTTCGTCGAGCTCTACGCCGGGCAGCGGCCGGGCATGGCCAACGCGAAAAAACCGGGGGACGGGACGCGCCTGGGGCGCCTGGCTCGCGGCGGTTATCTGGACCGCACGGACGTAGAGATACGACAATCGCGCTCAAGGTTACCTCAAAACCACCCCTCTGTGTATGAAAACCCGAATTTTATGCCCGTTTTGCTGCCGCTTTGGCAATCCATACACCCTTCTCCCTTTACATGCTTTTACCCGGCTTTACACATCCGCCTCCTCCTGCCGCGCCGGCGTCGGCCGATAATTGATGCAATCAATCAACATCAAAGGACGCGGGATGGTTGCCAGCATCAGCAGCAATGACAGCGGCATGTCGAACTGGGCCGATTCGGTCTTTTCGAAGCTCGACACGAAGAAGCAGGGATATATCGAGAAATCGGACCTGGCGAGCGCGCTGAGCGCAGTGAGTAACGGCAGCGACGGCGGCGATGGCCAGTCGGTCGACATCGACAGCGCCTTCGGCGCGCTCGACGGTGACGACGACGGCAAGGTCACCAAAAGCGAGCTGACGGAAGCGATGACCAGGCTGTCCGACCAGCTCAACGCGCAGTTCGACGCATCGCGCGTGGCGGGCGGCATGCCGCCGCCGAGCGGCCCGCCGCCCGAAGGCGACGGCGCGGAAGGCGGCATGGCCGCGACCAGCGCCACGGCGGGCGGGATGGGCGCCATGTCCGGTGCAGCACGCGGCGCCGGCGGCCCGCCCCCGGGCGGCGGTGCGCAGGGCGCGACCGAAGAGACGAGCGGCACCAGCAGTACCTACGTGGCGGCGGCCGATACGGACGGCGACGGCACCGTCAGCGAAGAGGAACAGGCGGCGTACGACAAGAAGGTGGCCAGCGGAGAAGCAGGCACGGGCGCTGACGACGGCGGCAAGGACGCTACCGGCAAGCCGGACGGCCCGGCGCAGCGCGACCCGATCCGCGAGCTGGCGCATGCGATGGATCTGTTGAAAGCGTATGCGGACAGCGGCACATCGACGGGGTCGACGGGGTCGACGGGGTCGACGGCATCGTCGAGCGTCAGCGTGGAAGCGTAAGGCTTACCAACCGTCGCCCCTGCGAAGGCAGGGGCCCAATGGTTATTGGCATTCCGGCTGCGCCAGGAAATTGGGTCCCTGCCTGCGCAGGGACGACGGTCGTACCGGCGTATCGCGTCAGGAAGTAATCAACCCGTGCTCATCGAGCACGTCGTGCAGCAGTTCCAGCCGGATCATCGGGTTATCCAGCATCAGCATCTGCTGCTTCTGCGCATTCGGCAGCGGCAGCAATTCGCACCAGCGGTTCGACACCCAGCCGCAATCGTCCAGGCGGAACGGCGGCTGCACGGGCCAGCGGCTTTCCGGCACGTCGTGCAGCGAGGCCAGCACGCGGTCGAGCGCATCGGCCGCGCCCTTCAGGTCGGACGGGATGCGCACCGCGTGGTCGTCTTCCAGCATGGTCGCCTCGGCCATCCACAGGCCGTCGGCGCGCCGTTCGCTGTCCATGACCCTGAAGCGCGAGCCACCGCGGCAGACCACCTGCAGGAGGCCCGGCGCCGACGCCGTCGTGTCCGTGACGGTGGCCAGCGTGCCGGTGCCGGCGAATTGTTCGACGCCCTCGGGCGTGCGCACTTCCTGGCCCTGGGTCAGCAGCACCACGCCGAACGGCTCGTGCTCGGCGAGGCAGCGGCCGATCATATCGAGGTAGCGCACCTCGAAGATCTGCAGCGGCAGCACGCCGTCCGGAAACAGCACCGTACTGAGCGGAAACAGGGGAATGGAAATCGTCGCCATGGACCCATGATGACAGATTCGAAGCGCGCCGCGGTGCACGATTGCCGTGACTCAAACAGCCGTTCAGGCCTCCGGACCGTGCACCGGCAACTCGCGCACGGCCTCCTTCAGGGCGTGCAGGCGCCAGCGCAGGCGCTGCCAGCCCGGGTCGGGATGGGGCAGCACGCGCACGGTCACCGTATTGTCGGGCGCGGCGTCGCAGGCGAAGGCATAGTCGCCGGCCTCGCCGAACGGCAGCCGCACCTCGCGTCCCGGCAGCACCAGCACCTGGCCGAACACGTGCGCCGACAGGTCGCGGTTGCGCAGCAGCAGCACGTCACGGACGCCCAGCGTCAGGCGGATCTCGGCCGGCAACTGGGGCGGCCGGTCCGGCGCGATCGCCCTGCCCTTCAATATCGCGGCCCCGCGCGGAAAATCGACGGCACGCTCGCGGCTCGGATAGCGCAGCGGCCACAGCGCGGCCCACAGCAGCAGCGCCAGCAGGACGGCCGCGAGCGTCCAGCGCACGCGGCGCAGCAGGCTCACGCGGCCTCCGCGCGGCGGGCGCACAGGCAGGGGCAGAGGCGGGTTTCGGTTCGGTCGGACACGGTCGCGGGCTGGTTCGGGGGCAGGTTCGGGGGATAGCGCGGAAGAGTCTGGTATTGTAGCGAACGCGCCTGCTTTTCGTACCTATCGGCTGCCGTGCGCCCATCGGTTGCGCAGGTGCGTATGCTCTGCGCGACGGCGCCCCCTTTTACTTTGACGATACCGGATCCAACGGACGTTCCGGTCGCGACCAGCCCATGCCCCGTTTCCCCGATCCTTCGTCCCAGTCTCCGCGAAACCGCTGGCGCAACTCGGCCTCGTTGCCGCTGTTGCTGGCGGCGCTCGTGTTCCTGGCCGCGCTGGTGGTAACGCGCTGGGTCATCGGCAATGCCGAGCAGAATGCCCGCGAGGAACAGCAGGCCACGTTCAACTACCGGGTGCGCGACCTGTCGGCCGCCATCCGGCAGCGCATGGCCATCTACGAGGAAGTGCTGTACGCCACGCGCGGCTACCTGCGCGGCTCGCTCGACCTGACCCGCGCCGAATTCGCCGAGTACTACGCATCGCTGCGCCTGAACCAGCGCTTTCCCGGCATGGAGGCGCTGGGCGTCGCCACCATCGTGCCGCCCGGCGCGCTCGACGCCCACGTCGCCCGCGTGCGCGCCGAAGGCTATCCGGACTACACGCTCAAGCCGCCCGGCCGGCGCGACTTCGTCACCGCCATCACCCACATCCAGCCGTTCGAGAGCCGCAACCTGCGTGCCTTCGGCTACGACATGTTCAGCGAGCCGGTGCGGCGCGCGGCGATGGAAGCGGCGCGCGACAGCGGCTTTGCCGCCGCCACCGGCAAGGTGACGCTGGTCCAGGAAGGGCCGGGACAGGCGCCGCAATCGGGCTTCCTGATGTACGTGCCCGTGTACCGGGCCGGCCAGCGGCACGACACCATCCTCGAACGCCGCGCCGCCATCGTCGGCTGGGCCTATGCGCCGTTCCGCATGCAGGACCTGATGCGCGGCGTGGGCGGCGAGCACGCGGCCGACCTCGAGGTCGAGATCTTCGACGGCCTGGCGGCGAAGGAGCCCGCCCTGCTGTACCGCTCGCCGGGTGCGCACGTGCCGGGACGCGACGCGCTGTATGCGAGCCAGACCACCATCGACACCGCCGGCCGCCCATGGACGCTGCGCGTGCGCTCCGCTCCCGCCTACGAGGAGGCGCTCGACCGCAGCGAGGCGAGGCTGATGGCCGCCACCGGCATCGGGCTGGGCCTGATGCTGGCGCTGGTCGTGTGGCTGCTGGCCACCGAACGGCGCCGCGCGCTGCAGCTGGCCGGGCGCATGACGCTCGAGCTGCGCGAATCGCACGACCGCGTCGATGCCGAGCGCCAGCGCATCCGCCTGATCCTCCAGGACGCCTACGACGCCTTCGTCGGCATCGGCCCGGACGGCCGCATCACCGACTGGAACGTCCAGGCCTGCCGCCTGTTCGGCTGGACCGAGGACGAGGCGCTCGGACGCGACGCCTTCGAACTGCTGGCCGTGCCGCACGAGCGCGAGGAACGGCGCGCCTGCCTCGCGCATTTCGCCCGCAGCGGCGAATGCGCGATGCTGTCCGGCCCCAGCGAGATCGACATGCTGACGGTGCACGGCCAGGCGATCCCCGTCGAGATCGCGATCACGCCGCTGCCCACCCCGGGCGGCTACGGCATCACCGCCTTCGTGCGCGACATCCGCCCGCGCCGCGAGGCCGTCGAGCGCGAACGCCAGCGCAAGCTGCGCCTGGACGAGGCGCGCACGGCGCTGCAGCGCTCGCAGAAGCTGGAAGCGGTGGGCAAGCTGACCGGCGGCGTGGCGCACGACTTCAACAACATCCTGCACATCATCAGCGCCAATACCCAGCTGATGCTGCGCGGCGAGGAAGACCACCGCAAGCGCCTGCTCGGCATCATGGACGCCGTCGAACGGGGCAAGAAGCTGGCCGCCCAGCTGCTCGCCTTCGCCCGCCGCCAGCCGCTGCACCCGAGCGTCGTCAACCTGGCCCAGCTCATCGAACGCATGGACAGCCTGCTGCACCGCGCCGCCGGCGACCACGTGCAGATCCGCTTCGACATGCCGCCCGACCTGTGGAACACGCTGGTCGATCCGAACCAGCTCGAGAACGTGCTGCTGAACCTTGTGATCAATGCGCGCGACGCGATGGACGGCGAAGGCCGCGTCGCGATCGCGCTCGCCAACCTGGAGATCGGCCCGGACAGCCCGCAGGCCGAGACCGGCATCCGCCCCGGCGCCTACGTAACCGTCTCGGTGGCCGATACGGGCAACGGCATGCCGGCCGAAGTGATGGAGCGCGCCTTCGAACCCTTCTTCACCACCAAGCCCGAGGGCAAGGGCACGGGCCTGGGGCTGTCGATGGCGCACGGCTTCGTCAAGCAGAGCGGCGGCCATATCCGCCTGGCCAGCGAGCCGGGGCGCGGCACCGTCGTGACGATCTACCTGCCGCGCGCGCTGCAGGATGCGCCCGATCCCGCGTTCACGCCGGTCCCGCACTAAGAACCGATTGCAGCAGGCGCGTGCCCTAGCGTGCGCCGAGTCCTGCGGCCGTTGGGCGATGATGGGCCTCGATTCACCAAGGAGGGCCCGATTTGGCAAGCACCGAACATCTTCCCCGCCATGCCGACGCGCGCACTGCCCTGCCGCGCGCCCGCGGCTTCGACAACACCCTCGCCCTGCTGGCGGAAGGCTACTGCTTCATGAAGCGGCGCCACGCCGCGCTGCAGAGCGACGCCTTCTCCACCCGCCTGATGCTGCGCCGCGCGCTGTGCGTGCGCGGCGAGGATGCGGCGCGCATGTTCTACCAGCCCGGCCGCTTCACGCGCCGCGGCGCGCTGCCGCCCACGGTACTGACCCTGCTGCAGGACTACGGCAGCGTGGCCGTGCAGGACGGCGACATGCACCACAGGCGCAAGGCCATGCTGATGGGATTGTTCGGTCCCCTGGAGCGCCAGCGCCTGGTGGCGCTGGCCGAGGCGCAATGGCAGGAACGCTTCGCGCGATGGCAGCGCCAGCCGCGCGTGGTGGTGTTCGAGGAAGCCCAGCACGTGCTGTGCCGCGCGGCGTGCGAATGGATCGGCCTGCCGCCGCTGGACGATGCCGAGAGCGCGAAGCGGACGCGGGAACTCGCGGCGATGATCGACGCGGCCGGATCGGCTGGCCCGCGCAACTGGCGCGCGCAGCTGATGCGCAATCGCACCGAGCACTGGGCCCGGGCGCTGGTCGACGCCGTGCGCGCCGGCCGCGTGCAGCCGCCCCCACAGAGTCCGCTGTGCGTGATCGCCGGCCACCGCGATGCCGACGGCATGCTGCTGAACCGGCGCCACGCGGCCGTCGAACTGATCAACCTGTTGCGTCCCACGGTGGCGGTGGCGCGCTTCATCGCCTTTGCCGTGCTGGCGCTGCACGAGCATCCGGAAAGCCGCGCGCGCATCGCCGCCGGCGACGATGGCCACGCGGTGATGTTCACCCAGGAAGTCAGGCGCTACTACCCGTTCTTCCCCGCCGTCGCCGGCCGCGCGCTGCACGACTTCGAATGGCGCCAGATGCGCGTCGAAAAGGGAACCTGGGTGCTGCTGGACCTGTACGGCACCAACCACGATCCGGCGCTGTGGGGCGATCCGGAAAACTTCCGTCCGGGGCGCTTCGAGCGCCACGAGGAAAGCGGCTTCGCGCTGATCCCGCAGGGCGGCGGCGACCCGTATGCCGGCCACCGCTGCCCGGGAGAGTCGTCCACGATCGACCTGGTGACGTCGGCCCTGAAACTGTTCGCCGGCGCCATCGCCTACGAAGTGCCGCCGCAGGACTTGTCGGTGAGCCTGCGCAGGATGCCGACGCTGCCGGCGAGCGGGATGGTGATCGAGCGGGTGCGGGTGCGGCCGCAGGACATTGCGTAACGCAGCGACACACACGTACGCCCTACAAACGCGTCGCCCCTGCGCAGGCAGGGGCCCAATCTCGTTCGCTGCACGCAAACTTGGGCCCCTGCCTGCGCAGGGGCAACGACGCTTCCGGATGGTGGCTCGATCAGCGCACCAGGTGGCCGTTCTGCACCCGTACACGATCGCCGTTGCGGTAACGCGACTGCCCATGCTCGGTGAAGGTGCGGTAGCCGCCGCGCGCCATCTTCACGCGCACGTCCGTATAGATTTCGGCCTTCACGTTGCGCTCGATGCGGTTGCCGCCGTATGCGCCGGCGGCTGCGCCGGCAGCGGTGGCCAGGGTACGGCCGTTGCCGCTGCCGATCTGGTGGCCCAGCAGGCCGCCGACGACGGCGCCGCCCACGGCACCGATGCCGCTGCCGCGTTCCGCTTCGCGCTTGTAGGTGTTGGTCGAGACCACGGTGCCGCAGTTCTGGCACTGAGCATGCCCTTGCGGTGCTGCCTGGCTGGCGAGCGGCACGGCGCCGGACATCGCGATGGCGGCAAACAAGGTGGCACGGGCGGCGAGGCGGGTAGTGATGTTATTCATGACGTTTTCCCCTGAAGTCGTTGTGATTGGCTTGTCCACAGATTACGGCCCGCACGATTGCCTGCCAAGAGGGAAAAGGTATCAGATGCAAGCGCTTGTAACACGCCCTGCCTTGTCATCAGGGGCCGACGGCGTCGCGCCCGGCCGCGACCGTACTGGCCCGCGCGGCGTCCTGTTGCTGACAGGACCGGAACACGCGCTGCTGGGCGAACACCAGCGCCATGTAGGCGATCAGTTCGAGCCCTTCTTCCCAGTCCTGCGCATGGTGCGGGTTCGCGTGGATGCCGCAGACGGCGTGGCCTTCGGCACAGGCGGAGAGGTACGACGCGACGACCGCGAGCACCAGCGGCACGACCGCGTAGTGGCTGTTGCGCGCGAGACCGACCAGGAAGCGGCCCAGGTGATGGCGCCAGAGGGTCGACACGGACCACGCCAGCAGCGCGCAGATGACGGGCGCCACGGCCGGCTTGTACCACATCGGCTCCAGCGGCAGGCCGGCACGGACGGCGTCGGCCTGCGTGATCACGGCACCCCAGCTCAACTCGCGTGCGGCGAGGATGAGCCAGACGGGTACCGTGCTCGCGCCCAGCGCACCCAGCGGCGTGCCGCGGTGGCGCCACCAGGCAAGGAAGGCGGCCAGGGCGCCGCACAGCAGCACGGCGACCTGGGCATTTTCGATGACGCCGTTTTCCAGGCCCCAGGCCTCGGGCATGGCCAGGGCCAGGGGGTAGGAAACGAGGATGAATGCCAGCAACAGGGCATCGGCTGCGGAAAAACGCAGGGCGAGACGGGGGGAAATACGTATCGCAACACGTGAGGGCACGCGTGCTGATTGAGCGAGGCGGGACATATGTTTTTCTTGGAAAGTTGAGAAATACCGCCGGTCACGGATGCATGCGGAATAACTGACCGGTCGATCATTTATATTTCGCACTATATCAACTGCGTGCAGGTGCACGATTCAACGTGGCAAAAAGCACACATTTCATGCGTGTCATGTCATTAAAAATGCGAACACGCGATTTGTAATGAGAATCATTCTCATATAGAATCATCCTGGCCGCCATCCGGCATGCCCTTGTCTTACCACCGGAGGACCACCCATGCAGGCTACCGCCGACGACTTCGACCGACTGCTCCGCGACCACTGCACGCTGCTGCGGGAATACGCCCGCGTCCAGGCCCGCTGCACGGCGCTGCTGCAAGCGCAGGCAGGCCAGATCGCGGCGCTCGATGCCGAGGTCGTGCGGCTGCGCGCCGCGGTCGTAGCGCGCGACAGCCAATTGGCCTGGGAACGGGAAGACCGCGCGGCGCTGGAACGCGAGATGCCCGGCCTGGAAAAGCGCGCGGCGCTGGCGCGGCGGGTGCGGGCGCTGCAGGCGCGTATTGAGGAATTACTGCGCGAGGATTTACTGCGCCGGCGCGCGCGCAGACACGCCCCTGTTCCGGTACGGGATGCCGAACGCCTGGAGGAGCGCCTCAGCGGCGCCGACCTGGTGATCTGCCAGACCGGGTGCCTGAGCCATGGCGACTACTGGCGCGTGCAGGACCACTGCAAGCGCACGGGCACGGCCTGCGTGCTGGTGGAGCGGCCGGACGCGCTACGCATCGTGCGCATCCATCGCGCGCCCGGTGACGAAGGCCGGGCGCGCATCGCGGCGCTGGCCCCCGAACGCGTCGAATGATCAGTCGTCGACGGCGACGTCCACGATGAGGCGGGGATCGAGCGCCCGGATGCGCGGCTCGACGTAATAGCCGCCTGCCTCCACATAGGTCAGGCAGGCGCGCTGGCACACGCCGCATTGCTGGACCGTGCAGCGGTTGTACGGAAAATGGCGCAGCGCGATCGGCGCGTCGGGCGACCAGTAGCTGGTGCCGTCCGGGTGGTATTCGGCATAGGTCGGCTCGGCATACGGGTCGTGCACCAGGGTGCCGGCCGGACGCAGCTGCGCCTGCGGAAAGTCGGCGGGGACGCGGGTCCACTCGCGGAAGCTGTCGATGCGGCAGGCGCAGGGGCGCGCGACGGCGCTGGACGTCCGTGCCAGGGCCATGATGTCGTCGCTGCTGAGGAGGTGGTCGTGCGCCATGCGGTTTCCTTGGATGTGTCCATGAATATGTCCGAAATGCAAGCTTAGCAAATCCCGGAAGCGGGTGTTATCTTTGTCGAGGTCCGATCACCCCTCGAGGAGAACGTCATGGCAGCGAAGAAGATCCTGTTCCTGACCGGCGATTTCGCCGAAGACTACGAAACGATGGTGCCGTTCCAGGCGCTGCAGGCGGTAGGGCACACGGTGCACGCCGTCTGCCCCGGCAAGGGCAAGGGCGACAAGGTCAAGACTGCCATCCACGACTTCGAGGGCGACCAGACCTACACGGAAAAACCGGGCCACCTGTTCTCCCTGAACGCCGACTTCGCGGAGAGCCGCGCCGGCGACTACGACGCCCTCATGATCGCCGGCGGCCGCGCCCCCGAATACCTGCGCCTGGACCCGCGCGTGATCGACCTGGTGCGCGAGTTCGTGCGCCTCGACAAGCCGGTCGCGGCGGTGTGCCACGGCGCCCAGCTGCTGGCGGCGGCCGACGTCATCCGCGGTAAGCGCGTGTCGGCCTACCCCGCCTGCGCGCCCGAGGTGCGCATGGCCGGCGGCGAGTATGCCGACATCCCCGTCGACCAGGCCGTCACGGACGGCAAGCTGGTGACGGCGCCGGCGTGGCCCGCGCATCCGCAGTGGCTGGCGCAGTTCCTGAAGGTGCTGGGGACGGAGATCGTGCTGTAGGTGAGGTCGGCCCGCGCTGGCCCGATGCGGACATCTGGTGGGCACGGGGTGCCCACCCCACGTGACGCTCAGCGCGCCAGGTTCTCGTCGAGGAAGGTGTCGACGCGCTTCCAGAAATCGAGGCGGGTTTCCTCGTTGCGCCAGCCATGCCCTTCGTCCGGATAGACGACGTACTCGACCTTGCGGTTCGTGCGGCTGACGGCGTTGCGGAAGGCCGCCGCATGCACGATGGGCACGCGCACGTCCTGGCCGCCGTGGGCCATGAGCAGCGGCTGCGCGATGCGTCCCGCCTGCGCCAGCGGCGACACTTCGGCGAACGCCTCCGGGTTGCGCTCGGGGTCGCCGATCAGCGTGCGCATGTCGAAGCGGCGCGCGTCTTCCGACGCGTCGCTTTCGACGGCCGAGAACATCAGGCCGATGTCCGTCACGCCCGCCCACTCGACGCCCACGCGGAACAGTTCCGGATTGCGCACCAGGCCCATCAGCGTCGCATAGCCGCCGTAGCTGGCGCCCATGATGCCGATGCGCTTGGGATCGGCCCAGCCCTTCTTGATGGCCCAGGATGCCGTATCGGCCAGGTCGTCCTGCATGGTGCGGCCCCATTGCTGCCAGCCGGCGCGGAACAACGGGAAGCCGAAGCCCGTGCTGCCGCGCGACTCCGGCTGCAGCACGACGTAGCCGCGCGACGCCAGGAACTGCGCCTCGCCATTCCACTCCCAGGAACCGCCGCGCACGTAGGGCCCGCCGTGCACCAGCACGATGGCGGGCCGCGGCCCGTCCGCCTTCGCGGCCGGCATCGTCACGTACACGGGAATCTGCAGGCCATCGCGCGCATCGATGCGGAAGAAGTCGCGCTTGCCCATGCGCTTCGGATCGATGGCGGGATTGCTGCTGCCGAGCCCGACGAGCTTGTTGTCCGCCGGGGTGTACACGAAATAGGTCGGCGGCATGCGGTCGGACCGGGCGAGGACGACCACGGCTTGCGGAGCGCGGCAATCGATGCCGCAATCGATGCGGTTGACCGAGCCCGGCAACAGGGCATTGACCTTGTCCTGGATGCCCTTCATGGTGGGATCGAGCCACGCCGTCGAGCTGGCATCCGCCGTGAAATGCACGCCGAGGATCTTGTTGGCGCGGTAGTCCTGCTTCAGGTCGCCGTCGAAATCGAAGCCGTCGATGTCGACGAACGGCTCCTTCGCCAGCTCCCGCTTGCCCAGGTCGTAGGCGAACAGCGCGCTGCGCCCCTTGTAGCCGGCGCGCACGTACAGGGTGTTGCGGCCGTCGAACGCCAGCGGCTCGAACTGGTCGTCCTTGAAGCAGTCGCGGTTGCTGATGTCGGTCCAGGGCGCATCCGGGCCGGCGCGGTAATACGCGATGCAGCGCCCCTTGTTGTGCACCATCGCGACGCGCGCCTGGTCGGCCGCATCGAACACCCAGTCCGTCACGTTGTCCGGCTGCGGTCCGACCACCAGGTCCGTGAGTACCTGGGTGCGCGTATTGAGGCGGAACGGATGCAGCGATTGCGGGCGCCGGTCGATGTTGTTCCAGGTGAAGCGCGCGACGATGATGTCGTCCGAACCGTCGTGCGTCACGTCCAGGAAGACGTGGTCCGCCGTCAGCTTGCGGTCCTTGATGTTGCTGCCGAGGCTCTGCTGCTGATGGCGCCAGCTGCCCGCAATCAGGTGGACCATGTTGTTGCCGTCGCGGTCGACCGCGAACTGGTCGTAGTTCCCCTCGAAATCGAGCTTGGGGTTCTTCAGCGTGAACGTCAGGCGCTTGTCGTTGACCCAGGCTAGGCTGGCCAGGCGCGCCGTATCGAAGCTGGCGGCCGTCGTGACCTTCGTCAGGTCCGCCGTGTCGCGCACGGCCAGCAGCTGCGTGCCATCCTCCGCACGGTTCAGGATGGCGACGTAGCGGCCGCTGGGCGAAATCTTGACGAAGCTGACGTCGGGGTTGCGGAAGAATGCTTCCACCGGGGGATTGGCGGCGCCGGCTTCGTGTGCGGCGACGAGGAATGCGGCAGCAACGAAGAGACGCCGGAGCGACGAGCGCGAGAAGATCATGGCTGTTCGGGTATCGAGGTGACAATTTTTACATACTTGCTTTGTATAAATCTTTTGTCAACACACTCACCTTCGTTGTTGCATATTTGCACATGCTTCACCCACGGCCCCTGCCCTTCGCATCGGCCCTTTTGCGCCCACGCCGGACGGCGTTGACGATATTTAGCAGGACGACGGTCAAGCCCACCCACTTCTGGAGATGCTCGGGCAGATACGGGGCAAGGCCCGGCAGGTAGGTCGCCAGTGCCTGGGCGATGTCGCCAGTGAATGACAACAGCGCCAGCAGCATGGCGTTGCACCACACCCCGACCGAGCGCAGTACCGTAGCAGGCCGGCGTCCGCGCGCCGCCGCCCGTTCCCGGCGCCGCGCGCGCCACTCCTTCATCGGCGCCGAGTGGTACCACTGGAATCCCATCCACAGGATCGACACGACGGCCGCCAGTGGTGGCAACAGGTGGACCAGGCCACCCATCAACGCCGCGCCGGCCGCCACGACGGTCAAGCCATCGATGACGGGTTTGAATGCGTGCGCCAGGAGCACGCGGACATCGTGATCGGCAAATCCCATGATTCCTCCAGTGATAGCGATGAATACACGTCGCGTGTATGCGACGGTGCATGAAAGCGTGGTCCCGTCCAGGTTCTTGTCGTATTTTTGCGAGTAAAAACGCACGCCTCTTAGACAATATTAAACATCATGTTTATAATCGGCGTCAACAATTTGTGTAACACACCTTGTGTAGTTCAATGGACAATCGCGACATGCACGTACAAATGAAACGCCTCTACGAGGCCGCCGAAGCACTGGCCGGTCTGAAGACGCAGGCGGAGATCGCCCGCGCCTTGAACCAGTCGCAGCAAACGGTGAACAACTGGGAAGCCCGCGGCATCTCGAAGGCGGGCCTGCTGAAGGCGCAGAGCGCCATCGGCTGCTCCGCCACGTGGCTGGAAACGGGCGAGCCGCCGATGGCGCTGGCGCTGCGCCTGGCCAGCGAAGACGGCGAGACCATCGCGCCGGCCGTCGACAATCCCTTCATCGAGGACGCCCGCGGCATCCGCGTGGGCGACGAGCCGGACACCATCCCGATCCGCCGCGTCACGCTCAAGCTGCACGCCGGCGTGACGGGCTTCGAGACGGAACCGGACCTGGAAGACGGCGGCGTGCTGCACCTGCCGCGCGCCATCGTCGACGCCCATAACCTGGTGCCGCACCAGCTGCTGGCGATCCGCGTGCGCGGCCAGAGCATGGAACCGATGATGTTCGAGGACGACGTCGTCGTCGTGAACACGGCCGACAAGAAGCCCGTCAGCCGCGAGATCTATGCCGTCAACTTCAATGGCGAGGCGCTGGTGAAGCAGCTGATCAAGCGCGGCAACGACTGGTGCCTGCATTCGATCAATCCGGACTTCGGACCGGTCAACGTGCGCAGCGGCCAGTGCAGCATCGTCGGCAAGGTCGTGTACCAGCCGGGAAGGATGCTGACCGGCAGGCTTTGATGGTGCATCGTGTGCGGCACTGAACGGAGTGCCGCGGCCGGACGCTCTACCCTTCCTGCATCCGATCGCTGGAGGGCCCATGGACAAGCAACCGTTCGACATCGACATCGCACTCGAACGCATCGAGGAAGCGGTACGGCCATGGCCCAAGGCGGCCTTGTTCCAGCTGTTCGAAGAGGGTTACACCTCGACCTTCGAACAGCTCCTCGCCTGCATCATCTCCATCCGCACCTATGACGAAGTGACCTTGCCCGTGTCGCGCAAGCTGTTCGCGCGGGCGCGGACGCCGTCGTCCGTTGCGGCGCTGTCCTGGGAAGAACTGGATGGCTTGATCGGTCCGAGCACGTTTCATGAGCGCAAGGCGCACCAGATGCTGGCGATCGCGCGGCAGGTTACGCAATCGTATGGCGAGACGCTGCCGGGGGACCGCGACGTGCTGCTGTCGTTTGCCGGCGTCGGACCGAAGTGCGCGAACCTCGTGCTGGGCGTGGCGTGCGGAACGCCCGTCATCAGCGTGGACATCCACGTGCATCGGGTGACGGGACGGTGGGGGTATGTCGAGGCGTCGACGCCGGAGAAGGCGCTGGTGGCGCTGGAGGACAAGCTGCCGCGGGAGCACTGGATCGACATCAATCGCTTGCTGGTGCCATTCGGGAAGCACATCTGCACGGGGAGCAAGCCGAAGTGTTCGACGTGTCCGGTGCTGGCGATGTGCGCGCAGGTGGGGGTGACGGAGCATCGGTAGGCCATGGCCGAACCGGTGTTCAAGCGAAGTCAGCCGCCATTCGACGTGCACTGGAGGCGATGTACTAGTTGCGTTGAGACCGTCTAGTAGCATAGAGCGCGAATTCCAGCAACATCCAGAGAACCAAGCTAATGCCGATGTTCACAAAGAGCCAATTTGTCTCGATGCGCCCCTGAAACTGCTTCTTCCGTTCTTCAACATCTATCGTGATCGGCTTGAGGGGGAAACCTAATCGAAGCCGATGCCAGCGCTCTTTGAAGTAGACGTCATAGCTGCGAAGGTTCATGCCGAACATGACGTCTTCCTTTATCGTTATGAAGGTCTCGGATCTCACCGCCAAACCATTCCGTCCTACGGAAGTCCAGGAAGGGCGATAACTTTCAAACATGGTCTCGTAAGCTGGAACAAGATTCAACACCAAGAACAGCAGCATCCCCCGGTAAATTGGCGTTGAAAATATTCGCATTCTGTTTCTCACTTTACGTTTGTGCGTGCGCTTCTGGTCGAACTCGGCTATTCGACGGCGTAGCACGTTCCTGAGCTGGAGAAGTCATGGATAGTCACGCGCGGCAGCAACCGCCCTGAGCAGCCATTGCTCGCCATGCACCAGCGCCCTTACGGCAGGATGACGTCGATCTCGACCAGCGCGCTGCCTTTCGCCGCATAGCCGAGCTTGGAGGCGGCCGCGTACGACAGATCGATGATCCTGTTCGAGTGGAACGGGCCGCGGTCGTTCACGCGGACGATGAGCGTTCTACCGTTCTCGAGGTTGGTCACCCTGACATAACACGGGATCGGAAGGATCGGATGCGCGGCCGTGAGCTTCAGCACATCATAGGGTTCGCCGCTTGACGTCGGCAATCCCTGGTAACGGGTGCCGTACCAGCTTGCGACGCCACGCGCGTGATACGGCGCTAATGCCGTCATCGGCCGGTAGCTGGTTCCCATGGCAACATACGGCTTCAGGGTACCGGAAACAAACCGCTCTGCCCTGGGTACGGGCTCCGGGACGGCATCGATCTGCGCCTGCGTGACGCCTTTCGGTGGCCCGTCGTTGAGGTAATAGCCGCCACCGCCTTTCCTCGGCTTGACTGCCGGTGTCGAGCAGGCTGCCAGGGACAGCGTCAATGCGGCCACCAGCGCCGGTCTCGAACAGATAGATACCATACTTCTCATCGTTGCTTTCCACACGTTGTTCATCGCGCGCGGCGCTCAGCCGGCACATACTGCAAGGCGCAAGGCCGAGTCCGTGGATGATACATGTGGAACGGCAGAACGAAAAATCGTTCTGCAGCGCAACGTGGGGAAACCGCGGGCGAAAGTGACTTTTGACACGTCCGTAGAAAAGCATCAGGGACTCGAGCGAATTCGCTGAAGTCCCTGACTTTGCCATGGAGTTTTGGTAGGCCTCCCCGGAGTCGAACCGGGCACCAACGGATTATGAGTCCGCTGCTCTAACCAGGCATGAGCTAGAGGCCCGAAACTGGTACGTACTTCTTCAACGGGGATGGACACCAACCGCTCGCCACCCGGACCAGCCCATGTCAGTAAGACACGGTTGATCCAAGGTGGCGAGAGGATATTGTGTTAGCGCTGGTCCGTCAAGCTTCTTGGCTGCGCGACGGCTCAGCCGCCGCTGCCCTCGAGGAAGCTCTTCAGCTTGTCGGAACGCGACGGGTGGCGCAGCTTGCGCAGGGCCTTCGCTTCGATCTGGCGGATGCGCTCGCGGGTCACGTCGAACTGCTTGCCGACTTCTTCCAGCGTGTGGTCGGTCGACATCTCGATGCCGAAGCGCATGCGCAGGACTTTCGCTTCGCGCGGGGTCAGCGAATCCAGCACGTCCTTCACGACACCGCGCATCGAGGCGTGCAGCGCGGCGTCCGACGGCGCCAGCGTGTTGTTGTCCTCGATGAAGTCGCCCAGATGGGAGTCGTCGTCGTCACCGATCGGCGTTTCCATCGAGATCGGCTCTTTCGCGATCTTCATAATTTTCCGGATCTTGTCTTCCGGCATTTCCATCTTGATCGCGAGCGTTGCCGGATCCGGCTCGGCACCCGTTTCCTGCAGGATCTGGCGCGAGATCCGGTTCATCTTGTTGATCGTTTCGATCATGTGCACCGGAATACGGATCGTGCGCGCCTGGTCCGCGATCGAGCGGGTAATGGCCTGGCGGATCCACCACGTGGCGTACGTGGAGAACTTGTAGCCACGACGGTACTCGAACTTGTCCACCGCCTTCATCAGGCCGATATTGCCTTCCTGGATCAGGTCGAGGAATTGCAGGCCGCGGTTCGTGTACTTCTTCGCGATCGAGATCACCAGTCGCAAGTTTGCTTCCGTCATTTCGCGCTTGGCCTTGCGCGCCTTCATTTCACCGGCCGCCATCTGGCGGTTGATGTTGCGCAAGTCCGGCAGCGGCAGGACGACGCGCGCTTGCAGGTCGATCAGGCGTTGCTGCAGTTCCTTGATCGTCGGGATGTTGCGGCCGAGGATCGCGCTGTAGGCGTGGCCGGCGTTCACTTCGCCGTCGACCCAGTCGAGGTTCGTCTCGTTGCCCGGGAAGACCTTGATGAAGTGGGCGCGCGGCATGCCGCAGCGGTTCACGGCCACGTCCAGGATCTGCTTCTCGATGTGGCGCACTTCGTCGACCTGGCCGCGCAGCGTGTCGCACAGCTTTTCGACGACTTTCGCCGTAAAGCGGATGCCCAGCAGTTCGTTCGAGATGGCTTCCTGGGCCTTGATATAGCCTTCAGAGTTGTAGCCCTGCTTTTCGTAGGCCTTGCGCATCTTGTCGAACTGCTGTTCGATCGTGCGGAATTTATCGAGGGCCGTGTTCTTCAGCTGTTCGAGCTGTTCGGCGGAATAGCCGGCCGCACCGGAACCGGCGCTGGCTTCTTCTTCCTCTTCCTCTTCTTCCTCTTGCTCGTCGTCGTCCTCGTCGTCATCGCCGTCCGAGGCGCTCGTCGGGGCCACGGCGCTCGGCGAGGTCGCTTCGTCCTCGTCCGGGTCCACCATGCCGTCGACGATCTCGTCGATCTTGATCTCGTCCTTCTCGATGCGGTTGGAGGCGTCGATGATCTCGGCGATCGTCACCGGGCAGGCGGAGATCGCCTGGATCATGTCGCGCAGGCCGTCTTCGATGCGCTTGGCGATCTCGATCTCGCCTTCGCGGGTCAGCAGTTCGACCGAGCCCATTTCGCGCATGTACATGCGCACGGGGTCGGTGGTACGGCCGAAATCGGAGTCGACGGTCGACAGCGCCGCTTCGGCGGCCGCTTCGGCTTCGTCGTCGCTGGTGACGGTGGCGACACTATCGGACAGCAGCAGGGTCTCGGCATCGGGCGCATGCTCGTAGACGGCAATGCCCATGTCGTTGAAGGTGCCGATGATGCCTTCGATCGCTTCCGGATCGACGATATTGTCCGGCAGGTGGTCGTTGATCTCGGAATAGGTCAGGAAGCCGCGCTCCTTGCCCGACTTGATCAGGGCCTTGAGCTTCTGGCGGCGGATCTCGAGCTCTTCCTCGCTCGCTTCCGTGTCCGAGGAGAACGCATCCTTGAGCAGCGCCTTTTCCTTGGCCTTGCGGTCCTTGGCCTTGGCCTTGTCGACCGCCTTCAGCTCGGCGCGCTCGACCGCGTTCAGGGCGGCGACTTCGTCGTTCTCGGGCGTGAATTCCTTGGGCTTGCGGCCACGGCGGCCCGGTACCTTGACGGCCGGCAGCACGTAGCCCGACGTGTCGATGGCGGCGAGGGCTTCCGCATCGGTCGTCTGGTTCACTGGCGCGACACCCGCGACGCGGGCTTCCGCCTTGTCTTGTGAATTGTCCGCCTTGGCGGACATCCTGGTGGATTTGGTAGCCACTTTGGTTTCGGGTTTCTTGGTTGGCACAGGCGCTTTCGAAGTCACAACGACCACTTTATTATGGTTAAAAGATAAAGTTTTGTTACCTTACATCACGCTACAGGCACAAATCTGATGCCCCGCTAACTCACACACCCCGCCCGGTCTGAGACGAAAAATCGTTTCAAAGCTTGCAATAGTTAGCGTTTTATTATAGCACGCGCCCCTTGACTTTCCAGTTACAAACGCCTCGGTGGCGCCTTGGTCCCATCAGGAGAATTTCGCAGCGGGCTGGCTCGCCTCCTCCCTGTCCAGGAAGGCCTGCTGAGCAGTGATCTCGCGATAGCGAGCACTTACCTGATCTGAGGGCAAACCTGAGGAAATCAACTGATTGAGCTCCTGTTTCAAGAGATCGCGCTTGACTTGCCTCACAGCACTGACAAGCCAGACGCGGTCCGCGTCGCTATCTGATTCTGGCTCGGAAGCAATTTCCGAGATCAGGCGGTCGTAGTCGCCGCTCACTTCCTTCAATTGCTGGGACAACGCCGCGAACGTACCGTTCGGCCCCAAGGCCTGGGCCATGCCCACCAGCTGGCGCAGGCGCTCGGCCTGCTCCTCGCCGAAGAAGTCGAAGGCGCGCAATGCGGCGTCGTCCAGGTCCAGGGCCAGGGCGGGATGGGCGACGAGGATGCGCGACATCTGCAACTCCAGCCCCACCGGTTCCGGACGGCCCTGGCGCGGCGGCGCCTTGCGGGCCACGGCAACAGGCTTGGACAATTCGAACAACGCTTCGATCTCCGCCGGGGTTGACTGGGTCAGGTTGGCCAGCCCGCGCACGATCTGCAGGCGCAGCGCGGATGGCGCCATCGCCTGCAGCAGCGGCTTGGCATCAAATTGAACATGGGCCCGACCTTCGGGTGTATCAAGATCATGTTCGGTCGATACTTCACGCAGCAGGAATTGCGACAGCGGCATCGCCTCGTTGATTTCCTGCGCGAATGCTTCGGCGCCGAATTCGCGCACATAGCTGTCCGGATCGTGTTCTTGCGGCAAGAACAGGAACTTGATGACCTTGTCGTCGGACACTTGCGGCAGGCACGCTTCCAGCGCGCGGCGGGCGGCGCGGCGGCCGGCCTTGTCGCCGTCGAAGCTGAAGATCACGTTGTCGGTCTGGCGCAGCAGTTTCTGCACGTGGGTGCTGGTGCAGGCCGTGCCGAGCGTCGCCACGGCCTGCGGGAAACCGAGCTGGGCCAGCGCGACGACGTCCATATAGCCTTCCGTCACCAGCACGTAGCCGGCATCGCGGATCGCCTGGCGCGCCTCGAACAGGCCGTACAGTTCCAGTCCCTTCTGGAACAGCGGCGTTTCCGGCGAGTTCAGGTATTTCGGCTCGCCGCCATCCATGACGCGGCCGCCAAAGCCGATCACCTGCCCTTTCGTATTACGGATTGGGAACATGACGCGCTCGCGGAAGCGGTCGTAGCGTTTCTTGTTGTTGCCGTCCTCGTCGACCTTGTCGATGACGAGGCCGGATTCGACCAGCGCCAGCGCATCGTAGTCGCGGAACACGGACCGCAGGTTGTCCCAGCCGCCCGGCGCGTAGCCGAGGCCGAACCGTGCGGCCACCTCGCCCGTCAGGCCGCGGCCCTTCAGGTAGGCGATGGCGGCCGGCGCCTGGCGCAGCTGGGCGCGGTAGAAGTCGCAGGCCTGATTCAGCGCATCCGTCATGGCCAGCGACTGGGCCTGCTGGGCGGCGCGCTGGGCCGGCGGGATCTTGTCGTCCTGGTCGGGCACGATCATGCCGACGCTTTGCGACAAGTCCTTGACGGCATCCACGAATCCCATGCCCGAGTACTCGATCAGGAAACCGATCGCCGTGCCGTGGGCGCCGCAGCCGAAGCAGTGATAGAACTGCTTGGTCGGGCTGACGGTGAAGCTGGGGGATTTTTCGTTGTGGAAGGGGCACAGCCCCATGTAGTTGGCGCCGCCCTTTTTGAGCTGCACGTAGCGGCCGACCACATCGACGATGTCGACGCGGTTGAGCAGATCGGTAATGAAGGATTGCGGAATCACTCGAGAATCACAGTGTTTGTCTAAGGTCAGACTATACCGCAGGGCTTGCCACAGATTGATTTGCAGCAGGCAACAAGGCGTTGCCGCCCGGGCGTATCGGCGACGCATGCGCTTGTGGCGTGAATGCCGCAAGCGCACGCATCGAACAACATCAAGCGCCGGACAGCGCCTTCTTGACCTGGGCCGATACGGCCGTCATGTCGGCACGACCAGCCAGCTTCGGCTTCAGGATGCCCATCACCTTGCCCATGTCCTGCGGACCGGCGGCACCCGATGCGGCGACGGCGGCGGCGACTTCGGCCGCGACTTCCTCGTCCGACAGGCCGGCCGGCATATACGCCGACAGCACGGCCAGTTCCTTCTTTTCGATGTCGGCCAGGTCCTGGCGGCCGCCAGCTTCGAACTGGGTGATCGAATCCTTGCGCTGCTTGATCATCTTCTCGACGACGGCGGTCACCTGGGCATCGTCCAGCTCGATGCGCTCGTCCACTTCCCGGCGCTTGATCTCGGCCAGGATGAGGCGGATGGTGGCCAGGCGCTCGCTTTCCTTGGCGCGCATGGCATTCTTCATATCGTCGGTAATTTGATCTTTCAGGCTCATGGACTCTCCGTTCGATGGGATGGGCAAAAGGCAAAACCCGCTGCGGCACAACCGGAGCGGGCTTCGTCACATTCAGGCCTGATACGCCGGGACTGGCATTCACCGTCACCGGATCAGGCTACTGAACCAAATTAGTACAGCTTCTTCGGCAGTTGCTGGCTGCGGATGCGCTTGTAGTGGCGCTTCACGGCGGCGGCCAGCTTGCGCTTGCGCTCTGCGGTCGGCTTTTCGTAGAACTCGCGAGCGCGCAGTTCGGTCAGCAGGCCGGTTTTTTCGATAGTGCGCTTGAAGCGACGCATAGCGACTTCGAACGGCTCGTTTTCTTTAAGGCGGATAGTGGTCATGTAAAAATGAAACCGTTGGATTTAGGGAAGAACGAAATTCTAACAGCTTTTCAAGAGCTGTGCGAGATTTTTGTCAATGTGCTGCAATCACAACAATGGCTTACCAGGGCCATACCACGCCCTTATTCGATCGCATTACCTGCGGCAAAACCCGACGCCCAGGCCCACTGGAAGTTGTAGCCGCCCAGCCAGCCCGTGACGTCGACGGTCTCGCCGATGAAGTACAAGCCGGGCACCTTGTTCGCCATCATGCTCTGCTGCGACAGCTCCTTCGTATCGACGCCGCCCAGCGTCACCTCGGCCTTCTTATAGCCTTCGGATCCCGTTGGCACGATGGCCCAGCGGTTGATCGCATCGCCCAGCTTGCGCAATTTTGCGTCGGCCATGTCCGGCAGGCGCGCATCCGGCGCCAGGCCATTTGCCGTCAGCAAGCCCTCGGCGAGGCGCGCGGGCAGCCATTGCGACAGGATATTGCCGAGCTGCTTTTTCACCGTCGTCTTGGACGAGATCAATTCCTCCGCCACGTCCACCTCTGGCAACAGGTTCAGCACGATGGGCGTGCCCGGCTGCCAGTAGCTGGAAATCTGCAGGATCGCCGGGCCGGACAGGCCGCGGTGCGTGAACAACAGGTCTTCGCGGAAATAGCCGCGCTTGGCGTTGCGGCCCTTGCCCGAACTTGTTTCGACGTCCACTTCCAGCGCGATGCCGGCCAGCGGCACGAACGGTTGCCAGCTGGGGCCGTCGAAGGTCAGCGGCACCAGGCCGGGACGGGTCTCGATGAGGTTCAGGCCGAACTGCTTCGCGATGCGGTAGCCGAGGTCGGTGGCGCCGATCTTCGGGATCGACAGGCCGCCCGTCGCCACCACGACGTTCGTCGCAAGAATGAGTTCGCCGTCCGTCTCGATGCGGAAGCCGGCGTCGCCCTTCTCCACCCCCGCCACCTTGCACGGCATGCGCCAGTGGACGCCGCCGGCGTCGCATTCGTCCTTCAGCATGCGGATGATCTGCTCGGCCGAATCGTCGCAGAACAGCTGGCCGCGGTGTTTTTCGTGGTACGCGATGCGGTGTTTCTTGACCAGCGCGAGGAAATCCTGGGCCGTGTAGCGCGACAGCGCGCTGCGGCAGAAGTGCGGATTCTCGGACAGGTAATTCTGCGGGCCGGCGTTGATGTTCGTGAAATTGCAGCGGCCGCCGCCGGAGATGCGGATCTTCTCGGCCAGCTTGGCGGCGTGGTCGACGAGGACGACGCGCTTGCCCCGCTGGGCGGCGACAAAGGCGCACATCATGCCGGCCGCACCGGCGCCGATCACCGCCACATCGTATTGTTTTGCCATTCCGCCCCGCCCTTGCCGTGCACAAAAGGCGCTATTGTAAATGGCGGGGGTGGTCGAGGCCAGCGATGGCGGCGGATCATGGTGGGCACGTGGTGCCTACGCCGGCCGCGCCCACCATCCGCATCAACCGGCCCGCAACGCCAGCGCGACCTGCATGCACCGCGCCGCCTGGGCCGCGATGGGCGCCGGCACGGGCTGCTCGCCGCGCAAGGCGCGGGCGATCCAGTCGGCCGTGGCCGCCGCGTCGCGCCCTTCCGGCGCCGGCGCCAGCTCGTCGGCCGGGGCGTCGCGCTCGACCAGCACGGTCTGGGTGCCGGCATGGAACCAGTCGATCTGCTGGGCGCGGTTGGCATTCGCCACCGTCTCCCCTTCCGTGCCGCGCATCAGCAAGGCGTCGCCGCGCTCGGCGGGGGCCACGCCCCCGAAATAGGCGGTGAGCATGGTCAGGTATTCCGGATGGGTGTACGAGACCAGGCGCAGCGCCGGGCCCGCGAACGGCTGCAACATCTTGACGAGCGTGTGCGTGGAATTGCGCACGCCCAGGATGCGGCGCAGCGACAGCTGGTGCGCGAGCTGGGGCGCCAGCAGTTCGATCGGCATGAAGCAGGGACGGCGGGCGGCGAAGGCGTCGAGCATGTCGGCCGTCGAGCCGGTGGGGCCGATACCCATCTCGGCCAGGATCTCGCAGGTGGTGACGCGGCCGGGATCCTGGACGACGCCATGCACCAGGACGGGCACGCCTTCGCGCGCCAGCAGCATGGCCAGCAGCGGCGTCAGGTTGGCCAGCTTGCGCGAGCCGTTGTAGCTGGGGATCAGCACCGGCGCGAATTCCCCGGGCGGCAGCGGCAGCGGCGGGAACGACGTCTCGGCGGCGTCCATGAAGCCGGCGATCTCGTCCACGGACTCGCCCTTGATGCGCATCGCCAGCAGGATGCCGCCCAGTTCGAGGTCGGAGACGCGCCCGTCGAGCATGGCCTTGTACAGGTCGCGGGCGTCCTCGCGCGTCATGCTGCGCGCGCCCTTCACGCCGCGGCCGATCTCCTTGATGAAGCGGGCCGCGGGGAATGGCGCTTGGTTCGGTACGTGGTTCGGTGCTTGAGTAGGGTCCATGTATCGAAGCATACCACCGCCACGGGACGTCCGAGAATGCGACATTTTGGCCCATCCGGCTGCAATCGTGCGCGTTTCGCGCTAGACTGGCCGATCCCTCTGAATAAGTTGTCATACCATGTTGATCACGCCCGATATCGAAAACACCAACGTCACCTCGTTCGCGACCATGCCGTCGCCGGTCGAGTTGCACCAGAAGCTGCCGTTGACCGACAAGGCCTTCACCACGGTCATGAAGGGCCGCGAAACCTTGCGCAATATCCTCGACCGCAAGGACAAGCGCCTGTTCGTGGTCGTCGGCCCCTGCTCCATCCACGACCCGGTCGCGGGCCTCGACTATGCGCGCCGCCTGAAGGCGCTGCAGGCCGAAGTGGCCGACACGATGGTCCTGGTGATGCGCGTGTATTTCGAAAAGCCGCGCACCACCACCGGCTGGAAGGGCTATATCAACGACCCGTTCATGGACGATTCCTTCCGCGTCGACGTCGGCATGGAGCGCGCGCGCCAGTTCCTGCTGGACGTATGCGAACTGGGCCTGCCGACCGCCACCGAGGCGCTCGATCCCATTTCCCCCCAATACCTCGGCGACCTGATCGCCTGGACCGCCATCGGCGCCCGCACCACGGAATCGCAGACGCACCGCGAGATGTCCTCCGGCCTGTCGACGCCGGTCGGGTTCAAGAACGGCACCGACGGCGACGTCTCCATCGCCATCAATGCCGTGCTGTCCTCGTCCAGCCCGCACTCCTTCCTGGGCATCAACGAGCAGGGCAAGGTCGCCATCGTGCGCACCCGCGGCAACGCCTACGGCCACGTGGTGCTGCGCGGCGGTGGCGGCCGTCCGAACTACGATTCGGTGTCGGTGACGATCGCCGAGCAGGCCTTGAAGAAGGCCGGGCTGCCCGCCAACCTGGTGGTCGACTGCTCGCACGCCAACAGCTACAAGAAGCCGGAACTGCAGCCGCTGGTGATGTCGGACGTGATCCAGCAGATCCGCCACGGCAACGGCTCGCTGGTGGGCGTGATGATCGAATCGAACATCGTCGGCGGCAACCAGCCGATTCCCAGCGACCTGTCGCAGCTGCAGTATGGCTGCTCGGTGACGGATGGGTGCATCGGGTGGGAGGATACGGAGACGATGCTGCGCAGTGCGCATCAGGAATTGCTGCAGCGGGCATAATCACCACCACCGCGTCGTCCCTGCGCAGGCAGGGACCCAATTTGCACGCGCTGCCGAGGTGCGTACAGAACTTGGGTCCCTGCCTGCGCAGGGACGACGTTATTTAGGGCCACGTCTCGAGCGCTTGCGCGACGTCGACCACGACTTCATCCCACCCCGCGCCCGGCCGCTGCCGGAACAAGCGCATCCCTGGATACCACGGCGTATCCGCCCTCCCCGCCAGCCAGCGCCAGTCCGGCAGGTAGTCCGGCAGCAGCACCCAGCACGGCGTCCCCATCGCCCCGGCCAGGTGCGCGACGGACGTGTCGACCGTGATCACCAGGTCCAGTCCCGCCACCAGCGCGGCCGTATCCGCGAAGTCCCGGATCGCCGGCGCCAGGTCGACCGGCGCGAAGCCCTCCACGCTCTCGCCTTCCCCGGCGCCCTTCTGCAGGCTGAACCAGCGCACATCCTTGACGGCCGCGAGCGGCGCCAGCACGGACAAGGAAGGCAGCGAGCGCGCCGCATCGTTCTCGTGGCGCGGATTGCCCTTCCACGCCAGCCCGACTTTCAGCGCGCCCGGCACAGCCGCAAGCAGGGGCGCAAGCTGCGCGACACGGGCGGCGTCCGGGACGAGATAGGGCACCGCCGCCGGCACGCTGTCGACGCGGGTGCCGAACAGCAGCGGCAGGCTGAGTGGCGCCACCCAGCAATCCCAGTCGCCGGCAGCCAGAGGCCGGTCCAGGGCAATGGATTCGTCCGCGCCGCGCAAGCCGCCGAACAGGGCGACGAGCTCCGGCTGGCACAGCACGCCCACGCGCGCGGCGCCGGCCTCCTTCAGCAGCGCGGCATAGCGCCCGAACTGGATCATGTCGCCATGGCCGCCCTCGACGCCGACCAGGATGCGCCGTCCCGCCAGCGGCCCGCCCTGCCAGCGCGGCATGCCGAAGTGGCGCTGCAGCACGTCGATCCACGGGCGCGCCTCCAGGCGCCGCCAGCCCTCCTCCCAGCGGCCCTGGCGCAGCAGCAGGTAGGCGAGGTTGAAGGGGGCCTTGCGGTGATCGGGGTCGCGCGCCAGCGCAAGGCGGTAATGGTCCTCGGCCTCGCGTTCGCGGCCCGCGCACGCCAGCGTCATGCCGAGGTTCGAATGCAGGGCGGGCGCATCGTGGCCGTGCGCGATGGCGGCCGCGTAGACGTCCAGCGCGGCATCGAGGCGGCGCAGCGCCGTGAGCAGCGTACCCAGGTTCAGGCTGTTCTGCAGCTCGTGCGGGTCGAGCGCGATGGCGCGGCGGTAGGCGTCCTCGGCCTCCCGCTTGCGGCCGGCGGCGTCGAGCGCGTAGCCGAGGTTGGCCCAGGCGGCGGCAAAGCCGGGGTCGAGGTCGAGGGCGGCGCGCAGCAGCGTGGCGGCGCCGTCCACATCGCGTTCGTCGATCAGGGCGCGGGCCCGCAGGAACAGGGATTCGGTGGATGGCATGGCCAGGCGATTCTAGCCGAACAGGCTGCAACGGCCGCCGGCCTGCTTTACAATGCTGGATTGCGCGCGCCATGCGTACGCTTTTCCATTGTCTTCTTCACATTCTTCCAGCATCCCATGATTGTCCTCGGCGTCGAATCCTCCTGCGATGAAACCGGCCTTGCTCTGTACGACACGCAGCAGGGCCTGCTGTCCCACGCGCTGCACTCGCAGGTCGCGATGCACGAGGAGTACGGCGGCGTGGTGCCGGAACTGGCCTCGCGCGACCACATCCGCCGCGCGCTGCCGCTGCTGGAACAGGTGCTGGCCAAGGCCGACCTGCCGATGGAGCGCATCGACGCCATCGCCTACACCCAGGGCCCGGGCCTGGCCGGCGCGCTGCTGGTCGGCTCCTCGGTCGCCAACAGCCTGGCGCTGGCGCTGGACAAGCCGGTGCTGGGCGTGCACCACCTGGAAGGGCACCTGCTGTCGCCGCTGCTGGCCAGCGAGCGCCCGGAATTCCCCTTCATCGCCCTGCTCGTCTCGGGCGGGCACACGCAGCTGATGCGCGTCGACGGCGTGGGCCGCTACACGCTGCTGGGCGAGACGCTCGACGACGCCGCCGGCGAGGCCTTCGACAAGTCGGCCAAGCTGCTGGGCCTCGGCTATCCAGGCGGCCCGGCGATCTCGCGCCTGGCGGAATTCGGCGATCCGGACGCCTACAAGCTGCCGCGCCCGATGCTGCATTCGAAGGACTTCAATTTCAGTTTCTCGGGCCTGAAGACGGCGGTGCTGACCGTGGCGAAGAACCACGAGGCGGGCATCGCCAACATCTGCGAGCAGGACAAGGCGAACATCGCGCGCGGCTTCGTCGACGCCATCGTCGACGTGCTGACGGCGAAATGCGTGTCGGCCCTGAAGCACACGGGCCTGAAGCGCCTCGTGATCGCGGGCGGCGTGGGCGCCAACAAGCAGCTGCGCGCATCGCTGAACGCGGCGGCCGCGAAGAAGAAATTCAAGGTCTATTATCCGGAGCTGGAATTCTGCACCGACAACGGCGCGATGATCGCCTTCGCCGGCGCGCTGCGCCTCGAACGCAATCCGGACCTGGCGCAGCGCGACTACGGCTTCAACGTGCGGCCGCGCTGGCCGCTGGACGAGATCGAGCCGGCGTAATCGGCGTAAACGGCGTAATCGGTATACATGGCGGGCACGCGGTGCCCACCATGTATACCGCCTGTCACATCGTTGTCACGGCAACAAGATAAAGTGCGCCCCGTTTTCCTCATCGATCACGGGACCATCTTGAAACGCAACCACGTACTGCTCGCGGCCCTGGCCGCCGCCGGCCTGGCCGGCTGTGGCGAACCCTCCACCCCGGAAGGCGCCATCGCCGAAGGCACCACCGTCACCCTCGCCCTGCTGGAAACCACGGACATCCACTCGAACGTCCTGGGTTACAACTATTACTCGCTCGCCGACGACGCGACGCTGGGCCTGGACCGTGCCTCCACGCTGGTGCAGGGCGCGCGCGTCGAGAACCCCAACAACGTGCTGCTCGACGACGGCGACGTCATCCAGGGCACGCTGCTGGGCGACCTGCAGGCCGTGACCAGCCCCGTCAAGTGCGCGGACACGCTGGCCGTGCACAAGGCGATGAACGTGATGAAGTACGACGCCGGCGGCCTGGGCAACCACGAATTCAACTACGGCCTGCCGTTCCTGAGCCAAGTCACGAACACCGACTTCGGCATTCCCGGCGTCTCCAAGCCGGCGGGCAGTTGCGGCGCGCCGGCGTTCCCGCTGGTGCTGGCCAACGTCACGGCGGTCGCCACCGGCAAGACCTTGTACGAGCCGTACAAGATCCTCACGCGCGACTTCACCGGCACGGGCCCCGACGGCAAGCCGGTCGCCGTCAAGATCGACATCGGCGTGATGAGCTTCGTGCCGCCCCAGATACTGGACTGGGACCAGAAGAACCTGGCCGGCAAGGTCGCCGTCGGCGGCGCCGTCGAAGCGGCCAAACAGTACGTGCCGGAGATGCGCAGCAAGGGCGCGGACCTGGTGGTGGCCCTGTCGCACGGCGGCCTGGATACCAGCGCCTACAGCCCGAAGATGGAAAACCAGAGCTACCACCTGAGCACCACGGGCATCGATGCCCTGTTGATCGGCCACTCGCACCTGATCTTCCCGAAGGGGAAAGAGGCTGGCGCGGCCGCGCTGGATCCGTCGTTCGCGAACCTGCCCGCCTCCGCCAAGGTCGACGGCATCAACGGCTTCGTCAACGGCGTGCCGACGGTGATGGCGCAGAGCTGGGGACGGCGCCTGGGCATCGTCAAGATGACCCTCGCCTATACCAACGGCCAGTGGGTGGTCCAGAAGGACAAGACCACGGTCGAATCGCGCGGCTACAAGTACAAGGACGGCACCACCAGCGTGGCCGCCGACCCGGCCATCGCCGCCGCCGTGCAGGCCGAGCACCAGGCCACCATCGCCTATGCCAAGCAGCCGCTGGGCGTGTCGACCGACTTCGAGATGTCCTCGTACTTCTCGCTGGTCGGCGACGTGACGGCGATCCAGCTCGTCAACCAGGCGCAGCTCGACTACGTGAAGGCCATGATCGCGAGCAGCACCGACGCGACGCTGGCGAGCTACAGGAACATCCCCGTGATCTCGTGCAGCGCGCCGTTCAAGGCCGGCCGCAACGGCCCCTCGGACTTCACCGACGTGGCGCCCGGCGCGAGCAGCGCCAATCCGGTTGGCCTGCAGGTGCGCAACCCGGGCGACATCTACCTGTACAGCAACAACAACCTGCAGGCGGTGAAGATCAAGGGATCCGACCTGAAGGCCTGGCTCGAGACGGCCGCCGGCCAGTACGCCCAGATCGATCCGGCCCGGACCGCCGAGCAGGACCTGGTCCCGTCCTACGGCACGATCTACAACTACGACGTGTTCTACGCCGAGAACAACGCGCTGCAGTACCAGATCGACGTGACCAAGCCGGTCGGCAGCCGCATCGTCAACCTCAGCTACCAGGGCAAGCCGGTGGCGGCGGGTGACGACTTCATCGTCGCGACCAACGACTACCGCGCGGGCGGCGGCGGCAACTTCCCGGGCATCGACGGCAGCAAGACCATCATCAAGTCGCCGGACGCGAACCAGGCCGTGGTCAGCAATTACCTGCAGAAGATCGGCGCCACGAGCGGCAAGGTCTCGCTTGCCGCCAACGGCAGCGCGCGCAGCTGGAGCTTCGTGAAGACGGCCACCGCCGGTCCCGTGGTGCTGCGCTCTGCGCCGGGCCACCTGGCCCTGGCGAAGGCCAACGGCATCGCCGTGGTCACGGCCGAGGGAGGCCTGGACGCCAGCGGCTTCGCCAAGTACGCGGTCGACCTGTCCAAGTGAGGCCGCGCCATGCCTCGGTGAGCGCGCTGCTGGCCGCGCTGTTGGCCGCGCTACTGGCCGGCTGCGCTCGCGGCCCCGCCCCGGCCGAGATCGAGACCGTGTCGATGGCGGCACTGCAGCGCGGCGACGACGGGGCCGAGCGGCGCCTGTCCGCCTGGGCCAGGGAAGGCCTGCCGGTCGCCGAGCGCGAACTGGCTCTGCTGTACCGCAAGCGGGGCCAGCAGGACAGCGCGCGCGACCTGTTCGAACGGGCCGCGCGCCAAGGTGATACGGAAGCGGCCTGGGAACTTGGCGAACTGGCGCGTGAGCGCGCGCCCGGCGTGGCCGCCGCCTGGTACCGCCAGGCAGCCGAGCGGGGCCATGCGCGCGCCGCGCTGGCCCTCGCGCTGCTGCTCAAGAACGGCAACGGGGTTCGGCAGGACAAGGCGGCCGCAGCCCACTGGCTGGAAGTGGCTGCTACGGCAGGCAACGCGCATGCGATGTTTCTGTTGTCAAATGCCTATGCCGCCGGCGACGGCGTGAAGGTCGACGGAGCCCGCGCGCGCGCCTTGCTCGAGCGCGCCGCCGACCACGAATACCCGGCCGCGCTGCAGCAGCTGGCGCTGGTCATGCAGGCCGGCGATACCTGGACCGCCCGCGACCCGCACGAGGCCCAGCAGCTGTTGAAGGAAGCCGAGGAGCACCGCCGCAGCAACGCGCGGCGTTTCTGATCGCGCCCGCGGGTCCCGTTTGCCGCACCCGGAAGCGGTAGGCGGGCCCGATCCTGTTGAACTTGTTAGCTTGACATCGATCCTACCGTGTGACCGTTGTTGCCGAATAGATGGCAAACTCTGGCGGTTTTAGTTCTACGGAGGTGATACATGCGCGTGGTTAGCTGGAATATTCACTGGGGCTGTGGCAGGGACGGGCGCATCCGGATCCACGCGATCATCGATGTACTGCGCAAGCTGAATCCCGACGTCATCTGCCTGCAGGAAGTCGCCGCGAATCATCCGGAGCTGGAGGGCAGTGCCAGCGCCAGCCAGTTCAAGCAGCTGGCCGGCGCCTTCGGCGGCTATCACATGATCGACCAGGCCCCGAGCGAAATCTACCGCAACAACCTGCCCCGCCAGTTCGGCAATATCCTGCTGTCCAAGTACCGCATTACCCAGGCCCAGCGCCACATGCTGCCCTGGCCCGTCGATACCGAGAGCCCGGCCGGCATGCCGCGCGGGATGATCGAAACGGTGCTGGAAGCGCCGGGCGGCAAGATCCGCGTGCTGACCACGCACCTCGAATACTATTCGCCGCTGCAGCGGCGCGCCCAGGTGCGCCGCATCCGCGAACTGCACCAGGAGGCCTGCGCCCGCGCCGCCATCTACCAGCCGGAGCCGGCCCTCGATCCGCCGTTCCAGCTGGGCTTCCGTCCGGGCAGCGCGATCTACTGCGGCGACTTCAATTTCGCGCCGGACTCCGAGGACTACCAGGCATTGCTGGCGCCGCCGGAAGGAGGCGCCTCGCAGCTGCTCGACGCCTGGCGCCTGCGCCACGGCGACATGGCGCGCGCGCCGACGGCCGGCCTGCACGGCTTCAAGTGGCCGGACAAGCCGGATTGCTACGATTATTTCTTCGTCACGGACGACCTGGCGCCGCGCGTCACGGACATGAGCGTGCAGTCGGAGACGTCGGCCTCGGACCACCAGCCGATCGTGCTCGACCTGGCATAGCCGGCGACAGACACGTCGCCCCTGCCCAGACAGGGGCCCGATTTCCGGCGTTACGCTGCCGGTTCCTCGTCCTGTTCCAGCACTTCCTCCTGCTGGGCGATCTGGCGCAGCGCCTGCTCGAACACCTCGGGCGGCTGGCCGCCGGAGATCAGGTGGCGCTGGTTGATGACGATGGCCGGTACCGAACGGATGCCGGCGCGCTGCCAGTAGTATTCGAGCTGGCGCACCTCGTCCGCATACGCTGTCGACTCCAGCACCTGGCGCGCCGCTTCCACGTCCAGGCCGGCCTCGCCGGCGACGCGCAGCAGCACCTCGTGCGACGCGGGGCTTTCGCCCTTCGTGAAATAGGCTTCGAACAGCTTTTCCTTCAGGGTGCGCTGGTGGCCCTGCCCTTCGGCCCAGTGCAGCAGGCGGTGCGCATCGAAGGTGTTGTAGATGCGGCCGCGCTTGGCCATGTCGAAGGTGAAGCCGACCGCCTCGCCGCGCTGGCGGATCATCTCACGCGACTGCTCCTGCTGGGCCGCCGTGGAACCGTATTTCTCGGTGATGTGCTCGAAGATGTCCTGGCCTTCGGGCGCCATGCCGGGATTGAGCTCGAAGGGCTGGAAATGCATGTCGACCGTGATCTCGTCACGCACGTTCTCCAGCGCCTTGTCGAGCGACTTGAGGCCGATCGCGCACCACGGGCACGACACGTCCGACACGAAATCGATTCTCATCTGCTTGTTCACGATTCACCGCCTTCCTGTTCTGTTCTTCGATTGATGCCACTACCCGATGTTGCGGCAGACGGGCATATGGTGACACATCGAGCAGAAGCCGGCAGCGCGCCAGGCAAATTCGGCAAATCGGCTTGTCGACTACAAATTCGGGGTCAGAGCACGATTTCGCCGCAATTCGGGGTCAGAGCACTTTTTGAGTCAATAGTTAATGAGCAAAGCCTGCAGGGGCGACGCGTCGTCCGCCAGGGAATTCCCGATCCAATCCTGCTTTGCTTAATCCGAAGCTATTGATCCGAAATGTGCTCTGACCCCGAATTAGCGAAGAAATGTGCTCTGACCCCGAATTTGGGTCAGTTCTTTTTGGCCGCGTCCTTGGCCTTGCTGCCGATGCGCGATTCCTTGCCGGCGATGAGGTTGCCGATGTTGCTGGCGTGGCGGTACAGCAGCAGCAGGCTCATGACGACGACGGCGAACAGGATCGCGTCCACGCCGAACAGGAGGCCGTAGTAGAACGGCGCGAACACGGCGGCGACCAGCGCGGCCAGCGAGGAATAGCGGAAGGCGTAGGCGACGATGAGCCAGGTGGCCAGCGTCGCCAGGCCGAGCCAGGGGTTCAGGCCCAGCAGCACGCCCAGCGCCGTGGCCACGCCCTTGCCGCCGACAAAGCGGAAGAAGATCGGCCACAGGTGGCCCAGGAACACGGCGATCGCCACCAGCGCGATGCCGGTATCGCCCAGGTCGAAGCGCTGGTCGTAGTGCACGGCCAGCCACACGGCCAGCCAGCCCTTGGCGCAGTCGCCGATCAGCGTCGCGATCGCCGCCTTCTTGCTGCCCGAGCGCAGGACGTTGGTCGCGCCCGGGTTCTTCGAGCCGTAGGTGCGCGGGTCGGACAGGCCGAAGGCGCGGCTGGCCACGACGGCGAAGGAAATCGAGCCGATCAGGTAGGCAGCGATCGTGAAGATGATGGTGTACATGGGCCTCTTTCTAATATTCCATACGCGCAACGGCGCGCGAGGAATATACACCAGCCCCCGCGCTGGCGATAGTCGCCAGTTGTTTTTCAATCAACGATTGCGCACTGGACGGGGCGGGCCTGCAACACGTCGACCAGCACCTTCGGATCGATGCCGACGAGGAAACCGCGGCGGCCGCCATTGATGAGGATCCGGTCCAGCGCGAGGATGCTTTCCTCGACGTAGATCGGCATCGCCTTGCGGGTGCCGAAAGGCGAAGTGCCGCCGATCAGGTAGCCGGAATGGCGCTGCGCGACGTCGGGCTTGCACGGCTCGACCGACTTGCAGGGGATGGCGCGGGCCAGGTTCTTGGTCGATACCTTGCGGTCGCCATGCATCAGCACGATGAGCGGGCGGGCCGCCTCGTCCTGCATCACGAGCGTCTTGACGACGGCGTGCTCGTCGACACCGAGTTCGCGCGACGAGACCGCGGTGCCGCCGTGTTCTTCGTAGTCGTAGGGATGCTCCGAAAATGCGACGCCGTGCTTGCGCAGGAACTGTGTCGCCGGGGTTTCGGAGATATGCTCTTTCTTGGCCATCGTGTTACGCTGAATGCAAACGGAGGAGTTGCTTATTATGCAGCAAGAGATTCGCTTTGCCACCTTCAACGTGTGCAACCTCGCCCCGCCGGGGGTCAAGGTCTACGATAACCTGGACCCCAGCACCCCCGAGGAATACGAAGCGAAGATCGCCTGGATCGCGCACCAGGTCGACATGCTGGGTGCCGACGTGATCGGCTTCCAGGAAGTGTTTTCCCAGGCCGCGCTGGCCGAGGCGCTGTCGCGCACGCGGCGCTTCCGCGATGCCGCCCACGTCGGCTTCGACCCCGATCCCGGCGCCGACAAGCTCACGCCCAGCGTGGCCCTCGTCTCGCGCCTGCCGCTGGCCGACGCGCCCCGTCCCCTGCCCTATTTCCCGTCCGGGATCGCCATGCCGCCCGGGAACCGCGACCCCGAGCGTTTCACGCGCGCGCCCCTGCACGCGGCGATCCAGCTGGCGCCCGGCCTCGTCGCCGACGTGCTGGTCGTGCACCTCAAGTCGCGCCGCCCGGACTACCGTGCGGCCGACACGGGCGACGATCCGCAGCTGTACGCGCTGGCCTCCCTGCGCTCGCTGATCCGGCGCGGCACGGAGGCGGCCGCCCTGCGCGTGCTGATCACGGAGCTGGGCCGCGCCCACCACCGCCCGCGCATCGTGCTGGGCGACTTCAACGACGTCGCCGATGCCGTCACCACCGGCATCGTGCTGGGCATCGGCGCCCCCAGCGGGGACCGCCTGTACGACGCCGTCCAGCTGCAGCGCCGCCAGGACCGCCTGCGCCACGTGGGCTTCTCCAACGTCCACGACGGCCACCACACGACCATCGACCACATCATGGTGTCCGGGGAATTCAATCCGGCGCTGCCGGGGGCGCTGGGCGAGGTGGCGGAGGTGGTGTACCTGAACGACCACCTGGAGCTGGGCTTGCCGGAGGCGTCGGACCACGGGCAGGTGCTGGCCAGGTTGCGGCTGTTCGAGCAGGCCGGGACGCCTCCCGGGGACGGCTGAGTCACTCGCCTGTCATTTCAAGCCCATATCGTACGAACCGTCGCCCCTGCGAAGGCAGGGGCCTAATTATATGTGAGCGACTACGCGAGTGAAATTGGGTCCCTGCCTTCGCAGGGACGACGTGGTGGCTGATCATCACCCGTCCCGGCCTTTTTGCAGTTCATCGCGCCGTTTGCACCGCCCGTCGCATTCCGATGGCCGCCTGTCTTGACGTTTCTTATCATGCCGTCATGCGCCTGGAGCTCCACTCTGCCCTGCAGAACGGAGCACGCGCGCTTCCTTCGGCAGCACCGCAGTACCGCCCGCAGCCCAACCCGATTTACGAAGAACAACGCCATGAAGATCGAGTCCCTGCCCGTCTCGCCCGATGCCATCCCGACCGCCACGCGCCGCCGCCCCGCGCGCATGGTCGCGCTGGCCCTGCTCGCGCTGGCCCTCGCGGGCGCGGGCGGCTATGCCTACCTGCACCACGACGCGCCGCCGGCCGCGCCCACCGCCGCCGCCCAGAAGGACGCCGCGAAGGCGCCCGTGTTCGAGCTGGCCCCGCGCGACGTCGCGCTGGTCGCAGCGCGTCCGCTGGCCGTGACGCTGCCGCTGTCCGGGTCCCTGACGCCGCTGGCCCAGGCCACGGTGAAATCGAAGGTCTCGGGCGTGGTGCTGGCCACCACCGTGCAGGAAGGCATGCAGGTGAACACGGGCGACGTGATCGCGCGCCTGGACGATGCCGAGGCCCGTGCCCGCGTCGCCCAGCAGGAGGCGCAGCTGGCCGATGCCGACGCGCGCCTGGCGCTGGCGAAGAAGAACCAGGCCAACAGCGCGGCCCTGCTCAAGCAGAACTACATCGCCCAGCATGCCTACGACACCAGCGCCAACGCCGTCGACCTGGCCCAAGCGGCCGTGGACGCGGCGCGCGCCCAGCTGCAACTGGCCCGCATCGCCCTGGCCGACACCGTGATCCGCGCGCCGCTGGCGGGCATGGTCAGCAAGCGCCACGCCCAGGCCGGCGAAAAGCTGTCGCCCGACAGCCCCGTGTTTTCCATCGTCGACCTGAAGCACCTGACGCTGGACGCTCAGGTACCCGCCTCGGATATCCCGCGCGTCAAGGTCGGCCAGGAAGTGACGTTCCGCGTCGACGGCTTCGGCGAGCGCGCATTCGCGGGCAAGGTCGTGCGCATCAACCCCGCCACGGAGCCGGGCTCGCGCGCCATGCTCGTCTACATCGGCGTCGACAACGGGGACGGCCTGCTGCGCGCCGGCATGTTCGCCAAGGGCAGCGTAGTCACGCAGAAGACCGAGGCACGCCCCCTGCTGCCGCTCGCCGCCGTGCGCCAGGACGGGGGCCGCGACGTCGTCTACCGCGTCGACAACGGCAAGGTCGTGGCGCAGCCCGTCACGCTGGGCCTGCGCAACGCCGACGAAGGCCTGGTCGAGGCGCTCGACGGCATCGACGCCGGCGCCGCCGTGCTGGCGCTGCCGCTGGACGGCGTCAAGCCGGGCAGCCTGGTCAGGATGCCCGCCGCGGCCACCGCCGCCAACGAAGCGCCCGCGCAAAAGAAGGGCTGACCCATGTTCATGACCCGCGTCAGCATCAAGCACCCCGTGTTCGCGACCATGGTGATGGTCGGCCTGATGGTGCTGGGCCTGTTCTCCTACCGCGGCCTGGGCGTGGAGAGCATGCCGAACATCGAGATCCCGGCCGTCTTCATCGAGACCCAGTATCCGGGCGCCTCGCCCGAGCAGGTCGAGAACGACGTCACCCGCCCCCTCGAGGAAGCGGCGAACACCGTCGGCGGCATCAAGACCATCCGCAGCAGTTCCTGGGAGGGCCGCTCGGGCGTGGGCATCGAATTCCAGCTCACCACCGACATGGACCGCGCCGTGCAGGACCTGCGTGACCGCATCAGCACCGTGCGCGGCGGCTTTCCGCGCGAGGTCAAGGAGCCGCTCGTGCTGCGCGAGGAAGGCGAGAACCGGCAACCCGTGATCCTGCTGTCGCTGACCTCGCACGAACGCAGCCTGCGCGACCTGTCCATGCTGACCGACCAGGTGATCGTCAAGCGCCTGCAGTCCGTCGCCGGCGTCGGCCAGATCCGCGTCAACGGCCGCCAGAACCGGCAGGTGCTGGTCGACATCCGCCCGGACCAGCTGCGCAGCCTGAACGTCGGCATCGACGAGGTCATGAACGCGATCACGGCGACCAATGCCAACCTGCCGGCCGGCCGCATCAGCCGCGGCGAGCGCGAGAACCTCGTGCGCATCGAAGGCAAGATGAAGCAGGCGGCCGACTTCAACCGCATCATCGTCGCCAACCGCGCCAACGGTCCCGTCTACCTGCACCAGGTGGCGCAGGTCTCGGACGGCGCCGCCGAGGAGGACTCGATCTCGCGCGTCAACGGCGAGCGCGCCATCTCGCTGGAGATCGCCAAGATCCAGGACGCCAACACGGTGGAGGTGGGCAACGGCGTCAAGGCCGCCATCGAGGCGATGAAGGCCACGCTGCCGAAGGACGTGCGCTTCACCATCCTAGACGATAAGGCGAAGAACGTGCAGGGCCAGCTCGACAACGTCAAGCGCACCATCGTCGAAGGCGCCGTGCTGACCATGGTGATCGTGTTCCTGTTCCTGCACTCGTGGCGCAGTACCGTCATCACGGGCCTGACGCTGCCGATCTCCGTGCTGGCCAGCTTCATCGCCATGAAGTACTTCGGCTTCACGCTGAACTTCCTGACCTTGATGGCGCTGTCGCTGTGCATCGGCCTCCTGATCGACGACGCCATCGTCGTGCGCGAGAACATCGTGCGCCACCTGGGCATGGGCAAGAGCCACGTGCGCGCCGCGGAAGACGGCACCAACGAGATCGGCCTGGCCGTCATGGCCACCACCTTCGCCATCGTTGCCGTGTTCGTGCCGATCGCCTTCATGCAGGGCATCATCGGCCGCTTCTTCCTGCAGTTCGGGATCACGGTCGCCGTGGCCGTGATGGTGTCGCTGTTCGTCAGCTTCACGCTGGACCCCATGCTGTCCTCGGTCTGGCCGGACCCGGCCAAGGACCGCTTCAAGTATGCGCCGTGGCTGGGCCGCTTCATGGCCTGGCTGGACCGCGGCATCGACCGCGTGCACGTCTGGTACGCCAGCGGGCTGTCGTTCGCCCTCGCCTGGCGCAAGTCGACGCTGCTGGCGGCCGTGCTGCTGTTCGCCGGCAGCCTGCTGCTGGTGCCGAAGATCGGCGGCGAATTCGTGCCCCAGGTCGACGACGGCTTCATCCACCTGCGCTTCAAGACCCCCGTCGGCTCCAGCCTCGACTACTCGGACGCGAAGCTGCGCCAGATCGAGGCGGCGCTGGCCGAGTTCAAGGAAATCGAGAGCGTCTCGACCATCGTCGGCGCCTGGGAAGGCCGCAACTACTCGGAAGTGAATTTGAAGCTGACCGACGTGCACAAGACGCACCGACGCTCGCAGCAGGACATGGAAAAGGTGATCCGCGACCGCCTGCAATCGATTCCCGGCGTGACGCTCACCGTGGGCAACCGCCCCATCTTCATCGCCATCCTCGGCAACGACGACGAAAAGCTGGACGCCGTCGCCCACCGCCTGATGGACAAGATGCGCGCGATCCGCGGCGTGGCGGACATCGAGTACAGCCAGGAAGGCGCGAATCCGGCCACGATCGTCAGGATCAACCACGAGATGGCCAGCGACCTGGGCCTGTCGGTGCAGCAGATCGGCACGGCGCTGCGTCCCTTCGTCGCCGGCGACCAGACCAACCGCTGGCTGGCGCCGGACGGCCAGAACTACGAGGTCAACGTGCAGCTGCCGAAGTCGGGCCGCGAAAGGGTCGCCGACCTGGCCGACCTGTCCGTGGCGTCGAGCCGGCGCGACGCGGCCGGCAACCCGGTCATGGTGCCGCTGCGCCAGGTCGTCGACTTCGTGCCGTCGACCAGCCCGCAGGTGCTCAAGCGCCAGGCGCTGCAGCGGCGCGTCGCCATCTATGCGGGGCTGGAAGGCCGTCCGCTGGGCGACGTCATGACGGAGGTGAACAAGGCGATGAAGTCGATCGAGCTGCCGGACGGCATCCGCTTCGACGTCGGCGGCGACGCCCAGCAGATGGACGAGACCATGTCCGGCTTCATGGTCGCGCTGGCCATCGCCGTCGTCTTCATCTACCTGGTGCTGGCCTCGCAGTTCGGCAGCTTCCTGCAGCCGATCGCGATCATGGTGTCGCTGCCCCTGTCGATGATCGGCGTGCTGGTGGCCCTGTTGATCACCAAGACGACGCTGAACATCTTCTCCGTGATCGGCATCGTCATGCTGATGGGATTGGTGACGAAGAACGCGATCCTGCTGGTGGACTTCGCCAACCAGCGCCAGCGCGAAGGCAGGCCGCAGTTCGACGCGCTGATGGAAGCGGGCCAGGTGCGCCTGCGCCCGATCCTGATGACGACGCTGGCGATGATCTTCGGCATGCTGCCGATGGCGATCGGCATGGGCGAAGGCGGAGAAACGCAGGCGCCGATGGGGCGCGCCGTGATCGGCGGGGTGATCACGTCGACGCTGCTGACGCTGGTAGTGGTGCCGGTGGCCTACACTTACCTGGACAGTTTCGGCAAACGGGCGGCGCGCTGGTTCAAGCGCGGGCATGAGGAGGAAGTGGTCGATGCCGCGCCGCTGAAGGAACAAACGACGTAGCTACCGTCGCCCCTGCGCAGGCAGGGGCCCAATTGTTCGACTCGGACGCGAACTTGGGCCCCTGCCTGCGCAGGGCGACGGGGAGACGGCTCAAGCCGGATCCTGCTCCCGCTCCGCATCCTCGCCGGAATCCTCGGCAGCCGCTTCTTCCCCGCCCTCCGGCCTGCCCTGCTTGGCCTCCGCCTTGCGCTTGGCCTTTTCCTCCGCCTTGCGCTTCTTTTCCAACTCCCGCTGCCGCTTCTCGTACTGGAAATTCGTCTTGGCCATGCTTACCTCGCGTGTCTCGTTGGGAAAAATCCTACTGGGCCATTATGGACCAGGTCGGGCCGCAGGGTTTGATCGTCAGCCACGCGGATGGTGGTTGGCGTGCAGGTGCTTCAGGCGTTCGCGGGCGACGTGGGTATAGATCTGGGTCGTGGAAATGTCGGAATGTCCCAACAGCAATTGCACCACGCGCAGGTCAGCACCGTGGTTCAGCAGGTGGGTGGCGAAGGCGTGCCGCAGCGTGTGCGGCGACAGCGGCGCCGTGATGCCGGCCCGCGCCGCATGCTTCTTGATCACGACCCAGAACATCTGGCGTGTCATCGGGCCGCCGCGGCCCGTCACGAACAAGGCGTCGTCGACCTGGCCATTGAGAATCACGCCGCGCGCCTCCTTCATGTAGCGCTCCAGCCAGTGGCGCGCCTGCTCGCCGAACGGCACCAGGCGGGTCTTGCTGCCCTTGCCCGTGATGCGCAGCACGCCGTCGTTCAGGCTCAGTTCCACCAGCTTCAGGGCGACCAGTTCCGACACCCGCAGTCCGCTGGCGTACATCAGTTCCAGCATGGTGCGCTCGCGCAGGCCGAGCGGCGTCGACACGTCCGGCGCGGCCAGCAGCGCCTCGACCTGGGATTCGCTCAGCGTATGGACGAAGCGCAGCGGTTGCTTGGCCGAGGCCATCTTCAGGCACGGGTCGGCGTCGACGTGCTTGTCGCGCAGGGCCAGCTGGTAGAAACGCTTCAGCACGGACAGGCGACGGTTGGCCGTGCTGGGTTTCGATTCCGGATGGCGGTCGGCGAAATAGGCGGCGATGTCGTGCGGCTCGACGTGGTACAGGCTGGCGCGCTCGGGGCGCTTGACCTCGAGCCAGCGCGCGAACAGGCGCAAGTCGCGCCGGTACGCATCCAGCGAATTCTTCGCCAGCCCGTGTTCCAGCCAGAGCGCGTCGCAGAACGCGTCGATCAGGGGAAAATCGACTGTTGCTGCCATGGCATGTCGGTAGCGAGCGCACCTTCGTGGCGCAGCAGCCAGCGCTTGACGCCCAGGTGGAAGCCGTTCTCGTCGTCGTGGTTGGCGAAGCCGCCCAGGCCGCCGGCGGCCGTCACGCGGTGGCAGGGAATCACCAGCGGGAACCAGTTGGCGCCGCAGGCCTGGCCGATGGCGCGCGGATGCGACTCGAGCAGCTTGGCCAGCTGGCCGTAGGTGCGCACGCTGCCGCGCGGGATCGACGCGATCATGTCCCATACGCGGCGCTGGAACGCGCTGCCCAGCTCCACCAGCGCCAGGTCGAAGCGGAAGTCCGCATCGGCGAAGTAGCGCGCCAGCTGGACGGCGGTGCGTTCGGCCGCGGCGTCGACGGGCGCCTTTTCGGCATAGTGGGACGGCAGGTAGACCAGCTCGCGCAGCCGCTCTCCCTCGGTACGGATGCCCATCGCGCCGAACGGCGCCGCGACGATCGCGCTGAAGATCTCGCTGCCTTGTTGTGTGCTCATCGATGCAGTGTAAAACCCGGCGCGCATGGCCGCAAGTCCCGGCGCCCGGCGGCGGCAGGTAAAAAAAAAGCGCACCGGGTTGGGTGCGCTTTCAATTTGGTCACATTCCCGGTCGCTCGGTCATGCCGGCGGCATCTTTAGAACGTGTGTCTCCTCCAAACTTTTTTCCGGTAATTCGATTACCGCTCTTCTGTACCTCTCCCCAAATTCGTATCCGGTTCGTCTACATGCACCATCGTGGTGCTGAAGATGCTCCATCATAACGCATCCGCATAAGCACAGCGTAGTTTTTTATATACATTCACGAAATATATCTCAGCTATACATGCGCCTGAATAGGTATAAAGACGCCTGAATCTCGTGATTTATTAACTACGGGAAATACCAATGCGGACTGCGGCAACAAATTTATTCTTTGCGGAAATTTTGAAGCAATCCCGTTCCGGGATCGTCACACGCCGCGGTAGCCGGCAGGGATGGCTACCTTACCGGGCCGCTATCGTTTCTGTAATGATGTTAATCAAACGTAAGACATGATGTCGCGCGACTGCGCCGTCATGGCGTCAGCGTACCTGCGACGTGGCGCGGTTGATCGACTCGATCAGGTCGCGCCCGATGCGGTCGGCCATCTGCTGCTGCACGGGCAGCAGGGCACGCCGCCACTCGGCCTGCTGCTGGGGCGTGAGCGTATAGATGGTGGTATGGCCCGTCTTGCGGATGGCGGCCAGGGCGGCGTCGTTGTCGCGCTGGGCGATCTGCTTCTCGAAGCCGGTCGCCTCGCGCATCGCCTGCTCGAGCTGGCCGCGCACGTCGGACGGCAAGCCGTCCCAGAACTTCTTGTTGACGATGACGGCATAGCCCAGGTAGCCGTGGTTCGAGACGGTCAGGTATTTCTGCACCTCGTGCATGCGCTGCGTGTACATGTTCGAGGGCGGATTCTCCGTGCCGTCCACCAGGCCGCTCTGCAGGGCCGGATAGGCGTCCGAGAACGCCAGCGGCATCGGATAGGCGCCCAGCGCGCGCATCTGCGCGTCGAGCACCTTGGAGCCCTGGATGCGCATGCGCAGCCCGCGGAAGTCGGCCGGCGCATGCAGGGGACGGTTGGCCGACATGACCTTGAAGCCGTTGTCCCAGTAGGCCAGGCCGACGATGCCCTTCGGCTCCAGCTTCTTCAGCAGGCCCTTGCCGATGGGCCCTTCCGTGACGGCGTACAGCGCGGCCTTGGTCGGGAAGATGTACGGCAGGTCGAACGCCTCGAATTCCTTCACGCCCAGGGGGCCGAACTTGGCCAGCGAGGGTGCCAGCATCTGCACGGCGCCCAGCTGCAGCGCTTCCAGCTCCTCTTTGTCCTTGTACAGCTGGCTGTTCGGGTAGACTTCGACCCTGACCCGCCCGCGCGTCAGCTGTTCCGCCCTTTCCTTGAACCGTTCGGCGGCCTGGCCCTTGGGCGTGCCGGTGGCGACCACGTGGCTGAACTTGATGATGATGGGTTCCTGGGCCGCCGCGGCCGTCGCCGCGCTTCCCCAACCCAGGGCGAACGCCAGTACGCAGGCCGTGGCGTGGTTGCTCATATGTCGTCTCGTCTTGATTCGGTGTATGTTGTAGCGGGAAGTCTGCGGAGCTTCCCTGCTGCTCGCCATTGTGGATAACCACAGTCATCAGCTCTCCGTACGGTAACACGTCAGCCCATCAATACAGCGCATGAAGAACGCATTCTCGATTCCCCGTCCCGTCCCCGAAGGCCCCTGGCGCTGGCTGGTGCCCGTGCTGCTGGTGCTGCTGTTCCTGCTCGTGCTGATGTGGCTTCCCTGGCAGGCGCGCCAGATGGAAAGCAACGAGCGCCAGGAACAGCTGATCGCGGACACCCTGTGGGTCGAGCAGACATTGCGCTTCGAACTGGCGCGCAGCGAGGAAGCGCTGGCCACGCTGGGCAACGACCTGGCCGTCAGCAATCCGCCGCACGACGCGCTGCAGGCGCGCCTGGCGCAAATGCTCAGGACGGGCCACGAAGTGCTGCGCGTCGTCTGGTTCGACGCCGACGGCAAGGTGCGCGCGGCGCGCGGCATGGAATTGCCGGCCGCGGGCCTGACGGAATCCTCGCGCGAGGCGGGCGCCATGTCGCGCACCATGCGCACGGGCCGCTACAGCGACCCCTACGGCGCCACCGGCCTGATGCACGGCCTGGTCGACTTCCACCTGCCCCTGTACCACGGCCGCACCTATGTCGGCAGCCTGGTCGCCACCTACAACCTGCAGGTGCTGCTCGACGAGAACGTGCCCTGGTGGTTCGCCCAGGACAATGCCCTGTCCCTGCTCGACCGCGACGACCACGTGGTGGCGCGCCGCGCCGCCGGCGGTCCCGGGCGTGGCGTCTACACGCACAAGCGCGCGCTCGACCTGCCCGGCGCCTCGATCGTGCTGGCCACCGACAGCGTCAAGGGCGCGCCGCGGCTGCTGCCGAATCTGCTGGTCGGCTCGGTGATCGTGCTGGCCCTTGGCCTGGTGCTGTCGCTGGCCACGCTGTGGCGCCACATCGCGCGCACGGTGGCCGCCGAGAACGCGCTGCGCCAGCAGATGGCCTTCCGCACGGCGATGGAAAACTCGCTGCTGACGGGCCTGCGCGCACGCGACCTCGAGGGCCGCGTCACCTACGTCAACCCCGCGTTCTGCCGCATGGTCGGCCTGCCCGCCGAGGAATTGATCGGCAAGCGCCCGCCCATGCCCTACTGGGCGCCGGAAGCGATGGCCGACTACGAATACCGCTTGCGGAAGGTGCTCGAGGGCGACGCCGTGCCCCAGTTCGAGACCGTGTTCCAGCGCCCCGACGGCGAGCGCGTGCCGGTGCTGGTGTTCGAGGCGCCGCTGGTCGACAGCCACGGGCGCCACACGGGCTGGATGAGTTCCATGCTCGACATCACGGACCGCAAGCACGCCGAGGAACTGGCGCGCCAGCAGCAGGAAAAGCTGGAAGCGAGCGCGCGCCTGGCCACCATGGGCGAGATCTCGTCGATGCTGGCGCACGAACTGAACCAGCCGCTGGCCGCCATCTCCAGCTACACGGCCGGCGCCCTGAACGTGCTGGCGCGCGCCGACGAAGGCACCGGGGCGCCGCTCGACACGGGCATGCTGCGCCGCGCACTGGAACAGGCGAACACCCAGGCGCGGCGCGCCGGCCAGATCATCCGCAGCGTGCACGAATTCGTGAAGAAGCGCGAACCGCGCCGCGAGCGCGTGTCGATCCCGCAGGTGGTCGACGGCATCCGCGCCCTCGTCGAACTGCAGGCGCGGCAGAGCTACGTGACGCTGCAGTTCGCGGTGCCTTCCAGCCTGCCGCCCGTGCTGGCCGACCGCCTGCTGCTGGAACAGGTGCTGCTGAACCTCACGCGCAACGGCATCGAGGCCATGCAGGGCAGCGATCCGGAGCACCGCCTGCTGCGCATCTCGGCGGCGTCCGCCGACGGGCACGTGTCCGTGTCCGTCAGCGACCATGGCCACGGCATCGCGCCCGAAGTGGCCGAGCGCCTGTTCTCGCCGTTCTTCTCGACCAAGGCCGAGGGCATGGGCATGGGACTGTCGATCTGCCGCACGGCGATCGAATTCCATGGCGGTACGCTGACCCATGCCGACAATCCCGGCGGCGGCACCGTCTTCACCTTCACGCTGCAACAGGCCCAGGCCGAACACGCGGCGCTGGGCTAAAATACGGCCGGAAAAACCAAGGAGCCTCCGTTTATGCTGCACATCGTCGACGACGAAGACGTCATCCGCGACGCCCTCGCATGGCTTGCCCAATCGCGCGGCGTGCCGGCGCGCGGCCACGCGGGCGGCCAGGCCTTCCTCGACGCCATCGCGGCCCAGGAACAGGCGGCGGATGCCGGCGCGCCGGGTGGAGCACCGGGTGGGGCCCATGAAGGCGACTGCGTCCTGCTCGACGTCCGCATGCCCGGCATGAACGGCATCGCCGTGTTCGACCAGCTGGTCGCGCGCGGCCTGCTGGCGCGCCTGCCCGTGATCTTCCTGACCGGCCACGGCGACGTGCCGATGGCCGTCGACTCCCTCAAGCGCGGCGCCTTCGACTTCTTCGAGAAACCGTTCAACGACAACCAGCTGATGGACCGCGTCGAGGAAGCCCTCGCCGCCTCGCGCCAGGCCGCCGCCTCGGGCGCCGTGCGTGCGCGCCTGGCCACGCTGTCGGCGCGCGAGCGCGAAGTGCTCGACCTGATCCTGGCCGGCAACATGAACAAGGTCGTGGCGGACAAGCTGGGCATCAGCATGCGCACGGTCGAAGTGCACCGCGCCCACATCTTCGACAAGATGCAGGTCAAGACGGCCGTCGAGCTGGCAGGCCTGCTGAAATAAGCCCCCGTCCTGGCGGGCGCGACGGATGCATGCGTGCCCTGCCTTTTCGACGTTCGACGGTAGAATCGTCCCCATCCGCCGATGGCCGAACGGCCGCATCAAAATTTCTTTAGGGAAGCCAGATGAGCGAAAAGACGATTGCAGACAAGATGTTCCTGAGGACCGCGAAATCGATGCTGATCTTGAACGGGAGCGTCCATCCCGGCATGGTGTCCCAGATGCCCGCCCAGATCGTGAAGAACGAACAGGACAGGAACGACGTGGTGCTGATGTTCGCGCTGAACCGCAAGGAACTCGAACAATACTTCCCGACGGCCAAGGAACGCATGGGCGACAAGGGCTCGCTGTGGGTGGCCTACCTGAAGCAGACGGCCTCCAAGGCCACCGACATCAACCGCGATTCGATCCGCGCCTATGCGGAGGAAAACGGGATCACGACGGTCGCCATGATTTCCGTCGATGGGGACTGGTCGGCCCTGCGCATGAAGCGCATCGAGGTTTAACCTCCATGGCGCGCCAGCGCCCACATCACATGCTCGCGCACCAGCGCCGACGGATGATCGGCGCGGGCGCGCAGCGCGGCCACGATGGCGGCATCCCCGGGCGCGCGCTCGGCCGCATTGCCCAGGCCGACGGCCAGGTTGCGCAGCCAGCGCTCGTGGCCGATGCGGCGGATCGGGCTGCCTTCCATGCGCCGGTTGAATTCCTCTTCTTCCCAGCCGAACAATGCCACCAGGCTGGCCGCCCCCAGGCCATTGCGTTCGTCGAAGTCCGGCAGCCGTCCCCGCTGGGCGAACTTGTTCCACGGGCACGCCAGCTGGCAATCGTCGCAGCCGTAGATGCGGTTGCCCAGCAGCGGCCGGAATTCTTCCGGAATGCTGCCCTTCAGTTCGATCGTCAGGTAGGAAATGCAGCGCCGCGCATCCAGCCGGCCCGGCCCCAGGATCGCGCCCGTCGGGCAGGCTCCGATGCAGGCGCTGCACTGGCCGCAGTGGGCGCCCGTCGGCGCGTCCACCGGCAGCGGCAGGTCGACGAGGATCTCGCCGATGAAGAAGGTCGATCCCGCCTCCCGGCTGAGCAGCAGCGTGTGCTTGCCGCGCCAGCCCAGTCCCGCCTTTTCCGCCAGCGGCAATTCCATGACGGGGGCCGAATCCGTGAAGACCCGGTAGCCATAGTCGCCGACGGCGCCGCGCACGCGCTCGGCCAGTTGCTGCAGGCGGTTCCTGAGCACCTTGTGGTAGTCGCGGCCGCGCGCGTAGACGGAGACGACGGCCGCCTGCGGATCGTCCTGGCGCAGGCGTTCGCGCGCGCGCCAGTCGTCCGGCGTGGCCTGCGGCAGGTAATCCATGCGCGCGCTGATCACGCGCACCGTGCCCGGGACCAGTTCGGCCGGCCGGGCGCGCTTCATGCCGTGGCTTGCCATATAATCCATCTCGCCATGGTGGCCGGCGTCCAGCCAGGCCTGCAAGCCTTCCTCGTGGCGCGTGAGGTCGACGTCGGCGATGCGCACGTCGGCGAAGCCCAGCTCCCGGCCCCAGTCCTTGATGGAACGGGCCAGCGTGGCGAGATCGGCGGGGGACGCGAAAGCGGATGTGGAAGCGGGCGCGGACATGGCAGGAAACAAAGATCGCATCGGCGACAGCGGTGCGCAACACGACATTTTATTCGAAGCAGTCCTTCCCATGCAGCCTATCCGTGCCTTTCTTCCCGACGAATCCGCCACCCAGGCCCTGGGCGCCGCCCTCGCCAGGGCGCTGGCGCCGGGCCTCGTCATCTACCTGCACGGCGACCTGGGCGCCGGCAAGACGGCACTGACGCGCGCCCTGCTGCAGGCGGCCGGCCACCGGGGCGCCGTGAAAAGCCCGACCTATACGCTGTCCGAGCCCTACCGCGTCACGCTGGACGGCCGCCCGCTCGACGTGATCCACTACGACCTGTACCGCATGTCCAGCCCCGAGGAATTCCTCGACGCGGGCTTCCGCGAGGACTTCGACGGCCGCAACGTCTGCATCGTCGAATGGCCGAAAAAGGGCGAGCCGGTGTTGCCGCCACCCGACGTCCGGATATTGCTGGAAGTCAGCGGTCTCGGGCGTGAGGTAGAATTGCAGGCGTTGTCCGAATTAGGCCTGCTATGCCTCGAACGCCTGCACTTCCCCCCGATTCCCTGATTCCCGGTTCGCCCAAGCGCCGTACGGCGCTGAAAGCCGGCGGCACGCTGCTGCTGTCCGTGGTTGCGCCCGCATTGCTCCCGTCCTCGGCCAGCGCCGCCCAGATCATGGCCGTGCGCGTCTGGCCCGCCGACGAGTACACCCGCGTCACGCTGGAAAACGACGGCGACCTGAAGGCCAGCCACTTCATGGTGCCCGACCCGCCGCGCCTCGTCGTCGACATCGAGGGCCTGGCGCTGAACGAGACGCTGAAGAGCCTCGTTGCCAAGGTGGAATCGAACGACCCGTACATCAAGCAGGTGCGCGTGGGCCAGAACCGGCCCAACGTCGTGCGCCTCGTGTTCGACCTGAAGGAAGAGGTCAAGCCGCAGGTGTTCAACCTGGCGCCGGTGGCCGGCTACCGCCACCGCCTGATCTTCGACCTGTATCCGACCCGCCCCGTCGATTCGCTGGCGGCGATGATCGCCAAGGAAAACTGGAGCGCCACGCCCGCGCCGGCCGCCCCCGCCACGCCGGCGCCGCCGGTCCAGCCGGGCGAACCGACGGTGGGCCAGGCCGGTCCGGACGCCATCGCCAAGCTGGAAGCGGACGCCGCGCGCGCCGGCCCGACGCCGGCCGCCCCGCAGCCGACCACGCCCCAGCCGCCGGCGGCGAGCAAGCCCGCGCCCGGCCCCAAGGTCGCGCGCATGGTCACCATCGCCCTCGACCCCGGCCATGGCGGCGAGGATCCGGGCGCGACCGGCGCCACCGGCACGCACGAGAAGGACATCGTGCTGGAGATCGCCAAGCGCCTGAAGGCCAAGCTGGAAGCGCTGCCCAACACGCGCGTGATGCTCACGCGCGACGCCGACTTCTTCGTCCCCCTGGGCAAGCGCGTGGAAAAGGCGCGCAACGTGCAGGCCGACCTGTTCGTGTCGATCCACGCGGACGCCTTCGTGCAGCCGACGGCGCGCGGCTCCTCGGTGTTCGTGCTGTCGGAAAAAGGCGCGAGCTCGACCGCGGCGCGCTGGCTGGCGGACGACCAGAACAAGGCCGACCTGATCGGCGGCGTCAATCTGGGCAGCCACGACAAGCAGCTGGCCAGCGTGCTGTTCGACCTGTCGACGACGGCCCAGATCAACGACAGCATGAAGCTGGGCAAGGCCGTGCTGTCCGAGATCGGCGGCATCAACCGCCTGCACAAGGGCGCCGTCGAACAGGCCGGCTTCGCCGTGCTGAAGGCGCCGGACATCCCCTCGATCCTGGTCGAGACGGCGTTCATCTCGAACCCCGAGGAAGAAGCCAAGCTGAAGGACAGCGGCTACAAGGACCAGCTCGCCGATGCGATCACCAAGGGCATCAAGCGCTACTTCGCGTACAATCCGCCGCTGGCGAAGAGCCGCATGACTTGATGCAAGTCCGGTAGCTCCCCCATGCGCGCAGAACGAACGGCGCGTGCGGCGCTCTATCCGGCATCCTGATGAGGAGTCTTTCGTGAGCGCAACGACCATCCAATTCGGGCAACTGCCCGCCCTGCAACTGCGCGCGCCAGACGGCGCCGAAGCCACCATTACCCTGTACGGCGCCCACCTGGTGTCGTGGAAGCCGGCCGCCAGCAGCGGCGCGCCGGGGCAGGAACGCCTGTTCCTGAGCACCCTGTCGGCGCTGGACGGCCAGCGCGCCATCCGCGGCGGCGTCCCCGTGATCTTCCCCCAGTTCGCCGAACGGGGCGACGGCCCGCGCCACGGCTTCGCCCGCACCAGCACCTGGCGCGTAGTCGATAGCGGCGAGCAGGACGGCGCCGCCTTCGCCGTGCTCGCCCTGGGTCCGGCCGACCTGGCGCCGCAGATGGCGGCCGCCTGGCCCCATCCGTTCGAGCTGCAGCTGCGCGTGTCCATCCAAAAATGCGACCTGGCGCTGACGCTCGACGTGCGCAACACGGGCACGCAGCCCTTCCCCTTCGCCGCCGCGCTGCATACCTACCACCTGGTGGAAGACGTCGAGGCCGTGCGCATCGACGGCGTGCAGGGCGAGACGCTGGCCATCACGGACAAGCTGGACCAGGTGTTCGAACACATCCCCGGCCCGATCGCCTTCGACAACGGCGTCGACCAGCTGGTGCTGGAGCAGCAGGGCTTCACCGACGCCGTCGTGTGGAACCCGGGCGCCGCCGACACGGCCGCGCTGGCCGACATGGAGGACGAGGAATACCGCCGCTTCGTGTGCATCGAGCCGGCGCTGCTGGGACCGCAGGTGCTGGAGCCGGGCGGCGCCTGGCGCGGCGAGTACCGGATCCGGCCCGCGGTGGCTTGATCCGATGAAGGACACCTTCCAATAGCACGTCGTCCCTGCGCAGGCAGGGACCCAATGTTGCAAGCGTTTCGATAGCGCAGGCAGAACTTGGGTCCCCGCCTGCGCGGGGACGACGACGAATCAGTTCGACTCTTTGATCAAGCGCCCCGACGTCGGCTGCACGGGCCGCGCATTCAGGGGATACAGGCGCGCGAACAGCGCCATCTGGGCCGGCGATGCCTGGCGCGGCTGCTTGAACACGATCCACAGCACGTTTTCCGTGCACGGCGGCTCGGTCAGCGAGCCCATGTAGGTGAAGTAACCGCGCTGCTCCGGCAAGGCGTCGAGCGGATTGAGCACGACGGCCGGCGACACCACCATATTCTTTTCCAGCGGCAGGTTGTCCCACACGGTCTGGATCAGGCCATGCTGCTGGCCGCGCTCGAGCAGCACGGCGACGACCGCGATCTTGCCGTCGTAGTTCTTGTGCACCATGTGCATGACCATTTCCGTGCCCTTGCCGTTGATGCGCTCTTCCGACGGGCGGTGGAAGTGGAATTCCTGCAATTCGTAGGTCTGGTTGCCCACGGTGATGAAGTTGCCGCCGCCGACCGTCACCGAAATCGTGTGGCCGTTGTTGATCTCGTTGAACGAGGACGGGTGGTAATCGAAAGCGATCTGTTCCAGGTTGACCTTGAGGCCGTCGCGCAGGTCGATCGGCGACTGGCGGCTGCCGCGGCTGCAGGCGGCCCAGTTGTCGTTGATCTTCGACCAGTTGGCCGGGCCGAGCTCGCCCTCGTACGACCACTCGGTGCCGCGCTTGGGCGCATTGGCGGCGGCCACTGCGGCCGCGGCCGCCGCTGCTGCGGCGCGCTCCTCGCTCTTGCGGCGCGTGTCCGCGGCCTTCCTGGCACGGTCGGCCGCGGAAGCGCGCGCCACCTGGCGCTCGCGCAGCTCGGCCAGGCGCTTGGCGATCTTTTCCGACAGCGCGACTTCGGCCTCTTCCTCGCTCTGCGCGCTCGCGGCAGCAGCAGGTCCGGGGGCGGCAGCAGCAGTGGCAGCGGCGGCGGCAGGCGGCACGCCCAGCTTTTTCGGCGGCACGATATTCACCGCCGATGCGGGCTTCGCCAGGCTGGCGGACGGCGACTCGGGCTTCTTTGCCGCGGACGGCATCGATGCGGAAGCCGGCCGGGATACGGAAGCGGCCAGCTTGGCGGCGGCGTCCGTGGCGCTGGTCTCGTTCGTGCGCGCGTTCGCAGCGGTATGCGCGATGAGGCAGCAGCAAGCGAACAGGGCAATGAGGTTACGCATGGGAATCAGGTTAGTGTGAACTGTCCTCCCATTAACGGCGTGACCGGCAGTAAACTTGAGCCTGGGAACTAAAAATCGATGCTCTTAAGCAACAGGCAATAAATGAAAACGCGCCGGCAAGCGGCGCGTTCGATGAGGCGGCGATGGAGATGCCGTCAGCGGCTCAGCACGCGGCGGCCGAACTTGTACAGGCCGCCCAGCGCCAGCGGCACGACGGCAGCGCCGACGCCGACCAGCACGATCGTGGTCAGGTGGTCGCGCACGACGGGGATATTGCCGAAGAAGTAGCCGCCCGTGACGAGGCTCGCCACCCACAGCACGGCGCCCGTCACGTTGTACATCTGGAAGCGCGCATGGGTCATCTCCGAGATGCCGGCCACGAACGGCGCGAAGGTACGCACCACCGGCACGAAGCGCGCCAGGATGATGGTCTTGCCGCCGTGCTTCTCGAAGAACTCGTGGGTACGCTGCAGCGCATCCTTGTTCAGCCAGCGGTAGTCGTGGGTGAACACGCGGTGGCCGATCGCCCCGCCGATGTAGTAATTCAGGGTATTGCCCGTGACCGCCGCGATGATCAGGAGGGCCGTCAGCAAGGGATAGCTCATCTCCCCCGTCGCGCAGAAGGCGCCGGCGATGAACAGCAGGGTGTCGCCCGGGAAGAAGAACAGCACCACGAGGCCGGTCTCGCAGAACACGATCGCAAACAGCACGATATAGACGTAGACCCCGTACTGGGCGAGCAGAGCGCCCAAGGTTTTATCGACATGCAGGATCATGTCGAAAAATTGCATCAGATCCATAATTATCCTAAACGGTAGCGCAGCATGATACCACCGGTCCGCACCGGATATGGCAAAACGCGCAACGACAATGGCAGAGAATTTAAGGAGGCAGCCACTATCCGGATCGGCTATTTTCCGGATTACAATCTTCGCCACATTAACCACGATGGGTTCGCCATGGGGCGGGCCGGGGAGAACAGATGACGCCGTACCGAACGATCCACCGCATCCTGCTGCTGGGCGCCTGCGCGCTGCTGGCATCCTCGGCCGCCGCGGCCGCCACTGCGGGCAAGGAATTGCCGCCGAAGCCGAGCGTGGCCGACATCGTCAAGGCGTCCAAGCCGGCCGACTGGCGTCCACTCGACCCCGACAACACGCTGTACATGGAGATGCCCTGGGGCCGCGTGGTGATCGAGATGTCGCCCGTGTTTGCACCCAATCACGTGAAGAACATCAAGGCGCTGGTACGCAATCACTATTTCGACGGCCTGGCCATCGTGCGGGTGCAGGACAATTGGGTGGTGCAATGGGCCGATCCGAACGACGAGAACGACAAGGCCCGCCCCGTGAAAGGCGCGCAAAAGACCCTGAAAGCGGAATTTACCGTACCGCTGGCCAGCGACAAGCACTTCGTGCGCCTGCCCGACGTCGACGGCTATGCTCCCCAGGTCGGCCATTCCGACGGCTTTCCCGTCGGGCGCGACCCGAAGACGGGCGAGACCTGGATCGCGCACTGCTATGGCAGCGTGGCCGTGGCGCGCGACAACGATGCCGACAGCGGCGGCGGCACCGCCCTGTACGCCGTCATCGGCCCGGCGCGCCACCTGGACCGCAACCTGACCGTGGTCGGCCGCGTAATCTCCGGCATGCCCGAACTGGCGGCACTGCCGCGCGGCACGGCAGCAATGGGCTTCTATGACAAGCCGGAGCAGCAGGTGCCGATCAAGTCCGTGAAGGTCGCCGCCGACGTGCCCGCCTCCGAGCGCAGCAGGTTCGAAGTCATGCGCACCGAGACGGCGACCTTCCAGGCCGTGGTCGACGCCCAACGCCACCGCGGCGGCCCGTTCACCAAGTTCTCGGCCGGCCACATCGACCTGTGCGCCGTCCCGCTCCCCGTGCGCGAACAACCCTGAAATTCGGGGTCAGAGCACTTTTTCGCTGAAATTCGGGGTCAGAGCACTTTTTCAGGAAAGATCGCTGAAGCACGTTTTGACAACCGCTCCGGGCAAGCGGCCACGTTCGCACGACGATAAGGTCTCGAAACGCCCATGAGCATAATGTGCTCTGACCCCGAATTTTGTCGAAAATGTGCTCTGACCCCGAATTTGCAAAAATCAAACGGTGGCGTTGAGCCTGTGGAGCGTCAAGCTATAATGGCTTGATGAACGCCCCGGTCTCCACCCATCGCCCCATCCAGCAGCTTCCCGATCAGCTCATCTCGCAAATCGCCGCCGGCGAGGTCGTCGAGCGGCCTTCCGCGGTCGTCAAGGAGCTGCTCGAGAACGCCCTCGACGCGGGCGCGACCCAGGTCACGGTCCGCCTCGAGGAAGGCGGCGTCAAGCGCATCGCCATCACCGACAACGGCAAGGGCATCCCGCCCGAGGAATTGCCGCTGGCCCTCGCCCGCCACGCGACCTCGAAGATCGCGTCGCTGACGGAACTCGAAAACGTGAGCACGCTGGGCTTTCGCGGCGAGGCGCTGGCCTCGATCGCCTCCGTCGCCGCCGTGAAGATCACCTCGCGCACGCGCGACGCGGCCCACGCCTGGGAGATCGTCGGCTCGCACGAGGGTACCGTGACGCCCTCGTCCGGCCCGCACGGCACCACGATCGACGTGCAGGACCTGTACTTCAATACGCCCGCGCGGCGCAAGTTCCTGAAGTCGGAACAGACCGAATACGGCCACTGCGCCGAAGTCGTGCGGCGCATCGCGCTGGCGCGGCCGGACGTGTCGTTCAGCCTGACGCACAACGGCCGCACGATCGACCACTGGAACGTCAGCGAAGCGGCCAAGCGCAGCGCCCAGATTCTCGGCAACGACTTCGGCGAGGCGCGCCTGCACCTGGACGAAGCGACCGGCCCGCTGCGCCTGCACGGCTACGTCGGCCTGCCGACGGCGTCCAAGGCGCGCGCCGACAGCCAGTACTTCTACGTGAACGGCCGCTTCGTGCGCGACAAGCTGCTCGTGCACGCCGTCAAGGCGGCCTATGAAGACGTGCTGCATGGCGACCGCTTCCCGTCCTACGTGCTGGCGCTGGAGCTCGACCCGGCCATGGTCGACGTCAACGTGCACCCGTCCAAGATCGAAGTGCGCTTCCGCGACAGCCGCGCCGTGCACCAGTTCGTGTTCCACGCCGTGCAGCGCGCGCTGGCGCAGACCTCGGCCACGGCGCACGGCAACGCGCCGGCGCCCGTGAGCGCGGCCGAGATAGCGCCGTCGAGCACCTCGCTGGACCGCTTCGGCGGCCTGGGTGGCCTGGGCGGCACGAGTGGCTTCGGCGGCGGTGGCGGCGGTGGCGGTAGCGCTGGAGGCGCCAGCCCGTCCTGGCGCCGCCCGCACGAACAGACCTCGTTCGGCGCGCAACTGTCGCCGACGTTCTCGCCGTCGCCCTTCCCGCCCGGCAGCCGCTGGGATGCGCCGACCGGCGCCGGCGTCCCGCAGCGCACGGAGAGCTACGGCGCCCTGTTCGCCGATGCCAAGGGCGGCGATGGTACGGCGCCATCCCGTTCGGTGCAGGACATCGCCCTGACACCGGCCGTCGCGCCGGCCTCGGACGACGACTTCCCGCTCGGCTTCGCGCTGGCCCAGCTGCACGGCATCTATATCCTGGCGCAGAACCGCAAGGGCCTGGTGCTGGTCGACATGCACGCGGCCCACGAGCGCATCCTGTACGAGAACCTGAAGAATGCGCTCGACGCCCAGGCCGAGGGCGAGCAGATGCAGGTGCAGCAGATGCTGATCCCGGTGACTTTCTATGCCGACGCGATCGAGGTCGGCACCGCCCAGGAAGAACAGGAAACGCTGAAGGCGCTGGGCTTCGACATCGCCGCCGTCTCGCCGACCACGCTGGCGGTGCGCGCCGTGCCGACCCTGCTGAAGAACGCCGACGCCCAGACGCTGGCGCGCGACGTGCTGCGCGACGTGCGCGAATTCGGCGGCTCGCGCGTGCTGATCGAGCGCCGCAACGAACTGCTCGGCACCCTCGCCTGCCACACGGCCGTGCGCGCCAACCGCATCCTGACGACGCCCGAGATGAACGCCCTGCTGCGCCAGATGGAAGCGACGGAACGGGCCGACCAGTGCAACCACGGCCGCCCCACCTGGGTGCAGCTGGAAATCGCCGCCCTCGACAAACTGTTCCTGCGCGGCCAGTAAGACACACGATGACGATGCACGACAAACCGCTGGCCGTGGCCATCATGGGCCCCACCGCGTCCGGCAAGACGGCCGCCGCCCTGGCGATCGCTAGGGAGATCCCGGCCGAGATCATCTCCGTCGATTCCGCCCTCGTGTACCGCGAGATGGACATCGGCACCGCGAAACCCACCGCCGAGGAACTCGCCAGCGTGCCGCACCACCTGATCGACATCATCGATCCGCTGGAGAGCTATTCCGTCGCCCAGTTCCGCGAGGACGCCATCCGCCTCGTCGGCGAGATCGCCGCGCGCGGCCGGCTGCCGCTGCTGGTGGGCGGCACGATGATGTACTTCAAGGGCCTCGTCGACGGCCTGGACGACCTGCCGACCGCCGATGCCGCCGTCCGCGCCCGCATCGATGCCGACGCGGCCCGCCTGGGCTGGCCCGCCCTGCACGAACGCTTGCGCGCGCTGGACCCCGTGACGGCCGAGCGGCTGGCGCCGAACGACGCCCAGCGCATCAACCGGGCGCTGGAAATCATCGAGCTGTCGGGCAAGCCGATGTCGGAACTGCTGGCCCGGCGCGCGCCGCCGGAGCTGCCGTTCGAGCTGGTCTCGTTCGCGCTGGAACCGTCCGACCGCGCCGTGCTGCACCGGCGCATCGCGCTGCGCTTCGACCAGATGCTGGGTACGTCCGACGACACGGGCATCGTGGCCGAGACGGCCCGTCTGCGCGCACGCGGCGACCTGTCGCCGAACCTGCCGTCGATGCGCTGCGTCGGCTACCGCCAGTCGTGGGAATACCTGGACGGCACGATCGACCGCGCCGGCTTGCGCGAGACAGGCATCGTCGCCACGCGCCAGCTCGCCAAGCGCCAGCTGACCTGGCTGCGTTCGATGCCGGACCGCATCGCGCTCGACTGCCTGGACCCCGATCCGGCCCGCGCCATGCTCGACCACCTGGCGACGTTGCGCGCCCGACACGGGTAGACAGAAACATCCAGACGGGGTAGCCTTGACACTTTCGGGGGCCGACGGCATAATGCACCCCGCTTTGGTGATATAGCTCAGCTGGTTAGAGCACAGCACTCATAATGCTGGGGTCGGTGGTTCAAGTCCACCTATCACCACCAGGATTTCTAAAAAATGGCCTGGCTTTTCAGAGCTGGCCATTTTTTTTTATAAGTTGTCTGCAGATTAGCGGTGATATAGCTCAGCTGGTTAGAGCACAGCACTCATAATGCTGGGGTCGGTGGTTCAAGTCCACCTATCACCACCAACAGCGTGAAACGGCTCGCTTCGCAAGAAGCGGGCCGTTTTCATTTCAGCCCCGCCCCACCTTCTGCAAATCCTTCGGCAACTGGTACACCGGACAATAACGGTACGTCGCCCGCTCGCCCTTGATGACCTGCGTGAACGTCAGCGCATCCTGCACGACGATCTGCTGGCGCTGCGTGAAACGCGGCGCGGGACCGGCGCCGGCATCGATGCAGCTCTGGTCGACCGTGTAGGTCTTGCCGCGGCGCGCGCGCACGGTGGCCTTGCAGGCGCGGGTGTGGGCCGTGCTGATTCCCTTGCCGTCGTACTGCCGGATGGCCGCATTCGGCGGCGCGCCGCAGTCGGTGTTCCGTTCGACGAAGATGCCTGGCTTGAGCTTGTAGACGCCGCCCGGCTTGGGAGACGTGTCGACGCTGGCGTGGGCGGATGCCGCAGCGAGGACGGCGATGATGGCGATGCGAAGTTTACTCAAGATCATGACCTCATGCTTATCATATGACCCGAGTCTAGCCGATGCCGTGCCGCCGCCGCGTCCGGCTCGTTCAGGCGGGACCGACGTCCGCATCCTCTCCCAGCGCGAATTCACCGCGCTCGAAGGCGGCCAGCACGGCTTGCGCCTGGTCCAGGTAGTCGCGCGGCGCCAGGATGCGCACGCCGCCCAGCGCCGGCGCCAGCAGCAGGTCGGTCTGCATCAGGTGGGCGTCGGCCAGCACGGCCGGGATGCCGGAAGCGACCAGGCAGCCCTGCACCAGGCTGGCCTCCATGGGAATGAGGTAGCGCGCCACCTCGAACAGGTCGCGGCCAGGGATGGCTTCCAGTTCCGGTGCGCCGGCCAGTGTCGCATCGCATGCCCTCATCACGTCCTCCTCGATCGTCAAGACTTCATCTTACCCCGGCCATCTGCAGCCAGGCCGGTACCGTCGACAATAAATACAGCACCACGCCGATCATGCCGCCGACGATGGTGCCGTTGATGCGGATGTACTGCAGGTCCTTGCCGATATTGAGCTCCACCTGGTGCGACAGCGCCGCGCTGTCCCAGTGCTTGACGGTGTCGGCGATGTGGCGCGTCAGGAAGCCGGCGAATTCGGGCGCCACCCCGCGCGCCGCCAGTTCCAGGCTCTCGTTCAGCGAGGCGCGCAGCTGCGGGTCGTCGGCCAGCATGCGGCCGACCCAGGCGCCCGTGGCGACGAGGCGGCGGTGCAGCGTCGACTCTTCCTTGTCCAGGTCGGCCTTGATCCAGGCCTTCAGGTCGCCCCACAGTGCGCCGATATAGCCGTTCAGCGTCTCGTCGCCGACCAGGTAGCGCTTGATCTCTTCCCCTTTTTGCGCAAAGGCCGGGTCGGCCTGCAGGCGCGCGATGAAGTCCTCGATGAAGGCGTCGAAGCGCTGGCGCAGCGGGTGCCCGGGGTCCTCGTCGACGCGCTTGAGGATGCCGGCGGCCAGGCGCACCGTGATGTCGGCGCCCTTGCGGCCGATCAGCTCGGACGGCAGCATCTTTTCCATGAACGCGTATTCCTCGCGCAGCCAGTCGACGATGCCCTGGGCGATGACGGCCTGCGTGTCCTCGTTGTCCAGCAGGCGGGCCAGCTGGCGGATGCCTTCGTCGAGAATTTCCTGGTGGCGCCGCTCGCGCGTCAGGCTCTCGAGGATGGCGCCGGCCGTCTTCGACAGGTCGACGCCCTCGATCATGCCGTGCACGGCGCGGCGCACGAATTGCTGCACGGGGGCGTCCTCGATGAAGTCCAGCGCCCAGCTGCCCATGCGCACGAGATAGCGGCCCAGGCGCTCCGTGTTGGCGGGTGCCACCAGCCAGTCGGCCACCTTCTGCGCCGGGTCGTGGCGCCGGATCAGACCCACGATGGATTCCGTGTCGAGGAATTTTTCTTCGACGAAGGCGGCCAGGTTGTCGGCGATGCGCTCCTTGTTGGCGGGGATGATCTCCGTGTGGCGCGACACGAAGGGGATCGGGATGCGCTTGAACAGCGCCGTCACGGCGAACCAGTCGGCCAGGGCGCCCACCATCGCCGCTTCCGCGAAGGCCTTCAGCAGGCCGCTCCACCACGACACGGTGAGCACGAGCGCGACCGCGAACAGCGCCGTCGCCGCCACGAAGAATCCGAGCGCGAGGCGCTTGGCCCCGCGCAGTTCCCTTTCCTTGTCCCCCATCGCCTCCACGCAGCACTCCATTGGCAACTCATCAGGCTCCATCCTAGCCCAGCGGCCGCAAGGGAGGCGCACCGGCTTGCAGCAACTACAACAAACTGCTGCAACAAGCGTCCATCCGCATGCATTTGATAGCGATTTCACGGCAATTTTCGTTTTTTTGGCGCATTTCGGCCCATCTACCGGAATCGTCCCTTATACTGGGAAAGTTTATTGACAAGGAGACCACCGCGGATGGAACACAACATCAGTTTGATCACCACGATCGCCGCTGCCCTCGGGCTCGGGCTGATCCTCGGCATGATCGCCGTGAAGCTGCGCCTGCCGGCGCTGGTCGGCTATCTTGCCGCCGGCGTCATCATTGGCCCGGCCACGCCGGGCTTCGTGGCCGACGTGCAGCTGGCGTCCCAGCTGGCCGAGATCGGCGTGATGCTATTGATGTTCGGCGTGGGCCTGCACTTCTCGCTCGACGACCTGATGGAAGTGAAAGGCATCGCCCTGCCCGGCGCAGTCCTGCAGATCGCCGTCGCGACCCTGCTCGGCATGGGCCTGGCCCACTGGTGGGGCTGGAGCATGGGCGCGGGCCTCGTGTTCGGCCTGGCGCTGTCGGTGGCGAGCACGGTGGTGCTGCTGCGGGCGCTGGAAGACCGCGGCGAGCTCGATTCCTTCAACGGCCGCATCGCGGTCGGCTGGCTGGTGGTCGAAGACCTCGTCACCGTGCTGGTGCTGGTGCTGCTGCCGGCGCTGGCCGGCGTCCTGGGCGGCAAGGGCGAGGGCGGCGGCGGTTCGCTGTGGATGGCGCTCGGCACCACGCTGCTGCAGGTCGGCGCCTTCGTGGCGCTGATGCTGGTCGTCGGCCGCAAGGTGTTCCCGTGGTTCCTGTGGCGCGTCGCCAAGACCGGTTCGCGCGAGCTGTTCACGCTGGCCGTGATCGCGGCCGCCGTCGGCATCGCCTACGGTTCGTCGCACCTGTTCGGGGTGTCGTTCGCGCTGGGCGCCTTCTTCGCCGGCATGGTGCTGCGCGAGTCGGAACTGAGCCACCGCGCCGCCGAGGAGACGCTGCCGCTGCGCGACGCGTTCTCCGTGCTGTTCTTCGTCTCCGTGGGCATGCTGTTCGACCCGCGCGTGCTGGTCGAGAGCCCGCTGCAGGTGCTGGGCGTGCTGGCGATCATCCTGTTCGGCAAGTCGCTGGCCGCCTTCGCCCTCGTGCTGGCGCTGCGCTATCCGCTGAACACGGCGATCACCGTCTCGGCCAGCCTGGCCCAGATCGGCGAGTTCTCCTTCATCCTGGCAGCGCTGGGCATGTCGCTGGGCCTGCTGCCGGAAACGGGCCAGAACCTGATCCTCGCCGGCGCTATCATCTCGATCGCCGTCAACCCGCTGATGTTCAAGGCGGCCGGCCCGCTGCAGGACTGGCTGCGCCAGCGCTCGCCGCTGGCGCGCCAGCTGGAGCGCTCGACCGACCCGCTGGCCGAGCTGCCGATGTCGGTCGAACACGACCGCCTGACGGGCCAGGTGGTGCTGGTCGGCTACGGCCGCGTGGGGCGGCGCATTGCCGACGAGCTCACCCGCCAGGGCGTGCACTTCGTCGTGGCAGAACAGAACCGCGACATCGTGGAAGAGCTGCGCAAGCGCGACCAGCCAGCCGTCGCCGGCAACGCGGGCGAGCCGGCGGTGCTGATCCAGGCCCACATCGCGCGCGCCTCCATGCTCGTCATCGCCACCCCGGACACCTTCCACGTGCGCGCGATGGTGGAGACGGCAAAGGCGCTGAACCCGGCGATCCGCTGCGTGGTACGTACCCACAACGAGGAAGAGGCGCGCCTGCTGCGCGAAGACACCGGGGGCACCGTGTTCATCGGCGAGCATGAACTGGCCAAGAGCATGACCCGGCACGTGCTGGAAACGCTGGACAACGTCCCCGCGCCGGCGCACTGAGCCGGCCGCATCATCCCCTGCCGTCCGCATCGCCGCGGACGGCGTCCCTCCGCCTCGTCCCTCCGCAACGAGCCAGCGCGTCAATCGTACGCGCTTTCTTTTGTACAAATGTTAATCTCCGGCATCGTATCGCGCACCGCATCGCAGTGCGCGGCGTCATCCGCCATCCAGAGAATATCGATCCATGCATCCGCTTGTCGGCAAGCGCATCTCCATGCTGCGCATTATCCTGATCCTCAGCGTCGTGTTCCTGCATCTGGGCGCGCCACTGGTGCAGGAACTCGATCGCGCTGACGTACTGCAGCTGCTCCAGTTCTTCTTCCAGGACCAGCTCGGACGCATCGCCATGCCCACGCTGAGCATGATTTCCGGCTACCTGCTGTTTGCCGCCAGCCTGGACCGGACGCCGCTGACGCTGTACCGCAAGAAGGCCAGGACCCTGCTCGTGCCCTTCCTCGTCTTTAACGTCGCGTATTTCGCACTGCAGTACGCGATCGAATACGCGACCGGGTGGGCGCCGCTGTACAGCATCACGAACAAGACCGCCCCGCAACTGCTGAATCTGGCGTTCGGCTACGCCGACAACCCGCTCAACTTCGCCCTGCACTTCCTGCGCGACCTGTTCGTCCTGATCCTGCTGGCGCCGCTGTTCGGCATCCTGATCCGGCGCCTGCCCACCATCGGCCTGATGCTCGTCTTCACGGTCTTCATGAGCGACCTCGACGGCCATCTGGTCAACCGCAACACGATGGCCGTGCTGTTCTACGTCGGCGGCATGGCGGCCGTGTGGCGCTGGGACCTGCTGAAATTCGACCGCTTCGCCCCTTACTGCCTCGCGGGCCTGGTCGCCGTATGCGCGGCCATGATCCACTCGCACACCGAAAGCTATGTCTATGTCTACCTGGTGTCGCCATTCCTGGTCTGGCCGGCGGCAGCGCTGCTCGCCGGGACGCGGATCGGCGACTGGGCGCTGAGGCACAGCAAATACAGCTTCTTCCTGTTCCTGGCGCACGTTCCGCTGATCCGCGTTGCGCAACTACTGCATGGCAAGATGGCCTGGCTGCCGCAATGGGCCTACCTGGCGCTCGGGCTCGTCCTCATCCCGCTGTTCCTGTTCCGCATCTACGACGCCGCCAACCACCTCATGCCGGGCACGTTCGCCTTCCTGACCGGCGGCAGGAACAAGAAGGACGGCGCATCCGCCGCGCCGCAGCGGCTGCCGGTCGCCGACCCGCTGTCCGACGACGAGCCGACGCTGGCCGCATGAATAAAAAAACGGCGGACATCGCTGTCCGCCGTCGCAACCCGGGCTCGACGCAACCGGGAACCATCAACCAATCGTTCGACCTTAAGCTACCGCCTCCTCGGCGCACAGCGTGAGGTTCACGGCGCGCGGCGCATCCAGGCCGGCACGCAGCGCTTCCTCGTGTTCGGCCAGCAGCGCGAACACGGCATCCTTCGACAGCACGTACTGGTCCAGCAGCGTGTCCTTCAGGGCCACGATCACGGCTTCGTAGTCGCGGATCGCGTCCAGGGTGTAGCTGTACAGCTCGTCCGACTTTTCCTCGACCTGGCGCAGCGTGTGCTCGCCGCTGGCATCGTTCTGCAGCTGGCTGTAGTCGATCTTGGCGCGCGAGTACATCGACAGGCGGCCCACCATCAGGTTGAGCATCTTGGTGATCTTCTCGATGTCGTTCTGGCTGCCCACCGAGATGCCGCGCGCGCCGTAGAACAGCTCCTCCGCCGCCACGCCGCCGTACAGGCCGATCACGTCGCGCTCCAGCTCTTCCAGCGTGCGCAGCGACATGTCGTCACCCGACTGCAGCACGTAGCCCAGCGCGCCGATCTTCGACACGGCTTCCGTGCTGATCTTGAGCAGGTGCGATTTTTCCTTCACCTGCGCGAGGCTCAGGCCCTGGCGCAGGAACGGGTCGATCTGCATGAAGAAGTGGCCCAGCTCGTGCACGGCGATGCGCTCGCGCTGCTTGTGCTTCTCGGCCGTGGTGGCGCGGTCGGTCAGGCCGATGGTGGCGCGCTCGTAGGCACGGAACAGCAGATCGGTATTGATGATCGTCTTTTCCTGGATCGACAGCATCGAGGCGCGCTCGACCACCGTTTCCAGCAGTGCCGGGCTGAGGTTCTGGGTGATCTCGGCGACCTGGTCCAGGTCGAGGTCGCTCCAGTCGACGAGGCCATCCTTCTTGCGTGCCAGGAAGCTGCGCAGCAATTCGCGGCGTTCGGCCTTGTTCGGCAGGCGGAAGTTGATCTTCACCGAGAAGCGGCGCAGCATCGCTTCGTCCATCTCGGTCGAGGCATCGTCGAAGTTCGAGGCGACGACCCAGATCACGCCCTGGCCCTTGTCGCTCTTCACGCCGTCCAGCAGACCCAGCAGGGTGTTGGCGGTGTCGTCTTCCCATTTCTTTTCGCTGCGGCCGCGCGGCATGAACAGGCTCTGCGCCTCATCCAGGAAGATGATGCAGCGGCCCTTGCTCGATGCCTTGCGGTACAGCGCGTTCAGCGCCTTCGAACCGCCACCGACGTAGCCGGATTCCAGCGCCGAGCCGGACGCCTGGATCAGGGGGATGTCGAGGCGCTTGGCCAGGTAGCCGACCAGCTTGGTCTTGCCGGTACCGGCGGGGCCCGTCAGCATCACGTTGAACGGCTTGTCGATATTGTGTTCCTGGTAGAGCTCGCGGTTGCGGATCATGTCTTCCAGGTGCAGCACTTCCTGCTTGATGTCTTCCATGCCGATCAGGTCGTCCAGGCTGCCCTTGAGCTTGTCCGGCGAGATCATCTGGGCGCCCGCGCCCATGCCCGGGATGCCGAACTTGATCGCGTACAGGATCACCAGCAGCACGGTGATGTCGAGCGCGTGGCGCTTGAGGAAGTCGACGGCGTCGGTGCCGAAGTTCTCGCCCTCTTCCTCCAGCACGGCCTTGTGGCTGGCCAGGTAGTCGTCCTTGGCGATCGAGTACGGAATCGCGTTCTTGAGCAGCACTTCGCGCTCGAGCGACAGGTGGGAGGTGCTCGGCACCTTCACCACGTGCAGCTGCGGCGCGTCCTTGAACTTGTAGACGTAGCGCGGCGAATCCGACAGCGGCTTGGCGATCAACAGGTAGTCCAGGCGCTCCTTGTTGGCGGCCAGCTCCGTGATCTCGGCGATGTTCTGCGAATGGACGACCGGGGCCGTGTCCTGGGGCACGTTGGCCTTGTAGATGAACCAGCCGGTCAGCATGCCCAGCACGATGGCGGTCAAGATCCGAACGTAAACATTCTTGAAGGCAATTTGAAGTTGGGCAAATTTCGGCATATCGATACTCTGCAAAAAACGAAGGGTGTGATGCTCGTGGTCTTGCTTTGCCTTCCAGAGTGCCGGCTGGACCAGAAAGGCGGACGGTGCGGAACCGCTTGGGTATTCAAACGTGTACGTTTGATATTGTTTTGATGCCCTAAGGCAATAGGAATATGGAGACTATACCCGCAAAGAAAAGGAAGGTGTATACCGTGTGGCGAAAAAAACGTGCGGTGCAACATCCATGGTCAAGCTGCCAATGAAAACCCTTGCACTTCTAGTATTTCCGATAAGCGAGCAGCAAGAAACGATGCAAATTGTGCTTACTCATCAATCACTTGATGAAAAATTGATTAGTTTTGTTTTATTTCAAAAACATAAAAATTTCCAACGGATTATTAAGCTGTAACAACACGTAACGGACGCGATGCGGCGCGCATCTTTGCTATCCTGAATATCGGCCGACGCATTTGTAATCGATCTTCTAAGCAATTAGTTTCTTTGTTTTATCGGAATTTGATTGCAATGCATTATTCACGTGCCGAAGCCACGTCACCAGGTTCCGCCAGCTTTGTCGAAGGAATGACCGTGAAACGATATGCACTTGCTTTAACGCTCAGCTTGTTGTTCGGCGGCGCCGCCCAGGCTGCCGCCATCGACCTCGACACGACCCATGCGGGCGTTCGCGCCTACCGTGTGGCCGACCTGTCGACGGTGCACCGCACCGAGGTGGTAGCACCACCGCCATCCTCGATGTCCGAACTTCCCGAACCGGAAGTGTTTGCCATGATGCTCGTCGGCCTGATCCTGATCGGGTACCGGGCCAGCCGCGTCAGCAGCGAGAAGTTCAAATAAGGATGTGAGCAGCACCCAGCTTCCGCCGACGCACGCTTTCGCATGACGCGCAGGCAGGCCGCAAGGCCGGGTCGATGGAACGGAGAAACGACGGCGCCCCTGGCGCCGTCGTCATTTCAGGACGGGCAGCAGGCAGGATGGACGTTCAGGCGGCGGCTTCGTTGCACAGCGCGTGCAGCTTGCCGAGCGTGGCCCAGTTGCGCGAGGTGGTGGCGTCGCCCAGCTCCTTGCCCAGCGTGGCCGCGGCGGCGCTGTCGAGGATGCCGTCCGGGCACCACACGTAGATCGCCCGTTCGCCCAGCGCCACCGCGCCGGGATGCCAGTCGCGCCGGCACAGCGCCTCGATCGCCGCGTGCGCATGGTGGTGCCCCAGGATGAAGATGAGGAGGCGCGCATCGTCGCTGGCCACCTCCAGCAGCGGATTGGCGGCCACGATCGCGGCCAGCTCCTCGCTGTCCAGTACCAGGGTGCGCGCCGCCACGCCCAGCTTGAGCACGAGCGCTTCCTCGATCTCCGCCGCGACCGCTTCCTGCGGCTTCGCGGGGCCGCTGAAGACCACGTTGCCGCTGTTGAGTACGCTGCGCACCTCGGTATAGCCGAGATCGCCGATCAGCTTGCGCAAGTCGGCCATGGCCACGCGTTTCGCGCGCCCTACGTTGACGCCCCTCAATAGGGCAATGTAGCGTTTGCTGGTCATGTGGCATGGTACCGTGCCCGCACGCCGGATGGCGCACCGGGCTGCGGTGTCGTTCTTAGTGAATGAGGCCTTCCTCGCGCATTGCCTGCCGCACGGCCGGACGCTCGGCCACGCGCTGCATATAGGCCCGCAGAGGCGGCCACGGGGACAGGTCGAACTGCACGCGGCCGGCCCAGTTCAGCACCGTGAACAGGTAGGCGTCGGCCACGGAAAACTGCGTGCCGAGCAGGTAGTCGCGCCCGTCCAGCTGGCCGGCCACCCATTCCAGGCGCTGACGCAGCGCGGCGCGCGCGGCATCCTTCGCTTCCGGCGCCGCGGTCGGGCGGAACAGCGGGCTGAAGCTCTTGTGCAGTTCGGCCGAGATGAAGTTCAGCCATTCGATCAGGCGGTAGCGTTCGAGCGTGCCGTTGGCCGGGGCCAGCTGGCGGTCCGGGACCAGGTCGGCGATGAACTGGACGATGGCCGGGCCCTCGGTCAGCACGGTACCGTCCTTCAGCTCCAGCGCCGGCACATAGCCCTTCGGGTTGACCGCCAGGAAATCGGCGCCGCCGGCGGTGCGCTTGCTGCCCAGGTCGACGCGTTCCAGCGTGTAGTCGAGGCCGGCTTCGGCGAGGGCGATGTGGGAGGCAAGGGGGCAGGCGCCGGGGGAGAAATACAGTTTCATGTCGTTCCTAGGAAATTGTAGCTTGCTGTGCCGACGGCAAAGCCAGGCGAGCATACAATACAACCATCCGGCAGCGCACAGCCCTGCCAATCGATCATAGCCGAATGGTATGATCCGCCAGATTACAAAAAGGAAAGATATCGCATGACTGTTTCCGCGTCGTCCACCGATCCGTCCACCGATCCGGCCGCCGTGCAGGCACGGCTCGATCAGCTGTTCCGCCACATCGACCCCGACGCGCCCGCCGACCGCGCCAGCGCCGTCCTGCGCCGCTACGTCGAGAACTATCGCCTGCAGCGCGACGCCCAAGGCCAGGCCGATGGCAAGACGGAGACGCCGTGATGAAGCGCATCACCATGGATGAACTGGCGGGCGGTGTACAGGACCTGCCCTCGCTGCCGGCCGTCGTCATGGAACTGCTGGCCAGCATCGAGCAGGAAGACGTCGACATTTCCGTGCTGGCAAAAAAGGTCTCGTACGACCAGGCCTTGACGGCGAATACGCTGCGCCTGGCCAATTCCGCGGCCTATGGACTGCAGGTGAAGGTGACCACGATCCAGCAGGGGATCACCTATCTCGGCTTCCAGCGGATGCGCAACCTGATCACGGTGGCCGCCGTCGGCGGCAGCTTCCCGAGCGGGCGCTGCCCCGGCTTCGACGACAAGGCGTTCTGGCGCCACTCGATCGCCACCGCCGCCTGCGCGCGGGCGCTGGCGCGGCGGATGCGCTTCAACCAGGACATCGCCTTCACGGCCGGCCTGCTGCACGACATCGGCCGCCTGGTGCTGGTGACGGGCCACCCGGAAGCCTATGGCGACGTGCTGGCCTGGCGCGCGGCCCATCCGGCGGAGTGGCGCGAGGCGGAAAGCGCCGTGCTGGGCGTGGACCACGTCGACGCGGGCCTGGCGCTGGCCGCGCATTGGAATTTCTCAGGCACCATGTGCCAAGCGATCGGGTTCCACCATGCGCCGGACACCCCGGGCGCCGGCTTCCTGGCCACGATCGTGCACGTGGCCGATGCGATCGTCCACGCCCTCGACCTGTCGGGCGAGCAGGATGACGTGGTGCCGCGCCTGTCGAACGTGGCCTGGGATGCGATGGGATTGAATGAAGAAGCCTATCTGCACCTGTTCCGGGAAACCGAAACGCAGCTAGGCGAGATGTCGGCCATCCTCATGGTCTGAGGCTGGCCCAGGTGACGGCGACGGAGACGGTCCGCAAGGACGCTCCGCCGCCGGGTCGCGCCGAAGGCATGACAGGACCGGCTGTCATGCCCGCGGCATCAGTGCGCATAGTTGCCGGATTTGCTGCTTGCGTCGTCGCCCTGGGCACCCTGCTGGGCTTGCGGCTGAGCTGCCTGTTGCGCGGCCTGCTGGGCTGCCTGCTGCGCTGCCTTCTCTTCGGGTTTCGGACGGCCTTGCGCATCGGACAGGCGGTACTTGGTACGGCGGTCGCCCATCAGGTCGCGCAGGTCGCGGATGCTCATGCCGGTCACTTCGTGCATGCGGATCAGCAGCGAAGCGCCGACCGGCAGGCGGTGGTGACGGATCTTGCTGATCACCGGAGGAGCGACTTCCAGCATACGCGACAGCGCAGCGTCGTTCTTCAGCTGCATCTTGCCGAGCAGGATGTCCAGCAGGTGGTTCGGGTTGTAGCTTTCCTGTGATGACAGAGCATGGTGTGCCATGATTTCCTCGTGAGTGGTTAAAATAGTTCTTTTACGAACTGTGTTAATGACTAACTTTCGTCAACATAAGTTCCCGGTACCGTTACCGAACGTTCAAGCACACTGCCCTGCCTGAACCAGCCGGCACGCACACCGGACCGCGTGCGCTCCCTTGTCGGAAACCTCACCGGACGCCGTCCGCCGAAGCTTCCACTTCCCTAGCACACTTGTTTTTCGAACAAATTATCAAACTCGTATGTCCCGTCCAACCACGACCCGGACACAGAATTCATTAGCCGAAATCAAGCTATCGCTGGGAAAGCTTGTCACATAGTCATTTCAGCACATGGTGACAGATTGTGGCGCACGCAAGAGTTTTTTTGCGCTAAGTTTGCAATTGCCAGTCAGCAGGAACTAGTTGATTTACTTAAGGAAATTAAAGTTGAATCCTCCTGACAAGGTTAAACATAACATCTGGAAATGATTTTACAAGAAGACACAATGTAACTAATCGTATCAAAAGTATAGTTTTTATCATTATCATTTCCACAAGGAATGAAAACCGGTGCCGCGCGCCTTGCTGGGGGGGTGTTTCCGATTTACGGTAAACTGGCCATCCCTTATCGAGGCAATAGCACCAGCACAGCCACCAGAAGCTTTTCCATGCAGAAAAAAGTATTCATCAAGACCTTCGGCTGCCAGATGAACGAGTACGACTCGGACAAGATGGCGGACGTGCTCGGCGCCGCCGAAGGACTCGTACGCACCGATACCCCGGACGATGCCGACGTCATCCTCTTCAATACCTGCTCGGTGCGTGAAAAGGCGCAGGAAAAGGTGTTCTCGGACCTGGGCCGCCTGAAGGAACTCAAGCGCAACAAGCCGGGCCTGGTGATCGGCGTGGGTGGCTGCGTGGCGTCGCAGGAAGGCGAGGCCATCGTCAAGCGCGCGCCCCACGTGGACGTCGTGTTCGGCCCGCAGACGCTGCACCGCCTGCCGCAGATGATCGAGATGCGCCGTCATACGGGCGCGGCCCAAGTCGACATCAGCTTCCCGGAAATCGAGAAGTTCGACCACTTGCCGCCGGCCAAGGTCGAGGGCCCGGTCGCCTACGTGTCGATCATGGAAGGCTGCAGCAAGTACTGCAGCTACTGCGTGGTGCCGTACACCCGCGGCGAGGAAGTGTCGCGCCGCTTCGAGGACGTGCTGACCGAGGTCGCCGGCCTGGCCGCCCAGGGCGTCAAGGAAATCATGCTGCTGGGGCAGAACGTGAACGCCTACCGCGGCGCCATGGAGAGCGGGGAGATTGCCGACTTTGCCCTGCTGCTCGAATACGTGGCCGAGATTCCCGGCATCGAGCGCCTGCGCTTCGTCACCAGCCACCCGAAGGAATTCACCCAGCGCCTGATCGACGCGTACGCGAAGATCCCGCAACTGGTCAACCACCTGTACCTGCCCGTCCAGCATGGCTCCGACCGCATCCTGCAGGCCATGAAGCGCGGCTACACGGGCCTGGAATACAAGTCGATCATCCGCCGCATCAAGGCGGTGCGCCCGGACATCACGATCTCGTCCGATTTCATCGTCGGCTTCCCGGGCGAGACGGACGCCGATTTCGAGGCGATGATGAAGCTGGTGGAAGACGTCGGCTTCGACAACAGCTTCAGTTTCATCTTCAGCAAGCGCCCCGGCACGCCGGCCGCCAACCTGCACGACGACACCCCGCACGAGGTCAAGCTGGCGCGCCTGCAGCGCCTGCAGGCCCTGATCGATGCCAACACGCGCAAGACCAGCGCCGCCATGGTCGGCACCGTGCAGCGCGTGCTGGTCGAAGGGCCGTCCAAGCGCGGCGGCGGCGAACTGCAGGGCCGGAGCGAGAACAACCGCGTCGTCAACTTCTTCCCGGGCGACCTCGGCGAGGCACTGGTCGGCCAGCTGGTCGACGTGCGCATCACCGAGAGCCTGGATTACTCCCTGCGCGGCGACCTGGTCGCCAGCATTGATACGATTGCCAAAGCCAGTTGAAAACCCAAACGCCCACCCAGCCTTCGTACTTCATTCCCGAGCCGCTCGACAATACGCGGCTTGCCCACCTGTGCGGTCCGCTTGATGAAAACCTGCGCCAGATCTCGGCCGCGCTGGACGTGACCATCTTCCGCCGCGGCGAGAAATTCATCGTCAGCGGCGGCAATGCCGAGCGCGCGGTCGAACTGCTGGAACGCTTCTACGGCGTGGCCGACAAGGTCGTGCCGCTCGAGGAAGTGCAGCTCGCGCTGGTCGAGCAGCGCTCCGGCATCAAGCCCAAGGCGGCCGAGCCGGCGCAGTCCGCCAAGGAGCCGGGCGAAACGCTCACCGAGGAGGAAGAGCGCGCCGAAGCGGGCGTCGAAGACGACCCCGCCGACCTGGTCAGCCCGGTACTGAAGACGCGCCGCACCGACCTGCGCGGCCGCACCGCGCACCAGATCCGCTACCTGAAGGCCGTGCTGGAACACGACATCAGCTTCGGCATCGGTCCGGCCGGCACCGGCAAGACCTACCTGGCCGTGGCCTGCGCCGTCGACGCGCTGGAACGCGACGCCGTCAAGCGCATCATCCTGACCCGTCCGGCCGTCGAAGCGGGCGAGCGCCTGGGCTTCCTGCCGGGCGACTTCTCGCAGAAGGTCGATCCCTACCTGCGCCCGCTGTACGACGCGCTGCACGACCTGCTCGGCTTCGAGCGCACCCAGAAGCTGTTCGAGAAGGGCGTGATCGAGATCGCCCCGCTGGCCTTCATGCGCGGGCGCACGCTCAACCACGCCTTCGTGATCCTGGACGAAGCCCAGAACACGACGGTCGAGCAGATGAAGATGTTCCTGACCCGGATCGGCTTCGGCAGCAAGGCCGTCGTCACCGGCGACGTCACCCAGGTCGACCTGCACAAGACGCAGAGGAGCGGCCTGGTCGATGCGATGCACGTGCTGAAGGACGTGCGCGGCATCGCCTTCACCCAGTTCTCCAGCGCCGACGTGGTGCGCCACCCCATGGTGGCGCGCATCGTCGACGCCTACGAGAAATCGGCCGCGATCCAGGAGATCGGCGACCTGTCCAAACCCGCGAGCACACGCCATGCAAGAAAAAAACCATCAGCTTGAGCTGGACGTCCAGTACGCCGACACCCGCCTCGAGGCGGAGATCACGCCGGACATGATCGAGCGCTGGGTGCGCGCCGCCCTGCTCGGCCCGGCCGAGCTGGCGATCCGCTTCGTCGACGCGGCCGAGGGCCAGAGCCTGAACCGCGACTACCGCGGCAAGGACTACGCCACCAACGTCCTAACCTTCGCCTACAACGAAGGCGCGCAGATCGACGACGACGAGCCGACCCAGGCCGACATCGTCCTGTGCACCGACGTGCTGCAGCGCGAGGCCGAGGAACAGAAGAAGACGGTCGAGGAACACACGGCGCACCTGGTGGTGCACGGCGTGCTGCACGCCCAGGGCTTCGACCACGAGACGGACGAGGAAGCGGAAGAGATGGAGCAGCTCGAGCGCGACATCATGGAGGCGCTCGAGTATCCGGATCCGTACGCGGATAACGAATAAGACGGTGACGCGCACGGGAAATCGGGGTGATAGTGCTGGGGGCACTATCACGCCTGCGCAGGGACGACGTTGTTTTAGGCCGTCGCCCCTGCGCAGGCAGGGGTCCAATTTGCTTTACGCCTTCTTGAGCTGCTCCCCGATCGGCAGCTTGCGAATGCGCGTCCCCGTCGCCGCGAACACCGCGTTGGCCAGCGCCGGCGCGATCCCCGCCGTTCCCGGCTCGCCGATGCCGCCCGGCTCGTCGCCGCTCTTCACCAGGTGTACCTCGATGGTGGGCGACTCGTTCATGCGCATCACGCGGTAATCGCCGAAGTTGGTCTGCTGCACCCGCCCCTTGTCCAGCGTGATCTGGTCCCACAGCGCGGCGCCGGCGCCGAACACGATGCCGCCCTCCATCTGCGCGACGATGGTGTCCGGATTGATGTTCTGGCCGCAGTCGACGGCGCACACGACGCGGTGCAGCTGCACGTCGCCGTCCGGGCCCACCGACACTTCCGCCACCTGCGCCATGTAGCTGCCGAACGCGAACTGGGTCGACACCCCGCGCCCGACCTTGCGTCCGGCGATGGGCTTCAGGGGCTTGCCCCAGCCGGCCTTCTCGGCCGCCACGTTCAGCACCGCCAGCGTGCGCGGCGACTTCTGCAGCAGCGCGCGGCGGAACGCCACCGGGTCCGACTTGCCCGCATACGCCAGCTCGTCGATGAAGCTCTCCACCACGAACACGTTGTGGGTCGGTCCCACGCCGCGCCAGAAGGCGGTGGCCAGGCCCGCCGGTTCGTGGCGCACGTATTCCACGCGCACGGCGGGAATCGTGTACTGCAGGTCCGCGGCCGCTTCCACCGCGTCCGGATCGACGCCGTTCTTGACCAGCGGCGGGGCGAAGCGCGCCATGATCGAGGAACCCGTCACGCGGTGGAACCAGGCCGACGGCATGCCCTTCTCGTCCAGCTTGGCCGACATGCGGTCCACGTAGTAGGGACGGTACATGTCGTGCTGGATGTCTTCCTCGCGCGTCCACACGATCTTCAGCGGGCCCTTGTGCAGCTTGGCGAAGGCCACCGCCTGGATCACGTTGTCGACCTCGAGCCGGCGTCCGAAGCCGCCGCCGAGATAGAAGTTGTGGACCTTGACCTTCTCGACGGGCAGGCCGGTCAGCTTGGCCGCCGCGCCTTGGGCCAGCGCCGGCACCTGGGTGCCGACCCACAGGTCGCAGCCGTCCTGGCGCAGATCGACCGTGCAGTTCATCGGTTCCATCGTCGCGTGGGCCAGGAACGGCACCTCGTAGATGGCGTCGATGCGGCGTCCGCCGGCGGCATCGAGCACCTTGAGGGCGTCGCCCTCGTTCTTCGCCACCGCACCCGTGCCCTGCGAGACCTTCATCATGTCGGCCACGATGGATTGCGTGCTGACGGCGGCGTTGGCGCCGTCGTCGAAACGCGGCGCGGCCGCCGCCAGGCCCTGCTTGGCGGACCAGAAGTTGTCGGCCACGACGGCCACCGCGCCCTCGATGCGCAGCACCTGGCGCACGCCCTTCACGGCGAGCGCCTTCTGCTCGTCCACGGCCGTGACCTTGCCGCCCATGACGGGTGAGGCGGCCACCGCCGCGATCCCCATATTGGGCAGGCGCGCATCGATGCCGAACAGCGCCGAGCCGTTCACCTTGGCGGGGCTGTCCAGGCGCTTGAGCGACTTGCCGATCAGCGTGAAGTCGGCCGCGTCCTTCAGCTTGACGGTGGCCGGGAAGGTCAGCTTGGAGGCGGCGTCGACGACTTCGCCGAAGTGCATGGTGCGGTTCGAGCCGTCGTGGCGGATCGTGCCGGCCACCACCTTCAATTCGCCCACCGGCACCTTCCACTGGTCGGCCGCGGCCTGCACGAGCACCGTGCGCACCTTGGCGCCGGCCTCGCGCAGCGGCTTCCACGCCGCCCGTACGGACGTCGAGCCGCCCGTCACCTGGCCGCCCAGCATGGGGTCCGCATACAGGGTGTTGTCGGCCGGCGCCTGTTCCAGCTTGACCTTGGTGAGGTCGGCGCCCAGTTCCTCGGCCAGCAGCATCGGCATCGACGTGAACGTGCCCTGCCCCATCTCCACCTTGTGGATGATCAGCGTGACGATGCCTTCGCGGTCGATGCGGATGAAGGCATCGTGGGCCAGGCCCGGAGGCTGGTTCGACACGGCCGTCGCGGCCTGGCCGACCGCCTGTTCCGACGGCGGTTCCTTGCGGTCGCTCTCCGGCTTCTTGCTGCAGCCGAACAGCGAAAAGCCGAACAGCAGCGCGCCGCCACCTAGCGCGCCGCCTTTCAGCAACTGGCGCCGGCCCTGCGACTTCGGCGCCTGCGCGTCCTGGGTGTCCTTGGGTTCCTGGGTCATCTGGTCCATGTTCCGTCTCCTCAGGCAGCCGCGATCTTGATCGCTTTACGAATACGATTGTAGGTGCCGCAGCGGCAGATATTGCCCGACATGGCGCCGTCGATGTCGGCATCGGTCGGCTTCGGGGTCGCGTGCAGCAGCGCGGTGGCGGACATGATCTGGCCCGACTGGCAGTAGCCGCACTGCACCACGTCGAGCTGGCGCCAGGCATCCTGCACCTTGGCGCCGACCGGGTCGTTGCCGATCGCCTCGATGGTGGTGATCTTCTTGCCGGCGGCGGCCGACACGGGCGTCACGCAGGAGCGGATCGCCTGGCCGTCCAGGTGCACGGTGCAGGCGCCGCACAGGGCGACGCCGCAGCCGAACTTGGTGCCTGTGAGTCCCATCACGTCGCGCAGCGCCCACAGCAGGGGCATGTCGTCAGGGACATCGAGGTTGGTGGTCGTACCATTCACGTTCAGCGCAGGCATGGGAACTCCTTTCCATATTGAATGCCCAATATAGACAAAAAAATGTGTGAAGTGGCGCACACAATGCATCTTCCCTGTCAAAAGTGCGGCATGACACGCGGGCTGCATAAAAAACAGGCATGACGGCTTTTGGTGTATCCTATGGCCCATCGCAACAACGGCTTCATGCCAACTATGCCTGAGCACCCTGCTGACGTCCGAACGGACGCCAAAACCCACCGGTCGCTGTTCGAACGGCTGACCGCGCTGATCTCTCCTGAGCCGGAAAACCGCGCCGAGCTGCTCGAAGTGCTGCACGACGCCCACGAACGCAACCTCATCGACGCCGATGCCCTCTCCATGATCGAGGGCGTGTTCCAGGTCTCCGACCTGTCGGTGCGCGACATCATGGTTCCCCGTTCGCAGATGGACGTGATCGACATCTCCAAGCCGATCGAGGAGTGGCTGCCGATCATGCTGGAAACGGCCCACTCGCGTTTCCCCGCCATCGAGGGCGAGCGCGACAAGGTGGTCGGCATCCTGCTGGCCAAGGACCTGCTGCGCTACTACGCCGAGGAATCCTTCGACGTGCGCAAGATGCTGCGCCCGGCGATCTTCATCCCCGAATCGAAGCGCCTGAACGTGCTGCTGCGCGACTTCCGCGCGAACCACAACCACATGGCCATCGTCGTCGACGAATACAGCGGCGTGGCCGGCCTCATCACCATCGAGGACGTGCTGGAACAGATCGTCGGCGACATCGAGGACGAATACGATTTCGACGAGGAAGAGGACAACATCCTGTCGATCAAGGAAGGCCAGCACGGCCCGCGCTGGCGCGTGAAGGCCCTGACCGAGATCGAGCAGTTCAACGAGGAACTCGGCGTCGATCTGTCCGACGACGAAGCCGACACCATCGGCGGCCTGGTGGCCAACCACCTGGGACGCATGCCGCACAAGGGCGAGGTATTCGACCTGGAAGGCCTGCGCTTCGAGGTGCTGCGCGCCGACGCGCGCCAGATCCACGTGCTGCTGGTCGAGAAGCTGCCCGACGTCGACGAGGAACAGGACTGACCCGCAGCACCGCCCCGCCATGCGCCCCTTCCCGGGGCGTTTTCATTGGAACGCCACGATAGACACGATACGGAATACCGCTTGATCCTCCGCCGCTCCGCCTCAAGCCGCGCTCCCGCCCAGGCCCCCGACCCGGCCCTGCGCGGCACCCGCCCCAGCCTCCTCGCCCTGCTCGCCGCCGCGCTGGCCGGCGCCTCCAGCCTGCTGTCGTTCGAACCGTTCGGCTGGTGGCCCGTGCAGTTCCTGGCGCTGGCCTGGCTGTTCTACCAGGTCGGCATGGGCAGCTCGGTGCGCCGCGCGGCCCTGCTGGGCTGGGCGTTCGGCTTCGGCTGGTCGGTGGCGGGCATGCACTGGCTGTCGATCGCGCTGACGCGCTACGGCCACCTGCCGGCCGTGCTGTCGGCCATCGCCATCTGCCTGCTGGGCCTGTACATGGGCCTGTTCGGCGCCTTCGCCGCGGCGGCGTCGACCTGGCTGCGCAAGCGCTGGGCACTGCCGGTGCCGGCCTTCCTGCTGCTGGTGTTCCCGACCTTCTGGGGCGTGTCCGAATGGCTGCGCGGCTGGGTGTTCACGGGCTTTCCCTGGGCCGCCGCCGGCTATGCGCACAATACGGCGCCGCTGGGGGGCTTCGCGCCCATCGTCGGCGTGTACGGCATCGGCGTGCTGGCGGCCGTGTGCGCGGCCTGCCTGGTGATGCTGACCCAGCGCCAGCGTATGCACGCGCTGGCGCTGTTCGGCGTGCTGCTGGTGGCCGGCTCGCTGCTGCGCCAGGTGGCATGGACGCATGCCGTCGGCAAGCCGATCACCGTGCGCCTGCTGCAGGGCGACATCCCGCAGGACGAGAAATTCGACGCCAACCACCTGGCCGGCATCCTGGTGCGCTACCGCGACATGATGACGGCCACCCCGGCCGACCTGACGGCGGCGCCGGAGACGGCGATCCCGGTCTTCCCGCAGCAGCTCCCGCCCGGCTACCTGGACATCTTCAAGGACTACGCGGCGCGCACCGGCACGTCCTTCCTGTACGGGATCCCGCTGGCCGACAGCCAGACCGCCTATGCCAACAGCGTGGCCGGCGTGGGCCCGCAGGGACAGGGCTACCGCTTCGACAAGCACCACCTGGTGCCGTTCGGCGAATTCATCCCGACGGGCTTCCGCTGGTTCACGAACCTGATGCAGATCCCGCTGGGCGACTTCACGCGCGGTCCGGCCGTGCAGGCGCCGTTCCCCGTCAAGGACCAGCTGGTGCTGCCCAACGTCTGCTACGAGGACGTGTTCGGCGAGGAGATCGCGAAGAACCTGCGCGAGGCGCCGCGCCCGGCGACGCTGCTGCTCAACCTGTCGAACCTGGCCTGGTACGGCGAATCGACGGCAATCCCGCAGCACCTGCAGATCTCGCGCATGCGCTCGCTGGAGACGGGACGCCCGATGCTGCGCGCCACCAATAACGGCGCCACCGCCATCATCGACGGTCGCGGCAACGTCGTGCAGCAGATCCCGTTCTACGGCCAGGGCGTGCTGGCGGCCAGCGTGCAGGGCATGGGCGGCGCCACGCCGTACATCCGCTTCGGCAACCTGCTGTTCCTGGGCCTGGGCGCGCTGATGCTGGCCGGCGCCTGGTTCGCCGGCCGCCGGCGCCGCGGCGAGAGCGGCAGCGGCAGCGGCGCCGATAAAACCGCCTGAACCCTTCCCTTCGGCGCTGTTCATGAGTAAAGTCTGCCGAAGAAAACTCGTCCAAGGGCCGGGCGCTGCGAGATTCGTTTCGAGGTACCCGGCAAAAACCGCTAAAATTGGTGTTTTAGCAAACTCACCGTGTTCGCGCGCCGCGCGCGCAGCCACCAGCTCCAAGCCGATAAGATGCTTACTTTCCAACAAATCATCCTGACCCTGCAGACCTATTGGGACAAGCAGGGATGCGCCCTGCTCCAGCCCTACGACATGGAAGTCGGCGCGGGTACCTTCCACACCGGCACCTTCCTGCGCGCGATCGGCCCGGAGCCCTGGCGCGCCGCCTACGTGCAGCCGTCGCGCCGCCCCAAGGACGGCCGCTACGGCGAGAACCCGAACCGCCTGCAGCACTATTACCAGTACCAGGTGGTCCTGAAGCCGGCGCCGGAAAACATCCTCGACCTCTACCTCGGCTCCCTGGAGGCGCTGGGCCTGGACCTGAAGAAGAACGACGTGCGCTTCGTCGAGGACGATTGGGAAAGCCCGACGCTGGGTGCCTGGGGCCTCGGTTGGGAAGTCTGGCTGAACGGCATGGAAGTCACCCAGTTCACCTACTTCCAGCAGGTCGGCGGCCTCGATTGCAAGCCCGTGCTGGGCGAGATCACCTACGGCATCGAACGCCTGGCGATGTACCTGCAGGGCGTGGAAAACGTCTACGACCTGGTGTGGACGGAGTGGGAAGAGAATGGGGTGAAGAAGTCCCTCAGCTACGGTGACGTGTTCCACCAGAACGAGGTCGAGCAGTCGACCTACAACTTCGAGCACTCGAACACGGACCTGCTGTTCCAGGCCTTCAACAACCACGAGAGCGAAGCCAAGCGCCTGATCGAGCTGGCCCTGACGCTGCCGGCCTACGAGCAGATCATGAAGGCCTCGCACAGCTTCAACCTGCTCGATGCGCGCGGCGCCATCTCCGTCACCGAGCGCGCCGCCTACATCGGCCGCGTGCGCACGCTGTCGCGCCTGGTCGCCCAGGCCTATTACGATTCGCGCGAGAAGCTCGGCTTCCCGATGCTGCCCGCATCGGAACAAGCTTCCGCACAAGCCGCCTGAGTCCAGAACAGAATAGAACAACCATGAATCAGACCTTACCCGCCCAGACCCTGCTGATCGAGCTGCAGACCGAAGAGCTGCCGCCGAAAGCCCTCGTGAAACTGGGCGCCGCCTTTGCCAATGGCATCGCCAACGGCCTGAAGGCGCGCGACTTCCTCGACGCCGACAGCAGCGTCACCACCCACGCGACCCCGCGCCGCCTGGCCGTGTCGATCACCAAGGTGCGCGCCACCTCGCCGGACAAATCGATCCGCGAGAAAGTGCTGCCGGTGACCGTCGCCCTGGACAAGGACGGCAACCCGACGGCGCCGCTGGCCAAGAAGCTGGCCGCGCTGGGCTTCCCGGACCTGCAGGTGGCGGACCTCGAACGCGCCCAGGACGGCAAGGCCGAGAGCTTCTTCTACACCTACACCGCCCCGGGTTCGCAGCTGGCCGACGGCCTGCAGCCGGTGCTGGAAGAAGCGGTCGCCAAGCTGCCGATCCCCAAGGTGATGAGCTACCAGCGCCCGGACGGCGCCACCGTGCAGTTCGTGCGCCCCGTGCATTCGCTGCTGGCGCTGCACGGCGACGCCATCGTGCCGCTGACGCTGCTGGGCCTGTCCTCCGGCCGCAGCACGCTGGGCCACCGCTTCCTGTCGAACGGCCAACGCTTCGACATTCCTCACGCGGACGACTATGCCGCGCTGCTGAAGGAGACGGGCAAGGTCGTCGCCAACGCCGAGGAGCGCAAGGAATCGATCCGTACCCAGTTGCTGGCCAAGGCCGGCGCGGACCAGGTGCTGATGCCGGAATCGCTGCTGGACGAAGTGGCGGCCCTGGTCGAATGGCCGGTGGTGTACGAGTGCCGGTTCGAGGAGACTTTCCTCTCCGTGCCGCAGGAATGCCTGATCCTGACCATGCAGACCAACCAGAAATACTTCGCCCTGACGGATGCCGCCGGCAAGCTGCGCTCGCGCTTCCTGATCGTCTCGAACCTGCAGACCGACGATCCGTCCGCCATCGTCGGCGGCAACGAGCGCGTCGTGCGCCCGCGCCTGTCGGACGCCAAGTTCTTCTTCGAGCAGGACAAGAAGAAGTCGCTGGAATCGCGCGTCCCGCAGCTGGCCAACGTGGTCTACCACAACAAGCTGGGCACCCAGCTGGAACGTACCCAGCGCGTGATGCGCCTGGCCGGCGCCATCGCCCGGCGCCTCGGCTACGACGTGCTGCTGGCCGAACGCGGCGCCCAGCTGGCCAAGGCCGACCTGCTGACCGACATGGTCGGCGAATTCCCGGAGCTGCAGGGCATCATGGGCACCTATTACGCCCGCAACGACGGCGAGCACGAGGAAGTGGCGCTGGCCGCCTCGGAACACTACCAGCCGCGCTTCTCGGGCGACGCGCTGCCGTCGACCAGCACGGGCCTGGCCGTGGCGCTGGCGGACAAACTGGAAACCCTGGTCGGCATCTGGTCGATCGGCCTGCAGCCGACCGGCGAGAAGGATCCGTTCGCGCTGCGCCGCCACGCGCTGGGCGTGATGCGCATGCTGGTGGAAAAGCGCCTGCCGCTGGGCATCGACGAATTGCTGGCCGACGCCGCCGCTTCCTTCGACACCGTGGCCACCTTCAAGGATCCGGGCGCGGAAGTGAAGGCCTTCATGCTGGACCGCGTGCGCGGCCTGCTGCGCGACCGCGGCTTCTCGCCGAACGAGGTGGAAGCCGTGCTGGCCCAGGACCCGGACCGCGTCGACGACGTGGTGCAGCGCCTGGAAGCCGTGCAGGCCTTCGCCGCGCTGCCGGAATCCAGCTCGCTGGCCGCCGCCAACAAGCGCATCTCGAACATCCTCAAGAAGAACGAGGAAGCCTTGGCGCAAGCGGGATCGGTCGATGCCGCCCTGCTGCAGGACGAGGCCGAGAAGAAGCTGTACGCGAGCGTGCAGCGCGTGCAGCCCGAGGTCGATGCCGCCTTCGCGCGCGGCGACTTCACCGGCACCCTGAAGACGCTGGCCCAGCTGCGCGACGACGTCGATGCCTTCTTCAACGACGTGATGGTGATGGCCGAGGACCTCGCGCTGCGCAACAACCGCCTGGCCCTGCTGGCCATCCTGCACCGCATGATGAACCGCGTGGCCGACATCTCCAAGCTGGCGGCGTGAGGCAGGCGCGATGAAGCTGATCATCCTCGACCGCGACGGCGTCATCAACCACGACTCGCCGGATTTCATCAAGTCGCCCGCCGAGTGGATCCCGATCCCGGGGTCGCTCGAGGCGATCGCGCGCCTGAACCAGGCGGGCTACCGCGTGGTCATCGCGTCGAACCAGTCGGGCATCGCGCGCGAACTGTTCGACATGACCACGCTGAACGCCATCCACCAGAAGATGCACGGCGCCGCCCAGCTGGTGGGCGCCGACATCGACGCGATCTTCTTCTGCCCGCACGCGGCCATCGACAACTGCGATTGCAGGAAGCCCAAGGCCGGGATGTTCGAGGAGATCAGCAAGCGCTTCAAGCTCAGCCTGAAGGGCGTACCGACCGTGGGCGACTCGCTGCGCGACCTGCAGGCCGGCTTCATCAGCGGCTGCCTGCCCTACCTGGTCCTGACCGGCAAGGGCCAGAAGACCTTCGAGACCGGCGGCCTGCCGCCCGGCACCCAGGTCTTCCCCGACCTCGCCGCGATGGTCGACGCCTTCCTGAAAACCGCCCCGCGCCCCGCCCCGGCCACCGCATGACCGCTACCACCCATCCCGCCGTACCGGAGAATTCGTCCTTGCAAACCGCCACACTGTTCCTGCGCTCCCTGCTGTTTACCGTCGTCATGGCGATTGCCACCGTCGTCTGGGCCTGCGTCTGCTTCCTGGCGGCGCCCTTCCCGTACAACACGCGCTTCTGGGTGACGTCGCGCTGGAACGTGTTCGTCATCTGGTGCGCGCGCGTCATCTGCGGCATCCGCTACGAGGTGCGCGGCTACGACAACCTGCCGCCGCAGCCGGCGATCCTGCTGTCCAAGCACCAGTCGGCCTGGGAAACCATCTTCATGCTGCCCAACATGCGCCGGCCGCTGGTGTACGTCTTCAAGAAGGAAATCCTGTACATTCCCTTCTTCGGCTGGGGCATGGCCCTGCTGCGCATGATCCCGATCGACCGCAGCAAGGGCAAGCGCGCCTTCGCCCACGTGGTCAGGATCGGCAAGAGCCGCCTCGCGGACGGCCAGTCGATCATCATGTTCCCCGAGGGGACGCGCATTCCTGTTGGCGAAAAAGGACAGTACAAGAGCGGCGGCTCGCGCCTGGCGATCGAAACGGGTGCCAGCGTCGTGCCGATCGCGCATAATTCGGGAGAATGCTGGCCGAAGAATTCCTTCATCAAACGCCCGGGCCTGATCACCGTCTCGATCGGCAAGCCCATCTCGCCGGAACACCATACCGCCGACACCCTGATGCAAGAGGTCGAAAATTGGATAGAATCGGAAATGCGCGTCATTTCGCCCCACGCCTACAAAGGTACTTGAACGAATTGGGCGCGCTCGCCAAAGCCTCTCCGACGCCGCCCACCATGACCTCCCCCAAGACCGACGCGAAACAGCTGGAGCTGTTCGCCCAGTTCGCGGCGCTCGCGCCGTCCGCCGACGCCGCCCCGCAAGCCACCGCGCCCGCGGCCAGCCCCGTCGCGAAGCCGACGCCGCCGGCGCCCCTGTTCAAGGCGCCGCCCGTTCCCACCCGCACCCTGCCCGTCCCGCCGGTAGGCCCGAACGATCCGCCGCTGCGCACGATCCAGCTCGGGTCGCACACGGTGCACTACGTGCTGCGCCGCTCCTCGCGCCGCTCCTACGGCTTCATGATCGACGACGACGGCCTGCGCGTGACGGTCCCGAACCGCGCCGTGCTGGCCGATATCGACAGCGCCATCCGCGCCAAGCAGCGCTGGATCCTGACCAAGCTGTTCGAGCGCAGCGAGCGCCACGTGCAGCGCGAAGGCCGCGCTCCTGTCGAATGGGTCGACGGCGCCAGGCTGCCCTACCTGGGCCAGGACATCGTGCTGCGCCTCGCGCCGGCCGAGCGCAGCCGCTGCGCCTACGACGCGGACAGCCGCACGCTGGAACTGGGCGTGACGCCGGGCCTGACGGAATGGCAGATCCGCGAACGCGTCAAGCGCTGGTTCCAGGACGAGGCACGGCGCCTGTTCGGCGAGCGCCTCGACCTGTATGCGCCGCAAGTGGGCGTGCAGTACAACAGCTATGCGATTTCCTCGGCCGGCACGCGCTGGGGCTCGTGCACGGTGGCCGGCAACATCCGCCTGAACTGGAAGCTGGTGCACTACCCGCTGGCGCTCTTGGACTACGTGGTGGTGCACGAACTGGCGCACCTGCGCGAGATGAACCACAGCCCGCGCTTCTGGGCCGTGGTGGAATCGGTGTTCCCGGACTACGACGGGGCCAGGACGGCCCTGCGCAAGCGGTCGGTGGAGATGCCGGTGCTGTTCCCGGACGAATAGATGGCGGAATAATGGTGGGCACATGGTGCCCACCCTACGGTGACAGGATGTAGGGTGGGCATCACATGCCCACCATTCACGACGCCCGGAATTGCAATTCGCCCGCCGCGCGCGCATCCGCGATGCCGCGCATCGCGCTGACCTCGTCCTTGCTCAGGCAACGGAACGGAATCGGCAGCGTGCCGCGCTTCAGGACCATCATGAAGCCCTTCGAATAGGTGCGGATGCGCTGCACGTCGTCCCAGTCGATCAGGCTCACGCCCGTGTCGCTGGTGCGCACGATGCCGTGCTGGTCGATCTGGAATTCGTAGGTGCGGCGCCCGCGCCGCAGCAGCACGAAGTGCATGGCCGCCGACAGCGTGCTTTTCAGGCGCAGGTACAGGCCCATGGGCCAGCGGATGCGGCGCCGGCGGATCAGGTAGCCCCCGTGTTCCCACATGAAGCCCATGTATTCGCCGAGCGTATAGCGCACCCAGAAATGCAGGTTGTACAAGGCGGCGGGAGGATGCACGACGGGAATCGAGGCGGCCGGCATGGCGTCGGCACCGAGATCGATCGTATCGGGCTGGTCCATGAGGGCCATCCCGCCATCCACGTTGCCGCCCGCTCGCGTGCGATTAGACCACAACATGCGCATCCCCTTTCGTTTCTTAAGCTAAAGAGAATGGTAACAAAACCTAGTCGATAATCCGTTGCAAGAGTTCAACAGTGCGCACGGTCGCGCCACGGTGGCTGGCGGCGAAAGCGAGTGCCCGCTCTCCCATCGCGGCGCGCGCGTCCGCGTCCTCCAGCAGGCGCGCCGCCTCCCGCAGCAAGGCCGGCGCATCGGGCACGCGCAGCGCGCCGCCGGCGGCAATCGCTTCCTCGGTCGCCTGCAGGAAGTTGAACGTGTGTTCGCCCACCAGCACCGGCTTGCCGACGGCGGCCGCCTCGATCAGGTTCTGGCCGCCCAGCGGCATCAGGCTGCCGCCGATGAAGGCGCAGTCGCAGGCCGCGTAGTAGGCGAACATCTCGCCCATCGAATCGCCCAGCAGCACGTCGGCCGTCACGGCGTCCGCGCCTTCCTCCGTCAGCGCGGAACGGCGCGCCAGGGTCAGGCCGCGCTCCTCCACCATGCGCGCGACCTCGTCGAAGCGCTGCGGATGGCGCGGCACCAGCAGCAGCAGCATGCCGGCGGGACGGTCCGGCAGCGCCGTGAAGGCGTTCAGGATCAGCGCTTCCTCGCCCTCGCGCGTGGAGGCGCACAGGAACACGGGACGGCGCCCGAAGCACGCGCGCAGCATGGCGCCCGTGCGCAGCGCCGCCTCGGGCGGCACCACGTCGAACTTGATGCTGCCCGTGACCGTCACGTTCGGCGCGCCCAGCGAGGCGATGCGCCGGGCATCGGCCTCGGTCTGGGCCGCCACCAGCGGGATCGCGCGCGCCGCGTCCATCATGATGCCGCCGAAGCGCTGGCCGCGCCGCAGCGAGCGCTCGGACAGGCGCGCGTTCACCAGCGCCACCGGCACCCCGTGGCGCGCGCAGCCGCGGATCAGGTTCGGCCACACTTCCGTCTCCATCAGGATGCAGGCGCGCGGCGCGAAATGGCGCAGGAAGCGCCCGACCATGAAGCCGGTGTCGTAGGGCAGGTAGGATTGCACGATGCGTTCGCCGTGCTTGGCGAACAGGGCCTTGCCGGTGGCGCGGCCCGTCGGCGTCATGTGGGTCAGCAGGATGCGGTGGCCCGGGTACGCGGCCAGCAGCGCGTCGACCAGCGGTTCGGCCGCGCGGGTCTCGCCCACCGACACGGCGTGCAGCATGATAAAGGGACCGCCGGCAGGCACGCGGCCATGGAAGCCGAGGCGTTCGCCGACGTGCATGCGGTAGCCCGGTTCGGCCCGCCCGCGCCACCACAGGCGGCCCAGCACGAGCGGCAGCGCCAGCCACCACAGCAGGGAATACAGCAGACGCATCACGTGGTCTCCAGCAGGCGCCGTGCGGCGGCCAGCACGGTAGCGGCATCCGGCGCGGCGCCCGTATCGCCCAGGTTGACGATGCGCGGCGACCAGTTGCCCTCGGTCTTCCAGCGCGGCGAATCGACGTAGATCTCGACCGTCGGCGTCAGGAAGGCGGCGGCGATGTGGGTCAGGCCCGTGTCGACGCCGACTGCGAGCGCCGCGTGGCGCGCCAGTTCCACGGCATCCATCATCGACAGCCTGGGCAGCACGGTCGCATTCGGCAGCGCGGCGGCCAGGAAGCTGGCATCTTCCTTCTCGCGCGGCGAGCCCCAGGGCAGCAGCACGGGCAGCGGCGCCAGCGCCCGGCCGAGGGCGATCCAGTCGGACGGCGGCCATTTCTTGGCGTCACGCGCGGTCCCGTGGAAGAACACGACGTAGGGGCCCGCCGGCATCCAGGGCTTGCGCCCGGACGCGCCTGGCGCCGGCAGGCCGAAGTCCGGCGCCGTGTCGACCGTGTAGCCCAGCGCCGCGGCCACGACCTGGCGCCCGCGCGCCACCGCATGGGTGCGCGGCGCGACGGGGATGCTGCGGCTATGGAAGACGCGCGAAATGCCCTCGTAGCCCGAATCCTCGGTGCCGTTGGCCAGGCCGATCTTCTGGCCGCCCGGCTTGACGCGCGCGCAGGCCATCACGATGCCGGTCTTGATCAGGCCCTGGGTATCGAACACGTAGTCGTACTGCTCGGCGCGCAGGTCGCGGAAAAAGCCGCGCAGCTCGGCGCGCACCGCCGCCTTGCCCAGCCCCTTCCTCCAGCGGCGCAGCGCGATCGGGATCACCTTGCGCACGTGGGGATTGAGCTTCACGAGGCTGACATAAGCCTCTTCCACCACCCAGTCGACCTGGGCCTGCGGGTGGTGGCGCAGGATGTCTGCCACGATCGGCAGGTTGTGCAGCACGTCGCCCAAGGACGACAGCCGCACCAGCAGGATCTTCAACGGCGGACCTCAGAACGGCAGTTCGGCATCCGGCTTGGCGGCGAGGATCACGCGGGCGAATTCAGCCTGGATGCGCGCGAGGGCTTCCGGGTTCTCGCCTTCGAAGCGCAGCACCACGACGGGGGTCGTGTTCGAGCCGCGCGCCAGGCCGAAGCCGTCCGGGTACTCGACGCGCAGGCCGTCGATGTCGTTGACGCGATCGGAGCCCGGGAAGCTCGCTTCGCGGCGCAGCTTGTCGATCAGCGCGAAGTTCTCGCCTTCCTGCAGGTGCAGGTGCAGTTCCGGGGTGCTCGAAGCGATCGGCAGGGAATTCAGCAGCGCCGACGGGTCCGCGACCTTGGTCAGGATCTCGAGCAGGCGCGCGCCCGTGTACAGGCCGTCGTCGAAGCCGAACCAGCGGTCCTTCCAGAAGATGTGGCCGCTCATCTCGCCGCCCAGCGGGGCGCCCGTTTCCTTCAGCTTGGCCTTGACCAGCGAATGGCCCGTCTTCCACATCAGCGGACGGCCGCCGTGCTGCTCGATCCAGGGGCCGAGGTGGCGCGTGCACTTGACGTCGTACAGGATCTCGGCGCCCGGGTTGCGCGACAGGACGTCGCTTGAGAACAGCATCATCTGGCGGTCCGGGAAGATGATCTGGCCATCCTTGGTGACCACGCCCAGGCGGTCGCCGTCGCCGTCGAACGCCAGGCCGATCTCGGCATCGCTCGTGCGCACGGCCTCGATCAGGTCCTGCAGGTTTTCCGGGTGGGCCGGATCCGGGTGGTGGTTCGGGAAGTGGCCGTCGACCTCGCAGAACAGTTCGATGACCTCGCAGCCCATCGCGCGGAACAGGTCGCCCGCGAAGGCGCCGGCCACGCCGTTGCCCGCGTCGACGGCGATCTTGATCGGACGGGCGATCTTGACGTCGGCGGCGATGCGCTCGATGTAGGCGTCCTTGATGTCGTGGGTCGAATACTTGCCCGCGGTGGCTGCCGGCTGGAAGTCGCCGCGCTCGATCGCCGCGTGCAGGCCCAGGATCGCGTCGCCGTAGATCGCCTCGCCCGCCAGGACCATCTTGAAGCCGTTGTAGTCCGGCGGGTTGTGGCTGCCGGTGACCATGATGCCCGAACGCGCATCCAGCACATTGGTGGCGAAGTACACCATCGGGGTCGCGACCATGCCCAGGTCGATCACGTCCACGCCCGCTTCCTGCAGGCCGGCGGCCAGGGCCTCGGCCAGGCCCGGACCGGACAGGCGGCCGTCGCGGCCGATGACGACGGTGCGCTCGCCCTTGGCCAGCGCGGCGGCGCCGAAGGCCTGGCCGATCTGGCGCGCGATGCCGGCGTCGAGCGTCTTGTCGATCACACCGCGGATGTCATAAGCCTTGAAAATCGTTTTCGAGAGAGGGACCATGGATATTTACCTTGATGGCTGCACGGACGGCGCGCATGCGGCGTCGCGGGCGTGATGGAAAGGATGATAAAAAGGCTATTGTAGCGGCAAGCCGGAACAATGGGTATTTCACGCGTGCATCAGTGCATCTGCATGAGACGTCCATTGGACGGAAATCGAAACAGGGGAAAGAGTCGGGAACGGCGAATGCATTCCACGAAATTGCGCAAACAAATGGCGCAGACAAGACGGAGAACCTTGGACGCCGCACATCGCGTCAATGCAGCGGGGCGTCCAGGCCGTCCGCCGGAAGCAGCGCGTGCTTCCGGCGGAATCGGCTGGAATCGAATCAGACGCGCAGCTGGTCGATCGATTTACCGCCTTCGACCCATTCCTTGACCCATTTCGGCTGGCGGCCGCGGCCGGTCCACTGCTGCGATGCATCGTCCGGGTGGCGATAACGGACGGCGACCGAACCGGTGCCGCCTGCCGTTGCCTTGGCACCGCGGCCGGAAGCGATCAGGTCTTTCAGCGGAACGCCGACGCTTTGCGCAATGGCCAGGATCTGCTCGCGTGCCTTTTGCACTTCCTGATGCTCACGCTTCTTCATTTCCTGCTTGATCTGCTCCTGCAGGTTACGCAAATCGCCCAAGGACATATTCGACAGATCCATCTCGATTCCTTATAAGTAGTTTAAAAACGGATTTTATCCAAATCTCACCAATTGTCGCAATATACACCATCCAGGATTTTTTGTTAGTCTTTCTTGTGCCAAATGAGCCAGCGTGGCGACTTGAATCGAACAATACGCGCGTAAAGCCACACGTAACTGATAACGAACAACAAACAGAAGAATATCAGGACTTCCGTATTCCGCCAGAACACGGTTGCAGGAATAACTGCGGTAAGCGAAAACAGCCACAAGTAAGGCGACGTGCGCGCATTCCGTTTCATCAGCGCGCGCGCTTCCTTGCGTCCCACCGTCCATTGCGCAATGCGCCGGAAAATCAGGCTGTGCAGGTGAATTCCGTCGGGCATGGTCGGCGATTTTCCGCGCACGAACATTCGACGGTAAACGGAAAATATGGTTTCGAATGCGGGATAAATCAGCAGCAATGCCGCATACCAGGTCGAGACCTGGGGATTGCGCATCACCAGCAGCAGGGCCAGTTCTCCCAGCATGAACCCGACGAAATAGGCGCCGCCGTCGCCGAGGAAAATCAGGCCGGCGGGATAATTCCAGATCAGGAAACCGGCGGTCGCGCCCGCCACCGTCAGCGCCGACACCAGCACGAACATATCGCCCACCTGCCACCCGACATAGGCCAGCGACAGCAGCATGAAGATCGTGACCACGCTGGCCAGGCCGTTGAAGCCGTCGATGATATTCACCGCATTCGCGATACCGGCCACCGCCAGCACGGTCAGCGGCAATACCAGCCAGAGCGAATCGAGGTGCCAGCTGACGAACGGCATGTCCAGGCGCGCGATTTTTGCATCCAGTACCAGATAACCCAGCACGGCTGCCGCCATCGTCAGTACCAGGCGCCGCGATGGCCTGACGGTGCCCGTATAGTCCTCCACAATACCGCCGCCAAAGGCAATCGACGAGCATGCGAGCAGCGCCGCCAGCCAATAACCAAGGCTGGGCTCGCGTAATACCGATATGCAGGCGGTCAATGTCACGGCCAGGAAAATCGGTAATCCGCCGATGCGCGCAACTGCGTGCTGATGCACCTTTTGGACGCCGCCGAAATTATTGTCGAGGGCGGGTCCATGTAATTTCGCATGCTTGATGACCAGCAGGGTCAGCAATGCAGACGCCACGAAGCTCACGAGGAAAGAAAACATTTATTATTCTTTGAATGCAATAGCCGTGTGGCTGGATGGGCTATGCCGGTGAATAGGCAAAGCACTTTTCAATTCGATTGGCGCGCAGCTCGGCCGTTGTACCGGCGCATTGTACTAGATGGCGTGCCGGGCCCGAAGCCGGGCCGTTTACCTGGCTCACACCGATCGGATTGACAAACCGGGAATTGTCCGCTTGGCGCGCGTGAACAGCGAGACAATTTACATTTAGAAATGAACATCAGGCCGGCGAATCCTTCGCCGCAGCCGGCGCGGTATCATTCCCCGAAAGGCGCATTCGCGCGCAATGGAAAATAGACGATGAAAACCTATGTGATTGGCGACCTGCAAGGCTGCGCCCACGAAGCGGGCCTGCTGCTCGACCGTATCGATGCCGACGCCGGGGGCGACGCCCGCATCCTGTTCGTCGGCGACCTGATCAACCGTGGTCCCGAATCGCTGGCCGCGCTGCGGCGCATGAAGACACTGTCCGAAACGAGCGGCGGTCGCGTCGACGCCCTGCTCGGCAACCACGACCTGCACCTGCTGGCGGTGGCCGCCGGCGTCCAGAAGGCGAGCCGCTCGGACACGCTGGACGAGATCCTGGCCGCGCCCGACCGCGCCGACTTGATCGAATGGCTGCGCCGGCGGCCGCTGGCCATGTTCGTGGATGCCCACCTTCTCGTGCATGCGGGTGTGGCCCCCCAATGGGACGCGGCACGGACGATGGCGCTCGCCGCCGAGGTCGAGGCGGAACTGCGCAGCGAGCGCTGGGTCGGCTTCCTGGGCCAGATGTACGGCAACGAGCCGGACCGCTGGGACGATGCCTTGACGGGTATCGCGCGCCTGCGCTGCATCGTCAACGCCCTCACCCGCGTGCGCCTGTGCTGGCCGGACGGCAGGATGGACTTCGCGCACAAGGAAAGCGACAAGGGGCCGGAAGGCAGCGGGCTGGCGCCCTGGTTCGACCTGCCGGACCGGAAGACGAACGACGTGACCGTCGTGTTCGGGCACTGGTCGGCGCTGGGCCTGGTGCTGCGGCCCAACCTGGTGGGACTGGACAGCGGCTGCGTGTGGGGCGGCAAGCTGACGGCCGTATGCCTGGACGACCGCTCGCTGCTGCAGGTGGATTGCCCGGAGTACCGGGAGCACGGCGGGAAGAAATAAACGACACTAACAAAACCGTCGCCCCTGCGAAGGCAGGGGCCTGATTTTTGCAGGCGCTGACGCTCCGCCACGACATTGGGCCCCTGCCTTCGCAGGGGCGACGGCTTATTGCAGCGGTGTCTCCACCTGCCCCAGCGCCACCCGGATCGCCTCCTGCGCCTGCTGCGCCAGCTCCCTCCGATGCGTCCCCGGCCCCGCCGGGATCGGCGCCAGGCTCGCCAGGCGTGCGGTCACGGGCTCGCCGCCCAGGATGCGCAGGATGCTCTGCACGAACGTGGTGTCGCCCGTATAGTCGACGTCAGCGTGCCAGCCGCCGCGCGCGTCGAGGTAGGCCAGCGCATACGGCTGCACGGGCACCCCGGCGTCGATCGCCGCCTCGAACAGGTTGGCGTGGAACGGCAGCAGCTGGCCCTGGGCCGCCACCGTCCCCTCGGGAAAAAAGGCGACGCGCTGGCGCTGGCCGAGGGCATCCACGATGCCCTTGAAGATGTGGCGCAGCTCGCGCCGGTTGCCGCGCGCGATGAACACCGTGCCCGCCTGCGCCACCAGCCAGCCGACCACGGGCCAGGCGCGGATCTCGGCCTTGGCCACGAAGCGGCTGGGCAGCATCGCATTGATGACGAAGATGTCGAGCCAGGAGATGTGGTTCGAGACGATCAGCGCGTGTTCCAGCGCAGGCGCCCCCGGTGCGCGCTCGACGCGCACCCGGCAGATGCCGAGCAGGCGCGCCGACCAGCGCCGCACGAGGCGCTCGCGCAGGGCGGCGCCGGCCCAGGGAAAGACCAGCGCGCAGGTGGCGAGGCCCTGGACCAGGTGGACGATGACGCGCGCCAGGCGCCACGCGAGCTTGATGTTCACGAGACGGTTCCGTCGAAGGCGCCGCCAGCGCGGCGCCGTCCGGGATCAGCGTTCGAACGCGACGTGGCCGGACACGATGGTCGCCTTGACCTGCCCCGCCAGCTCGTAGCCGAGGAAGGGCGTGTGCTTGCCCTGGCTGGCCAGGTTCGACGCCTGCACGGTCCAGCGCGCGGCCGGGTCGAACAGCACCACGTCCGCCTGCGCGCCCGGCGCCAGCGTGCCGGCGGCCAGGCCGGCCGTGCGCGCCGCATCGATCGTGATGCGCGACAGGGCCCGCGCCAGCGCATCCTTGCCGCCGTGCTGCTCGTCGGCGAACTTGAGCATCAGCGCCAGCAGCAGCTCCAGGCCGGTGGCGCCGGGCGAGGCCTCGGCGAACGGCAGCAGCTTCTCGTCGTCGTCGACGGGGGTGTGGTCCGAGCAGACGGCATCGACGGTGCCGTCGAGGACGGCGGCGCGGATCGCCTCGCGGTCGCGCTGGCTGCGCAGCGGCGGGCTCAGACGCGCGTTCGGGTCGAAGAAGCCGATGTCGGCATCGGTCATGTGCAGGTGGTGCACGCCGACGTCGCAGGTGACCGGCAGGCCTTCCTTCTTGGCGGCGCGGATCAGGTCCAGCGCGGCGGCCGACGAGATGCGGCACAGGTGCACGCGCGCGCCGGATGCGCGCATCAGTTCGAAGATCGTGTGCAGGGCGATGGTCTCGGACATCACCGGCACGCCCGACAGGCCCAGGCGCGAGGCCAGCGGGCCGCTGGCCGCCACGCCGCCGCGGCCGATGTAAGGATCCTGCGGACGCAGCCAGACCGTGTAGCCGAAGGTTTTCGCGTACTGCATGGCGCGCAGCAGCACCGTGGTGTCCTCGATCGGTTCCTCGGCGTGCGAGAAGCCGATGCAGCCCGCCTCGGTCAGCTCGGCCATCTCGGTCAGCGCCTTGCCCTTCAGGCCCGTGGTCAGCGCGCCCAGCGGATGCACGTTGGCCTGGTTCAGCAGGCGCGCGCGGTGCTTGAGCATCTCGACCAGGCCCGGCTCGTCCAGCACGGGGTCCGTGTCGGGCGGGCACACCAGCGTGGTCACGCCGCCCTGCACGGCCGCCTGCATCTCGGATTCCAGCGTGGCCTTGTATTCGTAGCCCGGCTCGCGCAGGCGCGCCGACAGGTCCACCAGGCCCGGCGCCACCACCAGGCCGCTCGCGTCGATGGTGCGCGCGGCGTCAAAGCCGGCCGGCGCGCTGCCCACGGCGGCCACCTTGCCGTCGGCGATGAAGAGGTCTTGCACGGCGTCGATGCCGTTGGCCGGGTCGATCACGCGGCCGTTCTTGATATGCAGATTCATGTTATGCGTGGGTCCCTGCCAGAATGCTCATTACCGCCATGCGGACTGCGATGCCGAAGGTCACCTGCGGCAGGATCACGGCCTGCTTGCCGTCCGCGACCTTGGAGTCGATCTCGACGCCGCGGTTGATCGGGCCCGGGTGCATCACGATGGCATCCGGCTTGGCCAGCGCCAGGCGTTCCGGCGTCAGGCCGTAGCTCTTGAAGTATTCGCCGGCCGAGGGCAGCAGCGCGCCCGTCATGCGCTCGTTCTGCAGGCGCAGCATGATGATCACGTCGACGTCCTTCAGGCCCTCTTCCATGTCCGTGAACACGCGCACGCCCATCTGCTCCAGGCCCCCCGGCAGCAGCGTGTGCGGGCCGATCGCGCGCACTTCCGGCACGCCCAGCGTGGTCAGCGCGTGGATGTCCGAACGCGCCACGCGGCTGTGCAGGATGTCGCCCACGATGGCCACGCGCAGGTTGGTGAAATCCTTCTTGTAGTGGCGGATCGTGTACATGTCGAGCAGGCCCTGGGTCGGGTGCGCGTGGCGGCCGTCGCCCGCGTTCACCACGTGCACGTGGTTCTGCTGCGTGTCGTTCAGGTGCTTGGCGATCAGGTAGGGCGCCCCCGACTGCGAGTGGCGCACGACGAACATGTCGGCGTGCATGGCCGACAGGTTGTCGATCGTGTCCAGCAGCGATTCGCCCTTGGTCGTCGAGGAGGCCGCGATGTTCAGGTTGATCACGTCGGCCGACAGGCGCTTGGAGGCGATCTCGAAGGTCGTGCGGGTGCGCGTCGAGTTCTCGAAGAACAGGTTGAACACGCTCTTGCCGCGCATGAGCGGCACCTTCTTGACTTCGCGGTCGGAGATGCCGACGAAGCTCGACGCCGTGTCGAGGATGTGGTTGATGATGGACTTGGGCAGCCCCTCGATGGTGATGAGGTGCTGCAGCTCGCCGTTTTTGTTCAGTTGCGGGTTATGCATTGTCGTCTTCGATCGTGAGCGAGAGTTGGCCGCCGGCGCGGCTCAGGGACAGCGACTGGCCGGGCGCCAGCGCGGCGCGCGCGCCGACGAAATCGGCGGCCACCGGCAGTTCGCGTCCGCCGCGGTCGGCCAGGGCCGCCAGCATGATGCGCTGCGGGCGGCCGAAGTCGAACAGCACGTTGATCGCCGCGCGCACCGTGCGGCCCGTGTACAGCACGTCGTCGACCAGCAGGATGGTCGCGCCGTCGACGTTGAATTCGATGCGGGTCGGCTTCACGTCCGGGTGCAGGCCCTTCTTCGCATAGTCGTCGCGGTAGAACGAGACGTCGATGAAGCCCAGGCGTTGCGGCAGGCCGAGGTCGGCGGCGAGCCGCTCGGCCAGCCAGGCACCGCCCGAGTGGATGCCTACGATGGCGGCATCGTTCACGCCGGACAGGCCGGCGCGCACCTGCTCGAGCAGGTCGCGGTACAGCGCCTCGGCGTCGAAGGCGTCGTTGTCAGGAGTTGGCATGGTCGTCAAAGTATTGTTGCAAAATGATGGCGGCGGCCTTGGCGTCGATGATCTCGCCGCGCTTGGCCGGGATGACGGCCGACGAATAGCGTTCGTCGACTAGCTCGACGGGCAGGTTGAAGCGGCCGTGCAATTGGTTGGCGAAGCGGCGCGCGCGCAGCGTCATGTCGTGCTCGGCGCCGTCCGGATGGCGCGGCTCGCCGACGACGAGGCGCGCGGGACGCCATTGTTCGATCAGTTCGCCGATCACGGAAAAACGCGTCGCGTTATCGACGGCCTTGATGACGGACAGGGGCTGCGCCTGTCCTGTCAGGGTATTTCCCATGGCGATGCCGATGCGCTTGATGCCGAAGTCGAAGCCTAGAACGATATCAACCATCAGCGATCGTCTCGGGCAGAAAAAGTCCCCTGCATCAAGCGTGCCCCGCCTCGGAAGCGAGCATGAGGGGATCGATGCCCAGCAGCTTGATGGCGGCGTTGTAGCGTTCCTCGATCGGCAGGTCGAACAGCACGTGGGCGTCGGCGCCCACCGTCAGCCAGCCGTTGCGGGCGATCTCTTCCTCGAGCTGGCCCGGGCTCCAGCCGGCGTAGCCGATCGACACCAGCATGCGCTGGGGACCGGTGCCGCTGGCGACGGCTTCGAGCACGTCGATCGAGGTGGTGAAGGAAACGTCGTCGGTGACGCTCAGCGACGAGGAATAGCGCCCGCCCGGCGAATGCAGCACGAAGCCGCGGTCGTCCTGGACGGGGCCACCGAACATGATCGGCTCGTTCACGACGCTGGCGCGCAGGCCCTCGGCCACCTTCAGGTCGATGCGGTCGAACAGCACGTCCATGGTCATGTCGGTGGGCTTGTTGATGACGACGCCGAGCACGCCCTTGTCGTTGTGTTCGCAGATATAGACCACGGTGCCGCCGAAGATCGGATCGTTCATCGATGGCATGGCGATCAGGAAATGGTTGGCCAGGTTCAGCTGCGGCTGAACGGCGCTGGCCTGGCCCAGGGTGGACAGTCCTTCCTGCGGCATCCCGGGCATGGGTAGAGGCTTGCCGACCTTGCTTTTTTTCATGCTCATACTCTCTGTTGGCTCACTCTCTTCATTACCGCGGTATCAACTTGAAAAGCTTGGGCTTTTCGCTAGTTTACACCCATTTGCTCACGCGGCCATGGAAGCGGCGTTGTTGATCGATCGCAAAACGTGGATCGGCGGCAAATCAGAGGAATGGTAGACAGTAAAATGCGTCCTGCTTTTGACTCCGCACACAGAAGATGACTTTGAGAAACTCTTTGGTCTGGTTCCGGCGCGATCTGCGGACGGACGACCATGCAGCGCTGCACCACGCCCTGCTCTCCTCGCACAGGGTGTATTGCGTCTTCGTCTTCGATACCGACATCCTGGACGGACTGGCGGAGGACGACCGGCGCGTGCAGTTCATCCATGCCAGCCTGGTGGAACTCGACGCACGGCTGCGTTCAATGGGAGGTTACCTCATCGTGCGTCATGGGCGCGCCGCGGACGACATCCCCCGGCTGGCCGCCGAGCTCGACGCCGAGTCCGTGTTCGCCAACCACGACTACGAACCGCAGGCGATCCGGCGCGACCGCGCCGTGCTCGATGCGCTGCGCCGTGCCGGGCGCAGCCTGCAGACGTTCAAGGACCAGGTCGTGTTCGAGCGCGACGAGGTATTGACGAAGACGGGCGGCCCGTTCTCCGTGTTCACGCCCTACAAGAATGCCTGGCTCAAGCGCCTGGCGGCCGAGCCGCAGGCGGTCGATGCCTGGGAGACGGCCGAGCATGCCGGCGCCCTGGCCCCGGCGCCGGACGGCCACGCGCTGCCCGCGCTGGAAGAGCTTGGCTTTCGCGCGCCGCCATGCCCGCTACCCACGCCGGGCATGACGGGCGCCGGGCAGCTGCTCGATGCCTTCCTGGAACGCATGGCGCGCTACGACCACGACCGCGACTATCCGGCGCTGGACGCCACCTCGCGCCTGTCGCTGCACCTGCGTTTCGGCACGCTGAGCGTGCGCCGCCTGGTGCGCCTGCTGCGCGCGCGCATCGACGCCGGAGACGGCGGACTGGGCACCCCCGTCTGGCTGTCGGAACTGATCTGGCGCGAGTTCTACATGATGATCCTGGCGCGCCATCCGCGCGTGGTGACGGACAACTTCAAGCCGGCATTCGACGCGCTGGCCTGGGACGAAGGACAAGACGCGGACGCCCTGTTCGCGGCCTGGTGCGAAGGCCGCACCGGCTACCCGCTGGTGGACGCCGCCATGCTGCAGCTGAACCGCACGGGCTTCATGCACAACCGCCTGCGCATGGTGACGGCCAGCTTCCTCACCAAGGACCTGGGCATCGACTGGCGCCGCGGCGAAGCGTATTTCGCGCGCCGGCTGGACGACTACGAGCTGTCCTCGAACAACGGCGGCTGGCAGTGGGCGGCGTCCACAGGCTGCGATGCGCAGCCGTGGTTCCGCATCTTCAACCCCGTGACGCAATCGAAGCGCTTCGATCCGGACGGGACGTTCATCCGCGCATGGCTGCCGGCGCTGGGAAAGCTGGACAAGGCAGCGATCCATGCGCCGTGGCTGGCGAAGGACGCGGCGCTGGACAAGGCGGGGGTCGTGCTGGGGCGGGATTATCCCTTGCCGGTGGTCGACCACGAGCAGGCGCGAGCGAAAACGCTGGCGCGGTTCAAGAGGTTGAAGGCAGACTAGCCCGTCGTCCCTGCGCAGGCAGGGACCCAATTTTGCATGCGTTTCGACAGCGCGAGCAGAAACTGGGTCCCTGCCTTCGCAGGGACGACGGGTTCAGGCCAACAGCCGCGCAATCTCCGCCAGCAGCGCATCCTCCTGGAACGGCTTGCCGAAATACGCATCCACGCCCAGGTCGCGCGCATAGTTGCGGTGCTTGTCCGCCGTGCGCGACGTGACCATGACGATCGGCAGCGCCCGGGTAGCCTCGTTGCCGCGCACGTTGCGCGTCAGGTCGAATCCGTCCATGCGCGGCATTTCGATATCGACCAGCATCAGGTCCGGCTGCGTCTCCTGCATCTGTTCCAGCGCGTCGACGCCGTCCTTGGCCAGCAGCACGCGATAGCCTTCGCGCTCGAGCAGGCGCTGCGACACCTTGCGCACGGTGAGCGAATCGTCGACGACCATGATCGTGGCCACGCGCGCCGGCACGAGCGGCTGCGCCGGGGCGGGCGCGTCGCCGCCGGGAAGGCGCACGTCCGGCCCGGCCAGCAGCACCGGATCGAGGATCAGCACGATCTCGCCCGAACCGAGCACGGTGGCGCCGGCAATGCCGGGCATGCGCGCCAGTTGCGGGCCGATGTTCTTGACGACGACCTCGCGGTTGCCCTGCACCTCGTCGACCTGCAGCGCGATGCGTACGGCGCCGTTCCGGAGCACCAGCACGGGATAGGAGCGCTGGGCGCCCAATTGCGCGCCGCTGCCGCCCGGCTCGCGCAGCAGCGCCGGCAGGTAATGCAGGGGCAGCGGCTCGCCCTGCACGGCCAGCGTGCCCTGCGCGCGCGCCGCTTCCAGGTCCGCCTCGCGCACCTGCAGCACCTGCTCGACGAGCGTCGCCGGCAGCGCATGGGTGCGCGCTCCGGCCGCCACCAGCACCACCTGGGTGACGGCCAGCGTCAACGGCAGGTGGATGGTGAAGGCGGCGCCCCGGCCCGCTTCGCTGGCCACCTCCACGCGCCCGCCCAGCGCGCGCGCTTCGGAGCGCACGACGTCCATGCCCACGCCGCGGCCGGCCAGCTCCGTCAGGGTGTCTGCCGTCGACAGGCCCGGCTCGAACACCAGCTCGGCCGCATCCACATCGGTGATCTCCTCGTCCGCCGACGCCAGGCCCGCCGCGCGCGCCCGTTCGCGGATACGCTCCAGGTCCAGGCCCGCGCCGTCGTCGGCGAAGCGCAGCGCGACCTCGTTGCCCTGCTGGCTGACCTGCACCAGCAATTCGCCCGTCTCCGGCTTGCCGGCGGCGGCGCGCGCCGCGCGGTCCTCGATGCCGTGGACGATGGCGTTGCGCAGCAGGTGCTCGAACGGCGCGGCCATGCGTTCCAGCACGCTGCGGTCGATTTCCACGGCGCCGCCGCGGATGTCGAGGTTGACGCGCTTGTCGGTTTCCTTGGCCGTCTGGCGCGCCACGCGGAACAGGCGTTCCGACAGGCTGGCGAAGGGCACCATGCGCACCCGCATCAGGTCGCGCTGCAGGTCGCGCGTCAGGCGCGCCTGCGCGGCAAGGTCGGTGCCGGCGGCATCCACGGCGCGTGTCATGCCGTCCTGGAACGAGGCCACGTCGTCGACGCTTTCGGCCAGCATGCGCGTCAGTTCCTGCAATCGCGTAAAGCGGTCGAACTCGAGGGGATCGAATTCGCGCTCGCCGGCGATCGACAGGCGCGATGCAATTTGCGACTCGGCCTGCATCTCGATCTCGCGCAGCTGGCGGCGCAGCCGCGCCACGTTGTCCGAGAAATCGGACAACGCGCCCTTGATCGAGCCGACCTGGGTCTCCAGCTTGGAGCGCGTGATCGACACTTCGCCGGCCTGGTTGACGAGGCGGTCGAGGATGTCGGCGCGCACCCGCACCAGCGGCGCGGGTGCGGGCTGCGCACGTTCGGCCGGGGCGGCGGGAACGGCATCCGCGGCGGGGACGGCCGCACCGTCCGGCACGGCCTCGGCGGCGGCAGGCTGCTGCAGCTGCTCGAACAGCAGCTGCGCCTGGTCGTAGTTGGCCAGCAGTTCGTCGAAGGCCGCCTGGTTCGTGGTCCCGGCGTGCAGCATGTTCTCGACCTGGGTTTCCAGCGCATGCACGTGCTGGCCCAGGCGCATCGCGCCGGCCATGCGCGCGCTGCCCTTGACGGTGTGCAGGGCACGCAGCAGGCCGTGGGCCACGCCGGCATCGTGCGGATCCTGCTGCCACTGGCGCAGGTCCTGGCCGATCTGCGGCAGCAGGTCGGCCCCCTCTTCCATGAACACGGGCAGCAGGTCTGGATCGAGCTCGTCGACGAACACGGGCTCCGTGGCCAGCGCGGGCGCTTCCTCGTCCTCGTCCGCTTGCGCTTCTTCTTCCGCTTCTTCCGCTTCCCGCTCCGGCACGTCGAGCTGCAGTGCGGACACGTCGTCCGCCGCCTGCGCGGGCGCGGGTTCGTCGACAACGGCCGGCGGCTCGGGCGCGGGCTCAGATTCCGGTGTCAGTGCCGGTGCCGGCGCGAACAGCGCATCGAAGTCGATCTCGTCTTCCACCGGGGCCGTCGCGTCGGCCTCGTGGGCCGGCTGCGGTTCCGGCTGCGCCTGTTCCAGCGCCGGTGCGGGCGTGGCGAACGGGTCGTCGAAATAGGTATCGAACAAGTCGTCGACCTCGGCCACGGCCGGGTCGGGCGGGCGCGCCTCCACGGCGCGCGGCGCGAGTTCGGTGGCGGCCGGCAGCGGCAGCGCGCCGGCCAGCGGCGGCTCGGCCAGGATGCTCTCGTAGGTGGCGGCGAACAGCGCGTCGAGACGCGCGGCCAGTTCCGGTTCCGCGCCGCCCATGACGGCGTCGGCGCGCCGGCTGCCCAGCTCGTCGCGCAGCGCTTCCAGGCGCGCCAGCAGTTCCGGCTGGGCCGGCGCCGGTTCGCCCAGCGCGAACACCTGGCGCATGATGCGGATGCGATCGAGCGCTTCGTCCAGCAGGTCGAACTGCGCGGCGTCCAGCGGCGGCAAGGCCACCTGCAGCACTTCTTCCAGCGCATTGGCCAGCGCGCGCAGCGCGTTGAAGCCGACCGTGGCCGAGGTGCCGCCCAGCGTATGGGCCGCCTTCAGGGCGGGCGCCGACACGGCGCGCTCCGGCTCCCGGCGCCAGCCGGCGAAGTCCTCGCCCAGCAAGCGCACCAGCTCCGCGCTTTCGCCCAGGTAGATCTCGTACAGCGGCAGCGGGATGGCGAGCTCGCCGATCTGCTTGACGGCGTCTGCCTGCGCCTCGGGCGCGCTTTCCGCCCCTGCTTCCGCTCCTCCTTGCGCTCCTCCTTCCGCTCCTGCTTCCGCTCCTGATTCCGGCGCGGCTTCCGGCTCGTCCGCCTCCGCGGCCTGGTCCGCGGCGTCCGCATCGGGCGCGAACTTCCCGCCGTCCAGCACGCGCGCGGCGGCTGCCGCCAGCGCCGCGCCGTCGCGCGCCGTGCCGCCCTGCGTCGCCAGCTCCTCGACCCAGGCCGACAGCTCGGCGTGGGCCGCATCCAGCAGGGCCAGCAGGTCCGGCGTGGCGGCGCGCTCCTCGGCCAGCCACATGTTCATCGTCTTTTCGACGGCGGCGGCCGCGAGGGCGAACTGTTCCAGGCCCACCATGCGCCCGCTGCCCTTGAGCGTGTGGAAGGAACGGCGCAGCCGCGCGAGCCCGTCCTGGTCGGCCGGGGCGGCATGCGCGCCCGGCAAGGCCGTGCCCACCGCATCCAGCACCTCGCGCGCCTCGCCGATGAAGATCTCCAGCAGCTCCGCCTCGACGGCGCCGTCGTCCTGCGGCACGCCGGCGGCGGGGACCGGCTCGGGCTCGGGCTCCGACTCTTGCTCCGGCGCGGGCTGCGGCTGGGCCGCGGCGTCCGGTTCCTCCGGCGGCAGCGCCACCGGCAGGGCATCCTGCAGCGCCTCGAACGGCAGCTCGCGGAACAGGCGCTCCTCGGGGTCGAAGCGGAAGCGGCGGCGCGCGTTGTCGACGTTCTGGGCCAGCGCGTCGACGAAGAAGCCGAGCGCGCCGATATTGCGCGCCAGGTTGTCCAGCGTGGCGGCGCGTGCCTCGGCTGCGACGGATGGATCAGCGGCAAGATCGGCGGCAGCGAGACCGCGCAGCGCGCCGCGCACGTGCTCGACGGCGGCCGTGGCCTCGTGCTGGTCGAGGATCGCCAACGCGCCCTGCAGCTGGTGCAGCAGTGGGTCGGCACGGTCCAGGGCCTCGGTGTGCCGGGGGTGCTCGTGGTAGTCCTCGACGAGCTTCTCGACCTGGCGCAGCGCCGTGCGGATCTCGCCCGCCAGCACGGCCACCGTCTGGCCCTGCTGCAGCTCGCGCGCCAGTTCGCCCTGCCACTCGGGCGCCTCGGGCGGCGTCTCGCCCTGCGCCAGCGCGAGCAGGCGCTGGCCGACGGCCTCGGCATGCTGGCCGAAATCGTCCGGCAGCTGGCGCACCTGGTCCAGGCCGTGCTCGACGAACAGCATGGCCTGCGCCATCTCCATGCCGAAACGGTCGCTGGCACTGCCCGCCACCGACTTGCCGGCCGCCTCGCCCAGCTCGCGCAGCAGCTGCGCCAGCGCCGGCGCGCCCAGTTTCTCGCTGGCGCCGGCCAGCTTGGCCAGCGCGGCGTCGAAGTCGCCTTCCGGCACGTCGCCGCCCTCGCTGGCGATGCGGTCCCAGCCCTCCTTGGTTTCCTGCAGCGCTTCCTTGGCATCCTTCAGCGCGCCCGGGTCGATGCGTCCGTAGCGGCGTTCCAGGTAATCCGGCGGCACCTGGCCGTCCAGGCGCCAGGCGGCGCGCAGCAGGAGCGCATCCGGGGTCGGCTCGGCCGCCTGCGCCACCAGGAACAGGGCGTCGCGCAGCAGTGTCTCGGACAAGCCCTCCTGGCCCTGCGCCAGGCGGCGCAGCTGCAGGTTGACCTGGCCGAACAGCTGCTTCAGGTGCAGGTCGTTGTCCACCTGGCCCTGAGCCGCGAGGCCGGCCACGGCCTGCAGCGCCAGCCAGAACGCGTGCAGCTGCGGATCGCGCTGCGCCGCCGCGACGGGGGCCAGCGCATCGCGCATCGCTTCGGCGTGGGGGCGGCGCGCCGCATCGTCGGCGGCGCGCATGAACGGCAGCAGCGCCTTCTCGAAGCGCGCGCGGCAGGCGGCATAGTCGGGCGCTTCGGCATCCTGCGCCGGCGGCAGGTGTTCCGGCGCCAGCTCCAGGTCCAGCAGCGCGCCCGGATGCGCGCGCTCGGCGCCCAGCAGCTCCTGCAGGCTGCGGTAATACGGGAACAGCCGCAGCGGCTGCGGGGAGCTACCGTCCAGCAGTTCGTCCAGGTAGTCGACCAGCGCCCGGTAGGCTTCGTCCACGACCGCGATGGCCTCGTCGGCGAGCGCCAGCGTGCCGTCCTTGAAGCGGTCGATCGCGTTTTCCGCGCCTTGCGTCAGCAGTCCCACGCCCTTGACGTCCACCATTTGCAGGGCGCCGTGGGCCTGGTGCAGGTGCGACTTGGCGTGCAGCAGCAGGGTCGGGCGCGCATCGGGCGTGCGCGCGGCGGCGTCGCGCAGGGCATCGGCGGAGCGCGCGAGGGCATCGCGGATTTCCCCGATCACCCAGGACAGGGGACCGGCGTCGAAGTGCGGCGCGTACGCCGGCGAAAACTGGGTCATTGAATGCCTTAAAGAGTCCTCAAGCAGCAGACACGCGGAAGCGGGACACCGAGTCCTTCAGCTCCTGCGCCAGCGCGGCGAGCTGGCGGATCGACTGGGCGGTGTGCTGCGTGCCGCCCTGGGTCTGCTCGGTGATCGCCAGGATGTGCTGCATATTATGCGCCACGCCGTTGGCCGCCGTCGCCTGCTGGCCTGCCGCCGTCGCCATGCCCTGGATCAGTTCGGCTAGGCGGTTCGACACGCCCGAGATGTCGGCCAGCGCGGCGCCGGCCGCGTCGGACAGGCGCGCGCCCTCGACCACGCCCTGGGTCGATTTTTCCATCGCCGCCACGGCGTCGTGGGTGTCGGTCTGGATGGTGCGCACCAGCGCGCCGATCTGCTTGGCCGCTTCGGCCGAGCGTTCCGCCAGGCGCTGCACCTCTTCCGCCACCACGGAGAAGCCGCGCCCCGCCTCGCCGGCCGATGCCGCCTGGATCGCCGCGTTCAGCGCCAGCACGTTGGTCTGCTCCGTGATGTCCGAGATCAGCTCCGTGATCTCGCCGATCTCCTGCGAGGATTCGCCCAGGCGCTTGATGCGCTTGGAGGTTTCCTGGATCTGCTCGCGGATCTCGCCCATGCCCTTGATGGCGTTCTGCACGGCGGTGGCGCCCTGCTCGGCCGCCGCCACCGACTGGCGCGCCACCTCGGCCGATTCCTTCGCGGAGCTCGACACCTCGGTGATCTCGCCGGCCATGCGCAGCACGGTGGCCGAGACGTCCTGAATCTCGCGCGACTGCTGGCCGGCCGCGACCAGCAGTTCGCTGGAGACGTCCTGGGCCTGGCTTGAGGCGCCGCCCACCTGCTCGGCCGTGTCGATCACGCGCACCACCAGACCGCGCAATTCCTCGACCGTGTAGTTGACCGAGTCGGCGATGGCGCCCGTGATGTCCTCGGACACGGTGGCGGCCACGGTCAGGTCGCCGTCCGCCACTTCCTGCAGTTCGTTCATCAGGCGCAGGATCGCGGCCTGGTTCTGGTCGTTGGTGGCCTTGGCTTCTTCTTCCTTGGCCTGGGCCAGCAGGCGCATCGCTTCCGCTTCCTGGCGGCGCGCGTCGGCGCCGCGGGTGCGGTTGCGCGAATCCTGCAGCATCACGCGCGAGATGCAGCCGGCCGTCGCCAGCGCGAACACGGCGGAGGCGACCAGCAGCCAGAACCAGGGGCCGGCGCCCTCGCCGGCGCGCAGCGCGGACTGCAGGCGGCCCAGCTGGGCGCGCAGGTCTTCATTGTCGTGGAAGATCGCCTGCTCGGCGGCCTTGGCGGCCGTCAGGTCGGACAGGTGGCCGAGGAAGCCGGCGATCAGTCCCTGGCACACGTCGAACTTCGCCTGCACCTCGCCCAGCTTGATGCGCAGGTCCGGCTCGCGCACGGCGGCCAGGCCCAGCTGGGTGCTGCCGGCCAGCAGGCCGTCCACGGTGGCACGGAAGGTGGTGGTGTCGCGGCCCATCTGGAACGCGGTCTCGGGGGTGATGCCGCCCGAGGTCAGGAATTCGTTGGCGCTGCGCGACAGGCGCTGGGTCAGCATCATCATGCGGCCGAGGGCGGCCAGTTCCCGCGGGCTGCCGCCGCGCGCGCTGCGCTCGGTCAGGATGCTCTCGGTCAGCGCCAGCATCTCCGGCGCCAGGATGTCGAGCTGCTTGAGGTTCTTGTCGAAGCCGACCAGCTCGCGCTTCATCTTGAGGATGCTGATCGCGGAGGCGTCCGAGGCCGCCCACTTCTTGCGCACGGCCGCCAGCTGGTCCGCCAGGTCGCCGTTCGCGGCCGGGATGTCCTGGCCGTTGTAGATGCCGCCGCGCGCCAGCAGGTCGAGGTCGCGCCCCAGTTCGCGGCGGCTGTCCTCGAGCTGGGCGAACGCGGCCGGCACGCCCTGCATGGCGTTCGGCGCCGCCTTGCCGACGCGCTGCGAGTGCATCAGCGCCTCGCTGGCGATCTGGGTCTGGCTGGCGGCGACGGCGCCGCTGCCGGCGTTCTTCCACAGCGACAGGATGGTGAGCAGGATGCCGACGGCGCAGGCCAGCATCAGGATGCGCAGCTGGCGCGGCAGCGACAGGTGGCCGATCAGGGGCAGGCGCAGGTCGTCGTCCGCCGGCGCGGCGTCGGCTGCCGTGCCGGACGCGGACGGGTTTCCGGCATCGCCGCGGCGGCGCCGGCGCAGCAGGCTGCCCAGGCGCAGCGCGGCGGCGCTGGCCGATCCTACCCGCGCGCCCGCGGCGGCAGGCGCGGCCGCCGGGCCGGAAGCGGCTGCGGTGGCGCCTCCCAGGTTGAACTGGGTGTCCGGGGACGCCAGCACGGTCGCGCCATCGGCGTCGTCGGCGCGCCGGCCCTTGTCCTTGGCGAGAAAATTCAGCGGCAGTTTGGATGCGAATCCCATTCCAGCTCCAGTTCAGACTTGATTGTGATTGTCCGGCTCACGCGCCGGAGTGCGGGGTGCCGTGCGGGTCTTGCAGGCCGATCTGCAGGAAGCGCTCCTCGCGCACCAGGCCGGCCAGCGACAGGGGAATCCACTCCCGGCCGTCGGCATCGCGCAGGCTGCCGCCTTCCGGCGTCATGGCGGCGGGCGTCATGTCGGCGGCCTGGCGCAGGCCGACGACGCGGTCCACCAGCAGCGCGCAGGGAAAGCCCAGGCCCGCGGCAAAGGTCACCAGGCGCGCACTGCCGGCCGGCGGCGCGCCGTCCTGTCCTTGTTCCGTTCCCTGTTCCAGATAGCGCGCCAGGTCGACCACGCCGACCAGGCTGCCGCGCACATTGGCCAGGCCCAGGTACCAGGCCTGCGTCAACGGCACCGGGGCGATCGCGGGCAGCGGCACGATTTCTCCCGCCTCGAGCAGGTCGAGCAGGTAGCGCCTGGCACCGATCTCGATGCCCAGCTGGTGCGCGTGCGCGCCGCTGCTGGTGCGCGCGGCGAGCATGCGTTCGAGCAGCTGTTCCTGGTACTGGCGCAGGCGCGTGCGGCGCGCGGCATGGGCGCCGGCGGCGCTGCCGCCCGTGCCCGCGAGGTCGTCGGTGGCCGCCATCTCAGGCGCCGAGGGTGGCGATGCGCGCCAGCAGCTGGCCTTCGTCGACCGGCTTGACGAAATAATCCTTGGCGCCCTGGCGCATGCCCCAGATGCGGTCGGTTTCCTGGTTCTTGCTGCTGCAGATGATCACGGGCACGGCCGCCAGTTCGGGATCGCGGGCGATCGCGCGGGTCACCTGGAAGCCGTTCGCGCCAGGCATCACGACGTCCATCAGGATCAGCTGGGGGCGCTCGGCGCGGATCTTCGCCAGCGCATCCTCGCCGTTGTCGGCGGTGGTCACGGAAAAGCCGTTGCGCACGAGGATGTCGGTCAGGTAGTAGCGTTCGGTCGGGGAATCGTCGACGATCAGGATTTTTTGTATGGTCATGGCGGGCTGCGCTTGTGGATCGGGCGTGCTGGTTGGCGTCTTTACGGGCGTGCTCGTTCGTCGGCCGGGGCGTGCTCGCGCACGACGGCCAGCAGGCTGTCCTTGGAAAACGGCTTGGTGAGATAGGCGCTGGAACCGACCATCGCGCCGCGCGCGCGGTCGAACAGGCCGTCCTTGGATGACAGCATCACGACCGGGGTCGCGTGGAATCTGGCGCTCTTCTTGATCAGCGCACAGGTCTGGTAACCGTCCAGGCGCGGCATCAGGATGTCGCAAAACACCAGCGCCGGATGGTGGTCGTTGATCTTGGCCAGGGCATCGAAGCCGTCTTCGGCAAGCACCACCTGGTAGCCGGCCTGGCTCAGGAAGATCTCGGCGGATCGACGGATGGTATTGCTGTCGTCGATCACCATGATCGTCAGGCCTGTCGCTTGCATCGTCATATTCGTTTCACTTCAGCATGAAAACGCACGATAGCATAGGCAACCGTCGCTGTGCGCGATGCGTTGCTATGGAGCAACCAGACAGGCCGGAAAGGGTTGACGGGGTGTCAAGACCCTTATTGGACAGGCAAGAATCAGATGGCGGTCATCTCGAAATCGTCCTTGCGCGCGCCGCATTCCGGGCACGTCCAGTTCATCGGCACGTCGGCCCAGCGGGTGCCGGGGGCGATGCCGTCGTCGGGCGCGCCGGCGGCCTCGTCGTAGACCCATCCGCAGATCAGGCACATCCAGGTCTGGTAAGGCTGCGTATCATTGCTCACGTTGTGGTTCCTTATGGTGTGATGGAACCGCGAAGGGCCGTAGCGAGCGGCGGCAATGGTGGCCGAGAAGCACAGCTGTACGAGGAGTACAGTGAGCATCGCAGGCCGCCAGTGCAACGCGCAGTAGGCCATTCGTGGTTCACTCTAGTAGAATGCGATTCGAAAGTCTGGATCTTAATCTACGCGCTGTGCAAAACCAACCGTCTCCACTCATTCTCACGTTCGGCCCCGCCGATCCGGTCGGCGCCCTGGGTGTCCATGCGGACCTGAACGTCTTCGCCATGCACGCCTGCCACGGCCTGTCCGTGGTGACCGGCCTCCTGGTGGCGGATTCCGCGCGCGTCGACGATGTCCAGCCGGTCGACCACAGCCTGGTCGTGCACCAGGCCCGCATGCTGCTCGAGGACATGCCGATCGCCGCCATCAAGGTCGGCACGCTGGCCACGCTGGAGCAGGTGGCGGCGGTCGCCGAAATCGTGTCCGACTATGCCGACGTGCCCCTCGTACTGGATCCGTTCACGAGCAGCCTGCCCGACTGGGGCGTGCGCGACGACGACCTGCTGACCCTCCTGCACCAGCTGCTGGTGCCGCAAGCCAGCGTGCTGATGCTGTCGCAGCCGGAACTGGCGCGCTTCGCCGACTGCTGGCGCGACCCCACTAGCGAGGCGCCGCTGCAGGACGACGTCGACGAACTGACGGCGCTCGGCTGCGGCCATGTGCTCGTCACCGGCATCGGCGGCGGCGACGGCGTGCGCGCCAACAACCTGTACGACCGCGACGGCCTGGCCGCCAGCCTGTCCTGGGGCCAGCATTTCCCCGGCCCCTTCGTCGGCGCCGGCAATACGCTGTCGGCCGCGCTGGCCGCCGGCATGGCGCGCGGCGCGACGGCCGCCGACGCCCTCGCCGCGGCCCAGGACTACACCAGCGGCGCCCTGCAGCATGCCTGCCGCTTCGGCATGGGCCGCCTGATTCCCAATAAACTTTATCGCGCCCCCGGCGGCGCCTGCTGATAGCCACCCATGAACGATTCCACTTCGAAAAACGACATCCTGTTCGCCCGCGCCCAGAAGACCACGCCGGGCGGCGTGAACTCGCCGGTCCGCGCCTTCCGTTCGGTCGGCGGCACGCCGCGCTTCATCACCCGCGCCGAAGGTCCCTACTTCTGGGACGCGGACGGCAAGCGCTATATCGACTACATCGGTTCCTGGGGCCCGGCCATCGTCGGCCATGCGCATCCGCAGGTGATCAAGGCCGTGCAGGACGCGGCCGCGCGCGGCCTGTCGTTCGGCGCCCCGACCGAGGGCGAGATCGAGATCGCCGAGGAGCTGTGCCGCCTGGTGCCGTCGATCGAGCAGGTGCGCCTGGTCTCGTCCGGCACCGAGGCGACCATGAGCGCGCTGCGCCTGGCGCGCGGCGCCACGGGCCGCGACAAGATCGTCAAGTTCGAGGGCTGCTACCACGGCCACGCCGATTCGCTGCTCGTGAAGGCCGGCTCGGGCCTGCTGACCTTCGGCAACCCGACCTCGGCCGGCGTGCCGGAAGACTTCGTCAAACACACGCTGGTACTGGACTACAACAACATCCCGCAGCTGGAAGACGCGTTCCAGTCGATGGGCGACACCATCGCCTGCGTGATCGTGGAAGCCGTGGCCGGCAACATGAACCTGATCCGCGCCAACCCGGACTTCCTGCGCCGCATGCGCGAACTGTGCACCGAATACGGCGCCGTGCTGATCTTCGACGAAGTCATGTCGGGCTTCCGCGTGGGCCTCGGCGGAGCCCAGGCCCTGTACGGCATCACCCCGGACCTGACGGCGCTGGGCAAGGTCATCGGCGGCGGCATGCCGGTAGCGGCCTTCGGCGGCCGCGCCGACCTGATGGAAAAGATGGCGCCGGTGGGCCCGGTCTACCAGGCCGGCACCCTGTCCGGCAACCCGGTCGCCGTGGCGGCCGGCATGACCACGCTGAAGCTGGTGCAGGAGCCGGGCTTCTACGAGAAACTGTCGGCCCAGACGCTCAAGCTGGTCGACGGCCTGACGGCGGCGGCCAGGGAAGCGGGCATCGACTTCTGCGCCGACGCCGTGGGCGGCATGTTCGGCATGTACTTCTCGGCCACCGTGCCGTCCAGCTACGGCCAGATGATGGCGGGCGACAAGAACCGCTTCAACAGCTTCTTCCACGGCATGCTGGACGAAGGCGTGTATTTCGCGCCGGCCATGTTCGAGGCTGGCTTCGTGTCGGCGGCGCATGACGATGCCGTCATCGCCGAGACGGTGGAGGCGGCGCGCCGGGTGTTTGCGCGCCTGGCATAAGTAATAGCCCAAAAACGTCGTCCCTGCGAAGGCAGGGACCCAATTACTGCTGGCGCTATCGCAGCGCGTGCAAATTGGGTCCCTGCCTTCGCAGGGACGACGTGGTTTTATATTGCCTATACCTGCTGCACCGCCGCGTGCCGCTGCGCGACCGCCACCCTGCGCGAGGCCCGCTTGCGCCACCAGATGATCACGCCGGTCACGCTCAGCATGGCGACGACGAGACCCATCGCCGAGATCAGGATCCGGCCCGGCAGGCCCAGGATGCGGCCCGAATGCAGGGGGAACTGGGCCTGCACGAAGATGTCGGCGGCCGTGCCCTTCCACGGCTGGCGCTCGCCCAGCAGGCGGCCATCGGTGCCGTCGTAGTACAGCAGCGCGGGACCGACCCCGCCCGTGCCGTGGTCGTCGCCCGGCTTGTACAGGCTCACCATATAGATGCCGAATTCCTGCGAATAATAGATGGCGCCGACCGGTTCGCTCCAGCCGCGGCGCTGCGCTTCCTGGCCGGCGCGCGCGATCACGTCGGCGAAGGGCTGGCGCGGCACGACGTAGTGCTGCTTGTCGGCCATCGGACGGGTGTCGAACGGGGTCGGCGTCACCTGCGACACCTTGCGCATCACCGGGTAGAAGACTTCGTTGTACAGGTTTAGCGAGAACGCCGTGAACGCGAGGATGAACAGCAGCATCCACGTCCACAGGCTGAAGGCGCGGTGCAGGTCGAAATTCAGCTTGCTGCTGCCGCCCTTCCAGCGCACCTTCCACGCCGGTTTCCAGCGCTGCCACCACGTCTTGCCGGTGGCCGGCGCGCGCGCTTCCAGCGCGTTCTTCTTGCGGCGCACGGGCAGCGTTAGGTAGAAACCGACGAAGCTGTCGACCATCCAGATCATCGCGATGCCGCCCATCAGCCACAGGCCCCAGCGGTCGATGCCCCACATCGCCGGGATGTGCAGCGTGTAGTGCAGGCGGTACAGGAAGGAGACGAAGGTTTCCTGGGTGATGGGCCACACGGCGCCCCACTCGCGCTTGCCCAGCTCGACGCCGCTGACGGGGTCGACGAAGACCTGGTTGAAGCCCGGCTTGGTCAAGTCCTGGGTGACGGGGTCGAAGCGCGGCGACACGCCCAGCGCCAGCGATTCGCCCGGCTCCACGCTCAGCGGCACGTAGGACACGCGGATCTCCGGATAGCGCGCCTCGACCTGGCGCGCCAGCTCCAGCGGCGACTGCGGCTTGCCGGCTGTGTGCGCTTCCATCAGGTGGGGATTGAGCACGTCGTCCAGCTCGTGGTCCCAGGAGATGATGGCGCCGGTGATGCCGCTGACGAACAGGAAGGCTGCCGTCAGCAGGCCGAGGTAACGGTGGATCGGGGTCCAGAAAGCGCGCATGTCGACCTGTGTTCAGAATCGGGTGGAAATGCAAATAATAACAATTCTCATTTACATGTCAACAGCTGGCGGGCATATTTGCGCATCTGTGCGCGGCGAGATCGGGGGAATTGTGGAGTAAACGCATCACCGGCCGCGCGGGGCCGGCGACGAAATGCTTATTTGAGCCAGCCGCGGTGGCGGAAGTACAGGAAGGGCGCGATGGCGCTGATGACCATCAGCGACAGCGACCAGCCGTAGCCGAATTTCCAGTGGAGTTCGGGCAGGAATTCGAAGTTCATGCCGTAGATGCTGGCGATGAGGGTCGGCGGCAGGAAGGCGACCGAGGCCACCGAAAAGATCTTGATGATCTTGTTCTGGTTGATGTTGATGAAGCCGACGGTGGCGTCCATCAGGAAGTTCACCTTGTCGAACAGGAAGGACGTGTGGTTGTCCAGCGATTCGATGTCGCGCAGGATCTGGCGCGCCTCGTCGAACTGTTCCGAGTTCAGCAGGCGGCCGCGCATCAGGAAACTGACGGCACGGCGCGTATCCATCATGTTGCGGCGGATGCGGCCGTTCAAGTCTTCCTCGTGGGCGATCGCATTCAGCGCGGCGGCCGCGTCCTGGTCGGTGAATTCCTTCTGCAGCACGCGCTGGCTCACCGCTTCCAGGCTCTCGTAGATGCCTTCGAGCGCGTCGGCCGAGTATTCGGCGTCGGTCGCGTACAGGTCGAGCAGCACGTCCATGTAGTCCTCGATCGAGCCGGGACGCGAGCGCGCGCGCAGGCGCACGAGGCGGAATACGGGCAGGTCGTCGACGTGGACGGAGAACAGCACCTTCTTCGACAGGATGAAGGCGACGGTGACGATCCGCGACGGCCCGTCCTCTTCCTCGCGCAGGAAGTCCGTGCGCAGGTGCAGGTCGCCGTTCTCGCCCTCGTAGTAGCGCGCGGATGCCTCGATGTCCGAGACCTCGTCCTCGCCCGGCAGGACGACGTCGTACTTGGCCTTGACCCAGGCGCGTTCTTCGTCGGTGGGATCGTTCAGGTCGACCCAGACTGCCTCTACGTTCTCCAGATCGGCGCGCGAAGCGATCGGTACCTGGTTCAGTCGGCCATTTTGTAGGACAAATACGTTGATCATGCGCTCTTTCTGGGCCGGATTCGGAAACAGCGCAAGTGTACTAGCAAGGACCGGACGCGGCCACCCCAAAACGACATTTCGCAGGGCGGCACGCGGGCTGGCCGACGTTTATTCGCCAAACCCGCCCCGGGGCGGCGGGATCAGGTGGCGGAAGGTGGGCTCGATGTGCTTCGCGTGCAGGAAGCGGACGATGTCTTCCAGCGTGGCGTCCTTGAGCAGCAGGCCGTCCGGGATGGCGCCGGGCTGCGTGGCGGCGGGGGCCGTGGGCGGGGCGGGTGGCGCTGCGAGGGCAGTCACCGGCGCGGTCACCGGAGCAGCGCCATGGGTCGCGCGCAGCGCCGCCAGCGCCGCCTGGAACCGTGCCGGCGCGATGCGCTCCAGGCCGTCGACGAAGCCCAGCTGGCCGGCCGCGGGCGGCGGCATGTCCAGGCCCGATTCGTCGGCGAAGGAGGCGCCCATGCCCGGGTGGATGAAGGCGGACCAGGTGCCGGTGGCGGCATCCAGGTGCGGCGGCAGGTCGACCGGCATGCCGACGTCGTCGGCCGCCAGCAGCATGTCCGGATGGGCGCGCCCCAGCAGCCGCACGAACGTGCGCGCCTCCTCGACGGGCACGGCCTCCTCCAGCGACAGCCACAGGACGTAGCCGCCGCGCGCGGCGACGCTCACGGCCGGCGCCGGGAAGCCGTAGTCCGCCTGCAGCGCGTTGGCGATCGCGCACAGATCGTCCCAATGCCGCGCCTCCCCGCCCGCCGCCTTGCGGAACGGGATGGCGATGCCGCGCACCGCGTCGCCGTGCAGGGGCTGATACAGCCTGGTCAATTCCGCATCCAATCTGTCCATCTATTTCCTCACTTCGGGGTCAGGTCCCGATTTTTCGCATATTCGGGGTCAGAGCACTTTTTGTGGAAATGGCCTGTTCGAACTCTTTCGGCGCTTACGCAACGGTTTCGTGCTCAAGCCGGAGAGCCGGCGGCGAAATGCAGCGCAGACACCGGAATCCACTATGTGCTCTGACCCCGAATTTTACAAATAATGTGCTCTGACCCCGAATTCAGGGGCGGATTCAGGGCAGTTCGGCGGCGTTCATGCGGCGCTGGATGATCGCCGTGCGGCGCGCCAGGTAGTTGGTGTCGCGGTGGCGGTCGTAGTAGCGCGGGTTCGGCAGCATCACGGCCAGGCGCGCGGCCTGGGACGGGGTCAGGTTGGCGGCCGCCGTGCGGTAGTAGTGGCGCGCGGCCGCCTCGGCGCCGAACACGCCGCGGCCGAATTCCACCACGTTCAGGTAGATCTCGAGGATGCGCTGCTTGCTCATCACCGCTTCCAGCATGTAGGCGATGACCAGTTCCTGGCCCTTGCGCAGGTAGTTGCGCGAGCCGGACAGGAACAGGTTCTTGGCCAGCTGCTGGGTGATGGTCGAGCCGCCGCCGACGACCTTGTGGCGCTTGTTGTTGCGCTCGTACGCGCGCTCCAACGCATCCCAGTCGACGCCGTCGTGGGCGAGGAAGTTGCCGTCCTCGGAGGCGATCACGGCGCGCTTCAGGTGGTTCGAGATGCGGTTGTAGGGCACCCAGGCGTGTTCCAGCTTCGCGTCCGGATTCTGTTCGCGCAGCGCGGACAACTGCTGGCGCATCATGCTGGTCGACGAGGGATCGAACTGCGTCCACCAACAAACCATCAGGAAGAAGTACAGCTGCACCAGCAGCACGGCCAGTATCGGGCCGAGGACGAGCCATTTCAGCCAGCGCCGCCCGCCGGCCTTCGCCTTCGGTCTGGACTTGGGTTTCGCGGTGGCCGCAGCCTTGAGCGCATCGAGCATAGGTCGTTATAAGGTGGAGCGCATCCGTTCGAGGACGGCCATGGTTTCCGGCCGCACGCCGCGCCAGCCGGCGAAGGCTTCCGCAGCCTGCTCGACCAGCATGCCCAGGCCGTCGCGGGCCGCCGCGCCATGGCAGGCGGCGAATGCCATGAACGGGCTCGGCGCTTTTCCGTACATCATATCCAATGCCAGCGTGCCTTGGCAAAAAGCGGCGGCCGGCACCGGCGGCATGGCGGCCGCCAGGCTCGCCGACGTGGCGTTCACGACCACGTCGAACGGGCCTTCGATGTCTTCAAAGCCGCACGCCGTCACCTGCCCCGGCGCCGCATGGCCCGCGAAATGGGCGACCAGCGCATCGGCCGTGGCGGGCGTGCGGTTGGCGATGACGATGGCGGCCGGCCCCTGCTCCAGGAACGGCAGGATGACGCCGCGCGCGGCCCCGCCCGCCCCCAGCAGCAGCACGCGCTTGCCCGCCAGCGGCACGCCGGCATTGCGCACGATGTCCGCGACCAGGCCCGGGCCGTCCGTGTTGTCGCCGACGATCTCGCCGCGTTCGAAGCGCAACGTGTTCACGGCGCCGGCCAGGCGCGCGCGCTGCTCCAGCCGGGTGGCGATGGCCGCCGCTTCCAGCTTGAACGGCACGGTGACGTTGGCGCCCCTGTAGCCCGCCGCCACGAGTTCGCGCACGGTCTGCGCGAAGCCGTCCAGCGGCGCCAGGCGGCGTTCATAAGCGATGTCCTGCCCCGTCTGCGCCGCGAAGGCGGCGTGGATCTCGGGCGATTTGCTGTGGGCGATCGGGTTCCCGATCACGCAGTATTTGTCTGTCATGGTCAATTCGTTACCGTCGTCCCCGCGCAGGCGGGGATCCAATATCGCAAGCGCGTCGACTGCGCCGGCCAACTTGGGTCCCCGCCTACGCGGGGACGACGTGGTTTGGCGCGGGGACGACGTGGATTATCGCTGGAACGACGTGGTGGATGCTTCCTACCCACGCAATTCCGCCTGCAGCGTTTCCTCGCGCGTGAACCGGAAGCGGGTGATCACGATCCACAAATCGTCCTTGTCCGACGAGCGCATATTCGCCGGAAACTTGCCGAACGGCGCCGCGCGGCGCACGATCGCGAGCGCGGCGCGGTCCAGCGCCGGGTTGCCGGAGCTGCGCTCGATGCGCGGGCCGCCCTCCTTCTCGTAGATGCTGCCGTCCTGGAAGATCGGGATGTACACGACCAGTTCCCCATACAGCTTCTTGCCGTTCTGCTGGGGGAAGTTCAGCGTGCCCGTCTCCTCGACGCGCTTTTGCATCGCCTTGTAGTACATGGCGTAGCCGACTTCGCGCGTGCTGGGGCTGATGAAGGTCTTGCGCGGGCGCTTGTTCTCGTCGTTGATGCGCTGGGTGATCTCGGCCGTCATGCGCGCGATGGCCTTGGCGGAATCGACGTCGTCGGCGCCCGTGCGGCGCGGGTCCGGCCTGGCCTGCTCGGCGCTGGGCGCCGTGTTGAAGTCCGAGGTGCGGGTGCGCGTCAGCATGTTCTTCTGCTGCTTTTCCAACTCGGCGATGCGGCGCTGCAGCGCCTTGATGCTGTCGCCGTCTTCGACCTTGCGCAGGTCCGGCAGCGGCGACTGGGCCCGTCCCGCGTCGGCCTTGCCGCCGCCGTCGAGGTTGGCCTGGGCCAGCGCCTCCGCCTTCAGGGGCGCGCGCTGGTGCTTGGCGTTGACGAGGATGACTTCCAGTCCGGGGTCGGCCGGCTGCAGCCGGAACGTGTCCGGCGCGGCGAAGCGGACCGCCAGCAGGCAGGCATGCGCCAGCACCGAACAGGCGATGGCGATCATCAGGGGACGGTTGTGGCGAAGGCTGTTCACGCGCTGCGGGGTGGGACGGTTGGTATAACTCCCCATTCTACCGTGCGCTACGCGCCGTGTGCGAGGCGCGCGGGAAAGTATCGGTCTTGCATGCAACATGGGATTGCCGCAGTTTCAAGACCGACGCAGTTTCAAGATCGATTAACGGATTATCAACAGTACGTGGACGGCCCCCGCAAGGTGCCGGCACGCACATCGGATCCCCGCCTGCGCGGGGACGACATCCGACGCGTCAGGCCGCCGTCTGCGGATCGGCCGGCGCCGCCGGCACGTCCGTCTGCGTCTCCGGATCGACCACGGTGACGCTGCCCTCCGCTTCCGCGCTTTCCGTCGCCGCCGCTTCGCCCGTGTCCGTGCCCTCTTCCTCTTCTTCCAGGTCGAGTTCCGCCCCTTCCGGCGCCACGGCGGCCACTTCGAGCAGGCGCGCTTCGAGCGCCAGGTCGACCTCGTCCCAGCGCACGATGTCCAGGCGCACCTGGGCGCCGCGCGCCACCTGGGGCATGCCCGGCAGGCGGATCACCAGCGGGATCTCGACCAGGCGCAGCACCTCGTCCTTCAGCACCACGGCATCGACCTGCTTGGCGTGTTCCTGGCCCAGCCAGCGCAGGCACCAGTAGCGTTCCATGTTCTGCTGGAAGTCGTTATAGGCCGAGTAGGCGGCGTCGAAGGCGGAGACGATCGAGAACAGCGTCGCGTCGCGGTGCTTGAACGGCGCGACCAGCGGCGCCGTGACGCCGTTGCTGGCGCAGGCCAGGATCTGCCACTGGTTGACGAGGTCCGTGTAGCGGCGCAGCGGCGACGTGCTCCAGGCGTACTGGTCGACGCCCAGGCCCTGGTGCGGCGCCGCGTGGGTGACCATGCGCACCTGCATCTTGGCGGCCCAGCCGCCGGCGCCCGGTCCCTGGGAACGGTAGATGCCCGGCACGCCGCAGTCGTGCAGCAGCTTGCCCCAGGTGCTGTTGGCGAAGATCATCAGCTCGGCCACGATCTTGTCCAGCGGCGCGCCGCGCTTGCGGCGCACGATGGTGACGACGTCGTCCTCGACATAGAAATTGAAGTCGACACGGTTCGCCTGCTCGGGCTTCAGGCCGAAGGCTTCGCGCTTCTGCATGCGGCCCGCTTCCAGCGTCAGGGCCCACTTCCACAGCAGGCCCAGCTCGGCCTTGTGCGGATACTCGCCTTCTCCGCTGGCCAGCGTGTCCTCGTTGACGAGCTCGTCCAGGTCGTTGTGGCGCAGGTTGTTCTTGATCGGCACGCGCTCGGCGCGGGTCTCGGTCGAGATGACGGACCAGTCGTCGCGGTTCAGCACGGCGTACAGCGACAGCGCCGGGCAATCGTTGCCCTCGGCCAGCGTGAACGCATTGACGACCTCGTCCGGCAGCATCGTGATCTTGTCGCCCGGCATGTAGACGGTCGACATGCGCGCGCGCGCGATCTTGTCGATGGCGTCGTCCGGACGGATGCCCAGGCCCGGCGCCGCGATGTGGATGCCCACGCGCACGGTGCCGTCGTCCAGTTCCTCGACGGAGAACGCATCGTCGATTTCGGTGGTGGTCACGTCGTCGATCGAGAACGCGGCCACCTTGGCCAGCGGCAGGTCGCCTGGCGCCGCCGGGACCGTCACGGGCGGGAAGCCGGCGCCGCGCGGGAAGTGCTCGAACAGGAAGCGCGACATGTGCAGGTCCTTGGCGGACGCGACGCCGCCCGTGGACAGCATCAGCCGTTGCGGCGTGGTCTGCAGTTCGCTGGCGGCCGTGTCCAGCGCCTTGAATTCGATGCTGTTCTTGTCCGGCTTGAACAGCAGCTGCTGCACCAGCGGCTGCATCGACGCGGGCAGCCGGCCCGCCTTCAATTCCTCGACATACGAGGCCTGGACGATGGCTTGCTGCTTCTTCTTTTCGATGCCGGCCAGCGCCGCGCGCAGCGACTGTTCCGGCGCCGCCTTGTAGCGCCCGCGTCCTTTTTTATAGAAATAGATGGGGGCGCCGTGCAGGGCCAGCACGAGGCCGGCCGCTTCCGCCGGCAGCGGGGCGTGGCCGAAGTATTCGGCGCCCAGTTCCGTGAAGCCGAACTCGTCCTCGCCCGCGACTTCCCACAGGAATTCGAGATCCACGTCCGCGGCAATCGCCTTGGCCTGGTCCAGCAGCGCGGCCGGATCCGGCTTGTCGAACTGCAGCATCACATCCTTGGACTTGACCTTGGTACGCTTCCCGCTCGGCATTTCGACCTGGTAAGCCTCTCCCGCTTGCGACAGCACGGTGCCGACCTTGAAATCGCCGGACTCTTCGAAAAATACGTTCATCTTATTTGGACTTGGTTGATGTACAGGCCAGCTTCAGCACCGCGGGCAAGAATACCTCGGTGACCAGCAGCAGGCCTTGACGGCGGCGATAGACGCAGCGCCGGGCAAAATAATCGGCATCCGCGGCGAACGACACATCGTTCGCCAGCAAGGCGGCGCGCATGCGCGTGCGCAGCGGATGGCCCGGACGGATCCTGGCGAAGGCGAGCTGGCCACGCTCCACCAGCGGATCGTAGAACAGCGTGGTGCCGAGCGAACGCTCGCCCAGCGTGGAAAACAGCGGCCAGTCGCTGGCCGTGGCGGAAAGCGGCACCACCGTGTGGCCGTACACGACGGGACGGCCGTCGCAGCGCAGCAGCACGTCGCGCTCCCACACGCGCAGCGGGCGCGGCAACCCGATGGCCGCCGTCTCGTCGGCCAGGCAGACGTTGCCGGCCTGGCGCAGCTTCTGCACGCGGAAGTGGTTGCTGCTCGCCACCAGGCGCGCCGTCAGCGAACCTTCCGTCGTCAGCCAGTCGCGCATCGGCGCCGGCGCATGCACGCCGTCCGGATGCGCGAACCAGCGGGCCCGGCGCAGCGAGGCCGGCCTCACCTTCCCCGTTCCGATCCGGCGGCGCCTCGTTCGGGTTGCTCGTTGGTGTCGATGCCGCAGAATGCCAGTACCTCGTCGACATAGCGCTCGAATTCCGAGATCGCATGGTCGCTGCCGTCGATGACGTGCTGGTGCGCGCCCGCATAGTGCGCGACCATGTCACGGTAATCGAGCACCTCGTCGCCCGTCGCGGCCAACAGGAAATAGCGCTGAGGATCGGTGATGCGGTCGATTTTCAACGCCGCCAGCTCCCCGATGTATTCCTGCTTGAACTCGAACGGCTCGTCCGAATGCCAAGCCGTCGTCGTGCCCACGTGCTGTTCCAGCCGCGACAGCGGATCGACGGCCGGGTTCAGCAGCGCGGCGCGGCAACCGAAGCGTTCGGCCAGCCAGGTCGCGTAGAAGCCGCCCAGCGAGGAACCGATGATCGCCAGCCTGTCACGGTGGCGTTCGACGAGGCCCAGCACGAGCTCCATGGCCGCCTGCGGCGACGCCGGCAGTTGCGGACAGGTCAGGTCGTGGGCGCGGCCGGCGCGCTCCATGCGCTGCTGCACGACGCGCGCCTTGCAGGAACGCGGCGACGAGCGGAAGCCGTGCAGGTACAGAATGTGCCCGTTCCCAACGGGCACGTGCTGAATAGGCGGCGTCGCGCTCATGCCTTCGCAGCCAGCGCATCCAGCAGCTTCTGGTGCACGCCGCCGAAGCCGCCATTGCTCATCACGAGGATGTGGTCGCCCGGCTGGGCGGCCTGGACGACGGCCTGCACCAGGTAGTCGAGCTGGTCGAAGCTGTGGGCGATGGTGCCCAGCGGCTTCAGCGCGTCGCCCAGCGACCAGCCCAGCGCCTGCTGGCTGCCGAAGCCGAACACGAGGTCGGCATCCTTCAGGCTGCCCGGCAGCGCATCCTTCATCGCGCCCAGCTTCATCGTGTTCGAGCGCGGCTCGAGCACGGCCAGAATCCTGCCCGTCGTGCCGATCTTCTGGCGCAATCCGCCCACAGTCGTCGCGATGGCCGTCGGATGGTGGGCGAAGTCGTCGTAGACGGTGACGCCACCCACGGTGCCGCGCACTTCCATGCGCCGCTTGACGCTCTGGAAGCGTGCCAGCGATTCGATCGCCTGGGCGGGCGGCACGCCCACGTGGCGGGCGGCGGCGATGGCGGCCAGCGCATTGCTGCGGTTGTGCTTGCCGGTCAGGTCCCAGTGCACGGTACCCTGCTGCTCTCCCTTGAACAGGACGTCGAAGCTGGCGCCACCCGGATGCTCGACGAGGCTCCAGTCGGTGCCGTCGGAGGCGCCGAAGGTTTCCTTGTCGCTCCAGCAGCCGCGCTTGAGCACGCGGCCCAGCGAGGCTTCGTCGCCGTTCACGACGAGGCGGCCCACGCCCGGCACGGTGCGCACCAGGTGGTGGAATTGGGTTTCGATGGCACCGATATCGGGGAAGATGTCGGCGTGATCGTATTCCAGGTTGTTCAGGACGGCGGTCTTGGCATGGTAGTGCACGAACTTCGAGCGCTTGTCGAAGAAGGCCGTGTCGTACTCGTCCGCCTCGATGACGAAGAAGTCGCTGTCCTTGTCGCCCTGCAGCCTGGCCGACACGCCGAAGTTCATCGGCACGCCGCCGATCAGGAAGCCGGGCGCGTAGCCGGCGTCTTCCAGGATCCAGGCAAGCATCGACGTGGTCGTCGTCTTGCCGTGCGTACCGGCCACGGCCAATACCCATTTGTCGCGCAGAATATGATCGCCGATCCATTGCGGACCCGATACATAACGCAGGCCGCGGTTCAGGATTTCCTCGACCAGCGGATTACCGCGCGTCATCACATTGCCGATCACGTACAAATCGGGATTCAGGCTCACCTGTTCCGGACCGTAGCCCTGGATCAGCTCGATACCCTGGGCTTCGAGCTGGGTGCTCATCGGGGGATAGACGTTGGCGTCGCAACCGGTGACACGGTGGCCGGCCTCCTTCGCCAGGACAGCGAGTCCGCCCATGAAGGTGCCGCAGATGCCGAGGATATGGATGTGCATTGTTCGGGAATCGCTCAGTAAGTAGCGCTGTAAAGCAAATGAATACGCGATTCTACCCGACGCGATGCCATTTTCCGTTCAAGAGTATGATCTCGGACATGATGCCTAATCCAAATGATGACCTCCAGACTTTGCGCTCGCGCATAGCCGCAACGGCGGCCCGCATGATTGCCCAGGATGGCGCCGACTATCACACGGCCAAGGCCAAGGCGGCGCGCCAGGTGCTCGGCGTCGACCGGCCCTCCCCGAATTACCTGCCCGACAATATCCAGGTCGAGGACGAGGTGCGCCGCTACCAGGCGCTGTTCGACAATCCGGCCCGCACCGCGCGCCTGCAGCGCCTGCGCCGGGCCGCGATCGACGTCATGGAGGAACTGGCCGAGTTCCGGCCCTACCTGACGGGCGCGGTATTGAATGGCACGGCCGGCGAGCATGACGACATCCATTTGCAGCTGTTCGCGGACAGCGCCAAGGAAGTCGAGATCTGGCTGCTCAACCGCAACGTCGACCTCGACATCGCGGAAGTCCCGCACTTCAAGGGCGGGCGCCACGATCCCGTGGAGGTGGTGAGTTTTACGTGGAAGAAGGAAACCGTGCACGCCGAGCTGTACGAGATGAACGACTTGCGCGGCGCCCTGAAGCCGCGTGCCGACGGACGCGCCCAGCGGGTCGATGCGGCCGGCTTGCGCACCCTGATGAACAACGAAGAAAAACAGGCTTGAACCCATGAACAAGAAAAAACTGGCGGGCTACGCCATCCTCGCTGCTGCCTTCACCGTGCTGGGCGCCATCGCCGGCGTCAGGCAGGAAGCGAAGGGACCGCTGACGACCACCTACGCGCCGACCGACGGCCGCGCCCACACGGCGGCGGCGAACCTGTATGCGCAATCGCTGAACGACCTGTCGGGCAAGCCGCAGGCACTGTCCCAATGGAAGGGCAAGCCGCTGCTGGTGAACTTCTGGGCCTCGTGGTGCGCGCCCTGCGTGTCCGAGATGCCGGAACTGTCCGAGCTGGCCGCCAAGGATGGCGGCAAGCGCTTCAACGTGATCGGCATCGGCATCGATTCGCCGACGAACCTCGCCGAATTCGCCAAGAAGATCAAGATTTCCTATCCGCTGTATGTGGGCGGCATGGGCGCCACTGACCTGGCGCGCGGCCTGGGCAATGCCAACGGCGGCCTGCCTTATACGGTGCTGATCGGCGCAGATGGGCAGGTGAAGAAGACTTACCTGGGCAAGTTGAAATTCGATCAACTGCGCGCCGACCTGGCCAAGCTGTGAGCTTGACAAACGGTCGTTCACTTCCCTTTACACTGCTTTTTATCGCTTGCCAACCCGTAATGTTGGCGGCAAAATGCCTGTCTTTCGGGCAAAACAGACGGTTACAACATGGCGAACAAGCTCCTGCTGCTCAACGGCCCCAACCTGAATTTGCTGGGGACGCGCGAGCCTGCAGTGTACGGCTCGACGACGCTGGCCGACATCGAGCAGGCGGCCCAGGCCCAGGCCGCCGCCGCAGGCGCCAGCCTCGCCTGCTTCCAGAGTAACCATGAAGGCGCCTTGATCGACCGTATCCATGCAGCAAAGACGGAGGGCGTGGACGCGATCGTGATCAACCCGGGTGGCCTGGCCCATACGAGCGTGTCGCTGCGCGATGCGTTCTCGAGCGTGGACATTCCGTTCGTGGAAGTGCACATCTCTAATATACACAAGCGTGAGGAGTTCCGGCACCATTCGTTTTTGTCCGAGAAAGCGCAAGGCGTGATCTGCGGACTGGGAGCTGATGGATATCGCTTTGCCATCGACTTTGCGCTGAAACAGCGTTAATCTACGTCAACTTCACGCATCCTTGCGGATTGTGCATCACCTCACGCCGCATACTCACAAACAAATAATTCCAAGGGGTTTCACATGGATCTAAGAAAACTCAAGACATTGATCGACCTCGTCGCCGAATCGGACATCGCTGAACTCGAAGTCACCGAAGGCGAAAGCAAGGTACGTATCGTCAAGTCCTCGGCAATCCCGCAAAACCAGGTGATGATGGTGCCGCAGCAAGGCGTGCAGCAATTCTCGGCACCGGCCGTGAGCGCCGCCCCGGCGCCGGCCGCAGCCGCCGCCCCGGCCGCCCCGGCCGAACCGACCGGCCACGTCGTCAAATCGCCGATGGTCGGCACCTTCTACCGTTCGTCCGCCCCGGGCGCGCCGGCCTTCATCGAAGTCGGCTCGACCGTCAAGGAAGGCGACACCCTGTGCATCATCGAAGCGATGAAGCTCCTGAACGAAATCGATGCCGACATCTCCGGCACCGTCACCAAGATCCTGGTGGAAAACGGCCAGCCTGTCGAATTCGGCCAGCCGCTGTTCGTGATCGGTTAATTCACTCCTCGCTACGGACAGAAGTCCGGAGACTTCCGGATGGATGTCTCCGGACTTCTGTCCTTCGGCACCACCGATCCATGTCGTTCCCCGGCCGACCCGGCCGGGCACTCACAGAAACACCGAACTTACCATGTTTGAAAAAATCCTCATCGCCAACCGTGGTGAAATCGCGTTGCGTATCCAGCGCGCCTGCCGCGAAATGGGCATCAAGACGGTCGTCGTGCACTCCGAAGCCGACAAGGACGCCAAGTACGTGAAGCTGGCCGACGAATCCGTCTGCATCGGCCCGGCGCAATCGGCGCAAAGCTACCTGAGCATGCCGGCGATCATCAGCGCCGCCGAAGTGACCGATGCCGAAGCGATCCACCCGGGCTACGGCTTCCTGTCGGAAAACGCCGACTTCGCCGAGCGCGTCGAGAAATCGGGATTCGTGTTCATCGGCCCGCGTCCGGACTCGATCCGCATGATGGGCGACAAGGTCTCGGCCAAGCAGGCCATGATCCGTGCCGGCGTGCCCTGCGTGCCGGGTTCGGACGGCGCCCTGTCCGACGATCCGAAGGAAATCATCCAGACCGCCCGCAAGGTCGGCTACCCGGTCATCATCAAGGCGGCCGGCGGCGGCGGCGGGCGTGGCATGCGCGTGGTGCACACCGAGGCCGCGCTGCTCAACGCCGTGGCCATGACCAAGACGGAAGCCGGCACCGCGTTCGGCAATCCGGAAGTCTATATGGAGAAGTACCTGGAGAATCCGCGCCACGTGGAAATCCAGGTGCTGGCCGACGAGCACAAGCAGGCCGTCTGGCTGGGCGAGCGCGACTGCTCGATGCAGCGCCGCCACCAGAAGGTGATCGAGGAAGCGCCGGCGCCGGGCATCCCGCGCAAGCTGATCGAGAAGATCGGCGACCGCTGCGCCGAAGCCTGCCGCAAGATCGGCTACCGCGGCGCCGGCACCTTCGAATTCCTGTACGAGAACGGCGAGTTCTACTTCATCGAGATGAACACCCGCGTGCAGGTCGAGCACCCGGTCACCGAAATGATCACCGGCATCGACATCGTGCAGGAACAGATCCGCATCGCCTGCGGCGAGAAGCTGCGCTTCCGCCAGCGCGACATCATGCTGTCGGGCCACGCGATCGAGTGCCGCATCAATGCCGAGGATCCGTTCAAGTTCACCCCGTCGCCGGGCCGCATCACCGGCTGGCATCCGCCGGGCGGCCCCGGCATCCGCGTCGATTCGCACGCCTACGCCGGCTATTACGTGCCGCCGCACTACGATTCGATGGTCGGCAAGGTCATCGCCTACGGCGCCACCCGCGAGCAGGCGATCCGCCGCATGCAGATCGCGTTGTCGGAAATGGTGGTCGAGGGTATCCTCACCAATATCCCGCTGCACCGCGAACTGATGGTCGACGCCCGCTTCATCGAAGGCGGCACCAACATCCACTACCTGGAGCAGAAGCTGGCCCACAAGCCGGACCTGCCGAAGGATGGCGCGCTGGGCGCCAAATCCGACACCAAGGCAGACGCAAAGGCAGATCAATGAGCTGGACCGAAGTCATCATCGAGATCGCACGCGAGCACGCCGAAGGGCTGTCGGACGCCCTGATGGAAGCGGGCGCGCTGTCGGTCTCGGTGGAAGACGCGGACGAAGGCACGGCCGACGAGAAGCCCCTGTTCGGCGAGCCGGGCATGGTGCCCGAGCAGGCCGCCTGGGACCATAGCCGCGTCGTCGCGCTGACCGACGAAGGCGACGACCAGGCCGCCATCGTGGCCCAGGCCGCCGCCATCGCCGGCCTCGCGCAGGCCCCGAAGTTCTCCACCCGCGCCGTCGCGGACGCCGACTGGGTGCGCCTGACGCAATCGCAGTTCGAGCCCATCCACATCGGCAAAAACATCTGGGTCGTGCCGAGCTGGCACGAGGCACCGGATCCGGACGCGCTGATCCTCGAAGTCGATCCGGGCCTGGCCTTCGGCACCGGCAGCCACCCGACCACGCGCCTGTGCATGGAGTGGCTGGAAGCCCATCCGAAGCCGGGCAAGACCGTGCTGGACTACGGCTGCGGCTCCGGCATCCTGGCCATGGTCGCCAAGAAGCTGGACGCGGGCAGCGTCGTCGGCGTGGACATCGACGAGCAGGCCATCGAATCGGCGAAGCTGAATGCCGAACGCAACGCCTGCGAGATCGACTTCTACGTGCCGGACGACTTCGTCGCCTCGGCGCACGGCGGCGTGCAGTTCGACACCGTGGTGGCCAACATCCTGTCCAGCCCCCTGAAGCTGATGGCGCCGATGCTGTCGGGCCGCGTGGCCGAAGGCGGCTCCCTGATCCTGTCGGGCGTGCTGGCGCGCCAGGCCGAGGAAGTGGCGGCCGCCTACGCGCCGTTCATCAAGCTAGGCGTCTGGGCCGAGCACGACGGCTGGGTTGCCCTGCACGGCCAGCGCGGCGCCGCCAGCGCGCCGCCGGCACGCGACGGTAGCAACGGCGGCAAATAAGGCATGGCGCTCGCCACCCGGTGCCCCCATTGCCACACCACGTTCCGGGTCGCCTCGGACCAGCTCAAGCTCCGCGGCGGCATCGTCCGCTGCGGCGCCTGCCAGCGCATCTTCGACGGCAGCGCCCACCTGGTCGACCTGCAGCCGCCGGCCCCCGCGCCGGCGCCTGCCGCTCCTCCTCCCGCTGAAGAAGCGGTCCATGCGGCCGACCTCGGCCACCCCTTCGATTTGCCCGGCATCCTGCCGGAGCCGGCACCGTCGCTGCCGCCTTCCCGGCACGAGCACGAGCCGGATAGCCACCCCGTAAGCTCCCAGCCGATGCAGGCCGCGGCCGCGCCGTTCGCGCCCGGCCGCCCGCAGGTATGGCGTACCGCATCCCGCAGCACGCCCGAAGACGGCGGCGCCGACAAGGATCGCGAAGACGCGGCGCACGCCGGCGACGTCCGGCCCGATGCCGCCGCCGCCGCGGTCGCCGAAGCGCCGCCGCCGATCGCCTCGCTGGCGCCGGAACAGACGCCTGCCGCCGATGCGGACGCCGGCGCGCCGACGTATGCGCCCGCCGACCGGATCGAGCCGCAGCTGGAACCGCTGTACGAGCCGCTGCAGGACGTGGTGGCGCAGCCTGCATCCGTCCTGGATGCAGTCGTGGAGCCGGCCATGGAGCCGGAAGCTGCGCCGGCGCCCGAGCAAGAGCAAGAGCCTGAACAAGAGCAGCGGCAGGCCGCGCCGGAACCGGTGCCGGACTCCATGCCGGTGCACGGCTACGCGCCGCCGAACCGCATCGAACCGAGCTTCGGGATGCCGGTGGACGAGGAACTCGTGGCGCAGGCGCTGCCCGACGACGAGCACGCGCTGGAGCCGGAGCTGCTGGAAGCGCAGCCGGAGCCGGAGCCCGCACCGGCGCCCGCGCCGCCACCACTCCCCGACATCCCGCCGGCCGCCCTGCCGCTGCGCGCCTCGGCCGTCGACGACACCGCCGCCGTCGCCACGCCGGCGCCGCCGCGCTCGGCCCGCGCCAAGGCCACGGAAGCGCGTACGCGCCGCTCCCGGCTGACGCCCACGAAGATCGAGCCGCCGCGCCTGCGCGTGCCGCACGACGACGTGGACGAGCCGGAATTCGTCAAGCGCAGCCGGCGCCTGGAACGTTCCGGCCGGACGCGCCGCGTCCTGCTGGGCGCCGGCAGCGCCGTGCTGCTGCTCGCGCTGCTGGCCCAGGGCGTGACGACCTGGCGCAACGTGCTGGCCGCGCGCAGCCCCGCGCTCAAGCCCGTGCTGGAAGGCGCCTGCGCGCTGCTGGGCTGCCGCGTCGCGCTGCCGGCCCAGGTCGACAATCTCGCCATCGAGACGGGGGAACTGGCCACGCTGGGGCCGGGCACCTATTCTCTGCATACCCTGCTGCGCAACCAGGGCAACCTGGTGCAGGCCTGGCCCAGCATCGAGCTGGAGCTGACCGACGACGACAACAAGCCCGTGCTGCGCCGCGTGTTCACGCCGGCCGAATACCTGCCGCGCGGCACGGCGCCGGATGCGGGCTTCGCCGCGCGTTCGGAGCAGCCGGTGCGCCTGCACTTCGCCCTGCGCGACGTGACGCCCTCCGATTACCACCTCTTCGTTTTCTATCCCTGAGGCTTCAACCATGAACAAGACTTCGCTGATCTGCGGCTCGATCGCCTTCGACAAGATCATGCAATACCACGGCCGCTTCGGCGAAACCCTGCTGGCCGACCAGCTGCACCGCGTGAACGTATCGTTCCTGGTGCCGACCCTGCGCACCGAATACGGCGGCTGCGCCGTCAACATCGCGTACAACCTCAAGATGCTGGGCGGCGACCCGCTGATCATGGGCACCATCGGCCAGGACGGCGGCGACTACCTCGATCGCATGGAAAAGCAGGGCCTGGCCACGAATGCCATCCGCACCATCGACAGCGCCTACACGGCCCAGTGCTTCGTCACGGCCGACCTGGACAACAACCAGATCAACGCCTTCCACCCGGGCGCGATGCAGCATTCGCACGAGAACAGCCTGGGCGACTACCTGCCGCTGCGCGTCGCGATCATCTCCCCGGACGGCCGCGACGGCATGATCAAGCACGCGCGCGACTGCGCCGAGCGCGGCGTGCCCTTCATCTTCGACCCGGGCCAGCAGCTGCCGATGTTCAACGGCGAAGAACTGCTGACCTTCATCGAGCAAGCCACCTACCTGGCCTGCAACGACTACGAATTCGAGATGGTGATGGACCGCACCGGCCTGTCGTTGCAGGACATCGCGGCGCGCCTGGACGCGCTGATCGTCACGCGCGGCGAGCACGGCTCGGACATCTACGCCAAGGGCGAGCACCACAAGATCCCGGCGGTGCAGGCCGAGCAGGTCGTCGACCCGACCGGCTGCGGCGACGCCTACCGCGCCGGCCTGTTGTACGGCATCGCGAACGACCTGGACTGGCCGACCACGGGCCGCCTGGCCAGCGTCATCGGCGCCATCAAGATCGCCCACCAGGGCGCGCAGAACCACGTCTTCACGGCGCAGGAGATCGCGCAGCGCTTCGAGGCGGCGTTCGGCTACAAGTACTAACGGGACAATGAAAAAGGCCCGCATGCAAGGTGCGGGCCTTCCGTGACGATTCCGCTCTTCAGTGGAATGCGAACAGCTGGCGCAGCACATACTGCGCGATCTGCAACAGGATGAAGGCCACCAGCACCGTGATGTCGAGGCCGCCCAGCGGCGGGATCACGCGGCGCAGGGGACGCAGCAGCGGCTCGTTGAGGGCGCGGACGAACGGCGCCAGCGGCGCATGCGGATTGATCCAGCTGAAGATCACCTCGACGATCAGCAGGCCCATGAAGCCGTACAGGATCCAGTTCAGGAAGCGGAAGATCGCGAACAGCACGACGCCCTGCCCGCTCGCACCGCCCAGCAGCAGGACCGAGCTGGCCACCAGCACCACCAGGAAAGCACCGATCAGGCTGGCCCAGTCGTAACCGCCCATGCCCGGCACGATGCGGCGCAGCGGGCGCACCAGCCAGTCGGACAAGGTAAAGGTGAATTGCGCGATCGATGCGGGCGGGCGCACGCGGATCACCTGCATCCAGAAGCGCAGCAGCAAGACGCCGCCCAGCACACTGGCCACGGTATCGACGATCAACTGAAGAATGGGCAGCACAAGGACTCCTTAAAAAAAAACCGCCGTGCGGCGCCTCGAAACAGGCCCCACACAGCGGTATTTTGCCTCACCCTGAAGAAACGTGAGGCAAAAAACGCAGCGAAATACGGCTTACGGACGGCTGCTGGTCGGGAACGGCCATGCGGCCGGCGCGATCACGGACTTGGCGGCCGGTGCAGCGGCCGGCTGGGCGGCGCTGTCCTTGCCGTCGGCCTTGCTGTCGGCCTTGGCGTCGGCCTTGGTGTCCGACTTGGCGTCCGACTTCACTTCCGGCTTGGTGTCGGCTTTCGCTTCGGCCCTCGGCGCGGCGGCTTTCTTGGCGGCCGGCTTGGCGGCGGTCTTGGCAGCCGGGGTCGCCTTGGCGGCTACGGTCTTGGTCGCAGCGGTCTTGGTCGCGGCGGTCTTGGTGGCCGGAGCCTTGGCAGCGGCGGTCTTGGTGGCGGTCGACTTGGCGGCGGTCGACTTCGCAGCGGTCTTGGCCGGCGCCTTGGCGGCGGTCTTGGTCGCTGCAGTCTTGGTCGCGGTCGACTTGGCGGCGGTCTTGGCCGGAGCCTTGGCAGCGGTCTTGGTTGCGGTGGTCTTCTTCGCTGCGGCCGACTTGGCGGCGGTCGACTTGGTAGCGGTCGACTTGGTCGCGGCTTTCTTCGCTACCGGCTTGGCGGCCGACTTGCTGGCGGTCGACTTGGTGGTCGACTTGGCGGCGGTCGATTTCTTGGCTGCCGGCTTGGCGGTCGATTTGCTGGCGGTCGACTTGGCGGTCGACTTGGCGGCGGTCGACTTCTTGGCTGCCGGCTTGGCGGTCGACTTGCTTGCGGTCGACTTGGTGGTCGACTTGGCGGCGGTCTTGGTCGCGGTGGTCTTCTTCGCTGCGGTCGACTTGGCGGCGGTCGACTTGGTCGCGGCTTTCTTCGCTACCGGCTTGGTGGTCGACTTGGCGGCGGTCGACTTCTTGGCTGCCGGCTTGGCGGCGGTCTTGGTCGCGGTGGTCTTCTTCGCTGCGGTCGATTTTGCTGCGGTCGACTTGGTGGCGGTGGTCTTCTTCGCTACCGGCTTGGCGGCCGATTTGCTGGCGGTCGACTTGGTGGCGGTCGACTTGCTTGCGGTCGATTTGGCGGCGGTCTTGGTAGCGGCCGATTTGGTCGTGGCGGCTTTCTTCGCTACCGGCTTGGCGGCGGTTTTGGTCGCGGTCGACTTGGCGGCGGTCTTGGTGGCGGCGGCTTTCTTTGCTGCCGGCTTGGCTGCAGGTTTTGCTGCCGGTTTTGCCGCGGCCTTGGCGGCCGGCTTGGCGGCTACCGCTTTTTTCGCGACGGTTTTTTCAGCGGCTGCTTTTGCTGCCGGTTTGGCGGCTGCTTTTGCGGCCGGCTTTGCTGCTGGTTTCTTTGCGGCTGTTGCCATTTTAAATTCTCCTTCTCTGCGATGAGAAAATACGCTACAAGGTTTGAACCCGTCCAACCCGGTCTGCTTGGTCGGGCGAATTATTCATCGGCGCAAACGCGGTGTTTGCGTCAATGAATCCGGCACCAGCTGAACTGCTGCAACTCCTCAAGTCTGCAGCACTTCAGCCATCGTCGTCGCCGACGACCGAACGACTGGAGTTCGGTGGTTCGCTGCACTGTCCACATCGCTGCATCGGTGAGATGCGAAAAGAAAAAGCCGCCATGCCCGAGATTTATTCAGGCAATGCGGCTTGTTCTTTTCGCGAAGCTCACATGCATACTCAATGAATCAGCGCCCCATTTTTGATCGGATTTGCTTCCCGTTCGGACCGTGAATCCAGCCTGAAAAAATTGCGGAATTCGCACTCTTCACGTTTTGACAAATTCAATCACGTAAAGTACACGAAAACCTTGTCAGTGCGCAACCCGCACACGGTATTTTTCGTGCCCTTTTCGCGAGGGATAACCAACGGCTTCTCGATTTCGTACGATCGCCGCGATCGCGTTTGATTCTTTATGCGTTCGGCTCGGTCTCCAGAAACAAGCGCGCACATCGATGCGCATTTCAAACTACGTCCATTTCGCGTCCGCTAAACATCCTTTTATGGGCGCGGTGTTTATCTGCAATTCTTCGAATACGGCCTTTATTTAAAGGCTTCCTGCGTTTTCCGATCCCGCCGCGCGAATCCGCAGCAAGTCCATTTTCGCGAGCCAGGCCAGACCGCGCAGCAACGCCGGGCGGTCGCAGGGACCGAGCGCGTCGAGCAATTCGTCGACCTGCATCGGGCGCGATCCGATCGAACCGAAGATCTGCCCGAATTCTTCCAGCGTCGGCAAGGACGCAACAGTGAAGCGGTTCAATGCGAGCTCGCGGTACTCGCGCACCAGTGCCAGCGATGCGTCGCCCGCCAGTTCAACCAGCGACAACGGCGTGATCTGCATGCTCGGATACGTCGCGAACAAGGCGAAGGGATCGAGCCGGTCCGGCACCGGCGCGGGCAGCGGCGGCGCCAGCACGGCATCGGCGCGGCGGCGCTCATCGAGCTCGCTCCACAGCATGCGGTAGCGCGCGAGCACGACGCCCCAGTCGAATTCCTGCTGCGCGCGCAGGCGCGCATTCGCGCCGAGTTCGCGGCGCAGCGCCGCATCCGCGGTCAGGCGCGCGTAGGCCTGCGCCAGCAGCGCGCCGTCGAGCGCCACCGCCTGGCTGGTATGACCGCAATACATGTCGTAGCTGTCCACGCCATCGTCGTAACGCTGCGCGAGATCAAGTCCGGCGCCTGCGCCGGGCATCAAGGTGGGAATGCGATAGCCGTCCACGCCGTCGCGCACCGTGTCGCGGTAGCCGTTCCAGTCGCTGACCACGCACGGCAGGCCGGCCGCCATCGCCTCGACGGGCGCTTGGCCAAAGGTCTCCTGCACGCTGTCGGCGAGCGCGGTAAACACGTCGGCGGCGGCCCAGGCGTCGCGTTGCAGCTCGGGCACGCGGCCGTCCAGCACCGTCAGGCGCACCGACGGGCACAGCGCCGCGGCGCCCTCGCGGAAGGCCTTCTCGATCCCTTCGTTGGCGAACCAGCCGCACAGGAGCAGGTGCACCTGGCGCCGGTCCGTGGCGGCTTGCGCGAGGGCAGCCCGTTCGAGCGCCGCGAACATCTGCTGCGGATGGGCCTTGGCGTGGAAGGACAGGCGGCCGAGGGACAGGAAGGCGACGTCGTCGAGGCCGATGCCCAGGCGCCGGCGCACGTCCGCGCGGCGCGCTTCGTCCGGCGCGAAGTCGCGGCAATGCACGCCGAGCGGGATCAGTGGCAGCTGCGGCAGCTCGAAGCGCTGGGCGCCGAGGCGCGCGCGCAGGTAGTCGGCCTGGCGTTCGATCACCTCGCGCACGCTGTCGCGCACGACGCGCGACGTGCACACCAGCGCGTCCCAGCTGCGCAGCGGCGCCACTAGCAGGCCCGCGATCGCCGTCATCACGGCGTGGCTGGCGGTGGCATGCGTGACGCCGCACAGGCTGTAGCTGCGCTCGCCCACGCCGAGGCGGCGCCAGGCCAGGCGATCAAGCGCCGGTGCCGGCTGGTACAGCGTGCCGAACGGCGCGATGTCCTGCGGCCGGCCCTGGGCGATGTGCACGACCTCGGCGCGGCAGCCGTGGCTGCGCAGCATGCGCTCGCATTCCTGCGCATGGGCGCTGCCGGCGGCGAAACAGCCAACCGCGCGCACGTCCGCGGCCTCGGCGATCGCGCGCACCAGGCCGGCGCCCGCGCTGTGGCGTCCCGTCGGGCGCGGACCGTCGACCGCGTAAGCATCGGCGACGAAGTGCAGCGCGAAGCGCTCGGCCATCGGCCAGCTCATACGGACGCCTTCGGGGCCGGCAGCTGCTGGTGGATGAAGAGGACTCGGGTCATGGCGGGCATCGGTCGGGTCTCGGCGAATCGGCAGCGCATCGTTGGATGATCGGGCCGATCATCGCGCCGATCCGCGATCGTGTTCGAATTGAGCGCATGATAGCCTCACTATCACGCGCGTGGCGCGAGGCACGCGAGAAATCGTGCGAACGCTTGCGCGACGTCGCGGTCGCGGCGTGCCACGCGCCCCATGCGCCGCGTCGTTTCGCCCGTGGATTCAGGCTGTCTCGATCGCGATCGCCGACCATTGCACGTCGACGATCGGCGTGCGCGTCTCGCGGTCGCGGCGGTAGCTGTGGAAGGCAAAGCTGCCGTCGGCGCGTGCGTGGCACATCGTGCACTCGGTCCGGCCTGCCACCGCGTGCACGCCGATGGCGCGCAGCTGGTGCAGGACGATGGCCGGCAGGTCCAGATGGCGCAGGCCGTCGGCCAGGCGCGGCGCGACCAGTTGCGGATCGAGCCCCCAGCGCGCGACGAAACCCTCGATCACCTCCTGCCCCACCTCGTAGCAGCAGGGATGCGCGGCCGGCCCGATCGCGGCCACCCAGTCGCCGGGATCGCCGCCGCGTGCGCGCACCAGGTCGGCGAAGGCAGCCACGATGCCGGCATGGGCACCGCGCCAGCCGGCGTGCAGCGCCGCCACTTCGCGCCCGTCGCGGCGGGCCAGCAGGACGGGCACGCAATCGGCGGTGGCGATCGCCAGCAGCAGGCCGGGCCGGTCGGTGAGCATGCCATCGGCTTCGCCGCAATCCTCGCCCGCCCGCGTCACGACGGCGATGCGGGTACCGTGGCGCTCGTGCTGGATGGGGCGGCGCGGCCAGTATTCCGGCCACAGCGCGGCCATGTCGTCGTGGCGCGTGCCGAAGCCGTGCACGACGGCGGGAAGCTGGAGGAGCGGACTGGCGAGCATGGCGAGGGACGTTCGGAGGATGCGAGCGAGGATAGCATGCGACTCGTGTCCGGAACGTTACAGGGTGTCCCAGTATGGCGGGCTGCCGAAGGCATCCTTCAGCCACGCGGCCAGCGCGCGCAGCTTGGCGGACGGATGCTGCCCGTCGGCGTGCGCTATATATAAGTGTTCCTGCTCGGCCTCGACGCCGACGTCGATCGCGTGCAGCGTGCCGGCGGCCAGCGCGGCGCCCGCGATGAAGCGCGGCAGCAGCGCGATCCCCAGGCCGGCGATGGCGGCATCGCGCATCATGTCGCCGTTGTTGAGCACGAGGCCGGGCTGGCCGCGCACGATGCGCATGCCGTCCGCCTGCGCGAAGCGCCAGTCGGCCACGCCGCGGTGCAGGTAGTAGATGCCGCGGTGGCCGTCCAGCTCCTCCAGCGAGCGCGGGGTGCCGTGACGCGCCAGGTAGGCGGGCGCGGCCACCAGCACGCGCCGGCTCGCGCCGATCCGCCACGCCACCAGGTAGCGGTCGGCGATCGGGCCGTGGCGGATGACGGCATCGAAACCGTCGGCGCCGGCATCGACGCGGCGGTCGTCCAGGTCCAGCGTCAGGAGGATCCCGGGATGGCGCGCCAGGAAGGGATACAGGGCCGGGTCCAGGTGCATGCGTCCGAAGGTCACGGGCGCGGAGATGCGCAGCGGACCGCGCAGCTCCCCGCGCCGCTCGGCCAGGTCGGCGGCGGCATCCTGCACCTCGCGCACGATGCGCACGGCACGCTCGAGGAAGGCGAGGCCGTCCTCGGTCAGCGCCAGCCGGCGGGTGGAGCGCTGCAGCAGGCTGGTACCCAGCGCCCGCTCCAGTTCGACCAGGCGTTCGCTGACGACGGAGCGGGACACGCGCAAGCGCCGCGCCACCTCGCTGAGGGAACCGCTTTCGGCCACCGCGACGAAGGTGGCAATGCCTTCGAGCTTCACCATTGTTCGGCTTTTCCGAAATCCTGTTGCGGCATCCGCCGACTACTGCCCGGATTCATACTAAACCATACTGGACCCGATCCCAAGGGCAGCGATGGCCAGGTGGCCCTCCCCCGCCGGGCAAGGAGTCCATCATGCACAAGTTCCTCTCCGCGGCCGCGCTTGTCGTCGCCATGATCGTCGCCATCGTCGGCGCCATGGCGGCGCCGTCCGCCGCCGCCGTCGAGCCCTTCCCGCCATCGTTCCAGGCCCGCACCATCCAGTCCGGCGACGCCACGCTGCACGTGATGGTCGGCGGCCAGGGCCCGGCCGTCGTGCTGCTGCACGGCTTCGGCGACACGGGAGCGATGTGGTCGCCGCTGGCGGCGCGGCTGGCGGCCAGGCACACGGTGGTCGTGCCCGACCTGCGCGGCATGGGCCTGTCCTCGCACCCCGCCGGCGGCTACGACAAGTGGACGCAGGCCGGCGACATCCGCGCCGTGCTGGACAAGCTGGGCATCGACCGGGCCGCCGTCGTCGGCCACGACATCGGCACGATGGTGGCGTTCGCCTACGCGGCGCGCTACCCGGACAAGACCGAGCGCCTGGTGGTGATGGATGCGCCCGTGCCGGGCGTGCCGCCGTGGGATCAATTGGTGCGCAACCCGCTGCTGTGGCATTTCTCGTTCGGCGGCCCGGACGCCGAGCGCCTCGTCGCCGGCCGCGAGCGCATCTACCTGGACCGTTTCTGGAACGAGTTCGCGGGCGACCCGAAGAAGATCGACGAAGCCACCCGTGTGTATTACGCGAAGCTGTACGCCCGGCCCGGCGCCATGCACTCGGCATTCGCCCAGTTCCTCGCGTTTCCCAAGGATGCCGAAGTGAACGCCAAAGCCATCTCCCGCAAGCTGCCGATGCCCGTGCTGGCGATCGGCGGGGCGAAGTCGTTCGGGGCGAACGAGGCGGTGGTGATGCGCAATGCGGCCACCAACGTCACCGAGGTGGTGATCCCAGACGCGGGGCACTGGCTGATGGAAGAGGCGCCGGAAGCGACCATGAAGGCGATCCAGGGGTTCCTGGATTAGTTTCTGACGAGCGTAAACGCCGTCGCCCCTGCGCAGGCAGGGGCCCAATCTTGCAAGCGTTTCGTTGACGCGGGCAAAAATTGGGCCCCTGCCTGCGCAGGGGCGACGGGTCAATCGGGGATCAGTCCCAGCTCAGCGCGCCGCCGGTCTGGTACTCGGTGACGCGGGTCTCGAAGAAGTTGCGTTCCTTCTTCAGGTCGATCATCTCGCTCATCCACGGGAACGGGTTCTCTTCGTTCGGGAACAGCGCGTCCAGGCCGATCTGGACGGCGCGGCGGTTGGCGATGAAGCGCAGGTAGCCCTTGAACATGGCCGCGTTCAGGCCCAGCACGCCGCGCGGCATGGTGTCTTCGGCGTAGCGGTATTCGAGCTCGACGGCCTGCAGGAACAGGTTCTTGATGTCTTCGCGGAATTCCGCGGTCCACAGCTGCGGGTTTTCCATCTTGATCGTGTTGATCAGGTCGATGCCGAAGTTGCAGTGCATCGATTCGTCGCGCAGGATGTACTGGTACTGCTCGGCGGCACCCGTCATCTTGTTCTGGCGGCCCAGCGCCAGGATCTGGGTGAAGCCGACGTAGAAGAACAGGCCTTCCATCAGGCAGGCGAACACGATGATCGACTTCAGCAGCTTCTGGTCGTTTTCCAGCGTGCCGGTCTTGAATTCCGGATCGTTGATGACGTCGATGAACGGGATCAGGAACTGGTCCTTGTCGCGGATCGACGGGATCTCGTTGTAGGCGTTGAAGATTTCCTTCTCGTCCAGGCCCAGCGATTCCACGATGTACTGGTAGGCGTGGGTGTGGATCGCTTCCTCGAACGCCTGGCGCAGCAGGTACTGGCGGCATTCCGGCGCCGTGATGTGGCGGTAGGTGCCCAGCACGATATTGTTGGCGGCCAGCGAGTCGGCGGTCACGAAGAAGCCCAGGTTGCGCTTGACGATGCGGCGCTCGTCCTCGGTCAGGCCGTTCGGGTTTTTCCACAGCTCGATGTCGCGCTGCATGTTCACTTCCTGCGGCATCCAGTGGTTGGCGCAGCCGGCCAGGTACTTGTCCCAGGCCCATTTGTACTTGAACGGGACCAGCTGGTTGACGTCGGTCTGGCCGTTGATGATGCGCTTGTCGTCCGCGTTCACGCGCTTGGCGACGTCGGCGGCGGAGGCTTCGGCAGGGTTGGCTGCGGGCGCCGGCGCGGCGGCCGGTTCATCGTCCCAGGAGAGAGCCATGATGTGTTCCTTCTTGATGTTGATTCGGCAGGTTGCCCCCGCCCAGGCGGGGGTCCGGATTACGTGTTCTTACTGGCAGGCTTCGCACTCGTCGAAACCGGCGTCGCCGGGACGCAGGTAGCAGGCGGCGCCTTCCGCGATCTCCGCGGCCGGTGCTGCCGGGGCCGGGGCCGCGGCCGACATCGCGGCGCTGGCGGCAGCCGCCGCGGCGGCGCCGGCGGCCAGGCCGCCGTCGACCGGCACGGCGTTCAGGGCGCCGGTACGGGTGGTCGACTTCTCCATGTGCGTCGCCGCGATGGTGCGCAGGTAGTAGGTCGTCTTCAGGCCACGCAGCCAGGCCAGTTTATAGGTCTCGTCCAGCTTCTTGCCCGAGGCGCCGGCCATGTAGATGTTCAGCGACTGGGCCTGGTCGATCCACTTCTGGCGGCGCGAGGCGGCTTCCACCAGCCACTTCGGCTCGACTTCGAAGGCCGTCGCGTAGATGTCACGCAGGTCCTGCGGCACGCGGTCGATGCGCGACAGCGAGCCGTCGAAGTATTTCAGGTCGTTGATCATGACCTCGTCCCACAGGCCGCGCGCCTTCAGATCGCGCACCAGGTACGAGTTGATCTCGGTAAATTCACCCGACAGGTTCGACTTCACGTACAGGTTCTGGAAGGTCGGTTCGATGCAGGCCGACACGCCGATGATGTTCGAGATGGTCGCGGTCGGGGCGATCGCCACGCAGTTCGAGTTGCGCATGCCGAACTGCTTGATGCGGTTGCGCACGATCGACCAGTCCATCGTTTCCGACAGGTCCTGCTCCAGATAGCCGCCGCGTTCCTCGGCCAGCAGCTTGATCGAGTCCTGCGGCAGGATGCCGCGGTCCCACAGCGAACCTTCGTACGAGCCGTAGCGGCCGCGTTCCTCGGCCAGCTCGGTCGAGGCCAGGTAGGCGTAGTAGCAGACGGCTTCCATCGAGCGGTCGGCGAATTCCACGGCCTTGTCCGACGCGAACGGCACGCGCATCATGTGCAGGCAGTCCTGGAAGCCCATGATGCCCAGGCCGACCGGGCGGTGGCGCAGGTTCGAGTTCTTGGCCTTGTCGACGGCGTAGTAGTTGATGTCGATGACGTTGTCGAGCATGCGCATCGCGGTGCGGATGGTCTTCTGCAGCTTGACGATGTCCAGGCCGTCGCCCTTCATGTGGGCCGGCATGTTGACCGAACCCAGGTTGCAGACGGCGATCTCTTCGTCGTTCGTGTTCAGCGTGATCTCGGTGCACAGGTTCGACGAGTGCACGACGCCCACGTGCTGCTGCGGCGAGCGGATGTTGCACGGATCCTTGAAGGTGATCCACGGGTGGCCCGTCTCGAACAGCATCGACAGCATCTTGCGCCACAGGTCCAGCGCCGGGATCTTCTTGTACACGGTCATTTCGCCGCGTGCCGCGCGGGCTTCGTAGCCCAGGTAGGCTTCCTCGAAGGCGCGGCCGACCTTGTCGTGCAGGTCCGGCACTTCGGACGGCGAGAACAGGCTCCAGTCGCCCTTTTCCATCACGCGCTTCATGAACAGGTCGGGAATCCAGTTCGCCGTGTTCATGTCGTGGGTGCGGCGGCGGTCGTCGCCGGTATTTTTACGCAGGTCGAGGAATTCCTCGATGTCCAGGTGCCAGGTTTCCAGGTAGGCGCAGACGGCGCCCTTGCGCTTGCCGCCCTGGTTCACGGCGACGGCGGTGTCGTTGGCGACCTTCAGGAACGGCACGACGCCCTGCGACTTGCCGTTGGTGCCCTTGATGCGCGAGCCCAGCGCGCGCACCGGGGTCCAGTCGTTACCCAGGCCGCCGGCGAATTTCGACAGCAGCGCGTTTTCCTTGATGGCGTCGTAGATGCCTTCCAAGTCGTCGGCGACGGTTGTCAGGTAGCAGGACGACAGCTGCGAGCGGCGGGTACCCGAGTTGAACAGGGTCGGGGTCGAGCTCATGAAGTCGAAGCTCGACAGCAGGTTGTAGAACTCGATCGCGCGCGCTTCGCGGTTTTCCTCGCGCAGGGCCAGGCCCATCGCGACGCGCATGTAGAACGCCTGCGGCATTTCGATGCGGGTGTCGCGGATGTGCAGGAAGTAACGGTCGTACAGGGTCTGCAGGCCGATGTAGCCGAACTGCAGGTCGCGGTCGGCGACGATCGCCTTGGCCAGCTTCTGCAGGTCGAACTTGCCCAGCTCCTCGTCGAGCAGCTCGGCGTCGATGCCCTTGGCGATGTACTGCGGGAAGTAGGTGATGTATTCTGCGGCGGCGCCGGCTTGCGGGGTTTCCTTGCCGAAGACTTCCTTGCGGATCGTGTGCAGCAGGATGCGCGCAGTGACCTGGCTGTAGGCCGGGTCCTTTTCCATCAGCGCGCGCGCGGCCAGGATCGCGGATTTATGCAGTTCCTCGACCGGCACGCCGTCGTACAGGTTCTTGACGGTTTCGGCCAGGATGGCGTCGGCATCGACGTGCTTTTCCAGGCCCACGCAGGCGGCGTTGATCAGCGCGGCGACTTCGTTCATGTCCAGCGGACGGCGCACGCCGCCGTCGACGACGTTGAACTGCGGCGCGGCGACCTGGGTGCCGCCGGCCGCTTCCTTGGCGGCGCGGCGCTCGTCCATGCGCTTGGCGCGGTACAGCACGTATTCGCGCGCGACGTCATGCTCGCCCGAGCGCATCAGGGACAGTTCCACCTGGTCCTGCACATCCTCGATGTGGAAGGTGCCGCCATTCGGCTGGCGGCGCACCAGCGCCGACACCACGTTGCTGGTCAGCGCAGCCACCAGTTCGCGGATGCGCGCCGATTCGCGGGCGCCTTCGCCGTTCACCGCCAGGAAGGCCTTGGTCACGGCGACCTCGATCTTGGTCGGTGCGAACGGCACGACGGCGCCGTTACGGCGGATGATGCGGTAGTCGCCGTTCGCGACCAGCGCGTTCGCCGATCCCGGTGCCGCGTTCGAATTGATGGAAATGTCCGAAGATGTTTGCATTGAGCCTCCAGGATGGCGTTCGTCGGCCACCGACGTGTGCGGGACCGCGGTACGGCCCCATCGAGAGTTACAAAAGGATGCTGCCAACTGGTCAAAATTGGCAGCCTATTAACTTTGCGCGAAAAATAAAGAGGGGAGCCATGTTCCGGAAACCACTGCCATGGGGCCCCTCTGTTACTGCTTGCTTGCTATTTCTTGATTACTGATTTACTGCCGAGTTCTTGTGGCAGACCACTACATCTAGTGGTGGACTGCGTTATGAACCTAATTGTAGTCGATATTCGGCAGGATCAAAGGGCCTCGGCCGATGATTTTTTTTATGCGCTCGGCTTGACTTTTGTTAAAGCGAGCACAGCCCAGCCATCGCCTGATAGTGAGTACTAACATGGCGTTTCGGGGGCGCGACGCTGGTGCATCCCTGTCACCGGCGCGTCATAAAAATTGCGTAAAAGAAAGTATTTATGGGACAGGAAATCACGGTTCCGGCGCGTGGATGCCCAGCTTCTGCATCTGGTAGCGCAGCTGGCGCACGCTGATGCCGAGCAGGCCGGCGGCCTGGGTGCGGTTGAATTGCGTCTGCGTCAGCGCGCGCAGGATGATGTCGCGCTCGACCTGGCTCAGGTAGTCGGGCAGGTTGCTGGGCAGCGCGCCGTCGTCCGCCGGCGGCGCGGCGGCCGGGGCTTCCGCGGGCGCGGGCACGGGCACCGACGGTGCCGGCACGGGCGCCGGCGCGAAAGCGGGCGGGCTGCCCTCCCCCACGCGCGCGCCCTTGAGCAGCAAATCGCCGGCCTGGATCACGCCGCCGTCGGCAAACGCGAGCGCGCGTTCCAGGATGTTTTCCAGCTCGCGCACGTTGCCGGGGAAGGAATAGGCGCGCAGCAGGTCCAGCACGCCCGAGCCCAGGCGCGCATTGCCCGCTCCGGCCAGGCGCGCCAGAACCGCGTCGACCAGCAGCGGCAGGTCGTCGAGGCGCTCGCGCAGCGGCGGCAGCGTCAGCTCGATCACGTTCAGGCGGTAGAACAGGTCCTGGCGGAACTGGCCCGTTTCGACGCAGCGGGCCAGGTCCTTGTGGGTGGCGCTGACGATGCGCACGTCGACGGGCTCCTCGGCGGTGGCGCCGATCTTGCGCACGCGCCGCTCCTGGATCGCGCGCAGCAGCTTGACCTGCATCGCCAGCGGCAGGTCGGCGACCTCGTCGAGCATCAGCGTGCCGCCGTCCGCGGCCTGGAAGAAGCCATCGCGCTCGTCGGACGCGCCCGTGAACGCGCCCTTGCGGTAGCCGAAGAATTCGGCCTCCATCAACGCCTCGGGAATCGCGCCGCAGTTCACGGCGACGAAGGGCCCGGCGGCGCGCGCGCTGCGGGCGTGGATCTCGCGCGCGGCCAGCTCCTTGCCGCTGCCGGATTCGCCGTTGATGGCGATCGGCGCCTGCGAACGGGCCAGCCGCTCGATCTGGGTGCGCAGCGCCTGCATCGCCGGCGACGTGCCGACCAGGCGCGAGTCTCTCTCCTGCGGGACCGGCGCGGCCGCCGGCACCGCCGCCGCGGCCGAAGCCGAAGCAGAAGCCGAAGCGCCGCCCAGGTCGGACAGCTTGAGCGCCGAGCGCACCATCGTGCGCAGGTCGTCCAGCACCACCGGTTTCGAGACGTAGTCGAAGGCGCCCGCCTTCAGGGCCACCACCGCGTTCTCGGCGCTGCCGTAGGCGGTGATGACGGCGATCGGGGTGTCGCGGTGGCTGGCGGCGACTTCGCGCACCAGTTCCAGTCCGAGGCCGTCGGGCAGGCGCATGTCGGTCAGCACCAGCGCGTAGCGCGTGCGGCCCAGGAACTGGCGCGCTTCGCGCACGGTGGCGGCGCTGTCCACGTCCAGGCCCATCTTGAGCAGGGTGATCTCGAGCAGCTCGCGCAGGTCGGCTTCGTCGTCGACCACGAGGATGCGGGGGGAACTCATGCGGTTGCTGGCCTTCTTCGTCTGTCTCTGTCTATATAGTAGCGCTCGCGCGCTCAGCCCGATGCGCCGAACGTGATCACGAACCGGCCGCTGGTGCCGCCGTCGTCGTCGGCGCGCACCTCGTAGTCGAGCATCGCGCCGTTGTTCAGGCACAGCTCGCGCGCCAGGTACAGGCCGAGGCCCGTGCCCTTGCTCGAGGTGGTGTAGAACGGCTCGAACAGGTGGGCGCGCACTTCCGGCGTGATCGCGCGGCCGTCGTCCTGCACGTGCAGCTCGACCCGCGCCGTCGCGTCGAGCACGGGAAACACGCGGATGCTGGCCGGCTTGCCGCTGGCGTAGCGCACCGCATTGCCGAGCAGGTTCACCAGCACTTCGCGCAGGTGCAGGCCGTCGAAGCGCACGGCCAGGGCGCCGGCGTCGCCGATGGCTACTATATCACTGCGCATGCCCTGGGTTTCCGTGAATTCCGCCTGCAGCTCGGCCAGGAACGGCGCCAGCGCCACCGGCTCGCCGTTCGGCTGCACCTTGCGCGACAGCTTCAGGATGTCCTCGACCATGCGGTTCACGCGGACCACGTTGTCGTTCACGATGCGCAGCAGGCGCTGCTCGGCCGGACCGTGCAAATCCTCGGCCAGCAGCGACGTCGCGTGGCCGATCGCCGACAGGGGATTCCTCACCTCGTGCGCGATGCTGGCCGTCAGGCGGCCCATCGAGGCCAGCTTCAGTTGCTGCGCCTGGTTCTCGATGGCGCTCACGTCCTGCATGAAGATCACGCTGCGCTCGGCCTCGCCGCGCGGCGTCGCCACCCGCGCGAAGCGCAGCTTCACGTGGGCCGGCTGGTCGAGCCGGCCGCGCGCGGCCCCCTCTTCCTCGTGCCAGCGCTTGATCGTCACGTAGTCGGCCGGCCCTTCGTGTGCTTCGTGGGCCGCCCCGGCGCCGGCGATCCAGGCGGCGAAGCTGTGCGCCACCGGCTCGAACGCTGGCACGTCGGCCAGGCGGAAGGCGGTTCCCGCATCGGCGCCTCCCTCCCCCCCGGCGTCGTCGGCCAGCCGCGCTTCCAGGCCGAGCATGCGGCGCGCCGCCGGATTGGCGCCGAACACCTGGCCGTCGCGGTCCAGCACCAGGATGCCGTCGCCCACGTCCTCGACGACGATGCGGTACACGGCCTGCTGGATGCGCAGGTCGGTGCCGCGCCGCGCCGCCAGTTCCTCCTGCGAGATGAGGCGTTCCGCCAGGCGGTTCACCACCAGCACCAGCGCGAAGAAAGCGGCGCCCGTGAGGCCCGCCTGCATCAGCGGCGGATCCTCGAAGCGCGCGACGATCTGCCACATGGTCTCGGCCAGCACGAACAGCGTGGCCAGCGCGGCCGAGAACAGCGCCAGCAGCAGCGGCGCCAGCATGGCGGCGCCGGCCAGCGGGAACAGGTACAGCAGCGCCAGGCCGCTGCGCACGCCGCCGCCGGCCAGGTACAGCAGCGAGATCGCGGCGAGGTCCGTCATGACCTGGCCGACCAGCTGCAGCAGGAAGCGCCGGCGCCAGCGGTAGCAGACGGCGGCGAACCCCAGCGCCAGCGCCACGTAGGCGATGCAGATCTCGGTATAGGTCGCGGTCGACAGCTGGCCGCGGCGCGCATCGATGCTCAGGTACAGCAGCAGCACCAGCGCGATCACGATGCGGCTGACCGTGAAGGTCTGCAGCGAGCGCCAGAAGGTCGAGCGCGACTCGGCGGTCAGGGAAGGCCAGGACGCCATGCAGCGCGGGAGCGGATCAGCCGGGGTTACGCGTGCGACTCAGCGCGGCTCAGCGCGGCGCCGGCTGGTGCGCGTGCGCCGTGCTGCAGAAGTCGCGTCCGCCCACCCGCACCGCTTCCGACGCCGGGAAATAGATGCCGCACTGGGCGCAGCAGGCCATCGGTTCGGAGCGGTCCTCGACGCGCTGCCAGGTGCCCGCGCCGCCGGCGCTGCCGGCACCGGCGGGCTGCGCCGGTCCCCTGCCCTGGGGCGCCTGGCCCTGGGCGCGCGCCATCGCGGCACGCAGTTTGCTGCGCACGGCCATCACCACGAGGATGACGAGCGCAATCCAGAAAAGCAGTCGCGTCATACGAACCCCCGGTGCAGAACGACTTCAAACACGAAACGGCTGCCGACATAGGCCAGCGCCAGCGTAGCGAATCCCGCCAGCGTGAAGCGCAGCGCGGTCTTGCCGCGCCAGCCGCGCCAGCGGCGTCCGGCCAGCAGCGCGGCGAACAACAGCCACGACAGCAGCGCGAACACATTCTTGTGGTCCCAGCGCAAGGCCTTGCCGAACAGCTGCTCGGAAAACACGAGGCCGGACAGCACGGTCAGGCTGAGCAGGACGAAGCCGATCCAGATCATGCGGAACAACAGCTTTTCCATGGTCAGCAGCGCCGGCAGCTGGTCGATCGCGGCGCCCAGCCAGCCTTTCCTGGCGCTTTTCGTATGCAGGCGCGCCTCCTGCAGCGCCATCAGCACGGCGTGGAAGGCGGCGATGGTCAGCGTGCTGTAGGCCATGACGGCCACGGCGACGTGCCAGGCGAATGCCGGCGACTGCGCCTGCACGGGCATCAGGTTCCCGGGGAACAGGGACGGCAGGATCGCCGCGACGGCCGCGAACGGCATCACCATGCGGCGCATGCCGTCCAGCGCGAAATTGCGGTTCTCGATCCAGTAGGCGGCCACCGAGATCCACAGCGCCGCCGACAGCATGAAGGCGAAGCCGACGCGCAGCGTGCCGTTGGCGAGCATGTCCGGCCACAGGGCGGCGCCATGCAGCGCCCAGGCCGCGGCCGTCGTGCCGGAAATGAGCGCGCCCCGCTTCGACGGCAGCAGGGCGCATACCGCGTACAGGATGGCCGCGGCAATGAAAAAGGTGGTTTGCATACCGGCGAGTCTACACCATCCCGGTCTACCGAGGTTGGCTTACCAAAAGGTAAAGACCGGGTAAAGGCTGGCACCAGACGGGGGACGTCAGTCGACCGCGGCGGCACGCATCTCGGCACGGTGGTGGCGTTGCTGCTCTTCCATGACGAGCATGCCCAGCTCTCGCTTGAGGGCGTTGAATTCGGGCGCGGCCGGGTCGCGCAGGCGCGGCAGTTCGACGAGCAGGTCGCGCTTGATCGTGCCGGGCCGGTAGGTCATCACGACGATGCGGTCGGCCAGGTAGATCGCTTCCTCGATGCTGTGGGTGACGAACACGATCGTCTTGTCGAGCTCCGCCCAGATGCGCAGCAATTCGTCCTGCAGGTTGCGCCGCGTGAGCGCGTCGAGGGCGCCGAACGGTTCGTCCATCAGCAGGATCGGCGAATCGAGCGCCAGCACCCGCGCGATCGCCACGCGCTGGCGCATGCCGCCGGACAGGTCCTTCGGGTAGCGCGCGGCGAAGTCCGACAGCGACAGCATCTCGAGCAGCGCGGCCACGCGCGCGGCGATCTCGGGCCGGCGCTGGCCCTTGATCTGCAGGCCGAAGCCGATGTTCTGCGCCACCGTCATCCAGGGGAACAGCGCGTATTCCTGGAATACCATGCCGCGCTGCGGCCCCGGCCCCATGACGGGCATGCCGTCGGAGACGATGGTGCCGGAGGTCGGCGGGGCGAAGCCGGCGATGGCATTGAGCAGCGTCGACTTGCCGCAGCCGGATGGCCCCAGCAGGCAGACGAACTGGCCGTGCGGGATGACGAGGCTGACGTCCTGCAGCACCGGCGTGCTGCGGCGGTCGCCGGCGAAGGCCTTGGTGACGCGGTCGATGACGATGGATGCGTGCATTCAGTGCTCCAGGCCGCGGTGCCAGCGCAGCAGATGGTTGTTCAGGCGGTTCATGGCGGCGTCGATCCCCAGCCCCAGCAGGCCGATGGTCGCCATGCCGGCGATGATCTTGTCGGACCAGAAGTACTCGCGCGCCTCGAGGATGCGGAAACCGAGGCCGTTGTTCACGGCGATCATCTCGGACACGATGACGACGATGAAGGCGGTGCCGATGCCGATCCGCATGCCGGTCAGGATGTAGGGCACGGCGGCGGGCAGGATCACGCGCAGGAACATGGTCGGGCCATCGGCGCCGAGGTTGCGCGCGGCGCGCAGGTAGATGCCGTCGACCTGGCGCACGCCGGCCACGGTATTCATCAAGACGGGAAAGAAGGCGCCCAGCGCGATCAGGAACACGGCCGGCGCATTGCCCAGGCCGAACCACAGGATCGCCAGCGGGATGTAGGCGATCGGCGGGATCGGCCGCAGCAGCTGCACGAGGGGGTTCATCCAGGCGTAGACGACGCGGCTCGTGCCCATCGCCAGGCCCAGCGGCAGCGCCAGCGCGGCGCCGACGGCGAAGCCGACGCCCACCCGATACAGGCTGCCGAGCGCGTCGTGCAGCAGTTCCCCGGACAGCAGCCAGGCCAGCCATCCGCCCGCGCCACTCTTCGCGAAGGCGGCATAGTCCTGCAGCGGAAGCAGGTAGTCGAGCCACTTGTGCCAGACCTGCAGCGGCGCCGGCAGCACGTTGCGGTCGACCCATCCCAGCGCCGCCACGGACTGCCAGGCCAGCAGCGCCGCCAGCGGCACCACCAGGCCCACCGCGATCTCCCTTGCCTTGTACTTGCTCATGCTCTCTCCTAGCGGATGTTCAGGCCGGCCTTGGCCGCGTCCAGCAGGTCGGTCCTGACCCAGTCCTTCGCCAGCGGCGGCCGGACCATGCGGCCGACGCCCGTCCTGGCCATGACGTCCGTGGTGACCTGGATGTGCTGGGGCGTGATGTCGTAGCTGTACGGCGAGTTCTCGATGGCGTCGCGGAAGTCCTCGGCGCTGATCTGGCCCTTGAACACGGTGTGGCGCACGTAGTGCTCGGCCAGCTGGCGGTCGCCGATGAAGGCGCTGGTGGCCTGCACGAAGCAGCGCATGAATTTCTCCGCGACGGGACGGCGGTTCTTGTAGAAGCTTTCCGTCATCACCAGCGTGCGTACCGGTTCGCCGATCGGGGTGTCGTAGGGCTTGACGACCTCGACGCCGAAGCCTTTATTGATCGCCTGCGACGATTGCGGTTCCGACTGCATCATGGCGTCCACGTGCCCGCCCATCAGCGCCTGGTTCAGGTCCGGATACGCCAGGTAGACGACCTGCACGTCCTTGCCCGGCCCCGGCGCCCACGACAGGTTGGCCTTCTGCAGTTCCGCCATCAGGAGCACTTCCTGGATCGAGCCGCGCGTCACCCCGACCTTCTTGCCTTTCAGGTCGCGCACGCCGCGGATGGCCTGATCCTGCCGCCGCACCAGGCGCGCGCCGCCGCGCGCGAAGCCGGCCACCACCACCACCGGCACGCCGGCGGCCCGGCCCGCGATGGCGGCTTCGGAGGCAGTGCCGCCGACGTCGAGCTCGCCGGCGATGATCGCCTGCATGACGTCCAGGCCCTTGGCAAACACCCGCTCTTCGACGCGGATCCCGCAGCGCGGCGCAATCTCCTTGATGTACGAGACGGCGCCGAAGTGGGCCAGCTTGAGGTTGCCCAGGCGCACCACCTCCTCGCCGGCGTCGGCGCTGTCGCCGACCATCAGGGCGATGGCAAAGAGGATCTTGCCGAACGGGTTTGCTGTCATTGCGCGTGTCTCCAAACGTTTGCCTGCGGCTCATACTGCAAGGCAACATTTTTGCCGAAGCGCTCCAGATCGTATTTACCCCAGATCAAATAGCGTGATTGATACACACGCTTGCAACGGACCTGCTATGGCTCTTGTCCCATAAAAACACGCCCCGAGATAAGGTAAAATGCGCGTTTGCCGCGCTTTCTCATATATAGGTAGAACATGCTGGATAACCTGACCCAACGCCTTGCCAAGGTCGTCAAGACGATGCGCGGCGAGGCCCGCCTGACCGAGGCCAATACCGCCGACATGCTGCGCGAAGTGCGCCTGGCCCTGCTGGAGGCCGACGTGGCCCTGCCGGCCGTGCGCGAATTCATCGCCAAGGTGAAGGAAAAAGCGCTGGGCGAGGAAGTCATCGGTTCGCTCTCCCCCGGCCAGGCCCTGGTCGGCGTGGTGCAGAAGGAACTGGCGGCGCTGATGGGCGCCGACCTCGGCCCGGAAGCCAGCCAGCTCTCGTTCGCCCAGCAACCGCCCGCGATCATCCTGATGGCGGGCCTGCAGGGCGTGGGCAAGACCACCACCACCGGCAAGCTGGCCAAGTACCTGAAGGAACAGAAGAAAAAAGTCCTGACCGTGTCGGCCGACGTGTACCGCCCCGCCGCGATCGCGCAGCTGGAATCCGTCACCAAGCAGGTCGGCGCCGACTTCTTCCCGTCCACCGCCAACGACAAGCCGGTCGACATCGCCCTGGCCGCGCTGGACTGGGCCAAGAAGCACTACCACGACGTCCTGATCATCGACACCGCCGGCCGCCTGGCCATCGACGAGGCGATGATGCAGGAAATCGCCGCCGTGCACGCGGCCGTCAAACCGATCGAGACCCTGTTCGTCGTCGATGCCATGGTCGGCCAGGATGCGATCAACACGGCCAAGGCCTTCAACGACGCGCTGCCGCTGACGGGCGTGATCCTGACCAAGCTCGATGGCGATTCGCGCGGCGGCGCCGCGCTGTCCGTGCGCCACGTGACGGGCAAGCCGATCAAGTTCGCCGGCGTCTCCGAAAAGCTGGACGGCCTGGAAGCCTTCGATCCGGCCCGCATGGCCAACCGCGTGCTGGGCATGGGCGACATCCTGGCGCTGGTCGAGGAAGCGCGCAAGGGCGTGGACATGCAGGCCGCGGCCGACATGGCCAACAAGATCAAATCGGGCGGCAAGTTCGACATGAACGACTTCAAGGCCCAGCTCACGCAGATGAAGAAGATGGGCGGCATGGCCGGCCTCCTCGACAAGCTGCCGGCCCAGTTCCAGCAGGCCGCCGCCGGCGCCAACATGGACCAGGCCGAGAAGCAGGTGCGCCGCATGTGCGGCATCATCGATTCGATGACGCCGCAGGAACGCGCCAAGCCGGAACTGATCAAGGCCAACCGCAAGCGCCGCATCGCGGCCGGCGCCGGTGTGCAGGTGCAGGAAGTGAACCGCATGCTGAACCAGTACGAGCAGATGAACACCATGATGAAGAAGCTCAAGGGCGGCGGCCTGATGAAGATGATGCGCGGGATGAAGGGCATGATGCCGGGCATGCGCTGATCCGCCGCCCTTCCCGCACGCCGCGCGAGCCCCGCTCCCGCGGCTTTTTTTTGCTTTTTTTCCCATCCCCCGCCCGCGCAAAAGGCTTGTTTTCCGGCGTTAGGAGGCCCGGCTAACACAATCGGCGGATTCGGGGCATATCAGAGTGAAAAAGTTTCGAAAAAGACTTGCACGAACACTAAATCCCTACCAATATTAGCTGTGCGATTCATAGCGCAATTTTCCATGTGTTCCGTTTAGGAGGCTCGAATATGGCAACAGCCAAAAAAACCACCGCAGCGCCGGCAAAAAAGGCCGCCGCAGCCAAGCCGGCCGCCGCGGCGAAGCCGGCAGCTAAAAAGGCAGCAGCTCCTGCCAAAGCAGCAGCACCGAAAGCAGCACCCGCAGCGAAGAAGCCGGCCGCAGCCCGCAAGCCCAACGCCGCCTTCATGAAAGAGATGACCCCGTCGGCAACGCTGGCCGAAGTCGTCGGCGCAAAACCGCTGCCGCGCACCGAAGTGACCAAGAAAGTCTGGGAATACATCAAGAAGCAGAACCTGCAGGATGCCGCCAACAAGCGCATGATCAATGCCGACGACAAGCTGAAAGCCGTCTTCGGTGGCAAGGCCCAGGTGTCGATGTTCGAGATGACCAAGCTGATCTCCGATCACCTCAAATAATAAGCAAGAAAGACCGGCTGCCCCGCTGGCCAAATACGACAAAGCCCCGCCAAGACGGGGCTTTTGTTTTATTGCGGCTCCGGCCGGCATGGTGGGCATGTGATGCCTACGCCGGCCGCGCCCACCATGGCATCGCGATGACGTCACCGCGAAGCGACAGCGCTATTGGCCCCATCCTGTAACTTGAACTCCCAGTTCTTCCACGCCGCCAGCACGGCGTTCGGATACTGCGGCTTGCCGCGGCTGCCGTTGTAGCGGCCCAGCGCCAGGTACAGGTTGCCGCCCTCCATGTCGATGTACATGCGCAGGATCGAGCAGCCGTAGCGCAAATTCGTCTGCATGTCGAACAGCGCGCGGCGGTTGGAGTCGCCGATCACGCCGGTCCAGAACGGCATCACCTGCATGTAGCCGCGCGCGCCGGCCATCGATACGGCGTACTTGCGGTAGGCCGACTCGACCTGGATCAGGCCCAGCACGAGGCCCGGATCGAGGCCGGCGCGGGTCGCCTCGTACCACGCGGCCTCGAGGAACTCGGTACGCGTCTGCTCGTCCGGCAGGCGGCGCTGGAGGCGTGCGGACATCGTGTCGAACCACTGCCGGTAGCGGGCCCGCGCCGCGTCGTCGCGGAATGCGGGTTTCGGCGGCCGGCCGTCGCGGATCGCGTGCTCCAGCGCCAGGCGGACCGAATCGGCCAGCGCCTCTTCCTTCTGGTTGCCGGCATGGGCCGCGCCGCTGCCCAACAGCGCAGCGGCGAGCAACGGGCCGGCAAGCCAGGCGCCCGCCTGGCCGATCGAACGCTTGCGCATCACTTGCCCAGTTTGCCCTTGACGAAGGAAACCATGTCGGCGGCGGGAACGGCCGTGGCCTCCGCATCGCGGCGGCCCTGGTATTCCAAGTTGCCTTCCTTGAGGCCACGCTCGCCGATCACGACGCGGTGCGGCACGCCCACCAGTTCCCAGTCGGCGAACATGGCGCCCGGACGCAGGCCGCGGTCGTCGACGATGACGTCCACGCCCGCCGCCTGCAGTTCCGCGTACAGGCGGTCGGTCTCGGTCTTGACCAGTTCGCTGCGGTCGTAGCCCATCGGGCACAGCACCAGCTCGAACGGCGCGATCGCGTCCGGCCAGACGATGCCCTTGTCGTCGAAGTTCTGCTCGATGGCGGCGCCCAGGATGCGGGTCACGCCGATGCCGTAGCAGCCCATCTGCATCGGCGCCGGCTGGCCCTTCTCGTCCAGGTAGACGGCGTTCATCGCTTCCGAGTACGCGGTACCGAGCTGGAATACGTGGCCCACTTCGATGCCGCGCTCGATCGCCAGCACGCCCTTGCCGTCCGGCGAAGCATCGCCTTCGACCACGTTGCGCAGGTCGGCGACGAGCGGTTCGGCCACGTCGCGGCCCCAGTTGGCGCCCGTGAAGTGGTATTCGGCCTCGTTGGCGCCGCACACGAAATCGGCCATGTTGGCGACGGTGCGGTCGGCCACGATGGTGACCGGCTGCTTGGTGCCGATCGGGCCCAGGTAGCCCGGCACGCTGCCGTAGGCTTCCAGGATCTCGGCTTCGCTGGCGAAACGGAAGTCCTTCAGGCCCGGGACCTTCGAGACCTTGACTTCGTTCAGCTCGTGGTCGCCGCGCAGCAGCAGCAGCCAGTTCTCCTTGGTGACCTTGCCATCGTTGTCTTTTTCCACGGTCAGCGCGATCGACTTGACGGTCTTGTCCAGGCCGATGCCCAGCAGCTTGGCCACGGCCTCGCACTTGGTGGTGGCCGGGGTCGAGACCTTCGTCAGTTGCTGCGTGGCCGCGCCGCGCTGCGTCGACAGCGGCAGCGCTTCCGCCGCTTCCATATTGGCCGCGTAGTCCGAGGTCGGGCAGTACACGATGGCGTCCTCGCCGGTGCTGGCGATCACGTGGAATTCGTGCGAGCCGGTGCCGCCGATGGCGCCGTTGTCGGCGGCCACCGCGCGGAATTTCAGGCCGAAGCGGTTGAAGATGCTGACGTAGGCATCGAACATCGTCTTGTACGACACCTGCATGCTCTCGACGTCGCGGTCGAACGAGTAGGCATCCTTCATCGTGAATTCGCGGCCGCGCATCAGGCCGAAGCGCGGACGGCGCTCGTCGCGGAACTTGGTCTGGATGTGGTAGAAGTTCACCGGCAGCTGGCGGTAGGACTTGATCTCGCTGCGCACGACGTCGGTGACGACTTCTTCCGAGGTCGGCTGCAGCGCGAAGTCGCGGCCGTGGCGGTCCTTGAGGCGCAGCAGTTCGGGCCCCATCTTGTCCCAGCGGCCCGTTTCCTGCCACAGTTCGGCCGGCTGCACCATCGGCATCAGCAGCTCGATCGCGCCCGCCTTGTTCATTTCTTCGCGGATGATGCCTTCGACCTTACGGATGACGCGCAGGCCCAGCGGCATATACGTATAGATGCCGGAACCGAGGCGCTTGATCATCCCGGCGCGCATCATCAGCTTGTGGCTGACGATCTCGGCGTCGGAAGGAGCTTCTTTGAGCGTTGAAATAAAAAATCGCGAGGCACGCATATCGATGAATTCTTTTTAAAAAGAGAGGGTTATAATCGACCTAATTTTAAAGGATTAGCCGGCCGATGCATCCAATCTTTATACAAATGGGTCCGAAACAAGTGGTGCACGTCGTTGTTCCCGTACGATCAGACGGCTGAAGCGCCCTAGTTTGCTTGGATACGTAGGTAAAAAATTAAGGGCAAGACCGGCAGAAAGTTTCGAGGTGAATCATGCTCGATCGTGAAGGGTTCCGCCCCAACGTCGGCATCATCCTGCTGAACGCCAACAACGAAGTTTGGTGGGGCAAGCGGGTGCGCGAGCACTCATGGCAATTTCCGCAAGGGGGTATCAAGTACGGCGAGACGCCGGAGCAGGCGATGTACCGCGAGCTGGAGGAAGAAATCGGCCTGCGCCAGGAGCACGTCAAGATCGTGGGGCGCACCCGCGACTGGCTGCGCTACGAAGTGCCGGACCACTTCATCAAGCGCGAGGTGCGCGGCCACTACCGCGGCCAGAAGCAGATCTGGTTCCTGCTGCGCATGGTGGCACGCGACAACGACGTCAACCTGCGCCTGACCGACCACCCCGAGTTCGACGCCTGGCGCTGGCACGACTACTGGGTGCCGCTGGACGTGGTCATCGAGTTCAAGCGCGAAGTGTACCAGCGCGCGCTGCAGGAGCTGTCGCGCTTCCTGACCTGGCCCGCCAACGGCCAGGACCGCCGCCACGGCTCGCGCTACCTGCGCCAGCCGCACGAACGGCGTGGCCAGGGCGGCAATGGCGGCAACGGCAACAATGGCAGGACGGCCGCGAATGCCAGCAGCAAGGCGGTGGTGGCGGCCAGCAAGGCCATCGCGGACGCGGCCGGCAGCTCCAAGCTCGTCGTCGCGCGCCAGGGTATCGACAAGCAGTAGCGCGAAAGCGACACTGCCGAAAGGCAAGGCCACTGCGGCAGCGGTGGCGCTTGCCTTTTTCATTTTCAAAATGTCAACATTACGTTACATTGCATTGTGACATTTGATGAGTTTCTCGCGCCGGGCGACCAGTAGAATCGCCCGCATGACCCCTACCTTCACACGCCTGTTCGCCTGCCTGCCCGCCGCGCTGGCGCTGCTGTCCCCCGTTGCCCATGGCGCCGATGCGCCGCGCTGCACCTACTATGAAATCGCCACGCTGCCGATCCGCTACGCCGGCCCGGGCCTGACGCCGGCCGTCGACGGCAGCATCGACGGGATGCCGGCCACGCTGCTGGTCGACACGGGCGCCTTCGACACCATTCTCACCATGACGGGCGTCGTCAAGCGCGACCTGCCCTTGCACATGACGGGACGCTACGTGAACGGCATCAGCGGGTTTTCGCGGCTGTACGTCACGCGGGTCAAGGAATTCGGTGTCGGACCGACGCGCACCACGCGCCGGCTCGACCTGCCCGTCGTGTACGAGACGGCGTTCACGCCGGCCTTCGACGCGATCCTCGGCTCGCCCTTCCTGCTGCAGCGCGACCTGGAATTCGACCTGGGCGCCAAGAAGATCCGCTTCTTCCAGCCGGAGAACTGCAAGGACGTGCCCCTGCAGATCTGGCAGGAACAGGCCGTGTCCGTGCCGTTCGAGCGCAGCCGGGACAGCAGCCCGAACCCGCACTTCACCGCCATCGTCAACGGCAAGGAAGTCGATGCGATGATCGACACGGGCGCCCACCGCAGCTTCCTGCAGCGCCGCGCCGCGAAAAACGTCGGCATCGACGTGACGGCGCCGGGCGTAACGCGCATGGGCGACTCCGGCGGCATCGGCGCGGACCGGGCGCCGCACTGGATCGCGCCCGTCAAGAGCATCCAGATCGGCGACGAGACCATCAAGGACGCCGAGATCGGCGTCATCGAATCGCAGGGCAGCGACGGCGCCGACCTGTACCTGGGCCAGGACTTCCTGCGCAGCCACCGCGTACTGTTCGCCATGAGCCAGCGCAAGCTGTATTTCACCTATACGGGCGGCGACGTGTTCACGCGCGGCACCGGCCTGGAACCGTGGATGCGCACCGAAGCCGACGGCGGCAATGCCGACGCCCAGTACGTGCTGTCGACGATGTACGGCAACGGCCGCGGCGGCGTGGCGCGCGACCCGCTGGTGGCGCAGGTCTGGCTCGACATGGCCGTCAAGTCCGGCCAGCCGCACGCCAACCTGATCGCGGGGCGGCGCGCGCTGCTGGCCGGTCACGCGGACCAGGCGATTCCCTTGCTGCGCAAGGCGCTCGACCAGTTGCCGGCGGAACGCTTCGGCGCCCTGTGGCTGTACACGGCGCGCATGAAGAACGGCGAGGCGGAACTGGCGCGCAGCGAGCTCGCGGCCAGCATGGACAAGCAGCACGACGAGGCCTGGCCGGAACCCGTGGGCCGTTTCTACCTCGGCAAGATCGACGCCGCGCGCCTGCTCGACGAGGCGGGCCGCGACAAGGACAACGCCGCGCGCCGCCGCTGCCAGGCCGAAGGCTATGTGGCCGAGTGGTACCGGGCGCAGGGCGATACGGCCAGGGCCGACGCGCTGGCCGCAGAGGCGCGCGCCCGCTGCGCGCCGCCGGCGCGGACCCTCGCGGCACAGAACACGCCGCAGGCCGCCCCGCCAGCCGCGAAGACGCCGACGGACGACGCCACGCCATGAAGCTGATCGCGACACGCGGCGCCCGTACCGACAAGGCCGACCAGCTGCGCTGCCTGCGCCGCGACGGCAGCGCCACCGCGACCCCGATGCCGCGCCAGGACATCCTGCCGCACGACCTGGTCCACTACGTGGTCGAATCGACGCTCGGCTGGCGCGCCGCCTTCTACGGCATGGTGGCCGGCGGCGCCGACATCGGCTGGGCGATGGAACGCAGCCACGACGCAGGGTCCGGCGACGTGGCCGACCAGGCCATCCATGCCGAAGCGGTGGTCGAGAGCCTGCAGGCGCAGCTGTGGAGCGGCGCCTTCGACGCGGCCATGTTCGCCGATGGCGTGCGCGCGGCCTGCGCCGCACGCGGACGCGCCGCGCCGCCACTGCCGGACGGCGCCGGCCAGGCGCTGTTCGCCGCCGTGCTGGCGCTGGATGCGCGCTGGCAGCAGGTGCCGTGGCACGGCACGCTGGAGCTCGAGTTGGCAGGCTGGTAACGGAGCGTCCGACGACGGGATCGGCAGCAGGCACGCCGCCGGCGCGCTACAATGACGCCCTTCCCTCGCGTACGAATGCTCCCGCCATGTTCACCCCATCTTCCCACGACGTCCGCCAATTCTTCTGCGAAGCCCTGCGCAAGCGCCGCGCCGGCGAGATCCTGACCCCGATGGATGCGCTCGCGGCCGACTGGATCGACGAGCATCCCGAATACCATGACGAACTGACCGATGCCGAGGAGGCGGTGGCGCGCGACTATTCCGTCGAAGGCGGCAAGCCGAATCCCTTCCTGCACCTGTCGATGCACCTGTCGATCACGGAGCAGGTGTCGATCGACCAGCCGCGCGGCATCCGCGCCGCCGTCGAGGCGCTGTCGGCCCGCATCGGCGCGCACGAGGCGCACCACCAGGTGATGGAATGCCTGGGCGAGATGATCTGGTCGGCCCAGCGCCACGGCACCCAGCCGGACACGGACGCCTACGTCGAGTGCGTCCGCAAGAAGGTGAAGTAAGAAGCGCAGCGCATCCGGCTCAGCGCCGGATCACCAGCGGGCCGGGAAGGCTGTGCAGGTAGGCCGCGATGTCGGCCATGTCCTTGTCCGACAGCGGCTGGGCCATGCCGGCCATGATGGCGTTGTTGCGGCCGTTGATCGCCTTGCCGCCGCGTTTGTAGGTCAGCAGCGCATGGGCCAGGTAGTCGGCGTGCTGGCCGGCCAGCTTCGGATAGCTGGGGTCGATCGGGGTCTTGTAGTCGGCGCCGTGGCAGGACGCGCAGTTGTATTTCTTGGCCAGCGCAGCGCCGTTGGTGACGTCGCCGGAAGCGGCCAGGGCATCCAGGGACAGCGCGAACGCGGCCAGGGATGGGGCCAGATTCAGGATCAATCGTTTCATGGTCTCCTCCGCGTCTTCTTATTTGGTGCTGGCGACCGTCTGCTGCGCGTAGTACGCGGCGATGTCGGCGATGTCCTGGTCCGACAGGCTGGCGGCGATGCCCTGCATGGACGGGTGCCGGCGGTCGCCCTTTTTATAGGCATTGAGCGCGGCTTCGATGTACTTGGCGGACTGACCGCCGATCATGGGAACCTGGTAGACCTCGGGGAACGTGGCCTTGTAGCCGGGGATGCCATGGCAGCCGATGCACTGCTCGATCTTGTTCGGCGCCGCCTTCGGGTTGGCGACGATGTCAGCCGCTCCCGCCGGCGCCGTAGCGGCACTGGCCAGCACGAGTACTGCTAAAAATATTTTCATGGTTGGCAATCGTGAGGTTGTTCGAATACCGCGAAACACAAAAAACTTAGCATTTGTACTACGACTGGCCGATTCTATCCGAGAAATATAGCCCAGTCTACAAAGCGTGGCCCCTGCTTCCGGTTGGCGTTCTGGCATATACTCGATGGCATTTCATACCGGACAACGCGCCCATGAATGCCCCACGACGCTTCGAAGGCAGCGACAACTATGTCGCCACCGATGACCTGAAACTGGCGGTCAACGCCGCCCTCACGTTGGCCCGCCCCCTGCTCATCAAGGGCGAGCCCGGTACCGGCAAGACCATGCTGGCCGAAGAGGTCGCCGCCGCGCTCGACATGCCGCTGCTGCAGTGGCACGTCAAGTCGACCACCAAGGCCCAGCAGGGCCTGTACGAATACGACGCCGTGTCGCGCCTGCGCGATTCGCAGCTCGGCGACGAACGCGTGCGGGACATCCACAACTACATCGTCAAGGGCGTGCTGTGGCAGGCGTTCACGGCACCGGAACCCGTCGTCCTGCTGATCGACGAGATCGACAAGGCCGACATCGAATTCCCGAACGACCTGCTGCGCGAACTCGATCGCATGGAGTTCTACGTCTACGAGACGCGCGAGCTGGTCGTGGCGAAGCACCGCCCGCTGGTCATCATCACGTCCAACAACGAGAAGGATTTGCCGGACGCCTTCCTGCGCCGCTGCTTCTTCCACTACATCCAGTTCCCGGACAAGGAGACGATGGCCGACATCGTGCGCGTCCACTTCCCGCACCTCAAGCAGGAGCTGCTGGCCAGCGCCCTGCAGAGTTTCTACGAGCTGCGCGACGTGCCCGGCCTGAAGAAGAAGCCGTCGACCTCGGAATTCCTCGACTGGCTGAAACTCCTGCTGGCCGAGGACATTCCGCCGGAAGCGCTGCGCAGCCAGGATGCCAAGGTCATCGTGCCGCCGCTGCACGGCGCCCTGCTCAAGAACGAGCAGGACGTCGGCCTGTTCGAGCGCCTGGTGGCGATGGCGAGGCACAACCGATGATCCGGGTCGAGCCGGTCACGCTGGAGTTCAACGGCATCCGCCTGGAACCGCTGGCGCCGCACCACGCGGACGGCCTGCGCGCCGCCGCCTGCGACGGCCAGCTGTGGAAGCTGCGCGTGACCTCGGTGCCCGAGCCGGACGACGTCGAGGCCTATATCGGCCGCGCGCTCGAGATGCCGGACCGCCTGGCCTTCGCCGTCGTCGACGTGTCCACGGACGCCGTGATCGGCACCACCAGCTACCACGACATCCTGCCGCAGGTGGACCGCGTCGAGGTCGGCTGGACCTGGTACGCCAAGAGCCGCCAGCGCAGCCACGTCAACACGAGCTGCAAGCTGCTGCTGTTGTCGCACGCATTCGACACGCTGGGCTGCCTCGTGGTCGGCCTGCGCACCGACGTCTTCAACCACGCGTCGCAGGCGGCGATCGAGCGGCTGGGCGCGAAGAAGGACGGCATCATCCGCCACCACGCGCTGCGCCGCGACGGCACGGTGCGCGACACCGTCCTGTACAGCATCCTGCGCGGCGAGTGGCCGGCGACCAAGTCGCAGCTGCACTACCGGCTCAGCCTTCACGGCCACGACTGACATGTTGATCGACTTCTTCTTCGCCCTGCGCAACGCGAAAGTGCCCGTCACCATCCGCGAATTCCTGCTGCTCCTCGAAGCGCTGGAAAAGCAGGTGATCGCGCCGTCGCTCGACGCGTTCTACTACCTCGCGCGCCTGACGCTGGTGAAGGACGAAGCCCATTTCGACAAGTTCGACCGCGCCTTCGGCGCCTACTTCAAGGGCATCGAGGCCGTGTTCGACGACAAGGCGGGAATTCCGCTGGACTGGCTGGTCAAGCGCCTGGAGCGCGAGCTGACGCCGGAACAGAAGGCGGCCCTGCAGAAGTTCGGCTACGACAAGCTGATGGACCGCCTGCGCCAGCTGCTGGAAGAACAGAAGGAGCGCCACGAGGGCGGCAGCAAATGGATCGGCACGGGCGGTACCTCGCCGTTCGGCCACGGCGGCACCAACCCGGAGGGCATCCGCATCGGCGGTGAAGGGGGCAAGCGCTCGGCCGTGAAGGTGTGGGACCAGCGCAGCTACCGCGACTACGACGGCGACCGCGAGCTGGGCATCCGCAACGTCAAGGTCGCGCTGCGCCGCCTGCGCCGCTTCGCCCGCCACGGCGCCGCCGACGAACTGGCGCTGGACGACACGATCCGCTCCACCGCCAACAATGCCGGCTGGCTCGACATCCGCATGCAGCCGGAACGCAGGAACCGCATCAAGGTGCTGATGCTGCTGGACGTGGGCGGCAGCATGGACGACCACGTCGAGCGCACCGAGGAACTGTTCTCGGCGGCGAAGAGCGAGTTCAAGCACATGGACTTCTTCTACTTCCACAACTGCGTCTACGACTACCTGTGGAAGAACAACCGCCGCCGCCACGCCGAGCGCTTCCCGACCTGGGACGTGCTGCGCACCTACCCGCCCGACACGCGCCTGATCTTCGTCGGCGACGCCACCATGAGTCCCTACGAGATCGTGGCCCCGCACGGCTCGGTCGAGTACGACAACGACGAGCCGGGCGGCGAATGGCTAGCGCGCTTCTGCGCGGCCTTCCCGAAATGCGCCTGGCTCAATCCGGAGCCGGAACACCTGTGGCAGTACCGCCAGTCGATCGCCATCGTGCGCCAGATCGTGGGCGAGCGCATGTTCCCGCTGACGATGGATGGGCTCGAGCGGGCGATGCGCTTGCTGAGCAAATAAAACCCCGTCGTCCCTGCGCAGGCAGAGACCCAATTTTGCCGGCGCTATCGAAACGCATGCAGAACTTGGGTCCCTGCCTTCGCAGGGACGACGCTCATGTTTGCAGGATCATTGCTTACGCGCGGCGATCACCCCGCGCACGACCAGCAGCCCCACCACGTCGATCCACAGGTGCACCAGCACCGCCGCCAGCAAGCCCACGTACTCGAACACGAAGCCCAGCAGCACGCTGCAGCCGAAGATGCCGGCCACCTGCGACAGCGTGGCGCCGTCCAGCTTGCGGAAGCGGTAGACGGGGATGTGGGTGACGAGGAACAGCAGCGACACGATCCACACGCCCAGCCAGGGCTGCAGCGCCGCGCGGAACAGCATTTCCTCGCCGACGGCGGCGGCGATGCTGATCCACAGGGGATTCAGCCCGCGCAGGTCCAGGCGCGCATAGCTCTCGACGGTACGCGCCGTGGAGGCCGACTTCGCCGTCACGCGGTACAGCAGGTAGGAAGCGATGGCGGCGACCAGCGCCAGGCCCTGCCCCACGAGGATCTGCCACATGAGCGGCATCTTGCCGGCGAAGGCGGCGCGCGGATCGGCCTGCATCATGATGATCGGGGCGGCCACCAGGCACAATCCGAGGCAGGTCAGCAGCTGCGCGCCCAGGCGGATCTGCGGATGGGCGGCGGCGCCGGCGGGAGGGGTCGATGCGGGAGTGGTCATGAAGAGGTCGGTGCGGTGCCGATGACGGCTGGATTTCTGAATTGAAACTGCGAAAGGAATGTAGCACGCTGGACCATAAAACGGCAGCACTTCCTCTCTTCCTACACGCAATCGTGCGGTAAATATCCTCTTGTAAGATCGATACGACCGCACCGCAGAGTGCCCCCGGTTTTGATTGGAGACTCCATGACGGAATACCTGGCCATCCTGACCAGTCTTGCCTGGCCCGTGTCGATCACGGTGGCCTGGCTGGTCGGCGAATTCGGACAACGCTGGACCGGCCTGCCGCGCATCAGCTTCTATGGCCTGGTAGGCTTCCTGCTGGCCGCGCCCCAGCTCGGCGTGCTGCCGCGGCCCGATGCGGGCGCCGCCCTGCTGCTGGCCGACGTCGCCTTCGGCCTCGTCCTGTTCGAGCTCGGCTACCGCATCAACCTGCGCTGGCTGCGCACCAACCCGTGGATCGGCGTGGCCGGGCTCACCGAATCGCTGCTGACCTTCGTCGCCGTGCTGCTCGTCGCGCGCGCGTTCGGCGCCTCCGAGATCAATGCGCTGATGCTGGCCTCGCTGTCGATGGCGACCTCGCCCGCCACGCTGGTACGCGTGATCAACGAGCAGCGCAGTTCGGGCCAGGTGACGGAGCGGGCGCTACACCTGTGCGCGCTCAATTGCGTGCTGGCCGTGTTCGCCTTCAACGCCAGCGTCGGCCTGTGGATCTTCCGCACCTTCGAGGACGTCGGCGACGCGCTGTGGAACAGCCTCGTCGTGCTGGTCGTGTCCGCGTTCACGGGCGCCGTGTTCGGCCTGGTCGTGCCGGCCCTGCTGCGCGGGCTCGGCAAGATGGCCCAGGATGCCACGGTCGCGTTCGCGTTGGCCGTCATCCTGCTCGTCTCGATCACCTTCACGCTGGGCCTGTCGCCGGTAGTGGCGGCGCTCGCCTTCGGCCTGATGGCGCGCCACCGCCGCGTGGCCTTCAGCCAGACGCAGCGCAACTTCGGCGCGCTGGGCGAATTGCTGACCGTCGTGCTGTTCGTGTTCGTCGCCTCCACGCTGGACTGGCAAAAGGTCTGGGCCGGCGGCGCGCTGGCCGTCGCGCTGGTCGTCGTGCGCCTGGCGACCAAGACGCTGGGCGTGATGGCGTTCGCCCACCTGTCCGGCATCTCGTGGCGCAAGGGCGCGCTGACGGGCGTGTCGCTGGTGCCCTTGTCCGTGTTCGTGATCCTCCTGATCGAGCATGCGCGCCTGGCGGGCGTGCAGGTGGTCGAGGAATTGCGCGCCGTGGCCGCCGTCACCATGCTGCTCGAGGTGTTCGGTCCCATCCTCCTGCAGCGCGCGCTCGTGTGGGCGCGCGAAGCACCCGCCAATCCGGAGCAGGAACATGCCGCTTGACGCCTTCAGCACCTCGCAGCCGCTGACCTTCGGGGTCGAGCTGGAACTGCAACTGGTCAGCCTGTCGGACTTCGACCTGACGCCGGCCAGCGTCGACCTGCTGCACCTGCTGCGGCGCAAGCCCTTCCCCGGCAACGTCACGCCCGAGATCACGGAGAGCATGATCGAGATTAATTCGAGCGTGCACACGGCTTACCGGCCCCTGCTGGCCGAGCTGCTCGACATCCGCGACACCCTGGTGGCCGCCAGCGACGTGCTCAACATCGGCATCGCTGGCGGCGGCACGCACCCGTTCCAGCACTGGTCCGAGCAGCGCATCTCGTCCAAGCAGCGCTACCAGGAACTGTCTTCGCTGTACGGCTACCTGGCCAAGCAGTTCACCGTGTTCGGCCAGCACGTGCACATCGGCTGCGCCAATGGCGACGACGCGCTGTACCTGCTGCACGCGCTGTCGCGCTACATCCCCCACTTCATCGCGTTGTCGGCCTCGTCGCCGTTCGTGCAGGGCCACGACAGCGGCTTCGATTCGGCGCGCCTGAATTCCGTGTTCGCCTTCCCGATGAGCGGGCGGGCGCCGTTCACGCTGCGCTGGGACGAGTTCGCGAACGTATACTTCGCCAAGATGGAGCGCACCAACATCATCCACAGCATGAAGGATTTCTACTGGGACCTGCGGCCCAAGCCGGAATTCGGCACCATCGAATTGCGCGTGTGCGACACGCCGCTGACGGTGGAACGGGCTGCCGCACTGGCCGCCTACCTGCAGGCGCTGTGCCGCCACCTGCTCGAGCGCAAGGACGACGCGGCCGAGGCGCCCGTCGAGGACGACTACCTCGTCTACAACTACAACCGCTTCCAGGCCAGCCGCTTCGGCCTGGACGGCGTCGTGACCCACCCCAAGACCTACGCGGCGATCCCGCTGCGCGACGACATCCTGGCCACGCTGGACCTGATGGAACCGCACTCCCAGGCGCTGGGCAGCGTCGAGGCGCTGCTGCACCTGGCGTCGGCGGCGTCGGACGGCAACGACGCGGCGTTCCTGCGCGGCCAGTACGAGCGCCAGGGCAGCAGCGAAGGCATGGTCGATGCGGCGATCCGGCGCTTCCGCGGCGAACGGCGCAAGGCCTGAATACTCAGGTCGCCAGCGCCGCGCCTTCCTTGCGCGGCACCGGCCGCAGGATGCGCGCCAGCAGCGGACGCCGGGCGACGGGCGCCGGCATGCCGCTGTCGACCAGGGCCGCCCAGGTGGCGCCGAGCTGCTCGCAGGTGGCGCGCAGCACGGGGTCGGCGTCGGGCAGGCGTGCCAGCGCATTCAGGTGGCGCTCGATGACGGACGCCAGCTTCACGCAAGGACCGTCGCCACGGGCGCGTCCGCCGGCGCTGTTGACTGTGTAGTGGGACATCAGGTGCAGCAGCGATGCCACCATCAGCATGTGCTGCGAGCCGCCCGCCGCGGGCGCGCGTAGTTGTTCGTCGAGGAAATCGTCGTCCATGGCACCTCCAAGTTCGTCTCGTGAGAATGATTCTCATTTAGATTATGAGACGGGTCGAACCGGAAGGCAAGCGGAATTCGGCAGTGTTTTACCAGGACTCGTCGTTCCCGCGCAGGCGCGAACCCATGCTGACTTTTCGAAGCTGGACCATCCATCGTGGCGCAGCACTGTCGACAGACGGGTTCCTGAAGCTCGGCATGGGTCTCCGCCTGCGCGGGGACGACGGATGCAAGCCTTACCGTTTGAACCTACAGCCGCGTCTCGCGCGCCGCCCGCAAGAATTCGTCGAGGATCGGCGTGCAGTCGAGCAGGTCGCCACCCGTGGCGCGGTGGAATTCGGGATGCCATTGCAGGCCCATCACGAACGGCGCGCGCTGGTAGCGGATCGCCTCGACGACGCCGTCCGGCTCCGACATGGCTTCGACCTGGATGTCACGGCCGAGTTCCTTGACCGCCTGGTGGTGGATCGAATTCACGACGGCGCGGGGCGATTGCGGGAACATCTTGCCCAGCGTCGAGCCTTGCGGGAACACGATCGCATGGCGGTGCGCATCGTAGATGTCGTGCACGTGCGGTTGCGAATCCGGCAGGTTGGTGGCGACGTCCTGGTACAGCGTGCCGCCGAAGGCGACGTTGATCAACTGGCAGCCGCGGCAGATGCCCAGCACGGGCTTGCCCGCCTCGACGAATTCGTGCAGCAGCTCGAGCTCGTAGACGTCGCGCGCGCGGTCGCCGCTCCATTCGGGACGGGTCGGCGTTTCCGAATACGTCATCGGGGAGACGTCGGCGCCGCCCTGCAGCACGAGGCCGTCGAGGTGGCGCGCATAGTGGCGCATCGTGATATTGCTCGGGTGCAGCAGGCCGTTCGTGTTCACCGTCGGCACCATGAAGACGAGCACGTCGCGCGACATCACCCATTGCGCGATCGACTCTTCCAGGTATTGCAGGTTCTTGCTGCGCAGGCCGGTCGAGCCGGCTTCCGGATGAAAGATGCGGGCCGAGACGCCGATGCGCAGCGTGCGCCGCATGAAGTCGCGGTGGAAGCGGTCGGTCAGCGCGCGCCAGCGCGAGCGCAGCACGCGGCCGGCCAGGTTCAGCGGGGTATCGCCGCTGCGCAGGTAGCGCGAGCCATTGCCGCCGGCGCGGCGGTCGGGTATGCGCGGCGAACCGGACGGGCCCTCGAACGGAGGGCCCCCTTCGGTATCGGCGGGTTCGCGCTTATCATTGTCCTCTGTCATGATACGAATATATCCTTGGCATCGTTCGCGCACGATTCGGATTTGTAAAAAATGTCGTTTTGGCACGATCAGCGGGCGGCACCTGTCGCTTTCCAGCTTGCGGGAGGCTGGCCCGCCCTCATATGCTAGATGATGTAAAGATGTTGAGCCTTAGCAATCTTCGCATCATTTCCCTTGCAATGTTGGGCCCAGCGAGCAAAAATACTGTATTTCCATACAGTTGTTCGCGCCCGACTGCCACGTCGAGACTGCCTTGGCGCCGCCTCGCGCGGTATTTGCAGTCGCTTATTTGCCGCGCGACAAGATAGAATGCGCAGGCATTCGGATCGAATTACCTACAACACCAGCATGGCCACCAAGAAAAACGCAACCGACTACAGCGAATCATCCATCCGCGTCCTGAAAGGATTGGAACCCGTCAAGCAGCGTCCGGGCATGTACACCCGCACCGAGAATCCGCTGCACATCATCCAGGAAGTGATCGACAACGCCTCGGACGAGGCGCTGGGCGGCCATTGCAAGAACATCGCGGTGACGATGAACGGCGACGGCTCGATCACGGTCGAGGACGATGGCCGCGGCATCCCGGTGGGCATCCACCCGGAAGAAGGCGTGTCCACGGTCGAGATCGTGTTCACCCGCCTGCACGCCGGCGGCAAGTTCGACAAGGGGTCGGGCGGCGCCTATGCCTTCTCGGGCGGCCTGCACGGCGTCGGCGTGTCGGTGACCAACGCGCTCTCGAAGCGCCTGGAGATCACCGTCTGGCGCAAGGACGAACAGGGCAACGGCGTCCACAACCTGGTCTTCGCCGACGGCGACGTGATCGAACCGCTGACCTCCGCACCGGCGGAACGCGGTGGCAAGAAGAACGGCACCCGCGTCACCGCCTGGCCGGACGGCAAGTACTTCGATTCCCCGAACATCCCCATGGCCGAGCTGCAGCGCCTGCTGCGCTCGAAGGCCGTGCTGCTGCCGGGCGTCACCGTCACGCTGACCAACGGCAAGACCGGCGACGTCCAGACCTGGCGCTACGACGAAGGCCTGCGCGGCTACCTGACCGAGGCGCTGGCGCAGACGAGTAATAACGGCCAGACCCTGATCCCGCTGTTCGAAGGCGCGCAGTACGCGGCGGCCGGCGACGAGGGCTTTGCCGAAGGCGAAGGCGCGGCCTGGGTCGTGGCCTGGACGGAAGAAGGCGCCGTCGTGCGCGAATCCTACGTCAACCTGATCCCGACCCCGAGCGGCGGTACCCACGAATCGGGCCTGCGCGACGGCCTGTTCGGCGCCGTCAAGAACTTCGTCGAGATGCACTCGCTGCTGCCGAAGGGCGTCAAGCTGCTGCCGGAAGACGTGTTCGCGCGCGTCTCGTTCGTGCTGTCGGCCAAGGTGCTGGACCCGCAGTTCCAGGGTCAGACCAAGGAGCGCCTGAACTCGCGCGACGCCGTGAAACTGGTCTCGACCTTCACCAAGCCGCCGCTCGAACTGTGGCTGAACCAGCACGTCGACTACGGCCGCAAGCTGGCCGAGCTCGTCATCAAGCAGGCGCAATCCCGCCTGCGCTCGCTGCAGAAGGTCGAGAAGAAGAAATCCTCGGGCGTGGCCGTGCTGCCGGGCAAACTGACCGATTGCGAATCGTCGGACATCACCCGCAACGAGCTGTTCCTGGTGGAGGGCGATTCGGCGGGCGGTTCCGCCAAGATGGGCCGCGACAAGGAATTCCAGGCCATCCTGCCCCTGCGCGGCAAGGTGCTGAACACCTGGGAAACCGACCGCGACCGCCTGTTCGCCAACAACGAGATCCACGACATCGCCGTGGCGATCGGCGTCGACCCGCACGGCCAGGACGACAACCCGGACCTGAGCAACCTGCGCTACGGCAAGATCTGCATCCTGTCCGATGCGGACGTGGACGGCTCGCACATCCAGGTCCTGCTGCTCACCCTGTTCTTCAAGCACTTCCCTGCCCTGTTCAGGAACGGCCATATCTGCGTGGCGCGTCCGCCGCTGTACCGCGTCGACGTGCCGGCACGCGGCAAGAAGCCGATCCAGAAGCTGTACGCACTGGACGACGGCGAACTGATCGCCATCGAGGACAAGCTCAAGAAGGAAGGCCTGAAGGAAGGCAGCTGGAGCATCTCGCGCTTCAAGGGCCTGGGCGAGATGAATGCCGAGCAGCTGTGGGAAACCACGATGAACCCGGACACCCGCCGCCTGCTGCCGGTCGCGTTCGGCGACTACGGCCTGGCCGAATCGTCGGCGCGCTTCAATATGCTGATGGGCAAGGGCGAAGCGGCGGCACGCCGTGCGTGGCTGGAAGAGCACGGGAACGAGACGGAAGCGGATATTTGAGGGAAATTGGGCCCCTGCCTGCGCAGGGGCGACGGTTTCAAGGCCAACACCATAAACACGTCGGCCCTGCGAAGGCAGGGCCCCAAGTTTGCGTGAGCAGCCCAGCAACGAACAACATACTATGACCCAAGCAAGCCTTTTCGAACAACAAAATCCTCCCTCGGGTGGCGGCGACGGCGACGGCGGCGACATGCTGACCCTGTCCACCTTCGCCGAGCGCGCCTACCTGGACTACGCCGTCTCGGTCGTGAAGGGCCGCGCGCTGCCGGACGTCTCGGACGGCCAGAAGCCGGTGCAGCGCCGCATCCTGTACTCGATGAACGAACTGGGCCTGGGCCCGACGGCGAAGCCGCGCAAGTCCGCGACCGTGGTCGGCGACGTGCTCGGTAAGTTGCACCCGCACGGCGACCAGTCGGTGTACGACGCGCTGGTGCGCATGGCCCAGGACTTCTCGCTGCGCTATCCGCTGATCGACGGCCAGGGCAACTTCGGCTCGCGCGACGGCGACGGCGCGGCGGCGATGCGTTACACGGAAGCGCGCCTGACGCCCGTATCGCGCCTGCTGCTCGACGAGATCGACATGGGCACCGTCGACTTCCAGCCGAACTACGACGGCTCCAGCGAGGAGCCGCGCATGCTGCCGGCGCGCCTGCCGATGCTGCTGCTGAACGGCGCCTCCGGCATCGCGGTCGGCATGGCCACCGAGATCCCGTCGCACAACCTGCGCGAAGTGGCCCAGGCGGCCGTCGCGATGATCCGCAATCCGAAGATCACGCATGCCGAGCTGATGACCCTGATCACGGGTCCGGACTATCCGGGCGGTGCCCAGATCATCACCCCGGCCTCGAACATCGCCGACATCTACGAATCGGGCCGTGGCTCGCTGAAGGTGCGCGCGCGCTGGACCATCGAGGAACTGGCGCGCGGCCAGTGGCAGCTGGTCGTGACCGAGCTGCCGCCGGGTACCTCGTCGCAACGCGTGCAGGAAGAGATCGAGGAGATCACCAATCCGAAGATCAAGGTCGGCAAGAAGGCCCTGCTGCCCGAGCAGCTGTCGCTGAAGCAGAACTTCCTGCTGGCGCTGGACACGATGCGCGACGAATCCGGCCGCGAAGCGCCCGTGCGCCTCGTGTTCGAGCCGAAGTCGAAGAACCAGGACAAGACGGAATTCGCGCTGATGCTGCTGGCGCACACCTCGCTCGAGACCTCGGCGCCGATCAACCTGGTGATGATCGGCGGCGACGGTCGCCCGCGCCAGAAGGGCCTGTCCGAGATCCTGCAGGAATGGATCGACTTCCGCTTCGTCACCGTGCGCCGCCGGACCGAATTCAGGCTGGGCAAGGTCAACGACCGCATCCACATCCTGGAAGGCCGCGAGACCGTCCTGCTGAACATCGACGAAGTCATCGCCATCATCCGCAATTCGGACGATCCGAAGGCGGCGCTGATCGAGCGCTTCCGCCTGTCCGAGCGCCAGGCCGAGGACATCCTGGAAATCCGCCTGCGCCAGCTGGCGCGCCTGGAAGCGATCAAGATCCAGCAGGAGCTGGCCGAGCTGCGCAATGAAAAGGAAAAGCTCGAGGACATCCTGAACAACCCGAACTCGATGAAGCGCCTGATCGTGCGCGAGATCGAGGCGGACGCCAAGCAGTACGGCGACGAGCGCCGCACGCTGATCGAGGAAGCGCAGAAGGCCGTGGCCGAGCAGAAGGTCATCGACGAGCCGGTCACCGTCATCGTCTCGGAAAAGGGCTGGGTGCGCGCGCGTACCGGCATCGGCCACGATCCGGCCCAGTTCACCTTCAAGGCCGGCGACTCGCTGGGCCATGTCTTCGAGTGCCGCACCGTCGACACGCTGCTGTGCATCGGCGACAACGGCAAGGCCTATTCGGTCCCCGTCAACGCCCTGCCCGGCGCGCGCGGCGACGGCGTGCCCATCACGACGCTGGTCGACCTGTCGGGCGGCGGGACGACGCCGTCCGCCCGTATCCTGTACTACTACGCCGGTCCGGCCGATACGCGCCTGCTGCTCGCGACGAGCGCCGGCTTCGGCTTCATCGCCAAGGCGGGCGACATGGCCACGCGCCTGAAGGGCGGCAAGTCCTTCATCACGCTGGACGACGGCGCCGTGCCGCTGGCCCCGCGCGTCGTGTCGGACACGGCCGGCGCAGTCGCCTGCCTGTCCGAGAAGGGCCGCGTGCTGGTATTCGGCATCGACGAAATGAAGGTGCTGACCAACGGCGGCCGCGGCGTCACGCTGATGGAGCTGGAGCCGAAGGAAACGCTGCTGGCGGCCCAGCCGATCAGCCCGAAGGGCGTGAACGTGATCGGCACCTGGGCCGGCGACAAGCCGCGCACCGTGGAACTGTTCGCGTCGGGCCTGGAGCCGCACTTCGGCAAGCGCGCCAAGAAGGGCAAGCCGCTGTCGGCCAAGCTGAAGGCGAAGGACCTGGCGATGCGCCAGACGGACGCGGGCTAAGCCGTCGTCCCTGCGCAGGCAGGGACCCAGTCTTGTCGACAGTACGGCAGCGCATGCAAGATTGCGCCCCTGCCTTCGCAGGGGCGACGGCTCCAAACAAAAACGGACCCATGACGGGTCCGTTTTTGTTTTGGGCGGACGGGTCGCCCCGTCCCGCACGCTGCCGATTACTTGGCGGCGTCCTTGTGTGCTTCAGCCATGGCTTCGGCGCGCTTCTCGTTGCCCTTGGCGTGTGCCTTGGCCTTGTCGGCGTTGGCGTCGACGATCTTCTTCTGGGCCTTCTCGTCGGCCTTGATCATGGTCTTCTGGGCGTCGTAGTTGGCGTCGGCGATCTTTTCCTCGGCCTTGGCGGATGCCTTGGCGCGGTCTTCCGGATCGGCCTTGGCGACTTTTTCCTGTGCCTTGGCGATCTTCTTGTCAGCTTTCGCCTGGGCGTCGGCTTTCTTCTCCGATGCCTTGGCCGAAGCCTTGTTGATCTTTTCGTTCTGCTTCGACATTTCCTTGGCTTCTTTCTGGTCGGCCTTGGCGATGTCCTGGTCGGCATCGGCGTTGCCGGTGGTCGACGAAGCGGTGGTGCCGTTCATGCCGCTGGCGCCGGTGGCGACGGTCGGTTGGGTCTGTGCGTAGACCGAGGTAGCGAACAGGCCGGCGATCAGGGTAGCGAGCAGTTTGTTCATGGTGATTCTCCTTTTGTTTGTATGGTGGGGTGGCGCCTCGGCGCCTGTGTTTTGTTGTTTGCGCACTGTCAGATTAGGCTTGTTGCCGTATGTACTCTGTTCGGCACCTCACTTAGCTAACGCGACAGTTGTTAAAGTTGTGACAAAAGTTTTCAGCGGTTTTCGCCGGCGCTACCTGACGCGCGGGCGTCCAGTTTGCGGTTCGTTTTCTCTTTCACTTCGGCATTCTTTTCCTGCTTGGCCTCGACCGAACCCTCGGTCTTCAGGCGGCTGCCGGCCGGTTCGTGGACCTTGGCCGAGTTCGACTTGATGATTTCCTTCTCGGCCTTGGTACCGGCCTTGCCGCGGCCGCCCGTCGCCGGCGCGTCCGCCGCCTTCGAATTCGGCGCGGTGGTGTTGGTGGCGTTGGCGTTCACGTTGTCGGACTTGCCGTCGGCGACACCGATCACGGCGGTGCTCTTGCCGACGACCTTGCCGTTGGCATCGACACCGGCCGCCTTCAGGCCCGTTTCCGCATGGGCGGAACCGGTATTCGCGGTGCCGTCCTTGTTCAGGCCGGTGCCGGACACGCCGGCGGCGGTGGTGTTGTGGCCCGAGACGGCCTGGCCGATCGGCGCCGAGGTGGCGCTGCGCTTGTCGTTGTCCTTGGTCTGGGCGTAGACGTTGGCGGCCAGCAGGCCGCACATCAGGGTAGCGAGGAGTTTGTTCATGGTGTTCCCTTTCCGGTCCAATGTGTCTTGTGGGTATGGAAAGAGAATAAGACCGGCGCCCGCCAGCCTCTGTACGACAGCGCACCATGGTGCGCCGCCACACGGGGGAGTTTGTTACCGGGTGTTTCGGGGCGGACCGGCGTAGAGGTCGATGATTTCCGTGATGCCGTCGGCGCAGACGGGGCAGAAGCGTTCGCTGCGGTCGAACATGATGCACTGCATCGCCGGCCGGTAGTAGCCGCTGGCTTCGTAGTTCGCGCCTTCGAAGGCGCCGATGGCCTGGCGGTACTGCGCTTTGGCGAACAGTGCGTTCACGTGCGCCAGGTCTTCCCTGAACAGGGCGTTCATCTCGGCTTCCGGCCGGTTCTGCGCGCGCAGCGCGGCGCGCCGCTTCTGGTAGTCGCGCGAATACGCTTCGTAGTCCTGCTTGGGCCAGGGCGTCGGCAGCGGCGTGCCCGCATGCACGTGGCGTTTCCACTTGACCCTGGCCGGGTCGCGCAGCGCCGTCACGTTCGGTTCCCACGGCTCCAGGCGCGCCCCGCTGGCCTGGTAGGCGACGGGCGAAGTGTAGTACTCGTCGGCCAGGCCGGCGAAGTGATGGCCGAACTCGTGGACGAACAGGTAGTTCGCCCACTCGTTGCTGGCCGCGGCCGTGCTGAACTGGCCGAAGATCCCGCCGCCGCCGTAGGTGTCGTTGTTGACGAGGATCTCGATGAATTCGTAGGGCGCGTACTGGGCGATGTCGCGCAGCGCGCGATTGTCGAGCGTGAGCACGTAGCGCTCGCTGCCGAAGATGTCGTAGCGCGTGCCGAGCGCGGACGCGTGGTGCACGCCCGTCGACGGCCGCGAGATGCCCGATTCCTGGGTCGGCACGGCCAGCGCCCAGACATTGAAATCGTCCGCCCGTTCCCTGAACGGCGACACGGTGAACAGGTGGTCGGCCAGGCGCCGCACGTCGGCCTCGAACTTCTTCATGTCGGCCTGCGTGTAGCCGTCGCCCAGCACCAGCAGGTCGACCTTGTCCGGCGAGGGGCCGCTGACCTTGATGGGAATCGGCCTGGCCGGCGCCGGCGGCTGCCTGCGCACGACGTCCGGGGCGGCCGCATCGACGTCGATGCTCCAGGCGACGGAGAACGCGTTGCGCTCGTCGCGCCTGAGGATGCGCACGCGCACGGGACGGTCGAATTGCGGGAAGCGCACGGATTCGTGGAAGCCGCGGCTGATCCGGTTCGCCTCCTCCGTCGACTTCCACTCCGCGAACACGGTGGAGAAATCGCGCGAATACAGCAGGTCGCCCGTCTTCGCGTCGGCGACCTCGACGCGGTTGTTGCCGCGGTTGGTGTCGTCAAAGACGCGCGCCATGTCGCCCGGCCAGGGCAGCGGCTCGATCAGCACGCGCTCGACGGCGTACTGCTCGGACAGCGCATTCCCGCTGTGCATGTAGTCGAGGCGGACGGTGGCGGGCTGGGGCGCCGCCCAGGCCTGGCAGGCGGCGGCCAGCAGGCTCAGGGCGGACAGCAGGCGGGACGGCATGGACATGGCACTCCTTGCGGATGAGGTAGCCGGTATTGTAATCCGGGAGGCACGTACAAAATGCGTTGACTTGCCATCCTGGCAATCGCTACGATGAGGCCATCATCCTGCGAGGAATCCCCATGCTGCGCCAGCCGATCCCGTATTGCGCCCTGCTCTCCGCCCTGATGGCCTCCGCTGCCGTCCAGGCTGCGGCATCGGCTACCGCATCGGCTACCGCATCGGCCGCCACGCTGCCCGACACCGTCTGCACGGCGGCCAACAAACCCATCGACGAACAGGGTTACGTGACCATCGGGGGCATCCCGCAATGGGTCAGGATCAAGGGCGCGAGCTGCGCCAATCCCGTGCTGCTGCTCGTGCACGGCGGTCCCGGCAATCCGCTGACGCCGTATGCCGACACCGTCTACCGGGCGTGGGAACGGGACTTCACGCTGGTGCAGTGGGACCAGCGCGGCGCCGGCAAGACCTTCGAGCGCACGCCCATGACGGACGACCAGCCCTTGACGATCGAGCGCCTGCGCGACGACGGCAACGAGATGGCGCGCTATGCGGCACGGCGGTTCGGCAAGCGCAAGGTGATCCTGTTCGGCGGCTCGTGGTCGTCCGCGCTGGGCACCTACATGGCCAAGGCCAGCCCGGCATCGTTCTGCGCCTTCGTCAGCACGGCGCAGCTGGTGCGCGGCTTCGAGGGACGCGACAGCTACGACGCCGCCCTGTCGCAGGCGCGTGCGGCCGGCGACGCGGATGCCGTCGCCAGGCTGGACAAGATCGGCCCGCCGCCCTGGACCGACCCGCGCAGCCCCGGCATCCTGCGCCGCGTGCTGCGCAAGTACGAGGCGATGAGTACCGTTCCGGCGCCCAAGGCCTGGTGGCGGCCGGCACCGGGCTACGACACGCCGGACTACGAAGCCGCCTACACGGCCGGCGAGGATTATTCCTGGCTGCAGTTCGTCGGCCTGCACGGCGACGGCATCGGCGCGAAGATCGATTTGTACAAGCTGGGGCCGACCTTCGACATCCCCGTCTACATGATCCAGGGCGCGCAGGACCTGGTGACGATGCCGGAGGCGAGCAAGGCGTATTACGACAGCATCCGCGCGCCGAAGAAGGACTTCGTGCTGGTCGACGGGGCCGGGCACGATCCGAATCCGCCGTTGCTGGCGGCGCAGTACCGGGTGCTCAGGGAGAAGGTGGGCGATTGCCGCTGATGCCGCCCGGGGCCGCGTCGTCGGTCACCAGGTCGAACCCTTCGTCGCGCCAGCCCGTCACGCCGCCGACCATCAGCTTGACGGGGCGCCCCAGCCGGGCCAGGCGCAAGGCGGCGCGGTGCGCGCCGTTGCAGTGAGGTCCCGCGCAGTAGACGACGAACAAGGTATCCATCGGATAGTCGCGCAGCGTCGCCGCGACGATCTTCGCGTGCGGCATGCAGACGGCCTCCGGCAGGTGGCCCTGCGCATACAGTGCGGGACTGCGCGCGTCGAACAGCACGAAATCGCGCCGGCCCGTCGATACGGCGTCGTGCACATCCCAGCAGTCGGTTTCATAGGCGAAGGCGCTGCCGAAACGCGCGGCGGCGTCGGCGCTGGGTGCTGCGGGAGTCTCGGATACGGGTGATGCCATGGTGTCCTCCTGTCGAAAGACCCCAGTGTGGCAGCGGCGCCGCCGGCCCGGCAGTGCCTTGCGCGACAGAAATTGCTAACATCCTGCCATGACCCATCACGTCGCCATCCTGGCCTATGACGGCCTGTGCACGTTCGAATTCGGCTGCGCCGTCGAATTGTTCGCCCTCGAGCGCCCTGAACTGGGCGTGGATTGGTACAGCCACGCCGTCTGCGCGGCCGAACCGGGACCGTTGCGGGCGCTGGGCGGGTTCACGGTCCATGCCCCCTACTGCCTTGCGGCGCTTGCCGCCGCCGACACGGTCGTGATTCCAGGATGGCGCGACGTCGCCGCCGCGCCGCCGCCGGCGCTGGTGGAGGCGCTGCAGGCGGCCTATGCGCGTGGCGCCCGCCTCTGCACGATCTGTTCGGGCGCCTTCGTGCTGGCTCACGCCGGCCTGCTCGACGGCCGCCGGGCGACGACGCACTGGCGCTATCTGGACCAGCTACGCGGCGCCTTCCCCGCGGTGACGATCGATCCGCAGGCACTGTACGTGGCCGACGGGCCCATCGTGACCTCGGCCGGCTCGGCCGCCGGCCTGGACATGCTGCTCCATCTGGTGCGCAGCGATTTCGGTGCCGAGGTCGCCAACCGGGTGGCGCAGCGCCTCGTGATCCCGACGCACCGCGACGGCGACCAGGCCCAGCTGGTCGCCCGCCCGTTGCCGGCCGAGGATGGAAACGCCATCGCCCGCCTGATGGACGCGGTACGCGAAAACATCCGCTTGGGGCACACGGTGGCATCGATGGCGCGGCAGGCGCGCATGGGCACGCGCACCTTCCAGCGCCGGTTCAAGGATGCGACGGGACTGCCGCCGCTCGCCTGGCTCACGCGCGAACGCGTGGCGCTGGCCCGGCAACTGCTGGAAACGCGGCAGGCGCTGGACATCGACGCGATCGCCGATTTGGCGGGACTGGGTTCGCAAGCATCCCTGCGCCGCCACTTCCGCCAGCAGGGCCTGCTGCCGCCGGCGCGCTACCGCAGGCGCGCGCCGACGTAGGCAGGTGCCCGCGGCCTACTTGTACTGGTACAGCGGCCGCCGTATCAGGATCGGCCGGATGTCGAGCCGCACGTTGTAGATCGAGTAGGACTCCCCGGAGCCGGACTGGTAGCCCACGCTGTCGTCCGTGCGGGTGAAGCGGAACTCGAAGCCGAGGTCCGGCTGGATGCCGTTCGGGCTGCCCAGCGTGATGCCGATGGCTTCCGGCTGGTCGCTGTCGATCAGCTTGCTCATCAGGTCGACCACCGTGCTGTTACCCAGGATGTCGGCCGAGAACAGGGGTTCGCGGTAATAGGGGCGCGAGGGGTCGAGGCGGTTGTCGGCCTTGTCCTCGGTGGGCGTGAATTCGTGGGTGGCGATGTTGAAGCGGTCGCCGTTGTCGAGGTAGCTCACGCGCACGTTGCTGACGTTGAAGGCGCCGTCGTGCGACGTGGCCTTGGCCAGGTCGAGCACCAGCGCCCCCTTGTAGCCGATCACCTCGACCTCGCGGTTCGGCGAGACGACCATCGCCGTGTCCTCGTCGATGCCCAGTCCCAGCTTGTAGCCCGTCTTGAGCATGGCGGGCAGCATGCGCGCGAAGCGGCCGCGCACCAGCAGGTGCTGGTCGATGAACACGTCGTCGCCGACGAAGCCCAGGCCTTCCGCGATTTCCTTGCCTTCGGTCATGTTCAACTTGAGCGTGGACAGCACCGTGCGCGGGCTGCCGAACATGGTCGTGCTCATGATGGCGGCGCCGGCGCTGGAGCCGGCCACCACGCCGCCGCGCCGGTACATGTCCCAGACGGCGTCGAGCACCTTGGTATTGCTGCCGTCCTCGTGGCGCAGCGCGCGCACGATGCGCATCTGGTCGCCGCCGGCGAAGAAGGCGCCGCCGGCATTGCGCACGGCTTCGGCCAGGCCGGCATCGTCGGCCGCCGTCTTGTAGTTGCTGCCGGCCAGGTGCATGGCGACCGGCACGAAGAAGGCACGCGCACCGTAGGCGTTCAGGCGTTCGACCAGGCTCTTGCCGAAGCGTTCGGGATAGCCGGATGCGGAGGCGAACACGGCGATGCGCGCGCCCTTGCCGCCGGCGAGCTGGATGACGCGCTCCCACACGGGAGCGTTGGCGGGACGCAGATTGCCGCCGATGATGACCAGCGAACCCTTGGGAGGCGGCGCGTCGGCCGCGGCGCACCAGGGTATGCCGGCCACCAGCAGCACGGCCAGGATGAATCTAACCATGGAACGCAACATTGATCCTCTTTTCAGCAAATCAGATTACGACAGCCTGATTGTAGAGGAACAAGGCAGTTTTGCGTCCATTACGAGAGATAGATATGCGGCGAATAGCGCTCCATGACGCTGTCCGGCTGCTGCGGCGGGGAGAAGCCGAAGCGCGCGTACAGGCTGTGCGAGTCGCTGGTGAACAGGGTGAAGCGGCGGATCCCCTGCAGGCTCGGGTGTTCCATGACGACCCGGATCAGTTGCTTGGCATAACCACGGCCGCGGTACGCAGGGTCCACGAAGACGTCGGCCAGGTTGGCGAAGGTGGCGTAGTCCGTCACAACGCGCGCGAAGGCGACCTGGCGGCCGTCGAGATAGCCGCCGAAGCACAGCGAATTCTCGATCGAGCGCTCGACCGTGGTCCGCGAAATGCCCACGGCCCAGGTCGAATTCTCGCTCAGGAAGCGGTAGATCATCGGCACGTCGAGACGCGTACGGTCGGTACTGACTTGAAAGCTGGAATCGTTGGTAGTCGAGATCATTGGAACGCGAGGATCGGCAAATCTGGTAAAAAAACCAATTCTAGCGCCGTTCGAGTGCGGGCGGCCGATTGCGCCAATCGTGCGCTCCTACCCCGTCCGCGCATCTGTCCACCCACCCGGCCGCGACCCGCTCAGCGTTTCGGCAGGTAGCGCTCCGGCAGCGGCAGGCCGGCATCCTCGGCGCGCCAGACCAGGTTCACGATCCACCAGCGCTTGCCGTCGTTGACCAGCTGGATGCTGTTGATGCCGCGCTGGAACGGTTTCGCATCGTCCTGCGCATGGCGCGATTCATAGGTGCTGAACACGTGGGCGATCTGGCCGAAGGTCTCGCCCGTGCGCGCCGCCTCGCGTTCGAAGAAGCCCGTCGTCGCGAAGGCCTTCGCATTGCGCGCGATATAGTCCTCCACGCTCATGGTGCGCAGCGCCACGCTGCCGTCCGGACGCGGGGCCACGATCTGCAGGCGGCCCTCGGGCGCGAACAGGCCGCGCATGCGGTCCCAGTCGCGCGGCTTGCCGGCGCTGCCCGAGATCACGTCGTACAGGGCGGCGACGATGCCGTCGATCGTGTCGACGTCGGCACGGGCCGGTGCCGGTGCCGGGGCCGATGACGGTGCCGGTCCCGATGCCGGAGCGGGAGCCGATGCAGTTGCCGATACGGTTGCAGATGCGGCAGCAGGCGCCGCAGCGGCCGGACCCGCCGTCTGCGCCCCCGCGCCGGACACCACGGCCCAGGCCGCCATCGCCAGCACCACCGCTCCCCGTCTTCCTGCGCGCTTCATGCCCGTCCCCTTATCAATATGGTATGAGCCATATCATCGGGGATTTTGCGCGGAAAGTCAGCACGGTCGATGGCCGGTACGGCGCCTGCACAGTTTATAATCAAAAGTTCCACGCAATCCTCATCACCCTCCCATCATGACTGCACAACTGTCCAAAAAATCGGAAGCCTGGTCGGCCCGCTTCTCCGAACCCGTCTCCGACCTCGTCAAGCGCTACACCGCCTCGGTCTTCTTCGACAAGCGCCTGGCCCTGTTCGACATCCAGGGTTCGCTCGCGCATGCCGAGATGCTGGCCGCCCAAGGCATCATCAGCGCCCAGGACCGCGCCGACATCGAGCGCGGCATGGCGCAAATCCGCGGCGAGATCGAAGCGGGCCAGTTCGAGTGGCTGCTGGACCTCGAGGACGTGCACCTGAACATCGAGAAGCGCCTGACGGAACTGGTCGGCGATGCCGGCAAGCGGCTGCACACCGGCCGTTCGCGCAACGACCAGGTGGCGACCGACATCCGCCTGTACATGCGCGCCGCCATCGACGACATCCTGGCCCTGCTGAAGGGATTGCGTGGCGCCCTGACCGATTTGGCGGAGCAGCACGCCGACACCATCATGCCGGGCTTTACGCACCTGCAGGTGGCGCAGCCGGTGACCTTCGGCCACCACCTGCTGGCCTATGTGGAAATGTTCGGCCGCGATGCCGAGCGCATGGCGGATACGCGCCGCCGCGTGAACCGCCTGCCGCTGGGTGCCGCCGCCCTGGCGGGCACCACCTTCCCCATCGACCGCCTGCGCGTGGCGAAGACCCTGGGCTTCGAGGACGTCAGCCACAACTCGCTGGATGCCGTGTCTGACCGCGACTTCGCCATCGAGTTCACGGCGGCCGCATCGGTCTTGATGATGCACGTCTCGCGCATGTCGGAAGAACTGGTCACCTGGATGAGCCCGCGCGTGGGCTTCATCGACATCGCCGACCGCTTCTGCACCGGCTCGTCGATCATGCCGCAAAAGAAGAACCCGGACGTGCCGGAACTGGCGCGCGGCAAGACCGGCCGCGTCTACGGCCACCTGATGGGCCTGCTGACCCTGATGAAGGGCCAGCCGCTGGCCTACAACAAGGACAACCAGGAAGACAAGGAACCGCTGTTCGACACCGTGGACACGGTGCTGGACACGCTGCGCATCTTCACCGACATGGCCGCCGGCATCACGGTCAAGGCCGAAAACATGCGCGCCGCCGCGCTGCAGGGCTACGCCACCGCGACCGACCTGGCCGACTACCTGGTCAAGAAGGGCCTGCCCTTCCGCGACGCCCACGAAGCCGTGGCCCACGCCGTGCGCGCCTGCGACGACGCCGGCTGCGACCTGTCCGAGATGGCGCTCGAGCGCCTGCAGCAGTTCTCGCCGCTGATCGAGCAGGACGTGTTCGCCGTGCTGACGCTGGAAGGTTCGGTGGCGGCGCGCGACCACGTGGGCGGCACGGCGCCGAACCAGGTGCGCCAGGCGATCGCGCGCGTGCGCGGGCAGCTGGCGGAATAAGCACCGCGGCACTAACACTGCCGCCCCTGCAACAAAAACCGTCGCCCCTGCGAAGGCAGGGGTCCAATTTCTGCAAGCGTCTCGACGACGCGTGCAAATTGGACCCCCGCCTCCGCGGGGGCGACGTTCATTTAGCCGTACAGGGGCGACGTTGTTTTTGTGGTCCAGGTAAATAAAAAGCGGCCGCTCGTGGCGGCCGCCTTGCACCGGAGCGCGTGTCGCGCTCCGGCGTTCCTCCCCAGGAATCAGAACCGGTACACCGCGCCGATGTTCACGAAGCGGCCGACGGCGCCCGCCGAGTGCAGCGACAGGTTGTACGGGTAGCCGCTGCCGTAGGTGCTGACGTCGGCCGGCGGCTGGCGGTTGAACATATTGCGCACCGAGCCGTGCAGCGTCCACTCCTTGGACAGCTTGTAGTTCAGCGTCAGGTCGGCCTGCATGAAGGAACCCACGCGGCAGAAGTTCGACGGCACGTTCCCGTTCGGGAAGACGCCGTTCATCGCCGCGCCCTCCTCGCAGGTGGTCTGGCCGCTGGTCGGGTCGGTCAGGTCGTAGCCCTTCATCCAGTGCAGCGTCGTCACGGCCTCGAACGGGCCGCGTTCCCAGCCCAGGTCGAACTGGGCGCGGTCCTTCGGGTTCGCCGTGTCGGCGCCGATGCCGGCCGGGCCGTGGCCGCCGGCCAGCTGGTACTCGACCCCGCCGATGTTCATGGTGTAGCTGAACGCATGGGTGTACTGCAGCTCCGTGCGCAGGCGGCCGTAGCTGCCCAGGTTCCAGCGGTAGCGGGTGCCGAATTCGACGCCGCGCGTGCGGGTGCTGTTGGCATTGATCGGGGTCTGCGGGTAGTAGGCGATGCGGCCGATGCTCGGGGTGCAGGTGACGGTGCCGCCCTTGCCGTCGGCGCAGTCGCTCGGCACCGGCGCGATACGCACCGGAATCTCGGCGCGCGGGCCGCTGACGATCTGGTCGCTCACGCGGATCTGGTACAGGTCGATCGTCGTGCTCCAGCCACGCACCGGCTCCAGGATCACGCCGAACGTGGCCGAGACCGAATGCTCGGGCTTCAGGTCCGGGTTGGTGGTGGTCAGGCCGATCAGCGATTCGTTACACGACGCGATCACGGTGCCGGCCGGGTACAGGCCGTCGGCGCGGTAGCCGCCGGCGCACAGCACTGGGTCAGCATTGGTGCCGACGCCGCCGGCGCTGGCCGAATTGCCGTTCTCGGCCGGGCCCGGCGCACGGAAGCCTTTCGCCAGCGTGCCGCGCACGGCGATCATCTCGTTCGGGGTGAACTTGAAGGCGATCTTCGGCGTCGTCGAGCTGCCGGCCAGGCTGTAGTCGTCGTAGCGGACGGCGCCGTCGATTTCCAGCGACTTGAGCACCGGCGCGGTGAATTCCGCGTACACCGACTTGACCGTCTCCGAGCCGAAGGCGTAGGCGCCGTTGGTGATGCCGTCGGCGTTCGGCATGGACGGCGCGGACAGCTTGGTGTGGAAGGCACTGACGCCGGTGCTAACCTGCAGGTCGCCGCCCGGCAGCTTCATCAGGGCGCGGCCAGCGTGGGCTTCGGCGTAGTCGAGTTCCGAGGTATCGAACGAGCGCAGCGTCTTGAAGATCGCGGCCATGTCGGCGGCCGTGTTGGTGCCGTAGATCTGGTACGGGTTGACGGCGCGGTTCAGGGCCGCGTTCATCGCCGGCACGTTGAGGGCCCCATAGCGTTTGCGTTCCAGGTTGTTGCGCGTGTAGCCGATCGAGAAGTCCAGGTCCCAGTCGTTCCAGCTGCCGGCGAAGTCGGCGGCCAGGCGATAGGCGCGCGACTCGGTATTGATGTAGCTTTCCGGCGCGCCCGGCACGGGGCCGCGCACGATGGCCGGCACGCCGAACGGATTGCCCGGGTAGCTGGCCGGGATGCGGATCGACGGGATCGCCGAGTTCGGGATGTAGTGCGGCGGCACGCCCGACATCAGCTCCAGCTGGCTGCCGTAGGACGAGGGGAAGCTGGTCAGGCCCTGGTTGATCTTGACGCGGCTTTCGAACATCGAGGCCTTGACGTCGGCGCGCCAGTCGCCGCCCAGCTTCTGGGTGTAGCTGGCCAGGATATTGACGTTCTCCGTCTGCGGCTGGATTTGCTTGGTCGGGTCCGAATAGGCGCAGCCGCCGGCCGCCAGCTGCGTGTAGCTGCCGCAGGCCGTGCCCGGGAAGAACGAGAAGGCGCGGCTGTTGTCGGCGCCGTAGACGCGCGTCACGTTCGGGTTCAGCAGGTACGGCGACAGGGTCGACGGCGCCGTGTTCTGCGGCGTGATGACGCCCAGCGCCTTGTTGCTGCCGCCGAAGCGCGACATGTCCAGCTCGTTCCAGATGCCCTTGCCCTGGCGGTCGTTGTAGTAGATCGGATCCTGGTGGCGGTATTCGACGCTGATGTAGGCGTTGTGGCCGTCCGTATCGAGGTCGCCCTTGCCCCAAGTGCCCGTGAAGTGCTCGGTCTTGCCGCCGCCCTCCGTGGTGATGCCCTTCTCGGCCGACAGCGACAGGCCCGTGAAGTTGCGCTTCAGGATCACGTTGACGACGCCGGCCATCGCATCGGATCCGTAGACGGCGGAGGCGCCGTCCTTCAGGATCTCGATGCGCTCGACCGCCTCGAACGGGATGTTGGAGATGTCGACGAAGGAGCGCGAGCCGTCGTCGGCCAGCGGATAGGAAGCCATGCGGTGGCCGTCGATCAGCACCAGCGTGGCGTTGTTGTTCAGGCCGCGCAGCGAGATGCCGCTGCCGCCCGCCGCAAAGCCGCCCGAGAAGTTCTGGCTCAGCGTGCCGGCGCCGTTGGCCGTGATGTTCTGCAGGACCTCGCCCACGGAGGTGTAGCCGGAATTCTTGAGGTCCTTGGCATTGATCACCTGCACCGGGCTGGGGGTTTCGGCGTCGGCGCGGCGGATGTAGGAGCCCGTGATCTCGACGCGCTGGACGCCGTTTGCCGGCGAGCCGTCGGCTTGCGGATCGCTCGGCTGCTGCTGGGCCAGCGCGCTGGCGGCGAACGTGGCGGAAAATGCTCCCGCCGCCACCAGTTGGCCGATCGTGCGCGGCAGGACTTTCAGATTGCTGGACATGCTCTCTCCTTGGGTTTTGCTGCTCTTGATCTTCGTCTTCGTGTATCCGTGAATCCGGGGTCAAACCTGCGCTTTCACCACCGAAATGATGTAAATCGTTCTAATAATTTAGTTATTCGGAAATTACCGTGTCAAACGGAATTTCAAATACTGTGGTTGTTCACCGGATTGTCACGAAACAATGCTAGGAGGCATAAATCCGCTTGACATGTCCAAATGGCAAGTCTAAGTTTTTCGGATTGCCCCAAAGAGGAGTACGTCCCCATGCGCAGCATTCCCACCGCCCGCGCCGTCCTGTGCGCGTCGATCGGCCTCGCGTTCGGCGCCGCCGCCGGCGCCGCCCCCGGTCCCGCACAAGCGCCGTTTTCCTTCGATGCCGCGCCGGGCCACCTGCCGAAGAACGTGGTGCCATTGGATTACCGCGTGGCAATCGTGCCGGACGTGGAGAAACGCACGCTGCGCGGCACCGAGTCGGTGGACCTGATGTTCAAGGAAGCGACGGACACCATCCAGTTCAACGCCATCGGCATGCGCTTCGAGGGCGTCAAGCTGGACGGCAAGGCCGTGAAAAGCGTGGCCTTCGACGAGAAGCGCGAGATCGTCACCGTCAAGCTGGCCGCCAGGGCAAAGCCGGGCCGCCACGTGCTGAACCTGGCCTACGACGCGAAGATCGAGAGCGGCCCGCGCGGCCTGTTCGCCCAGCCGTTCCAGAAGCCGGACGGCAGCCGCGACGTCCTGCTGTCGACCCAGTTCGAGGCCACCGACGCGCGCCGCATGTTCCCCTGCTGGGACGAGCCGGCGTTCCGCGCCCGCTTCCAGCTGACGGCCACCGTGCCCGCCAAGTGGGCAGCCATCTCGAACATGCCGGTGGAGAAGCGGGTCGTGAAGGGCGAACTGGCGACCACCACCTTCCAGCGCTCGCCGTCGATGGCGTCCTACCTCGTCGAGTTCACGGGCGGCGACATGGCCAAGATCGGCACCCGCGCCGGCAACACCGACATCAACGTCTGGGCCGTGCGCGGCCAGGAGCAGAACGGCAAGCAGGCGCTGGAAGACGCGCGCCAGATCCTGCTCGACTACAACGACTACTTCGGCGTACCGTTCCCGCTGCCCAAGCTGGACGCCATCGCCGTGCCGGGCGGCTTCCAGGGCGCGATGGAGAACTGGGGCGCGATCACCTACAACGACCAGACGCTGCTGCTCACGCCCACGTCCACCATCGACAACCGCCAGCTGGTCTTCAGCATCTCGGCGCACGAGATGGCGCACCAGTGGTTCGGCGACCTGGTGACGATGGGCTGGTGGGACGACATCTGGCTCAACGAAAGCTTCGCCTCCTGGGGCGCGGCCAAGGAAACGGACAAGCGCAATCCGAGCTGGCGCGTGCGCGAGGCCGAGGACGCGGGCAAGGAAGCGGCGATGCGCGTGGACGCCCGCAGCGCCTCGCGTCCCGTGCACAACGCCGTCGAGAACGAGCTTGAGCCGCAGAACAATGCCGACCCGCTGATCATCTACAACAAGGGCCAGGCCGTGCTGCGCATGCTGGAAGCCTACGTCGGCCCGGACAAGTTCCGCGAAGGCATCCGCGCCTACATGAAGGCGCGCCAGTACTCGAACGCGACCAGCACCGACCTGTGGAACGCGCTGGGCGCCGCCAGCGGCCTGGACATCGCCGCGCTGGCGCGCGACTGGATCGAGCAGCCGGGCTTCCCCGTCGTCGCGGCGAAGGCCGAATGCGACGCCGCCGGTGCGCGCACCGTGACGCTGTCGCATTCGCGCTTCCTGCTGTACGGCGAGGACAAGGCACGATCGCACTGGACGATCCCGCTGCGCGTGCGCGTCGGCGGAGGTGCGGATACCCCTGCGCCGCAATCGGTACTGCTGACGAAGGACGGCCAGCGCGTGCCGGCCGGCCGCTGCGACCAGCCGCTGTCGCTGAACGCCGACACCGACGGCTTCTTCCGCGTCGCCTATGACGACGCCCTCCTCGCCGTGAACACGCGCCAGTTCGGCGCGCTGCCGGACGGCGACCGCATCGCCCTGCTCGACGACCAGTGGGCGCTGGTGGAAAGCGGCAAGCAGCCGCTGGACAGCTATCTCGCGCTGGCATCCGCCGCCGCCGACCGCAGCAACGAGCGCGTGTGGAACCAGATCCTGGGGGCCATCGACACGATCGAGCGCGCCGAGCGCGGCACGCCCGGCCACGACGCCTTCGTCGCCTGGGCGCGTGCCCTGGTCAAACCCGTCGCCACGCGGATGGGCTCCGTGCCCGCCGCCGGCGAGACGGCCGGCGTCCAGCGCCTGCGCCGCAACTTCATCGCCCACCTGGGGGCTTGGGGCGACCAGGACGTCGTCGCCGACGCCCGCCGCCGCTTCGCCGCCTTCGTCGCCGACCGCTCCGCGCTGGCGCCGGACGACCAGGCGAGCGTGCTGACCATCGTCGCCCAGAACGCCGACGCCGCCACCTTCGAGCAGTTGCACGCGGTGGCGAAGAGCGCGAAGAACGAGACCGAGGTGCGCCGCTTCTACCCGATCCTGATGCGCGTGCGCGACCCGCAGCTGGCCGCGCAGGCCGCCCGGATCGCGCTGTCGCCCGAGATCCCGCCGCAGGCCGACGTGCTGCGCCTGGGACTGGTGCTGGCGCTGTCGGGCGAGCATCCGCAACTGGCCTGGACCACGTTCACGACAAACCTCGACCGGCTGACGGCGGCGAACCCGGGCAACCGCCCGAACATCCTGGCCAAGACGGCGCCGGACGTGTTCTGGAGCGGCATTCCTGCCGAGACGCTGCAGGCGTGGATCAAGGAGCGCATCGAGCCGGGCATGGCGGACACGCTGTCCGACAGCATGCAGACGGCGCGTTTCCGCCTGGACGAGAAGAACCGGCTGGTGCAGCAGGCGGACCGGATCGTCAAGGCCAAGTCGTGACCTCGGGTGGGCACGTGGTGCCCACCTTGTGAAACGTCCGCCGCTCTCCGACGCAGGCAGCTAGAATCGGCCTACGCAAACGGAGGCGCCCCATGCAACGCTACGGCCACCACGGCAAGGAATCCGGCGTCGTCGCCTACGACATCGACGCCGGCCAGATCATCGTCCAGTTCAGCAACGGCGAGCGCTACCTGTACACGGAAGACAGCGCCGGCGCCGCCAATATCGCGCGCATGCAGGAGCTGGCGCGCGCGGGCCGGGGCCTGTCCAGCTTCATCAGCAGGAACGTGCACGACCTCTACGTCCGCAAGATCAACTCGCGCAAGCTTTCCTAGCCCGCGTTACACTATCCGGCTCATCCGGGAGGGCGCTCCTCCCGCATCAACACGGAAATCAATGAGCCAGACCGACACCCGCACGCTGCCTTCGCGCGACTACGCCGCCTTCCTGTTCGACATGGACGGCACCATCCTCACCTCGATCAAGGCCGCCGAGCGCGTCTGGGGCAACTGGGCCGCCGGCCACGGGCTCGACGTCGCCGCCTTCCTGCCGACGATCCACGGCCGCCGCACGGAAGACACGGTGCGCGCCCAGAACCTGCCGGGCATCGACGCGCTGGCGGAAGCGGCGCGCATCACCGCGGCCGAGATCGAGGACACGGCCGGCATCGAGGCGATCGCCGGCGTGGCCGACTTTTTGGCCAGCCTGCCGCGCGCACGCTGGGCCATCGTGACCTCGGCGCCGCGCCAGCTGGCGCTGGCCAGGATCGCCGCGGCCGGGCTGCCGCTGCCGGACGTGCTGGTGTCCGCCGAGGACGTCCAGCGCGGCAAGCCGGCGCCGGACCCGTTCCTGCTGGGCGCGGACAAGCTGGGCGTGGCCGCCGCCGACTGCCTGGTGTTCGAGGATACGCTGGCCGGCCTGCAGTCGGCCGCCGCGGCGGGGATGGACAGCGTCGTGATCACGGTGACGCACACGCATCCGGTGGAGACGGACGCGTTCGGGACGGTGGATTATGCGCAGTTGCGGGCGGTGCAAACGCAGGATGGGTTGCTGCGCCTGGAACGAACCGGGTCCTGAAGACCGTCGTCCCTGCGAAGGCAGGGACCCGATGTTGCTGACGCAGTCGTCACGCGTAAAACTTGGACCCCTGCCTTCGCAGGGGCGACGCGCTTATGCCGCGAGATACCCGGCGACAGCCTCTCCCACCTCCGTCGTGCTGGCGCCGCCCCCCATGTCCGGCGTCCGCGGCCCCTCCACCAGGCACCGCTCCATCGCCCGCACGATCGCATCGTGCGCCTGCGTGTAGCGTTCGTCGCCCTGCCCCAGGAAATCCAGCATCATGGCGCCCGACCAGATCATGGCGATCGGGTTGGCGATGTTCCGGCCGTAGATGTCCGGCGCCGAGCCGTGCACGGGTTCGAACAGCGAGGGGAAGCGGCGCTCCGGGTCCAGGTTGGCGGACGGCGCGATGCCGATCGTGCCCGTGCAGGCCGGCCCCAGGTCGGACAGGATGTCGCCGAACAGGTTCGACGCCACCACCACGTCGAAGCGCTCCGGCGACAGCACGAACCTTGCGGCCAGAATGTCGACGTGGTACTTGTCCCATCTGACGTCGCGGTACTGCTCGCCCATCGCGGCCACGCGCTCGTCCCAGTAGGGCATCGAGATCGCGATGCCGTTCGACTTGGTGGCGGCCGTCAGGTGCTTCTTCGGGCGGCGCTGGGCGAGCTCGAACGCGTACTTCAGGATGCGGTCCGTGCCGTGGCGCGTGAACACCGATTCTTGCAGCACGAATTCGCGCTCGGTGCCCTCGAACATCTTGCCGCCCACCGCCGAGTATTCCCCTTCCGTGTTCTCGCGCACGACGTAGAAGTCGATGTCGCCCGGCCGCTTGTTCGCCAGCGGGCACGGCACGCCCGGCATCAGGCGCACGGGGCGCAGGTTCACGTACTGGTCGAACTCGCGGCGGAACTTGAGGAGCGAGCCCCACAGCGAGATGTGGTCCGGCACCTTGTCCGGCCAGCCGGCGGCGCCGAAATAGATGGCCTCGCACCCGGCCAGCTGTTGCTTCCAGTCGTCCGGCATCATCTGGCCGTGTTCCAGGTACCAGTGGCAGCTGGCCCAGTCGAAGGTGACGAATTCCAGCGCGATGCCGAAGCGCTCGGCCGCGGCGCGTACCGCGCGCAGGCCTTCCGGCATGACTTCCTTGCCGATGCCGTCGCCGGCGATGACGGCGATCCTGTGGGTCTTCATGGGACGTCCTTTCCGGTTCGTGATGCCGTGAGAATAAAGCAAAACGGCGCGTTTATAATCCAGCCATATGTAATCGCAAGGAACACGGATCGTGAACAATCCATCGCCACCGCCCGTCGAGAACGGGGACTTGCGCGTCTTCGTCGCCGTCGTGCGCAAGGGCGGCTTTGCCGCCGCCGCCGCGGAAATGGGCATGTCGCCCGCCTATGTCAGCAAGCGCATCGGCATCCTCGAGGAAGCGCTCGGCGTGCAGCTGTTCCAGCGCACGACGCGGCGCGTGCTCGTCACCGACGAGGGCGAACGCGTCCATGCACGCGCCCTGGGCATCCTGGACGGTCTCGACGAGTTGATGGACGACGTGGCGGCGGGCCGGCGCGAACCGCGCGGCCGGCTGCGCATCTGCAGCAGCTTCGGCTTCGGCCGCAACGTCGTGGCGCCGGCCATCGCGCGGCTGGCGGCCGGCTATCCCGCCCTGCAGATACGCTTCGAGGTGTTCGACCGCCTGGTCGACACGGTGGCCGAGGGCTTCGACCTGGACGTGCGCATTGGCGACGACATCGCCCCGCACCTGGTGGCGCGCAAGCTGATGGCCAACCACCGCATCCTGTGCGCCGCCCCGTCCTACCTGGCGCGGCGCGGCACGCCGGCGGCCTTGCGCGACCTGGCCGGACACGACTGCCTCGCCATCAAGGAACGCGACCACCCGCTCGGCGTATGGCGCCTGCATGGCCGGAACGGCGCGGAAACGGTGAAGGTGGCGGGCCCGCTGTCGACGAACCATGGCGAGATCGCCCTGCGCTGGGCCGTGGAAGGCGCCGGCATCGTGCTGCGCTCGCGCTGGGACGCGCAAGCCTGGATCGATGCGGGCCGCCTCGTGCAGGTGCTGCCCGAGTACACGCAGGAAGCGAACGTCTGGGCTGTGTACCCGCAGCGGCTGGCGGGGTCCGGCAAGCTGCGCGTCTGCATCGAATTCCTGCAGCGGCATTTGCCGGACGCCGTGGGTTCTTACTCGGAGCGGTAGACGCGCGGCGCCAGCACGTGCTCCTCGACCGGCGGCACCGTCGCGGCGGCGGCGGCCATGGGCGCGTTCTTGTCGCGCTTCGGATACGGCGTGCCGTCCTTGTGCGAGTAGCTGTCGGTCTTGCCGTCGTAGGCCAGGTCGATGTCGGGATACACGGCGCGGTCGTCCGGGTCCTTGGGGCCGACGACGAGGAACAGGGCATTGCCCCAGCTGCGATTGACCAGGTGATGGCCGTTTTCGCGCCCGGCCGGGAAGGCGGCGCAATCGCCGGCGCGCATCAGGGTCTCGCCTTCGTCCGTGACGAGGGTCAGTTCGCCCGACACGACCATCACGAATTCATCCTCGTGCGTGTGCCAGTGGCGCTGCGACGAGGCGGCGCCCGGCTGCAGTTCGATCAGGTTGGCGCCGAACTGGGTGAGGCCGCCGGCCTCGGCCAGCGCCTGGCGGCTGCGGCCGTTGACGGCCTCGGCGAAGGGATCGGGATAACCGGTGCCGGTCCGCACCGGGATGCTGCTCAAGTCTAGCCTGGACATGGGGGCGCTCCTTGTTGGTCTGACCGTAGCATAGCGCAAACGGGGCCGGCCTTGCCGTCCCGCTGCACAGTCACGCCCCCACAGCGCACTCAGCCGCGCTTCTGCACCAGCGTCAGGATGTCGTAGCTGGCCACCAGCTCGTCGCGCTGGTTCGTCACCTGCACGTCCCAGGCGACGACGCCCTGCCCGCGGCCGGCTTCGTCCGTCCGGTTGCGGTCGACCTTGCGCTTGCAGGTCAGGCGCGCGCGGATGGTGTCGCCGATCGCCACGGGTGCCACGAAGCGCAGGTTGTCCAGGCCGTAGTTGGCCAGCACGGGACCGGGCGCCGGCGAGACGAACAGCCCCGCCGCCGCCGACAGCACGAAGTAGCCGTGGGCGATGCGCTGGCCGAACTGCGTGTCCTTCGCCGCGATCTCGTCGAAGTGCATGTAGAAATAATCGCCCGAGATGCCGCCGAAGTTGACGATGTCCGCCTCGCTGACGGTGCGGCGGTGCGTCAGCAGCGAGTGGCCGATCTCCAGGTCCTCGAAGTGGCGGCGGAACGGGTGGATGTCCGATTCCTTCACGGCCGCGCCGCGCACGTATTCCCCCGTGACGGCCGCCAGCATCGTGGGCGAGCCCTGCACGGCGGCGCGCTGCAGGAAATGCTTGACGGCGCGGATGCCGCCCAGTTCCTCGCCCCCGCCCGCGCGGCCCGGGCCGCCGTGCTTGAGCTGGGGCAGCGGCGAGCCGTGGCCCGTCGAGTCGACGGCCGCTTCGCGGTCGAGGATGTGCACGCGGCCGTGCGACGCGGCCGCCACCGGCACCGCGTGCGCGGCGATGGCCGGGTCCTTCGTCACGAGCGTCGTCACCAGGCTGCCCTTGCCGCGCGCGGCCAGGTCCAGCGCCTCGTCCATGTCGCCATAGGTCATGATGGTGCTGACGGGGCCGAACGCCTCGATGTCGTGCACGGCCGCGTTGGCGGACGCGTTGCGGCACAACAGCAGCGTGGGCGCGAAGAAGGCGCCGTCGCCGCAGCCTTCGCCGACGGGGGCGAAGCCGTCGCGCGCGCTGAACAGCACCTCGTTGCCGCGCGCGAGCAGTTCGACGCGTTCGCTGACGTCGCGGTGCTGGTCCATCGACGCGAGTGCGCCCATGCGCACGCCTTCCATCTTCGGGTTGCCGACGACGACCTTGGCCAGGCGCGCGCGCAGGCGCTCGCCGACGGCGTCGGCCAGGCGCTCCGGCACGATCACGCGGCGGATCGCCGTGCATTTCTGGCCCGCCTTGCCCGTCATCTCGCGCGCCACTTCCTTCACGAACAGGTCGAATTCCTCGTCGTCCGGCGTGACGTCCGGCGCCAGGATCGCCGCGTTCAGCGAATCCGCCTCGGCGGTAAACGGCACCGATTCGCGGATCAGGTTCGGGTTGGCGCGCAGCTTCGCGGCCGTGTCGGCCGATCCCGTGAACGTGACGGCGTCGAAGCCGCCCAGCCGGTCCAGCAGGTCGCCCGTGCTGCCGATGACGAGCTGCAGGCAGCCTGCCGGCAGCAGGTCCGATGCCATCATCATCTTCACGACCGCATGCGTCAGGTAGCTGGTGGCCGTCGCCGGCTTGGCGATGCAGGGCATGGCGGCCAGGAAGCTGGGCGCGAACTTCTCCAGCAGGCCCCAGATGGGGAAATTGAAGGCGTTGATGTGGACGGCGACGCCGCCGCGCGGCACCAGGATGTGGGTGCCGGCGAAGCCGCCGCGCTTGCCCAGCGCCATGGCCGGTCCTTCGTGCAATACGTTCGACGACGGCAGTTCGCGTCCGCCCATGCTGGCATAGGCGAACAGCGTGCCAATGCCGCCCTCGACGTCGACCCAGCTGTCCGCGCGCGTGGCGCCGGTGAGGTGCGAGATCTCGTACAGCTCTTCCTTCCGCTCCATCAGGTACAGGGCCAGCGCCTTCAGGAGCTGGGCGCGCTTCTGGAAGTCCAGCTTCATCAGCGCAGGGACGCCGGTCTTGCGGGCGTAGGCGAGCGCTTCGCTGAAGTCGATCCGGTCCGCGTGCGTGTGGTAGACGAGGCGGTTGTCCAGCGCGCTGTGCAGGGGCTGGTGCGGTTCGCTGCCGAGCCAGCGGCCGGCGATCAGGCTTTGCAGGGTGGTGGGGTGCATTATATGTCTCCTCTGTTCAGGTGAAATTGGGCCCCTGCCTGCGCAGGGGCGACGGTTTGATGGCCACCTGCTCGTGATACGTCGTCCCTGCGGAGGCAGGGACCCAATTTTTTACGTCTTCGGCCTGTGCGGCTCATCGAACACCAGCCGCTTCCTCCCCGGCTCCTCTTCCGTCAACGCCTCCACCTCGCGCATCGTCTGCAGAGAGCGCAGGTTCAGGTCGTGGTACTGGCGCGTGCCGTAGCTCTTCCAGGCGATTTCCTCGTCCGTGACGTCGCGCATCACGCGCGCCGGCGCACCCAGCACGAGGCTGCGCGGCGGAATCTGCATGCCCGCCTTGACGAAGGCCGCCGCGCCGACGATGGATTCGGCGCCGACGACGGCCTTGTCCATCACCACCGCGTTCATGCCGACCATCGCATTGCGGCCCACGCGGCAGCCGTGCAGCACGGCGCCGTGGCCGATGTGGCCGTCGGCCTCGACCACCGTGTCGTCCTCGGGAAAGCCGTGCATCACGCAGGTGTCCTGCACGTTGGCGCCCTCTTCCAGGATCAGCCGGCCGAAGTCGCCGCGCAGCGATGCCAGCGGGCCGACGTAGCAGCGCGGCCCCACGATGACGTCGCCGATCAGCACGGCCGTCGGATGCACATAGGCCGTGGGATGCACCACCGGGCGGATGCCGTCGATCTCGTAAACCTTTGCCATCAGTGCTACTCCTTCATTGTCCGCGCGGGCGCTGGTCGAGCACGCGGCGCGCCTTGCCGGTGGCCGAGCGCTCGATGCCCTGCGCCGGCAGCAGTTGCACGCGCGTGCTCACGCCGATGAACGTCTTGATGCGGTGCTGCAGTTCGTGCGCCAGCAGCGCGACCGTGTCCGCCGCATGGCCGCCCTCGCGCAGCTCGCAGCGCACTTCCAGCGCGTCGAGGTGGCCGTCGCGCGTGACGACGAGCTGGTAGTGCGGCGCCAGCGCCGGCATCTGCAGCACCTGCTCCTCGACCTGGCTGGGGAAGACGTTCACGCCGCGGATGATCAGCATGTCGTCGGAGCGGCCGCTGATGCGGCCCATGCGGCGCATGGCGCGCGCGGTGGGCGGCAGCAGGCGCGTGAGGTCACGCGTGCGGTAGCGGACGATGGGCAGCGCTTCCTTGGTCAGCGAGGTGAACACCAGCTCGCCCTCCGCGCCGTCGGGCAGCACCTCGCCCGTGTCCGGATCGATGATCTCGGGGTAGAAATGGTCTTCCCATATGACGGGACCGTCCTTGCTTTCGATGCACTCGCTGGCCACGCCCGGTCCCATCACCTCGGACAGGCCGTAGATGTCGACGGCGTCGATGCCTGCCCGCTCCTCGATCTCGCGGCGCATCGCGTCGGTCCAGGGCTCGGCGCCGAAAATGCCGACCTGCAGCGAGCTCGTGGCCGGGTCGATGCCCTGGCGCCGGAATTCCTCGACGATGTTCAGCATGTACGAGGGCGTGACCATGATGATCGAGGGCTTGAAGTCCTGGATCAGCTGCACCTGCTTCTCCGTCTGGCCGCCCGACATGGGCACCACCGTGCAGCCCAGCCGCTCGGCGCCGTAGTGGGCGCCCAGGCCGCCCGTGAACAGGCCGTAGCCGTAGGCCACGTGGACCATGTCGCCGGGACGTCCGCCGGCGGCGCGGATCGAGCGCGCGACCACGTCCGCCCAGGTGTCGATGTCGCGCTGCGTGTAGCCGACCACGGTCGGCTTGCCCGTCGTGCCGCTCGATGCGTGCACGCGCACGACTTTCTCGCGCGGCACGGCGAACAGGCCGAACGGGTAGTTGTCGCGCAGCGTCTTCTTGTCCGTGAACGGGAACTTCGCCAGGTCGCCGAGCGTCTTCAGGTCGTCCGGATGCACGCCCGCTTCATCGAAGGCGCGGCGGTAGTGCGGCACGTTGTCGTAGGCGTGCCGCAGGCTCCATTGCAGGCGTTCGAGCTGCAGCGCCTGCAGTTCGTCGCGGCTGGCGCGCTCGATCGGTTCCAGTCCGTCCGCTTGGGGGATGCGTTGCACCATGGTCTCCTCCTCGTGTTTAGCGCATGAATTCAGCGCATGCGTTCAGCGTTCGACGTCCACCACCTGGCCGGCGATGCGGTGCGATTTGCCGCGGAACAGGGCCAGCAGCTTGCCGTCCTGGTTGCGCACGGCGACGTCGTAGACGCCCGTCTTGCCGGCCAGCGCCTGCTCGACCGCCTCGGCGGCGAGCACGTCGCCCGCCTGCCCCGGCGCCAGGTAGTCGATCGTGCATCCGGCGCCGACGGTGTTGAAGTTGTGCGCATTGCAGGCGAACGCGAAGGCACTGTCCGCCAGCATGAAGATGTAGCCGCCGTGGCAGGTGCCGTGGCCGTTGAGCATGTCCTCGCGCACCCGCATCGACATGCGCGCGAAGCCGGGCCGGATCGCATCGAGCGTCATGCCCAGCGCGCGGCTGGCGGGATCGCGTTCGTACATGGTCTTGCCGGCCAGTTCGGCCAGCCGCTGTGCCTCGTCATGCATGAAAGCGTGCCCCCTGTGCGTTGCCGCCGAACGCGGCGGCGGCGATCTTGCGGCGCAGGAGCGGCGAGATGCGGTAGCGGTCCTCGCCATAGCTCGCGCCCAGGTTGGCCAGCGTCGTCACGACCTGGGAAACGCCGATGGCGTCCGCCCAGGCCAGCGGGCCGCGCGGATAGTTCACGCCCTTCTGCATGGCGGCGTCCACGGCGGCCGCGCTGCACACGCCCTGGTTGACGGCATCGGCGGCCTCGTTGGCCAGCATGGCGACGGTGCGCATCACGGCCATGCCCGGGACGTCGTCCAGCCGCGAGACGGCGAAGCCCGCCTCCTGGAACAGACCGACGGCGGCATGCCAGGCGGCGTCCGAGCAGCGGTCCGCCTTCGCGAGCGCGACGCGGCCCGCGTGCGCGGGGTCGAGCAGCAGGTCGAACAGCACCGTGTCGCGCACGCCGTCGTCTGCGGCGCGCTGGGTGGCGCTGCGGCCGTCCGTCAGGTAGATCGTGGCGCCGCCGGCATGCAGGGCCGGCGCTTCGCGCAGCTCGGCGCCGTCCAGCAGGCTCGGATGGCTGACCGTCACGCCGGACGCCTTCAGGCGCGCGGCCAGCACGTCGTGCAGCGCATCGAAGGCCGGCGCCACCACGTCCTTCGCATGCGTCACGCGCACGTCCTTCGGGCACGGCTGCGGCGGTTCGACGGCGGCGGCCGGCATCGCGACGCCATCGCCGTAGCGGAAGAAGCCACGCCCCGTCTTGCGGCCCAGGAAGCCGGCGTTCACCAGTTCCTGCTGCAGCGTGGACGGCAGGTAGCGCGGATCGTGGAAACAGGCGTCGAACACGGAACGCGTGACGGCGAAGTTGACGTCGTGGCCGATCAGGTCCATCAATTCGAACGGTCCCATGCGGAACCCGCCGCAGTCGCGCAGCACGGCGTCCAGGGTGGCCGGGTCGGCCGCGCCTTCCTGCAGCAGGCGCAGCGCCTCGGCGTAATACGGCCTCGCGACCCGGTTGACGATGAAGCCCGGCGTGGACTTCGCCAGCACCGGATGCTTGCCCCAGGCGCTCGCGGTGGCGGCGACCCGGTCGGCCACCGCCCTGTCGGTGGCGACGCCCTGGATTACTTCCACCAGCGCCATCAGCGGCACCGGATTGAAGAAGTGCATGCCGACCACGCGCTCGGGACGCCGCAACGGCGCCGCGATGGCCGTGACGGAGATCGACGAGGTGTTCGTGGCGAGGATGCAGTCCGGCGCCACGACGGCCTCGAACGCCGCGAACAGCGCGCGCTTGGCGTCCAGGTCTTCCACGACGGCTTCGACGACCAGCGCGGCATCGCGCGCCTCGTCGATCGCGCGCATCGGCAGCAGGCGCTCGCGCGCCAGGTCCGCCTCGGCCGCGCCCATGCGGCCTTTCTCGACCAGCTTGGCAAAGGCTTTCGCGATGGCGGCAATGGCGCGCTCCACCGCTTCCGGATTACTGTCATACAGGCGCACGCGGTGCCCGGCCACGGCCGCCACCTGGGCGATGCCGCTGCCCATGGCGCCGCTGCCGGCGACCACCACCACGCTGTCCCTGTCCAGTGCGTTGGCCATGTCATTCCCCCTTGAATTGCGGTTGGCGTTTCTCGATGAAGGCCGCCACGCCCTCGCGGTAATCGTGGCTGTAGCCCAGTTCCCGCATCATTCGACCTTCCAGCGCCAGCTGCTGTTCCAGCGTGTTGGTGGCACTGGCCAGCATCGCCTGCTTGGTGTACGCCAGCCCCCTGGTCGGCGCGGCGGCGAAATGCTCGGCCAGCGCGCGCGCCTGCAGCATCAGGGCCTCGTCCGGCACGCAGCGCCAGATCAGCCCCCATTCCTCGGCCTTTTCCGCCGACAGGCGCTCGCCCAGCAGGGCCATGCCCATGGCGCGCGCCGGGCCGACGAGGCGCGGCAGCATCCAGGTGCCGCCCGTGTCCGGGATCAGGCCCAGCTTGCAGAACGCCTCAATGAAGCTGGCGGACTGTGCGGCCAGCACGATGTCGCAGGCCAGCGCCAGGTTCGCGCCCGCGCCGGCGGCAACGCCGTTGACGGCGCAGATCACGGGCAACGGCAGCGTGCGCAGGGTCATGACGAGGGGTGCGTAGTACTGCTCGACGGATTCGCCCAGGTCGACGCCCGGCGCGCCCGGTTCCACGGCGCGGTCGTTCAAGTCCTGGCCGGCACAGAAGCCGCGCCCGGCGCCCGTCAGCAGCAGCACGCGCACGGACTTGTCGGTTTTTACGAGGTCGAGCGCGGCGCGGACTTCCTCGTGCATCTGCTTCGTGAAGCTGTTCAGGCGCTCGGGGCGATTCAGCGTGAGGGTGGCGATGCCGGATTCGATGGTGAACTGGATGGTTTCGTAGTGCATGATGTCTCCCTTATCGCGTCGCCCCTGCGCAGGCAGGGGCCCAATTTCCGGTGCGCTGCGACATTGGGCCCCTGCCTGCGCAGGGGCGACGGTGGTTCTTGTTTGTATGGCGGTACTGATCCGTCGGCGATGTTCATTCCGCCACGTCAAAATCGACCACCACCCTGTCCGTCGCCGGGAAACTCTGGCAGCTCAGCACGAAACCCCTTGCCACCTCGTAGTCTTCCAGCGCATAGTTGACGTCCATGTCCACGCTCCCTTCCCTCACCTTGCAGCGGCAGGTCGAGCACACGCCGCCCTTGCAGGAATAGCGCATGTCGATCCCGGCGCGCAGGCCGGCGTCGAGCAGGGATTCCTTGTCGCGGTCCATCGTGAAGCTGGCGTGGTTGCCGTCCATGATGACGGTGACCTCGGTCTGCTGCGCGGTTGCCCCCTCTTCCCGGCGCGGCGTACGCGGCGCCTGGGCCGAGGCAGCAGCGAACAGCTCGATGCGGATGCGCTCCTTCGGCATGCCGGCCTCCTGCAGCGCCCTGGAGACGCCGTGCATCATGTCTTCCGGCCCGCAGACGAAGGCGTAGTCGACGTCTTCCACGCGCAGCCAGCGCTGGAACAGCTGGCGGCACTTGTCCTCCGTGATGCGGCCGTTGAACAGCTCGATGTCCTGCTGCTCGCGGCTCATCACGTAGACGAGGTTCAGGCGCTCCATGTACTGGTCCTTCAGCTCGGCCAGCTCGTCGCGGAAGAGTACGGACGAGGACGCGCGGTTGCCGTACAGGACCGTGAAGCGGCTGTGCGGTTCGGACAGCAGCGTGGTCTTGACGATCGACAGGATCGGCGTGATGCCGCTGCCGGCCGCGAACGCCAGGTAGTGGCGCCGGCTGTCCGGCTCGAGCGGCAGGTTGAAGCGGCCTTCCGGCGGCATCACGTCGAGCACGGCGCCGGGCCGGATGGCGTCCATCGCCCAGCCGGAGAACAGGCCGCCCGGCACGCGCTTGATCGCCACGCGCAGATGGTCGTCCTGCACGGCGGCGCAGATGGAATAGGAACGGCGCACTTCCTCGCCGCCGATGGTCGCGCGCAGCGTCAGGTGCTGGCCCTGGCGGTAGGCGAACGTTTCCTTGAGGTGCGGCGGCACGTCGAAGGTGACGGCGATGGCGTCGCGCGTCTCGTGCTTCACCTGCGCCACGGCTAGAGAATGGAACTGGCTCATGTCGGCCTCAATGGCATTTGAAGTAATCGAAGGGCTCGCGGCAATCCAGGCACCCGTACAGCGCCTTGCAGGGCGTCGAGCCGAACCGGCTGGTCAGGCGCGTGCGCAGGGAGCCGCAGTGCGGGCAGGCGACGTCGGGGTCGCGGATCGCATGGCGCTTCACGCCGTGCCGCAGGCCGCTGATGTCGACCACCTGCTGCACGGGCGGCGCGATGCCGTAGCCGGTCAACGCGGCGCGGCCCGCCTCGCTCATCCAGTCGGTGGTCCAGGCCGGCGACAGGCGGGTCGCGATGCGCAGGCGCGCGACGCCGTGGGCACGCAGCGCGCGCTCGATGTCCTCGGCGATGACCTGCATGGCGGGGCAGCCCGAGTAGGTCGGGGTGATCGTCACCACGCAATCGCCGCTCGCGTCGTCGACGGCGACGTCGCGCACGATGCCCAGGTCGACGATGGAGACCACCGGGATCTCCGGATCCGCCACCTCGGCCAGCCAGGCCCAGACCCGGGCGCTGGTGAGCACGGGCGCATCCACGGCCATCACCATTCGGCGCCGGGGTAGGCGCGCTGCAGGAACTGCATCTCGGCCAGCACGTAGCCCAGGCGTTCCGAATGGCGGCCCTGCTTGCCGCCGCGCTGCATGAAGGCGTCCGGCGACGGCATGCGCAGCGTCGCTTCGTCCAGCACCTCGGCCACGTGCTCGAGGAAGGCGGCGCGCATCGGTGCGGCGGCGGGAGCCACGCCCTGCTCGACCATCGCCAGGTCGACGGCGTCGTAGGCGAAGGCCTCGCCCGTGAACGTCCACAATTCGTCGACGGCGTCCTGCATCTTGCGGTGGCTGGTGTCGGTGCCGTCGCCCAGGCGCACGACCAGGTCGCCGCTCCTGCGCAGGTGGTAGGTCACTTCCTTGATCGACTTTTCCGCGATCTCGCCGATGCGCCGGTCGCTGGAGGACAGCAGGCCGCGCATCAGGAAGTAGTGCCAGGCATCGAAGAAGAACTGGCGCACCATCGTCTGCGCGTAGTCGCCGTTGGGCTGCTCGACCAGCAGCAGGTTGCGGAACTCGCGCGTGTCGCGCAGGTAGGCCAGGCGGTCCTCGTCGCGGCCCTGCCCTTCCAGTTCGCCGGCATAGCTCAGCCACAAGCGGGTCTGGCCCAGCAGGTCGAGGGCGACGTTGGTCAGCGCCATGTCTTCTTCCAGCGCCGGACCCTTGCCGCACAGCTGGGACAGCTGCTGCGACAGGATCAGCGCGTTGTCGCCCTGCCGGAGCAGGTAGTCAAACTTGTTCGCGTCCATGGCCCGCTCACAGGTTCTTGACTTCTTCCGGCATCGGGAAGAAGGTCGGGTGGCGGTAGACCTTGCTGTTCGACGGCTCGAACAGCGCGTCCTTGTCTGCCGGGCTGGAGGCGACGATGTCGGCCGCGCGCGCGACCCAGATCGACACACCTTCGTTGCGGCGCGTGTAGACGTCGCGGGCATTGTTGATCGCCATCTCCGCATCCGGCGCATGCAGGCTGCCCACGTGCTTGTGGGCCAGGCCGTGCTGGCTGCGGATGAAGACTTCCCACAGGGGCCATTCCTTGCTCATTGTCTTGTCTCCGTATTCTTTTGGTGGCGCGTGGTCAAACCGGGGTCAGAGCCCTTGAACAGCAACACCGGGCTCTGACCCCTCCGCCTGCTTGTCCGCATACGCGTTCAAGGCTTCGCGGAACCAGGCGCCATCCTCGTAGGCCTTGACGCGCGTGCGCAGGCGCTCGCGGTTGCACGGGCCGTTGCCCTTCAGGACCTCGTGGAACTCGCTCCAGTCGATGGCGCCGAAGTCGTAGCTGCCGCGCGCCTCGTTCCACTTCAGGTCGGGGTCGGGGATCGTCAGGCCGAGGAACTCCGCTTGCGGCACGGTCTGGTCGACCATGCGCTGGCGCAGCTCGTCATTGGAGAACAGCTTGATGCGCCACTTGGCCGATTGCGCGCTGTTGACCGACTCCGCGTCCGACGGGCCGAACATCATCAGGGAAGGCCACCACCAGCGGTTCAGGGCGTCCTGTGCCATGGCCTTCTGCTCGGGCGTGCCTTGCGCCAGCTTCATCATGACGTCGTAGCCCTGGCGCGCATGGAAGGACTCTTCCTTGCACACGCGGATCATGGCCCGGGCATACGGCCCGTACGAGCAGCGGCACAGGGGAATCTGGTTGATGATGGCCGCGCCGTCGACGAGCCAGCCGATGGCGCCGATGTCGGCCCAGCTGAGCGTGGGATAGTTGAAGATGCTCGAGTACTTGGCCTTGCCCGCGTGCAGGGCCTCGAGCAGCTCGTCGCGCGACACGCCCAGCGTCTCGGCCGCGCTGTACAGGTACAGGCCATGACCGGCCTCGTCCTGGATCTTGGCCAGCAGGATCGACTTGCGCTTGAGCGTGGGCGCGCGCGTCACCCAGTTCCCTTCCGGAAGCTGGCCGACGATTTCCGAGTGCGCATGCTGGGAAATCTGGCGCACCAGCGTCTTGCGGTAGGCCTCCGGCATCCAGTCCTTGGGCTCGACCTTGATGCCCTCGTCGATGCGGGCCTGGAACGCCTGCTCCTCGGCGCTCATGTCTTCCTGGGACTGGACCTTCTTCAGGCCCGTCTCAACCATTTGTGCATACATGGCCGGTCTCCGTTTGTGTTCTGTTCGAATCCATAATACGATACAAGAATCGCGATGTATAGCCCAAATTTGAATCATGTCGACACGCGGCAAATCCGCGATAATCGGCACATCCTTGTTTTTGCAGAACACCATGACGACACGCACGGGCCCGCAGTGGATCGACCATTTCCTGACCACGGACCCGCCGCGCGCGAAGTCGCTGGTGATGACCATCTTCGGCGACGCCATCGTCCCGCACGGCGCGCGCCTGTGGCTGGGCAGCCTGATCGAGCTGGCGGCGCCGCTGGGCACGGCCGACCGCCTGGTGCGCACGAGCGTGTTCCGCCTGGTGCAGGAAGGCTGGCTCGTCGCCAGCCGCGAAGGACGGCGCAGCAGCTATGCGCTCGAACCGCAGGCGCGGCCGCGCTTCGAACGGGCAAACCGGCGCATCTACGCGCCGCCCGGGCTCGACTGGGACGGCGGCTGGACGCTGCTGCTGGCGCCGAACGGCAGCATCGACGCCGCCCTGCGCGCCGCCGTGCGCAAGGAACTCGCGTGGGAAGGTTTCGCCATGCTGGCGCCGGGCCTGCTCGCGCATCCGGGGGCGGATGCCGGCAGCGTGGCCGAGGTGGTGGGCCGCGTCGGCGGCACGGGGAAGATCTTCGTGTGCAAGGCCAGCGAACTGCCCGGCGTGGGCGCGCGGCCGCTGGGCGAACTGGTGGACGAAGGCTGGGACTTGTCCGGGGTGGCGGCGCAGTACCGCCACTTCATCGCGCAATTCGCGCCGCTGCTGGCCTGGCTGCAGGCCGGCCCGCCGCCGGACCCGCAGGACGCGTTCGCGCTGCGCACCCTGCTCGTGCACGCCTACCGCCGCGTGCAGCTGCACGACCCGATGCTGCCGCTGGCGCTATTGCCGGCGCCATGGCCGGGATCGGAAGCCTACGCGCTGGCGCAGGCGCTGTACCGGCTGCTGGCGGCGCCGGCGCAGGCGCACGTGCTGGCCGTGCTGCGCCGCGAGGACGAGGCGGCGCCGCCAGCGGACGCGGGCTACTACGCGCGCTTCGGCGGCCTGCGCCAGCGCGCGGGCGCCGTCAGCAATCCATCCCCGCCAGCTGCGCCACCGCCATCGGATCGCGGATCCGGTCCAGCGCCAGCTCCACGTTGAGGCCCGGCCAGACCAGGCAGGCGCCATGCAGGCACTCGACGCGGCACAGCTGCGCCACCGTCGCGTGCTCGAACCAGGGAAACAGCGCGAACGGCAGGTACAGCTCTTCCTCGCCCAGCCGCAGCCAGAAACCCTGGCGGTTCAGGCTCGTGATTTCCACGTGTTGCCAGCTGATCGCCTTCATTTCTCTCCCCTTCATGCAATAAAGCAAGAACGGTAGCAAAAGCATCATGGGCCGCTGTTGAGCCAGATCAGCCCCTTCAAGGGCGCCAGGGAAAGCGGGTATCATGCTCGCCTCGCACCTACAACAACAGGACACACCATGTCTATCAAGATCAGCAGCCGGTTCGACGCCGGCGCCATCGAGATCGTGAACGCCACGAGCGCCAACGCCATCGACCTGAACATCCGCAAGGATTCGCACGCCGACATCGCCCAGTGGTTCTACTTCCGCCTGCAGGGCGCGCAGGGTGAGCCTTGCACGATCCGCCTGCTCAACGCCGGCCAGTCCGCCTACCCGAAGGGCTGGGAAGACTACAACGCCATGGCCAGCTACGACCGCGTCAACTGGTTCCGCGTGCCGACGGGCTTCGACGGCCAGGTCCTGACGATCGAGCACACCCCGGCCATGGACAGCGTCTATTACGCCTACTTCGAGCCCTACTCCTGGGAACGCCACCTGGAGCTGCTGGACCGCGCGCAGCAGTCGGAGCACGTGCGCATGCTGGACCTGGGCTCGACCATCGACGGCCACGACCTGAACATGCTGGTGATCGGCGAGCCGGACGAGAACAAGAAGAAGGTCTGGGTCATTGCGCGCCAGCACCCGGGCGAGACGATGGCCGAGTGGTTCGTCGAAGGCATGCTCGACGCTCTGCTCGATCCGGCCCATCCGTTCGGCCGGCAGCTGTTGAAGGAGACCGTGTTCTACGTGGTGCCGAACATGAACCCGGACGGTTCCGTGCGCGGCAACCTGCGCACCAACGCGGCCGGCGCCAACCTGAACCGCGAATGGTTCGCGCCGTCGATGGAGCGTAGCCCGGAAGTCTTCCTGGTGCGCCAGAAGATGCACGAGACGGGCGTCGACCTGCTGCTCGACGTGCATGGCGACGAAGGCCTGCCCTACGTCTTCATCGCCGGCAGCGACGCGCTGCCGACCTTCACCGCCGAGCAGGCGGCCGCGCAGAAGGCATTCTCGGACGACTTCATGACCGCGAGCCCGGACTTCCAGGACGTCTATGGCTATCCGAAGGCGCCGTACACGGACGAAGTGCTGACCATGGGCTCGCCCTACGTGACCCACGCCTTCGGCTGCCTGTCGCTGACGCTGGAACTGCCGTTCAAGGACAATGCCAACGACCCGGATCCGCAAGTGGGCTGGGACGGCGCCCGCAGCAGCCGGCTTGGCGGCGCCGTGTTGCAGCCCGTGCTGCGCGCGATCCATGCGCTGAAGAAGTAAGGCCCTGCCTCGCGGGCAGGGAACCCGTTCCCCGCCGCCCTGTCAAAATCTCGACGCGTGTCGACAAGGGGGCGCTGTGGGAACGGTATATCGGCCGGGCGACGTCCCGGATGCGCGGGATGCGCCTCCCACCGGGCTGGCGCTCGGCGATTCCTGGTTCTGGCACGGCAGCCAGACCTTGCTGCACGCGCTGGTCGACCATCCGCGCACCGCGCCGGCCCATGCGGGCATCCGCCTTCTCGGCTTCAACGGCGCGCGCCTGAACGAATACATCGGCGACGGCCACTACGCCGGCGTGATCCGCACGCACCTCACTCCCGGCTTCCACTTCAGCGAGTTCTATGTCAGCGGTTTCGCCAACGACGCCCTCGAACACGCGCTGGGACTGCGCGACAACTGCGCGCGCGCGAGCGAGCCGGCCGCCTGCTTCTCGCCGGAGCGGCTCGACCTGCTGCTGCACCACGTCGACGAAGGGCTGAACGGCATCATCCGCACCATCCGCTGGGCCTACCGCAAGACCACCTGGCAGCAGCCGATCTTCCTGAACGGCTACGACTATCCGGTGCCGGACGGGCGCAGTTTCGTGAGCGCGCACGGGGGCTGGGTCACGGCGACGATGGACCGGGCCGGCGTGCGCGCCGACCTGGCCTTCCGCACGGAAGTCATGAAGCGCCTGATCGACGCCGTCAACGACGAGGTGCTGGCCGCGTGCCACGCGCCGCGCGAGCGGGTGTTCCACGTCGACAGCCGCGGCGTGCTGGCGACCGATGCGGCGCATTACCGCGACGACTGGGACAACGAGCTGTATCCGAGCGCGCAGGGCTTTCGCAAGCTCCTCGAACGCGCCTGGTTTCCCCGGCTGCGCCAGTTCGGCATCGTGGCATAGGAGGCAGGCGCTCGCGCGGCCCGCCGCAGGAAGGAACGGCGGGCGCCTGGCCCGCCGCGGGGATTACACGAAGGTGAAGACCTGCTCTTCCTTCAGGCGCGACTTCGGCAGCTTGGCATTGAAGTCGTCGTCGGCGTGGTAGCCCAGGCTCAGCACGAAGAGGCTGGTCAGCCCCTTGGCGCGCAGGCCGAATTCCTCGTCGATGGCCTTGGCGTCGACGCCTTCCATCGGCGTTGTGTCGACGCCCAGCGTGGCCGCGGCCAGCATCGTCGTGCCCAGCGCCAGGTAGACCTGCTTTTCCAGCCAGTGCGTCAGGTCCTTGCCCTGGAAGCGGTGCTGGTCGACGAAGAAGGCGCGGCCCTTGGCCTGGCCGGCCTTGGCGGCATCGTCGGCATAGCGGCCGTCGCGCTGTTCCTGGGACAGCAGCAGGTCCTGGTAAGCGGCATCGGCTTCCACGCGCGCGCAGAACACGATCACGTGCGAAGCCTGGGTGATCTTGGACGCATTGAACGCATAACCGCCCTGCGCGCCCTTGGCCACGCGCTCCTTGCCTTCCGGCGTGCTGGCGACGATGAAGTGCCAGGGCTGGGAGTTCACCGACGACGGGCTCAGGCGCAGCACTTCGAGGATCTGGCGCATGGTGTCTTCGGGCACCTTGCGGGTCGGGTCATAGGCTTTGGCGGTATAGCGGGTCTTGGCGGCGGAAACGATGTCCATGTTCTTCCTTTCTGACGATGGTGGCGATACAGCCTGATCTGTATCAACGGAGCATTATCGCCGGATCGCGGGATTCGTGTGCGGCATGCACTTCCCTGCCGCAGCCCACCGGCGGGAGCCGAAGGCTTACAGGTAGGTGAAGACCTGTTCCTTCTTCAGGCGCGACTTGGGCAGCTTGGCGTTGAAGTCGCCTTGGGCATGGTGGCCGAAGCTCAGCATCACCGAGGCCGTCAGGCCTTTTTCGTGCAGGCCGAATTCCTGGTCCAGGACCTTGGTGTCGATGCCTTCCAGCGGCGTGGTATCGACGCCCAGCACGGCGGCCGTCGTCATGGCGACACCGAGCGCCAGATAGACCTGCTTTTCCATCCAGTGCACGACGTCGCGGCCCTGATAGCGGTGCAGGTCGATGAAGTAGCTGCGGCCCGCGGCCCAGTTGCGCTTGGCCTCTTCATCGCTGTAGCGGCCGTCGCGCTGCTCCTGCGACAGCAGCAGGTCCTCGTAGCCGGCATCGACGCCGGTACGGACGCAGAACAGCACCACGTGCGACGCGGTGGTCACCTTGGGTTCGTTGAACGCGTACTCGCCATGGGTGCCCTTGGCCATGCGGGCCTTCGCTTCGGCCGTGGTGGCGACGATGAAATGCCAGGGCTGGGAATTCACCGAGGACGGGCTCAGGTGCAAGGCCTCGAGGATCTGGTGCATGACGTCGTCCGCAACAGGACGGTCCGTGTCGTAGATCTTTGCGGTATAGCGGCGCTTGGCGGCGGATACGATATCCATGGTTGACTACCTTTCTTTCGATTCGGAATACGGCCTTGCCGTAAGGGCTTGCATTATGAATCGGAAAGAAAGCAGTAAACGGCCCCAGCTATTTATAGCAAGTCTGCATTATTGAATAGCGGCCCCGGCGCGGCCATCAATTCCCCGCCACGACCATCTTCTCGATGAGGATCGACCCCGTCGACTTGTTGCCGCGCGTCAGCACATCATTGCCGATGGCGACGATGGACTGGAACATGTCCTTCATGTTGCCGGCGATGGTGATCTCCTCGACCGGATACTGGATGACGCCGTTCTCGACCCAGTAACCCGAGGCGCCGCGCGAATAGTCGCCCGTGACGTAGTTGGTGCCTTGTCCCATCAGTTCCGTGACCAGCAGGCCCGTGCCCATCTTGCGCAGCATGCCGGCGAAGTCGTCGGCGCGCTTCGTTTCCTTCGACGTCATGTCCAGGTTGTGCGAGCCGCCCGCGTTGCCGGTGGTCTGCATGCCCAGCTTGCGCGCCGTATAGGTGGACAGGAAGTAGCCCTGCAGGACGCCATTGTCGACGACCTTGCGGCGCTGGGTGCGCACGCCCTCTTCGTCGAACGGGGCCGAGCCGACGGCGCCGATCAGGTGCGGGTCCTCGACGATCTGGATGTGCGAAGGGAAGATGGACTGGCCCAGCGAATCGAGCAGGAAGCTCGACTTGCGGTACAGCGCGCCGCCCGACGTGGCCTGGACGAAGGCGCCCAGCAGGCCGGCGGCCAGCGGCGCCTCGAACAGCACGGGGCAGGTGCGGGTGTCGAGCTTCCTCGCGTTCAGGCGTGCCAGCGCGCGCTCGGCGGCGTAGCGGCCGATCTGCTCGGGATCGGCCAGTTTCTTCGGATCGCGCGCCGACGAGTACCAGTCGTCGCGCTGCATGTGGTTGCCGCGGCCGGCGATCGGCGCGACCGACAGCGTGTGGCGCGAGAACGGGTAGCCGGCGCAGAAACCGAGGCTGTTGGCGGCGACGAAATGCGATTGCTGCACGTAGACGCTGGCGCCTTCGCTATTGGTCACGCGCGGGTCGACGGCAAAGGCGGCCGCTTCGCAACGCTGGGCGATCTGCACGGCTTCCTCGGCATCGACCTGCCACGGATAGCACAGGCGCAGGTCGCGCGGCTTCTGTTCCAGCAGGTCGGCGTCCGGCAGGCCGGCGGCGGGATCCTCGGCGGTGAAGCGGGCGATGTTGTACGCCGCCTCCACGGTGGCACGCAACGATGCCGCGGAGAAATCGGAAGTGCTGGCGTGGCCGCGGCGCTGGCCGCTGTAGACCGTCACGCCGATGCCCTTGTCCTTGTTCTGCTCGATGGTCTCGACTTTGCCCTTGCGCACCGTCACCGCCAGGCCGCTGCCCTCGCTGATCTCGACGGAGGCGCTGGTGGCGCCGTTTTCCTTCGCGATCGCCAGCACGTCCCGTGCGAGCTGCTTGAGCTGGTCCTGAGTATGGGTGAAGACGGAGTCGTTCATGTGCGTGTTTTTCGAAAGCAGAGCCTAAAACAGTTATCATAGCAGCCGTTTACTGTTTTCACCGGCCGGGCCGTGCGCCCTGCCCAATCAAGACCAATCATGCCAAATGCAAACCGCGGCTCCGTCGGCTTCCGCTCCGACGAGTTCGACCAGGAATACGACCGCCCCTCCAAGTCGGAACTCAAGCGCCAGATGAACGACCTGCAAAAGCTCGGCGAGCAGCTCGTCGCCGAGCCGCGCGACCGCGTCAAGCGCACCCCCATGCCGGAAGAGCTGCGCGACGCGATCCTGATGTGCCAGAGCATCACCGACCACGGCGGCCGCCGCCGCCAGCTGCAATTCGTCGGCAAGATGATGCGCAAGCTGGACGACGAGGAAGTCGCCGTCATCCAGCGCACCATCGAAAGCTGGAAGGGCATGTCGAAGGCCGAGACGGCCGCCCTGCACGCGCTCGAGCGCCGCCGCGAAAAGCTGCTGGCCGACGACAACGCGCTGACCCAGCTGCTGGAAGAGCATCCGGAACTGGACGTGCAGCAGCTGCGCACCCTGATCCGCAACGCGCGCAAGGAACAGGCCGAGAACAAGCCGCCCAAGGCCTACCGCGAGATCTTCCAGATCCTGAAGGACCTGAACAAGAAGCCCAAGAAGGACGAAGCCGAAGAGGAAGGCGACGACGATGAGTCTGACGAATAAGGTGCAGGAACTGGTCATCGGCCTGGTCTCGGTCTCGGACCGCGCCAGCGGCGGCGTCTACGAGGACAAGGGCATCCCGGCCCTGCGCGAATGGCTGCAGGCGGCCCTCGCCACGCCGTTTCGCGTCGAGACCCGCCTGATTCCGGACGACCGCGCCAGCATCGAGGCGACGCTGGTCGAGCTGGTCGACACGGCCCGCTGCCACCTGGTGCTGACCACGGGCGGCACCGGCCCGGCGCGGCGCGACGTCACGCCGGAAGCGACCATCGCCGTGGGCACGAAGGAAATGCCGGGCTTCGGCGAACAGATGCGCCAGATCAGCCTGCACTTCGTGCCAACCGCGATCCTGTCGCGCCAGACCGCCGTGGTCCGCGAGACCGCCGACCACGCGGCCCTGATCATGAACCTGCCGGGCCAGCCGAAGTCGATCAAGGAAACGCTGGAAGGCCTGAAGGATGCCGGCGGTAACACCATCGTGGGCGGCATCTTCGCGGCCGTCCCCTATTGCATCGACCTGATCGGCGGCCCGTACAGCGACACCAACCCGGACGTCGTGAAGGCCTTCCGCCCGAAATCGGCGCAGCGCCCGAATAGCAACTGAGCGCCGCCCACAACGAGGACACCCCATGAGCGCACTGCTCGAACACATCCAGGTAGAAACCAGCGACAACCCGGAAATCGCCGTCATCTGGATGCACGGCCTGGGCGCGGACGGCAACGACTTCGTGCCGATCGTGAAGGAACTGGACCTGGCCGGCCTGCCCGGCATCCGCTTCATCTTCCCGCATTCGCGCATGATGCCCGTCACGATCAACAACGGCTACGTGATGCGCTCGTGGTACGACATCTCGAACGCCGACCTGATCCGGCGCGAAGACGAGAACGGCCTGCGCGCCTCGCAGAAGGACATCGAAGCCTTCATCGCGCGCGAGAAGGAACGGGGCATCCCGGCCTCGCGCATCGTGCTGGCCGGCTTCTCGCAGGGTTGCGCGATGACGATCCAGACCGGCCTGCGCCATCCGGAAACGCTGGCGGGCCTGTTGTGCCTGTCCGGCTATGCGCCGCTGGGCGACAAGCTGGCAGCCGAAAGCACGCCCGCCGCGCGCGCCACGCCCGTCTTCATGGCGCACGGCGAGTACGACAACGTCGTCCCCTTCGCCCGCGCGCAGGCCTCGCGCGACCTGCTCGTCTCGCTGGGCTGCCAGGTCGAATGGCACCAGTACGCGATGCAGCACACCGTGTGCCTGGAAGAGGTGCAGCACATCTCGGCCTGGCTGAAAAAGATCCTGGGGTAAGCGATGGCGAAGAAAGAAGAGAAGCTCGACGAGGAAACGATGGCGCTGATCCACTGGTGCATCGAAGTCGAACACCACCTGGTCGCCGGCGGCGCCACCCAGGCCCAGGCCCAGGAACACATCGAGGAACAGATCGAGTGGTTCACCGACCTGTTCTACGACAACCTCACGCCCGAAGAGGCGGCAAAGGAAGCGCTGGCTTGAGCCTGCCCGCTTGATCGTCGTCCCCGCGAAGGCGGGGATCCAATGTTGCGTGCGTAGCGACAGCGCTTGCGAAATCGGACCCCTGCCTGCGCAGGGGTGACGGCATCAGGCCGCTTCCTGCTGCGCGTTGCGCTCGTCGTACGCCGCGCGCGCCTCGACGATGTCGGCGCGGTGCGCCTGCGTCCACGTGTACACGGACGCGAACAGCTTGCCCAGGCTGCGCCCCAGCGCCGTGATCTCGTACTCGACCGCCACCGGCGAGACGGGAATCACGCGCCGCTCGACCATGCCGTTGCGCTCCAGCCGGCGCAGGCATTGCGTCAGCGTCTTCTGCGTCACGCCGTCGAGGCGGTGCTTGAGCGCGTTGAAGCGCAGCGGCCCGTCCCACAGCGCCTTCAGTACCAGCATCGTCCATTTGTCCAGCAACTGGTCCAGCAGCGCGCGTCCCTCGCTGCAGCTGCCCACGTCCCCCACGTCCCGCACGTCCTTCTCCATCCCCGTTCTCCTCCTAGGTTTCCGCGCGCCTACCTGGTCGCCGCAAAGTGCCTTCTTGACACCAAGTATATCCAAGATACCATACCCGTACATCTCAACAGGAGGCTGCCCATGACGACTTCTCCCACCGACGTGCTGTTCCAGCCACGCCGCATCAAGAACCTGGCACTGAAGAACCGCATCGTGATGGCACCGATGACGCGCAACTTCGCGCCGAACGGCGTGCCCGATGCCGCCATCGCCGAATACTACCGCCGCCGCGCCGCCGCCGACGTCGGCCTGATCCTCTCGGAGGGCACGACCATCGCCCGCCCGGCATCGAAGAACCTGCCGCGCATCCCGGACTTCCACGGCGCCGCCCTGGACGGCTGGAAGCACGTGATCGACGCCGTGCACGGCGCCGGCGGCAAGATGGGCCCGCAGCTCTGGCACGTGGGCGCCGTCGCCAGCGGCATCTCCGACTGGACGCCGGACGCCACGCCGGAAGGCCCGTCGGGCCTGGCGGCCCCCGGGACCCCGCGCGGCAAGGCGATGAGCGACGAGGACATCGCCGACACCATCGCCGCATTCGCCGCCGCCGCCGCGGATGCGAAAAAGCTCGGCTTCGACACCTTCGAGATCCACGGCGCCCACGGCTACCTGATCGACCAGTTCTTCTGGAGCGGCACCAACGAACGCAGCGACCGCTGGGGCGGCGCCACCATCGGCGAACGCAGCCGCTTCGCCGCCGAGGTGATCAAGGCGATGCGTGCCGCGGTGGGCCCCGACTACCCGATCATCCTGCGCGTGAGCCAGTGGAAGCAGCAGGACTACAAGGCGCGCCTGGCCGCGACGCCGGACGAGATGACGCAATGGCTGCTGCCATTGGTCGAGGCGGGCGCCGACGTGCTGCACTGCTCGCAGCGCCGCTTCTGGGAAGCCGAGTTCCCCGAGATCGACGGCGAGGACGGCCTGAACTTCGCCGGCTGGGCCAAGAAGCTGACCGGCGCGGCCACCATCAGCGTGGGCTCCGTCGGCCTGGACGGCGAGTTCCTGGCCAGCTTCGGCGGCAAGGGAGCGGCGCCGGCCAGCCTCGACAAGCTGCTGGCGCGCATGGAGCGCGACGAATTCGACCTGATCGCCGTCGGCCGCGCCCTGCTGTCCGACGCCCGCTGGGCCAGCAAGATCAAGGCCGGCGAGCGCGAGGGCCTGAAGCCGTTCGAGGCGAGCGCGATGGCGACGCTGGACTGAGTCCGCTCTGCACCTACATCCCGCGGAACAGGTGCTGGAAGCGCTGGCTGACCGGCAACCGCGCCGGATGGCCGCGCAGGTGCAGCCATAGCGCGCCATCCTCGGCACGCGCGGCGCTTGCGATGCGGCGCACGCCCACCGTATAGCCGCGGTGGATCTGCCAGAAGGCATTCGGGTCGAGCGTCTCGCCCAGTTCCTTCAGGCTCAGGCGGATGTGCGCCTCCAGCTTGTCCGTCACCACGCGCGTGTATTTGGCGTCGGCGCAGAAGTAGACGACGTCGGCCAGGTCGATGAAGTGGATGGTCGTGCCCACCGTCGCCTGCAGCCACGACGGCGCCGGTTTCGCGTGCGCGGACAGGTGCGGCGCATCGGCCTCCACGTCGCGCGCCGCCAGCCGGCTGCGTGCGCGCTCCAGGGCGCGCGCCAAACGCTCCATCCCGATCGGTTTCAGCACGTAGTCGACGGCGCCTTCGTCGAAGGCGTCCAGCGCATGTTCTCCATACGCCGTCACGAACACCACATGGGTGCGCGCGCCGAACACGCGCGCCAGCTCCAGTCCGTCCAGCCCGGGCATGCGGATGTCCAGGAAGGCCACGTCGAACGCCGTCGCGCGCGCCTGGCGCAGCGCCTCGATGCCGTCGCCGGCCTCGGTGATGGCCGCTTCCGGCCACAGGCGCGCCAGCGCGTCGATCAGTTCGGCCCGCAGCAGCGGTTCGTCGTCGGCGACGAGGATGCGCGCCGCGCTCATGCCGCCATCTCCAGGTTCCGGTCCAACGGCAGCACGAGCACGGCTTCGGTCATGCCCGCCTCCGTGCGCGCGAGGCTGAAGCGCGCGTCTGTTCCGTACAGCGCCTGCAGCCGCTGGCGCAGGTTGTGCAGCCCGACGCCGCCCCCCGGCGCCGGACCGGCGCCCGTCAGGCCGGCACCGTCGTCGGCCACCGCGATGCGCAGCATGGCGCCCTGGCGCTGCGCACCAAGCGCGATGCGCACCGGACCCGGCTTCGGCTCCAGCCCGTGGCGCACGGCGTTTTCCACCAGCGTCATCAGGAGCAGCGGCGGCATCGCGCAGCCGGCCAGTGCGGGCGGGCAGTCGAGGCGATAGCTCAGACGTTCGCCGAAGCGGATCGCCATCAGCGCCAGATAGTGGCCGGCCAAGTCGAACTCGCGGCCCAGCGTGGAGGCGCGGCTGCGCATGTCGGGCAGCGCACCGTGGAGCCAGGCGATCAGGTGCTCCAGCATCTGCACGGCGCGCTCCGGGTCGGTGCGCGCGAGGTAGCGCGTGTTCGCCAGCGTGTTGTACAGGAAGTGCGGCTCGATCTGGGCCTGCAGCGCCTTCAATTCCGCGGCCTGCGCGGCCTGGCGCAGTTCGGCGAGCAGCTGGGCGTGGGCGCGCACGTGGCGCTGCCACAAGGGCAGGCCGAGGAGCGCGGTGCCGATGCCGAAGGCGCAGGCGACGAGCTGCAGGTCGGGGAGCTGCTGCAGGTGCAGCGACGTCGTCCAGGTCCGGTACAGGGCCAGCGCGCCGGCCGTGCCGGCCGCCGTCGCCGCCGGCAGCGCGATCCACGCATGCCACCAGGCGAACCGCGGCCCGGCCAGGCGCGCCAGCGCGAGCAGCGCCAGGCAACCCGCCAGCGCGGGCAGCAGGATCGCCGCGAACAGGGCGAGCAGCGCCTGCCGATGCAGGAAGGCGGCGCCGGCGACGAACAGCAGCAGCAAGGCCAGGCTCGCCAATCCCTGGCGCGGGGAGCAGCCATACAGCCGGCGCACGGCAGGGCCAGCGCCGGCGCCGGCGCCGGGGAGCATGCCGAATGCCGTCGGCGCGTTCACAGGGTCGGCGCGGTCGGCAACGGACGGCGCGGGCCGAAGCTGTCGACCGGCACGTCCTGGCCGACCTTCTCGAACGACAGCTGGTCGATCCACACGCTGCCCGTGCCGTCGCCGATGACGCCGAAGATGATCGACGCCGCGTCCGTCGGTACGTCCAGCACGACGCTGCGCTCCTGCCAGTCGGTAGTGCCCTTGATCGGCTTGTCATGGCTGTTGTAGAACGCCAGGCTGCCGCGGGTAGCGCCGTCGATGCGCATCCACAGGCCGGCCCAGTTGCCGATGTCCGCGGTACGCACGCGGGCCCGGAAGCGGATGCGCTGGCCGAGATAGTCCTGCGCCGAAATCTGCTGGTACAGCGCGGCCCAGGCCTTGGCATCGTCCGTCTTGTTGCGCAAGAACTTGGCGCCGCGGAAGCCGTCGGACTGATCGATGCCGGCAATGAATTTATCCGGATTCTTGCCCGTGATGCCCCATTGCGCCGGCAGGGGTTCCGGTGCCGCGGCCAGGGCCATGACGGACGTTGCCGCGATGGCGGCGGCCAGGACGTACTGCGGTTTCATATCTTCTCCATTCATCGGGTTGCGGTACACGTACTATCGCGCGCCGCGGCGACCCCGGTGACGCCATGCGACGAACGCCGTCGCGGCGCCGACGAGCGCGGCGCCGTGCCGACGAACTAGTCCGGCAACGGCGCGACCCCGGTCGGCGGCGCTTCCGTGCGCGCCGTGTTCATCACCATGGCCAGGAAGGTGTAGTAGCCGTTCACGCCCATCAGGTCGACCACGCCCTGCTCGCCGAACAGCGCCAGCGCGTCGGCATAGACGCGGTCCGATACCTGCCTGGTCCGGTGCAGCTCGGTGCAGAAGTCGACCACGACCGCCTCGTCCACCAGCATCGCCTGCGGCCGTTCGCGCCGCGCGATGGCGTCGATGACGTCCTGGGGAATGCCGACCTGGCGCGCGATGGGCGCGTGGATCGCCCATTCGACCTGCTGGTCCCATTCGCGCGCGGTGACGAGGATCGCCAGTTCGGACAGGCGCACGCCGATGGCGCTGCGGTAGCGCAGGTACTCGCCCAGACGCTGGGCATATCCCATCAGCTCGGGGCTGCGCAGCAGCGGGATGAAGGGGCCGTAGAGGCCGCCGCGCGGCCCGTTGACGATCTCCTGGGCGGCGGCGCGCTGGGCATCGGTCCAGTCTTCCGGCGGGATCGGGCGGAGGCGGTCGGTCATGGCGTTGTAAATGTTGTCCGGGCGAAAAATACTCGCATGCCCTGCGGCAAAAATCAAAGGAAACCAGCGGGTTCGCGCTTATTGTCAAGCGTCAACACCAACGTCCACTTCGATCGGGAGACCGCCATGAGCCGCATCCTCCACCGCAGCCTGCGCCACACGCCGCCCCGCGCGGCCGGCGGCGAAGGCATCGTCCTGCGCGACACGCACGGCCGCAGCTACCTCGATGCCAGCGGCGGCGCAGCCGTGTCCTCGCTGGGACACGCCCATCCGGACGTGATCGCCGCCCTGCACCGCCAGATCGACCGCTGCGCCTACGCGCACACGGCCTTCTTCACCACCGACGTGGCCGAGGAGCTGGCCGAGCGCCTCGTCGCCAACGCACCCGCGGGCATCGGCGGCGTCTACCTCGTCTCGGGCGGTTCGGAAGCGGTGGAGACGGCGCTGAAGCTGGCGCGCCAGTACTTCGTCGAAGCCGGGCAGCCCCAGCGCGCACTGTTCATCGCGCGCCGCCAGAGCTACCACGGCAACACGCTGGGCGCGCTGGCCGTCGGCGGCAACGAATGGCGGCGCGCGCCCTTCGCGCCGCTGCTGGCCGACGTGGCGCGCGTGTCGGCCTGCTACGCCTACCGCGGACGGGAGCACGGCCAGACGCTCGACGGCTACACGGCCATGCTGCTGGACGAGCTGGAAGCGGCGATCCTGCAGGCCGGCCCGCAACGCGTGATCGGCTTCGTCGCCGAACCCGTGGTGGGCGCGACCGGCGGCGCGATCCCGCCCACGCCCGGCTACTTCCGCGGCGTGCGCGCGCTGTGCGACAAGTACGGCATCCTGTTCATCGCCGACGAAGTCATGTGCGGCATGGGCCGCACCGGCACCATGTACGCGATCGAGCAGGACGGCGTGGCGCCCGACCTGGTCACCATCGCCAAGGGCCTCGGCGCCGGCTACCAGCCGATCGGCGCCGTGCTGGTCAACGGCGCCATCGTCGAATGCCTGCGCGCCGGCAGCGGCGCCTTCCTGCACGGGCATACCTATGTGGGCCATCCGGTGGCCGCCGCCGCTGCGCTGGCCGTGCAGCAGGTGATCGAACGCGACGACCTGCTGGCCCAGGTACGCAAGCGCGGCGCCTCGCTGCGGCGCATGCTGGACGAGGCGTTCGAGGACCATCCCCATGTGGGCGACATCCGAGGGCGCGGGCTGTTCCTGGCGCTGGAACTGGTGCGCGATCGCGCAGGCAAGGAGCCGTTCGATCCGGCCGTCAAGCTGCACGCGGCGATCAAGGACAAGGCGATGCAGAACGGGCTGCTGGTATATCCGATGGGCGGGACGATCGACGGCAGGCGCGGCGACCACGTGCTGCTGGCGCCGCCATTCATCGCGAGCGAGGCGGAGCTGGCGGAGATCGTGGGGAGGTTGAGTGAGTCGGTGGACAGCGCGTTGAAATCGGTCGCGCTATAAAGACGCTCGCGCTGAACAACGTCGTCCCCGCGAAGGCGGGGATCCAAGTTCGAAGCGTTGCGAGTACGCCTGCAAATTGGGTCCCCGCCTGCGCGGGGACGACGGTCTTGAAGCAGCGTGCCGGAATTACGCCTTCGGAAACGCCACCACTTCCTGCTGCTGCTCGCCCAGGCCGGCGATGCCGAGGCGCAGCGTGTCGCCCTTCTTGAGGAAGCGCTGCGGGCTGCGGCCCAGGCCCACGCCCGGCGGCGTGCCGGTGGTGATGATGTCGCCCGGCTCCAGCGTCATGAAGCGCGACAGGTAGCTGACGATCTGGGCGACCGAGAAGATCATGTTCGACGTGTTCCCGGTCTGCATGCGCTTGCCGTTCAGTTCCAGGTACAGGTCGAGGTCCTGCACATCGAAGATCTCGTCCTTGGTCACGAGGAACGGACCGACGGGACCGAAGGTGTCGCAGCCTTTCCCCTTGTCCCACTGCGAGCCCATCTCGAACTGGAAGGCGCGCTCCGAGACGTCGTTCACGACGCAGTAGCCGGCCACGTATTTCAGCGCGTCGGCCTCGCTCACGTATTGCGCGCGGGTGCCGATGACGACGCCCAGTTCCACTTCCCAGTCGGTCTTCTTCGAGCCCTGCGGCAGCTGGATCGGATCGTCGGGGCCGGACAGGCTGCTGGTGGCCTTCATGAACAGGATCGGTTCCTTGGGAATCGGCGCGCCCGTTTCGGCGGCATGGTCGGCGTAGTTCATGCCGATGCCGATGAACTTGCCGACACCCTTGACGGGCACGCCGAAGCGCGGGTTGCCGCGTACCAGCGGCAGCGTCTTCCAGTCGACCTTGGCCAGCTTGCGCAGCGATTTTTCCGACAGCACCTCGCCGCCGATGTCGTCGATGATGCCGGACAGGTCGCGCAAGCGGCCTTCCTCGTCGAACAGGCCCGGCTTTTCCTTACCGGGGCGACCGTAGCGAACCAATCTCATAGTCTTCCTTCTGGGTGAGCATAGCAATCCCGCATTTTACCGGACGCCGTCGAAGGAAGTACCAGACCAGCCCGGGCAGCTGCACCGCCACCAGCGCGCCGAACGCGACGCGGTAGGCCAGCGCCGGGTAATGGCCGCCAGCGCTGGCCGGCCACAGGCCGACCACCTGGCCGAAGCCCGCCTGCGCCAGGAACGCGCCGACGAAGATCAACAGGTTCAGGCAGGTGGCCGCCCTTCCGGTCAGCTCGCGCGGCAGGCTTTGCGCGACGATCGCGTACTCGATGCCGGTGATGGTACCCACCAGCGTGAACAGCACCGACAGCACCTGCAGGCTGGGCGCCCAGTTGCACACGATGGCCGCCTGCACCAGCACGAACAGCACGATGCCGGCCGCCGCCACGTCCAGCGCCGCGATGCCACGCCTGGCCGCCCACTCGGTGACCATGCCCACCGCGATCGCGCCAACGATCACCGAGGCCATGCCCATGTAGAGCAGGTAGGCGACGGCGCCGTCCGGAAAGCGCGCCACGTCGGACAGCCAGCGCCCGATCCACAGGCCCTGGATGCCGAAGAACACGGCATGCGGCACCAGCACCAGCGCGATCGTGGTGCGGAAGGCCGGGGCGCGCACCACGTCGAGCAGCGAGTCCAGCGTCGGCACGGCGGGCGAGGTCGCGCCCGCCGGCGCGGCTCGCGGCGTGACCAGCCAGATCAGCACGCCCGAGCCGGCCGTCAGCAACGCCATCAGCACGAACAGGCTGCGCCAGTCCGTATGCTCGAGCAGCATGCGCACCGGCACGGTCGCCGAGGCGGCGCCCAGGCCGCCGGCCGCGATCAGGTAGCCCTGGACCGTCGGCAGGCGCGCGGGCGGGATCCACGTCGAGATCGCCTTCACGGCCGACATGAAGCAGCCGCCCAGGCCGGCGCCGATGACGGCGCGCGCCAGCACCAGCTGGCCGTAGCCGGTGCCGCGCGCGAACAGCAGCGCGCCCGATGCCGCCAGCAGCATCAGCACGAGCTGCACGCGGCGCGGCCCGTAGCGGTCCAGCGCGATCCCCACGGGCAGCTGGGCCAGCGCGAAGGCAAGGAAGAAGGCGCTGGTGAGCAGCCCCAGGTCGCCCGGACCCAGCGCCAGCTCGCCCATGAGATGGGGCGCCAGCACCGCATTCACGTTGCGCAGCAGCGAGGACAGGTAGTGGCCCAGCGCGAACGGCAGGAAGACGTAGATGAATACCGTCGCGCCTTGCATGGGCGCCTGGGCGCGGTCGCCGTCCATGGGGACGCTCGGCTCAGGCGGCATCGGGCTGGCTGTCGCTGGCGCGGCGGTCGTGCTGGCGCGGCGCCGGCAGGATCGGCACCACGCGGCCGGCCGGGCCATGGCCGGCATCGTCGCCTTCGAAGAAGAACTTCTTGCGCCCGAACGCCGGCACCAGGTGGTCGAGCCAGGTGGCCTGCGGATCGTACTTGGCGAAGAACGGCTTGCGCACCCAGGCGGGATTGCGGGCCTGCAGGAACTGCAGCGCGAACAGCTTCTCGCCGTTGATGGTAACGACGCCGTCGATCACGACCTTGCCGGGGAAGGCGCTCATCGACGGCCCGCGCGCGGTGCGCGACAGGCCCGAGACCATGCTGTAGGCGGACTGGAAGATCTCGTGGGCGCGCGCCAGCGGCAGCGAGAAGTACTCGCGCGGCCCGGTGTCGCGCTCGACGAACATGTAGTACGGGATCGCGCCCAGCCGCACCCCCGTGGTCCACAGCTCGGCCCAGCTGGCGGGATCCTCGTTGATGTGGCGGATCAGCGGCCCCTGCATGCGCAGCGTGGCGCCGGTGCCGACGATGCGCTTGACGGCCTGCTGGGCCACCGGCTGGCGCAGCTCCACGGCATGGTTGTAGTGCCCCATCAGCGCCAGGTTCTTGCCGGATGCGACCACCTTCTCGAACAGGCGCAGCAAATCGTCCGCGTCCTTGTCGGACACGAAGCGTTGCGGCCAGTACGCGACCGACTTGGTGCCGATGCGGATGTTCTGGATGTGCGCCAGCTCCGGCTTGAGCAAGGGCTCGATGAATTCGGCGAGAGAGCGCGTATTCATGATCATCGGGTCGCCGCCAGTGATCAGGACGTCGGTCACGTCCGGATGCGTGGCCAGGTAGGACACGAGTTCCGTGCATTCGCGCGCATCGAACTTCATCTCTTCCATGCCCACGAACTGCGGCCAGCGGAAGCAGAAGGTGCAGTAGGCGTGGCAGGTCTGGCCCGAGCTCGGGAAGAACAGCACGGTCTCCTTGTACTTGTGCTGCAGGCCCTTGAGCGGCGCGTCGTTCACGCGCGGGACATTGTGCGTCATCTGGCCGGCCGGATGCGGGTTCATGCGCATGCGGATGTCGTGCACCAGCTTCGCGATGGCCGCCTCGTCCTTCCTGAACAGCACCAGGTCGCGCAGCTGCTCGTACTCGCGTGCCGGCAGCATGTCGCGGTGCGGAAAGGTCAGGCGGTAGATCGGATCGTCCGGGATCCTGCTCCAGTCGATCAGCTGTTCCATCACGTATTCGTTGGTGCGGAACGGCAGCACATGGGACACCACTTGTACGGCTTCCTGCAACTCGGGGCTCATCCACTGCCATTGGCGGGCATGCACGATCGACTGGCGGGTGTAGGGCTTGAACTTCGCTGGCGTCGCTTCGGTACTCACGGGAGTCTCCAGACGGTTAGGTTGCGTGGAAGGTGGGTTGACATGAAGAATCTATTTCCTGCGGGAACTAATAGTAGTCAGCAGGTTGGCGGAGGGAGTTGCCACGAATCAAGTGTGTCGGTGTGTGGGCGAACATCATGCGCATTATCAGCCTTGTCCTTGCGCGCGCACACCTCGAGCTGATTGCGCGATCGCAACAGGGGGCTGGACAGCGCGACGTAGAGTACGAAATGCAATTAGGAAACATCCCAGCCCATGAAAGGATTTCCCATGAAACTGCTCGCCATTACTGCCGCCCTGTGCCTTGCCTGCGCCCCGGCGCTGGCCAACGAACCGACCGAGAAGGATGCGATCGCCATGGCCGAACGTGGCGCCACGCTGATCAAGGCCAAAGGCAAGGAAGAGATGATGAAACGGATCAACGCCAAGGATCCGGACTTCGTCCAAGGCTCGCTGTATGTCGACCTGCGTGACGTCAAGACCGGCATCGTGCTGGCCCACCCCTACAACCCCTCGATCGTCGGCAAGGATCTCACCGACGTGCCCGATGCGAACGGCAAGAAGTACCGCCGCGAGATCATCGAACTGGCCGCGAGCAAGGGCAAGGGCTGGGTCGACTACCAGTACAAGAACCCGACCACCGGCAAGATCGAACCGAAGACCACCTACATCCTGCTCGTCGACGGCGTCGTGCTGGAAGCGGGCCTGTACAAGAAGTGATGCGCAGCGATGCGGGAACGGCCGCGCCATTTTTCTAGCGGGAGCAAAGAATGCTGAACAAACTGCGAATCGGTCCGAAGCTGCTGCTGGCCCCGAGCCTGGTGCTGGCGCTGCTGTTGATGCTGTCCGGCGCCGCCTACTACGGCATGGTGCGCCAGAACGCATCGCTGGAAAACATGGTGCAGGTGCGCGCCGCGCGCCTGAAGGACGTGGCCGACGTGGCCGGCGACGCCAAGTACGTCCACGCCAACGCCTACCAGCTGCTGGCCTGGGTCAGCGGCAGCTTCGCCAGGAACCGGCTGGATGCCCTGGCGGCCGACATCGGCACGCGCCACGCCGCCATCAAGGCCAGGCTCGACGACCTGGCGCGCGTCGCCGAGGGCGCGGAGCGCGCGCCGGTCGAGGCCTCGCTGGCGGCGCTGGCCGCCTACCGCAAGGGCGTGCAGGAGACCATCGAGATGGCCCAGGTCGACCAGTCGATCGCGACCAACTCGATGCAGAAGGCGGAAAAGGAATTCGGCATCCTGAACGGCCAGCTGGCCCACCTGGCCGCGCTGGAAAAGACGCTCAGCGAACAGGCCTACGCCGCCGCGCGCGCCGAATTCCACACGCTGGGCACGACGATGGCGGGCCTCGTGCTGCTGTCGATCGCGCTGTCGCTGGCCGTGACGATGCTGGTGCGGCGCGCCATGCTGCGCGACATCGGCGCGATCTCCGGCGTCGTGCGCGAACTGGCCGAGGGACGGCTGGGCACCAGCGCCAACAATGCCGGCAACGACGAGATCGCGGACACCTCGCGCGCCCTCGACCAGACCATCTCGAACCTTAACCGCACGCTGCGCAGCGTGCTCGATGCGGTGCGTTCGATCGACACGGCGTCGAAGGAAATCGCCAGCGGCAACCTGGACCTGTCCACGCGCACCGAGATGCAGGCCGGCTCGCTGCAGCAGACCGCCAGCGCGATGGAAACGCTGACCCATGCCGTGAAGGGCAATGCCGACAATGCGCGCCTGGCCACCGAACTGTCGGCCGAGGCGGCGCGCCTGGCCGGCAGCGGCGGCCAGGCCGTGGACCGCGCGGTGGCGACCATGGAATCGATCCGCGCCAGCTCGCGCAAGATCGTCGAGATCATCGGCGTCATCGACGGCATCTCGTTCCAGACCAACCTGCTGGCCCTGAACGCGGCGGTGGAAGCGGCGCGCGCCGGCGAACAGGGACGCGGCTTCGCGGTTGTCGCCAGCGAGGTGCGCACGCTGGCGCAGCGCTCGGCCTCGGCGGCCCGGGAGATCAAGGCGCTGATCGCCGACTCCGTCGCGATCATCGACAACGGCAGCGCGTCGGTCGACGAAGCCGGCGCCAGCATGGGCAGCGTGGTCGCCTCGGTGCAGCAGGTGAACGACATCATCAAGCGCATCAGCGCGGCCAGCGACGAACAGGCCCAGGGCATCGCCGAAGTGAACCTCGCCGTCGGCCACATGGACGACATGACGCAGCAGAATGCGGCGCTGGTCGAGCAGGCCGCGGCGGCCGCCACCAGCCTGCACGAGCAGACCCTCAACCTGGCGCGCGCCGTCTCGGTATTCCAGATCGACGGCGTGGAAACCATCGTCCAGGAAGAGGATGCATCCGCCGGCGGCGCCATCGCCGCCACCGAGCGCCGTTCCGCCGGCAGCCCGATGCGCGTGCGGCCCGCGCTGGAACACCAGCCGCGCAAGGCGGAGCGCCCGCGCCGGGTCGCCAACGGCTAGATTCGCGAAAAGAGCGCCGTCGTTCCCGCGCAGGCGGGAACGACGGCATCAACGGAACGGCTTGCTCACCCAGCGCGAGCCGGCCAGGCCGAAGCGCCATGGCACGTCGACCGCCTTCGAGATGCCGATGCGCGGTCCGGCCACCACCTCGATCCCTTCACCGGCCGGCGCCAGCGCGAACGGCGCGCTGTCCAGCGCGTGGCCGTTGAGCGCGCGCGTCACGCCCAGCGCCTGGCACAGTTTTCCCGGTCCGGAACACAACAGCCACTCGTCCGCGGTGCCGCGCCGCTCGCGCATCGTGTCCAGCCCCGCCACCGGTTCCAGCGCACGGATCAGCACACCGGCACCGTGTCCCTCTTCGCGGCAGACGAAGTTCAGGCACCAGTGGATGCCGTAGGAGCGGTACACATAGGCATGGGCCGGCGGACCGAACATCGCAAAGTTACGGTCGGTCGGCCCCGTGTAGCTGTGCGAGGCGGGATCCTCGCCGTCGTAGGCTTCCGTTTCCACGATCCTGCCGCCGACGCCGTCGACGAGTACCGTCACGCCGATCAGCTGGCGCGCCACGACGTGGGAGGGCGCGGAGAAATCGATACCGATGAGTGTAGATAATGACATGTAGCGATTTTATAACGGCAAAAAACGAACGGTCGCACTGTCGAATTTGCTACATTCAGGCAATACTTTGCTGCAACTTCCGCGCAGCTGGTGTACAGTGTCGACCTTGTAGATATTTCTTTGCGGCATCATCGCAACACCCCTCCAGCCATGACTACAGCAGCCGCACTGGCGCGTCCGAGCGCCGCCGAGGATCCCGTCGACGCCCTGATCAAGTCGATCCGCATTCCGCCCCGTCCGAGCCTGCTGGCCGACCTGCAGCGTGAACTCGCCTCGTCCGACCCGAGCCCGGAAGCCATCGGCCGCATCGTCGCCAGCGACGTCGGCATGTCCGGTGCCCTGCTCAAGCTCGCCAACTCGGCCGTCTTCGGCGGCCGCAAGGCCAAGTCGATCGAACAGGCAATCCTGTTCCTCGGCATTAACCAGGTCGCCGCCATGATGACGGGCCTGCTGGCGCGCCAGGCGATTCCTGCCAACAGCGCGGCGCTGGCCAGCTTCTGGGACCTGTCGAGCCGCCGCGCCGAGGCGATGGTGTTCCTGTCGCGCCGCCTGCGCATCGGCGAGCCGGACGTGGCCCATACCTTCGGCCTGTTCTGCGACACCGGCGTGCCGCTGCTGATGGACCGCTTCGCCGACTACGGCGCGACCTATGCCGCCGCCTCGCTCGAAGCCGAGCGTCCGTTCACCGCGCTGGAAGAGGAACGCCACAGCACCAGCCACGCGGCGGTCGGCACCCTGCTGGCACGAAACTGGGGCCTGTCCGGCGACGTCGGCTGGGCGATCCTGCACCACCACGACTACGCCGTGCTGGACGACGCCAGCAGCGCGCCCGTGGTGCGCTCGATGGTGGCGCTGGCGCTGCTGGCCGAAAACGCCATCTGCAAGTACCAGGGCCATACCGAATCGCTCGAATGGAACAAGGGCGGCGCCCGCGCCTGCGCCTACCTCGGCCTGTCGGACGAGGAAACCGCCGAACTGCTCGACGAGCTGCTCGAAGCCTTCCACGACGAATAAGAGCCTATCCCGGTAGGCTCTAGGTATTTACTCCGCTCCCCGATCGGCAGATACTCGCTCCATCACGAGCATCCGCCGCGGGGAGACGATGAAACGCCTGCCGTTCCTGGCCTTGTGCCTGCTGTTGTCCGCATGCGCCAGCGTGGCGCCGCCGCCCTCCCCCGCCCCGCTGTTTGCCGACGCCGCCTTCGCGCCGCCCTCCGAAGCCGTCGGCACCGCCGACCTGTTCGCCCTCAGCCCCGAGATGCGCGCCTACCTGCACAGTCCCGCCTTTGCCGCCCACCTGCGCGAAAAGGGACCGAAACAGGGGCTGCTCGATGCGCTGTACAGCAAGAGCGACCTGCGGCTGGAATACGATGCGCGCACCACGCGCACGGCGGCCGGCACCTATGCGGCGCGCGCTGGCAACTGCCTGTCGCTGGTGATCATGACGGCGGCGTTCGCGCGCGAACTCGGCATGGACGTGCAGTTCCGCAGCGTGACGGTGGACGGTACCTGGACCCGCGAGCGCGGCCTGTACCTGCTCTCGTCCCACGTCAACATCGCGCTCGGCCGGCGCGTCGTGCCCGGCCGCTACGAGGCCGATGCGCTGCACCAGCTGGTGGTCGACTTCCTGCCGCCGCCGCAAGCGGCCCACCTGCGCGTGCGCGAACTGGACGAAGGCGAGATCGCCGCCCTGTTCCTCAACAACCGTGCCGTCGAGACGCTGGTGCAGGACCGCATCGACGACGCCTACTGGTGGGCACGCGCGGCGGTGGCGGCCAACCCGCGCGACGTCACCGCCTACAACACACTCGGCGTCATCTACCAGCGCCACGGCGACCTCGTGCTGGCCGAACGCGCCTGGCGCGCCGCCCTGGCCCGCGCACCGGAAAACCTGGCGCTGCTGCAGAACCTGGCGCCCCTGCTGGCGCAGCAGGGCCGCATGGCGGAAGCACGCGAGATCGAACGGCGCGTGGCCAGCATCGAGCCGGTGCCGCCGTTTCACTACTTCGACCAGGGCCTGGCCGCGCTGAAGGAAGGCGACAACGACAAGGCGCGCCAGCTATTCGAGCGCGAACTGAAACGGGCGCCCTATTCCGACGAGTTCCACTTCTGGCTGGCGGTGGCGCTGATGCGCCTGGGCGATGCCAGGCAGGCGCGCGAACACCTGGTGCTGGCCGTCGAGCACAGCGCGCGCGGCGACACGCGCGACATCTACTCGGCCAAGCTGGCGCACCTGCGGCGCCAGGGCGCGAACGGCCCGAGCCTGCAGTGAAGATCTGCGATGAGGCCGACGATAAAACGGCCGCGCCGCTCGCAGGTATGCTGCGAAGGGCGCGGCCGTTCAAATGCCGTGATGGATGATCAGCGGCGGCGCGGACGTGCGGACGGCGACGGTGCGCCGCGCGTCTCGAGGTGGCGGAACACGATGCGTCCCTTGTTGAGGTCGTACGGCGACATCTCCAGCTTGACGCGGTCGCCCGCGATGATGCGGATATGGTTCTTCTTCATCCGGCCGGACGTGTAGGCGATCAGTTGATGGCCATTCTCGAGGTCGACACGGAAGCGCAGTTCCGGCAGTACTTCGGTGACCTTGCCAGTCATTTCAATCAGCTCTTCTTTCATGGTGCGTGTCCTTTCATGTGCGTGACGGACCAAGCCTTTCCCTCGCTTCAATGACGATGCCACTGGCGATGCCAATGCCGCGGCCAACGCCTGGCGCCGGGCTATCGTCAATGGTCGGGGAAAGAGGACGGCACACCGGTGATGGCAGGGGCCGTGAACTTGGGGATGCATCCGATATGGGGACGTTGCCGCAGAAAAAAAGGGGGAAATCCGAATTTCCCGCCATTTTCTGCCACGGCTCGGGCGAAGCGCGCTATTCTTGACGTTTCGACAGCCGCTTCGACAGCGCTCTTGCCATCATGTCACCGCTTCCGCCTGCCCTCATCGTCATCGACATGCAAAAGGGGATGGCCGATCCGCTCCTCGCGCGCAACAATCCCGATGCCGAAGAGCGCATCGCCGCGCTGCTGGCCGCCTGGCGCCGCGCCGAAGCGCCCGTGATCCATGTGCGTCATGTCTCGCGCACGCCCGGCTCGCCGTTCTGGCCGGGCCAGCAAGGCGCCGAATTCCAGGAACGCTTCAAGCCGGCGGACGATGCCCACGTCGTCGACAAGAACGTGCCGGACTGTTTCGTCCAATCGGGGCTGGAACGCTGGCTGCGCGTGCGCGGCATCGCGCGCCTCGTGATCGTCGGCGTCAGCACCAACAATTCGGTGGAAGCCAGCGCGCGCACGGCGGGACAGCTGGGATTCGACGTGCTGGTCGTCAGCGACGCGACGTTCGCATTCGACAAGCACGATTACGGCGGCACGCTGCGCAGCGCCCAGGACGTGCACCTCATGGCGCTGGCGAACCTCGACGGCGAATACGCCCGCGTGGTCGACACGGCGGGCGCGCTGGCCGCCCTTGATGATTAGCGGCGGCGGAAACCGGTACGCGGCGCCGGTGCGCCACGCTTTTCGATATGGCGGAACGTGATGCGGCCCTTGCTCAGGTCATAGGGCGACAGCTCCAGGCTGACCTGGTCGCCGGCCAGGATACGGATGTGATTCTTGCGCATCTTGCCGGACGTGTAGGCGATCAGCTTGTGGCCATTGTCGCAATCCACGCGAAAACGCGAATCCGGCAGCACTTCGGCGACGACGCCGTTCATTTCGATCAGTTCTTCTTTTGACATGTGGACTCCCTGTAAGACATGGGCAGGCAACCGCGGTGCCTGCAAATGCGGCCCGGTCGCGAATCGTGGATCCGCGACGCCGCTTGGGACGGTAGTGATGGCCGCATCCCCTCGCTGGGAGGACGGGACAAGTCGGAAAAAAGCCCGCTTGCTGCGGGCTTCGTTTCAATGGGACGCCGAATTGCGATGGGCGTATCGGATGGCGCTTCCGGGCGGCTGGCTGGCAGGCGCCGTCACGTGACGCGCACTGCACCGTTCTGGAAATCGTCCGGCCGCAGTAGCCGCGACGATGATGCAGTGTAACACGCTTCACCGTGCGGCGGGATGGCAGCCCCCTGCCGGTGCTATATTGATAAGAAAAGAGGCGCCACGCGCAAGCCGGACGGACAGCGCGATAAACAGGCTACGCAAACCGTGGGGCAAACCCGGGAGCATCGAACCATGACAAAGTTTCTTATTTCTTTCCCTGCAAGCGCGATGCATGTTCCTGCCGAGGACATGGCTGCCGTGAGCGAGGCTGCGCACGCGGTGATCCGGGAGGCAAAGGCTGCCGGGGTCTACGTCTTCGGCGGCGGCATCAACGCCGAAGTTGCGTCGACGATGGTTGCGGCTGACGCAAGCTGCACAACCGAGACATATCCGCAAACGACGGAATTCGATGGGGGCTTTTGCGTACTCGAGCTTCCGTCCAGGACCGTTGCCATTGAATGGGCGGCCAAGATCGCCGCCGCCTGCCGCTGTTCGCAAGAACTTCGCGAGTTCTACTTTGACCCCGAAAGTTGAGACAGCGGTCAAGCTCCTTGCCCTGTTCCGGCCGACTCTTTGTCTGCCCCCGTAACATCGTTTATAGCAACGTCCCCTGCGCAGGCATGCCAGCGGGTCCATCCGCAGTGGACATCAGCCGCCGCCACACCACCAACTTCTGCTCGAACGTCATCGCCATGTGCGCCGGAGAGCTCGACGGCAGCACCACCGTGCGGTAGCCGTGCTCCGCGAACTGCGGCGCGAATTTTCCCGATGCCTGGCCGTTGAAGCCGACCGTTTCCAGTTGCGGGCAGAGATGCCGCAGCCGCTCGAAGTCGTTGGCGGCGGGTTTCCTGATGGCGGAATCGAGGCTGCCTTCGCGCTCGCAGGCGGCCAGCACGTCCCACAAGCCGACGCGGTGTGCCAGCAGGCGCGGCAGGCGCTTCTCGTAGGGCAGCGCGTACAGGTCTTCGCCCACCAGGGCGCCGACGAGTTTCCAGAACTGGTTGCGGGGATGGGCGTAGTACTGCTGGGCAGCCAGCGAGGCGGCGCCGGGGAAGCTGCCCAGGATCAGGATACGGGTGTCGGGGGCGATGACGGGGGCGAGGCCGGTGAGGAGAGGTGGTTCCATCGTGCGATTGTAGCCGTGGCGCCGTCCTGCATGCGAACCTGGGTTCCCGCCTGCGCGGGAACGACGGTTTTCAGGGTAAAGATGATGTTCAACCGACGCGCGAGGAATGAAAAAAGCGGCGGTACGCTCTCGCATACCGCCGCAAAGGGCATTACCGGTTTAGATCAGTAAGGCCAGGGACTTCGTCCAGGTCATCCCATTCAGTTGCGCGCCTGGGCCGTATCGTCGGCCTTGGCCGCGGCATCCCAGCCGCCGCCCAGCGCGCGGATCAGCGCCACCGTCGTGATGGCGCGCTGGCCGCGCAGCTGGACCGCATTGCGTTCCACGTTGGCCTGGTTGCGCTGGGCATCCAGCAGTTCCAGGTAGCTGCCGCGGCCCGCGTCGTACAGCTTCTGCGCCAGGTCGGCCGAGCGGCGCGAGGACACCACCGCCGCCTCGATCTCGGCGCTCTGGCCGGCCAGGATGCGCAGGCCGGCCAGGTTGTCCTCGACCTCGGCGAATGCCGTCAGCACGCTCTGGCGGTAGGAACCCACCGCTTCTTCCAGCGCCGCCTCGCTGCGCACGACGTTGTTGCGGTTGCGGCCGCCGTCGATCAGGGGCATCGACAGCGCAGCGCCCAGCAGCCAGGAGCGGCTGCTCCACTTGAACACCTCGGCCATGCTGGTGCCGACGCCGCCGCCCGCGGCGCTGATGTTCAATGCCGGGAACATGGCGGAACGGGCTACGCCGATGCGGGCGTTGGCCGCTTCCATCGTGCGCTGGGCGCTGGCGATGTCGGGACGGCGCTCCAGCAGCGCGGACGGCAGGCCGGCGGGAATCGTCGGCAGCGCGGCAGCATCTTCCAGCGGCGCCGTCGGCGCGCTGAACGCGGCCGCCGGCTTGCCCAGCAGGACGGCCAGCGCGTGCTCGGCGTTGGCGCGGTCGCGCTGCAGGCCGATCGCCTCGGCGCGTGCCGTCGACAGTTCCGTCCTGGCGCGCGACAGGTCGAATTCGCCGATGTCGCCCAGCTCGAAGCGGCGGCTCGTGATGCGCACGCTTTCCTCGCGCAGCTTCACCGTCTGGTTCACCGTCGCGATTTCCGCGTCCAGCTCGCGCAGCCGGAAATAGGTCTGCGCGACGTCGGCCTGCAGCGACAGCAGCACCGAGCGGTAGGTCGCCTCCACCGCGCCGGCATCGCCGCGCGCCGCCGCCACGTTGGACGACACGCGGCCGAACAGGTCGACTTCATAGCTGGCCGACAGCCGGGCCGAGTACACATTGTCCGGCGCGATCGCCGTGCCGCGCGGCAGCTGGGCTTCCAGCGGCGACAGACGTTCGCGCTGGGCGCCGACGTTCACGCCCACTTGCGGGATGCGGTCCGCTTCGGCGATGCCGGCGATGGCGCGCGCCTGCTTCACGCGGGCGGCGGCCACCGTCAGGCTCTGGTTGTTGGCCGTGGCTTCCGCGATCAGGGCGTCCAGCGACGCGTCGTGGAAGGCGCGCCACCATTCGCCGCGCGGCTGGCTTTCGGCCGGCTGGCCGACCTTCCAGGTGGTGCCGTCCGCCGCCGTGGTGACGGCTTCCGTAGCGACGGCCGGGCTTTCCTTGAAGGCCGCCGGGGTCGCCACCTGCGGCTGTTCGAACTTGGGCGCCGCGCACGCTGTCAGCAGCAGGGCTGCCAGCAGCGGGGTGACGCCTCGTGCAATCATCGTCTTCATATCAATGTCCTTCCAGTGCCGGCATGTCGTCGTCCGGGATGCCGGCCGCGGCCGGGTTCGTCGCATGGACGGACGCATGCTTCGGCTTTTCGAATCGCTTGGCCAGCGTGCGCAGCAGCACGTAGAACACCGGCGTGAGGAACAGGCCGAAGAAGGTCACGCCCAGCATGCCGGCGAACACGGCGACGCCCATGGCGTGGCGCATCTCGGCGCCGGCGCCGTGCGAGAACACCAGGGGCACGACGCCCATGATGAACGCGATCGACGTCATCAGGATCGGACGCAGACGCAGGCGGCAAGCTTCCAACGCGGCCTGCACGATGGTGCGGCCATGGTGTTCCAGCTCGACGGCGAATTCCACGATCAGGATCGCGTTCTTCGACGCCAGGCCAACCAGCACGAACAGCGCGATCTGGGTGAACACGTTGTTGTCGCCGCCGGTGATCTTCACGCCGATCAGCGCGCACAGGATCGACATCGGCACGATCAGGATCACGGCCAGCGGCAGGGTCCAGCTTTCGTACTGGGCAGCCAGCACCAGGAACACGAGCAGCACGCACAGCGGGAACACGTAGATCATGGTGTTACCGGCCAGGATGTCCTGGTACGTCAGGTCGGTCCACTCGTAGGCGATCCCCTTCGGCAGCACTTCACGCGCGATCTCTTCCATCGCGGCCTGGGCCTGGCCCGACGAGACGCCCGGGGCCGGGCCGCCGTTCATCTCGGCGGCGACGTAGTTGTTGTAGCGCTGGACGCGGTCCGGGCCATAGGTGTCCTTGATCTTCATGAGCGAGGACAGCGGGATCATCTCGCCCTTGTCGTTGCGGACCTTCAGCTGGGCGATCTGTTCGCGCTGCGAACGGAACGGCGCATCGGCCTGCACGCGCACCTGATAGGTACGGCCGAACTGGTTGAAGTCGTTCACGTACAGCGAGCCGAGGTTGATCTGCAAGGTCTGGTTGATCTCGGACAGCGGCACGCCCAGCTGCTTGGCTTTCACGCGGTCGACGTCGGCGAACAGCTGCGGCACGTTGATCTGGTAGCCCGAGAACACGCCGGCCAGGCGCTTGTCGGCGGCGGCCTTGGCCATGAAGGCCTGCACCGCCTTGTTCAGTTCATCGTAGCCCAGGTTGCCGCGGTCCTCGATCATCATCTTGAAGCCGCCGGTGGTGCCCAGGCCGTTGACCGGCGGGGGCGGCAGCACCATCACGAACGCGTCCTCGATGGCGCCCATGCGCTTGTTGATCTCGGCGGCGATCGCGTCGGCGCTCTGGTCCTTGCCCGTGCGCTCGTCGAACGGCTTCAGCGTGGTGAACACGATGCCGGCGTTCGGCGCATTGGTGAAGCCGTTGATCGACAGGCCCGGGAAGGCGACCGACGATTCCACGCCCGGGATCTTGCCGGCGACGTCGGACATCTTGCGGATCACTTCATCGGTACGGTCCAGCGAAGCGGCATCCGGCAGCTGCGCGAAGCCGATCAGGTAGGCCTTGTCCTGCGCCGGCACGAAGCCCGGCGGCACGGCCTTGAACATGAACACGCCGGCGATACCCAGCAGCACGTACACGGCCAGCGATGCGGTCTTGCGCTTCAGGACGCCCTGCACGCCGCCTTCGTACTTGTGCGCCGAGCGGTTGAAGAAGCGGTTGAACGCCTTGAAGAAGCGGCCGAACACGAAGTCCATGCCACGGGTCAGCGCATCCTTCTTGGCGCCGTGCGGTTGCAGCAGCACGGCCGACAGGGCCGGGGCCAGCGTCAGCGACGAGAAGGCCGAGATGACGGTCGAGATGGCGATGGTTAGCGCGAACTGGCGGTAGAACTGGCCGGTCAGGCCGGACACGAAGGCGATGGGCACGAACACGGCGCACAGCACCAGGGCGATCGCGATGATCGGGCCGGACACTTCCTTCATCGCCTGCACGGTCGCATCGTGCGAGTTCAGGCCGTTCTCGATGTTGCGCTCGACATTTTCCACGACGACGATGGCGTCGTCGACCACGATGCCGATGGCCAGCACGAGGCCGAACAGCGACAGCGTGTTGATCGAGAAGCCGAAGGCCAGCATCACGGCGAATGTACCGACCACGGAGACCGGCACGGCCAGCAGCGGGATGACGGAGGCGCGCCAGGTCTGCAGGAACACGATCACGACGATCGCGACCAGTACGATGGCTTCGAACAGCGTGTGGATGACGGAGTTGATCGACTCGCGCACGAACTGGGTCGGGTCATACACGATGCTGTAGGTCATGCCCTGCGGGAAGTCCTTCGACAGTTCTTCCATCTTGGCGCGCACGTCGGTCGACAGCTGCAGCGCATTGGCCGTCGGCGACTGGAACAGCGGCAGCGCGACGGCGGACTTGTTGTCCAGCAGCGAGCGCAGCGCATAGGAGTTCGAGCCCATTTCGAGGCGCGCGACATCCTTGAGCAGCGTGGTGGCGCCGTCGGCATTGGTCTTGACGACGATGTTGCCGAATTCCTCGATGCTGGCCAGGCGGCCCTGCGTGTTCACGGTCAGCTGGAAGTCCGCGTTCTTGGACGGGCCCTGGCCGACGACGCCGGCCGCGACCTGCACGTTCTGCTCGCGGATCGCGTTCACGACGTCGCTGGCGGTCAGGTTGCGTGCCGCCACCTTCTGCGGGTCGAGCCAGACGCGCATGGAGTAGTCGCCCGAACCGAAGACCTGGACGTCGCCCATGCCATCGATGCGCGCCAGCTGGTCCTTGACGTTCAGCGTGGCGTAGTTGCGCAGGTACAGGTCGTCATAGCGGCCGTCCGGCGAATTCAGGTGGACCACCATCGTGATGTTCGGCGAGCTCTTGACGGTGGTGACGCCGATCTGGCGCACCTCTTCCGGCAGGCGCGGCAACGCGCGCTGGACGCGGTTCTGCACCTGCGTCTCGGCCTTGTCGACGTCGGTGCCGATCTTGAAGGTGACCGTCAGCTGCAGCGCGCCGTCGGAGGTGTTCTGCGAGGTCATGTACAGCATGCCCTCGACACCGATGATCTCCTGTTCGATCGGCGTGGCGACCGTCTCCGCGATGACCTTCGGGTTCGCACCCGGGTACTGGGCGCGCACCACGACCGACGGCGGCACGACCTCGGGGTATTCCGAGATCGGCAGCGCGAAGATCGAGATCAGGCCCGCCACGAAGACGATGACCGACAGCACGGCCGCGAAGATCGGCTTGTCGACGAAAAAGCGTGAAATATTCATTTTTCTTGTTCCTTGCTTGTCTTACGTGTCCTTACTTGGACTCGGCCATCGCCAGCTTGGCGCCATCCTTGGATGCCGCCGGGTTGCTGGTGCTGGCCACCATCGGCACCACGTTGGCCGTGATCGGCGCACCCGGGCGCACGCGCTGCAGGCCGTTGACGACGATCTTCTCGCCCGGCTTCAGGCCGGTGCGCACGACGCGCAGGCCATCGACGACGGGACCGAGCGTGACGGCGCGGTACTCGGCCTTGCCGTCCTTGTCGACGACGAACACGAACTTGCGGCTCTGGTCGGTGCCGACGGCGCGGTCGTTGATCAGGAGGGTGTTCTTCTGGACGCCGCCGCCGATCTGCACGCGGGCGAACAGGCCGGGGGCCATGCTGCGGTCCTTGTTGTCGAACGTGGCGCGCATGCGCACGCTGCCGGTACGCGAGTCGAGCTGGTTGTCGACGAATTCCAGCTTGCCTTCGTGCGGGAAGCCTTCCTCGTTGACCAGGCCCACCTGCACGCCGACTGGCTTGCCTGCATGCGCCTCGCCGCTCACGCGCAGATAGGTTTCCTCGTCGCCGTCGAAGCTGGCGTAGATGCGGTCCAGCGACACGACGGAGGTCAGCACGGCCGACGCGTCGACCAGGTTGCCCAGGGTGATCTCGGCCTTGGACACGCGGCCGTCGATCGGCGAGGTCACGCGGGTGTAGGTCAGGTTCAGTCGTGCGGCATCGGCCTGCGCCTCGGCGGCGCGGGCGGTGGCGTCCAGTTCCTTCAGGCCGGCGGCGCGCTCGTCGTACTCGCGCTGGGCGATCGCTTTATCGCCCAGCAGGCGCTCGGCGCGGTTCAGTTCGATCTTCGCCAGCTCGGCCTTGGCGCGGGCCGACTTGGCGGCCGCTTCGGCGCGGTCGTACTCGGCCTGGTAGGGACGCTGGTCGATCACGAACAACACGTCGCCCTTCTTCACCTCGGCGCCCGGCTTGAAGTTCACGGCCGTGATGAAGCCGGACACGCGCGGACGGATCTCGACGCGGTCGATGGCTTCCAGGCGGCCCGAGAATTCCTGGGTGTCGGCCACGGGCTTCTCCAGCACGACGGCGGCCGAGACCGGCGGACCGGCGGGAGCGGCGGCGGCTTCGGCCTTGCCGGTCGCGTCCGAGCAGCCCGCGATCAGGGCCGCGATGCCGGCGGCGCCCAGTGCCAGGACCAGCGGGCGCGCCGCGGTCTGCAGTTGTTGGATGGTGTTCATGGTGTTGCCCTCCGATGTGACGAATGTTAATAACTTATTAATAATGAGACGAGCGCCGTCCTTTCCTGGCTTTCTTCGGAAAAGACGGGTCTCCCGTGCCTCTGTGGGCACGTGCTATTGGGGGTTAAGGATTGCGGTGCAGCGAAGCGGTATCGATCGGCGGCCGGGTCAACAGCCGCCAGCGGCCAGGGCCTGGTCTTCCTGCTCGAGGCCGGCGACGAAGCTCGCGATCGCTTCGAGCGCAGGGACCCTGCAGGCACATTGGGTACGGCCATCCGGATCGCGCAGGCGTGCCGCGCTCATGCGCCGCATCGTGACCGTGACGCCGGACTGCATCAACTTGTTGCCGTAGGCCTCGGCTTCGTCGCGCAGCGGGTCGTCCTCGGCCGACAGGATCAGGGCCGGGGGCAGGTTCTTCAAACGGCTCGACTGCAGCGGCGACGCATAGGGATGGCTGCGGTCGGCCGCATGCGGCAGGTAACCGCGATAGGCGGCGGCGCATTCGTTGACCGCCTTGGCCTGGTCCGCGCAGGTCGGCATTTCGCGCATCGAGCCGGTCGACAGGCCCGGGTCGAGCATCGGCATGATGAGGATCTGGCCGGCCAGCTTGGGGGCGCCGCGGTCGCGCGCCATCAGCGCGCACACGGCGGCGAGGTTGGCGCCGGCCTCGATGCCGGCCACCAGCATGCGCTTGCCGGTCCAGCCCAGCTTGGTCTTGTTCTTCTTCGCCCACAGCAGCACGGCATGCGCATCCTCTACCGCTGCCGGGAAGGGTTTCACCGTCGCCAGGGTATAGGTAGACGATAGCACTACCGGGTAGCCGCTGGCCCCTGCCAAATGGCGCAGGAACTCGTCGGAACAGGCCAAATCGCCATCGACGAAGCCGCCGCCATGGAAGAACACGATCAGGATGTCGCGCTTGCCGTCGCTGCTGGCCTTGTACAGGCGCGCGGCTAGCGCGCCCTCGGCACCGGCGACGTCGAGGTCGCGCACGGCCAGCGTGTGGCCGTCGTCCTGGCCGGCATCCTTGCGGACGGCGCTCATCGATCCACCTCGCAGGCATCGTTCGCCGCCAGCAGCTTGGCCGGGCCCGCCGTGGTGGGCAAGTCTCCCACCACGCGCGGTTCCGATGCCACCACGCGGAACAGGGCGTCATAGCCGCGCGCCTCGGCGCCGGCCGCATGCGCGAACTCGTCGGTCAGCAGCATGCCAGCCAGGGCGGCGACGCCGAGCACGAGCCCGAGTGTTGCTGCGACTGCATTCCATTGACGTTTCATGACGTTCTCCCGTGTTCCTTCACATCTGCTGTTGGCTGTCGTGATATCAAATTTTGTCACTCCAGTTCCGACACTATAGACTTCATCTACAATCCAATAAATAGCCCAATTTCGAATTGATTGTTCAGACTTCTGAACAATCGGTGCATTTTAGGCGCTCATGCGCCCTGCATGAGCGCAAAAGGTTTCTTATGAACAAGCTACAAGCGATGGAAGTCTTCGTGCAGGTGGTCGATGCCGGCAGCTTTACGCGCGCCGCCGAGATGCTGCAGATGCCCAAGGCCACCGTCTCGACGCTCGTGCAGTCGCTGGAAGCGTCGCTGTCGGCCAAGCTGCTGCACCGGACCACGCGCTCGGTGACGGTGACCACCGACGGCGCCGCTTATTACGAGCGCTGCCTGCGCATCCTGTCCGACGTGCGCGACGCCGAGGAGTCCCTGTCGCGCACGCGGCTCTCGCCCAGCGGCCGCCTGCGCGTGGACGTGCCCACCGGCCTGTCGAGCGAGATCATCGTGCCCGCGCTGCCCGCCTTCTTCGAGCGCTATCCGGACATCATGCTGGAGCTGGGCAGTTCCGACCGTCCCGTCGACCTGGTCGAGGAAGGCGTGGACTGCGCCGTGCGCGGCGGCGCGCTGGGTGACACGAGCCTGATCGCGCGCCGCGTCGGCGCCATTCACTTCCTCACGGCGGCAGCCCCTTCCTACCTGGCCCGCTACGGCGTGCCCCAGCATCCGCGCGACCTCGAGCGGCACCGCTGCGTGAATTACTTTTCGGCCAAGACGGGCCGCATCTTCGACTGGGACTTCAACCGCGGCGACGAACGCATCGAGGTGCCGATGCGCGGCGTGGTCGCGCTCAACGATTCGAATGCCTACGTGGAAGCGGGACTGGCGGGCCTGGGCATCATCCAGATGACGGATTACCTGGTCAAGCGCCACGTCGAAACCGGGCGCATGGTGCAGGTGCTGCCGGACTGGCTGAGCGACCCGCTGCCGGTCCACGTCGTGTATCCGCAGAACCGCCACCTGTCGGCCAAGGTGCGCGTTTTCGTCGAGTGGGTGGCCGAGCTGTTCGCCGCGAATCCCTACCTGAACGGCGGCACCGCCCAGCGCCCGCCGCTGCCCATTGCGGCCGCTGCCTGAAGGCCGGTAGAATCGACCGCACGGGCCGCCAGAGCCTACACTGCAGCACGACCAGGAGACGAGCATGACCCCGCCGCGCACCATCGACGTGCTGCTCGCGCGCTACGCCGACAGCCACCGCAACCCGACCAACGAACGCATCCACTTCGTGTGCGTGCCCGTCATCGTGTTCACGCTGCTGGGCATCCTGTGGAGCATCCACCCACTGGCCGCCGTGGCCGCCTGCGCGGCGGCGCTGTGGTATTACCTGCGGCTGTCGCGCCCGTTCGCACTGGGCATGCTGGCGCTGGCCCTGGCCATGCTGGCCGTACTGGCGCTGCTGCCGCCGCTGGCCGTGCTGCCCTTGTCGATTGCCGTCTTCGTCGTGGCCTGGATCGGCCAGTTCATCGGCCACCAGATCGAGGGCAAGAAGCCGTCCTTCCTGGACGACCTGCGCTTCCTGCTGATCGGGCCGCTGTTCGTGCTCGGCTTCCTGTACCGCCGTTTCAACCTGGCATATTGAAGCTGGCGTACTGCAGCACGCCTGATGTGCGCCGCGCGCGCGCCGGGGGCGTATGCTGGACGCGTCCTCATCGTCCTGTGCTGGAGACGGTCATGAAAGCCAAGCTCGCCCTCCCCGCCACCCTTGCAGCCTGCGCCCTGCTGGGAGCCTGCGCCGGTCCGCCCACCTCGGGCAATGTCTACACCAGCGGCCAGACCATGAACGAGCAGACGGTGCGCACGGGCACCGTCGAATCGGTGCGCAACGTCACCATCGCCAACCCGGACACGGGCGTCGGCACCATGTCGGGCGCCGCGCTGGGCGGGCTGGGCGGCTCGATGGCCGGCAGCGGCCGCGGCGAGGCGGCGATGGGCATCATCGGCGCCGTGGCCGGCGGCCTCATCGGCAACCGGATCGAAAACCAGGCCAACAACAAGCCCGGCTTCGAAATCACGGTGCGGCTCGACAGCGGCGAGTTGCGCTCGGTGACGCAGCTGGCCGACGAACTGTTCCGGCCGGGGGAACGGGTACGCCTGCTGAGCAATGGGTACACGACCAGGGTCACGCATTGACGGGACGTCGTCGTAAGATGGACACCTTCATATAGGTAATGTTCCTGCGTCATTGCGAAAGCACTATACTTCCGCGATGCCCTCCTATGTCCTGTTCGCCATCGCCTCCCTCATCTGGGGCTCCACTTTCTGGGCCATTACCCTGCAACTGGGCGAAGTCCCGCCCGCGGTATCGGTCGTCTATCGTTTTGCGCTGGCGTCGATGACGCTGTTCGCCTGGTGCCTGCTGCGCGGCGACAAGCTGCGGCTGCCCTGGCGCGTGCAGCGCTGGACGCTGCTGCAGGGCTTCTTCACCTTCGGCCTGTCCTACGTCTGTACCTACAACGCCGAGCAGTACGTCGTCTCGGCCCTGGTGGCCGTGCTGTTCGCCCTGATGGTGTTCTGGACGCCCATCTGCGCCCGCATCGCCTTCGGCACCCCGATCCCGTTGCGGACGTGGGGTGCGGGCGTGGCCGCGATGGCCGGCGTGCTGCTGCTGTTCTGGCATGCGATCGGCAATGCGCTGCACGACATCAAGGGCGGCGGGCAAGGCCATTTCCTGCTCGGCCTGCTGCTGGGCATCGGCGCGTCGGTCGCCAGCTCGGCCGGTTCCATCGTCGTCGCCAAGGTGCGCGAACAATCGAGCAACCTGTTGCTGACGACGGGCTGGTCGATGTTCTGGGGCGCTGGCATGGTGGCCATCTGGTGCCTGGCGACGGGCCAGGAATTCATCATCCCGCGCGCGCCCAGCTATGTGTTCGGCCTGCTGCACCTGTCGATCTTCGGCTCGGTGGTCGCGTTCATCTGCTATTTCACGCTGATCAACCGCATCGGCTCCAGCAAGGCCGTGTACATCGGCGTAATCACGCCCGTACTCTCGGTGCTGCTGTCGATCAAGCTCGAAGGCTATCGTCCCGGCCCCGTCGAATGGCTGGGCATGGCCGTCTGCCTGGGCAGCGTCGCCTGGGCCATGCGCGGCCCGGCCGCCAAGCCCGCCCCTTCCATCCAACTGAACAATCCCATCGAAACACCATGACCGTCGATACCGCCTTCGCCATCCGCCCCGCCACCCCTGCCGACGTCGCGCACATCCATGCGATGATCGTCGAACTGGCCGTGTTCGAGAAACTCGAGCACATGGTGGTGGCCACCGAAGCCTTGCTGCACGAGGGCCTGTTCGGCGCGCGTGCGGCCTGCGAAGCCATCATCGGCGAGGCCGGCGGCGAGGTCGTGTGCTTCGCCCTGTTCTTCCACAATTTCTCGACCTTCCTGACGAAGAAGGGGCTGTACCTGGAAGACCTGTACGTGCGCCAGGCGCACCGCGGCAAGGGTTACGGCAGCCGCATGCTGCAACACCTGGCGCGCCTGGCCGTGGAGCGCCAGTGCGGCCGCTTCGAATGGTCGGTGCTCGACTGGAACACCCCGGCCATCGACTTCTACAAGTCGATGGGCGCCGAAATCCTGCCGGACTGGCGCATCTGCCGCGTCACCGGCGCGCCGCTCGCCGCACTGGCAGAGCAATAAGCGCGCATACACACATCCTGGCGTTCTGAAAAGAAAAAACCCACGGGCTAGCAATAGCGCCGTGGGTGAACCCATTGTCGAATGGGGAGGGGAGACTTGAATCCAACGGGTTCAATATATGCCTCCGTTTTCGTGCTGTGCGGATTCCTTACAAATGCTTACTTCGGTAACAGAAAGCGGAGAAGTTGCGGCATGCACGCGATTGCGTTCTCACAAATGCAGGAAATTTGTGTGAAAGACAATGTTCGCTCAAGGGAGGAAACCATGAAACCTGGCGCCATTCCATTTGCCGGCACGATCTTCCGATGGGCCTACCGCAGCTGGCTGCGCTCGCGCATCGACACCTACACGCGCGGCCTGCATGCCATCGAGGCGCAGCGGGAAAACGACTTCCATGCGGAGCGCCTGCTGCACCGCGCGATCTCCACGACGCGTTCCAAACTGCAATCGCTGTAAGCGCCGGCCGGCGTCCTTGCTCAGGCGTTGCGGCGGCGCGCCAGCAGACGCTCGATGGCTTCGAAACCGGCCTGGGTCAGCAAGGCCAGCAAGGCCGCCGGAATCGCCCCCGCCAGCATCATGTCGTTGTCGTTCAACGCCAGGCCCGTCGTGATGCGTTCGCCGAAGCCGCCGGCACCGATGAAGGCAGCAATGGTGGCCGTGCCCACGCTCATCACGGCCGCCGTCTTGATGCCGGCCAGGATCACCGGCGCCGCCAGCGGCAGCTCCACGTGCCGCAGGGCCTGGCCACGCGTCATGCCCAGCGCCAGCGCCGCCGTGCGCAATCCCTTCGGCACCTGCAACAGGCCCGTACACGTATTGCGCACGATGGGCAGCAGCGCATAGGCGCACAGGGCCACCAGCGCCGGCACGGTGCCGATGCGGCCCAGCAGCGGAATCAGCATCGCCAGCAGCGCCAGCGAAGGGACGGTCTGCAGCACGCCGGCCAGGGCCAGCACCGCCTGGCGCAGGCGCGGCGCCAGCGCCGCCACGATGCCCAGCGGAATGCCGGCCGCGCAGCCGAGCAGCACGGCCAGCGCCACCAGCAGCAGGTGCTGGCGTGCCAGCGGGCCGAAGCCGTTGCCGAAGGTCTTGCTCCACAAGCCGGCAGGCTGGGCGGCTGCGCCTTCCACGCGTTGCGGCGACCCGGAGGCGGACGTGGAGGCATCGGTACGGCAGTTCGCGCGTGCGTCGGACATGTGGACGGCGGCGCCGTCCGCCTTATCCTTGGTGCCGGCGCAGGCCAGCCAGTCGCGCGCGATCGCCGCGAAGTCCTTCCTGTCCAGTTCGGCCGCGGCATTCATCGCGATCATGTCGTCCGCCTTGATCGTGCCTTCGAGGGCAGTCAGCGCCTGCCAGGCCCCGGGCAGGCGCTGCGGCAGGTCGAGGCGGTACAGCAGCACCGCGTCGTAGCGCGGAAAATAATCCTTGTCGTCGGCCAGCACGCGCAGGCCGTACTGGCGGATCTTGGCGTCGGTCGAATAGATGTCGATGGCGTCGACCTGGCGCCGCACCAGCGCCTCGTAGGCGATGCCGTGGTCCAGGCCGCGCGGCTGCTGCGGCAGGCCGTAGCGCCGGGCGAGGCCGGGCCAGCCGTCGGCGCGGCCGAGGAACTCGTGCGACAGGCCAATCTTCCAGTCCGGCCGCGCCGCCAGCTGCGACAGGCGCTCGATGCCGGCGTCGCCCCGCGTGGCCAGCGCATAACCGTTGGAGAAACCGAGCGGCACCGCCACGCCCAGTCCCAGCGGACGCAATCCGGCGCGCATCTGTTCCAGCGTGGCCGCGTGCGGATCCTTGAGGATTTCCAGGCCGATGGTGCCCAGGTATTCCGGGTAGACGTCGATGGCGCCGGAGCGCAGCGCGCCCAGCACGATGGCCGTGTTGCCCAGGCCCTGCCGGTGCTCGGCCGGACCGGCCCTGGCGGCCGTCTGGGTCAGGATCTCGCCGAGGATATAGGACTCGGTGAAGCGCTTGGAGCCCACGCGCAGGGGCGCGTCGGCGTGCGCCAGGGCGGGGAGCAGGAAATGGACGCAGGCGAGCAGCAGCAGGAAGATCCTCGGCATGGGTGTCATCGAACGATAAGCGGATGAGCTGGAGGATAACCGATTGCTGCGACGTCAACGCACTTCAACCTGGGCCCCTGCCTTCGCAGGGGCGACGGCCTCACGCGGGCAGTTCGATGCGGGGCGCACGCAGCACGCCGGCGTTGACGACGCCCCGGCACGGATTCGCGCCCATCGCATACGCCAGGTCGGCCGGGCGCGCGATGTCCCACAGGGCCAGGTCGGCGCGCTTGCCCGGTTCCAGCGTGCCGATGTCGTCCCGGCCCAGTGCGCGGGCACCGTTGACGGTGGCGCCGCGCAGCGCTTCCAGCGGCGTCAGGCGCCACAGCGTGCAGGCCATGTTTATGGCGAGCAGCAGGGACGTCAGGGGAGAGGTGCCCGGATTGCAGTCGGTGGCGACGGCAAGCGGCACGCCGGCATCGCGCAAGGCGTCCAGCGGCGGCATGCGCGTCTCGCGCAGGAAGTAGTAGGCGCCGGGCAGCAGCACGGCCACGGTACCGGCGCGCGCCATCGCGGCGATGCCCTCGGGTGACAGCCATTCCAGGTGGTCGGCCGACAGGCCGCCATGGCGTGCCACCAGCGCCGCCCCGCCCTGGTCCGACAGCTGCTCCGCATGCAGCTTCACGGGCAGTCCCAGGCGCGCCGCCGCATCGAACACGCGCGCCGTCTGGGCCGGCGTGAAGCCGATGCGCTCGCAGAAGGCGTCGACGGCATCGACCAGTCCCTCCCGCGCCAGCGCCGGCAGCATGTGCGCGCACAGGTCGTCGATGTAGTCGTCGGCGCGGCCGGCATACTCGGGCGGCAGCGCATGGGCGCCGAGGAAGGTCGTGTGCACCTGCACCGGCATGGCGGCGGCCACGCGCCGCGCCGTGCGCAGCAGCGCCGCTTCGGACGCCAGGTCCAGGCCATAGCCGGACTTGATCTCCAGCGTCGTCACGCCCTCGGACAGCAGGGCCGCGATGCGCGGCGCGCTCTGGCGCAGCAGCTCTTCCTCGGAAGCGGCGCGCGTGGCGCGCACGGTCGACATGATGCCGCCGCCCGCGCGCGCGATGTCCTCGTAGCTGGCGCCGTTCAGGCGCGCCTCCCATTCGCCGCTGCGGTTGCCGGCGTGGACGATGTGGGTATGGCAGTCGACCAGGCCCGGCGTGATCCACATGCCTCCGCAATCGTGCACCCGCTCCGCCCGCGGCGCCTGCGCGCGCGGCCCCACCCAGGCGATGTGGCCGGCGCGCACGGCCAGCGCGCCATCCTCGACGATGCCGTAGCCGCCGTCCGCCATCGTGGCCAGGCGGGCGTTCGCGAACAGCAGGTCGGCCGTCTCAGTCATACAGGCCGTCGTCCTCGGCGAGGTCGTCCTCGTCGTCGTAGTAGTGGATGTCCGCGATGAAGATCGTGCCCTGGTCGGCCTGCAGCGTCCAGGTGGTGTCCTGGTCCAGCAGCACGGCGTCGTAGCGCACCAGGTTGATGCGCTGGTCGTCGCTGCACAGCTCCAGGCCCTCCCCTTCGGCCAGGAACAGCACGGTGACGTCGGCGCGCGCCACGAACGTCGAGCCGCCGTCCAGCACGCGCCGTCCGAAGCGGTGCCAGCAGCGGTCAGTGCGCGTCATCACGTTGAAGTCCGTGCTGGGACCACGACTGAGCTTGGCTTCGACGCGCGACTCGCCGTCGAAGGCGGCGACCGGGTCGGCCTTCGACAGCATGGTCGGCGCGCCGTCGATGTCCAGCGTCATGCCGTGGCCGTCGACCAGCACCAGCGTGCGCTCGACGCCGGGAAACGCGGAGAACGGTCCGTCGGCGGCGATCGTGGCCAGGCTGACGCGCCAGTCGAAGGCGTCGAAGCCCGCCTCCTGCGGGAACACGGCGATTTCGGTCGTGCTGCCGCCACCGTTCTTCCACGAGACCGGCGCCAGGCCGGCAAACGGAATCAACATCGTCATGGTGGTGTCCTCCCCCCGGTCGGGTATGCACTGCAATCGGCTGCCGTAAGCATAACCCGTTCAGGCGGCGCGCAGCTCACGTACGGCAGCAATGTAGCGCCGGGCGATGTCGTCCTGGTCCGCGTGACGCCCGCCGCGCACCACCCAGCGGCCGCCGGCGAGCACGTCGCGCACGAGGTTGTCGTTGCCGCAGAACAGGAAGCGGCCCGGCACGTCATCCGTCCCGACCCCCGCCAGGTTCGGGTGGTCCTCGTCCAGCACCAGCAGGTCGGCGCGCCGGCCGGGGGCGAGGCTGCCCACGGGCCGCCCGGCCGCCTGCGCGCCGCCGGCCAGCGCCCCCTGCCACAGGAAGGCGGCGACGTCGCGCTGGCCGGCGCCGACGGCGATGTTGCGGCGCTGCTGCTGCAGGCGCTGGCCGTATTCGAGCCAGCGCAATTCCTCGACCGGGCTCTGCGAAACGTGGCTGTCGCTGCCGATGCCGAACCGTCCGCCGGTGGCCAGGAACGCTTCCAGCGGAAACAGGCCGTCGCCGAGATTGGCTTCCGTGGTCGGGCACAGGCCGGCGACGGCGCCGCTGGCGGCCAGCCCGGCCGTTTCCGCCGCCGTCATGTGGGTCGCATGGACGAGGCACCAGCGCGCATCGATGCCGATCGTCTCCATCAGGTAGTCGACGGGACGCCGGCCCGTCGCCTCCAGGCACTGCGCCACTTCGGCCTGCTGCTCGGCGACGTGGATGTGCAGCGGACGGTCCGGCGGCAAGCCCCCCACCAGCGCGCGGATCTGGGCAATGGACGCGGCGCGCAGCGAGTGCGGCGCGGCGCCGGCCTCCAGCTGCGGCCCGCGCAGGGGTTCCAGCGCCTCGACGAGGCGCAGCACTTGCTCCGGATCGCTGCGAAAGCGCCGCTGCTCCGGCTTCAGGGGCGCGTCGCCGAAGCCCGCATGGGCGTACAGCACGGGCAGCAGCGTCAGGCCGATGCCAGACGCCCGGGCGGCATGTGCGATGCGCAGCGCCATCTCGGCCGGGTCGGCATACGGCGCGCCGCCGGCATCGCGGTGCAGGTAGTGGAATTCGCAGATCGCCGTGTAGCCGTGGCGCAGGCACTCCACGTGCAGTTGCGCGGCGATCGCCTCGACCTGCTCGGGCGTGATGCGGCCGGCGAAGCGGTACATCAGGTCGCGCCAGGTCCAGAAGCTGTCCGCGGCCGGTCCGGATGCGTTCCCGGCCCGCTCCGTCAGCCCGCCCAGCGCGCGCTGGAAGGCGTGCGAGTGCAGGTTGACCATGCCCGGCAGGACGTACGCTGCCTGCTGCACGCCGGCGCTCGCCTGCGCATCCGGTGCCACCTGCACCAGGTCGCCGCCGGCATCCCATGCCAGCAGCACGTCGCGGCGCCAGCCCTCTGGCAGCAGCGCATGGCGGGCGAACAGCATGCGCATGTCCCCGCTCATCGCCGCACCCACTCCAGCGCCGTCTCCAGCAAATGCCGCAGCAGGGGCTGCACCTGTGCGGCGACCTCGGGCCGGTAGGCGAACGGGGGCGCCTCGTCCATGTACAGGCACTGGCACATCTCGAGCTGGATCGCGTGCACGCCGGCGGCCGGGTCGCCGTAGCGGCGCGTGATGTGGCCGCCCTTGAAGCGGCCGTTGAAGATGAAGGAGAAACGGTCCTGGGCGTTGGCGGCCTGGATCATCGCGCCTTCCAGCTGCAGCGAGCAGGACTTGCCGTCCGCGGTGCCGAAGTTCAGGTCGGGCAGGCGGCCCTCGAAGAAGCGCGGCACCCGCGACGCGATCGAGTGCGCATCCCACAGCACCACCCGGCCGTGCAGCGCCAGCAGGCGATCCAGTTCCGCGCGCAGCTGCGCGTGGTAGGGGTGCCAGTAGCGCGCCAGGCGCTGCGCCACCTCCGCCTCGCCCGGCTCCATCCCCGCGCGGTACAGGCGCTCCTTGCCGAAGGTGTCGACGGGGCACAGGCCCGTCGTGTCCTGGCCCGGATACAGGTTGGTGTCTTCCGGCGGGCGGTTCAGGTCGATCAGGTAGCGCGACCAGCGCGCCGACAGCATCGACGCGCCCATCTCCTCGGCGAACGCGTACAGCTCGGCCAGGTGCCAGTCCGTGTCCGCGCGCGCCAGGGCGCACGGGGCCAGGCGCGCCGCGACGTCGTCCGGGAGGTCGGTGCCCACGTGCGGCATCGACACGAGCAGCGGGACCCTGCCCGCCTTGAAGTTGTAATCCATCGCGGGTCCTCCTGTTGGTGGATCTGTTGTCGGATCGGCTGACGTCAGGGGTGAAGGACGGCGAACAGGTCCTTGCAGGCGGCCGACAAGTCCCCTTCCATCACCATCGCGCGCGCCGCCTCGATGTCCGGCGCAAAGAAACGGTCGGCATCGAAGGCCGGCACGCGCGCGCGCAGCCGCGCATGCACGTGCTCCAGGTGCGCGGAGCTGGTGAGCGGACGGTGGAATTCGATCCCCTGGGCCGCGGCCAGCAGCTCGATGCCGACGATGACGCCCGTATTGTGCGCCATCTGGCCGAGACGGCGCGCCGCGAAGGTCGCCATGCTGACGTGGTCTTCCTGGTTGGCGGACGTCGGCAGGCTGTCGACGCTGGCCGGGTGCGCCAGCGACTTGTTCTCCGAGGCCAGCGCGGCCGCCGTCACGTGGGCGATCATGAAGCCGGAATTCACGCCCGGCTCGCGCACCAGGAACGGCGGCAGGCCGGACAGCGTCGCGTCGATCAGCAGGGCGATGCGGCGCTCGGCCAGCGCGCCGATCTCGGCGATGGCCAGCGCCAGCGTGTCGGCGGCGAATGCCACCGGCTCGGCATGGAAGTTGCCGCCCGAGACCACCTCGGCGCGGGCCTGGCCGTCGTCGCCGACGAAGATCAGGGGATTATCGGTGACGGCGTTCGATTCCACCAGCAGGGTGCGTCCCGCCTGGTTGATCAGGTCCATCACGGCGCCCATCACCTGCGGCTGGCAGCGCAGGCTGTACGGGTCCTGCACGCGCTCGTCGCCGACCAGGTGCGAGGCGCGGATCGCGCTGCCCGCCACCAGTTCGCGGTAGATCTTCGCCGCCGCGATCTGGCCCGGCTGGCCGCGCACGGCGTGCACGCGCGCATCGAACGGCGCGTCGCTGCCGCGCGCGGCATCCAGCGACAGGGCGCCCGACACCATCGCCGCTTCCAGCAGGCGCTCGGCCAGGAACAGGCCGTGCAGCGCCAGGGCCGTCGACACTTGCGTGCCGTTGATCAGCGCCAGGCCTTCCTTGGCCGCCAGCGTCACCGGTTCGATGCCGGCCGCCGCCAGCGCCGCGCGCGCGTCCATCAGCGTGCCGCGCATGCGCACCTGGCCCACGCCCAGGATCGCCAGCGTCATGTGCGCCAGCGGCGCCAGGTCGCCCGAGGCGCCCACCGAGCCTTGGGACGGGATCGCCGGCATGATGCCCGCGTTGTACAGCGCCACCAGCGTGTCCACGATCACGGGACGCACGCCGGAATAGCCGCGCGCCAGGCTGCCGATCTTGGTGAGCAGGACCAGGCGCACGACTTCATCCGCCAGCAGCTCGCCGGTGCCGACGGCGTGCGACAGGATCAGGTTCTGCTGCAGCTGCTCCAGCTGCTCGGGCGGGATGTGGCGCTTGGCCAGCAGGCCGAAGCCCGTGTTGATGCCGTAGGCCGGGTCGCCCTTGGCGACGATGGCCTGCACGGCCGCGGCGGACGCCTCGATGGCGGCGCGCGCATGGGGTGCCAGCGCGAGCGGGCAGTGGGCCGTCCAGGCGGCGCGCAGGTCGGCCAGCGTCAGTGCGCCGGGGTCGAGGGTCAGGTGGTGGTCTGGGTGGTTCATGTGCTTCTCTTGCTGGGTTACTTGATCATGGGGAGGGTCAGGCCGAAGCGCTTCGCCGTCTCGATCGCCAATTCGTAGCCGGCATCGGCATGGCGCATCACGCCGGAGGCGCAGTCGTTGACCAGCACGCGCGCCAGGCGCTTGTCCGCCGCTTCCGTGCCGTCGGCGACGATGACGACGCCCGCATGCTGCGAGTATCCCATGCCGACGCCGCCGCCGTGGTGCAGCGACACCCAGGTGGCGCCGCCGGCCGTGTTCAGCATGGCGTTCAGTAGGGGCCAGTCGGACACGGCGTCGGTGCCGTCGCGCATCGCCTCGGTCTCGCGGTTGGGGCTCGCGACGGAGCCCGTGTCCAGGTGGTCGCGCCCGATCACGATGGGCGCCTTCAGTTCTCCGCTGCGCACCATCTCGTTGAATGCGAGGCCCGCCAGGTGGCGCTCGCCCAGGCCCAGCCAGCAGATGCGGGCCGGCAGGCCCTGGAAGGCGATGCGGTCGCGCGCCATGTCGAGCCAGCGGTGCACGCGCGCGTGCTGCGGGAACAGCGCCTTGATCTTGGCGTCCGTCTTGTAGATGTCCTCGGGGTCGCCCGACAGCGCGACCCAGCGGAACGGTCCCCTGCCCTCGCAGAATTGCGGGCGGATATAGGCGGGGACGAAGCCCGGGAAGACGAAGGCATCCTGCACGCCCGCGTCCAGCGCCACCTGGCGGATGTTGTTGCCGTAGTCGACCGCCTGCGCGCCCATCGCCTTGAAGTCGAGGATCGCCTGCACGTGCGCGGCGCACGATGCGGCCGCGGCCTCCTTCAGTTGCGCGTGGCGGGCCGGGTCGCGCTGGGCGTCTTCCCACCGGTCGAGCGTCCAGCCGCGCGGCAGGTAGCCGTGGATCAGGTCGTGGGCCGAGGTCTGGTCGGTGACGAGGTCCGGCACCAGGCCGCCCTCCCTGGCGCGGCGCACCAGTTCCGGCAATACGTCGGCGGCGTTGCCCAGCAGGCCGATGGAGACGGCTTCCCTGCGTTCCTTGTGCTCGGCGATCATGGCCAGCGCCTCGTCGATGTTGCGCGCCTGCTTGTCGAGGTAGCGCGTGCGCAGGCGGAAATCGATGCTGGCCTGGCGGCACTCGACGGTGAGCGAGACGGCGCCGGCGAAGCTGGCCGCCAGCGGCTGCGCGCCGCCCATGCCGCCCAGGCCCGCCGTCAGGATCCAGCGTCCCGCCATGTCGCCGCCGAAGTGCTGGCGCCCGGCTTCGGCAAAGGTCTCGTAGGTGCCCTGCACGATGCCCTGCGTGCCGATGTAGATCCAGCTGCCGGCCGTCATCTGGCCGTACATGAACAGGCCCTTGCGATCGAGCTCGTTGAAGTGTTCCCAGTTCGCCCACTTCGGCACCAGGTTCGAGTTCGCCAGCAGAACGCGCGGCGCATCCGGGTGCGTCTGGAACACGCCGACCGGCTTGCCGGACTGGATCAGCAGGGTCTGGTCGTCGTCCAGTTCCTTCAGCGAGGCCAGGATCTGGTCGAAGCTGGCCCAGTCGCGCGCGGCGCGGCCGATGCCGCCGTAGACGACGAGGCGCTGCGGGTTTTCCGCCACCTCGGCATCCAGGTTGTTCTGCAACATGCGGTAGGCCGCCTCGGTCAGCCAGCTCTTGCAGGCGAGCTGGCTGCCGCGCGGGGCGGTGATGACGCGGGTGGGATCGAAGCGCGGATCGGCTTCGTGCGGCTGCGGGATGGACTGGACCATGGTCTGCTCCTCGACGGTTGACGGTCGAAGAGCAGTCTAGGTTGTCTATACAACCACGTCAATCCATTTTGACGTGGCGTTTGCGCTTATTTCTTATACACCTGGCGGCCGGCGACCCAAGTTTCCAGCACGCCGGTCTTGTAGATATCGTAGGGCGACATCTTGAAGAGGTCGCGGTCGATCACGATGAAGTCGGCATACTTGCCCGCTTCCAGCGTGCCCAGGTTCTTTTCCTGGTGGCCGGCCCAGGCGGCATCGAGCGTGAAGCAGCGGAACGCTTCCTTCAGCGACATCTCCTGTTCCGGGTACCAGCCCGCGATCGGCTGGCCGCCCGCATCCTGGCGCGTGACGGCGGCGTGGATGCCGAAGAACGGGTTCGGCGCCTCGACCGGGAAGTCGGAACCGCAGGCGATGCGCGAACCCTGGGCCAGGAAGGTGCGCCAGGCATAGGCGCCCTTGATGCGCTCGGATCCAACGCGCTGCTCGGCCATGTTCTTGTCCGAGGTCGCGTGGGTCGGCTGCATCGAGGGCACGATGCCGATGGTCTTGAAGCGCGGGATGTCGTCCAGCGTCACGATCTGGGCATGCTCGATGCGGTTGCGCAGATTCTCTCCATGGTTGGCCGGGATCTCCTTGGCGAAGGTATCGAGGATCTGGTGGTTGCCGGCATCGCCGATCGCGTGCACGTTGACCTGGTAGCCCTTCTTCATCGCCTTGCCGATCATCGCGTCGATCTGCTCGTTGGTGTTGAACAGCAGGCCGTGCGAGTGCGGATCGTCGCTGTACGGCGCCAGCAGCGCGGCGCCGCGGCTGCCCAGGGCACCGTCCGAATACAGCTTCACGGCGCGCAGCGCGTACATGTCGCGGCCGTAGCTCTCGAGCGGGCCGTTCTTCGACAGCTGGTCGAAATCGGGGCCGGTGCCGCCGATCATGGCGTAGATGCGGGCCGTCAGCTTGCCGTGGTCGGCGTAGTCGCGGTACAGCTTGTCCTGGGCGACGGTGATGCCGGCATCGTGGGCGCTCGTGAGGCCCACGCTGGCCATCTTCTGCAAGGCCTTGTCGAGCATGGCGCGGCCATCCTGCTCGGTCGGCTGCGGCAGCACTTTCTTCATCAGGTCCTGGGCCGCGTCGACCAGCACGCCGGTGGCGACACCGTCCGCATCGCGCACGATTTTGCCGCCCACCGGATCCGGCGTCTTGTCCGTGATGCCGGCCAGCGCCAGCGCGCGGCTGTTGGCCCAGCCGGCGTGGCCGTCAACGCGCTCGAGCCACACGGGGCGGTTGCTCACGACGCCGTCGAGTTCCCTGGCCGTCGGGAAGCGGCCCAGCTTCCAGTTCTCCTGGTTCCAGCCGCGCCCGCGCAGCCAGGCCTTCGCATCGCCCCGCGCATTGGCCTTGTCGTAGTCGCCGATCGCCTGCAGCGCCTGCGGCAGCGAGGTGGTGGCGGAGAGGTCGAGCTGGGTCAGCATCTCGCCCAGGCCGAACACGTGGCCGTGCGCATCGATGAGGCCCGGCAGCACCGTGCGTCCCCGCATGTCGACGTGCTTCGCCTTCGGCGCCTTCGCCGCCACGTCCTGCGCCGTCCCGACCGCGACGATGCGGCCCTTGTCGTCGAACGCCAGCGACGCGAACTGGACGACGTCGCCCTTCGCATTGAGCGTGTAGCCGTTGGCATTGTCGATCACGGTATCGGCATGCGCCGCCGCGAGCGCGCCGCAGGACGCGAGGACGAACAGGGAACAGTGCAGGGAAAGCTGGCGCAAGCGCATCGGGGTCTCCGGTAATGGGGGCAAACGCTGAGTGTAGCGAAATTCGGGGTCAGAGCACAATTTCAGCTTAATTCGGGGTCAGAGCACTTTTTGTGGAAACAGTACGTGCGACATTGAGATGCATCCAGTGTTCTGACCAACGCTATCGATATGTTCTTGGCTTCACCAATCAGGACATCGATCGCATGGCACGCCACCCACGCCTGGTTTTCCCCGGCATCCCTCTTCACATCATCCAGCGCGGAAACAACCGCGTTCCATGTTTTACAAGCGAAGCGGATTACCTTGTCTACCTGACGCTGCTCGGCCAATACGCCGCGATCGCTTCTTGCCAGATCCATGCTTACGTACTGATGAGTAATCACGTCCACCTGCTGCTGTCGTCCGGCAGTGCGGACGGACCAAGCGTGCTGATGCGCAGATTGGGCCAGCATTACGTGCAGTACTTCAACCGTCGCCACGAGCGCACCGGAACCCTGTGGGAGGGCAGATTCCGGTCGTGCCTGGTCGATCACGAGCGTTACCTGCTGATCTGCCAGCGCTACATCGAACTGAATCCGGTGAGGGCACGCATGGTCGAGGATCCTGCGTCCTACCGCTGGTCGAGTTATCGCGCCAACGCGCTGGGCGAGGCCGATCCGCTGATCACGCCGCATCTCGTCTACATGGGATTGGGCACGCATGCGTCCGAGCGCAGGGCGAGCTACCGCCATCTGTTCGGCGAGATCATTCCGGACGGGGTGATGCGTCAAATTCGCGATGCAAGCAATAGCAATGCGCCATTGGGTTCTGCTTCGTTTGCGGAGCACGTCCGTACCACGTTAGGGCATGCCCCGAAGACAAGTCGGCGCGGCAGGCCGAAAATAGCTGATCGGAACTTGCCATAAAAAGTGCTCTGACCCCGAATTAAGCCGAAATTGTGCTCTGACCCCGAATTTAGTCTTGCTCGCGGTCCAGTAGTGCGCACTTGCGCTCCACACCCCAGCGGTAGCCCGAGATCGCGCCGTCGTTGCGCAGCACGCGGTGGCAGGGGATGGCGATCGCTGCCGGATTGGCGGCGCAGGCGCCGGCGACGGCGCGTACGGCGGCGGGCTGTCCCACGCGCTCGGCCAGTTCGGTGTAGCTGATCGTCTCGCCGGGCGGAATGCGGCGCAGTGCGTCCCACACGCGTTGCTGGAAGACGGTGCCGCGCACGTCCAGCGGCAGGTCGAAGACGGCGCGTGGCGCGTCGACGAAGGCGATGACCCGGGCCAGCGTCTGCGCGAAATCGGGTGACGCGGGCGCCAATGCGGCGTTCGGGAAGCGCCCGCGCACATCCTCGACCAGCGCCGCTTCGGCGTCGCCGATCAGGATCGCGCAAATGCCCGTCGCGGTCGACGCCACCAGCACGGTACCCAGCGAACAGGCGCCGAGCGCATAGGCGATGGTCTCGCCCTCCCCGCCCTTGCGATACCGCCCCGGCGCCATGCCCAGCTGCTGGCCCGCCGCCGCATAGAACGGCGCGCTCGACTGCCAGCCTGCCGCATAGAGGGCGTCGGTGACGGGCGCGCCCTGTCCCAGCGCCTGGCGCACGCGTTCGGCGCGGCGCGCGGCGGCATAGGCGTTCGGCGTGATGCCGGTATGGGCCTTGAAGACGCGGTGGAAGTGGAAGCGGCTCATGCCGCAGGCGCGCGCCAGCGTGTCGAGGTCCGGCATCTCGTCCGCGGCCTCGATCAGGCGGCAGGCCTGCGCCACCACGGCGGCCTGGCGCTGGGCCAGCGGCGGCTGGTCCGGCTTGCAGCGCAGGCAGGGACGAAAACCGGCCGCTTCGGCATCCGCGCAGCTGGCGTGGAAGGCGACGTTGGCGCGCAAGGCGGCGCGCGACGCGCACGAGGGACGACAGTACACGCCGGTGCTGCGCACCGAGTAATAGAACCGGCCGTCGGCCGCCGGCTCGCGCCGCTGCACGGCGTCCCAGCGGGCGTCGTCGCTGGCGTAGTCTGGCTGGTCCATGGCATTCCTCTCGAACATAGATGTAGGTGCAGGCGTGGATCGGTGGCGAATCCGTGGCGCCATCGTAGCGATATTCATGGGGTGCGTCATCCCGGCTCTTGCTTTCGAATTGGCGCTGCCGGACAATCCGTTCCGGATGCCGCGCCGCGGCGGCGCATGACATGGATTGGAGAGCAGGTTGGAACAGCACAGCGCGCAGGATGGCACGCCCATTTTCCAGCGCATCAAGGATTACCTGGTCGGCGAGATCGCCGCCGGCCGCTGGAAGGAAGGCGACCTGGTGCCGTCCGAGCAGGCCTTGGTACGCCAGTTCGGCGTCTCCCGCATGACGGTCAACCGCGCGGTGCGCGAGCTGACGGCGGAGCAGGTGCTGACGCGGCGCCAGGGATCGGGCACCTATGTGGCGCCGCAAAAATACCAGGCCACCCTGGAGATCCGCAACATCGCCGACGAGGTACGCGCCCGCGGCCACGTGCATGCCAGCCGGCCGCTGCTGCTCGAGCGTGGTCCCGCGAGCGAGGCGCTGGCGCACCAGTTCGCGCTCGAGCCCGGTACGGTCCTGTTCCATTCGCTGATCGTGCATGCCGAGAACGGCGAGCCGATCCAGGTCGAGGACCGCTGGGTCAACCCGGCCTGCGCGCCGGCCTACCTGGAGCAGGATTTTTCCCGCACCACCCCGAACGAGCACCTGATGATCGCCGCACCGCTGCAGGGCGCCACCTACAGCATCGAGGCGTTGCCGGCCCCGCGCGACGTGGCCGAGATGCTGGGCATCGGTGCCGGCACCTCGTGCCTCGTGCTCAAGCGCCGTACCACCTCGCAGGGACGGGTGGCGTCGGTGGTGACGATGTGGCATCCCGGCCACCTGTACAAGTTCACCGGCAGCGTATGAATGTCGTTTGGGCCACGGCGCAAAATAAATACGCCGGGGCCTGTCCATCCGGGTGGAATTGCCGGATAATGAGGAAGGTCAATGCGCCGCCCGGCACTTTTTACAAAGGCTGCAAGCGGGTTTAGCTTTTGTACAAAGCTCACGAACACGTTGCGAAAAAATCGGTTATTATTCCGATTAATCCCCGCCTGACATCCTCTTGCAGCTCTTCCACTATTGAATGTCGCACACAGTGCCTCCACCATTGTGGTGCAGACTAGTCTGACAAGTACGGGATCGGCTGATAGGTTTTCAAGATTCCGATATCCTCTCAGGCGTTAATTGACCTACCTCACATTGAGGAAAACATGAGCGAAAACATCAAACACATCAGCGATGCATCTTTCGAAACCGACGTTCTGAAGTCCGACCTGCCCGTGCTGGTCGACTTCTGGGCCGAGTGGTGCGGCCCTTGCAAGATGATCGCCCCGATCCTGGAAGAAGTTGCGAAGGAATACGGCGGCAAGATCCAGATCGCCAAGATGGACGTGGACGCGAACCAGGCGGTTCCGGCCCAGTTCGGCATTCGCGGCATCCCGACCCTGATCCTGTTCAAGAACGGCCAGGCAGCGGCACAGAAAGTCGGCGCCCTGGCAAAAGGCCAGCTGACGGCTTTCATCGATAGCAACATCTGATACACTAGTCCCAAGGTGGCGGCAGCGCGCCCGCACTGCCGCCTGTTTTCGGAACGGAGCGGCGATCGACCCGATCCCATCCTTTGATCAACCCACGTAGTTCCCTCCCCTACCTTTACTTTCCCGTCACGGGACACCCGACACATGCACTTATCTGAATTGAAGGCAATGCACGTCTCCGCCCTTCTGGAGATGGCGATCAGCCTGGATATCGACAACGCAGCCCGCCTGCGCAAACAAGAACTGATGTTCGCGATCCTCAAGAAGCGCGCGAAACAAGGCGAACAGATTTTCGGCGACGGCGCGCTCGAGGTGTTGCCGGACGGGTTCGGTTTCCTGCGTTCGCCGGATGCGAGCTACATGGCCTCGACGGACGACATCTACATCTCGCCGTCCCAGATCCGCCGCTTCAACCTGCATACGGGTGACTCGATCGAAGGCGAAGTGCGCACGCCGAAGGATGGCGAACGCTATTTCGCGCTGGTCAAGGTAGACAAGGTGAACGGCGAATCGCCGGAAGCCTCGAAGCACCGCATCCTGTTCGAAAACCTGACGCCGCTGCACCCCTCGGTCCCGCTGCGCCTGGAACGCGACATGAACGGCGCGGAAAACATCACCGGCCGCATCGTCGACCTGATCTCGCCGATCGGCAAGGGCCAGCGCGGCCTGCTGGTGGCCTCGCCGAAGTCCGGCAAGTCGGTCATGCTGCAGCACATCGCCCACGCGATCACCGCGAACCACCCGGACGTCACCCTGATCGTCCTGCTGATCGACGAACGCCCCGAGGAAGTGACCGAGATGCAGCGCTCGGTGCGCGGCGAAGTGGTCGCCTCGACCTTCGACGAACCGGCCACCCGCCACGTGCAGGTCGCCGAGATGGTGCTGGAAAAGGCCAAGCGCCTGGTCGAGATGAAGAAGGACGTCGTGATCCTGCTGGACTCGATCACCCGCCTGGCACGCGCCTACAACACCGTGATCCCTGCTTCGGGCAAGGTGCTGACCGGCGGCGTCGACGCCAACGCGCTGCAGCGTCCGAAGCGTTTCTTCGGCGCTGCCCGTAACGTCGAGGAAGGCGGTTCGCTGACCATCGTCGCCACCGCCCTGATCGAGACCGGTTCGCGCATGGACGACGTGATCTACGAGGAATTCAAGGGCACCGGTAACATGGAAGTGCACCTGGAGCGCCGCCTGGCCGAGAAGCGCGTCTACCCGGCGATCAACCTGAACAAGTCGGGTACCCGCCGCGAAGAGCTCCTGATCAAGCCGGACCAGCTGCAGAAGATCTGGATCCTGCGCAAGCTGCTGTACTCGATGGACGAGATCGAGGCGATGGAGTTCATCCTCGACAAGATGCGCGCGACCAAGAACAACGTCGAATTCTTCGACCTGATGCGTCGCGGCGGCTGATCCCAGCCGTTGGCATCGAATGAAAAGGGCGAGTGGAACTCGCCCTTTTCTTTTTATGCGCTACGATTCGTGCAGATCAAGCCTTGGGGAAGACCGGCCCGGACAATCGGTGCCAGACAACCAAGGAGAACACGATGACCAGCGACGACGTGCACGACACGCCAGCCCAACGCAGCGGCAGCCTGCAGCTCGACCGGCGCCTGACGGTCCTCGAAACCCGCTTCGACACCCTGCTCACCATGTTGCCCGACAAAGCCGACCTGGCGGAACTGAAGGCAGAGCTCAAGACCGATATCCACGGCGAATCCGCGCGCCTGAGCAAGTGGATGGCAGCCACGGCCATCACGATGGTCATCGGCTTCGGCGGCATGATCCTGACCATGCTGGCCCGCCTGCACCCCGCCTGAGTCCCTGCATTGCCTGCAGCGTCCGGCAACGCCGTCGGGGCTGGAAGGCGCCTGCCATGCGGCTTTACCCGATAGTTGCCACCCAGCCCTGGCTGGCTTATAATCTCCGGTTCCGTATCCACCCCTGGCAAGTGATCGGCAATCGGGTCAAGAAGCAGGTCGACCGACGAAGTGCCGTTTGGCTACCAAACCAACTCAAGGCAAATCATGAAAGCTGATACCCATCCGGATTACCGCGAAGTCGTCTTCCACGACCTGTCGTGCGACTTCAAGTTCATCACCCGCTCGACCATCGCTACCCGCGAGACCATCAACTACGAAGGTAAAGAATACCCGCTGGTCAAGATCGAAGTCTCGGCTGAATCCCACCCGTTCTTCACCGGCAAGCACAAGATCGTCGACACCGCCGGTCGCGTCGAGAAGTTCCGCCAGAAATTCGGCTCGGTTGGTTCGAAGACCTCCGTCGCCAACGGCTAATTCGCGCTTTGCGATCGCCAAGGAAGCCCACCGGGCTTCCTTTTTTTTTGCCGCTATACTACGCGACTCATTCCTGAGTACTCAGCATCACTAACTACTGGATCAGTTATCGATGAAACCAGTCCGCCTTCCTGCCGCCGCCACCCTCGCCTTGCCCCGCTGGGCCTTGTACGCATTGGGCCTGCTCTATATTTTGCCGGGCCTGATCGGGCGCGACCCCTGGAAGGACGATGCCGCCAGTTTCGGGATCATGTGGACCATGGCCCACGGCGGCATCCAGGACTGGCTGCTGCCGAACGTGGCGGGCTTGCCGATCATGGACGAAGGTCCGCTGGCATTCTGGCTGGGCGCGCTGTGCATCAAGCTGTTCGGCTGGGCGGTGGGCGACGTGATGGGGGCGCGCATGTCGACCATCGGCATCTTCGTGCTCGGCACCGTGTCGCTGTGGCATACCGCCTTCCACCTGGGACGGCGCGCCGAAGCGCAGCCGTTGCGCCTGGCGTTCGGCGGCCAGCCCGAACCGGCCGACTACGGCCGCACGCTGGCCGACACCGCCGTCCTGATCTACCTGGGCAGCCTGGGCCTGCTGCTGCACAGCCACGAGACGCTGGCCGTGACCCTGCAGGGCGCGCTGCTGTCGTGGTTCCTGTTCCGCTCGGTGCGCCTGATCGAGGAAATGAATACCCGTAACGCGCTGCTGGTCGGCGTGGCGCTCGGCGCCCTGGCGATCACGCGCGGCTTCGCCCCGCCGCTGGTGCTGATCGCGGCGCTGTACCTGTGCACGCGCATGCTCAAGATGGCATCGGCGCCGACGCTGCGCCACCTCGGCCAGGCCGCCTGCGTGGGTGTGCTGGTACCGATGCTGTGGGTGGTGCCCGCGGCCATCGTCCAGCCCTACGGCATGGATCCGGTGGTCGACTGGCTGGCCTGGAACGCCAGCCAGCTGAGCATCCCGAGCTGGCTGTCGCTGAAGGCCTTCTTCCGCGTCGGCATCTGGTACTTCTGGCCGGCCTGGCCGTTCGCCGCCTGGGCCGCCTGGGCCTGGCGCCGCCAGCGCGGCCTGCTGCACATCATCCTGCCCACCTGCTTCGTCGGCGTGCTGGCCCTGCTGATCCTGTGCGATCCGGTGCCGGAAAGCGGCGACCTGCTCAAGCTGCTGCCGCCGATGGCGCTGATGGCCGCGTTCGGCCTGCCGACGATGAAGCGCGGCGCGATCAACGCGATCGACTGGTTCTCCGTGATGGTGCTGACCCTGCTGGGCGGCCTGATCTGGCTGTTCTGGGTCGCCAAGCTGACCGGCTGGCCGGCCCAGCTCGCCAAGAATGCCCTCAAGCTGGTGCCCGGCTTCAAGCCGGAAGTGGGCATCGTGGCCGTGACCGTCGCCGGCATCGCGACCGCCGGCTGGATCTTCCTCGTGCACTGGCGCCTGTCGCGCCAGCCGTCGGTGCTGTGGCGCGCCGTCGTGCTGTCCTCGGGCGGCCTGATCCTGCTGTGGGTATTGCTGATGACGCTGTTCCTGCCGGACCTGAACTATGCGCGCAGCTATGCCAGCGTGGCCCAGCAGATCGCGGCGCGCCTGCCGGCCGATGCCGACTGCATCGACACCAATGTCGGCTCGGCCCAGCGCGCTTCCTTCGCCTACTTCGGCCACCTGCCCTTCGCGCCGGTCGACGGGACCCGCTGCAGCTACATGCTGCTGCAGGACAGCATCAAGAACCCGACCCAGCACGCGCCGATCCAGAACGGCGTGCCGGTGCGCGGCGGAGCGGTTGCGCCGTTCCGTGCGCGCGACTGGACGCTGCTGTGGGAAGGCCGCCGTCCGTCCGACCGCGACGAACGCTTCCGCCTGTACCGCCGCGCGCCCTGAGCGCGGCTCCGAAAAAAAGCCGCCCACGGGCGGCTTTTTTCATGGCTGCGCGTGGCGCGTCAGGCCTTGGCCTGCGACTTGCGCAGCGCGGGCGTACGGCGTCCCATCGCGGCGCCGACGATGCCCAGGCCCGCCAGCAGCATGCCCCAGGTTGCCGGTTCCGGCACGGGGGAGATGTTGAAGTCGCCCCCGAACGAACCGCCGCCGGCGCCCACGACCTGGCCGTCGATGCGCAGCGCATACGAACCGCTCTGCAGGCCGAACGCTTCCAGCGACCAGGAGTCAGTCGGATGGTTGCCGAAGCCGGTATTGTTGATGCCGGAAATGGCGTTGCCGATGATCGCGTTGGTGGCCGGATCGTAGCGGTACAGGTTCAGGCCCGTGATCAGGAGATCCTTGGTCATCGGCGTATTCAGGTAGGACGACGTGACGGAACCGGCCGCGTCGAACGGCGTGGCGACGTTGAAGGTAAAGATATCCGTGAACGTGGTGCCCGCCTGCGCGGCGGTGAACGTGTCGCCGAAGAAGGCATTGAAGCCGCCGACACCGTCGCTGACGGTCATCAGCGGGCTGGTGGGCGTGATGTTCTGCGCGGACGCGGCTTGCGTCACGAAGGCTGCGCCTGCCAGCATGGAGCTCAGGACGAGAGTTTTCAGTTTCATGATAGTTCCGTAGATAAGTGGTCGGGACTCGCTGTCGGGAACCGGTGTCTGACCTCCTTACCGATTCTTAATGAAAGCTTAAGTTCCGCACATCTGGTCAACTGTTAGATTGCGCACAAATCTCATCCAATTCCTCAGCAACAAGAACCTTCCTCCTAAAAAATTTCCAATTAAAAACAGTTCGTTTTGGAAAAACGCTGCTTGAGGAAAATCAAAAAGCTGCCGAGTCCGCTTCTTCACAATGGCATATGCGGTCCGTGCCAGGGGCCGTCCAGCCAAGGAGCCCAGCATGAAAAGCGTCACGTTCTCCGACATCGAACCGGTCCGTCATCGTCTGTCGCGCCCCTTGCGCCCTTCCGTCCGCGCCCAGCGCCTGGCGCCGCTGGCCCTGCTGCTGGCGCTGGGACTGCCGACACTGGCCCTCGTGTTCCACCTCGTCGAGCCGGCCACGCCGCTCGGCTACATCGTGCTGCCGGTGCTGGCCGGCGGCGTGCTGCCGCTGCTGGAAGAACTGCCTGGGCGGCTGGAAGTGAGCACGCGCTTCCACGCCTGCCACCTGGTCGGCACCCTGGACGAAACGATGGAAAAGCTGGGCTACATCCCGGCCGAGCGCAGTCCGGGCACCGTGCGCTACCGCAGCCGTGCCCGCCGCTGGGCCAGGCTGCCGCAGCGCGAAGTCGCCGTGACCGTCCTCGACCATGCGCTGGAAGTCACCGGCCCGGTGCCGGCCCTGCGCGCCCTGCGCAAGCGCCTGGCCTGCTGAGCGGGGCGCTCAGACCTTCATCGGCAGGATCACCATCTGCAATCCTTCCAGGTGCAGGCGCCGCTGTATCGCCAGCGCCGCCTGGTTGTGCAGCAGGCTCGTGAACCAGTTGTCGGACACGAAGATCAGCTTGCTGGTAAAGAAGATCGAATTCGGAAACTCGCTGCTGATCTGTTCGGCCATCCGCGTCACCTCTTCCACCGCATCCGTCCCGAAGCCGATATACGATGCCGACGCCATGCCGTGGCTCTGGCAGAAATCCACGAAGTACTCCAGCGTCTCGGCCGCATCCGCGCGCATGCGCTCCATCGTGCCTTCGCCGCCGTAGGCATGGGCATCCACGGTGCGCGCGTTCACGAACAGGAAATTCTGGAAATGGCCGGGAAACATGCGCAGCACCCACAGCAGCGCATGCAGGCCGCCCCCGCGCGAATTGCCGACGATGAAGACGGCGGTGCGCGCCTCCGGATCCGGCTCGGTGACCTCCTTCACGGGCCCGAAAGGTTGGTGAGCGAACACTGCGTCGACGGCGGCGATGGCGCGCCGGGTCTCGCGGTAATGGTTGCGGATATAGATGCACAGCGCCGCGATGGCCGCGATGATGGCAACCGCCGCCCAGCCGCCGTGCGTGAAGCGCTCGACCAGCAGCACGGCCAGGATCGCCGCGCAGATCACGAAGCCGGACAGCGACAGCAGGAAGCGCCGCATCCAGCGCAACTTGCCCGACTCCTTCCTGTGGCGCCACCAGTACAGGCACAGGCCGAACAGCGAGATCGCGAAGGTGAGGAAGACCGAGATCGAATACAGCACCACCAGCAGCGTCACCCGCCCGCGGGTCCAGAACAGGATCGCCAGCGCCGCGACGCCCATTACCAGGATGCCGTTCTGCGTGACCAGGCGCGTGGACAGGTAGCGGAACTGGTGCGGCACCCAGGAATCGGCCGCCATGTTCGACAGCACCGACGGCCCGCCCAGGAACCCCGTGTTCGCCGCCACGAACAGGAGCCCGGCCTCGAACGCCAGCACCGTGGCCAGCAGCACGTGGTTCAGCATCTCGCCGCCCAGACCCGTGCTGGCGATGATGCGGCGGAAGGTCGAGGCATTCAGCGTTTCGCCGTCGACCGGCCGCGCCTCCCACAACAGGTACAGCAGGATGATGCCGCCGGCCGTGATCGCCAGCGACAGCGCCATGTAGAACATCGTCATCTTGCCCGTGCGGACACGCGGCTCGGCCAGCAGGTTGACGTTGTTCGATACCGCCTCCAGCCCCGTATAGGTGCCGCCGCCCTGCGAATACGCGAGCATCAGCATGCCCGCCACGCCGGTCCAGCCGATGCTGCCGGCCAGCTCGCGCGTCTCGCCGAGCGTCTGCGGCACCAGCTGCGGCAGGTGCGACGCGTGCGCGACGATGCCGTACACGATCAGCACCAGGTGGGTGGCGACGAAGCCGAGGAAGATCGGGAGCAGGATCTGGATTGCCTCCTTCAGCCCGCGCAGGTTCATCACGATCAACAGGCCGATGAAGAACGCCTCGGCCCACAATTTGTAGGGCTGGAAGCCGAGCGGCAGGAAGGAGGCGAGCGCGTCCACGCCGGACGCGATCGAGATCGCAATGGTCAGCACGTAGTCGAGGATCAGCGCGCAGCCGGACACGAGGCCGAGATACGGCCCGACCAGCTGGCTCGCCACGCGATAGCCCCCGCCCCCGGTGGGGAACAGTTCGATGACCTGGTTGTAGGCAAGCGCGATGACGAACACCGTCACCGCCGTGGCGATGGCCAGGTACAGGCCGAGATGGGTATGCGTGCCCAGCGCGCGGAAGGTCTCTTCCGGACCGTAGGCGGACGAGGACAGGCCGTCCGCACCGAGCCCGACCCAGGCAAGGAAAGCCACCAGCGCCATCGAGTGGCGCGTGTCGCTCTGCATGGGATCGAGGGGCTTGCCGAGGATGATTTCGCGAATCTTCTTATTCTTCATCATGCCTGCCGCTGCGGAGGCGGCCATGTCGGAGTAGCCCGATCATACGCCCGCCGTCCCCGGGGCGCAGAACATCCGTGCGTACACTGGTCAGTTTGGCATGACGTATGCTAAGATGCGCGCCTGCGCTTGCGCCTCTGTGGCGGAATTGGTAGACGCACTTGACTCAAAATCAAGCGCCGAAAGGCGTGCCGGTTCGATTCCGGCCGGAGGCACCATTCGCAAGCCACGCATCCCACCCTGCCCTCATCCCATCTTCTCCGCCGTCACGCTCCCTGCACGAACGCGATACATACCCCCGACGGATCCACGATCGAAAACTCCCGCGTCCCCCAGGGCCGCTCGCCCAGCTCGCCATTCGGATGCACGCATCCCGCCTGCCGGCAACGTTCATATAAAGCGTCGATACCCTCGACCGTGATACGCAGGCTGGTCCAGTCGGCCAGGTGCTTGTCCTGGCTGGCGAACAGGTGCAGGCGGGCGGCATCGCGCCCGACGATCGCGAATTGCGCCGGTTCGGCGTCCCGGTAGTCCAGGTCGAAGCCGATGCTGTCGCGGTAGAAGGCGATCGCCTCCTCGACGTCGCGTGCGGGGATCAAGGGGGATACGCCGAGGAACGTGGTCATTGCAAGCCTGTGCGAAGGAAGGGACTCAACGATATGCCGTTCGTGCAAAAGAATCAACGTTCGGGAACGCCGGCCTGCCCTTCGTCCGGCCGCGCCTGGGCATGCTTTTCCAGGATCGCCCGTCGGCTGCCGTCGCGCTCCATCGATGCCAGCGCCTCGTTCATGCGTGCCACCAGGGCATCGGGCACGGCGTGGTTGCAGGCGAGGTAGAGGCTGGTGCGATTGAACGTGAGGACGGGCACGATTTTGCCCGTATAGCCCAGGCGCTTCACGGTCCCGGTGGCGCGCTGGATGCTGGTGGCCCACAGGTCGACGCGGTTCAGCATCAGCTTGCGCGGATTGGCCAGGTCGTCCGTCACCGGGTCGACGTCGAAGCCGCGTGCGTGCAGGTACTGGTCGCGCACGTCGCCGTGGTAGGTGCCGATGCGCAGGCCGCGCGCGTCGTCCAAGCTGCGCAGCTGCATGCCGCGGTCGGCGCGCGCCATCAGCACCCAGTCGATCTGGCTGATCGGGCCAACCCACTTGAACTGCCGTTCGCGCTCCGGAATGCGGCTGGTCGGGTAGACGCAGGCATCGGCCCGTTCCAGCGCCGTGTTATAGGCGCGCTTCCACGGCAGCGGATCGAGGGAATGGACGATGCCCGCGCGCGCCATCACGGCGCGGACGGTGTCGGTGGCGGCGCCGGCCGGTGGCCGGGGCGCCTGCCCGCCATATGCCGAGCGCGCCTCCGTGGTCAGGTATAGGCGCGGTGGCTGGGCCTGCGCCTGCAGGCAGGTCGCGGCCAGGTACGCAGCAAGAATCGTCGATCGCATGTACGGCCCCCTTGTCGTCGGGCCTGCTATGGATGAGCTGGCTTATGGGCAGCATACCAGCAAGACCGGGGCGGCGACAGTGGCCTGCGCCGCGCGGACGCGATCATGCAAACAGGCCTCGCGCGTGCGCCGGCGAAGAAAATCGTGTTCTTGTTAGTGTTTTTTTCATTTCCGGCTTCCTCATCGGTTCAGTTTTATCGACCCGACAGTTCACATTTCCGGGCACGTCCATACGCCGAATCTGAGTACTGTATGACCCCGACTTGACAATTGCCGCTCCGCGACGGCATAACCGCCTGGAAACGTTTTGATGATATTGGTGGTATGCACGCGACAATTTCGGGTAACGATGGGATTGTTGGCGGTGCACAACAAGACTTTCCACCACGAAAGTGACATACTTGCGCGTTGGTGTCTTGCCGATGGGATTACTGATTTTTCCGATTTAATATGCCGCTCCTGTTCACTTTGCCCGCCGATCCTTCGCTGCTCAGCTATGGTCTGTATACGCCGACGCTGGTCGCGCTGTCGGTACTGGTCGCCATTTTCGCGTCCTGGATGGGATTGCTGGTCGCCGGCCAGGCCGTCGCCAACCGTGGCCAGCGCTGGATCGTGCTCGGCACCGGCAGCCTGGCGCTCGGTACCGGCGTGTGGGCCATGCACTTCATCGGCATGCTCGCCTTCGACCTGTGCACGGACGTCGACTACGACCCCGCCATCACGATCCTGTCGGGCGTGCCCAGCATCGCCGCCTCGTTCGTCGCGCTGAACATGATCGCCCGCGAACGCCTGGGAGCGTGGAGCATGCTGCTCGGCGGGACGCTGGTCGGCGCCGGCATCGGCGCCATGCACTATGCCGGCATGGAAGGCATGCGCATGGACCTGGAACTACGCTGCGACCCGCTGATGTTCGGCCTGTCGATCGTGGTGGCCGTGGTGCTGGCGACGCTGGCGCTGTGGGTACGCTTCGGGCTGTCGAACGTGCGCTGGCTGGGCCACCATGCGCGACTGCTGCTGGCGGGCACCGTGATGGGCTGCGCGATCGCCGGCATGCACTACACGGGCATGGCCGCGGCGCGCTTCATCGGCCATCCGGCGGCGGCCGATCCGCAGAGCGGCGGCAGCACCTTCCTGGCGCTGGTGATCACGATGATCACCGTGGTCTTCACGATGATCGTGCTGGGCGCGAACGGCCTGCTGCGCTACCGCCAGCTGTTCCGCGATCTGTCGCGCAGCGAGGCGTGGATGCGCGCCCTGCTCACCACCACGGTGGACGGCGTCATCACGATCCAGCGCAATGGCACCATCGTCGAGTTCAATGCCTCGGCCGAACGCATCTACGGCTGGAGGCGCGACGAGATCATCGGCCAGAGCGTCCGCCTGCTGATCTCGAACGAGGAATTGTCCGAGCGCGGCGGCCTGCTGCGCGTGCTGGCCACCGGCGAGATCGCGGGCACGGCCGGCGCGGCCGACGTCACCGGCCGCCGCAAGGACGGCAGCACCGTGCCGCTGCGCCGCGCCATCGGCCACACGCAGCTGGACGGCGAGGAGCTGTTCGTCTGCTTCATCACCGACATCAGCGAGCGGCGCGCGATGGAGCAGGCGCTGAGCGCCAGCGAGCAGCAGTTCCGTTCCCTGATCGGCAATATTCCCGGCATTTCCTACCGCAGCCTGGTCGAAGGCGAACAGCCGATGGTGTTCATCAGCGACGCCGTCGAACGCGTCACCGGCTATCCCTGCGCCGACTTCCTGGGCGCCGCGCCGAAGCGCAACTTCGGCACGCTGATCCACGCGGCCGACCGCGTGCGGGTGTCCGAGACCATCGCCCAGGCGCTGCACGACGAGCGTCCCTACCTGGTCGAGTACCGCCTGCTGCATGCCGACGGCAGCATCCGCTGGCTGTGGGAAAACGGCACCGGCGTGCGCAACGATGCCGGCGAGCTGGAATGGCTGGACGGCGTCATCCTCGACATCACGGAGCGCCGCGAGATGGAAGAGGCGCTGCGCGACGCCAAGGAAAAGGCCGAGCAGGCCGCCGCCGCGCGCGCCAGCTTCGTGGCCAACATGAGCCACGAGATCCGCACGCCGATGAATTCCATCCTGGGCTTCACCGACGTGCTGCTGGACGGCGACCTGAATGCCGACCAGCGGCGCCACCTGGACACGATCCGCAGCGCCGGCCGCGCCCTGCTGCGCCTGCTCAACGAGATCCTCGACACGGCCAAGCTCGAGAAGGGCGCCGTCGAACTCGAACAGAACGACTACAACCTGCTGTCGCTGATCGACGAGCTGTCCTCGACGCTGGCGGCGAACGCGCGCGCCAAGGGCCTGCACGTCGACATCCAGTACGATCCGGCCCTGCCGACCTGCCTGCGCGGCGACGAGCTGCGCGTGCGCCAGGTGCTCACCAACCTGCTCGACAACGCGATCAAGTTCACCGAGCGCGGCAGCGTCACGATGCGCGCCGGGCTGCAGGGCGAGCAGATGCACGTGACGGTCAGCGATACCGGCATCGGCATCGCGCCGGACCGCCTGGCCGCGATCTTCGAACCGTTTACCCAGGCCGATGCCTCGATGACGCGCCGCTTCGGCGGCACGGGCCTGGGCACCACCATCTGCAAGCAGCTGGTGGAACTGATGGGCGGCACCATCTGGGCCGAGAGCACGCCGGGCCAGGGCACCACCTTCCACGTGCTGCTGCCGCTGGTGCTGGCCCGCTTCGCGCCGCAGCAGCCGCGCGTGCGCACCGCCGCCGCCCTGCCGCCCCTGAACGTGCTGGTGGCCGACGACGTGCCGCAGAACCTGGAATTGCTGCAGCTGCTGATGGCGCGCCGCGGCCACACCATGACGGCCGTCGGCGACGGCGCCGCGGTGGTCGACCTGGCCGCGCGCGAGCACTACGACGTGATCCTGATGGACTTCCAGATGCCGACCATCGACGGCCTCTCGGCCACGCGCCTGATCCGCGAGCAGGAGCAGGCCACCGGGCGCAAGCGCGTGCCGATCATCGCCATGACCGCCAGCGTGCTGGACGAGCATCGCCGCGCCAGCGTCGCCGCCGGCATGGACGGCTTTGCCACCAAGCCGGTCGACTGGTTCACGCTGTCGCACGAGATCGCGCGCGTGCTGGGCCTCGGTCCGGGCCAGCTGGCGGCGGAGATGCCGGCGCAGGAACGCCAGCTGTGGAACCGCCACGCCGGCCTGCGCCGCTGGAGCGACAAGGAAGATGCCTACCGCGAGGGGCTGGCCCTGTTCGAGGTCCAGCATGCGGGCCTGGCCGCGGCGCTGGCGGCCCAAGCGACTGCCGCCGACTACCGCGCGCTGCGCATGCTGGCGCACAAGGTGCGCGGCGTGGCCGCCAACCTCGGCCTGGAGCAGCTGGCCGCATCGCTGGGCGCCATCGAAGGCCTGGTGGACGGCGACAGCGGCCGCCTGTTCCCCGGCGCCGAGGACACGCTGCGCGACGCCCTCGCGGCCCTGGCGCCGCTGCTGGCCAGTACGCTGGCGGCCATCCGCGCGGCCCAGCCCGCGTCCGGCCAGGCCGCCCAGGCACCGCTCCAGGCGTCACCCCGGCGTCCCGCCGTCGACCTCGCGCGCGCGCGCCAGGCCGGCGAGACCCTGCGCAAGGCGCTGCGCCGCGGCGCCCTCGACGACACCGCGCTGGCCACGCTGGCCGCCGCGCTGACCGGCCATGCGCTGGCCATCCGCGTGGCGCAAGTCCACGCCGCCCTGTCCGATTTCGACTTTGAACTGGCCCTGCAGCAGCTCGACGCGGCGCTCGGCGCCATCGACGACATGCCCCAGGAGATCCCGTCATGAGCAACGTCCACCAGCCGCTGATCCTCGCGGTCGACGACGAGGCCAGCAACCTGCAGCTGCTGCGCCAGATCCTGCAGGACCACTACCGCCTGCGCTTCGCCAAGGACGGCCAGCGCGCCCTCGAGCTGGTGCGCGAGGAGCGCCCGAACCTGATCCTGCTGGACGTCATGATGCCCGGCATGAGCGGCTACGAAGTCTGCGCCGCCCTCAAGGCCGATCCGGAACTGGCTTCGATCCCCGTGATCTTCGTGACCGCCCTCACCGAGACCGACGACGAGCTGGAAGGCTTCGAGGCCGGCGCCGTCGACTACATCACCAAGCCGGTCAGCCCGCCGATCGTGCGCGCGCGCGTGCGCACCCACCTGTCGCTGGTGCGCATGGAAGAGCTGCGCGCCTCGCGCCTGGAAATCGTCCAGCGCCTGGGCCTGGCGGCCGAATACAAGGACAACGAGACCGGCCTGCACGTGATCCGCATGAGCCACTTCTCGCGCATCCTGGGCCTGGCGGCTGGCATGACGGAAGCCGAGGCCGACGACCTGCTGCATGCCGCGCCGATGCACGACGTGGGCAAGATCGGCATCCCCGACTCGATCCTGCAGAAACCGGGCCCGCTCGATCCGGACGAGTGGAAGATCATGCAGAGCCATGCCACCATCGGCGCCGAGATCATCGGCGAGCACGAACGGGGCGTGCTGGCGCTGGCGCGCCAGATCGCCCTCACCCACCACGAGAAATGGGACGGCAGCGGTTACCCGAACGGCCTGGCCGGCGAACGCATCCCGCTCGTCGGGCGCATCTGCGCGATCGCCGACGTGTTCGACGCGCTGACCTCGGTGCGGCCGTACAAGAAGGCGTGGACGGAAGAGGAAGCGGTGGACTTCATGGTGCGCCAGAAGGGCAAGCATTTCGACCCGGCGCTGGTGGACCTGTTCATCACGCAGCTGCCGGCCATCCGCGCGATCCGCCAGCGCTGGGCCGAGGAAGTGGCGCCCGAGCCGGAGCTGGCGGCAGCCTAGATGCATGGTGGGCATATGATGCCCACCCTACGATAGCGCGCTTGCCGATGATCCGACGCAGGGTGGGCACCATGTGCCCACCGCACACTCACCCCAGACGCGGCGTGGCGGACAACTTGACGGCCGAGCGGCGCGCCACCAGTTCCTCGTACAGGTCCGCATAGCTCTGCGCCATCTGCGCCGACGTGAACAGGCGCCAGTAGCGCTCTTCCGCGCGGCGTCCCATCGCGGCCGCCATCTCCGGATTGTCCCACAGCGTCTTCATCGCGGCGCGCAGCGCCACGTGGTCCGAAGGCGGCACCACCAAACCCGTCTCGCCGTGCACGTTGATATAGGTGGTGCCGGTGCCGATCTCGCTCGAGATCATCGGCTTGCCGTACATCGCCCCTTCCAGCAGCGAGATGCCGAAGGCTTCCGAGCGCAGGTGCGAGGGGAAGGCGGCGGCGTAGCTGAGCTTGAGCAGCGCCGCCTTGTCCAGGTCGTCGACGGCGCCGACGAACATCACGTTCTTCAGGCCCAGGCGCTGCGCATGGGCCTTGAGCTCGTCCTCGATCGGGCCGGCGCCCACGATCACGACCGGGTAGTCGGTGCCGGCGACGGCGTCCAGCAGGATGTGCAGGCCCTTGTAGTAGCGCAGCACCCCGACGAACAGGAAGAATTTCGGGCCCACGCGCGCGCGCCATGCGTCCAGGCGCGCCTGGTCGGGCTCCGGATAGCTTTCCTTGTCCAGGCCGAAGGTGATCACGCGGGTCTTGTCGCGGTAGCGGTCCAGCACGGCGGACGAGGCCAGGTAGTTCGGCGAGGTCGCGACGATGGTGTCGACGTCGGCCAGGAAGCGGTGCTTCAGCGGCTGGTACAGGCGCAGCAGCGCCTTCTGGCGCACGATGTCGGAGTGGTAGGTGACCACCGTCGGCTTGTCGACGCGCGCCATGAAGTGGGCCAGGTCCATGAACGGCCACGGGAAGTGGTAGTGCACGACGTCCGCCGCGCGCGCCATGCGCGCCAGCATGCCGATCGACTGCACCGACACGGCGTTCGACGCCACCTCGAAGTTCAGCGGCGCGCGGTGCACCTCGTGGCCTTCGAAGGCGAACGGCGTCAGGTCGGCATCGCGCGACAGCGACAGCACCTGGTTCGTCACGCCCAGCCGCCCGGTCCCCACGCACATCTGGCGGATGACCTGTTCCACGCCGCCGACGGAATCGGGGAAATAGGTCTTGTAGAAGTGGAGGACGCGCATGGGCTTGGACATCGTGACTCGGTACGGCGGGTTGGCGATCAGAGGAGCGAGCGGTAGACGGCGGCCGTCATGCGGGCCGTCGCGTCCCAGGTCAGCTGGGCGGCGCGGGCGCGCCCGGCCGTGATGCAGCGCGCGCGCAGCAGCGGCTCGCGCGCCAGGGCCAGCATGGCGTCGGCGATGGCGCCGCTGTCGAGCGGATCGACTTCGAGCGCGGCGCCCTGCGATACCTCGGGCAGCGAGGTCGTGTTCGCGGCCACCACCGGCACGCCGGACGCGAACGCTTCCACGACGGGGATGCCGAAGCCTTCGTACAGCGAGGCGAACACGAACACGCCGGCGCCGGCATAGATGTGGCGCAGCGCGCCGTTGTCGGTGAGCTTGTTCAGCCACACGACATTGGCGCCATCCTGCCTGGCCGCGGCGATGCGCCGCAATACGTCCTCGGAGCGGGCGCCGGCATGGCCGACGATGACGAGCTGGCGCTCGGCGCGCACGGCCGCGGGCAGCGCCAGGTAGGCGTCCAGCAGGCGCCCCACGTTCTTGCGCGGCTGCAGCGTGCCGACGAACAGGAAGTAGCCGGGGCGCAGGCCGTTGGCGGCCAGCGTGGCGGCCACGTCGCCGGCGGCGGGCGGGTCGAACCAATCGTCGTCGACGCCGCACGGCACCACGGTGATGCGGCGCTCGTCCACGCCGAAGCATTCGACCAGTTCGTCGATCGCGTAGTGCGACAGCGCGATCACGCGGTCGGCCTTTTGCGCGGCCTTGCGCTGCAGCCAGTTCTTCACGCTCCGCAGGCGCGGATTGCACCATTCGGGATGCTTGATCGGCAGCGCGTCGTGCAGGCTCGCCACCACGGGGCAATCCATGCGCACGACGCGGTAGTCGGTCACGTGGAACACGTCGACCGGCATGTGCACGCGGTGCGCGGCGGGCGTGACGAGGTCCAGCAGCGAGGCGCGCTCGAACGATTGCGGCATGGCCTGCCCCACCGTCAGCGGCGCCGTGCCGCGCGGCCAGGAATACGTGGAGATGGCGCAGCCGGCCTGCGGCAGGTGGCGCAGCAATGCCTGGGTGTAGACGCCGATGCCGTCCAGGTGGCCGCCCGTCAGGACCGGCTCGACCATGGTCGTGCCGATGCCCACGCGCAGCGGCGCCGTGGCCGCGGCCGGCGTGCTCATGGTCGAATCGAGGATGGCCGCCATCGCATCAAGCCTGGTACATCCAGCGCAGCGTCTCGGCCAGCGGCGGCGGTGCGATGGGGCCGATCTTGCCGGCCAGCTTGGCGTTGCTGCCGGTAAGGGTCAGGACGTCGTTGGCGCGCACGAAGGCCGGGTTGACGTGCACTTCGATGCGGTAGCCGGCGATGTCGCTCATCATGTCGATCAGGCTCTCGAGCGAGGTCGAGCGGCCCGAGCAGACATTGAAGGCCTCGCCGGCTGGCGCCGCGGCCAGCAGGCGGCGGTAGCAATTGGCGACCATGCGCACGTCGGAGAAGTCGCGCGCGATGGCCAGGTTGCCCAGCTCGATGTGGCGCGCGCCCTTGCGGAAGTGCGACACGATCTTGGGCAGCAGGAAGTTCTCGCCCTGCCCCACGCCCGTGTAGTTGAACGGGCGCGCGATCACGATCGGCAGCTTGTCCATCCACAGGCGCGCCATGTATTCCATGGCCAGCTTGCTGACCGCGTAGTCGTTGGCCGGCGACGGCGGTATGCTTTCGTCGATCACGTCGACGTCGGCATTGCCATAGATATTGGCTGACGAGGCCAGCAGCACGCAGGACGGCTTGTGCGTGGCCTTCGACAGCGTTTCCAGCAGGTTGCGGGTGCCGGTCACGTTGACCCGGTAGATCTGGTCGGTGTCGGTATGGGCCACGAAGGCGATGGCGGCCAGGTGGGCCACCACGTCGGGGCGCACTTCCTCGATCACGGCGGCGAGGCCGGCGCGGTCGAGGAGGTCGACGGTGAAGATGTTCGGGCCGGGCGCATGGCCCGGCAGGACGGTGCCGTAGACCTGGTAACCGGCCGCGGTCAGTTCCTGCGCCATGTAATGGCCGGTGAAGCCACGCAGGCCCGTGATCAGGGCCCGCTTGCCTTCGCCTTCGCGCGGGCTTGCCGCGCGGGCGAGGTCTTCCGTGACCGTGCCACTCATGTCAGAACGAGAATCCCTGTTCGTTGCGGCGCAGGTCGGCATCGACCATCATCTGGCACAGCTGTTCGAGCGTGGTCTGCGGCTTCCAGCCCAGCTCGCGCTGCGCCTTCGACGCGTCGCCGATCAGCAGGTCGACTTCGGCCGGACGGTAGAACTTCGGCGAGATGCGCACCAGCAGCTTGCCGGTACGGGCGCAATGGCCGGTTTCCTGCTCGCCCTGGCCCTTGAACTCGATGTCCATGCCCGCACCCTTGAACGCCATGGTGACGAAGTCGCGCACGGTCTCCGTGCGGTTGGTCGCCAGCACGTAGGTGTCCGGCTTGTCAGCCTGCAGGATGCGCCACATGCCCTCCACGTATTCCTTGGCGAAGCCCCAGTCGCGCTTGGCGTCCAGGTTGCCCAGCTCCAGCACGTCGAGCTTGTTCAGCACGATCTTGGCGACGGAGTCCGTGATCTTGCGGGTGACGAACTCGCGGCCGCGCAGCGGCGACTCGTGGTTGAACAGGATGCCCGAGCTGCCGAAGATGTCGTAGGACTCGCGGTAGTTAACGGTCATCCAGTGCGCATACAGCTTGGCCACGCCGTACGGGCTGCGCGGGTAGAACGGCGTTTCCTCGACCTGTGGCACGGCCTGCACCTTGCCGAACATTTCCGAGGTCGACGCCTGGTAGAAGCGCGCCTTCGGATGCACGATGCGGATGGCCTCGAGGAGGTTGACGGCGCCGATGCCGGTGATCGAGGCGGTCGTCACGGGCTGCTCGAACGACACGCCGACGAAGCTCTGGGCGGCCAGGTTGTACACCTCGTCCGGGCGGGTGGTTTCGACCAGGCGGATGCTCGACGACAGGTCGGTCAGGTCGTATTCGACCAGCGACAGGTTCGGGTGCTGGTCGATGCCCAGTTCGGCGATGCGCCAGAAGTTGACCGAGCTGGAACGGCGGAAGGTACCGGTGACGTGGTAACCCTTTTCCAGGAGCAGTTGCGCGAGGTAGGCGCCATCCTGGCCGGTGATGCCGGTGATCAGGGCTTTTTTCGTTGCTTGCATGTTCTTGGTGATTCCAGTGATGGTCTGAGGTGGGCCTCCGCAACGGCGCCGGAGCGGGTCGGGAGGGAACGGACCAGATAAATTTTCGACAACCTCGCATTGTACCAGAGCGCGGCGCCAAACCGTTGCACGGGAGAAAGCGTGCGGAATTTATAATGCTTACTCGTCTATTATCGCCCGAAACCGTCAAACGACAGCGCTGCATTACGCACTGTTACGACTCGCTCAAGCTTTATTACATGTTCGCGACATGCGTGGAACTTTTGTGGCCTCACGCAAAAGGGGCCCCGCAAGGCCCCTTCCCGCGCATCCGCGTCGATCCGTCAGCGTTGCGAGACGGCGTCCACCACGCACAGCGCCGTCATGTTGACGATGCGGCGCACCGTCGCCGACGGGGTCAGGATGTGCACCGGACGCGCGCAGCCCAGCAGCACGGGGCCGATGGCGATGCCGTTGCCGGCCGCCGTCTTGACGAGGTTGTAGGCGATGTTGGCCGACTCGATGTTCGGCATGACGACCAGGTTGGCATCGTTCTTGAGCGTCGATTGCGGCATGATCTTGTTGCGGATCTTCGAATCGAGCGCCGCGTCGCCGTGCATCTCGCCGTCGATTTCCAGCCCCGGGGCCTTCTGCTGCACCAGCGCCAGCGTGGCGCGCATCTTGCGGGCCGATTCGCTGTTCGAGGTGCCGAAGTTCGAGTGCGACAGCAGCGCCACGCGCGGGGTGATGCCGAAGCGCTCCAGCTCTTCCGCGGCCATGATGGTGATGTCGGCCAGTTCTTCCGCCGTCGGGTTCTCGTTGACGTGGGTGTCGACCATCGCCAGCTGGCGTTCCTGCGTGATGATGAAGTTCATCGCCGCGTAGACGTTGGCGCCGGCGCGCTTGCCCAGCACCTGGTCGATGTACTCCAGATGCATCTGGGTGGTGCCGTAGGTGCCGCAGATCATGCCGTCGGCGTCGCCCTTGTGGATCATCATCGCGCCGATCAGCGTGTGGCGGCGGCGCATGGCCAGCTTGGCCAGGTCTTCGGTGATGCCCTTGCGCATGACCATCTGGTAGTAGGTGTGCCAGTAGTCGCGGTAGCGCTCGTCGAAGTCCGGGTTGATCACGTCGAAGTGCTGGCCCAGCTTCAGGCGCAGGCCGAACTTCTCGATGCGCTGCTGAAGCACGGCCGGGCGGCCCACCAGGATCGGGCGCGCCAGGCGCTCGTCGACCACCACCTGCACGGCGCGCAGCACGCGCTCTTCCTCGCCCTCGGCGTAGACGATGCGCTTGAGTTCCGGCGGCGCGTCCTTGGCGACCTGGAACAGCGGCTTCATGAAGCTGCCGCTGCGGTACACGAACTGCTGCAGGCTCTCGGCGTAGGCGGCCAGGTCGGCGATCGGACGGGTGGCGACGCCGCCGTCCATCGCGGCCTTGGCCACGGCCGGCGCGATATGGGTCAGCAGGCGCGGATCGAACGGCATCGGGATCAGGTATTCCGGGCCGAACGACAGGTTCGAGATGCCGTAGGCCGAGGCGACGATGTCGGACTGCTCGGCATGGGCCAGGTCGGCGATCGCGTGCACGACGGCGATTTCCATCTCGCGCGTGATCGTGGTCGCGCCGCAGTCCAGCGCGCCACGGAACATGTACGGGAAGCACAGCACGTTGTTGACCTGGTTCGGGTAGTCCGAACGGCCGGTCGCGATGATGACGTCGCCGCGCACGGCCTTGGCGTCTTCCGGCAGGATTTCCGGGTTCGGGTTGGCCAGCGCCAGGATCAGCGGGTTGGCGGCCATGGCCGAGACCATCTCCGGCTTCAGCACGCCGCCGGCCGACAGGCCCAGGAAGATGTCGGCGCCCGGGATCACCTCGGCCAGCGTGCGGTGCGGCGTGTCCTGCGCGAAGCGCTCCTTGTCCGGGTCCATCAGTTCGGTGCGGCCCTTGTAGACCACGCCGGCCAGGTCGGTGACGAAGATGTTCTCGATCGGGAAGCCGAGGTCGACGATCAGGTCCAGGCAGGCCAGCGCCGCGGCGCCCGCGCCCGACACGACCAATTTGCAGTTCTTGAGGTCTTTGCCGACAACTTTCAAGCCATTGAGGATGGCGGCGCCGACGATGATCGCGGTGCCGTGCTGGTCGTCGTGGAAGACGGGGATCTTCATGCGCTCGCGCAGCTTGCGCTCGATGTAGAAGCACTCCGGCGCCTTGATGTCTTCCAGGTTGACGCCGCCGAAGGTCGGCTCGAGCGCGGCGATCACGTCGATCAGCTTGTCGGGATCGGTCTCGGCGATCTCGATGTCGAACACGTCGATGCCCGCGAATTTCTTGAACAGGACGCCCTTGCCTTCCATGACCGGCTTGGAAGCCAGCGGGCCGATATTGCCCAGGCCGAGCACGGCGGTGCCGTTGGAGATGACGGCGACCAGGTTGCCGCGCGCCGTGTACTTGAAGGAAGCAGCGGGATCCTTGACGATTTCTTCGCACGGTGCCGCCACGCCGGGCGAGTAGGCCAGGGCCAGGTCGCGCTGGTTCAGCACCGACTTGGTCGGGGTGACGCTGATCTTGCCGGGGGTGGGATACTGATGGTATTCGAGCGCTGCAGCACGCAGTTGTTGGCGGAGTTCTTCTTTTTTGTCGATTGACGATTCCATGCTTTGCTGCCTTCCTGAACTGACAAGAGGCTTACGATTCTAGCAGAGTGACACGTCCGGCAAACTAGGTATTTTTACCGACGGCAGCATTAATCGCCTCCACGAATGGAAGAGCAGAACGCCATAAACAACGTGAATTGGCCGGGACGCTCCACACGCCCGGCCATCCTCCTGCATATCCCCGCAGGTTTGCGTGCCTATACGCTCAATCGATCATGCAGGCGCTTTCGGGAAGTCGACCGCCGTGTCGTTGATGCGGTTGACCAGGTTCGTGAACGTGATGCTGGAGATCGCATAGATCGTGTCCACCACCTGCGCATCCGTATAGCCGGCGGCCTTGACGGCGTCGACCACGGGTTGCGGCACGGTGCCGGTGGTGCCGACCACGGTGCGCACGAAGGTCGACAGCGCATCCAGCTTGGCGTCGCCGGTGGCGGTGCCGCGGCGCGCCGCCAGGATCGCTTCCGGCGACAGGCCGGCCATCTTGCCCATCAGCGTGTGGGCGGCCAGGCAGTAGTCGCAACCGGCGACTTCGCTGACGGCCAGCTTGACGACTTCGATCTCCTGTTTCGACAGGCTCGTGTTGACGAGCGCGGCGTCGAAGTTCAGCAGGGCCTCGAGGGCGACCGGGCTGTTGCTGCCGATGGCGTCGTAGGCGTTGGGCACTTTGCCCAGTTTCGATTTGATGGCGGCGAACAGTTCGGCGGTACGGCCGGTGGCGTTGGCGCCCTGGGTGGACAAGCGGCTCATGGTCTTTCCTTTCAGTGTTGTTGTCGGTATCAAATGCCGTCTGGCATGGAAAGAAGTCTAGGCCGAATGGGATGGACAATGAATGCCGGTTTGCTGCGATAATTTGTCCATTCGTCTCATCCCTACGCCGTCTTTCGAACCCTATGGACACACTCAGCCGCCTGCTTTCCCTGTTCACCGTCACGACCTCGCTCGACACGCGCTGCGAACTGGCGTCGCCCTGGGTGCTGGACGAACCGGCCGTCACCACGCCCGGCACCGCGCCGTTCCACGTGGTGGTCGAGGGCAGCGCCCTGCTGGATACGGCGGCACTGGGGGAAATCGCGCTGCAGGCCGGCGACATCGTCGTCTTCCCCGGCGGCGGCGCGCACCGCCTGCACGCGGGGCCCGTGCAGCAGGCCACGCCGGTCGCGAAGCTGGCGTCCGATGGCCCGCTGCAGCGCAAGGCCAACGAGGGCGACGGTCCCGCCACCGGCATCCTGTGCGGCAGCTTCGTGTTCGACGACAGCGCCCGCCGCGCCATGCTGGGCGCCCTGCCCGAGGTCATGATCGTGCATGCCAGCCGCGAGGCGGACTTTCCCGGCCTGCACGCGCTGGTGCGCCTGCTGCAGCAGGAGACGGCGGATACCCGCCCCGGCAGCGGCGTCGTCGTGACCCAGCTCTCGGGCGCCCTGTTCGCCCTGCTGATGCGCGCCTGGCTGGCCCAGAACGCGACACGCCCCGGCCTGTTCGCCGTGCTGGCCGACCGGCGCCTGGGCAATGCGATGCAGAAGATGCTGGAGTCGCCCGAGCTTCCGTGGACCGTGGCCGACCTGGCGGCCGCCTGCTTCATGTCGCGCGCCACCTTCGCGCGCCTGTTCGCCCAGTTGTCCGGCATGACGCCGGCCGACGTGCTGACCCAGCTGCGCATGGCGCGGGCAGCGACCGCACTGGCGCGCGGCGAACGGGCCGTGGGCGACGTCGCGCTGGCCGTCGGCTACCAGTCGGAGGCCGCGTTCAACCGCGTGTTCAAGCGCCACTACGGCATGGGTCCGGGCGGCTACCGCCGGGCCCAGCGCGGCGCGGCGCAGCAGGAACAGGCGGAACAGGCAGAGGAGGCCGCCTGACGGCATGCGCCGGCGTCGACTGTTGTAAAAGGCAGAATCTATCGGTTTCTTTTAAACAAACAATTTTACTGCTGGGCTAGACTTAGGTATCATTTTTTCTGATTCGATGCGCCATACGGGCGGATCGCGACCATGAGGGGAAAAATGATGACCATCCAGCACGTCCCGGCACGCCCATCGGCGCGCGACTTCCCCATCGTGATCGTGGGCGCCGGCATGGCAGCCTATGCGCTGGCGCGCGAATTGCGCAAGCGCGACCGCGATATCCCCCTGCTGCTGGTCACGGCCGATGCCGGCACCGTCTATGCCAAGCCGATGCTGTCGAATGCGCTGGCGGCGGGCCGCGACGCCGAGCGGCTGGCCAGCGCCGGCGCCGCCGAGATGGCTGCCGTGCTGGGCATCACCATCCTGCCCCATACCCGCGTCACCGGCATCGACACTGCCGCCCATGTCATCGACACCACGCAGGGCCCCATCGGCTACGGCCGCCTGGTGCTGGCCCTGGGCGCCGGCGCGCGCCGTCCGCAACTGCAAGGCGACGCGGCGCACGACGTCCTCGCCGTCGACCACCTGGAAGGCTATGCGCTGCTGCGCCAGCGCCTCGACGCCCTGGGGCGTCCGGCCCACGTCGCCATCCTGGGCGCCGGCCTGGCCGGCTGCGAATTCGCCGAGGACTTCGCCGCCGCCGGCCACCGCGTGACGCTGGTCGAGCCGGCGCGCCGGCCGCTGGCGCAGCTGGTGCCGCCGCCGCTGTCGCTCGCCCTGCTGCGCGCCTGGCGCGCGCTGCCGATCGCCGTGCGCCAGGGCAGCGCCGTCGCGGCCCGGCGCGCCGGCGCCGCGGACACCGGCGGCGTGCGCCTGCAACTGGACGACGGCGGCACGCTCGACGCCGACCTGGTGCTGGCCGCCATCGGCAGCCGCCCCAACGTGGCGCTGGCGCGCGAGGCGGGCCTCGCCACCGCGCGCGGCATCCTCGTCGACGGCTACGGCCGCGCCGGCGCCCCCGACGTGTATGCGCTGGGCGACTGCGCGGAATACGAGAGCGGCGCGGGACAGTTGCTGCGCCCCGGCGTGGCCGCCCTGCAGGCGGCGGCGCGCGCCCTCGCCGCCACCCTGTGCGGCATGCCCACGCCCGTCGAGGACGAACCCGTGCTGACGCTGAAAAGCCCGCTGTGCCCGATCGCGGTGTGCGCGCCGGCGCCCGGCACGCACGGCGAATGGCAGCTCGCGCACGAAGACCAGCGCAGCGTCGCCCGCTTCGTCGACGATGGCGGCGTGCTGCGCGGCTTCGCCCTGACGCGCCCCACGCCGGCCGCGCGCCGCGCGCTGATGGCCCAGCTCGACCGGGTGGTCGCCGTCGCCTGACGCCGGCCCGGATTACAATTCGGGGATGCTCTCCGAATTCGACCTCATCAAGCAGTACTTCGTGCGGCGCCCGCCGGATTTGCCGCCGAATACGCCGACAAACGCGCCACCAAACGCGCCGCCGGGCCGCACCGTCCTCGGCATCGGCGACGACTGCGCGCTGCTGGCGCCCGCGCCCGGCCGCCAGCTCGCCGTCTCGTCCGACATGCTGGTCGAGGGCCGCCACTTCTTCGCCGGCGCCGACCCGTTCGCGCTCGGCCACAAATGCCTGGCCGTGAACCTGTCCGACCTGGCCGCGATGGGCGCGGCGCCGCTCGGCTTCACGCTGGCGCTGGCGCTGCCAGCGGCCGACCCAAACTGGCTGGCAGGTTTCTCGCGCGGCCTGTTCGCGCTGGCCGACGCCCACGGCTGCGAGCTGGTCGGCGGCGACACGACCAAGGGGCCGCTCAACGTCTGCATCACGATCTTCGGCGACATCGCGCCGGGCCGCGCGCTGCGGCGCGACGCGGCGCGCCCGGGGGACGACGTCTGGATTTCCGGCACGCTGGGCGATGCGCGCCTGGCGCTGGCTCACTACCTGGGCGAGGTGCGCCTGGACGCGCCGTCCCTGGCGCTGGCCGCGCCGCGCATGCATGCGCCGACCCCGCGCGTGGCGCTGGGCCGCCTGCTGGCCGACGGCGGCCTGGCGCATGCGGCGCTCGATATCTCGGACGGACTGGCGGGCGACATCGCGCACATCCTGGCGGCGTCCGGCGTGGGCGCCGTGCTGGACGTCGATGCCTTGCCGGCCGGTCCCGCGCTGGCGCGCCAGCCGCAGGCGCTGCGGCGGCGCTTCACGGCGGCCGGCGGCGACGACTACGAGCTATGCTTCACGGCACCCGTGTCGCAGCGCGATGCGATCGCCGCCGCGGGGACGCAGTGCGGCGTGCCGGTGACGCGCGTCGGCGCGATCACGGCGGAACCGGGGTTGCGCTGGGTCGATGCGGACGAGAAGTCGCTCGACCTTGCCTTGCAGGGCTGGGACCACTTCACGAACGGGTAAAGCGCATGGTGGGCATGTGATGCCCACCCTACGTGTCGGTCGACGCGGCATCCGCCGCGCGCGGCGTCTTGCGGTCGTCGTACGGCCCGTGCGTCAGCCAGTACTGGCGGAACGCCAGCCGCACGTTGTCGCGCAGTTCCGTGTCGTTCCAGGGCTTGGTGTAGAAGCGGTAGATCGCCCCGCGGTTGATCGAATCGAGCACCGATTCCACGCCCGTGTAGCCGGACAGGATGATGCGGATCGTGTCCGGATACATCTCCTTGACCTTGCTGAGGAATTCGGTGCCGCTCATGACGGGCATGCGCTGGTCGCACAGGATCACCTGCACGCGGTGCAGCGCCAGCAGCTCGAAGCCCTCGGCCGGCGAGCCGGCCGTCAGCACGCGGTAGTTATCGCGCCGGAACAGGCGGTGCAGCGCGGCCAGCACGTTGGGGTCGTCGTCGACGATCAGCAGCGTCTGCACGTTGCGGTCGTCGGCGGCCGGGCGCGAGGGCTGGGCGCGGTTCTCCAGCACCAGCTTGCCCAGGTCGGCCGCCGTCAGCGCGCGTGATAGATGGAAGCCCTGGATCTCGTCGCAGCGGTGGCGCCGCAGCAGCGCCATCTGGGCGCGCGATTCGACGCCTTCCGCGATCACCTGCATGTGCAGGCTGTGCGCCATGCTGATGATGGCCAGCGCGATGGCCGCGTCGTCCGGATTGGTCGTGATGTCGCGCACGAAGGCGATGTCGATCTTGAGCTTGTCGATCGGGAAGCGCTTCAGGTAGGCCAGCGAGGAGTAGCCGGTGCCGAAGTCGTCGATGGCGATCCGGATGCCCAGGCGCTTCAGGCTCTCCAGCACCTCGATCGTGTGCTCGGCATTCGACATCAGCGCGCTCTCGGTCAGCTCCAGTTCCAGCAGGCCGGGGTCGACGTGGTGGCGCGCCAGGGCGGCGCGGATGTCGCCTTCCAGGTCGCCCTCGACGAACTGGCGGCTCGACACGTTGACGGCCACGCGCACGCCTTCCACGCCATCGGCATTCCACGCCGCGATCTGGCGGCAGGCCTCGTCGATGATCCAGGCGCCGACCTTGACCACCATGCCCGTGTCTTCCATGACGGGCACGAATTCGGCCGGGTAGACGAGGCCGAAGCCCGGACGGTGCCAGCGCAGCAGCGCCTCGACGCCGCTGATGCGGCCCGTGTTCAAGTCCAGCTTGGGCTGGTAGTGCAGCTGGAACTGGCCGCCGTCGATGGCGCCGCGCAGTGCCAGTTCCAGGTCCAGGCGCGCGAGCACCTGCACGTTCATGCCCGAGGTGAAGAAGCGGTAGCCGTCACGCCCGGCCTCCTTGGCGCGCACCATGGCCACGTCGGCGTACTTGACCAGCGTGCCGGGATCGCGCGCGTCGTCCGGGTACATGGCGATGCCGATGCTGGCCGTCAGCACGGCCTTCTGCCCGCCCAGGTCGAACGGCGCGCGCAGCGCCTCGCGCACCTCGTTGGCGACGGCGACGGCGTCCTCCTCGCCCTGCTCGCGCGTCATGGTCAGCATCAGCGCGAACTCGTCGCCGCCCAGGCGCCCGATGGTGTCGCGCAGGCGCACGCCGCGCACCAGGCGCGTGCTGAACTGGCGCAGCAATTCGTCGCCCAGCGCCGGGCCGAGCGAATCGTTGACGATCTTGAAGCGGTCCAGCGTGATGAACAGCACGGCGATGCGCCAGCTCTTGTCCTGGGCCAGCTCGATGGCGTCGCGCAGCGTCTGGAAGAACAGGTTGCGGTTCGGCAGGCCGGTCAGGCTGTCGTAGTTGGACACGTGCTTCAGGCGCTCGGCCGCGTGCAGGCGCTCGCTGATGTCGCGCGCCACCGCGATCAGCATGCGCGTCTGCCCTGCCTGCCCTTCCTCTTCGCCGCGCTGCTGCAGCTGCCAGCTGATCTCGACGGGCACGGCGCCCTGGCCGTCCGAGCGCAGCAACTCGGTCTCGACGATGTCATGTTCGCGCCCATGGGCCACCGGGTCGGCATGGCGCTCCAGCTGGGCGCGTTCGGCCAGGCCCAGCGCCACCGGGTCGATGCGCAGCAGCGCCTCGCGCGAAAAGCCCAGCATGCGGCAGGCGCCGTCGCTGACGTCGATCATCGACATATTGTGCGCGTCGACCAGGAAGATGGCGTCGGCGGTGGCGTCCATCGCGCCGCGGAAGCGCTGCAGCTCGGCGGTGCGCTCGCGTACCTTGCGCTCCATGCGCGTGCCGTAGTCGCGCGACTCCTTGTGGAACAGGCGCACCTCGAGCAGGTTGCGGATGCGGGTGAGCACCTCGACCGTGTCGAAGGGCTTGCCGATGAAGTCGCGCGCGCCCGCCTGCAGCGCGGCCAGCTTCTTGTCCGGCTCGGCCGTCACGACCAGCACCGGCAGCCAGGACTCGCGCTCCAGCGGCGTCAGGGCCTCCATCACCTGGAAGCCGTCCATGTGCGGCATCTGCAGGTCGAGGATGATCAGGTCGTAGCGGTGCTGCAGGTGCAGCGCCGCCACCTCGCGCGGGTCGGTGGTGCTCGACACGTTCTCGTAGCCGCTCGTCTTGAGCAGGAATTCGAGCAGCTGCACGTTCACGGGTTCGTCGTCGACGATCAGGATGCGCGCGCGGCGGATGTCGGATGGCGAAATCATGGGGCTGTCCTTTCTGCGTTGGCGCGCTGGGCCAGCACGCCGTCGATGGCCTCATTGAACCTGTCGATGTCGATCGGCTTGGTCAGGTAGCGCGCGAACCCGGCCGCGAGGCCGCGCTCGATGTCGTGCTGCATGGCGTTGGCCGACAGCGCGACGACGGGAATGCCCGCCGTGGCCGGGTCGCGGCGCAGCTGCGCCAGCACCTCGAAGCCGTTCATGCCCGGCAGGTTCAAGTCCATCAGCACGACGTCCGGGCGTTCCTCGCGCGCCAGCGCCAGCCCGGCCGGGCCATCCGCGGCCGACAGCAGGCGCAGGCCGGCGCGAAAGCGCACGATCTCCTGCACCAGGCGCAGGTTGGCCGGATTGTCTTCCACGTACAGCAGCGTATGCGGCGCGATGCCGTCGGCGGCCGGCTGCGGCGCCGCGCCGTCCTGCACCGCGGCCGCCGCCGCTCCGCCCTGCCCTTCGGCACGCGCCAGTTCGATCCAGAATACACTGCCGACGCCGGGACTGCTGGTCACGCCCATGTCGCCGCCCATCATCTCGACCAGGCGGCGCGTCACCACGAGGCCGATGCCGGTACCCTCCTGCGGACCGTTTTCCTGGCCCAGGCGGTTGAACGGCTGGAACAGCGCGGCCAGCTGGTCCGGCGTCATGCCCATGCCCGTATCCTGCACCGCCAGGCGCAGGCGGCCCGCCGCGGCCGGCGCGCAGTCGACCACCACGGCGCCGCCGTCGCGGTTGTACTTGACGGCGTTCGACAGCAGGTTCAGCAGCACCTGCTTGAGGCGCGTGCGGTCGGCCTGCACGACGGCGCGCACGTCGTCCGGGAAGCGCACCTGCACGCCGCGCGCGGCCGCCAGCGGCGCGATCATGCCGCGGCACTCGAGCAGGATCTCGTCCAGCGCCACGGCCTCCATCGACAGCTGCAGCGCGCCCGCCTCGACCTTGGCCAGGTCGAGGATCTCGTTGATCAGGGTGAGCAGGTGGCGCCCCGACTTCAGGATGTGGCCGGAGAATTCCTTCTTCTGTTCCGGCGTGGTGGGCATGTCGTTCGATGCCAGGATCTGGGCGAAGCCGAGGATGGCGTTGAGCGGCGTCCGCAGCTCGTGGCTCATCGAGGACAGGAAGGCGGACTTGGCCTGGTTGGCCGCGCGCGCTTCCTCGATCGCCAGCTCCAGTTCGGCATTGGCCAGCTCCAGCTGCATGGTGCGCTCGTGCACGCGCTGCTCGAGCTCCTCGTTCAGGCGCATCACTTCCTGCTGGGCGCGGGCCCGTTCCTGGGCTTCGCGCGCGATCTCGCGGTTCGATCCCTCCAGCGCGCGGGTGCGCTGCTCGATCTCGCTCAGCATGGCGTTGAACGAATCGACCAGGTCGGCCGCCTCGTCCTGGCTGATGCGCGGCGCGCGGCGCGAATAGTCGCGCTTCTCGACCACTTCGCGCGCGATGTTGGTGATGGCGTCGATCGGCGTCGTGATCGTGTGGCCCAGGCGCCGCACCAGCAGCCAGGCCGTCATCAGCGCCAGCAGCGTCACGCCCATGCCGATCAGGAGGTAGTCGCGCACGCGCTCGAGCAGCTGGTTCTGCGAGCGCATGTAGATGGTGCCCAGCACCTCGCCGTTCTCGCGGATGGGCTGGTACAGCACCAGGTCGTCGCCGTCCTTCACGTAACCGTCCTTGCCGGGACGCGCGGGAAAGGCCACGTCCTCGCCCGGCGCCATGTACCAGGCGAACAGCGCGCCGCGCTCGTCGTACAGGGCGGCCGCGCGCACCGAGGGCCGGGTGCGCAGCAGTTCCAGGTTCTCGCGCGCCAGGCGCGCATCGTCGAAGGACAGCGCGGCCGACGTCATGTGGCCCACCAGCTCGGCCTGCGTTGACAGGTCGTTGCGCAGGGCGCGCTGGTAGGCGCGCAGGTCGTAGGCGACCACGGTGCCGACCGACACGGCCGAAGCGGCAACCGTCGTCGACATCACGATCATGACGAGCTTCTGGCGGATCGAGCGGCGCGGCGTCACGGGGCCTCCGCCGGCAGGCGTGCAAACGCCGTCAACGGCATGCCGGCCCCGGTTCATGGCGGTCATGCGTGAAACGTTCGAGCAGCATGTCAGTCCTACATCGGTGAATCGGTGAATCGGTGGATGATCGCGAGCAAGCCCGCAGACGAGCAGGATAGCAGCACGGTTTCGCGCGATGTCGCACGGAACGGCACGGGCCGGCAACCATGGTACAGGCAGGCGGCGCCATCTGCACGCCGCGGCTTGTCCCACGACATGGCTTTTTGGTAACGCTCCAGTGCCGTGCGCGCCCGCGGCGCGCTAGAATGAGGCCGGGGTCGCCCGCCCGCACGGCGCGGCCGCCCCGCATTCCCGTGCCGCATACAGAGGAGACATCCGTGACGAACGATATTCTTGACCTTGCCACCCGGGTCGGCCAGGCCCTCGAAGCCAAGGGCCTGCTGATGGCCACCGCGGAATCCTGCACGGGCGGCGGCATCAGTTATTTCATCACCGAGATCCCCGGCTCGGGCGACTGGTTCGACTGCGGCTTCGTGACGTATTCGAACGCCGCCAAGACCGAGATGCTGGACGTGCCCGCCGCCGTCATCGCGCAATTCGGCGCCGTGAGCGAGGAAGTCGCGGCGGCGATGGCCGAGGGCGCCGTCGGCAACAGCAATGCCCACGTCGCAGTGTCCACGACAGGCATCGCCGGCCCCACGGGCGCCGTGCCGGGCAAGCCGGTGGGTACCGTGTGCTTCGGCTGGTCGAAGGACGGTGTCACCCACACCGAGCGCATCGTGTTCCCCGGCGACCGCCACGAAGTGCGCCTGCGCACGGTGGCGCACGCGCTGTCCGGCATGCTGCGCTTTCTCGAATAAACGACGTACGGCCGGATGCCGCTTGCATCCGGCGCGCAGTACGCTTAACATGTGAACAGTTCTTCACATGTTAAGCGATTACCGATCCGATGATTCCGCACGATACCGACCACGCCGTCGACGAACTCGCCGACCTGTTCCACCTGCTGGGCGACCCCACGCGCCTGCGCATCGTGCTCGCCTGCCTGGCGCAGCCGACGGCGGTGGGCGACATCGCCGCCGCGCTCGACCTGTCCAGCTCGCTGGTCAGCCACCACCTGCGCCTGCTGCGCGCCGCGCGCATCGTCAAGGCCGAGCGCCAGGGCAAGCAGGTGTTCTATGCGGCGGCCGACGCCCACATCAGCAGCCTGCTGGCCAATATGTTCGAGCATATCGCCGAACCCGTCGCCGACCCCATCCCCGAACACACGACAGGACTGGACGCATGAGCCACGCGCATTCCCACGACCATGGCCACGGACATGGTCACCACCACCACCACACGCCGCCGGCCGACGCCGGCCGCGCCTTCGTCCTGGCGATCGGGCTGAACACGGCCTTCGTCGCCATCGAATTCATCTACGGCTTCATCGCCAACTCGACGGCGCTGATGGCCGACGCCGGCCACAACCTGTCCGACGTGCTGGGCCTCGTGCTGGCCTGGGGCGCGGCGCTGCTGGCCAAAAGCGCGCCGACGCGGCGCTTCACCTACGGCCTGCGCGGCACCTCGATCCTGGCGGCGCTGGGCAATGCCCTGCTGCTGATGGTGGCCTGCGGCGCCATCGCCTGGGAAGCGTGCCAGCGCTTCGCCCATCCGCAGCCGGTGCTCGGCACGACGGTGTCGATCGTGGCCGCGATCGGCGTGCTCATCAATGGTTTCTCGGCCTGGCTGTTCATGGCCGGCAGCAAGGAAGACATCAATGTGCGCGGCGCCTACCAGCACATGGCGGCCGATGCTGCGCTGTCGCTGGGCGTGGTGGTGTCGGGCCTGCTGGTGATGTACACGGGCTGGAGCTGGCTCGACCCGGCCGTGAGCCTGGTGATCGTCGTGATCATCGTGGCGGGCACGTGGTCGCTGCTGAAGGAATCGATCCAGATGGCGCTGGCGGGCGTGCCGGCCGGCGTCGATGCGACGGCCGTCACCGGCTTCCTGGCGGCCCAGTCGGGCGTGACGGAGGTGCACGACGTGCACATCTGGCCGATGAGCACGACGGAAACGGCCCTCACCGCCCACCTCGTGATCCCGGACGGGTATCCGGGCGACGCGTACATCGATGCGATCGTCACCCGCCTGCGCGAGGACTTCGCGATCCACCATTGCACGCTGCAGGTCGAGCAGGGTACGACCAAGCACAGCAGCTGCTGCCTGCAGGAGGCGCACGACGATCACGAGCACGAGCACGACCATGGACACGACCATGATCATCATCATGGTCACGCCCACGCGCATTGAATGATCGGGTTATGCATGGTGGGCACGTGGTGCCCACCCTACGAAGGGCCGACGTAGGGTGGGCATCATATGCCCACCGAACCGCCACGTTTATTTGACCTTGACCAGCTCGACGTCGAAGATCAGGTCCGCATTCGGCGGAATCATGCCGCCCGGGGCGCCGCGCGAACCGTAGGCCAGTTCGCTCGGGATGATCAGGGTGCGCTTGCCGCCCACCTTCATGCCGACCACGCCCTGGTCCCAGCCCTTGATGACCTGGCGCGCGCCGAGGCGGAACTCGAGCGGCTCGCGGCCGGCGTCGAGCGAGGAGTCGAATTTCTTGCCGTGCTGCTTCAGCGCCAGCGGCTTGTACAGCCAGCCCGTGTAGTTGACCAGTACGGAATTGCCCACCTGCGCCTCGGCGCCCTTGCCGATCACGTGGTCGATGATCTGGATCTGCGGGCCCTGCTGGGCCGGGGCGTCGCCGACCGGGTTGACGGGGTTGGACGGGGTCGCGGCGGTGGCGGTGGCGCTCGCCGGGTCTTTCGGATCGGTCAGCGCGGTGCCGGACTGGGCAGCCGGCTGGGCCTGGTCGGCCGCGGGGGCGGTCTGGGTGGAATCCTGGGCGCTGGCGGCAGCGGCCGCCAGCAACAGGCCTGCGAAGGCGATACGACGGATCATGGAACCTCTTTCATGGATCAGTGATTAACCGATCTATGATAGCAAGGCCTCTTCCGGTTGCACAGTTTCTGCCGGAACGGTAATCCTCTGCGGCACGGCCGGCGCCGCGTCGGCATGGGCCGCATCCGCCAGCTTGCGCAGGATGTGCCCGGCCGCCACCATGCCGAAGGTCGCCGTGACGACCATGCTGGAACCGAAGCCCGCGCAATTGAGGCCCGTGATGCTGTTCGCATCGATGGCGCAGGCATCGCCCGCGTCCGGGTAGCGCAGCGGCTCCATCGAGAACACGGCGTCGATGTGGTACTTGTTCTTCTCGCCCTTGGCAAAGCCGTAGCGCGCGCGCAGGATCTTGCGCACCTTCTTGAGCAGCGGTTCCTGCTCGGTGCGGGCCAGGTCGCGCACCTCGATGCGCGTCGGGTCCGTCTGGCCGCCGGCGCCGCCGATCACGACCAGCGGGATCGCATGCTGGCTGCACCAGGCGATCAGCGCGGCCTTGTCCTTGACGCTGTCGATGGCGTCGACCACGTAGTCGTAGCGATCGGTGCCGATCAGTTGCGGGATATTCTCCGCATCGACGAAATCCTCGACCAGCTCCACTTCGCAATACGGGTTGATCAGGGCGATGCGCTGCTTGAGCGCCTCGATCTTGGCCATGCCGACGGTCGACGACAGCGCCTGGATCTGGCGGTTGATGTTCGACTCGGCCACGTTGTCGAGGTCGATCAGCGTGAGGCGGCCGACGGCGCTGCGCGCCAGCGCCTCGACGATCCAGGAACCGACGCCGCCGACGCCCACGACGCAAACGTGCGCCGCACGGAAGCGTTCCAGCGCACGCTCGCCGTAGAGCCGCGCGATGCCGCCGAAGCGGCGCTCGAAGTCGACCTCGTTGGCTGCATCGACGAAGCTGGCATCGGTACCGGCCAGCGCGGTGATGGAGGGAATGGTAGTCATAGCCCGATATTTTACCGGACGGAACCTCTCCCCTTGCTCTAAAATAACTTTCAGATAATCAAAGTACGACCGTCTTTTTGCGCATCCACAACAGCCCATCATGAACCAGCCCCTCCACGATACCGCTCCCGATTTCGACCAGCCGATCGCCGTCCTCAAGCATTGCCACGGCCGCATCCGCAAGCAGCTGGACACCCTCGAAAAACTGCTGGCCCACCTGCCGGCACACGGCGCCGACGAGCAGGCGCGCCAGGCGGCGGCCGCTATCGTGAAGTACTTCGAGAAAGGCGCGCAGCTGCACCACGAGGACGAGGAACAGGACCTGATCCCCATGCTGCACGCGACCGCCACCGGCGAGGACGCGGCCACGCTGGCCGCGCTGGCGCCGCAGATCCTGCAGGAGCACAAGGACATGGATGCGATGTGGCAGGACCTGCACGAGCAGCTGAGCCTGATCGCCGATGGCAGCGGCACGCAACTGTCGGCCGGCACGGTGCACCGTTTCGTGCAGTGCTACCGGCAGCACATGGAGCGCGAGGAAGGCACGATGGCGCCGATGGCCGTTCGCATTTTCGACACAGGCCAGATGGCCAGGCTGGGCCAGGCGATGCGGCAACGGCGCGGTATTTCCGTTAATAATGATGTGAGCATAGGCAACGCCGCGACGGCATCCCCATGCGAGCCGGCCGCGGCCGGCATCGGCGAGCGCGTGGCCGACCTGCGCAAGGATTACGGCCAGGCCAGCCTGGACGAGGGCGATGTCGCCGCCGACCCGATCGCGCAGTTCACGCGCTGGTTCGAGGAAGCGCTGAAGGCCGAGGTCAACGAGCCCAATGCGATGGGGGTATCGACGGTCGGCGAGGATGGCCGGCCGAGCTCGCGCATCGTGCTGGTCAAGCAGTTCGACGAGCGCGGCTTCACCTGGTACACGAATTACGACAGCCAGAAGGGCCAGCAGCTCGCCAGCAAACCTTTTGCTGCTCTGCTATTCTTTTGGAGTGAACTGGAACGGCAGGTGCGCATCGAAGGCAAGGTCGTGCGTACATCCGCGGAGGAAAGCGACAAGTATTTCAACAGCCGGCCGTTGAAAAGCCGACTGTCGGCGATCGCGTCGGAACAGAGTGCGCCGATCGCCAGCCGTGCGGATCTCGAGCGCAACTACGACGAGGTCGCGCGGCAATACGGCGAGTCGCCGTCACGGCCATCGCACTGGGGCGGCTATCGCTTGGTGCCGGAACGGATCGAGTTCTGGCAGGGGCGGCGTTCACGCTTCCACGATCGCATCGTGTACACGCGGTCGGAGGACGGCAGCTGGACGCGGCAACGTTTGCAACCCTGAGCCGGGAGGCAGCATCCGGCCAGACAAGCCGGAGAAACCACGTGTTCGATCAACTGAAGCTGTCCGCCTGGAGCACAGGCATCCGTAACAAACTCAACCTGCCGCTGCGTGTGGAATTGTGGAATGGCGACCACGTCGACCTCTCGGCCGAGCAGCCGCGCGTCAAGATCCGGGTGCCCAGCGCCGGCAACCTGCGCTACCTGCTCTCGCCCACGCTGGACAACCTGGGCGAGGCCTACGTCGAAGGCAACCTCGAGATCGAGGGGCGCGCAGCGGACATGATCCAGATCGGCAGCGCGCTCGCGGAGAACAGCGGCAAGCCGGCACGCGTGTCCAAGGTATTGAGCCTGCTCTCGCCGCACACGCGCGAAAAGGACGCGGAAGCGATCCGCTACCACTACGACGTCTCCAACGAGTTCTACAGCAACTTCCTCGATCCGGCCATGGTGTACTCCTGCGCCTATTTCGAGAACGGCGACGAAGACCTGGAAACGGCGCAGGTCAAGAAGATCGACCACATCCTCACCAAGATCGGCGTGCAGCCGGGCCAGACGCTGCTGGACATCGGCTGCGGCTGGGGCGCCCTCGTCATCCGCGCCGCGCAGAAGTTCGGCGCGCGCTGCGTCGGCATCACGCTGTCCGAGCGCCAGTACGAGCTGGCGCGCGAACGCGTCAAGCGCGCCGGACTCGAAGACCGGATCGACATCCGCATCCAGGACTACCGCGACATCGACGGCCAGTTCGACCGCATCACCAGCGTGGGCATGTTCGAGCACGTGGGCGTGCAGCACCTGCCGGCATACTTCAGCCAGATCAACCGGCTGCTTGCGCCGGGCGGCGTGGTCATGAACCACGGCATCACCACCACCGACGTCGGCGAGCGCAACAGCCCTTACGGCGCCGGCAACTTCATCGACAAGTACGTGTTCCCGCACGGGGAACTCGCGCACCTGTCGACCGTGATCCGCACGATGCAGGAAGGCGGCCTGGAAGTGCGCGACGTGGAAAACCTGCGCCGCCACTACGCCCGGACCTGCGCGCTCTGGACCGAGAACTTCGAGCGCAACGCCGAGCGCATCCGCCAGACCGCCGATCCGAAGACCTTCCGCATCTGGCACGTGTACCTGGCCGGCTGCGCGTACGCGTTCACGCACGACTGGATCAGCCTGTACCAGATCGTGGGCGGCAAGGCCGGCCAGGATCCGGCGCAGATCCCGTGGTCGCGCAGCTATATGTACCGTTAAAAATACCCATAGGGGTCAGGGCCCGGTGTTGCTTTTCAAGGGGCTCTGACCCCGGTGTGGAGCGGAGCCATCGGGCCCTGCGGTTATTTGATGCGCTCCGCGAAGGTCTTGCGGAACTTCGCCACCTTCGGCGCCACCACGAAGGCGCAATAGCCCTGCAGCGGATGCTGGGCAAAATAATTCTGGTGATACTCTTCGGCCTTGTACCACTGCTCGGCCGGCTGCACCTGGGTCACGATCGGGGCGTCCCATACGGCGGCCATCTCGGCCATGACCTGGCGCGCCGTCGCGTCCTGCTCCGGCGAGGTGGTGAAGATCACGGACCGGTATTGCGTGCCCACGTCGTTGCCCTGGCGGTTCGGCGTGGTCGGGTCGTGGATGGTGAAGAAGATCTCGAGGATGTCGCGATAGCCGATCACGGCCGGGTCGAACTCCAGGCGGACCACCTCGGCATGGCCGGTCGTGCCGGAACACACCTGTTCGTAGGTCGGGCTGACGGACTCGCCGCCCATGTAGCCGGACTCGACGCGGGTGATGCCACGGGCCTCGAGGTACACGGCTTCAGTGCACCAGAAACACCCGCCGCCCAGGATTGCCACTTCGGTTGCGGATTGCTGGCTCATAACAGCTCCTTCGTTGGGGATGGATGGTCGATGGCTTCACTCTAACGCAAAGCGCACGCCTGTGCAGAAACCGCCGCCGTGCGGCGGGTGCCCCGGGTATTGGTGGCATAATGCGTTCATGAACACCAGCTCTCCCCGCGCCACCGAACGCGGTTTCGACTCCGCCCATTTCCGGCAAGCCCTGTCCCAGTTCGCGACCGGCGTCACCGTCATCACCACGCGCCTGGCCGACGGCAGCTTCCGCGGCCTGACGGCCAGTTCCTTCAATTCGGTCTCGCTGGATCCGCCGCTGGTGCTGTGGAGCCTGTCCAACGGCGCCAACAGCCTGCCCATTTTCACGGGGAATTCCCATTACGTGATCAATGTGCTGGCGGCCGGCCAGGAAGACCTGGCGCGGCGTTTCTCGCGCCGCGGCGAAGACCCGTTCCTCACGGCCGACTACGCGCTGTCGCGCACCGGCCAGCCGATCCTGAAGGGCGCCGTGGCCTGGTTCGAATGCCACAACCGCAGCCGCTATCCGGAAGGCGACCACGTGATCTTCGTCGGCGAGGTCGAGGACTGCGCCGTGCATGCCCAGCCCGCGCTGCTGTTCCACAGCGGCAAGTTCGGGACGACGGCGTCTTGCTGAAACGCGCGGGCTCCCCGGCGCCGATTTCTTGTTCGTTGAAAAATGAAAATGCCTGTCGCAGTTTGAAAAGATGCGGTCAGGCCGGGTTTCTATAATGGTCCGAAACATTTTGGAGACAGGATTCCCATGAGCAGTTCCGCCACCCGCAAGGCCCAATTCCACTGGGACGACCCGCTGCTGCTGAACGAGCAGCTGCTTGACGACGAGCGCATGGTGCGCGATGCCGCCAGCGCGTATTGCCAGGACAAGCTGCAGCCGCGCATCCTGGAAGCCTTCCGCCACGAAGCCATGGACACGTCCGTGTTCCGCGAGATGGGCGAGCTGGGCCTGCTGGGCCCGACCATCCCCGAACAGTATGGCGGCCCGGGCCTGAACTACGTGGCCTACGGGTTGATCGCGCGCGAGGTGGAACGCGTCGATTCCGGCTACCGCTCCATGATGAGCGTGCAGTCCTCGCTCGTGATGGTGCCGATCCACGAGTTCGGCAACGAGGAAACGAAGCAGAAATACCTGCCCAGGCTGGCCAGCGGCGAATGGATCGGCTGCTTCGGCCTGACCGAGCCGAACCACGGTTCCGACCCCGGCTCGATGGTCACCCGCGCGCGCAAGGTCGACGGCGGCTACCGCCTCACCGGCTCGAAGATGTGGATCACCAACTCCCCCGTCGCCGACGTGTTCGTCGTCTGGGCCAAGGACGACGAGGGCGCGATCCGCGGCTTCGTGCTGGAAAAGGGCTGGACCGGCCTGTCGGCCCCCGCCATCCACGGCAAGTTCGGGCTGCGAGCCTCGATCACGGGCGAGATCGTGATGGACGACGTGTTCTGCCCGGAAGAAAACGCGTTCCCGGAAGTGCGCGGCCTGAAGGGCCCGTTCACCTGCCTGAACTCGGCCCGCTACGGCATCGCCTGGGGCGCGCTGGGCGCGGCCGAGGACTGCTGGCACACGGCGCGCCAGTACGTGCTCGACCGCCAGCAGTTCGGCAAGCCGCTCGCCGCCAACCAGCTCGTGCAAAAGAAACTGGCCGACATGCAGACCGAGATCACCCTCGGCCTGCAGGGCGTGCTGCGCCTGGGCCGCATGAAGGACGAAGGCACGGCCGCCGTCGAGATCACCTCGATCATGAAGCGCAATTCCTGCGGCAAGGCCCTGGACATCGCGCGCACGGCACGCGACATGCTCGGCGGTAACGGCATTTCGGACGAGTTCGGCATCATCCGCCACATGGTCAACCTGGAAGTGGTCAATACCTACGAAGGGACGCACGACATCCACGCACTGATCCTGGGGCGCGCACAGACGGGTATCTCGGCGTTCTGACGCCGCCCCGTCGTCCCTGCGCAGGGACGGTGTCGTCTGCAAGCGCGCCAGCCCACGGGGCCGCTTGCACAACAAAAAAACCCGCCGAAGCGGGTTTTTTTGTTGGAAGCGGCTGCCGCTCAGAAGCGGTAGCCGACCGTCACCAGGAAGGAATCCGGATCCAGCTTCATGCGCTGGTTCTGGCCCGTCGAGAAGTGCACGTCGGTGCGCAGGCGGGTCTTGACGTAGGCCGCGTTGGCGAACCATTTTTCGTTGATCGCCACGGTGGCGCCGACCTGGCCCGACACGGTGACCTTGTTGTCGATGCTGAAGGTGGTCGCGGTGCCGGCGCCCGGGTTGGTCAGCGCGGTCATCTTGAACGAGCCGGTTTCCTTGAAGAAGTAGGCATACGTGACGCCCAGCCCCACGTAAGGACGGATGAAGGCGTTCGGCTCGAAGAAGCGGTACTGCAGGAAGGCCGTCGGCGGCAGGGCCTTGACCGAACCCAGCTCGCCACCGGCGGCAATCGCGCCGGCGCCGTACAGCTTGTGCTTGTACGGGGTGCCGATGGCGGCTTCCGCGGTGATGTTGTCGGTAATGCCGTAGTTGAACACGGCCACCGGCTAGGTATCCTTGCTGACGTCGCCGAACGAGTTCGGCAGTGCGGGCGCCGAGATCGCGCCGCTCGTCACGTCCGGCCGGATCTGGTTGGCACCCACCGACACGGCCCACTGGCCCTTCGATTGCGCGGCGGCGCTGCCCGCCGCGGCCAGCGCGCCGGCCACGACCAGCAGTTTCACGACCTTGTCATTGCATTTCATGGTATCTCCTGATTTTTATATGTCGTGAATTACAGCCAGCCCTTGCCGCTCATCTGCAGCAGGACATAGCGCGCCACCAGGGCGTTTTCGAACGGGGTCGGGTGCACTTCGTCGGCGAACATGTAATGGCTGACGTCGCCGCTGATCACGTTGCTCGCGTTGCAGACGAGCGAGGATGCGGCGAGGGCGTTGTTGCCGCAGGCCGGGGTCGAGGTATTGGTGAGGCCGTACGGACCGGGGTTGGTGACCTGGTCGTGGCTGACCGACCACAGGTCGACGTACAGCACCTTGGCTTCGCTGGCCACACCGTTCTTGAGCTGGGTATTGAAGGTATCGACGGCGGTCTTGATCAGGCCCTGGATCGCTTCGCTCTTCGACTTGCCGGCCGGCGTCGAGGCGACGTCCGGCAGGTTGTTCACGAGGACGTAGCTGGCGCCCTTGGCGACGATCTGGGTCTTGACCAGGTTGGCCAGCTCGGCGCCGGCGGTGCCCATGGCCTGCACGATGGCCGGGCCGTTGGCGGCGGCGTAGTCGGCGCCGGCCTTAGCGCCGGCGGTCGTGGCGGCGGCCTGGGCGGTGGCGGCGATCGCGCTCGCCTGCGACGGCGCGCCCGTGTTGCCGGCCTGGACGGCGGCGACGACGCCGGCCTGGACGATCGTCTGCGGCGTGCTGCCGCTGCGCGCGGCTTCCGTCTGCACGGCCAGGCCGATGCTCTGGGCAGCGGTCTGCGGATTGGTCGCGCCGGCGGCCAGCTGGCTCACCAGCGAGGTCGCGAAGGCCGTGTTGCCGGCGGCGGTACCGGCGGCGGTGGCCTTGGTCGACAGGTCGCCCAGCAGGAACAGGATGTCGTTGCCGCCGGCCATCACGGTCACCAGCTCGGTGCCGCTGAATTTGCCGCCCGTCTTGGCCAGGTGGTTCGCGATCTGGGTCACCACCGGCACGGTGGTCAGGCCCAGCGTCGGGTTCAGCAGCTTGTTGTTCGGGCCGACCGGGTTGGTCACGCGCGCGCCGCCCTGGGCATAGTTGAAGCAGTTGGCGTTCCTGGTGACGGGGACGTTGAAGCCCTTGCTGGCGTCGCCTTCCAGGCCCGTCTGCGCGGCGCAGGGTGCCGGCAGGTTGAGCTGTGCTGCCACGTATTCGGTCCAGTTCTTGCCCGTCAGTTCGGGATTGATCGACGTATTGTTGCCGTTGATCGTGAACTTGCCGCCCTTGAGGGCCGCGACCGCGCCGACGTTGTAGCTGCCCACGTCCGACAGGCTGTCGCCGAACGATACCTGGCCGCTGAACTGGGTTTTCGGGGTCTGGTCGCCGCCGCGCGGGCTGGTGCTGCTACCGCCGCACGCGGCCAGGACGGCCGCGGTCATCAGCGCGAGCGCATAGGTGGTCTTACGCATTGTGTCTCCTGATATAAAAATTTTTGTATGAAACGAACGGCCGTGCTATTCGTGTCCTGATTAATATGCCAGCGTTCAGATCGGTTGTATAGCGAAAACGTTTCTGCTAGTGCACCCGTAACAACAGCACACATCCAGGGCCGGAAAGCGCCCGTCGGCACGGGATTATAACCATGCAATAGTCCTTGCCCCTATCAAAAGGCCAGGGTTTTTTGGAAATAATCGCGGGCCGCGATCATGCAGAACGGCGCCACCAATCCGGCGTGGTAATTGGTCTGCACGGCAGCGTCGCCTTCCGCCGCTTTCAGCAGCGACCGCGCCGCCACGAAGCCGGCCTTGGCCGTGCGGTAGGGGTCGTTCAGCGTCGGCGTGTCGTCGATGTCGAGCTCGGTGACGTTGGCGCCCCTGCCGCGGAAATAGACGGCCGCCGTGCTCGTGTTGAAGTAAGGGACGATGGGATCGTCGTGGCCCGCGCACAGCAGCGTGGGCGCGGCCGGCTGGTAGCTGCGCAGGTCGTTGCGCACCAGCCATTTGCGCAGCGCCTGCGCCGGCGCGCAGGACAGCGGCGCCGTGGCACTGGTGTCGCACGGATGCGCAGCCAGGTCGGCCAGGTAGGCGGCGCGGTAATCGCTCCTGATCAGGTTGCCGGCGCCGAAGTATTGCGTGTAGCCGGCCGTCTGCGGCATCGAGTCGGCCGCGAACAGCGCGCTCGGCGGCAGCTTGCCCTGGTCGACGAGCGCGCCCGTCCCCAGCGTGCCCGGGACCAGGTCGGCGATCGTCGCCGCGTACCGGGCTTCGTAGATCTCGGCCGGATTCGCGTACAGCGCGGCGCTCGCGTGCTGGCCGGCGTTGACGATCATGGGGACGATCACGGTGGCGCCGTTGCGCGGCGCGCCGCCGAACAGTTCGTCGCCGAAGCGGGCCAATGCATACGGGCCGGACAGGCCGGCCGCCGCCGTCACGGTGAATTCCGCGTTGCCCGCTTCCTGCATCGCACGCTGCGCGGCCAGCGCGACGTAGCCGCCCTGCGAGTAGCCGGACACCAGCAGCTTGCCGGAATCGCGCACGCCCAGCGCCGTGAACGACGCACGCGCGGCGCGCAGCGCATCGACCATGTCGGCGCCCTGCTGCACGCGATCGAGGTAGGCGTGGTAGCCGAGCGACGATCCCGCATAGCCCGCATAGTTCGGCGCGACGACGATGAAGCCCTGCGCCGCGAACACGGCCGCCGCCAGGCGCGCTTCCGTGTTGCCGGCGATGTCGGCCATGTCATAGGACTTCTGCAGCGAGGTGCCGTGCGCGTACAGCAGCACGGGACGCGAATTGCCGCACGAGGCGCCGCTCCCCGAGGGCACGAAGATCGCCGCGCTGGCCTCGGTGCTCTCGCCCGCGCCGCCGACCGTGTTGTAGCGCACGCGGTAGACGGAGACCGCGCATTGCGGCTCGCCGGCCACGACGGTGGTGCCCTTCTGGGCCGATTCCAGGAAGCCGGCCAGCACGGACGGCGACAACGTGGTCACGCTCGATCCGGCGACGCCGAGGGCGACCGGACTGGCCTGAGCGACGATGCTGCCGCGCACGGTGCCCGGCAGCGGAGTGGGATTGCCGACGCCTTGCGGGGTGCCGCCGGTGGTGGTGCCGCCGCCGCCGCAGGCGGCGAGCAGGATGCCCAGGCCGAGGCTCCGGCCCAAGGTAGAGAACAGACGCATTGTTTTCCTTCGATTGACTCTGCACCGTCGCCCCTGCGCAGGCAGGGGCCCGATGTGCACGCATCCCTGCTGCGCACACAGAATTGGGTCCCTGCCTGCGCAGGGACGACGTGCGTGCTGCGAGCAGCGTCAATACAAGGAAGACGAATGACGGCCCTGCCCGGCACATCCGCCAAGGATGCACCGCGCATAAGCTTTTGGGAAGTTTCCCGGCAGATTTAGCGCCGTTTACGGCCGGGACGTGGCGCCGGCGAGACGTTCGACGATGCCGCTCGAGCCGTGCGCCGCGCGGCGCAGGCGGTCGTTGACGCCGAGCCAGGCATCGTCCTGCGGCGGCGCCTCGACGAGGATCAGGCTCGCACCCGTCTCGTCCATGCTGCGCAGGGCCGCGTACAGGCCGTGGGCATAGCCGGCCGGATCGAACGGCAGCTGCGTGGCCGCGTGCACGACGGGGATCGCGCCATGATGGATGACGGCGACGCGGTGGCCGGAAGCGTGCAGGCGCTGCACGGCGTGCGCGAGTTCGATCCCATCCAGCAGCGCCACCGGCGTGCGCGGCGCGTAATGCGATTCGAGCGTGCCGGATGCGCGCGGCGCCGCCACGTCGGGGCTCGCCGGCAGGCGTCCGATGACGTCCGCGATCTGCCCGGCCGAGACGTGGCCGGGGCGCAGCAGCACGGGGCCGTGCGTGGCCAGGCGCGACAGGTCGACGATCGTCGATTCGATGCCGACGTCGCTCTGGCCCCCTTCCAGCACGGCGGCCAGCAGGGGCTCGTCGCCGAATTCCGCGCGCACGTGGGCGGCGGTGGTCGGGCTGACGTGGCCGAACTTGTTGGCCGACGGCGCCGCCAGGCCGCCCTGCCCGCCCTTGAACGCCTGCAGCAGGCGCAGCGCGACGGGGTGCGAGGGGCAGCGGATGCCGACCGTGTCCTGGCCGCCGGAGACGGCGTCCGGGATGTGCGGCGCGCGCTTGAGGATCATCGTCAGCGGACCGGGCCAGAAGGCGGCGGCCAGAAGGCGCGCTTCCTCGGGGATGTCCGTGGTCCAGTGGTCGAGCGCGGCGGCGGACGCCACGTGCACGATCACCGGGTGGTCCTGCGGACGGCCCTTGGCCGTGTAGATGGCGGCGACGGCCGCCGGGTTCTCGGCATCGGCGCCGAGGCCGTACACGGTCTCGGTGGGGAAGGCGACCAGCGCGCCCCCTTCGAGCGCGCGCGCGGCGCGCTCGATCTCGGCCTGGCCGGCTTCCTGCGTCGGCGTCGACGTCATCGTCAGACCTCGATGCCCAGGATGGCGCAAGCGGCGTCGAAGCTGGCCTGGGCCTGCGCCAGCGTGGGCGCGACGAAGGTCACGTGGCCCATCTTGCGGCCGCGGCGCGGGTCGGTCTTGCCGTACAGGTGCAGGTTGGCGCCGGGCAGCGCCAGCACCTCGTCCCAGGCCGGCTCACGCGCGACGTTGCCGTCGCCTTCGAACCAGACGTCGCCCAGGATGTTCAGCATGACGGCCGGCGAATGCTGGCGCACGTCGCCCAGCGGCAGCCGTGCCATCGCCCGCACCTGCTGGGCGAACTGGCTCGTCACGCAGGCGTCGATCGTGTAGTGGCCGCTGTTGTGCGGACGCGGGGCCATCTCGTTGACGACCAGCGAACCGTCCTGCAGCACGAAGAATTCGATGCACAGCACGCCCACGTAACCCAGTTCGGCGACGATGGCGCGCGCCGCCTGCTGGGCCTTGACCGCGCGCTCCTCGGACACGTTCGGTCCCGGCACGGTGGTGGTGAACAGGATGCCGTCGCGGTGCACGTTTTCCGCGATCGGGTAGACGACGGATTCGCCGTCCGCGCCGCGCGCCGTCAGCACCGACACCTCATAGGCCAGCGGCAGCATCTTCTCGAGCAGGCAGGTAACGCCGCCCATCGAGGCGAAGGCGGCGCGCACGTCGTCGCGCGAACGCACGCGCACCTGGCCCTTGCCGTCGTAGCCCATGCGCACGGTCTTCAGGATGCCCGGCAGCAGGTCGTCGCCGATGGCGTCGATGTCCGCTTCGGACGCGATGGTCTTGTGCGGCGCCGGCAGCACGCCCGACTTGGGCGCGCAGGACACGAAGAAGGCTTTTTCCGCGATGCGGTCCTGGGCCACCGAGACGCCGTGGGCGCCCGGCGCCACGAACACGCGTTCGGCCAGGCGCGACAGGCTCGCGGCGGGCACGTTCTCGAATTCGGTGGTCACGGCCACGCATTGCGCGGCCAGCGCATCGAGGCCGGCCGCGTCGTCGTAGCCCGCCTCGACGAGGCGCTCGGCGACCTGCCCGGCCGGGCAATCGCCGGAGGGTTCCAGCACGGCCACGCGGTAGCCCATGGCCTGGGCCGCGTGCGCGAACATGCGGCCCAGCTGGCCGCCGCCCATCACGCCCAGCCAGGCCGGCTCGGCCGCGGCCGGCAGCGCCGGGGAAAACGTCGTGCCGCTCATCGCTGTTCGTTCACCGGCAGGACCATGGCCTTGGCGGCCGCGGTCTGTTGCGCGCGGAACGCTTCCAGCTTGCCGGCCAGCGCATCGTCGACGGTGGCGATGATGGCGATGGCCGTCAGCGCGGCATTCGCGGCGCCCGCTTCGCCGATGGCGAAGGTCGAGACCGGCACGCCCTTCGGCATCTGCACGATCGACAGCAGCGAATCCTCGCCGCGCAGGTATTTCGACGGCACGGGCACGCCCAGCACCGGCACGACGGTCTTGGCGGCCACCATGCCCGGCAGGTGGGCCGCGCCGCCGGCGCCGGCGATGATCGCGCGCAGGCCGCGCGAACGGGCGGTCTCCGCATACGCGAACATCTCGTCCGGCATGCGGTGCGCCGAGATCACCTGCGCCTCGAACGGCACGCCGAATTGTTCGAGGATGGCGCAGGCGTGCTGCATTACGTCCCAGTCCGAGCTGGAACCCATGATCACGCCGACGAGCGGCTTGTTCTGCTCAGCCATCGCTTATACCTTCAGCTTCTCGCCGGTCAGGCGTTCGATGGCTTCGAAGTACTTGGCCTGGGTTTTTTCGATGACTTCCGGCGGCAGCGCCGGCGCCGGCGGGGCCTTGTTCCAGTCCTTCAGCGTTTCCAGGTAGTCGCGCACGAACTGCTTGTCGAACGACGGCGGCGACATGTCCGGCGCGTACGAGTCGGCCGGCCAGAAGCGCGAGGAATCGGCGGTCAGCACTTCGTCCATCAGGTGCAGTACGCCGTTCTCGTCCAGGCCGAACTCGAACTTGGTGTCGGCGATGATGATGCCGCGGGTGGCCGCGTAGTCGGCGGCGGCCGTGTACAGCTGGATGCTCACGTCGCGGATCTTGTTCGCGAGTTCCGTGCCGATGCGCTGTTCCATGTCGGCGAAGCTGATGTTCTCGTCGTGCTCGCCCAGGTCGGCCTTGGCGGCCGGGGTGAACAGCGGCTCCGGCAGCTTGTCCGCCTGGCGCAGGCCGGCCGGCAGGTCGATGCCGCAGATGGAACCCGTGGCCTGGTAATCCTTCCAGCCCGAGCCGATGATGTAGCCGCGCACGACGGCCTCGACGAGGATCGGCTTGAGGCGCTTGGCGACGACGGCGCGGCCCTTCACCTGGTCCACTTCCTCCGGGGCGACCACGGACTCCGGCGCCACGCCGGTCAGGTGGTTCGGCACGATGTGGCCGAGCTTCTCGAACCAGAAATCGCTCATCTGGTTGAGCACCATGCCCTTGCCGGGGATCGGCTCGTTCATCACGACGTCGAACGCCGACAGGCGGTCGGTGGTAACGATCAGGATCTTGTCGTCGCCGACGGCATAGTTGTCGCGGACCTTGCCGTGGCCGAGCAGCGGCAGGGAGGAAATAGTGGACTGGTAAAGGCTTTTCATAGAGGGGATGTCTTGATAAAGCGAAACCGGCGGTGTTGGCCGCCGGTATGAGGATTCAGGGCTTGATGCCTGCGCCAAAGCGGTATTTTACGCGAATTCTTCGCTACTTCTTTCAATAAAAACGTCGTCCCCGCGAAGGCGGGGACCCAAGTTCGTGGCTCGGCGACGAAAATTGGGTCCCTGCCTGCGCAGGGACGACGGCTTCAAGGACGTGGCGAAGGTTACTGCACGATCTGCGCCAGCTCGCCCTTCTTGTAGCGCTCGGCCATCTTGTCCAGCGGGATCGGCTTGATCTTCGCGGCCATGCCTTCGCAGCCGAAGGCCAGGTAGCGCGCCTTGCAGACTTCCGTCGCCGCTTCGCGGGCCGGCTTCAGGTAGTCGCGCGGGTCGAACTTGGCCGGGTTCTCGAACAGGTACTTGCGGATCGCGGCCGTCATCGCCAGGCGGATGTCTGTGTCGATGTTGATCTTGCGGACGCCGTGCTTGATGCCTTCCTGGATTTCCTCGACCGGCACGCCATAGGTTTCCTTCATGTCGCCGCCGAATTCGCGGATGATCGCCAGCAGTTCCTGCGGCACCGACGAGGAGCCGTGCATCACCAGGTGGGTGTTCGGGATGCGCGCGTGGATTTCCTTGATGCGGTCGATGGCCAGGATGTCGCCGGTCGGCTTGCGCGTGAATTTATAGGCGCCGTGCGAGGTGCCGATGGCGATGGCCAGCGCGTCGCACTGGGTCTTGGCCACGAAGTCGGCGGCCTGGGCCACGTCGGTCAGCAGTTCTTCGCGGGTCATGGTGCGGTCCGCGCCGTGGCCGTCTTCCTTGTCGCCCTTCATCGTTTCCAGCGAACCGAGCACGCCCAGTTCGGCTTCGACGGTGACGCCGATCGAGTGCGCGAACTTGACGACTTCCTTCGACACTTCGACGTTGTACTCGTACGAAGCGACCGATTTGCCGTCCGCTTCCAGCGAACCGTCCATCATCACCGAGGTGAAGCCCGAGCGGATCGCGGCCATGCACACGGCCGGCGACTGGCCGTGGTCCTGGTGCATGACGACCGGGATGTGCGGATAGGCCTCGACGGCGGCGTCGATCAGGTGGCGCAGGAAGGCTTCGCCGGCGTACTTGCGGGCGCCGGCCGAGGCCTGCATGATCACCGGGCTGCCGGTGGCGTCGGCCGCGGCCATGATGGCCTGGACCTGTTCCAGGTTGTTGACGTTGAACGCCGGCAGGCCGTAGCCGAATTCGGCGGCGTGGTCCAGCAGTTGACGCATTGATACGAGTGCCATGGTTTAAGCTCCATACAATAAAGAAAACGGTACAAAAGCAATGCTCACCGTCGCCCCTGCGAAGGGAGGGGCCCAATTTGCCGGCGTTACGGCTGCGCTCGCCAAATTGGATCCCTGCCTGCGCAGGGACGACGTGGTTTGAGCACTACTTTTACGGGAGCCATACAAACCTGCTGCGCTCACATCCTGGCACGTTCAGCCAGAATGCATGCGGTGCTCGCTACGGTTTGTTCAAGCTCCCGTTTGATCGAGATCGCCGACACGGACGATCTTCAGTGCATTGGTGCCGCCGGCCTGGCCCATCGGGGAACCCCAGGTCACGACGATCAGGTCGCCCTTGCGTACGACGCCTTCGCGCATCAGCAGTTCCTCGGCCTTGCGCAGCACGGCATGGCTGCCGCCTTCCTGCAGCAGGTGGAAAGCCTGCACGTTACGATACAGCGACGCCTTGCGCTGCGTCGTCTGCGACGGGGTCAGCGCATAGATCGGGGTATCGATCGAGTGGCGGCTCATCCACAGCGCGGTCGAGCCCGATTCGGTCAGCGCCACGATCGCCTTCACGCGCAGGTGGTGCGCGGTGAACAGCGTGCCGTAGGCGATCGACTGGTCGATGCGGGTGAACTGCACGTTCAGGAAGTCCGCTTCCAGCTTGTTGTACTCGGAACGCTCCGCTTCCACGCAGATCGCCGACATCATCTCGATGGTCTCGACCGGGTACTTGCCCGATGCGGTCTCGGCCGAGGTCATCACGGCGTCGGTGCCGTCCAGCACGGCGTTGGCCACGTCCGAGACTTCGGCGCGGGTCGGGACGGCGTTGACGATCATCGACTCCATCATCTGGGTCGCGGTGATGGCCAGCTTGTTCGATTCGCGCGCCATGCGGATCATGCGCTTCTGCAGCGCCGGCACGGCGGCGTTGCCGACCTCGACGGCCAGGTCGCCGCGGGCGACCATGATGCCGTCCGATGCGTCCAGGATTTCCTGCAGCACGGGAATCGCCTCGGCGCGCTCGATCTTGGCGATCATCATCGGCTTGTGGCCGAACGGCTCGCCCGCGATATTGGCCAGCTGGCGCGCCATTTCCATGTCGGTCGCGCTCTTCGGGAACGAGATCGCCAGGTAGTCGCACTGGAAGCTGGCCGCCGTCTTGATGTCCTCCATGTCCTTCGAGGTCAGCGCCGGCGCCGTCAGGCCGCCGCCCTGGCGGTTGATGCCCTTGTTGTTCGACAGTTCGCCGCCGACCTTGACGACGGTATAGATCTCGTGGCCCACGACGCGGTCCACGACGAGCACGATCAGGCCGTCGTTCAGCAGCAGGCGGTCGCCCGGCTTGACGTCGCGCGGCAAGGCCTTGTAGTCCAGGCCGACGCGTTCCTGGTTGCCCAGTTCGCCGTTATCGCCCCACTTCGCATCCAGGATGAACTGGTCGCCATTGTTCAGGAAGATCTTGCCTTCCTCGAACTTGCCGACGCGGATCTTCGGACCCTGCATGTCGGCCATGATGGCGACTTCGCGGCCGCACTCGGCGGCGGCGCGGCGCACGAGGGCAGCGCGGTCGATATGGTCCTGGGCCTTGCCGTGCGAGAAATTCAAGCGCACGACGTCGACGCCGGCACGAATCATGCGGACGAGGGTGTCGAAATCCTGGGAAGCAGGGCCGATGGTGGCGACGATCTTGGTACCACGAGACATTGATCTATCCTTGAAAGAAAAGCGCAGCCCGAAGCTGCGCCGATACCGTTTATATTATTTTGCAGCACTGCGCTGCAGCAGGATCTCCACTGCCGGCAGCGTCTTCCCTTCGAGGAACTCGAGGAAGGCGCCACCGCCGGTCGAGATATAGCCGATCTGGTCGGCAATTTGGTATTTGGCGATCGCAGCCAGGGTGTCTCCTCCACCTGCAATCGAGAATCCTTTGGAACGTGCAATGGCGTGCGCCAGGGTCTTGGTTCCCTCGGCGAACTGGTCGAACTCGAACACGCCGACGGGGCCGTTCCACACGATGGTGCCGGCCTGGCCGATCTGCTCGGCGAGCTGGGCAGCCGTCTTCGGGCCGATGTCCAGGATCATGTCGTCGTCGGCGACATCCTTGACGTCCTTGACGGTCGCGGCGGCGGTCGGCGCGAATTCCTTGGCGCACACGACGTCGACGGGAATCGGCACCTGCGCGCCGCGCGCGGCCATCTTGTCGATAATGGCCTTGGCTTCGTTCACCAGGTCCGCTTCGGCCAGCGACTTGCCGATGTTCAGGCCCACGGCCTTCATGAAGGTATTGGCGATGCCGCCGCCGACGATCAGGTTGTCGACCTTGTCGGCCAGGCTCTGCAGGATCGACAGCTTGGTCGAGACCTTGGAGCCGGCGACGATGGCCAGCAGCGGGCGCTGGGGCGCGCCCAGGGCCTTGCCCAGCGCATCCAGCTCGGCCGCCAGCAGCGGGCCGGCCGCCACGACCGGCGCGAACTTCGCGATGCCGTGGGTGGTCGCCTCGGCGCGGTGGGCGGTGCCGAACGCATCGTTGACATAGACGTCGCACAGCTTGGCCATCTTCTGGGCCAGGCCGTCGTCGTTCTTCTTTTCACCCTTGTTGACGCGGCAGTTCTCCAGCAGCACGACCTGGCCGGGAGCGACGTCCACGCCATCGACCCAGTCCTGTTTCAGTGCGACTTCCTGGCCCAGCAGCTCGGACAGGCGCTTGGCGACGGGCGCCAGGCTGTCTTCCGGCTTGAATTCGCCCTCGGTCGGACGGCCCAGGTGCGACGTGACCATTACGGCAGCACCGGCATCAAGCGCGGCGCGGATCGCGGGAACCGAAGCGCGCACGCGCGTGTCTTCGGTAATGTTGCCGGCGTCGTCCTGCGGTACGTTCAGGTCGGCGCGAATGAAGACGCGCTTGCCTTTCAGCGCGCCTTGGTCGATCAGGTCTTGCAAGCGGGTGAAATTGAGAACGGCCATTGTCAGCAGTCTTGTCTGGTGAAAAAAAAGCTATTTTACTCTACGAAGAAGCTTGATCCAGCGTCGCGAGCGGCAGCAGGACGGGATGAGAAGCGCAGCTGTACGGACGTACAGCGAGCATCGCAGGCCCGCCCTGCAACGCGCAGCAGCTGGCTCGGGCTTCTTAGCTAACGTTGCCAAAAATATGAGATATGCGCAAGAGTGTGAAGACCAGCATGCCAAACACGATGGTCTGCAGCATGTTACGGCGCCACAAGTAATATCCCAGCGACGCCATTGCCGCCAGCAGCTTCGGATTGGCCAGGTCGAGTTCGACTTCGCCATGCGTACCGAGTACGAGGTCGGGGCCGATGATGGCCGCCAGCGCACAGGCCGGCGCATAGCGCAGCATCTCCTGCACGCGCGGCGGAATATTGACGCGGTGGCCGACCAGCCAGAACACGCTGCGGGTGCACGCCGTCGCCGCGCACAGCACGGGGATCACGAGCCAGATTTCCCACTCAGCCATGGCGCCCTCTCTTGCGCAGGATGTTTTCCTCGACCGCCATCGCCGTCACCATGCCCACCAGCACGGCCAGCAGCAGCCCCAGTTTGTACGGCAGGCCACAGGCCAGCACGGCGACGACGCCGGACACCACCACCCCGCACAGCGCGGCGCTGTTCACCGTCAGGGGCACCATCACGCACAGGATCGCCAGCGTGCCGGCAAAGCCGAGCTGCCATTCGCTCGGCACGGCGCTGCCCAGGAAGATGCCGGCCAGCGAGCCGATCTGCCACGACACCCAGTTCGGCACCATCAAGCCCTTGAGGAAGGACAGCTTGCCCGGCGCCGGCGTCGGGTTCGGATAACGCTGCAGGTAGAGGGCGATGGAGATGTCGCCAGAGATATAGCCGAGATAAAAGCGCTGGAACCACGGCAGGTGCGAGAAATGCGGGCCGAGCAGGACGGAAAAGATCACGAAGCGCAGGTTCACGACGAGGGCCGTCGCGAAGATCACCCACAGCGGCGCGCCGGCGACGATCAGCGGCAGCGAGGCCAGCTGGGCCGAGCCGGCGAACACGGTCAGCGTCATGACGGTGGCCTGCCATACGGTCAGGCCGCCCTTGACCATGGCCACGCCGATGACGAGGCCCCAGGCGCCGATACCGAACAGCGTCGGCAGGCCGGTCTGGAAGCCGTCGCGCCAGGCCACGGGGTCGTGACGGTCGAATGCCGCAATGTCGAGCTTGCCTGCGTCCGGATGCGCCGAATTCATGTCGCATTCCTGCAACAAAAGCAATGATCCAGGGCGGCAAGCAAGAGGCGATGGGGCATACAACGTTGTGATAGTTCGCGTGAATTTCTAAATAGAAACTCTACTCGACAGTAATCGGCTCGCTATTCTACCGAAGGCCGCCGCCAATGAGGTCGAATCCGTTAAAATCATGATCTTGTCGATATTATTTCTTGATGGAGCTGTCAATGAACGAGAAGACCATCCCCGTGGTGGAACTGCAGGCGAAAGATTTGCCCGCGTATTGCCCGAACCCGGCCATGCCGCTGTGGTCGTCCCACCCGCGCGTCTTCCTGGATTTCGATCACCACGGCCATGCCAAGTGCCCGTACTGCGGCACCCAGTACCAGCTGGCGGCAGGCGTATCGCTCGGCCACCACTGATCCGGCTCCCGCGCCGCCTGCCGGCCTGTACTGTAGCGCCATGAAGGAATACCGGGCGCCATGGTGGCTGCCGGGCGGCCACCTGCAGACGATCTATCCGGCGACGTGCATCGCCAAGCCGCCGGTCGCGTTCCGTCGCGAGCGCTGGGACACGCCCTGCGGCCAGGATTTCATCGACGTCGACCACGTCGACGGCGAGACGGGCAGTCCCTGCGTGCTGCTGTTCCACGGCCTGGAAGGCTCGTCGGACAGCCATTACGCACGCTCGCTCATGGCCGCCGTCAAGGCGCGCGGCTGGCACGGCGTCATCCCGCATTTCCGCGGCTGCTCGGGCGAGGCGAACCTGGCCCCGCGCTTCTACCATTCCGGCGACGCCGAGGAACTCGACTGGATCATCCGCCGCCTGCGGCCGCGCCATCCGGGGCCGTTCTACGCGGCCGGGGTCTCGCTGGGCGGTAACGTCCTGCTGCGCTGGCTGGGCGAGCAGCGCCACGGCGCGGCCATCGTCGATGCCGCCGTGGCCGTCTCCGCCCCGCTCGACCTGGCCGCCGGTGGCGCGGCGCTGTCCACCGGTTTCAACCGCTTGTACACGCGCATGTTCCTGGAAACCCTGAAACCCAAGGCGCTGGCCAAGCTGGAGCGCTATCCCGGCCTGTTCGACCGCGAGCGCTTGATGGCCGCGCGCGACCTGTACAGCTTCGACAATGTCGTGACGGCGCCGCTGCACGGCTACCGCGACACGGACGACTATTGGCACCGCGCCAGCGCCAGGCACGTCCTGCCCGACATCACGGTGCCCACGCTGGTGCTGAACGCCCGCAACGACCCTTTCCTGCCGGGCCACCACCTGCCGACCGCGGCCTCGCGCGCCGTGACGCTGGAGTATCCGGAACAGGGTGGCCACGTGGGCTTTTCCACCGGGCCATTTCCAGGCCGCCTGGACTGGCTGGCAACACGCATCCTGCATTTCTTCGACACGCTGGCGGGGTCGCCGATGCGCGCGCCGGAACCGGCAAAGGTATGCCAAGCTTGATCGCATGGACGACATCGTAAGACAGGCAATGGCCAAGTGGCCGAACGTGCCGCACTGCTACGGCTGGCTGGCCCTCGATGCGCGCGGCGCCTGGCGCATGCGCGACGAAGCGGCCCAGCAAGCGGGCAGCCCCGGCGACAAGCTCAACAACGAGGCGCTGGTCGGCTTCATCAACCGCAACTACCTGCACGACGAACGCGGCTGCTGGTATTTCCAGAACGGCCCGCAGCGGGTCTACGTGAACCTGGAAGCGACGCCCTTCATCGCGCGCACCGACCCGGTCCACGGCTTCGTGCTGCAGACGGGCCAGCCGCTGGCCGCGCCGGACGAGGTATTCCTCACCGAGGCGGGCGCGATCGTGCTGCGCGCGGGGGACGTCACCGCCCAGGTCGACGACCGCGACGTGGCCTACCTGCTGCATGCGCTGGAGCGCGACGGCAAGCCGGTGGGCGACGAGGAACTGCTGGCGTGGCTGGAGCACGGCGGCGGGGAACTGGCGCTGTGCTGGAAGGGAGGCTTGGTGAACGTGCAGCGGATCCGGGCGGACGGGATGGCGGAGCGGTTTGGGTTCGTGCAGCGGCCGGATCGGTTGAACCCGCCGAAATAGCATTGTCCGCACCACGTAACGACAAACCACGTCGTCCCTGCGCAGGCAGGGACCCAAGTTCTGTTAGCGTTACGGCTGCGCCTACAAATTGGGTCCCTGCCTGCGCAGGGACGACGGCACTGATGACGTCGCGTTGATGACGCTTATTCCGCTTACTCGTCCTTCTTGTCCTTCTTGTCCTGCTTCTGCTTTTCCTTCAATTCCCGCTCGCGCGCATCGATCACCGACTGGTCGTAGAACGACACGTCCTTCGCCTTGCGCGCCAGGTCGAGCTGATCGACGGCCGCCGGTACCGCCCCCGTCAGCACATAGGACTCGGCCAGCGCCATGTGCTGCAGGGCGATCTTGCCCTGGGCCGCATAGGTCTTGGCCAGCTTGTCGTACAGCTTGGGTTCCTCGCGGTACTGCTGCACCTGATCCCGCAGGAAGGCGCCGGCCTGGTCCAGCTTGCCGGCCGCGATCAGCGCATCAGCATACTGGCGCGCCGCCATGCGCGACAGCGGGTAGCGGTGGTAGACCTGTTCCGCCTGCTGGGCGGCCTGGGCCACCACCTCGGGCGGCTGGCCGGGTGCCATCTTGATGTCGATCTCGAGCTGGGCGAACATCGCCTCGCCGTTCGGACCGGGACGCTCCGCGGACAGCACGCCGGGTTTCGGTTTCGTCGAGGCACGCGCCTTGTCGAGCCAGGACTGGGCCCCTTTCAGGTCGCCCTGCCTGAAGGCCAGGAAGGCCATGCCGTACATGCCGGCCGTCTGGTGCTGGGTGTTCTGCTCGGCCATCTGGGCCTCGAACGTGGAGCGCGCCTCGTCGCGTCCGTTCTGGCTTTCGTCCTGCAGCACGCGGGCGCGCGCGCGCACAAGGTGGAATTCGATGCTGTCCGGCTTGATGCGGCCCGGCTTCGGATTGTCGCGGATGCGCGCCTGGATGTCGGCGATGCGCTCGCCCGTCAGCGGGTGGCTGGACAGCCAGGCCGGCGCCTCGCCGTACAGCCGCGTCGTGCTCTGCAGGCGCTTGAAGAAATTGACCATGCCGGTCGTGTCATAGCCCGCCGTGCGCATCGTCTGGAAGCCGACGCGGTCGGCCTCGCGCTCGGCGTCGCGGCTGAAATTCAACTGGCGCTGGATCGCCAGGCCCTGCCCGCCCATCGCCACGCCGATCGCCGCATCGGCCCCGCCGCCGGCCTTGCCCACCAGCGCCGCCAGCAGCAGCGCGGCCAGCGGCAACAGCGCATCCTGCTTCTGCTGGCCGATCATGCGCGCGATGTGGCGCTGCTGCACGTGGCCGATCTCGTGCGACAGCACGGAAGCGAGCTCGGATTCGTTCTGGGCCGCGATCAAGAGCTGCGAGTGCACGCCGATGAAGCCGCCGGGCAGCGCGAACGCATTGATCATCGGATCGCGCACGGCAAAGAAGAAGAAATCCGCATTCGTCTCGCCGCGCGCGCCCGGCGCCGCCTGCACGAGGTTCTCGCCGAAATTGTTCAGGAACTCGAGGGTCGGGTCGTCGTCGAGGTAGTCGCGGTCGCGCCGGATGTCGTTCATGATCTCCTCGCCGATCTTGCGCTCGAAGACGGGCGACAAATCGGCGCGCGCCGTATCGCCCAGCGTCGGCAGGCTGTTGAGATCGGTAACGCCGCGCAGGACGGGCGTCGTCGGCGTGGGGGACGTGGCGGGGGCGGCCAGCGCAAAGCCGGCGGCGACGGCCAGGCAGGCGGCCGTGACCACGCGCCGCCAGGATGGTGATTGCTGCAACATCGCTCGAATCGGGTTCGGTTTCACGGTGCTATGATACCCGCTTCCCGGCCGGTGTTACCGTCCGGCCAAACTTCGATACGACAGCTCAGACCCAGCATTCACACCATGACGACGCCCGCCTCCGACCACCTCACCCACTTCGACGACGCCGGCCAGGCCCATATGGTGGACGTCGGCGCCAAGAACGAGACCCACCGCGTCGCCGTCGCCGCCGGCACCATCCGCATGAAGCCGGAAACCCTGGAACTGGTTAAAAGCGGCAGCGCCAAGAAAGGCGACGTCCTCGGCGTCGCCCGCATCGCCGCCATCATGGCCGCCAAGCGCACCAGCGACCTGATCCCCCTGTGCCATCCGCTGGCGCTGACCCGCGTCGCCGTCGACTTCGAGATCGACGATGCGAAGAACAGCGTGCACTGCCGCGCCCAGGTCGAGCTGGTTGGCAAGACGGGGGTCGAGATGGAGGCGCTGACGGCCGTGCAGGTCGGCTTGCTGACCATTTATGACATGTGCAAGGCGGTCGACCGCGGCATGGTCATGACGGACGTGCGCGTGCTGGAAAAGCATGGCGGCAAGTCCGGGGACTGGACCGCCGCCGTCTAGTCGCCCTCAGGCGCCCGTCAATTCCTTCTCCAGGTACTTCTCCAGCCCTTCCAGCGACTTGCCCTTGGTCTCCGGCAGGCAGGTCGCGACGAAGATCAGCGAGCCGACATTGATGGCGGCGAACACGAAGAACGTGGCGCTACCGAACTGGGCCATGGCGATGGGGAACAGCAGCGCCACCAGGGCGTTGAAGATCCACTGGCAGGCGACGGCGGTGCCGGTCAGCACGCCGCGCAGGTGCATGGGGAACAGTTCCGACATCAGCAGCCAGTACACGGGCGAAATCAGCATCTGCATGAACAGCAGGAAGCACAGGATGCAGGCCAGCGCCGTATAGCTTTTCGCCAGGCCGTCTGGCATCCACAGCAGCACGGCGCCCAGCGCGGCCTGGGAGGCGACGACGAAGCCGAGGCCGGTCATCAGCATCGGGCGGCGGCCATGCTTGCCGATCAGCCAGATGCCGAAGAAGGTGGCGATCACGGCCACGACGCCGTTGCCGATGGTGGCCGTCAGCGCCGCGTTCGTGCCCAGGCCCGTCGACTTCAGGATGATCGGCGTGAAGTACATGAAGGCGTTCACGCCCGTGAACTGGGCCACGAAGCCCAGGCCGATGCCGATCCACAGCAGCTTGCGGATCCAGGGCGTCGCCATCACGGCCGACCAGCCGACCTGGTCGTGCTCGATCTCGTTCAGCTTGACCATGTCGGCCATTTCCTTGTCGATCTGCTTGTCGCTCGACCGGATCTGTTGCAGCACGGCGCGCGCCTCCTCCATGCGGCCCTTGCTGGCCAGCCAGCGCGGCGACGCCGGCACGAACAGCATCCCGATGCCCAGCAGCACGCCCGGCACCGCGGCAATGCCGAGCATGTAGCGCCACACGTGCGGGGAATCGGACAGGTAGGCCAATAGCGCGTTGAGAATGTAGGCGATCAACTGGCCGCTGACGATCATCAATTCGTTCTGGCTGACGAGCCGGGCGCGGCGGCTGGGGCCGGCCATTTCGCCGATGAACACGGGCACCGTCGACGAAGCTCCGCCCACGGCCAGGCCCAGCACGAAGCGCATCGCGACCATGACGGCGACGGAGGGCGCCAGCGCCGTGCCCAGCACGCCGATCATGAACACGAGCGACAGGCCCAGCAGCGTCGTGCGGCGGCCATAGCGGTCGGAGAGCGTACCGGCCATCAGCGAGCCGAACGCGGCGCCGAACACGAGGGCCGAGGTCACGATGCCTTCCGTGACGGGGGTGAGGCCGAGGCCGCCGTTTGCGACCGGGGTGCTCATGAAGGGCAGCGCACCCGAGATGACGCCCGTGTCGTAGCCGAAGGCGAGCGCGCCCATGGTGGCGGCGAGCGCGACTTTGAAGACGAAGCGGCTTTCCTTCGTATCGGGCGGCGCCGTTACGGCGGCCGGCGTGGTAGTGGTAGACATCGATGCGTATCCTTTGGCTGGTGGACGGAACTGTCGCAAGACAGCGGGTCTCCTCCTTCTCGCCCAGGAACACGTCTGGAACACGATTGATTGCTTATATCGCAATAGCTTCGCTTTTCTTTCATGAAGGATACATCAACCCCATTTGCACGAATGTTTGGGAACGTACATAATTCACCATTCGACACCTTTTTTGCTGTGCCGGAAGCGTGTCAGTACGCGTCGGTCGTTGTTCAGTTTTGCCACACATGAAGGCCTGGACGGGCGGCGGCCGGGCGTCTGCCAGTGGCATGGTTATTGCGTGTTCCATATCGCCTACACCCTGCGTGGCTTTCCAGTAGAGTTACGTGTAGATGCATTCTTCCTCAACACTTCCAGGAGAACGACCATGAGCTGGACCAAGCCGCAATTCATCGACCGCCGTTTCGGTTTCGAAATCACGATGTACATCCTGAATCGCTGATATGCACGGTGTCGGCAATAATGACGCCATGTCCGGCACCGGCTGGCTCGCCCGATGAAGATTCTCGTCCTGGGCTCCGCCGCCGGTGGCGGTTTTCCGCAGTGGAATTGCAACTGTCGTAATTGTGCCGGGCTGCGCAACGGCACCCTCCGCGCCACGGCGCGCACGCAATCGTCGATTGCCGTGTCGTCCAACGGGCAGGACTGGGTGCTGATCAATGCCTCGCCCGATATCCTGACCCAGATCCGCGCCACCCCTGCCCTGCAGCCGGCACGCGCCGCGCGGGATACCGGCATTGCCGCCGTCATGCTGATGGATGCGCAGATCGACCATGTCACCGGCCTGCTGATGCTGCGCGAGGGGAAGACCCTGCCGCTGTACTGCACGGCGCCCGTGTGGAACGAACTCGAGCACGGACTGCCGCTGGCCTCCGTGCTGTCCCATTACTGCGGCGTGCACTGGCACGCATTGCCCGTCGACGGCAGCGCCGCGACGCAGGTGCCCGGCATCGATGGCATCCGCTTCACGCCGCTGGCCCTGCGCAGCAAGGCCCCGCCCTATTCCAAGCACCGCGAGCGGCCCGAGCCGGGGGACAATATCGGCCTGCTGATCGAGGACATCGCCAGCGGCCGCTCCGTGTTCTATGCGCCGGGACTCGGCGTCATCGAGCCGCACGTGGAGGCGGCGATGCAAGCGGCCGACTGCGTGCTGGTCGACGGCACGCTGTGGACGGCCGACGAGATGATCGCGCTGGGCCTGTCCAAGAAGATGGCGGCCGACATGGGCCACCTGCCGCTGTCGGGCGAAGGCGGCATGATCGAGGTGCTCGACCGCATCGGCGACCGGCGCAAGATCCTTATCCACATCAACAACACCAATCCGATCCTGGACGAAGACTCGCCCCAACGCGCGCAACTGGCGCGCCACGGCATCGAAGTCGCGTTCGACGGCATGGAGATCGTCCCATGACGCTTGCTGCACCCTGGAACCGCGAGGAATTCGAAGCGCAATTGCGCGCGCGCGGTGCCGGTTACCACATCCACCATCCGTTCAACGTCCGGATGAACGAGGGCCTGTTGCGGCCAGAACAGATTCGCGGCTGGGTCGCCAACCGCTTCTATTACCAGATCAACATTCCGCGCAAGGATGGCGCCATCATCGCCAATTGCCCGGACCGCGAGACGCGGCGCAAGTGGGTGCGGCGCATCCTCGACCACGACGGTACCGGCGAGGACGAAGGCGGCATCGAAGCCTGGGTGCGGCTGGGCGAAGCCGTCGGTCTCGGCCGCGACGAACTCTGGTCGCAGCGCCACGTGGTGCCGGGCGTGCGCTTCGCCGTCGACGCCTACGTGAATTTCGCGCGCCAGGTGCCGTGGCAGGAAGCCGTCTGTTCCTCGCTGACGGAAATGTTCGCGCCCAAGATCCACAAGGACCGGCTGGCCAACTGGCCCGTCCATTACGGCTGGATCGACCCGGCCGGCCTGCAGTATTTCCGCAGCCGCATCTCGCTGGCCGAACGCGACGTCGAACACGGCCTGCAGGTCACGCTGGACCATTTCACCACGCGCGCCCAGCAGGAACGCGCGCTCGAGATCCTGCAGTTCAAGCTCGACATCCTGTGGGCCATGCTCGACGCCATCGACAACGCCTACCCCTGACGGAAGATGCCATGATGACCGTTCCAGAAAAGCCCGCCTTGTCCCGCCTGTTCCGCATGCAGTGGGAAGAGGCGCAGAACAGCTACGTGCTGCTGTATCCCGAAGGCATGGTGAACCTGAACCAGAGCGCGGCCGAGATCCTCAAGCGCTGCGACGGCAAGCATTCCGTGCCGGACATGGTCGCCGAGCTCGAACAGGCGTTCGACCAGCGCGGCCTGCAGGACGACGTCGAGGAATTCCTGCGCGCGGCCAGCGAGCGCGGCTGGATCAGCTGAGGCCGCGACCATGAACGCGCCCCTACCTGCCGCCGTCACGCCGGCCATCGCGCCACCGCTGTGGCTGCTGGCCGAGCTGACCTACCGCTGCCCCCTGCACTGCCCGTTCTGCTTCAATCCCGTCGGCTATGCGAACGAGCGCGCCGAGCTGGACACGGCACAGTGGTTCGACGTGATGCGCCAGGCGCGCCAGCTCGGCGCGGCCCAGCTCGGCTTTTCGGGCGGCGAACCGCTGATGCGCGACGACCTCGAGGAACTCGTCGGCGAAGGCCGCCGGCTGGGGTTCTACACGAACCTGCTGACGTCCGGCATCGGCCTCACCGAGGCGCGTCTGGCGCGCATGAAGGAACTGGGCCTCGACCACATCCAGCTGTCGTTCCAGGATTCGACCCGGGAAATGAACGACTTCCTGTCGAGCACGAAGACCTTCGACCTGAAGTCGCGGGTCGCCCGCCTGATCAAGCAGTACGACTACCCGATGGTGCTGAACGTCGTGCTGCACCGCTTCAACCTCGACCACGTGGAGCGCATCATCGAGATGGCGCTCGACATGGGCGTGGAATACCTGGAGCTGGCCAACACGCAGTATTACGGCTGGGCGCTCGTCAACCGGGCGCAGCTGATGCCGACGCGCGAACAGCTGGCGCGCGCCGAGGCAACGGTCGAGGCATGCCGCGCGCGCATCGGCAACCGGATGCGCATCCTGTTCGTGGTGCCCGACTATTTCGAGGAACGTCCGAAGGCCTGCATGAACGGCTGGGGCTCCGTCTTCCTCGGCATTGCACCGGACGGCAGCGCCCTGCCCTGCCACGCGGCGCGCTCGCTGCCTGGGATCGCCTTCCCCAACGTGCGCGATACATCCTTGCGCGACATCTGGTACGCCAGCGGCGCCTTCAACCGCTACCGCGGCGATGCGTGGATGAAACCGCCCTGCCGCGATTGCAGCGAAAAACACCGGGACTTCGGCGGTTGCCGCTGCCAGGCCTATGCGATGACGGGGGACGCGGAGAATGCCGACCCCGTCTGCGCCAAATCGCCCAGCCATGGCGACGTGCACGCCATCGTGATGCATGCCCAACGCGCGCAGGCATTGCCGCAGGGTACACAGCCGATCCTGTTCCGCACCGACGCCAATTCACGCACGCTAAGCCCGAAATAGGCAGGGGCAGGCGCCGCGCCGCGCCTCACGTGCGTGGCCTGCCCCCTCAGGCCTTGCCGTCGCCCGTCCAGCCCGCCGTCCATGCCCGCCCCATCAGGCCGAGCGCCTGCTGGTGCGCGTCGGCGAACCGCACCATCGATTGCTGCTGCACCGTCATGGCATTCCTGGCCAGCGCCTCCGCGCAGGCATTGGATGCGGCCATGAAGGCACGCATCGTCTGTTCCTGGATGATGCTCGCCGAACTGAGCACCAGTTGCTGGACGCTGGCCTGCATGGCGTCCCGGTACAGGGAGGCGACGCCGGACCAGGTATCGACCCACTGGGCGGGTACGGGGGTAAGGGAAAGGATTGCTTCCGGTTTCATGCTCGTCATGATGACTCCTGAGGGTTACGGTGGATACCGCGCATCGAGCTTACTTCCGGATCCGGCACGCACATTGATCGCGCCGGACCGTGCGCCGAATCTGGGACAACCATTACATGATGAATGTAACTTAATGACACGATCTGGCGCCAGTGGCGCGCTGCCACCTGGGCAATATTGTCAATGTAACGTGGGAAAAATACGCCAGTCTCGACGATTTATTTCACATATCCTTCGATAATTTCCACGGATCAATTAACATTTCTCCAGAAACCACTAATTGCCGGCTACGCCGAATCCTCGCCTGCCTGGCCCATCCATTCTGGAGAATGACGACATGTTTCAACAAATGAAGGTCGGCACGCGGCTGATCCTGGGTTTTCTTGCCATTGCCCTGCTCGGCACCATCGTGGCCGCCATCGGCATCGTCAGCATGGACCAGATGAACGAGCGCGCCAAGCGCCTGTATCAGAACGAGCTGCTCGGCCTGTCCTATACCAAGGAAGCGAACATCGACCTGATCTACATCGGGCGCGCCTTGCGCGGCGTGATGCTGGCATCCAGCGACGAGCAGCGCAGCAAGACGCTGGCGAATCTCGAGAACTACAAGAAGATGATGCATGACAACCTGGACCGCGCCCGTCCGCTGTTCACCACCGACGACGGGAAGCGCGCCTTCGCCGAGCTCGATGCGCAGCTGAGCAGCTATGACAACGACATTGCTGCGCTGCTCAAGCTGGCCAAGGACGATGCCCTGCAGCCGCAGCGCGCCTCGATCGACTACCTGTTCGGCACCTTCATGCCCCGTTCCCAGGTGGTCGACGACAAGATGACGGAACTGGCCAAGCGCAAGGAAAAGCTGGCCAGCGATACCAACGACGCCAACTTCGCCTCCTACCGCACCAGCCGCACGATGATGCTGCTGCTGGTCGTGTGCAGCGCCCTGTCCGGCGTCGCGCTGGGCGTGCTGATCACGCGCAGCCTGACGCGCCAGCTCGGCGGCGAACCGGCGTATGCGGCCGACGTCGCGGGCCGCATCGCTTCGGGCGACCTGGTCAGCGACGTGCAGCTGCGCGCCGGCGACACGTCGAGCCTGTTGTTCGCGATGAAGAGCATGCGCGACCGCCTCGCCACCATCGTCACCGAAGTACGCGCCGGCACCGATGCGATCGCCTCGGCCTCGAGCCAGATCGCCAGCGGCAATATGGACCTGTCCTCGCGTACCGAAGAGCAGGCCGGCTCGCTCGAAGAAACGGCCTCGTCGATGGAAGAACTGACGTCGACGGTCAAGCAGAACGCCGACAATGCGCGCCAGGCCAACACGCTGGCGATGACGGCCTCGAGCGTGGCAACGCAGGGCGGCGCCGTCGTGGCGCAGGTGGTCGAGACCATGGGCTCGATCGACGCCTCGTCGAAGAAGATCGTGGACATCATCGCCGTCATCGACAGCATCGCCTTCCAGACGAATATCCTGGCGCTGAACGCCGCCGTCGAGGCGGCTCGGGCCGGCGAGCAGGGCCGCGGCTTCGCCGTCGTGGCGGGCGAGGTGCGCACGCTGGCGCACCGCTCGGCCACCGCCGCCAAGGAAATCAAGGAACTGATCGGCGACTCGGTCGACAAGGTCGGCGCCGGCAGCAGGCTCGTGGGCCAGGCCGGCAGCACGATGCAGGAAGTGGTCGACAGCATCCAGCGCGTGGCCGACATCATGGCCGAGATCACGGCGGCGAGCGGCGAGCAGACCACAGGCATCGAGCAGATCAACGAAGCCATCAGCCAGATGGACCACGTCACGCAGCAGAACGCGGGCCTCGTCGAGGAAGCGGCGGCGGCGTCGGAGTCGCTGCAGGCGCAGGCCGGCAAGCTGTCGGAACTGGTCAGCGTGTTCCGCACCGCCGCGCGCCAGGCGACGCCGGCGTCGGCCCCTGCATCGGCAATTGCGTCGGCCCGTGCTTCGGCCCCTGCAGCCGCGTCCGCTCCGGCACCGGCGCCAGCATCCGGCGCGAAGCAGCCGGCCAAGGCCGCGCTGGCGGCACCGTCCGCCGCGGCGCGCACCGTGCGTCCTGCCAAAGCCGGCAAGACTGCCAAGGCCGCCGCAACGGCCGAAGGAGACTGGGAAGAGTTCTGAACGATTCCCGGCCCAGCTTGCGCATGGTAAATTGTTCCCTTTGCCTTGCATGAGGACGGGAATGAAAGTAAGTACGCTAGCGCTGGCTGTGGCCATGGCGGCATCGAGCGCGGTTGCAGTGCCCGCAGTGGCCGCGCCGCGCGGTTTCACGGTCGAGGACATGGTCGCGATGGACCGTGTCGGCACCCCGGTGGTGTCGCCGGACGGCAGCCGCGTCGTCTACACGGTGCGCAGCACCGACGTGGCCAAGAACAAGAGTCACACCGACCTGTACCTGGTCGACCTGAAGGCGGCCAGGCCGGCGCCGCAGCGCCTGACCTCCCATGCCGCCAGCAGCACCGACCCGGAATGGTCGGGCAAGGGCGACGCCATCTATTTCCTGTCCGCGCGCTCGGGTTCGTCGCAGGTATGGCGCCTGCCGCTGAAGGGCGACAAGGCGGGCGAGCCGGTCCGCGTGACCGACCTGCCCCTCGACGTCGACAACTTCCGCGTCTCGCCCACGGGTGACCGCATCGCCCTCAGCATGGCCGTGTTCCGCGACTGCGCCGACCTCGCCTGCACCAAGGCACGCATGGAAGCGAAGGCCAAGGACAAGGCCACGGGCATGGTCTACGACCGCCTGTTCGTGCGCCACTGGGACACCTGGGCCGACGGCCGCAACGCCGTGCTGTATTCGCTGCCGCTGGACGCCGCCGGCAAGGTCGCCAAGGGTGCCGGCGAGCCCGTCAGCCTGTCCGGCATGCTCGACGGCGACGTGCCCTCGAAACCGTTCGGCGACCGCGAGGAATACCGCTTCAGCCCGGACGGCAAGGCTATCGTGTTCTCCGTGCGCATCGCCGGCAAGACCGAGGCATGGTCGACCAACTTCGACCTGTACACGGTCCCTGCTGCGGGCGGCCAGGCGCCGCGCAACCTCACCGCCGACAATCCGGCCTGGGACGCCAAGGGCGTATTCTCGCCGGACGGCCGCACCCTCGCTTACCTCGCCATGGCGCGTCCCGGCTTCGAGGCCGACCGCTACCAGGTGATGCTGATGGACGTGGCCAGCGGCGCCAAGCGCAAGCTGGCCGCCGACTGGGACCGTTCGGCCGGCGGCCTGCAGTGGAGCGCAGACGGCAAGGCGCTCGTCGTCGATGCGGAAGACGTCGGCCAGCACCGCCTGTTCTCGATCGATACCGCCTCCGGCAAGGTCACCGCCCTGACCGGCAAGGGCGCCATCGGCGGCTACGACCTGCGCGGCGGTACGCTCGCCTACACGCAGGCGAACCTGTCCTCCGGCGCCCAGCTGTATGCCGTCAAGGCGGGCAGCGTCAACCCCGTCCAGCTGACCACCCTGAACACGGAACGCCTGGCCGACGTGCGCTGGGGCGAATCCGAACAGTTCTCGTTCAAGGGCGCGAACGGCGACACCGTCTACGGCCACGTGATGAAGCCGTGGAACTACGAACCGGGCAAGCAGTACCCGATCGCCTTCCTGGTCCACGGCGGCCCGCAAGGCAGCTTCGGCAACGGCTGGAGCTACCGGTGGAATCCGCAGACCTATGCCGGCGCCGGCTATGCGGCCGTGTTCATCGACTTCCACGGCTCGACCGGCTACGGCCAGAAGTTCACGGACGCCATCAGCGGCGACTGGGGCGGCAAGCCGCTCGAGGACCTGCAGAAGGGCCTGGCCGCCGCAGTGGCCAAGTATCCGTGGCTGGACCGCTCGCGCGCCTGCGCGCTGGGTGCTTCCTACGGCGGCTACATGATGAACTGGATCCAGGGTAACTGGTCCGACGGCTTCAAGTGCATCGTCAACCACGACGGCGTGTTCGATACCCGCGGCATGGCCTTCTCGACCGAGGAACAATGGTTCACCGACTGGGAAAGCGGCGGCTCCTACTTCAAGGTGCCGCAGAACCACGAGAAGTTCAATCCGGTGCTGTTCGTGAACAACTGGAAGACGCCGATGCTCGTCGTGCAGGGCGACCTCGACTTCCGCATCCCCACGGCGCAAGGGCTGTCGGCATTCACGGCGCTGCAGCGCAAGGGTATCGAGAGCAAGCTGCTCGTGTTCCCGGACGAGAACCACTGGGTGCTGAAGCCGGCCAACTCGCTGCTGTGGCACCATACCGTGAACGGGTGGCTCGACCAGCACTTGAAGCAATAAGTCACTCCTCACTACCCGTCGTCCCTGCGAAGGCAGGGACCCAATTTTTCCGCGCCGTCGAGATGCGTAATGAACTTGGGTCCCTGCCTGCGCAGGACGACGGACGGTCCCGTTTGTATGAACGGGACCATATTATTGCCAGCAATAAAATGTTTCCTCACTTATACTGTCAGTATCTCATCAATTGACAGTAACAATGAGGATGAACGACGCGCCGGCGGAGCGCGAATTCCCACCGCAAACCTTCGACTTCGAATCGATGAACCTGCAGGTCGGCGTCCGCCTGCAACTGCTGACCCACCGGCGCCTGAAGCCAGTCCAGCATTTCTCTACCCTCATCGGCTGGCTGAAGGACGAGTACCTGATCGTCAAGATCCCGTTCGAGAAGAATGCGCCGATCGCGCTGACGGAAGGCGAGCGCGTCACCATCCGCGTGTTCTCGGGCGTGAACGTGTGTTCCTTCGCCTGCACGGTCGAGCGGGTCTTCGACCGGCCGCTGTTCTACGCCCACCTCTCCTTCCCCCGCACCATCCAGGGCACGAGCCTGCGCACGGCGATGCGGGTGCGCGTCGACATCGCTGCACAGCTGGACGCCGACTGGGCCGGCATGCGGGACTGCCAGCTGACGAACCTGAGCGTGCACGGTGCGCGGGTGGAGATGCGCGAGCCCCTGCCGCGCGAGAGCGGCGAACTGGACTTGATGTTCTCGCTGGTGTCACCGGCGAACGAGGAAGACGTGCCGATCAAGGCGCGGGCGGCGATCCGCAACGTGAACGTGCTGGGCGGGGGGACGGAACAGTCGGCGGGATTCGCGTACGGGGTGCAGTTCGTGGACCTGGATCCGGTGCACTTCACGCTGCTGCAGAATCTGACGTACGAGGTGGTGCTGGCGGATCGGCAGCGGATTGTGTAGGCGAAAAAAAACCCGGCCGAGGCCGGGTTTTTTCTGCATTGCTGTATTACTGAGCGGCTGCAATAGTAATGGTGTTGGTGCCATCGCACTTGCTCGTTCCAATCACGTTGGCAGAGCCAGTGCCGATGTTCTGGTGGCAAACCCAACCGTCGGCGTCGGTACGACGCAGGCTAACGATCTTGCCAGCGACGGCCGACGGGCCGCCTTGGATCAGGCAGGTGATACCATCAGCGCTAACGCCCACGCGGCTGCAGTTGGCAGTGCCGTCTTTCATACCGATTTCGCCAGCGCTGGTCGGAGCAGTACCGTTTTCGTTCAGTTTGACATCGAAACCGGTTTTACCGGCCGAGATTTCAGCCAGCGCAGCCGAAAACTTCGACTTGGCCACATAGTTCTGGTACTGCGGAATCGCCACAGCAGCCAGGATGCCGATGATCGCGACGACGATCATCAGTTCGATCAGGGTGAAGCCGCCTTCGGCCTTCTTGTTGATGTGCGGTGCTTTCATGGTATCTCTCCAGTTGGGTGATGCGTTAAAGGTCGTATTGCGTATCCGGTTACTGCTTGCTTCTGCTCTTCTATATGCAAGCGGCGTGCCAGTTTATTTCCGTACGGAATTTTTCGGTTTTTGCCACCAAACCCGGCAAAACCCGTCGTTTGCACGGGCCCGAGTGACAATTTTTGTCACTTGGCATGCGCAAAATTTGTCGGCCTGCCAAAACCCGTCGGTACGCAGCCAAAAATTGTCGCCCCAGGCCGCCACCCATGCCACCCGCACAAACAAAAAGGAGCGCCGTAGCGCTCCTTTTCAGTGGCAGATCGAAGACCGCAGGGTTACAGCATGGCCTTCAGCAGGCGTGCCATTTCCGACGGGTTCTTGGTGACCTTGATGCCGCAGGCTTCCATGATTTCCAGCTTGGCTTGCGCGGTGTCGGCGCCGCCCGAGATCAGCGCGCCGGCGTGGCCCATGCGCTTGCCCGGAGGAGCGGTGACACCGGCGATGAAGCCGACGACCGGCTTCTTCATGTTGTCCTTGATCCAGTAAGCAGCGTTCGCCTCGTCCGGGCCGCCGATCTCGCCGATCATGATGACGGCATCGGTATCCGGATCGTCGTTGAACATCTTCATCACGTCGATGTGCTTCAGGCCGTTGATCGGGTCGCCGCCGATGCCGACTGCCGACGATTGGCCCAGGCCCAGCGCGGTCAGCTGGCCGACTGCTTCATAGGTCAGGGTGCCCGAGCGCGAGACGACGCCGATGCGGCCCTTCTTGTGGATGTGGCCCGGCATGATGCCGATCTTGATTTCGTCCGGGGTGATCAGGCCCGGGCAGTTCGGGCCCAGCAGCAGGGTCTTCGAACCGGCCTTGGCCATGCGATCCTTGACTTCCATCATGTCGCGGACGGGGATGCCTTCGGTGATGCAGATTGCCAGGTCCAGCTCGGCTTCCACGGCTTCCCAGATGGCGGCGGCGGCGCCTGCCGGCGGGACGTAGATGACCGACACGTTGGCGCCGGTTTCGGCCTTGGCTTCTTTGACGTTCGCGAAGATGGGGATACCTTCGAAGTCTTCACCGGCTTTCTTCGGGTTCACGCCGGCGACGAATGCCTCGCGGCCGTTCGCGTAGTCACGGCACATGCGGGTGTGGAACTGGCCGGTCTTGCCGGTGATGCCTTGGGTGATGACTTTGGTGTCTTTGTTGATCAGAATCGACATTTTGTTTCCTTCGCGAATTAGGCTTGTCCAGCAGCAGCGGCGACGACCTGCTTCGCTGCGTCTTCCATGGTATCGGCCGAGATGATCGGCAGGCCGGAGTCGGCCAGCATCTTCTTGCCCAGGTCTTCGTTGGTGCCCTTCATGCGGACGACCAGCGGCACCTGCAGCGAGACGGCCTTCGAAGCGGTGATCACGCCTTCGGCGATCACGTCGCAGCGCATGATGCCGCCGAAGATGTTGACCAGGATGGCTTTCAGGCCCGGGTTCTTCAGCATGATCTTGAAGGCTTCGGTGACCTTCTCCGCGGTGGCACCGCCGCCCACGTCCAGGAAGTTGGCCGGCTCGCCGCCGAACAGCTTGATGGTGTCCATGGTGGCCATGGCCAGGCCGGCGCCGTTCACCAGGCAGCCGATGTTGCCGTCCAGCGAGATGTAGGCGAGGTCGAATTTCGACGCTTCGACTTCGGCCGGATCTTCTTCGTCCAGGTCGCGGTAGGCGACGATTTCCGGGTGGCGGAACAGGGCGTTCGAGTCGAAGTTGAACTTGGCGTCCAGGGCGATGACCTTGCCGTCGCCGGTCAGGATCAGCGGGTTGATTTCAGCCAGCGACGCGTCGGTTTCCCAGTAAGCCTGGTACAGGCCTTTCAGGTTCGCGCGGGCGGCTTCGATCGAGCCTTCCGGCACGCCGATCTTGCGGGCGATGTCGTCGGCCTCGGCATCCTGCAGGCCGGCTTTCGGGTCGATCGCGATGCTGTGGATTTTTTCCGGGTTGCTGTGTGCGACTTCTTCGATGTCCATGCCACCTTCCGACGAGGCCATCAGCACGACTTTCTGGGTGACGCGGTCGGTGACCAGCGACACGTACAGTTCTTTCTTGATGTCGGCGCCTTCTTCGATCAGCAGGCGACGGACTTTCTGGCCTTCCGGACCGGTCTGGTGGGTGACCAGTTGCATGCCCATGATCTGGTTCGCGTATTCGCGCACTTGATCGATCGACTTGGCGACCTTGACGCCGCCGCCCTTGCCGCGACCGCCAGCATGGATCTGTGCCTTGACAACCCAGACCGGGCCACCGAGTTCTTCAGCTGCCTTGACGGCTTCGTCGACCGACATGCACGGAATGCCGCGCGGAACGGTCACTCCGAATTTCCGGAGGATTTCTTTGCCCTGATACTCATGGATCTTCATGCTGGCTTCCCTTCTTCGTTACTGATTAAGTACGGTTGAATAAATAAAAAGCGAGAAATCGCGATACTACCCCGGCACCGCCTTCACAGCCCAGCGCGGATAATACTTTTCGACGACGGGGCCGTCGAGGCGCAGTGCATGGCAGCGGTCCAGTTCATACGGCCGTTCGGACGCGGTCTCGCCCGGACGGTTGGCCATCTCGTCATCGGCAAAGGCCTGGATTGCCGCGGTGGGCAGGATTTGCGCGAGTTCGGTCAGGTGGGTGCAGCCGAGGACGCCGGACAGGCGGTCTTTCAGATGCAAACGGAAATGTTTCAGCAGCGACAAGCCGATCAGCTGCTTGTAGGCAGGCGTGATGGCGTCGCAGAAACCGGGATAGGGAACGGCATCGGACGCAGCTTCTGCGTCGACGATGACCATGTCGCGATCGATGGTCACGCGCAGCTTGAGGTCGTGTACCGGCACATTGGCCGGACGGCGCCCGGAAGGCAGCTCGATGTCATGCTTCTTGACGTCGCGGATGCACGCGTCGAGGTCCCACATGCCGTCGTCGCGCAGGAACGCTTCGACGGTAATGGCGCGCGTGTGCCTGAGCTGACGCGGAGCTGGTGGAGACAGGGGCATAAACACCAATGCCGGAATGCGGCGAAAAATATTGCAGCCGTTGTGCCTGATGCACGTTGCCGCAGCTTCTACGGCAACAACCGCTCTTGCGGCGCTGCTTAAACCACGAAAGTTTAGCACAGCACGTCACCGGTTGCACCGTTACCGCGGCTATATAAGGGTTTTTACGGAGGGAAGCGGGGAGGAATGTTGCCGTCTGCGCCAGAAAAGCGACAGGAACGCGCGGGGAGAGAAGCGCAAGCGTGCAGCGTCATGACGCCGTTTGAGGAGTGTGCCCCGGTCGAGCGGCACATCGGCGGATGGCGCTGGACGCTTGCGCTTCGAATGACAGCGGTACTTGCCTGTCATAAATAAAACAACAGGCAGATATTCACGACAGGTCAGCCGTTCAGATATTCATGCGCTGAAGCTCAGTCATGAAAATCCTCGTCGTCGACATGGCCCTTGAGCGCGGCACGCACCGCGCCCTGGGAAAACCCGCGCTGCAGCAGGAAACGCATCTGCTTGCTGCGTTCGGCGGCGTCCTGGGGGACGCGGTCGAACTTGCGGCGCCAGACTTCCTTCGCGCGGGCGACTTCGGTGTCCTTCAGTCCTGCCTTCAGTTCATCGAGGTCGTCGCCCTTCACGCCGTGCTGCTGCAGTTCGGCCAGCACACGGCTGTTGCCGTAGCGGCCGGCACGACGGTGGACGAGCGATTCGGCAAACCGCTCCTGGGACAGCCAATTGTTCCGTTCGAGGAAGTCGAGCAGCGCTTCGACGTCGTCGCCCTCCTCGGCGTAACGGGCCAGTTTGCGTCCCAGTTCGAGACGGCTGTGCTCGCGCGTCGACAGGTACTTCAACGCGCGGGCCTTCAGGCTGAGCGGAGGCTGCCTCATGCCGACAGCCTTTCAACCACCACCGTCGGATTACTCGTCGTCGGCGACGGTCGCCGCCTGCGGGGCAGCGTCACCGGCCGGCGCCGGCGGCAGTTCGCGCACGCCCAGGGCGGCACGGACCTTGTTCTCGATCTCGCGTGCCAGTGCCGGACGCTCTTTCAGGTAGACACGTGCATTGTCCTTGCCCTGGCCGATGCGTTCGCCGCCGTAGCTGTACCACGAACCCGACTTCTCGACGATCTTGTTGTCCACGCCCAGGTCGATGATCTCGCCTTCGCGCGACGTGCCTTCGCCGTACAGGATGTCGAAGTGCGCTTCCTTGAACGGGGGCGCGATCTTGTTCTTGACGACCTTGACCTTGGTTTCGTTACCGATCACCTCGTCGCCCGACTTGATCGAACCGGTACGGCGGATGTCCATGCGCACGGAGGCGTAGAACTTCAGCGCGTTACCGCCCGTCGTGGTTTCCGGGCTGCCGAACATGACGCCGATCTTCATACGGATCTGGTTGATGAAGATGACCAGGGTGTTCGTACGGTTGATCGAGGCGGTCAGCTTGCGCAGCGCCTGCGACATGAGGCGGGCTTGCAGGCCCGGCAGGGAGTCGCCCATGTCGCCTTCGATCTCGGCGCGCGGGGTCAGTGCCGCCACCGAGTCGATGACCACGAGGTCGACGCTGCCCGAACGCACGAGCGCGTCGGTGATTTCCAGGGCCTGTTCGCCCGTGTCCGGCTGCGAGATCAGCAGTTCGTCCAGCTTGATGCCCAGCTTTTGCGCATAAGTGACGTCCAGCGCGTGCTCGGCGTCGATGAACGCGCAGGTACCGCCCAGCTTCTGCATCTGAGCAATGGTCTGCAGGGTCAGCGTGGTTTTACCCGACGATTCCGGACCGTAGATTTCCACGATACGGCCGCGCGGCAGGCCGCCGACACCCAGCGCAATGTCCAGGCCCAGCGAGCCGGTGGACACGGTTTGCACTTCTTCCACGGGGGCATTGGCGTCCATGCGCATGACGGAGCCCTTGCCGAATTGTTTCTCGATTTGCGCGAGGGCTGCTGCCAGCGCCTTGCCCTTCTCAGCTACGTTCAGTGCAGTTTTTTTGTCGTCCATGATATTCATTCAGTCCTAGAGTGAACCAAGATAGGGGCCGCTCGCGCGATTTCAATAGGAAGTACTGTATAAAATCCCAGTGGTTTTGGCAAGGCTTATTTACGTCTTCCGACACATTCGACACGTTGCGAAATATCAAACACAATATGCGCGCAAGCCAGGTCAAACGATCCACGAAGGAGATGCAAGATGCGTATTCTACTCGCCGAAGATGATAGCGTACTGGCCGACGGCCTGACGCGTTCGCTGCGCCAATCCGGCTACGCCATCGATTGCGTCAAGAACGGCCAGGATGCCGACACCGCGCTGTCGACCCAGGAGTTCGACCTCCTCATCCTCGACCTCGGCCTGCCCAAGCTGTCCGGGCTGGACGTGCTGCGCCGCCTGCGCGCGCGCGGCTCCCTGCTGCCGGTGCTCATCCTCACCGCCGCCGATTCCATCGAGCAGCGCGTGGGCGGGCTCGATGCGGGCGCCGACGACTACATGCCCAAGCCCTTCGCCCTGTCCGAACTGGAAGCGCGCGTGCGCGCCCTGACGCGGCGCGGCCAGGGCGGCGGCTCGACCATCATCCGCCACGGCCCGCTGGTGTACGACCAGGTCGGACGCAGCGCCACCATCAACGACCAGATGCTGGACCTGTCGGCGCGCGAACTGGGCCTGCTGGAAATCCTGCTGGCGCGCACGGGACGCCTCGTCTCCAAGGAGCAACTGGTCGACCACCTGTGCGAATGGGGCGAGGAAGTGTCGAACAACGCCATCGAGGTCTACGTGCACCGCCTGCGCAAGAAGATCGAGACGGGCGGCATCCGCATCGCCACCGTGCGCGGCCTCGGCTATTGCCTCGAACGCTACGCCGACAGCGCCCGCAAGGCCGCCGCCGCGGCCGGCAACCCGTGAGACGGGGAGCCAACGCCATCGCCGGGGACACGGCGGCGCCCGAGCCGCTCTACGTCCCGCCCAAGCCCGAACCCGAGGAAAGCATCCAGCATTCGCTGTTCGGCGAGATCCTGGACTGGATGCTGGCCCCGCTGCTGCTGCTGTGGCCGATGAGTATCGCCATCACCTACCTGGTGGCGAAGTCGATCGCCAACCAGCCGTTCGACCATGCGCTGGAAGACAGCGTCACCGTGCTGGCCCAGCAGGTCAAGGAAGTCGACGGCAAGGTGGCCGCGCGCCTGCCCGGCACGGCGCGCGACTTCCTGCGCGCCGACGACGTCGACAGCGTCTACTTCCAGATCACGGGGCCGCGTGGCGAAGCCATCGACGGCGACCGCGAGCTGCCGCAGCCGCCGCCGGACGACGCCGAACGCAGCGGCCGCGTGCACTTCCGCAACGAGAACCTGCACGGCACGCCCGTGCGCGTGGCCTATGCCTGGGTCAACCTGCAGCCCCTCGCCGATCCGAAAGTCGAGCCGCGCCTGGCCCTGGTGCAGGTGGCGGAGACGCTCGACAAGCGCGCCCAGCTGGCCAACGAAATCATCAAGGGCGTGATCCTGCCCCAGTTCATCATCCTGCCCGTAATCCTGGCCCTGGTCTGGTTCGCCCTGTCGCGCGGCCTGTCGCCGCTGGCCCAGCTGCAGGAACGCATCCGCGCGCGGCCCTCGGACGACCTGTCGCCCATCGATCCGCGCCAGGTGCCGGAAGAGATCTCCCCGCTGGTCGGCTCGCTCAACGACATGCTGGCGCGCCTGACCCACACGATCGACGCCCAGAAGCGCTTCATCGCCGACGCCGCGCACCAGATGAAGACGCCGCTGGCCGGCATGCGCATGCAGTCGGAACTGGCACTGCGGCAGGTCGACCCGGACGAGATCCACCGCTCGCTCGAGCAGCTGGCGAAGAGTTCGGAATCGGCCACGCGCCTCGTGAACCAGCTGCTGGCGCTGGCGCGCGCCGAAAACCAGCCGCAGGCCGGCGTGGCGCTGGAACCGCTCGACCTCGGCATGCTGGCGCGCGACGTCGTGCAGGACTGGGTGACGGCCTCGTTCGCGCACGAGATCGACCTCGGCTACGAGGAGCCGGAGGCGAGCGTGGAGATCGACGGCAGCGCCATCATGCTGCGCGAGCTGCTGTCGAACCTGATCGACAATGCGCTGCGCTACACGCCGGCCGGCGGCAGCGTCACCGTGCGCGTGCGCGCCAGCGGCAACCTGGCGCTGCTGGAAGTCGAGGACACCGGCCCCGGCATCGCCCCGTCCGAACGGCGGCGCGTGTTCGAGCGCTTCTACCGCATCCTCGGCTCCAGCGCATCCGGCTCGGGCCTGGGCCTGGCGATCGTGCGCGAGATCGCGCGCCAGCACGGCGCCGACATCGAGATCTTCAACAACCCGCGCAGCACGCACAAGAAATTCCCGGGCAGCCTGTTCCGGCTGACCTTCCCGCCACTTGCCATGCCTGACCCCGATGTCGACTGACCATTCCGTCCCTCTTCCCGCCGATCCGCCCGATCCCGACCTGCAGCGCACGCGCATCGTCGCCGCCCGCGCCCTGCACTGGACACGCGCGCGCCGCCTGATCGCCTGGCTGCTGGCGCTGTGGCTCGCCACCAGCTTCTGCACGGTGTTCTTCGCGCGCGACCTGGCGCACCTGTCGGTGTTCGGCTGGCCGCTGTCGTTCTACCTGGCGGCCCAGGGCGCGTCATTGATCTACCTGGCCATCATCGGCGCCTACGCCTGGCGCATGCGCGTGCTCGACCGCGACTTCGCGCGCCGGCTCGGGGAGGCCACGTGAACGCGCCGGGCACGCCCGCCGCCAAGGCCGCCACGAAAGAGAACACGCGGCGCTACTTCCGGCGCCTGTCGCGCTACTACCTGTGGTTCACGCTGTGCTTCGGCCTGTTCCTGGGCGCGCTGGGCATCCTCGAGAAGGAAGGCATGCCGCGCCAGTGGATCGGCCACCTGTACATGTTCGCCACCATCGTGCTGTACGCCACCATCGGCGTGGTCAGCCGCACGTCGAACGTGTCCGAATACTACGTGGCGGGGCGCAGGGTGCCCGCCCTGTTCAACGGCATGGCGACGGCCGCCGACTGGATCTCGGCGGCCAGCTTCATCAGCCTGGCCGGCACGCTGTACCTGCACGGCTTCGACGCGCTCGCCTACGTGATGGGCTGGACCGGCGGCTACTGCCTGGTGGCCCTGCTGATCGCCCCCTACCTGCGGCGCTTCGCCCAGTACACGATCCCCGACTTCCTCGCCGTGCGCTACGGCGGCGGCGACGGCAACGGGCGCCGCGGCAACCAGGTGCGTGCGCTGGCCGTGGCCGCCACGATCGTCGTGTCGTTCACCTACGTGGTGGCGCAGATCTATGCGGTGGGCCTGATCGCCTCGCGCTTCACGGGCGTGGATTTCTCGGTCGGCATCTTCCTGGGCCTGGCCAGCATCCTGGTCTGCTCCTTCCTGGGCGGGATGCGCGCCATCACCTGGACCCAGGTGGCGCAGTACATCATCATCCTCGTGGCCTTCCTGATCCCGACCATGTGGCTGTCCATGAAATTCGCCGGCAACCCCGTGCCGCAGGTGGCCTACGGTTCGGTGCTGCCCAAGCTGGCGCTGCGCGAGGCGCAGCTGGCGATCGACCCGGGCGAGGAAGAGGTGCGCGCCCGCTTCCGCGCCCTCGCCGACGGCTACGGCGCGCGCCTGGCCGGCCTGCCGCAGTCCTGGGAGGCGGGCAAGATCGAAGCCCAGCGCCGCCTGGACGCGGCGCGCGGCCGCAACGCCTCGCTTGGCGAGATCCGCAACGCCGAGCGCGCGCTGATGGAGTACCCGCGCAGCGCCGAGGACGCCGCGCGCGCCTGGGCCGAGCTGCGCGCCGCCAACCTGGAGCGCGCCCGCCCGCCCGTGCCGCACGCCGAGCCCTTCCCGGGCGACACGCGCGAAGAGTCCGACATCCGCCGCAACAACTTCCTGGCGCTGGTGTTCTGCCTGATGTTCGGCACCGCCGCCCTGCCCCACATCCTGATGCGCGCCTACACCACGCCCTCCGTGCACGAGACGCGCGTGTCCGTGTTCTGGACGCTGTTCTTCATCCTGCTGATCTACCTGACGATGCCGGCTCTGGCCGTGCTGGCCAAGTACGACATCTACACGGCGGTGGTGGGCACGGAGTACTCCTCGCTGCCGACCTGGGTGTCGTACTGGGCCAACGTCGACAAGGCCAATCCGCTCATCAGCATCGTCGACATCAACGGCGACGGCATCGTGCAGCTAGCCGAGATCGCCATCGACGGCGACGTGCTGACGCTGGCCACGCCGGAAATCGGCGGCCTGCCCTACGTGGTATCGGGCCTGGTGGCGGCCGGCGGGCTGGCGGCGGCGCTGTCGACGGCGGACGGCCTGCTGCTGGCGATCTCGAACGCGCTGTCGCACGACATCTACTTCAAGATCGTGGATCCGGGCGCGTCCACGCAGAAGCGGGTGACGATCTCGAAGCTGCTGCTGCTGGCCGTGGCCTTCATCGCCGCCTACGCCGCCTCGCAGAAGCCGGCCGACATCCTGTCGCTGGTGGGCGCCGCCTTCTCGCTGGCCGGCTCGACGATGTTCCCGGCGCTGGTGGCCGGCGTGTTCTGGAAGCGCGCCAACCATGCCGGCGCGGTCGCCGGCATGGCCGCCGGCTTCCTGGTATGCCTGTACTACATGCTGCACGCGAACCCGATCCTGGGCGGCAGCGCGGACGCCGCCTGGTTCCACATTGCGCCGATCTCGGCGGGCGTGTTCGGGGTGCCGGCGGGGCTGGCGACCCTGGTCGTCGTCAGTTTGCTGACGAAGGCGCCGCCGGCGGCGAGCAGCGGGCTGGTCGACCATATCCGGGCGCCGGAATAAAACGTCGTCCCCGCGCAGGCGGGGACCCAATTTGCGCGCGTTTCGATAGCGCATGCAAAAATTGGATCCCCGCCTGCGCGGGGACGACGGTGTTTGCTGCTCGGTGCCGCTCGGTGCTTGCTGCTCGGTGCCGCTCGGTGCTTGCCGCTCGGTGCCGCTCGGTGTTTGCCGCTCGGTTTTAAACGACGATCGTCTGGTGCTCGCCTTCCGCACGCGCACGGATCTCGCCGATGCGGTACACGGTCTCGCCGGCCGCCTGCAGCTGGGCCATGGCGGCGTCCGCGTTCTCCTTGGCGACGATCACGGTCATGCCGATGCCGCAGTTGAACACGCGGTGCATTTCGGCGTCGGCCACGCCGCCGTGCTGCTGCAGCCACTGGAACAGCGGCGGCAGGGTCCAGGACTTGCTGTCCAGCACGGCGGTCAGGTTGTCCTGCAGCACGCGCGGGATATTCTCGACGAGGCCGCCGCCGGTGATGTGCACGAGGCCCTTCACTTCCATCGACTGCATCAGCGCCAGCAGCGGCTTGACGTAGATGCGGGTCGGCGCCATCAGGGCGTCGGACAGCTTCTGGCCGTGGAAATCGCCTTCCAGGTCCGGTTTCGAGACTTCGATGATCTTGCGCACCAGCGAGTAGCCGTTCGAGTGGATGCCCGACGAGGCCAGGCCCAGCACGACGTCGCCCGGGGCGATCTTGGTGCCGTCGATGATCTGCGATTTTTCCACGGCGCCGACGGCAAAGCCGGCCAGGTCGTATTCGCCGTCCGGGTACATGCTCGGCATTTCGGCGGTCTCGCCGCCGATCAGCGCGGCGCCGGCCTGTTCGCAGCCGGTGGCGATGCCCTTGACCACGGCGGTGGCGGTCGGCACGTCCAGCTTGCCGCAGGCGAAGTAGTCGAGGAAGAACAGGGGCTCGGCACCCTGCACGAGGATGTCGTTGACGCTCATGGCGACCAGGTCGATGCCGACAGTGTCGTGGCGGTTCAGCTCGAACGCCAGCTTGAGCTTGGTGCCCACGCCGTCGGTACCGGACACCAGCACCGGTTCCTTGTATTTCTTGCTGATCTCGAACAGCGCACCGAAACCACCGATGCCACCGAGCACGCCTTCGCGCATGGTGCGCTTGGCAAATGGTTTGATCGCTTCGACCAGGGCGTCGCCGGCATCGATATCGACACCGGCATCGCGGTAGGAGAGAGAAACATTAGATGGTTGGCTCATGGTATTTGGCAGCGGAGGCGGTAAAATAGTAGGCGGTTGACCGATCGACACATTTGCGGCACGAGAGCCGACGGCCAACTGGTCAATCCGTTATTTTATCAAAACGGCCCGCTACGACGCTGTTTTACCGCCATAACAATAAATACCTGATTTTTAAAAACGTGAGAATCGCGCGATGAAACAGCTGGTGCTCGATTTAGGCGCCGAACCGGCGTACAGCCTCGACACCTTCCAGATAGGCGAGAATGCCGAAATGGCGCACCTGATGCACCAGTTCGCGCAGCGCGCCTCGCGCGAGCATTTCTGCTACCTGTGGGGCGAGACGGGCGCCGGCAAGACGCACCTGCTGCAGGGCCTGGCGGCCACGCCCGGCTCGCGCTACGTCGCGGCCGGTGCCGCCGCGTCGGAATTCGTCTACGCGCCCGGCACCAGCCTGTACCTGGTCGACGACATCGACCAGCTCTCGCCGCAACGCCAGATCGACGCCTTCGCCCTGTTCAACCAGGTGCGCGAGCACGGCGCCTACATGGTATGTACGGGCCCGGTGCCGCCGGCCGTGCTGCCGGTGCGCGAAGACCTGCGCACGCGCATGGGCTGGGGCCTGGTCTACCAGATCCACGGCCTGTCCGACGACCAGAAGATCGCCGCGCTGACCCAGGCGGCCGAGGCGCGCGGTTTGACGCTGTCGGCCAGCGTGTTACCCTATTTGCTGTCCCACTTCAAGCGCGACATGCGCTCCCTGTCGACCATGCTGGATGCCCTCGACCAGTATTCCCTCGAGACCCAGCGGCCCGTCACGGTCCCGCTGCTGCGCGACCTGCTGCTGCAGGAAAACCAAGGCAATGCGCCGCACAACGAAACCAAAGAATGAAGAACCTCGCGCTGTTTGACCTCGACCATACGCTGCTGCCGATCGATTCCGATCATGAATGGGGCGAGTTCCTGGTGCGCCAGGGCGTCGTGGACGCCGACGATTACCAGCGCCGCAACGACGCCTTTTTCGCCCAGTACAACGCCGGCAAGCTCGATCCCGTCGAGTACCTCGAATTCGCCCTCGGCACGCTGGCCGGCTTCGAGCCGGCCGTCCTGCGCGACCTGCACGGCCAGTACCTGAAGGAGGTGATCGAACCGGCCATCCTGCCGTCCGCCCGCGCGCTGCTGGCGCAGCACCAGGATGCCGGCGACCTGGTGGCCATCGTCACCGCCACCAACGCCTGGCTGACGGCGCCCATCGCCAGGCTGCTGGGCGTGGAACACCTGCTCGCCGCCCGTCCGCAGCTGGACGAGCGCGGCCACCCGACGGGCAAGCTGGACGGCCTGCCGTCCCACGGCCCCAACAAGGTGGTCCACATGCACGCCTGGCTCGAGACCCTGGGGCGGCCGTTCGACAGCTTCGAGCGCAGCTATTTCTACAGCGATTCGCACAACGACATTCCGCTGCTGTCGGTCGTCTCCCATCCGGTGGCGACCAATCCGAGCGCGTTACTGCGCCAACACGCAAGCGCCAATGGCTGGCCTTTACTGCATCTGTTCGACGCATCTGTTCAATGATCAAAAAATTCATCCGTAAAATCCTTGGCGTGAAAGACGAACGCGACCCCACCGAACCCGTAGTCCTCGGACCCGAACAGCACGGCATCGACCCGAAGCTGGTGTCCAGCAATGCCATCCGCGTGACCCAGACCCTGCAGGAAGCGGGCTTCAAGGCCTTCGTCGTCGGCGGCGCCGTGCGCGACCTGCTGCTGGGCGTGAAGCCGAAGGACTTCGACATCGCCACCGACGCCACGCCGGAAGAAGTCAAGCGCCTGTTCCGCCGCGCCTTCATCATCGGCCGCCGCTTCCAGATCGTGCACGTGATGTTCGGCCAGGACCTGCTGGAAGTGACGACCTTCCGCGGCCGCGGCAGCGACAATGCGCCGAAGGACGAGCATGGCCGCGTCCTGCGCGACAACAACTTCGGTCCGCAGCACGAGGATGCCGAGCGCCGCGACTTCACCATCAACGCCATGTACTACGATCCGGCCACCCAGACGGTGCTGGACTACCATGGCGGCATCGAGGACATCCGCGCCAGGATCCTGCGCATCATCGGCCAGCCGGAAGCGCGCTATCGCGAAGACCCCGTGCGCATGCTGCGCGTGGTGCGCTTCGCCGCCAAGCTGCAGTTCACGATCGAGCCGGCCACGCGCGCGCCGATTCCCGTCATGGCCCCGCTCATCAACAACGTGCCGGCCGCGCGCGTGTTCGACGAGATGCTCAAGCTCCTGATGAGCGGCCACGCGCTGGCCTGCCTGAAGGAGCTGCGCTCGTCGGGCCTGCACCATGGCCTCTTGCCGCTGCTGGACGTGGTGCTGGAGCAGCCCATCGGCATGAAGTTCGTGACGCTGGCGCTGGACTCCACCGATGCGCGCGTACGCGCCGGCAAGGGCGTCTCGCCGGGCTTCCTGTTCGCCTCCCTGCTGTGGCACCAGGTGCTGGAAAAGTGGAACGCCTACCGCGCCGCCGGCGAATCGCCGATCCCGGCCCTGCACCTGGCCGCCGACGACGTGCTGGACAACCAGACCGACAAGCTGGCCCTGCAGCGCCGCATCGCCACCGACATGCGCGACATCTGGGCCATGCAGCCGCGCTTCGAACGCCGCAACGGCAAGGCGCCCTATAAACTGCTGGAGCACCCGCGCTTCCGCGCCGGCTTCGACTTCCTGCTGCTGCGCTGCGAATCGGGCGAACTGGATGCCGACGTGGGCAACTGGTGGACCACCTTCTATGCCGGTGACGTGGCCGAGCGCGAACGCCTGATCAACTCGGCGCGCGAGACCGCACCCGCCGCCGCCAAGAAGCGCCCGCGCCGCCGCGGCCCGCGCAAGACGGATGAAGGCGAAGCGGCCGGCTCCACCGTCGCCAACGAAGGCGGAGCCGCCGCCGAATGATCGCCTGGGTCGGCATCGGCGCCAACCTGGGCGACGCGCGCGCGAACGTGCTGGACGCACTCGATCGCCTGGCGCGCCTGCCCGGCGCGCGCCTGCTGCAGGCTTCCTCGCTGTACCGCACGGCGCCCATCGACTCCTCCGGCGACGACTACGTCAACGCCGTGGCCTCGCTCGATACCGGCCTGGACGCGCACGCGCTGCTGCGGGCGCTGTTCGACATCGAGCAGGCCCACGGCCGCGAACGCCCCTACCGCAACGCGCCGCGCACCCTCGACCTCGACCTGCTGCTGTATGGCGACGATATCATCGCCGACGCGCCCGTGTTGCTGGTGCCCCATCCGCGCCTGCACGAGCGCGCGTTCGTGCTGGCGCCGCTGGCCGAACTCGCGCCCGACCTCGTCATTCCCGGCCGCGGCAGCGTGGCGTCGCTGCTGCCGGGCGTGGCCGACCAATCCATCGAAAGGCTGTCCTGATGCAACTTCCCGTGATCGTCCAGACCGGCGGCCTGCTGGTCCTGTCCAACGTGTTCATGACCTTCGCCTGGTACGGTCATTTGAAGAACCTGTCGAACAAGGCCTGGTACGTGGCCGCCCTGATCAGCTGGGGCATCGCGCTGTTCGAGTACCTGCTGCAGGTGCCTGCCAACCGTATCGGCGCGACCCAGTACAACCTGGGCCAGCTGAAGATCATGCAGGAAGTGATCACGCTGTCCGTGTTCGTGCCGTTCGCCGTGTTCTACATGGACCAGCCGTTCAAGCTGGACTACGTGTGGGCGGCGCTGTGCATGCTGGGGGCGGTCTACTTCATCTTCCGTTCCTGAGGGTTCCCCGGCAGGAACCGGAACTTCGCATTACACTACGCCGTCGGTGAGTCGTCCCGACGGCTTTTTTGATTTCAAAGGAATACTATGAGCGGATATTTGGGTGGCAAGGACATGGCGGCCCCGGGGCAGACGAACGTGGCGAACGCGCCCGCCAAGCCGGTGCCGAAGGCCGTCACCATTCCATCGCTGATGGCCATGCGTGCCAGCGGCGACAAGATCGCCATGCTCACCTGCTACGACGCCAGCTTCGCGTCGCTGATGGACCGCTGCGGCGTGGAGATCCTGCTGATCGGCGATTCGCTGGGCATGGTCTGTGCCGGCTACGATTCGACGCTGCCCGTGACGGTGGCCGACGTCGCCTACCACACCGCCTCCGTCAAGCGCGGCAGCAAGAACGCCCTCGTGCTGGCCGACCTGCCCTTCGGCAGCTACGGCAGCAAGGAACAGGCCTACGACAACTGCGCGGCACTGATGCGCGCCGGCGCCCACATGGTCAAGATCGAGGGCGGCGAATGGCTGGCCGAGACCGTGCACTTCCTGGTCCAGCGCGGCATTCCCGTCTGCGCCCACATCGGCCTGACCCCGCAGTTCGTGCACCAGCTGGGCGGCTACAAGGTGCAGGGCAAGACCGACGCCGGCGCCGAGCAGTTGAAGCGCGACGCCGTGGCCCTGCAGGATGCCGGCGCCGCCATCGTGCTGCTGGAGGCCGTGCCGGCCGCCCTCGGCAAGGAAGTCACGGAGATGCTGCGCGTACCGACCATCGGCATCGGCGCCGGTCCGGACTGCTCGGGCCAGGTGCTCGTCATGCACGACCTGCTGGGCGTCTTCCCCGGCCGCAAGGCGCGCTTCGTGAAGAACTTCATGGAAGGCCAGACCAGCATCGACGCGGCCGTCAGTGCCTACGTGGCGGCCGTCAAGGACGGCAGCTTCCCGGCGCCGGAACACTGCTTCTGAGCGTAGGATGGGGGCATGGACGACATGGCCCCCTCTTTCCCCTCTTCTCCCTCTTCCCTGCGCCTGTTCCTGGCGCTGTGGCCCGACGATGCCGTGCGCGCGCAATTGCGTGCATGGCGCGACCTGTGGACCTGGCCGCGCGGCGCGGCGCCCGTCGACACGGCCAAGCTGCACCTGACGCTGCACTTCCTGGGCAGCGTGCCGTCCGACCGCTTGCCCGACCTGCTGGACGGCTTTGCCCTTCCCTTCGCTCCGTTCGAACTGCAGCTGGGCCGCCCCGAGGTATGGCACAACGGCATCGCCGTGCTGGCGCCGCATGCCGTTCCGCAGGCGTTGCTGGACCTGCATGCGGGCTTGTCGCAATCGCTGCAGGACCTGGGCCTGCAGGCCGAGGAGCGCGCCTATCGCCCGCACGTGACGATGGCGCGCCGGGCACGAGAGGCCATCCTGCCGCAGGATGGGCCGGAGATCGCGTGGCGGGCGGAGCGCTATGCGCTGGTCGAGTCGCGGCCGGGCGTGGGTTATACGGTACTGCGCGAATACCCCGCCGGTGCGTGATGGTGGGCACGTGGTGCCCACCCTACGATGCCGATGACGATGCGTAGGGTGGGCACCATGTGCCCACCATTCACCGCTTCACGACACGCGCATTCAATGCCACCACGATACCCGCCAGCGACAACACCCCCAGCGCCACCGCGATATTGCTGTGCGCCGCGATCGAGCCGATGATCGGCGGCGCCAGCAACAGCCCCGCATAGCCGAGCGTCGCCACCGCCGCCAGCCCGCCGCCGGCCGACATGCCGGGCACGCGCGCGGCCGCCGAGAAGATCAGCGGCACCACGTTCGCCGCGGCCAGGCCGATCAGCGCGAAGCCCAGCGCCGACAGCAGGAAATGGGTGCTGGTCACGGCCAGCAGCAGGCCCGCGCAGATGCCGATGCCGCCCGCCGTCATGACGGGCACGGCGCCGAAGCGCAGCACGAGGCGGTCGCCGGCGAAACGGCAGGCGGCCATCGTGACGGAAAACGCCGAGTAGCCGAGGGCCGCCGACGCCGGCTCCGCCCCCGTGCGCTCGGCCAGCAGCAGCGCGCTCCAGTCGACCAGCGCGCCTTCCACGGCGAAGCACAGCAGCGCCAGCAGGCCGAGGAACAGGGCCGGGCCGCGCGGGATGGCGAAGTGGCTGCCATGCGAGGCTGGCGGTACCGCCAGGATGAAGCGGGCGCACAGCGCGATCGCGACGGCGAAGACGACGCCGGCCGCCAGCGCGCCGCGGCCGTCGCCGAACCCGGCGCCGATCACGATGCCGCCCACCGCCGCGCCGATCAGGCCGCCCAGGCTGTAAAAGCCGTGGAACGAGGACATGGTCGGAATACCGCGCGCCGTTTCCACTTCGCTGGCATTGGTGTTCATCGACACGTCCAGCAGGCCGTTGCTGGCGCCGAACACGAAGGCCGCCGCGAACAGGGCCGTCGCGTCGCCGATGTTCATCAGGACGGCCGTCATAAGGGAAAACATCCAGCCGGCCGCGAGCACGACGGCGCGCGTGCCCCAGCGTCCGGACAGCCAGCCCGACATCGGCATCGCCGCGATGGCGCCGCCGGCGATCGTCAGCAGCAGGAAGCCCAGCGTGCCCGTCGAGATGCCCGTGCGTGCCTGCACCAGCGGCACGTGGGCGGCCCACAGGCCGATGCCGGCGCCGTTGAGCAGGAAGACCAGGGAGATCGCCCAGCGCGCCGCTTCCACGTGCGCGGGCGGGCGCGCCAGGGCGGCGCCGCCCTTCATTGGGCCATCATTCATTGCGCCGTCATTCATCGCGTCGTCATTCATCGTCGTCATGCCTTGCTCCTTCCCGTCGCGTGGGCGGCGCCCGCCAGGCGGATGTCGGGAGCCCGTTCGGCCTGGCGCAGGCGCGCCAGCACGTCCGGGGCGACGTCCGGTTCCAGCACCAGCTGGTCGACCTCGGACAGGGGCGCGATCAGGAACGGCGCCGGCGCTTCCAGCCGCTCGTTGAGCACGGCCACGACGCGGCGGCTGGCGGCCGCCAGCATCGCACCCTTGACCTCGGCTTCCTCGATATTGCTGGCGCCCAGTCCGCGGTCGGCCTCGACGCTGCAGGCACCGACGACGGCCAGGTTCACGCGCAGGCGCTGGATCTCGGCCACCGTGTGGGCGCCCAGCACCGCATCCGCATGCCCCGCATAGGTGCCGCCCAGCAGCAGCACGCGCGTCGTGCGCAAGTGGCCCAGCTCCAGCGCGATGCGCGGGCTGTTGGTGACGATGGTGGCCGCATGGCCATCCTCGAGCAGGCGCACGAAGGCGAGGTTGGTCGTGCCGGCATCGACCAGCACGGTATCGCCCGGCTGCACGCTTTCCGCCAACGCCCCCGCCAGCAGGCCCTTGCGGGCGGCGTCCGCATCGGCGCGCTGGCCGAAGCTGGGCTCGGCCCGCGTGCGGCGCATGGCCCCGCCGTGGACGCGGCGCAGCAGGCCGGCCGCATCGAGGTCGCGCAGGTCGCGCCGGATCGTGTCTTCCGATGTATTGAACTGCTGGGCCAGCTCCGCCGCCAGCACCTTCCCCTGGCGATCGACCATTTCCACGATCGATTGCCGGCGTTCTTCCGCAAGTTGCATGGTTCCTCCTTTGAATACCACGCACTGTACGGGTTTACGCACGAACATGCAAGTTCATGCAAAAACGTGCAATCCAAAAATTCGGGGTCAGAGCACATTTTTTCAATTATTCGGGGTCAGAGCACATTTTGTGGAAATTGATCGGCCTCTAGTTTGCACGGCGACCCACGCAGGAACGCCAGGGCGCGCTCCTTGAAAAGCAGAGCAGGCAATTGATCAAAAAAGTGCTCTGACCCCGAATTTCACCGGAAATGTGCTCTGACCCGCGCCCGGGTCGCCCGCGGTTTTTGCCCCGTTTCCGCACTTCGTTGCCGGCGATCCGCAGTTCGCGTCATCGCCGCCGCAAGCGATGTTTTCTGCGGCATACTTTTTGTTATGGAACAGCTCACCGACCAACGACCGTCCACGGACATCCCGACCTCGCGCATGTGGCGCAACTATGCGGGCGGCTGGCTTGCCTACATGCGGCTGCTCGCCGCAGCCCTCCAGCTCGACAATGGTGAAAGCACCGGTTTCAAGTGGAAAGGCCTTACCGCGGTGGCGTGGGTCATCCCACAGGCGCTGGTACTTGCCCTGGTGTGGCCCTTGCAAGGCTTCCTTGAACGCCGGCGCCTGCCGCCGGTGGCAGTCTTCCTCGTCCACGCCTTCCTGGCTGCGTCGTATGCGATCCTGTCCATGCTACCGGCAATGTACTACGGCACCACCAGGCCGCTCGCCTATTACGTATGGCCGACGCTATACGGTGCGATGATGTATATCGTGGTCGCCGGCGTCTTCCACGCCGTGCGCCTGGACGCCGCCCGCCAGCGCCAGGCGCTGACGATCCAGCAGGCGCATTCGCTGTTGATCGCCTCCGAGCTGAACGCCCTGCGCAGCAAGCTCAATCCGCACTTCCTTTTCAACACCCTGCATTCGATCATCGCCCTGACGAGGAGGAATCCGAATGCCGCCGAAACGGCGCTGTTCCAGTTCTCGGACATGCTGCGCTACGTGCTGGACACGGAAAAGACGGGCAGCGACCGCGTCACGCTGGAAGACGAGCTGCGCTTCGTGCGCGACTACCTGGAACTGGAAAGCCTGCGCCTGGGCGCGCGCCTGCGCGTCGACTGGGAGCTGGACGACGCGGCGGCGGGCTGCTCGCTGCCCGCGCTGTCGCTGCAGCCGCTGGTCGAGAACAGCATCAAGCACGCATTCAACCCGCACAGCCGGCCCGGGCGCCTGCTGATCCGCACCGGCATCGACGCACGGTCCGGCGCATTGCAGCTGACGGTGGGCGACGACGGCCCCGGCGCCGAGCTCGACGCCGTGCGCGCATCGAGCGGCCTGGGCATCCGCACCGTGGACCGCCGCCTGCGCCTCGCATACGGCCCCGCCGGCGGCCTGGCCATCGACACCCGCCCGGGCGCCGGCTTCAGCGTGACCCTGTCCATCCCCACCGCCACCGCACGAGGAGCCGCAACGTGAGTGCCCGCACCGTGTTCATCGCCGAGGACGAGCCGCTGGCGCGCGACGTGCTGCGCGATGCCATCTACGCCCACCCCGGCCTGCGCCTGGCCGGCGAAGCCGCCGACGGCGCCAGCGCGCTCGCCCAGATCGAGGCGCACCGCCCGGACATCGTGTTCATGGACATCCAGATGCCCGAGATGACGGGGCTGGAAGTATTGAAGCGCCTGTCGTGGATGCCGGCCATCGTGTTCACCACCGCCTACGACCAGTACGCCGTCACCGCCTTCGAGCTGAACGCCGTCGACTACCTCTTGAAGCCCTTCACGCGCGCCCGCTTCGATGCGGCCGTGGCGCGCCTGCTGGACGAGCCGGCCGCGCCGCGCGAGGCCATGGATGCGGCGCTGGTCCAGGCGACCGGACGCCCGGCCGGCTACCTCGACCGCATCCTGGTGCGCGACCGCGGCCAGATCTTCCCGCTGGCCGTGCACGAGATCGCCTACCTGAAGGCCGACTCGAAATACACGGCGATCGGCGCACGCGGGCGCACCTTCCTGGTCCGCATCGGCATCTCGGAACTGGAAGCCCGGCTCGATCCGGCGCGCTTCATGCGCGTGCACCGCTCGGCGCTCGTGAACCTCGACTTCGTCGATTCGATGAAGGCGGACGAGCAATCGCAGCTGCTGATCCGGATGCGGGATGGGACGATGCTGACGGCGAGCCGGGAGGCGTCGAAGGTGCTGCGGGACATGGCGATCTAGCCGCCGGCACGTCGTCCCCGCGCAGGCGGGGATCCAATTTTGCGGCGGCACGACGACATTGGGCCCCTGCCTGCGCAGGGGCGACGTGCACATTGCACCGTTCTTGCCCGCCGCCGCCCTCATCCGGCGCACGCTTGCCGCCCCACCGTTGTCATCCCGACACGCCCCGATAAAATCAGTCCAACCGGGGTTTTCTGCCGCTATAATCGCGAATTTTTCCAACCCGAAATTCCATTTCCGCCGGGGCACACCAACACATGAACACCATCCTGATTTCGTCTGTCGTGCTCTACCTGCTCGGCACGCTCGGCCTGGGCGTCTGGGCCGGGTCGCGGATCAAGAACACGGCCGACTTCGCCGTGGCCGGCCGCAGCCTGCCGCTGGTGATGGTCATCACGACCACCTTCGCCACCTGGTTCGGCGCGGAGACGGTGATGGGCATTCCCGCCAAGTTCGTGCAGGGCGGCCTGGGCGCGCTGGTCGAAGACCCGTTCGGCGCCGGCACCTGCCTGATCCTCGTCGGCCTGTTCTTCGCCGCGCGCCTCTATAAACTGAACCTGCTCACCATCGGCGACTACTACCGCGCCCGCTACGGCAAGGGCATCGAGGTGTTCTGCTCGGCGGCCATCATCCTGTCCTACCTGGGCTGGGTGGCGGCGCAGATCACGGCGCTGGGGCTCGTGTTCTCGGTGCTGACGGGCGGCGCGATGTCGGAAACGATGGGCATGATCGTCGGCACGCTGGCCGTGCTGATCTACGTGGTCGTGGGCGGCTTCCTGGCCGTGGCGATCACGGACTTCATCCAGATGATCGTGCTGGTCGTGGGCCTGTCGATCATCGCCGTGTTCTCGGCCAAGCTGGCCGGCGGCACCGGTGCCGTCATCGACATGGCGCACAAGGCCGACCTGTGGAAATTCCTGCCCGAGGCGAAGTTCACGGACATCGCCTTCTTCGTCGGCTCGGCCGTGACGATGATGCTCGGCTCGATCCCGCAGCAGGACGTGTACCAGCGCGTGATGTCTGCCAACAGCGCCCCGACCGCGCGGGCCGGCGCCGTGATCGGCGGCGCCAGCTACATCCTGTTCGCCTTCGTGCCGATGTTCATCGTCGCCTGCGCCGTCATCGTGATGGGCAACGATGCGATGGAACTGGCCAAGAACGACTACCAGCGCGTGCTGCCGACCTTCGTCATGACGCAAATGCCGCTGATCATGCAGATCCTGTTCTTCGGCGCCCTGCTGTCGGCCATCAAGAGCACCTCGTCGGCCACGCTGCTGGCGCCGTCGACCAGCTTCGTCGAGAACATCCTCAAGAACCTGCGCCCGGGCATGAACGACCGCCAGCAGCTGCTGGCGATGCGCGTGACCATCGTGGTCTTCGCGGCCCTCGTGCTGGCCTATGCGATCGCGATGCGCGGCACCTCGATCTACGACATGGTGTCCTCGGCCTACCAGGTCACGCTGGTCGGCGCCTTCGTGCCGCTGGTGATGGGCCTGTACTGGAAGCGCGCGACGACGCAGGGCGCGATCCTGTCGATCGGGGCCGGCATCGCGACCTGGCTGCTGTTCTTCCCGCAGGTCTCCTCGCTGGGCGAGGCCTTCCCGGGCCAGCTGGCGGGCCTGATCGCGGCGCTCGTCGGCATGGTGGTGGGCTCGCTGGCGCCGCAGGTGCTCAAGAACCGGCACGAGCCGCACAAGACGGCGCTGAGTGCGTGAGAGGAAATTAGGCCCCTGCCTGCGCAGGGGCGACGTGCATTGTTAGCGGCTGAACAGCCGTCGTCCCTGCGCAGGCAGGGACCCAATTTCAGCTCGCCATCCAGCCTCGCTTGACGACATCCTCCAGCGTCAAGTCCAGGCACGCCCAGATCCGCTCCGCCATCTCGTCGACCTGCGCGCACGTCATCACGAGCGGCGGCGCCACGATCATCCTGTCTCCCACGGCCCGCATCACGACGCCGTTGTCGAACATGTGCGCACGGCACAGCATGCCCACGCCCAGCGCACGGGCGAACGGCTCGCAGTCGTGCACGGTGTCCCCCTTGCGCCGCACCAGGTTCAGGCCGGCCGCGAAGCCGATGGTGTCCGCGTGGCCGACCAGCGGATGCGCCGCCAGCCGTGCGAACGCCGCTTTCAGCCAGGGTCCCGTCTCGCGCGCCACGCGCTCGACGAGTCCCTCGTCTTCCATGATGCGCAGGTTTTCCAGCGCCGCCGCGCAGGCCACCGGATGGCCGGAATACGTGAAGCCGTGGTGGAAGTCGCCGCCGCGCTCGACCAGCGCCTCGGCCACGCGCTCGCCCACCAGCACGCCGCCCAGCGGCACGTAGCCCGAGGTGACGCCCTTGGCGAAGGTGATCAGGTCGGGCCGCATGCCCATGCGCTCGCTGCCGAACCAGGCGCCCAGCCGGCCGAAGCCGCAGATCACTTCGTCCGCGATCAAGAGGATCCCGTACTTGTCGCAGATGCGCTGGATGTGCGGCCAGTAGGTCGACGGGGGAATGACCACGCCGCCCGCGCCCTGCACCGGCTCGCCGATGAAGGCGGCCACGCGCTCCGGGCCGACGGCGAGGATCTTCTGTTCGAGCCAGCCGGCCGCCTGCAGGCCGAATTCGGCCTCGCTCATGCCGGCGCCCGATTCGGTCATGCTGGGCTGGCCGATGTGCACGAAGCCCGGAAGGGGCAGCGCACCCTGCGCATGCATGGCCGCCATGCCGCCGAGCGAGGCGCCGGCGATGGTGCTGCCGTGGTAGGCGTTGTGGCGGCTGATGATGAACTGGCGCTCGGGCCGGCCCATCAGCTGCCAATAGCGCCAGGCCATACGCACGGCGGTGTCGTTCGCTTCCGAGCCGGAGCTGGTGAAGAACACGCGCTCGAAGCCGGCCGGCGCGAGGTCCGCGAGGCGCGCCGCCAGCTGCACGGCGGGCACGTTGGTCGTGCCGAAGAAGCTGTTATAGAAGGGCAGCGCGTCCATCTGCTGCGCCACCGCGCGCGTGATCGACGACCTGCCGTAGCCCGCGTTCACGCACCACAGCCCGGACATGCCGTCGATGATGCGCTGGCCGTCCGCATCCCACAGATAGATGCCGTCGCCGCGCACGATCACGCGCGCGCCCCGTTCGCGCAGCGCCTTGTGGTCGGTGAACGGGTGCAGGTAATGCGCGCCGTCGAGCTGCTGCAGCGCGCGGGTATCGATGACGTCAGGGGCCGGCGTGCACAGGCCCTCCTCGCATGCCATGTCGTTCATGACTGCCTCCCATTGTGTTCGGTCTCATCATGCGTTCAGACATGCAGGAGAAGATGCTCGCGTTCCCACGGGCTGATCACCGTCATGAATTCCTGGTGCTCGAGTTCCTTGACGGCGGAATAGACGTCGATGAAGCGCTCGCCCAGGATGTCGCGCAGGCGGTCCTCGCCGCGCAGGCGGCTCAGCGCTTCCGGCAGGCCTTGCGGCAGGTCGACGGCCATCTTGTAGGCATTGCCCTCGACCATCGGCGTTGGCTCCAGCTGCTCGCTGATGCCGAGGTAGCCGCAGGCCAGCGTGACGGCCAGGGCCAGGTACGGATTGGCGTCGGCGCCGATCACGCGGTTTTCCACGCGCCTGTCCTGCGAGCCGGACACCGGCACACGGATGCCGACGGTGCGGTTGTCGATGCCCCACTGCAGGTTGATCGGCGCGGCCGTGTGGCGCACGATGCGGCGGTAGGAGTTCACGTAGGGCGCGACGATCGCCATCGCCGACGGCATGTAGCGCTGCAGGCCGCCCACGTACCAGCGGAACAGGTCGGACGGCGAACCGTCGTCCTTGCTGAAGATGTTGCGGCCCGTCGCGCCGTCGACGACGCTCTGGTGCACGTGCATGGCCGAACCGGGTTCGCCGGCCATCGGCTTGGCCATGAAGGTGGCGTACATGTCGTGCTTGAGCGCGGCCTCGCGCAGCGTGCGCTTGAAGTAGAAGACCTTGTCCGCCAGGCCGAGCGGCTCGCCGTGCTGGAAGTTGATCTCCATCTGGCCGGCGCCGATCTCGTGGATCAGCGTGTCGACGTCCAGGCCCATCATGTCGCAATAGTCGTAGATGTCCTCGAACAGCGGATCGAATTCGTTGACGGCATCGATGCTGTAGACCTGGCGGCTGGTCTCGGAGCGGCCGCTGCGGCCCATCGGCGCGCGCAGCGGCAGATCGGGGTCGATGTTCTTGGCGGTGAGGTAGAACTCGAGCTCGGGCGCCACCAGCGGCTTCCAGCCCTTCTGTTCGTACAGCTTCAGGACGCGGCGCAGCACGCTGCGGGGGGCGAAGTCGACCAGGCGGCCATCGGAGAAATAGCAGTCATGGATGACTTGCGCGGTCGGGTCGACGGCCCACGGCACCATCGTGATCGTGCCGGGATCGGCCTTCAGGATCATGTCGCGGTCGGTGGTGGAGATGGCGCGGTCGAAGGCGTCGTCGTTTTCCGGCGAATTGCCGGTCACGGTCATGCCCAGCACGATTTCCGGCAGGCGCATGCCGCGGTCTTCGGTAAATTTAACGCGTGGCAGGATCTTTCCACGCGCGACACCGGTCAAGTCGGGGACCAGGCATTCGATTTCGGTGACTCGCTTGCCATTGAGCCACTCATCCATATCGTTGTAGGAAAAATTGTCGCGGATAGCCATGATGATTCTCTGTTCATTAAGTAAAAGCGCGGACGCGCGTGCAGGAACGCGCACGCCGCAGGGTGCATCGATGGGAACAGGGAAGCTATGGAACGGGCCGGACCGCCCACCTGGCATCGCGTGTCATAGGGCGTCCCGTATGGTCGCGTGCCGTGCTGCCTGCTTGGCTTGTTGGTAAGCGCGGCAGGCATTGCCGAACGCGCCGAACATCTTCATGGAGTGGGGATTGTGAATGATGCGCCACTCCGGATGCCATTGCACGGCCAGCGTGAAGCCGGGCGAGTTCCCCACCGTGAAGGCTTCCACCAGCCCATCCTCGGCGGTTGCCTCGACGACCAGGTTGGCGGCGAGTTCGTTCACGCCCTGCCCGTGCAGCGAGTTGACGGGGATTTCCGGCGTGCCCAGGATGCCGTGCAGCATCCCGCCCTCGACCAGCGCCACCTTGTGCGCATCGCCGTATTGTTCGTCCATGCCCAGCTCGGGGTTCTCGCGGTGGTCGAACTTGCCGGGCACCGTCTGCACCGCCTGGTGCAGGCTGCCGCCCAGCGCCACGTTCATCTCCTGGAAGCCGCGGCAGATCGCGATGATCGGAATGCCGCGCTCGACCGCCGCGCGGATCAGCGGCAAGGTCGTCTGGTCGCGCGCAGGATCCTGCGGCAGCGAAGGGTCGAGCACTTCTTCGGAGTAATAGCTGGGATGCACATTCGACGCCGAACCGGTCAGCATGATGCCATCGCACAAATCGAGCATCGTCTCGAGGTCGAGCGACGCCCCCAGCGACGGCAGGATGAGCGGCGCGCAGTCGGCGCCGAGCACGATGGCGTCGACATATTTGTGCTGGGCCGCGTGGTACGGGTGTTCGCCGAAGTCGCGGGTGCAAGCGGGGACGAAAACGATCGGGCGCATGGTCTCTACCTTTGTAAAGTGAGGCGCACACGGACCATCATACTGCAATCGGTGCCGAGTGCGAGTGGCCGTTAATCCAGATCAAGAAACGCGCGCTGTGCCTTGCGTTCCTTGTGGAATTTGCTAGTGGAATAGGTTTCCCTGTTTCGAAACCAGTAGCAAAATCATAACGGCAACTCGAAAACCATGCCAACACAAACGGGCAGACTCCTGGACGGGCCATCGATGACCCATTCTAGGATTGGCCTGTATTTGCTGACAGTAAAAAGACGTTTATCTCTATACGGTCGTTTACGTGCGCCTCTTCTATCGCTGCGATTCGGCGTTCAATTTCCACGAAATTAACTGATTGTATGATCAGATTTTTTACCCGTTGTATATTTTCCACAAGGCAACGATGTAATTTGTGAGGTAGGAGTACTCCTACTAAAATTTCTTATCGTCCGCCTTACACGCATTTGATCACGACGGAGCCATCTTCTTTCAGGACAGTACACCGCAGGCCCATCCGCGCCGTCTTCGAAAGTGTGCGCTCACAAACATTTTTCAACACAACCGGGAACGAGAATGAAGTTAAGCAACTTGAAGATCGGCCAGCGGCTTGCCCTGGGTTACGGCCTCGTGCTCGCCATGCTGTTGCTGGTGGCGTTTACTGGCATGCGCAGCATGAACGAGCTCAATGGCCTGACCGAACGGATCGTCAACGACAACAATGCCCAGCTGGCAGCGGCCAACGGCATGCGCGACACTCAGCGCCGCATCGCGATCGGCGTGCGCGACATTATCCTGACGACGGACGACGAGGGCATGACGCGCCTGGTCGCGACCATCGACACGGCCTGGAAGGAGTATTTCCAGTGGCGCGACAAGATGGAGAAGCTGAGCACGGACCCGGAGCGCCGCGCGCTGCTGGCGAAGATCGCCGAGGCGCGCCAGAAGGCCACGCCCCTGATCAACAAGGTCCAGGAACTTGGCCGCGCGAACAAGAACGAGGAAAGCCTGGCGCTGCTGAAAGGAGAAGCCGTCCCGGCGGTGAAAGCCTGGCAGCAGACGATCGCCGACATGATCGACGTCCAGGCCGCGCGCAACGAGAAGGAGCAGGCACAGGGCAAGGCCGATTTCGAGCAGGCGCGCAACGTGCTGATCGGCGTGTCCATCCTCGCGGCCCTGATGGCCGTGGCCGTGGCCTGGTTCATCACTCGCTCGATTACGGCACCGATGCAACGCGCCGTGGGCATCGCCCGCACCGTCGCCAGTGGCGACCTCACCAGCCGCATCGAGGTCGACAGCACGGACGAGACCGGCGAACTGCTGGCCGCGCTGAAGGAGATGAACGATTCGCTGCAGACCGTCGTGGGGCGCGTGCGCGGCGGCACCGACACCCTCGTCACCGCCGCCGGCGAGATCGCCAGCGGCAACCTGGACCTGTCGAGCCGCACCGAGCAACAGGCCAGCGCCCTGGAGGAAACGGCCTCGTCGATGGAAGAATTGACGTCCACCGTCAAGCAGAACGCCGAGAATGCGCGCCAGGCGAATCAACTGGCCAAGTCGGCCTCGGACGTGGCCACGCGCGGCGGCGCCGTGGTGGCCGACGTCGTTACCACGATGGGTTCGATCCACGCCTCGGCCAGCAAGATCGTCGACATCATCGGCGTCATCGACGGCATCGCCTTTCAGACCAATATCCTGGCGTTGAATGCGGCCGTCGAGGCGGCCCGTGCGGGCGAACAGGGCCGCGGCTTCGCCGTCGTGGCCTCCGAAGTGCGCAACCTGGCGCAGCGCTCGGCCGCCGCGGCCAAGGAGATCAAGGCGCTGATCGACGATTCGGTCGGGAAGGTCGACGAAGGCAGCCGCCTCGTGCAGCAGGCCGGTTCGACGATGGAAGACATCGTCATGAGCGTACGCCGCGTCACGGACATCATGGCCGAGATCTCGTCGGCCAGCCACGAGCAGGAAGCGGGTATCGAGCAGATCAACCAGGCGATCGGCGAAATGGACTCGGTGACGCAGCAGAACGCGGCGCTGGTCGAAGAGGCGGCCGCCGCCGCGCAGTCGATGCAGGAGCAGTCGAGCGCGCTGGAGCAGCTGGTCAGCACCTTCAAGATCGTGGGTGGCGCGACGGCGGGTAGCGCCAAGACCAAGGCCAAGCCGGCGCGCGCGGTGGCCGTCGTGGCCAAGCCGGCGAAGGCGCAGCGCGCGGCGGCACCGGCCAGGAAAGAAGAGGAGTGGGAAACGTTCTGAGTATGCATGGCGGGCACGTGGTGCCTGCACCGGCCGCGCCCACCCTGCGCGAGGGTTGCCGCGCACATCGTAGGGTGGGCATCCCATGCCCACCGAACGTTCACCCTTTGTACTCGTGGTACTTGCGCGCGTCGCCGCGCACCAGCTCGGCCGGGTACTTGGCCCGGTTGAGCACCATCTTGTCCTCCACGGCGGCGAACAGGTCGACGTCGAGCTTGTCCGCCAGGCGCACCAGGTAGACCAGCACGTCGGCCATCTCGTGGCGCACCTGCTCCAGCTTGTCGTCGCCCAGTTCCTCCCTGCTGCCGTCGCGCAGCCACTGGAAATGTTCCAGTAGCTCGGCCGCTTCCACCGTCAGCGCGGCGGCGAGGTTCTTGGGCGCATGGAACTGGTCCCAGTCGCGCTCGTCGACGAAGGCGCGCACGATGGCGCGCAATTGCTCGAGTTCGCCGCCAGGCCGGCTCACTTGTGGCTCCCGCCCGACTCCAGGTAGCGCTCCAGGATCAGGTCCAGCTTCGGCTGGATCTCGTCATAGGTGCTGACGGTAATGCCCAGGTCGCGCAGCAGGCCGTCGTGCACGCCGTAGACCCAGCTGTGGATGGTCAGGTCTTGGCCCCGCTCCCAGGCGTCGCGCACGACGGTGGTCTGGGCGATGTTGATGACCTGTTCGGCCACGTTCAGTTCGACCAGGCGGTCGGCGGCGGCCTTGCCGGCCACGGCGCCGAGGTATTTCTCGTGCTTGTCGCGCACGTCGCGCACATGGCCGAGCCAGTTGTCGGCCAGGCCCACGCGGGTATTGTTCAGCGCCGCGCCCACGCCCGAGCAGCCGTAGTGGCCGCACAGGATGATGTGCTTGACCTTCAGCACGTCGACGGCGAACTGCAGCACGGTCAGCGCGTTCAGGTCCGAGTGCGAGATCACGTTGGCGATATTACGGTGCACGAACAGCTCGCCCGGTGCCATGCCCAGCAGCTCGTTGGCGGGCACGCGGCTGTCCGAGCAGCCGATCCACAGGTATTCGGGGGCCTGCTGCGAGGCCAGGTCCTGGAAGAAGCCGGGGTCTTGTTCGACCATCGCGGCGGCCCATTGGCGGTTGCGCTCGAACAGGTCGGCGGCCGTCAGGCCGGTGGGGGTTTTTGCCATGTGAACTCCTCTCCTTGTTGCAGATACTTGCCTGACTGGCCATGCGCCAGTCAAAAAAAACCGCCGAAGGCTTGCGCCATTCAGCGGTTGTGGACTTCTTACTCGAAGAAGTCCTTCACTTTATCCATCCAGCCCTTGCTCTGCGGGCTGTGCTTGGCACCGCCGTCGTTGGTCAGGCGCTCGAACTCCTTGAGCAGGTCCTTCTGCTTGTCCGTCAGCTTGACGGGGGTCTCGACCACGACGTGGCAGAACAGGTCGCCCGCGTAGCCGGAGCGCACGCCCTTGATGCCCTTGCCTTTCAGGCGGAAGGTCTTGCCGGTCTGGGTGCCTTCGGGGATGGTGAAGGACACCTTGCCGCCCAGCGTCGGCACTTCGATCTCGCCGCCCAGGGCCGCCTTGCTGAACGAGATCGGCATCTCGCAGTGCAGGTCGTCGCCTTCGCGCTGGAACACGGGGTGCGGCTTGATGTGGATCTCGACGTACAGGTCGCCCGGGGGACCGCCGTTGGTACCCGGCTCGCCGTTGCCCGAGGAGCGGATGCGCATGCCGTTGTCGATGCCGGCCGGGATCTTCACCTCGAGCGTCTTGTTGCGCTTGATGCGTCCGGCGCCGCCGCAGGCCGCGCACGGTTCCGGGATGATCTTGCCGCTGCCGTGGCACTTCGGGCAGGTCTGCTGGATCGAGAAGAAGCCCTGCTGCATGCGCACCTGGCCGTGGCCATGGCAGGTCGAGCAGGTGACGGGCGAGGTGCCCGGCTTGGCGCCACTGCCGTGGCAGGTGTCGCACTTGTCCCAGCTCGGCACGCGGATCGTCGTATCGAAGCCGCCGGCCGCCTGTTCCAGCGTGATCTCGAGGTTGTAGCGCAGGTCGGCGCCGCGGTACACCTGCGGACCGCCACCGCCGCCACGACGGCCGCCGCCGCCAAAGATGTCGCCGAAGATGTCGCTGAAGGCATCGCCGAAACCGCCGGCGCCGAAGCCGCCGCCCATGCCGCTGTTCGGATCGACGCCGGCATGACCATAGCGGTCGTACGCCTCGCGCTTCTCCGGATTGGTCAGCATCTCGTAGGCTTCCTTGACCTCCTTGAACTTCTCTTCCGCTTCCTTGTTGTCGGGATTGCGGTCCGGATGGTATTTCATCGCAAGCTTGCGATAGGCCTTCTTGATGTCTTCTTCCGAAGCACCTTTCGCGACCCCGAGGATCTCGTAAAAATCACGCTTTGCCATTTGGCGGCACCTTGCTGTTATCTACTGTACTGGCGAACTGTCCAACCCCGGCAACCGTTGCGCGCGGCTTCGTCCCGGCCGGGACGGCAGTCCAAAACACGCGAGTATACCGTGAGCATGCATGGCTTGCTGCGTTCAGGCCGGAAATACAACGCGCTGGGACGGATGGGGGCTTTACAAAAAAACCGAGCCGGGCACCTGGTGGTTGCATCGGCTCGGCGGGTCAGGCAACGGAGCCGCCAGGGCGGCTCCGTTCGACGAATTACTTGGCGTCCTTGACTTCCTTGAAGTCGGCGTCGACCACGTCGTCGTCCTGCTTGGCGCCGGCGTCGGCACCCGGCTGCGCACCGGCACCCGCCTGGGCACCAGCAGCACCCTGCTGGGCCTGCATGTCGGCGTACATCTTTTCACCCAGCTTCTGGGCGGCGGTCGACAGGGCCGCGACCTTGGCGTCGATGTCGGCCTTGTCGCCCGACTTGATCGAGGCTTCCAGGTCGGTGATCGCCGCTTCGATCTTTTCCTTCTCGCCGGCTTCCAGCTTGTCGCCGTACTCGGTCAGCGACTTGCGGGTCGAGTGGACCAGCGCGTCGGCCTGGTTGCGCGACTCGGCCAGTTCCTTGACCTTCTTGTCTTCTTCCGCGTTCAGCTCGGCGTCCTTCACCATCTTCTGGATCTCGTCTTCCGACAGGCCCGAGTTCGCCTTGATGGTGATCTTGTTTTCCTTGCCGGTGGCCTTGTCCTTCGCGCCCACGTGCAGGATGCCGTTGGCGTCGATGTCGAAGGTCACTTCGATCTGCGGGGTGCCGCGCGGTGCCGGCGGGATGCCTTCCAGGTTGAACTCGCCCAGGCCCTTGTTACCGGCGGCGATTTCGCGTTCGCCCTGGAACACCTTGATGGTCACGGCCGGCTGGTTGTCGTCGGCGGTCGAGAACACCTGCGAGAACTTGGTCGGGATCGTGGTGTTCTTCTGGATCATCTTGGTCATCACGCCGCCCAGGGTCTCGATACCCAGCGACAGCGGCGTCACGTCCAGCAGCAGCAGGTCCTTGCGCTCGCCCGACAGCACGGAACCCTGGATGGCGGCGCCGACGGCGACGGCTTCGTCCGGGTTGACGTCCTTGCGCGGATCCTTGCCGAAGAATTCCTTCACCTTTTCCTGCACCTTCGGCATGCGGGTCATGCCGCCGACCAGGATGATGTCGTCGATGTCCGAGACCTTGACGCCGGCATCCTTGATGGCGGTGCGGCACGGCTCGATGGTCTTGGTGATCAGTTCCTCGACCAGGGCTTCCAGCTTGGCGCGGGTGATCTTCAGGTTCAGGTGGACCGGGGCGCCGTTCGCCATGGCGATGTACGGCTCGTTGATCTCGGTCTGCTGCGACGACGACAGTTCGATCTTGGCGCGCTCGGCCGATGCCTTGATACGCTGCAGGGCGATCGGGTCCTTGGACAGGTCCAGGCCGTTGATCTTCTTGAATTCGTCGATGATGTAGTCGATCACGCGCTGGTCGAAGTCTTCGCCGCCCAGGAAGGTGTCGCCGTTGGTCGACAGCACTTCGAACTGCTTCTCGCCGTCCACGTCCGCGATCTCGATGATCGACACGTCGAAGGTGCCGCCGCCGAGGTCATACACGGCGATCTTGCGGTCGCCCTTGTCGGTCTTGTCCAGGCCGAATGCCAGCGCGGCCGCGGTCGGCTCGTTGATGATGCGCTTGACGTCCAGGCCCGCGATGCGGCCGGCGTCCTTGGTCGCCTGGCGCTGCGAGTCGTTGAAATAGGCCGGCACGGTGATGACGGCTTCCGTCACTTCTTCGCCGAGGTAGTCTTCGGCGGTCTTCTTCATCTTGCGCAGCACTTCCGCCGAGATCTGCGGCGGAGCCAGCTTCTTGTCACGCACGCCGACCCACGCATCGCCGTTGTCGGCCTTGGTGATCTGGTACGGCATCAGCGCGATGTCTTTCTGCACTTCCTTCTCGTCGAACTTGCGGCCGATCAGGCGCTTGACGGCGAACAGGGTGTTCTTCGGGTTGGTCACGGCCTGGCGTTTCGCCGGCGCGCCGACCAGGATCTCGCCATCTTCCTGATAAGCGATGATCGAAGGCGTGGTACGGGCGCCTTCCGCGTTTTCGATGACCTTGGGCTGGCCATTTTCCATGATGGCCACGCAGCTGTTGGTGGTGCCCAGGTCGATACCGATGATTTTGCCCATAATATTTTTTCCTTTTTAGTACTTCAGTTTTCCAGATGTGCCGAATATTGGGAAATACCGCTTGCTTTCAAGAGCTTGAAGAAGCTTCAGCTCAACATTATTTGGGGGCGGCGGCCGTGACGATGGCCGGACGCAGCAGGCGGTCGGCGATCATGTAGCCCTTCTGCAGGACAGCCACCACGGTATTCGCTTCCTGGTCCGCCGGCACGACGGCCACGGCCTGGTGCTTGTTCGGGTCGAGCTTGTCGCCGGCTTGCGGCATCACCTCGACCAGGCGGTTCTTCTCGAAGGCGGCGGTCAATTGCTTCAGGGTCATCTCGACGCCTTCCTTGATCGACTCGACCGTCGGCGCCTCGACCTTCAGCGCCATCTCCAGGCTGTCGCGCACCGGCACCATGGCTTCTGCGAAGCTTTCGATCGCGAACTTGTGAGCCTTGGCGACGTCTTCCTGGGCGCGGCGGCGGACGTTGTCGGCCTCCGCCTTGGCACGCATGAAGGCGTCGTGCGTCTCGGCCAGCTTGGCTTCGGTAGCGCTCAGCTGTTCTTCGAGACCGGATGTGGCCGGCGCACCGGTCTGCTGTTCGGCCGCGGGCGCGGCGTCACCTTCGGGCTGCTTCGCCACTTCTTGGTTTTCTTGGTCTTGCATCGAAAAAACTCCTGGAATCAAGGACTTGGCTGATGAATGGACGAATGTTGTTCGTCTTACAGGCCCGCATATTGGGCGCTCTCCTACATTTTCAAGGGACTGCAATCCTTGTCATGCCGAAAAGCGTGTCATCTTTTGTTACAAGATTTACCAAGTGGCAGGCCCTGTCATCAGCGCATCATGTCAACATGTTTCCTATAAGACATCCTGCGCGCAGGCGCCGATCTCCGATAGGGAACCATCATGAAACTGCATCTGATCAGTGGCGCCGTGGTGGTTTACACCCTGCTGACGCTGCTTGCAATCTGCCTGGCCGAGCTCAATCCGGCGCCACAAAACGTGCCATTCTAGCAGCTTGATTGGGAATGTCTGTCGGCGATGCAATGGTGGGCACGGGGTGCGTACCCTACGATCCATCGCCGCGTAGGGTGGGCATCACATGCCCGCCGGCCTGCCGCTACCTTCGAAGAATGCGTCGTGCGGAGTAAATCGGGCACTGGCCCGATTTACCTGCCCACGCCTGGCGCTTAGGCGACAGGCGCCTGCTCCGCGCCGAGGGAAATGGCGTACTCGTGCCCGACCTGGGCATCGCGCTTGCGCGCCGCCTGCTGCACGGGCGTGAGCATGGTCGGCCAGCCGATCAGGTGCTGTTCGGCGACTTCCGCCAGGCCCGCGATCCAGTCGGGGCTGTCGTTCAGGCAGGGGATGTAATGGTATTCCTGGCCGCCGTTCGATTCGAAATCGTGGCGGACTTCCATATTGATCTCTTCCAGCGTCTCCAGGCAGTCGCTGGTGAAACCCGGGCACATCACGTCGATGCGGCGCACGCCGCCCTGCGCCAGCTGCTGCACGGTCTGCGCCGTGTACGGCTGCAGCCATTCCGCCTTGCCGAAGCGCGACTGGAAGGTGACCAGGTACTCGTCCGCGCCCAGGCCCAGGCGGGTGGCCAGCAGGCGCGCCGTCTTGTGGCATTCGCAGTGATAGGGGTCGCCCAGCTGCAGCGTGCGCTTGGGCACGCCGTGGAAGCTCATCACCAGCTTGTCGCCGCGGCCGTGCGCTTCCCAGTAGGCTTCCACCCGGCGCGCCAGCGCCTCGATATAGCCTTCGTGGTCGTGGTAGTTGCGCACCAGGCGCAGCTCGGGAACGTTGCGCACGTCCTTGTAGTGGGCGAACACGGCATCCCACACCGAGGCCGTGGTCGTGCCCGAGTACTGCGGGTAGGCCGGCAGCACGACGATGCGCTCGACGCCGCGCGCCTTCAGGCCGTCGAGCACGTCCGGCAGCGACGGGGAACCGTAGCGCATCGCCATGACGACCTCCACATCCTGGTGGCCGCGCTCGGCCAGCTGCTTCTGCAGCTGCGCCGCCTGGCGCTTCGTGTACACCTTCAGCGGCGAGCCTTCGCGCATCCAGATCGTCTGGTACTTCTTGGCCGACGCGCCGGAGCGGAACGGCAGGATCGCCAGGTGCAGGATCAGGCTCCAGACGGCGCGCGGGATCTCGACGACGCGCGGGTCGGACAGGAATTGCTTCAGGTAGCGCCGCACGGCGGGACGGGTCGGCGCGTCGGGCGTGCCCAGGTTGACGAGCACGATGGCGCTGCGGGAAACGGTGCCGTGCTGGTGGGGCGGTTCTTTGCGGTAGGCCATGGGGAGCGATGATGATGATGTGGCGTCATTATAAATTGCCGCCGTATTGATGCCGAGTTGATATTACTGATCGGGACGATAGGCCTTTGTACCAGCACCTGGCGCCGCCGGGAACATGCTGGAAGACCAGTACCAGCGCGGATCGCGCAGCCAGGCGAAGCGCGGCTTGTCGGCCAGGACCGCCAGGGGTGCCAGGTCGATGCCGTAGCGCCACAGCAGCGCGATCAGCTCGCGCAGGGCTTCCGCGCCGAGGCGTCCCGTGTGCAGGTCGAACACGAGGTCCCGCACGACGCCCCTGACGTTGGAGATGCAGGCAATGTCGGCCAGTCCTTCGAAGAACCGGCGCTCGTCGCCATCCGAGTAGAAGGATTCCAGCCGGATGACGAGCTGCATCTGTTTCAGGACGCCAGCAGCTCGCGCGCGTGCTTGCGCGTCGTCTCGGTGATCTCGATGCCGCCCAGCATGCGCGCCACCTCTTCCACGCGCGCCTTGTTGTCCAGCACGTCGATGCGCGAGACGGTCTTGCCGTACTCGGTCGTGCCCTTGGCCACCTGGAAATGCTGGTTGGCCTGGCTCGCCACCTGCGGCAGGTGGGTCACGCACAGCACCTGCCGGCTCTGGCCCAGGCGCTTGAGCAGGCTGCCGACGACTTCCGCCACGCCGCCGCCGATGCCGGTGTCGACCTCGTCGAAGATCAGCGTGGGCACCGTCGTCGCGTGCGCCGTGATCACGGCGATCGCCAGCGAGATGCGCGCCAGTTCGCCGCCCGACGCCACCTTGGCCAGCGGCCGCGCCACGACGCCGGCGTGGCCGGCCACCATGAACTCGACCTGCTCCAGGCCGTAGCTGGCCGGCTCGCACGGGTTGAGCGCGACCTCGAAGCGGCCGCCGCTCATCGACAGTTCCTGCATCGCTTCCGACACCTGCGAGGACAGGCGCTGGGCCATCGCGGTGCGGGTGGCCGAGAGCTTGCGCGCCGCTTCCATATAGACGCCCCGGGCCTTGTCTTCCTGGCGCTTCAGGCCGTCGACGTCGCTGGCGTCGGCCAGCTGCTGCAGCTTGGCCTTCAGCGTCGCGTGCTCGTCCGGCAGTTCCTCGGGCGTGACGCGGAACTTGCGCGCCGTGCCGTGGATGGCATCCAGGCGCGCATCGACCTGGGACAGGCGTTCCGGATCGAGCTCGATCTTGTCGACGTAGTTGTTCAGCGCGTACACCGCTTCCTGCAGCTGGATGCGCGCCGGCTCCATGCAGTCGAGCACGGCCTGCAGGCCGGCATCGACGTCGGCCAGCTTGGCCAGCTTCTGGTTCAGCGAGGACAGCTGCGACAGGATCGGCTGCTCGGCTTCCGACAGCGCATTGAGCGCTTCCTGCGCGCCTTCGATCAGGCTGGCCGCATGCGACAGGCGGCTGTGCTCATTGGTGACCTCGGCCCACTCGCCGGGCTTGACGGCCAGCTTGTCGAGCTCGCCTACCTGCCATTCGAGGCGCTCGCGTTCCAGCAGCACGTTCTTGGCATTGGTCTCGTATTCCTCGCGCTGGCGCGCCAGCGCCTTCCACGATTTATAGGTGGTCGCGACCTCGCGCACCTGTTCGGCGGCGTCCGGGTCGCGCACGGCGACCTGGTTGTCGAGCAGCGCGCGCTGGGCATCGCCCTTGAGCAGCGACTGGTGCGCGTGCTGGCCGTGGATGTCGACCAGCAGCTCGCCCAGCTCGCGCAGTTGGCCCGCGGTAGCGGCGCTGCCGTTGATATAGGCCTTGGAGCGGCCGGCATTGTCGATCACCCGGCGCAGCAGCGCCCCGCCCTCTTCCGCCGAGAATTCGTTCTGGTCCAGCCAGCTGCTTGCGGCCGGCGTCAGCGCGAACTCGGCGCTGATGTCGGCCTTGAGCGCGCCTTCGCGCACCATGCTGGCGTCGCCGCGTCCGCCCAGCGCGAGCTGGAGCGCATCGATCAGGATCGACTTGCCGGCGCCGGTCTCCCCGGTGAATACCGTGAAGCCGTTCGAGAACTCGAGCTCGATCGTGTCGACGATGACGAAGTCGCGGATGGTCAGTGTGCGCAACATGAAGAAAGGGGTCTCCTGGTGGATGGCCTGCAATTACTTGGGTTTGTTGTCGCTGGACGGGTATTCGTTCCAGTGCAGCTTTTCGCGCAGCGTATGGTAGTAGCTCCACCCTTCCGGATGCAGGAAGGTGATGGTGTCGGGCGAACGGGAAATGACGATCTCGTCGCCGTGCTGCAGGCTCGTGAAGGTCTGCATGTCGAAGTTCACGCTGATGTCGCGGCCGTTGACGATCTCGACCACGATCTCGCTGTTGTCCGGCACCACGATCGGGCGGTTCGACAGCGCGTGCGGCGCGATCGGCACCAGCACGATGCCGGCCAGCGTCGGGTGCAGCAGCGGGCCGCCGGCCGACAGCGCGTAGGCCGTGGAGCCGGTGGGCGTGGAGACGATCAGGCCGTCCGAACGCTGGTTATACATGAACTGGCCGTCGACCGTGACTTTCAGCTCGGCCATGCCGGCCCCCGTGCCGCGCGCCACCACGACGTCGTTGACGGCGACGGAACAGTGGATCTCGGTGCCGCCGCGCATGACGCGCGCTTCCAGCAGCGTGCGTTCCTCGGCGCGCGCCTTGCCGCTCAGGATCTCGCCCAGCGCCGGCAGCATGCGGTCGATCGGGATGTCGGTGATGAAGCCCAGCCGGCCCGAGTTGATGCCGATGAGGGACAGCTTGAAGCGCGCCAGCTGGCGCGCGATGCCCAGCATGGTGCCGTCGCCGCCGACCACGATGGCGGTGGAGCAGTGCTCGCCGATCTCGCCCACCGTCATCGCCTCGACGCCGGACACGGCGACGTGCGACGCCGTCTCCTGCTCGAACACGACGCGGTAGCCGCGGCCGCGCAGGAAGTCGACGATGGCCTTGACGGGCTCGTCGATCCCGGCCGTGTTGTGCCGTACGACCAGCGCGATGGTTTGTTGCGGTTCAGGCGTCACGGACATACGACTCTCGGCGGCGGTAATGAGGAGACAGAAGATTAACCGATTCGCTTGGCTTCTGCACTATCGCAACTCAGCAAATACTGTACAAACACACAGTATAGTTGGGTGGATGCGCTTCCCGCAAGCGACTCGGAAAATACTTCTTGGCAACACCTCAATGCAGCACGCCGAACGCCACCGCCAGCAGCAGCGCGGCGCCGATCGACAGCCAATGGAAGCACATCAGCACGGCCCAGCGCAGCACCGTCAGCACGCGGCCGCCGCCGTACACGCGCCGCATGGCCTTGGGGAGGTACAGCGCCAGCCAGATCCACAGGGCGAAGGTGACGAGGCCGAAGCCATTCGGCACCAGACGCATCAGGGCCATCATCAGGAAGGCGAAGGCATTCGTGTGCAGCGCGAACAGCAAGTGTTCGCCGTAGCGCCGTCCCGAGCCCAGGTACAGCACCTTCAGGTACAGCGCGAACAGCGGCATCAGCAGGAAGATCGCGTACGGCGCGTAGCCGTAGAAGGCGGCCCGCAACACCCTCTCCCGCTCCGCTTGCGGCAGGTCGACGAAATGCCCGAACTTGTCGCCCAGGTAGGGACTGACGTCGTTGACCACCGCGCGCACGTCGCGCGTGCCTTCGCGGAATTCGCCCGGCTTGTCCTCGTTGATGACGGCGACCTTGCCGTCCCCGGTCCGGCCCGCGTCGCCGTCTGCAATCTCGCCGTCCGCGGTCTCGCCGTCCTTGCTCCCGCCTTTCTTGGCGGGCGCCGGCGCATGGCCGCTGCCGTGCTGCTTGCCGGCCGCCTGCTCCTTGACCGGGCCCGTGCGGATGATCTCCTTGTCGCCATGGTCGGTGAACTTCAGGACGGCGAAGAAGATCACGCTGAAGGTCAGGTACACGCGCAGCGGCTGGACGTAACGCACGCGCCGGCCCGCCATGTATTCCAGCGTCAGCTGCCCCGGCTTGAGCAGGAGCAGCCGCAAGGTCTGCCACAGCTTGCCTTCGAGGGCGACGTAGTGGCCGATGAATTCGTGCAGGAACTCGCGCGTGCTGGGCGGATGCAGTACCGTCTCCTGTCCGCACTGGTGGCAGAAGTTGCCGGAAACATCGGCGCCGCAATTCGGGCAGTCGCTGGCGGCATGGTGGTCGAGCGCTTCGTGTTTCACGGTAGTTCCTGGCAATTGTCGGGAAACTATATGGTAAACACGTAATTGCAAAAAAGCATCATCCAATTGCGCGACCGGCTTGTGGATGTGGCGTTAGGATTTAAACAATTAAATCTGGGAGGCCATCATGCCGCAGGAAGAAAAAGACCGTGTCGTGAACACGGACCGCAAGATCGAGGAACAAAGCTACAAGCGCGAACCGCACGAGCGCGACGAATCGCCGGACGGCCAGAGCGTCAAGCCGCGTGGCATCATCAAGCAGGCCGCCGAGGACATCGAGAACGGCCTGGTCGATACCGAGAACTACGAAGGCCGCGGCACGCCGGGCCTGGAACAGGCCGTGCAGCCGAAACCGGATGCCAGCGGCGAAGCCAATCCGCTGCCGGACCGTCACCGCGACATGCGCGACCACGACTCCGTCGTCCCCGTCGATGAAGGGAAGAACCGATGAAGGCACGGCTCCTGCTTACCCTCCTGGCGGGCGCCTTCAGCGTGTCCGCGCTGGCCCAGCAGTATCCCGTCGGCTGGGGTCCGAATCCCGCGCTGCCGGCGCCGCAGAAGTCGCTGATCCCGACGATGAACATCGCCAAGGCCGAGCCGTGGCCGCAGGGCACCCGCCCTACCCCTGCCGAGGGCCTGACGGCCACCGCGTATGGAAGCGGCCTCGACCATCCGCGCTGGCTCTACGTGCTGCCGAACGGCGACGTGCTGGTGGCAGAGAGCAACAAGCCGAAGAACGCGCCGAAGGAAGGCGGCATCAAGGCCAAGGTGCAGGGCATGGTGCAGGAGAGGGCCGGCGCCGGCGTCGAATCGCCGAACCGCATCACGCTGCTGCGCGGCCTCAGGGCCGACGGCACGGCCGAGACGAAGACGACGTTCGCGAAGGACTTGAATTCGCCGTTCGGAATGGTCTTGGTCGGCAACGACCTGTACATCGCCAACGCCGATGCGCTGTGGAAGTTCCCGTATAAGACGGGCGAGACCAGCTTGTCCGGCAAGGGCACCAAGGTCATGGACCTGCCGGCCGGCATCAACCACCACTGGACCAAGAACGTCATCGCTTCGCCGGACGGCAAGAAGCTGTACGTGACGGTCGGCTCGAACAGCAACGTGGGCGACAAGGGCATGGAGATCGAGGAAGGCCGCGCGGCCATCTGGGAAGTGGACGTCGCCAGCGGCAAGGGCCGCATCTTCGCCAGCGGCCTGCGCAACCCGAACGGGATGGCCTTCCACCCGCAGAGCAAGGTGCTGTGGACCGCCGTCAACGAGCGCGACGAGATCGGCAACGACCTGGTGCCGGACTACATCACCAGCGTCAAGGACGGCGGCTTCTACGGCTGGCCCTACAGCTACTACGGCCAGCACGTCGACGAGCGCGTCAAGCCGCAGCGTCCGGACCTCGTGGCGAAAGCGATCGCGCCGGACTATGCCGTCGGCGCGCACACGGCCTCGCTGGGCCTCGCGTTCTACGACGGCAACCTGCTGCCGCAATACAAGAACGGCGCCCTGATCGGCCAGCACGGTTCCTGGAACCGCAAGCCGCATTCGGGCTACAAGCTCGTGTTCGTCCCCTTCACGGACGGCAAGCCGAGCGGCCCGCCAAAGGACATATTGACAGGATTCCTCAGCAAGGACGAACATGCGTACGGGCGCCCGGTCGGCGTGACGGTCGCCAAGGACGGCGCCATCCTGCTGGCAGACGACGTCGGCAATATCGTCTGGCGGATCGCGCCCGCAGGCAAATAATCCACCTAGGGAGAAGAGCATGATCAAGCGTAAAGGCAGCGCCGTCTGGAGCGGCGGACTCAAGGACGGCAAAGGTGCGGTCTCGACCCAGAGCGGCGTCCTGAAGGACACCCAGTACGGCTTCAACACCCGCTTCGCCGACGGCATCGGCACCAATCCGGAAGAGCTGCTGGCGGCCGCGCACGCAGGCTGCTTCACGATGGCCCTGTCGGCCCAGCTGGCCGAAGCCGGCCTGACGGCAACCAAGCTGGAAACCAATGCTACCGTGTCGCTGGACCAGGTCGATGGCGGCTTCGCCATCACCGCCGTGCACCTGGACCTGACGGCCACCATCCCCGGCGCCAGCCAGGAAGCGTTCCAGGACGCGGCGCAGAAAGCCGAGAAAGGCTGCCCGGTGTCCAAGCTGTTCAATACGAAGATCACGCTGGATGCCAAGCTGCAGGCTTGATCCGCTTCGCGGCTGAAGTCCGGGGTCAGAGCCCCTTGGAAAACAAGACCCGGCTCTGACCCCTGCTGCAAAGATTCCCCCGAACGCATAGAATCCCTGTTTCCCCACACTCCAACAAGGATCACCATGCGCCTCCTTCACACCATGCTCCGCGTCGGCGACCTGCAGCGCTCGATCGACTTCTACACCAAGGTGCTCGGCATGAAACTGCTGCGCACCAGCGAGAACACCGAATACAAGTACAGCCTGGCCTTCGTCGGCTACGGCAGCAACCCGGACCACGCCGAAATCGAGCTGACCTACAACTGGGGCGTGGACAACTACGAGATGGGCACCGCCTACGGCCACATCGCCCTGTCCGCCGAAGACATCTACAAGACCTGCGAACAGGTGCGCGCGGCCGGCGGCAACATCACCCGCGAACCGGGCCCGGTCCTGGGCGGCAGCACCGTGATCGCCTTCATCACCGACCCGGATGGCTACAAGGTCGAACTGATCCAGCGCGGCGACAACGAGAGCGGCGGCGGGCTGACCAAGCAATAAGCGGCGGCTGCCAGCAGGGTCCGGCGGGCCCTGCTACAATCCTCCTGTCCGTTTCAAGCGGATACTGTTTATATAAATACGTCTTCGGGGCGGGGTGCGATTCCCGACCGGCGGTATGGCCATCACGGCCGAGCCCGCGAGCGCTCGCTGCATGGTTCTTATGCGGCGAGGTCAGCAGACCTGGTGAGAAGCCAGGGCCGACGGTATAGTCCGGATGAAAGAAGATGTGCGTCATTACGCGCCTGCGTGCCTGCCACGCCGGCTGCGCCGTTTCGCTTTGCCCTGATGCGTTTTTCGCTAGTTCACGATATTGCGAGGAGCGTCTCAATGACCATCGACACCTTTACCCTTCAAAGCGACGACCTGGAAGGCCGCATTGCCGCCGCCCTGGAAGCCACCCGCGCCGGCATTCCGGTGATCCTGCTCGACGATTTCGACCGCGAGAACGAAGCCGACCTGATCGTGTCGGCCGAAAAGCTCACGACCGAGACCATGGCGCTGATGATCCGCGAATGCAGCGGCATCGTCTGCCTGTGCCTGTCGGCCGACAAGGTGCGCGCGCTGGACCTGCCGCCCATGGCGGCGGAGAACGGCAGCAAGTACGGTACCCCGTTCACCGTCTCGATCGAGGCGCGCGAGGGCGTCACCACCGGCGTGTCCGCCGCCGACCGCGTGACGACGATCCGCGCCGCCATCGCGGCCGATGCCAAGCCGTCCGACCTGGTCCGTCCGGGCCACGTGTTCCCGCTGCGCGCCAACCCGGCGGGCGTGCTGGGCCGCGCCGGCCACACGGAAGGCTCCGTGGACCTGTCGATCATGGCGGGGCTGCAGCCGGCCGCCGTGCTGTGCGAACTGATGAACGAGGATGGCACCATGATGCGCGGCGACACCATCGAGCGCTTCGCGCGCGAGCGCGGTTTCCCGATCCTGACCATCGCCGAGATGATCGAGTGGCGCAAGCGCGAGCAGCGCGAAGCGGCTTGATTACGCTTTGATCCTGCAATGAAAAACGGCGCCGCGGCGCCGTTTTTTTATTGCTGCATGCCGTGCTTACGGCTGCTGCAGCAGCGCGTTGATCGGCATCAGGTCTTCTTCGCGCAGCGAGCCCGCGGCGGCCTTCAGGCGCAGGCCGGCGATGATCGTGTTGTAGCGCGCCTTGGCCAGGTCGGTGCGGGTCTGGTACAGCTGGCGCTGGGCGTTGAGGACGTCGATATTGATGCGCACGCCGACCTGGTAGCCCAGCTTGTTCGACTCCAGCGCCGAGTTGCTCGACACTTCCGCCGCTTCCAGCGCCTTCACCTGGGCCAGACCCGTGTTCACGCCGAGGAAGGACTGGCGCGCCGTCAGCGCGGCATTGCGGCGATTGGCCTCCAGGTCGTTGCGCGCCTTGTCTTCCAGCGCGATCGATTCGCGCACGCGGCTGGTGACGGCGTAGCCGCTGAAGATCGGGATGCTGTACTGGACGCCGATGGCGTTGTTGGTGGTCCTGCCCGACTGCGACTGCACCTGGCCGCCGACGTCGCGGTGCAGCGAGCTGGCCACCAGGTCCAGCGTCGGGTAGTGGCCGGCGCGGTTCTTCGAGATGTCGCGCTTGGCCGATTCCAGCGACAGCTGGGCCACGGCCACCGCATAGTTCTGGTTCTCGGCGGCCGACACCCACTGATCGACGTTGACCGGCTGCGGCGCGCTCAGGGTCACGCCCGTGCGCAGCGTGGCCAGCGTGGCCGGCGCGGTGCCGATGATGGCCTGCAGGGCCGTCTTCTTGTTTTCCAGGTCGTTCACCGCGGCCAGCTCCTGCGACACCACCAGGTCGTAGGCCGCCTGGGCTTCGTGGGTGTCGGTGATGGTCTGGGTGCCGACCTCGAAGTTGCGCTTGGCCGATGCCAGCTGCTCGGTGGTCGCTTCCTTCTGGGCGCGGGTCGATTCCAGCGTGTCCTGGGCCGACAGCACGTCGAAGTAGGCCTGTGCCACGCGCAGCACGAGATCCTGCTGGGCCTGGGCGAACTGGGCTTCCGCGATCGCCTGCTGCAGCTTGCTCTGCTGATAGGTTTCCCAGCGATCCCAGCGGAACAGCGGCTGCTGCAGCGCGATGGTGACCTCGTTGGTGCGCAGGGTCACCTTCTGGCCCGGCACGGTGCCAACGGGCGTCACGCCGTCGTCGCCGAACAGCGGAGAGCCTTCGTTGAACGGCGAGACGTCGGTATTGGCCCGAGTCCAGCTACCGTTGATGCCGACGGTCGGCAGCAGCCCCGAGCGCCCCTGGGTGATGCGTTCGCGGCCCGCCACGGCGGAGGCACGGGCGCTGGCATAGGTGGCGTCGTTCGCCAAGGCCTGCCGGTACACCTGGAGCAAATCGGCCGCCTGCGCCTGGAGCGAAAAAGCACTGGCCAGCAGCACGGCGATAAGGGGTTTCTGCATTACTTTCTCCGTCGGAGTCATCAAGTTATGGACGCAGGCCTTCGACGCTTCAGTACTTCGGCATCGAGGGATCGACCTGCACGGCCCAGGCGTGTATCCCGCCCGTCAAATTCGTTACGTTGCTGAACCCGTTACGCTCGAGGAAGGCGGCGACCTGCATGCTGCGCGCGCCGTGGTGGCACACGCAGACGATGTCCTGGTCGTCATCCAGTTCGCTCACGCGGATCGGAATCAGGTGCATCGGGATCTGGGTCGAGCCTGCGATCTGGCAGGTCTCGAATTCCCAGTTTTCCCGCACGTCGAGCAACAGCGGCTTGGGACGCGCGGGGTCGGCCAGCCAGGCCGCCAGCTCGGGTGCGGTAATGTGTTCCATGGTGCGTCCGCTCAGAACTGGAAGTGCGACGGCACCGGGGCGCCCGTCAGGTACTTCACGTTGGTTTCGAATACCTTCACCGTGCTCCAGGCGTTGTCGCCGGTGCGGGTGATGATCGACGCCTCCATCACCGGCGGCTGGCCGACGATGGCGGCGATGCGGCCGCCCGGCTTGACCTGCTTGAGCAGTTCTTCCGGCAGCACTTCCAGCGCACCCGAGATCACGATCACGTCGTACGGCGCACCCTTGCCGAACTCCACCACGCCATTGCCCTGCTCGACGGTCACGGTCGAGATGCCGGCCCTGGCCAGGTTCTTCTTCGCCAGCTCGACGCTTTCCGGATTGATTTCCACCGTGGTCACCTTGGCGGCGCGGTGCGCCAGCAGGGCGGCCATGTAGCCCGAACCGGTGCCGATTTCCAGCACGGTCTCATGCTTCCTGACCTTCAGCTCTTCCATGATGCGCGCCTCGATCTTCGGCGCGAACATCGCCTCGCCGCCCGGCAAGGGGATTTCGACGTCCGCGAACGCCAGGTTCTGGTAGGCGGCGGGCACGAACTGTTCGCGCTTGACGACGTGCAGCAGGTCGAGGATTTCGGTATCCAGCACGTTCCAAGGACGGATCTGCTGTTCGATCATGTTGAAGCGGGCTTGTTCGATGTTCATTTCAATACTCGGTTGAAAAAGAAATAATCCGATATTTTATCGTTGAACGGCTTCAGCAAACATATCTTATCGACACGTCTGCCGAGACCAGCGGAAATTGCGACAGTCTGCAGTTTGGAGGGGATGAAACCCGGAAAACCGCGCGCCGGTCGCAGGAGAGGGATTCACCTGGCGCCGGCGGGCGCCGCGGCGGTGGCAGGCGACAGTCCCTGCAGGGCCATGTCGAGGAAGGTATCGAGGAAGGCTTGCGGGTCGAGCTCGGCGCGCGGGCACGGGCCGACGGAGTGCTTCCAGGTGATCAGCATCAGCATGGGGGCTACCAGCACCTGGGTCATCATGGGGATATTGATGGGACGGAAATCGCCGCGCGCGATGCCCCGCTCCAGCATCGTGGCCATGGCGCGGGTGCCCCGGTTGATGACTTCTTCCTGGTAGAAGCAGGCCAGTTCCGGGAAATTGTCGGATTCCGCCGTCACCAGCTTGATGATGCCGGAGACCTTGGTCGCGCCCAGACGCTCCCACCAGGACAGCACCAGCTGGCGCAGCAGGTCGGCGCTGTGGCCCTCGAACGCGGCCACCGAGACTTCGGCGTCGCCGATGATGGGCACGATGCTGGAACGGACGACGGCCTTGAACAGCTCTTCCTTGTTCTCGTAGTACAGGTAGAGCGTGCCCTTGGACACCCCGGCGCGGCGCGCGACGTCTTCCAGGCGTGTAGCGGCATAACCACGTTCGACGAACAGGTCGAGCGCCGCCTCCAGCAACTCCTGGGGCCGCGCATCCTTGCGCCGCTCCCAGCGGGGCTTGGTGTCAAAAGGGCATGCCATGCTTCTGTCTGACAACTTATTGTTGAGTCAACCGACTATAAGACCGGCGTCCGGGGGAGTCAAGAAAGCCCCTGTCACGGATTGTATCTGGCACTCGTAGTATACTGGCGGGCTTGCCTGCCTTGTGTTTACTTCCGCACGTTCCCAGTGACTTCTTCCTCCGAACCCGCGCGCTGCCGCCCCGGTTGCGGCGCCTGCTGCATCGCGCCGTCGATCACGTCGCCCATTCCCGGCATGCCGGACGGGAAGCCGGCCGGGGTGCGCTGCGTGCAGCTGGACGAGGACAACGGTTGCCGCATCTTCGGCCAGCCGGGCCGGCCGCGCGTCTGCGGCAGCCTGCCGCCCTCGCACGAGATGTGCGGCGCGACGCGCGAGCACGCGATGTTCTTCCTGGCCGAGCTGGAAAGCTTGACGTCCTGACAAGCTTAACGAACGGCCCTTGCCTCCGGCAAAAAAAGCACCACCTGAGATTTGTAACTCGACGGTAAGCCCCTTCATGGTAAGCTTGCGGCCCGCGCCGTTCCCTTCCGCAATGATCCCCACAACCTGAACAAGATCACCACATGGACATCATTCTCGCCCTCAAAGCGATCATCATGGGCCTCGTCGAGGGCTTTACCGAATTCCTGCCGATTTCTTCCACGGGTCACCTGATCCTGGCCGGCAGCCTGCTCGATTTCACGACCGAAAAGGCAAAGGTGTTCGACATTGCCATCCAGGCCGGCGCCATCCTCGCCGTCATGTGGGAATACCGCGCGCGCATCGGCGCCGTGTTTTCGGGCATCACGTCCGTACCGCGCCAGCAGAAGCTGGTCGTCAACCTCATCATCGCCTTCCTGCCGGCCGCCGTCCTCGGCTTCCTGTTCGCCAAGGCGATCAAGGAACACCTGTTCACGCCCGTGCCCGTGGCCAGCGCCTTCATCGTCGGCGCGCTCGTGATCCTGTGGGCGGAAAAGCGCCACAAGACGCTGCCCGGCTCGCACCGCGTGGCCACGGTCGACGACATGACCATGCTCGACGCGCTCAAGGTCGGCTGCGCCCAGTGCTTCGCCCTGATCCCGGGCACCAGCCGTTCCGGCTCGACCATCATCGGCGGCATGCTGTTCGGCCTGTCGCGCACGGCCGCCACCGAATTCTCGTTCTTCCTCGCGATCCCGACGCTGCTCGCCGCCACCGTGTACTCGGTGCTCAAGGCGCGCCACGAGCTGTCGATCGCCGACCTGCCGCTGTTCGGCATCGGCGGCCTGGCCGCCTTCGTGTCCGCCTTCCTGTGCGTGCGCTGGCTGCTGCGTTACATCAGCACGCACGACTTCACGATCTTCGCCTGGTACCGTATCGTGTTCGGTGTGGTCGTGCTGGTCACCGCCCATTTCGGCTGGGTCGTGTGGGCCGACTGAACAGGCACTGAGTTCCCATCGAAGGATCGATTGACATCATGACGAGCGACATCCAGCAACGCGCGCTGCACGTCTTGGAGACGGTGTTCGGCTATCCCGCCTTCCGCGGGCAGCAGGCCGACATCGTCGAGCACGTGGCGGCGGGCGGCGACGCGCTCGTGCTGATGCCCACCGGCGGCGGCAAGTCGCTGTGCTACCAGATTCCGGCGCTGCTGCGCGACGGCGTCGGCGTCGTCGTGTCGCCCCTCATCGCGCTGATGCAGGACCAGGTCGACGCGCTGGCCGAGGTGGGCGTGCGCGCCGCCTTCCTGAACTCCACCCAGACCTTCGAGGAAACGCTGCGCATCGAGCGCATGGTGCGCACGGGCGAGCTCGATCTCGTCTACGTGGCGCCCGAGCGCCTGATGACGCCGCGCTGCCTGGAACTGTTCGAGTCGGCGCACATTTCGCTGTTCGCCATCGACGAGGCCCACTGCGTCTCGCAATGGGGCCACGACTTCCGGCCGGAATACATCCGCCTGTCGATCCTGCACGAGCGCTTCCCGCACGTGCCGCGCATCGCGCTCACGGCCACCGCCGACCAGCTGACGCGCGCCGAGATCGCGCACCGCCTGCAGCTGGAAGAGGCGCGCCAGTTCGTCTCCTCGTTCGACCGCCCGAACATCCGCTACGCCATCGTCGAGAAGACCAACGCCCGCAAGCAGCTGCTGGACTTCATCACGACGGAACACCTGGGCGATTCCGGCATCGTCTACTGCCTGTCGCGCAAGAAGGTCGAGGAGACGGCCGAATTCCTCAACGAGAACGGCATCCGCGCCCTCGCCTACCATGCCGGCATGGACCACCAGCTGCGCGCGTCGAACCAGTCGCGCTTCCTGCGCGAGGACAATATCGTGATGGTGGCGACCATCGCCTTCGGCATGGGCATCGACAAGCCGGACGTGCGCTTCGTCTGCCACCTCGACCTGCCGAAATCGCTCGAAGGCTATTACCAGGAAACGGGCCGCGCCGGCCGCGACGGCCTGCCCTCGAACGCCTGGATGGCCTACGGCCTGCAGGACGTCGTGCTGCAGCGCCGGATGATCGACGAATCCGACGCCGACGAGAATTTCAAGCGCACGCTGTCGTCCAAGCTCGACGCCATGCTGGGCCTGTGCGAGACGCTCAGCTGCCGCCGCATGCGCCTGCTGGAATACTTCGGCGAGCGCTCCGGCCCCTGCGGCAACTGCGACACCTGCCTGATCCCGCCGACCTCGTTCGACGCGACGGTGCCCGTGCAGAAGCTCCTGTCTGCGATCTACCGCGTCGACCAGCGCTTCGCCGCCGGCCACGTGATCGACGTGCTGCGCGGCGTCTCGTCCGAGCGCGTCGTCCAGTGGCACCACGACAAGCTGACCGTGTTCGGCGTCGGCACCGACCGCGGCGAACAGGAATGGCGCGCCATCGTGCGCCAGACCATCGCCCTGGGCCTCGTCACCGTCGACCACGACGCCTTCAGCTCGCTCAAGCTGACGGAAGCGGCGCGCGCCGTGCTGAAGGGCGAGCAGAAGGTGCAGCTGCGCCAGTACCAGAAACCCGTCAAGCCCAAGCGCACATCGACGCCGCGCGGCAGCTACGAAGAGATGGAACTGTCCAAGTCCGAGCAGGCCGTGTTCGACAAGCTGCGCTGGTGGCGCATGGAGACGGCGCGCACCCATGGCGTGCCGGCCTATGTCGTGTTCCAGGACGCCACGCTGCGCGAGATCGCCAAGGTCAAGCCGACCTCGCTCGACCAGTTGCGCGGCGTCTCCGGCGTGGGCGAGAAGAAGCTCAATTCCTACGGCGACGAGATCGTCAATATCATCAGCGAGATGGTGTAAGCGTAGGAGTCAGGGCAGAGGTCAGAGCAGGGGTCAGAGCCCGGTGTTGCTTCTCAAAGGGCTCTGACCCCGGTGTTTGCCGGAGCCGCCGTAGGGTGGGCACCACGTGCCCACCATGCCCACCATGCTCGCCAAACGGCCTAGTCGCGGAACAAATGCGCGAACGTCCGGCTGACCGTCAGCTTCTCATCGCACCCGCGCAACAGCACCTGCATCCTCTCCGCGTCGATACGCTCGGCCGCCGCGATCGCCGTCGCGTTGACGACGGTGCCACGGTGGATCTGCCAGAAGCGTTCGCGGTCCAGGCCTCCCAATAAATCCTTCAGCGGCGTGCGTACCAGCGCTTCGTAGTCGCGCAGCACCACGCGCGTGTACTTGGTGTCGGACTGGAAGAACAGCACCTCGTCGACGTCGATCACGCGGATCTGCCGGCCCACGCTCGCCTTCAGCCAGCGCGTGCGCTCCGGACGCAGGCCGGGCAAGGCGGTTTTCAGGTGGCTGAGCAGATCCCCGAGGTCCGCGGGAGGATGGGGAACGGCGGCGTGCAGCTTGTCGCGGATGCGCGCCACGGCCTTGTCGAGGCGGTCCGCCTGCACGGGTTTCAGCAGGTAGTCGACGGCGCCGGCGTCGAATGCATCGACGGCGTACTGGTCGTAGGCCGTCACGAACACCACGTGGGCCAGCTTGCCGATGCGCTGCGCCACCTCCAGGCCGGACAGGCCAGGCATGCGGATGTCCAGGAAGGCGACCTGCGGCTCGTGTTCCAGGAAGCCGTCCCACGCGTCGTTGCCGTTCTCCGCGGCCAGCACCACGCGCGCCTCGGGCCAGGCCGCGGCCAGCATCTCCAGCAGGCGCTCGCGCATCAGCGGTTCGTCCTCGGCGACCAGGACCGTCGTCATGCGGCCTCCGCTTGGGACGCGTGGGGAAGCGCGATCTCGGCCACCAGGCCCGGATCGGCATCTTGCAGCACCAGGCGGGCCGTCTCGCCGTAGGCCAGGCGCAGGCGGTGGCGCAGGTTGTCCAGGCCCACGCCGGCGCCGGCGGCTTCGCCTGCCTCATTGCCCGCAAGCGCGCTCATGCCGACGCCGCTGTCGGCCACGCGCAGCGTCAGCGTGCTCCCTTCCGCGCGCGCCGACAGCGCGATCGCGCCGCCGCGCAGCGCCGGTTCGATGCCGTGCTTGATCGCGTTCTCGGCCAGCGTCAGCAGGATCATGCTGGGCACGCGCACCTGGGCCAGGGCGCGCGGCAGGTCCAGCGAAAAGCGCAGGCGTTCGCCCAGGCGCACCTGCATCACCTTCAAATAGGACGCGACCAGGCCGAATTCCGCCTCCAGGCTCACCTGGTCGCAACGCATGTCGCCCAGGCTGGCGCGCAGGAAGGCGATCAGGTCGGCCGTCAGCTCGGCCGCGCGCGGCGCGCCGTGCTGGGCCAGCTGCTGGACGGCGCCCAGGGTATTGAACAGGAAGTGCGGCTCGATCTGGGCGCGCAGCAGGCGCAGCTGCGATTCGGACAGTTCGCGCGCCAGGCGTTCGCGCTCGGCGTCGGCCTGCAGCTGGGCGGTGAGCAGCTCGTACTGGCGGTTGCGCAGGATGCCGACGGCGATCATCGGTACCGCGAACAGCAGGCCGGCGCCCAGCAGCACGGCCAGGAAGCCGGGGACGACGTCCCACACGGCGCCGATGCGCGTGTCCGTCATGACCAGCACGCCGTAGGCCGTCACCACGCCGCAGACCACGGTCGCCAGCACGATCTTGCCCACCACGGTCCATTTCTTGCGGACGATCCTGCGGTAGTTGAACCACACGCCGACGATGCCGATGACCATGGAAAAGCCGGCCGCATTCGCCACCACCACGGGCGCCACCCAGTTGGCGTGGAGGAATACCAGGTTCAGCAGGACGCCGATGCCCGTGAACAGCAGGGCCAGCTTGGCCATAGCGAGCCAGCTGCGCCAGCCCCGGTAGTCCGCCGAAAACGCGAGCAGCTGGCTGCGCTCGATGGCCGACAGCGAAGCGACCTGCTCGGCCGCGCGGCGCCGGTAGCCGGCCGGCACCCTGGCCGCCAGCGCCGGTTGCGCGAGCACGGCGAGGATCTCCTGCTCCCATGCGTGGTGCCAATCCCGGATCCTGCGCCACATGACGGCCTCCTGTTCATTACTAATTAGCAATGATCATAGTGTAGGAGGCCGCGTCGCCGCTGCAAAGTGCGCGGCGACGGACGACGAAGACGGCGGGACGAACGACGATGCGGGCGCTTATTGGACGCTTATTTCTTCTTGAAGACCAGGTCCCACACCCCGTGGCCCAGCTTCAGGCCGCGGTTTTCGAACTTGGTGAGCGGGCGGTAGGCCGGCTTCTCGGCGTAACCCTCGGCCGTGTTCTGCAGCTGCGGCTCGGCGCCCAGCACTTCCAGCATCTGGACGGCGTAGTCTTCCCAGTCGGTGGCGCAGTGGATGTAGCCGCCCGGCTGCAGCTTCTGGCACAGCAGCTTGACGAACTCCGGCTGGATGAGGCGGCGCTTGTTGTGGCGCGCCTTGTGCCACGGGTCCGGGAAGAACACGTGCACGCCGGCCAGCGAACCGTCGGCGATCATGTTGTTCAGCACCTCGACGGCGTCGTGCTGGATCGCGCGCAGGTTGGTGACGCCTTCCTCGCCGATCAGCTTCAGCAGGCTGCCCACGCCCGGCGTGTGCACCTCGACGCCGATGAAGTCCGTGTCCGGCATTTCCTTGGCAATGTGGACGGTGGAGCCGCCCATGCCGAAACCGATTTCCAGCACCAGCGGCGCGGTGCGGCCGAACGGGGCGTGGAAGTCGAACGGCTCTTTGCGGTATTCGATCAGGAATTGCGGGCCCAGTTCTTCCAGCGCGCGCGCCTGCCCCGTCGACAGGCGTCCGGCGCGCGTGACGAAACTGCGGATGCGGCGTTCGGTCGGGTCGTAGAGCATCGGACGGCCTTGCTCGTTCAGGGGCGTATCTGCGGACATGGGAGGAGACAGTGTGAGGAAAAAACGGCGGCCATTATAACCCGGCGCTGTGCCGCCCCGATCTCCGACATAATGGCTTTCTTCCCCAGGAGATGCCAGATGCAGCAAAAAAGCCACCCGATCGCCACCGAAGACAACGTCGCCCGCTACCAGTTGACCTCCTTCCACTTCGGCGCGCCCGGCCAGGGCCGCAAGGCCTATATCCAGGCCTCGCTGCATGCCGACGAGGTGCCGGCCATGCTGGTCGCGCATCGCCTGCGCCAGGCGCTGGAACGGCTCGACGCCGCCGGCAGGGTCAAGGGAGAAGTGATCCTGGTGCCGGTGGCGAATCCGATCGGCCTGTCGCAAGTCATCCACGGCGCGCCGTTCGGCCGCTTCGACCTGGCCACCGGCGTGAACTTCAACCGCTCCTACAAGCACGTGGCGGACGACCTGAAGGTGTCCCTGCAGGGCAAGCTGGGACCGGACGCCGCGGCCAACGCCGCGCTCGTGCGCGAACACGCGCGCCGCTCGGTGGCGTCGTGGGTGCCGAAGAACGCGACCGAGGAACTCAAGAAAACCCTGCTCGGCATGGCGATCGATGCCGACGTCATGCTCGACCTGCACTGCGACAACGAGGCCGTGCTGCACCTGTACACGGGCACGCCCCTGGCCGACGATGTCAAGCCGCTGGCCGCGCTGCTGCAGGCGCACGCCGTGCTGCTGGCCACGGAGTCGGGCGGCGAGCCGTTCGACGAAGCCTGCAGCCGCGTGTGGTGGGAACTGGCCGGGCACTTCGGCGCGGCGACGCCGGTGCCGATGGGCTGCATCGGCGTGACGGTCGAGCTGCGCGGCGAGAACGACGTGCGCTACGACCTGGCCGAGCGCGATGCGCATGCCCTGCTCCAGTACCTGGCGCGCCTGGGCATCGTCGACATGGAACTCGACCCGCTGCCGGCGCCCCTGTGCGCGCCGACGCCGCTCGAAGGCGTGGAACCGCTGCACGCGCCGCAGTCGGGGGTGCTCGTGTTCCTGAAGACGCTGGGCGAGCGCGTGGCGGCGGGCGATACGGTGGCGGAGATCGTCAACCCGGTCAGCGGCAAGACGGTGCAGGTGAAGACGCCGCAGGACGGCATCCTGTTCGCCAGCACGGCGCACCGGCACCTGGTGAAGGGGATGCACGTCTGTAAGATCGCGGGAGCGCAGGGGTATCGCACAGGGAATCTGCTGACGGCCTAGAACGACGTCGTCCCTGCGCAGGCAGGGACCCAATTTTTACGCGCTACCGTGACGCACGCGAAATTGGATCCCTGCCTTCGCAGGGATGACGTTGTTGCCGTGTAGCGCCGTGCCGGGGGTGGCAACGTTGGTGCACGGTGCGGCGGCAACTACGCCGCCAGCGCCTGCTCCAGCAAGTAGCGCTTCTCCAGCAAGGTCTCGATCGCCTGCGCCGGCATCGGCCGCGCGATCAGGTAGCCCTGCACCTCGTTGCAATGGAGGTGGCGCAGGATCGCCAGCTGCTCGGCGTTCTCCACGCCCTCGGCCACCACCTCCATCCCCAGCGCGTGCGCCATCGACACGATCGCCTGGAAGAACACGGTGCCCTCCTTCGAGCGTCCCAGCTCGGCGGTGAACGAGCGGTCGACCTTGAGCACGTCCATCTTCATGCGCTGCAGCTGCGACAGCGACGAATAGCCGGTGCCGAAGTCGTCCACGTGCAGCTTGATGCCCAGCGCGCGGATCGCGGCCAGTTCGGCCAGGATCTCGTCCTGGTCGCCCATCATCGCCGATTCCGTGATCTCGACTTCCAGCAGGCGCGCCGCGACACCGTGGCGCGCCAGCGCCTGCGCCAGCTCGCGATGCACGCCGCCGCGCAGGAACTGCTTGGGCGAGACATTGATCGAGACGGGCACCGGGTCCAGGCCCGCGGCGCCCCAGGCGGCCAGCTGGGCGCAGGCCATGTCGATCACGATGGCGCCGATCGGCACGATCAGGCCGCTCGATTCGGCCAGCGGGATGAATTCGTCGGGGCGGATCATGCCCAGCTGCGGATGCTCCCAGCGCAGCAGCGCTTCCATGCTGAGCAGGCGGCCGTCGCGGGTGTCGACGCGCGGCTGGTAGTGCAGCACGAACTGGCGCTGCTCGATCGCTTCCAGCAGGCGCTGGCGCAGCTGGGCGCGGGTCTTGAGGGTGCTCGACTGGGCGGGGTCGAAGAAGCGGTACTGGCCCTTGCCCTCGTTCTTGCCGGCATACATGGCGATGTCGCTGTGGCGGATCAGCGTGGCGGCGTCCAGCCCATCGCGCGGGAACACGGAGATGCCGACCGAGGCGCCGATCATGTGCTGCTCGTCGGCGATGGCGAACGGCTTGGCGAACGCGCCGACGATGCGCGCGGCCACCGCCGCCACCTGCTGGTCGCTGTCGAAGGGGCTCAGGAGGACGATGAATTCGTCGCCGCCGAATCGCGCCACCCGGTCGCCCGGACGCAGCTGCGACAGCAGGCGCCCGGCCGCGTCCTTCAACAGGCGGTCGCCGACGGCGTGGCCGTGCGAATCGTTGACCTGCTTGAACTCGTCGAGGTCCACGAACAGCAGCGCCGCGCCGTGGCCGCCGGCCTGGGCATGCGACAGGGCCGAAGGCACGAAGTTGAGGAACCAGTGGCGGTTCGGCAGGCCCGTCAGGCTATCCTCGTTGGCCAGGCGCGCCAGCTGCGTCTCGTGCTCCTTGCGCTCGCTGATGTCCTGCAGCGTGACGGCCAGGCCGTCGCCCACGCGCACGAGGCGGCGGTGGCCCCAGCGGATGTTCAGGCGGTTATCGTCGGGCATGCGGCGGTCTTCCTGGTGGAAGCCGACCGTCATCGCCTGGCGGTACTCGTCGATCAGTTCCGGGCCGCCGACGCCGCGGTCCAGCTGCGACACCAGGCTGCCGACGAGGCTCGTGCGCGTCATGCCGTAGAAGAAGGCGCCGCGCTCGTTGCAGTCGACGATGCGGAAGTCGATGACCTGGCCCTTGCGGTCGCGCACGGGGGCGACCATGTAGAAGCCGTCGTTGCCGCTTTCGGTGGCGGTGCGGTAGGCGCGCTGCACCTCGGCCTGTTCGCGCGCCCGGCGCGAGGCGCGCAGCGACAGGATGCTGGCCGCCGCCGACATCGCCAGCAGCACGGCGCAGGCCACGATGGTGTTGTTGCGGCTGGCGGTCCAGTAGGCCTCGGCCCCGGCCAGCGCCGCGTCCCGCGACAGCGCCACCACGGCCACCAGCGGGTAGGCGGACGAACGGCGCCAGCCCAGCACGCGCGCGCGGCCGTCGCCGAATCCGCCGGCCCTGGCGGACCCCTCGACCAGCTGCACGCCGTGCGCCACGGGCCAGCGGTCGGCATTCGCGGGCAGCAGCGAGGCGGCCACGCCGGTGCGCAGCGCGCCGCTGGCATCCTGCTCCACGCGTAGGGTGTTACCACTGCCGACCAGCGCCAGCAGGCTGCCCGCGCCCAGTGTCGGCGCGCTGACGAAGGAAGTGAAATAGGCGGCATCGACGGCCATCAGCAGCACGCCGTCGAATTCGTCGTCGTCCGTGTCCAGGCGGCGCGTGAACAGGACCGCGCCGCGCGCCTCTTCCAGCTCGGGCGGCGGGGTGCCGATGCGCAGCGCGGTCGAGATATTGTCGCGGTGCTCGACGAAGAACGGCGCCGCCGCCAGGCTCAGGCTGCGTTCGGCGATGCGGCTCGACGAGCGGATATGGCCGTCGCGCCCGATCACGCTCACGCTGACGAAGGCGGCATCGGTGAACATGCCGTCGCGCCGCATGTCCTCGATCAGCGCGGGATTGCGCGAATGCTCCCAGCTGTGCTTGAGCTGCATGGTGATCTGGTCCATCTGCGCGACCGAACGCGTGACGTACTGTTCGTAGGCCTCGGCATAGGCATCGGCTTTCTTGAACACCTGCTCGGAGGCGCGCTGCTCCTCGCCGCCGGCGCGCAGGATGGCGGCGCTCCACAGCACGGCGCAGGCGAGCAGCGCCAGTGCCGGCCACAGGAGCGCGAGGTAGCGGTGGGTGCGCGGGGCGGCCGGCGCGCTGGTCTTGGACATGGGTTGGGTCGAACGTCGTTTCTTCTCAGCAATACAGTGTAAGAAACGAAGGTGACGGGGTGATGACAGGCGTGGCTCTCATCGCTTAAGCCGCGGGCTGAACACCGGGGTCAGAGTCCAACCTTCAACACCGGACTCTGACCCCTGCTCTGCCCCCTGCGCTGACCCCTGCTCTGCCTACTGCGCTAGCGCCGCGCTTCGGCCTCGGCCAGCACCTCGTTGACCTCGTTCAGGTCCGCGGGCTTGACCAGGTAGTGGTCGAAGCCGGCCTGGCGCGCCTCCTCGCGGTCCTGGCGCTGGCCGTAGCCCGTCAGCGCGACCAGCGTGGCGCCCGCGTTTTCCGGCTGGGCGCGCAGGCGCCGGGCCAGTTCGTAGCCGTCGATGTCGGGCAGGCCGATGTCCAGCAGCAGCACGTCGGGCCTTTCCTTACGCGCCCGCGCCAGCGCGCCGCCGCCGTCGTATTCGACGCTCACCGCATGGCCCTGCACCTCGAGCAGGGCGGCCAGCATCTGGGCGGCGTCGACGTTGTCGTCGACCACCATCACGCGCAGGCTGGCATCTTCGGGAGCACCCGTGCCGCGCGCCGCGGGGGTCTCGGCGCGCAGGCCGGCCGGCGGCGCTACCCGCGGCAGGCTGACGGAAAAGGCGCTGCCCTGCCCCAGCCCGCAGCTCTCGGCACGCACGGTGCCGCCGTGCAGGGCGATCAGGCTCTTCACCAGCGCCAGGCCGATCCCCAGGCCGCCCTGGGACCGGTCTGGCGTGCGCTCGGCCTGGGTGAACAGGTCGAAGATGTAGGGCAGCACCTCGGGCGCGATGCCGACGCCGGTGTCGCGCACGGTCACGTCGACCAGCTCGCCCTCCGTGTGCACGGCGAGCCCGATGCTGCCGCCCGGCGCCGTGTACTTGGCCGCGTTGTTGAGGATGTTGGAGATCACCTGGACCAGGCGGGTGCGGTCGCCGATCACGTGGGCCGGCTCGCCGGACAGCTGCAGCGTGAGCGAATGGCGGCGCGCATCGATCAGCGGGCGCACCTGCTCGACGGCCGCGGCCACGATCACGTTGAGGTCCAGTTCTTCCTTTTCCAGCGTCACCAGGCCGCGCGTGACGCGCGAGACGTCCAGCAGGTCGTTCACCAGGTCCGTCATGTGCTCGGCCTGGCGCGCGATGATGTCGCTGGCGCTGGCCACGCTGCGCGCGTCGGTGCGGCCCAGCTTGAGCAGCTGGGCGGCGGTGACGATCGGCGCCAGCGGATTCCTCAGCTCGTGCGCGAGCATGGCCAGGAACTGGTCCTTCTGCGTGTTCGCCGCGCGCAGCTCGTCCTCGACCAGCTTGCGGCTGGTGACGTCCGCCCCTTCGACGAAGATGCCGCTGACGTTGCCGGCCGCGTCGCGGATCGGCTGGTAGACGAAGTCGATGTAGCGCTCTTCCAGCGGCCCCTCGGGCTCGCGCTGCAGGCGCACGGGCAGCGCCTTGCCGACGAACGGCTCGCCGCTCGCGTACACGCGGTCCAGCAGTTCCAGGAAGCCCTGCCCCACCACTTCGGGCAAGGCGTCACGCGCGCTCCGGCCCAGGATCTGGCGGTGCCCGACCAGCTGCATGTACGAGCCGTTGGTCAGCTCGAACACGTGCTCCGGCCCGCGCAGCACGGCCATGATGCCCGGCGCCTGGGCGAACAGCCCGCGCAGGCGCTCGTTTTCCGCGTCACGGTATTTCTCGGCCAGCACCTGGTCGGTGACCTCGACGCAGGCGCAGTACATGCCGCCCACGGTGCCGTCCTCGTTGCGCACGGGGGAGTAGGAAAAGGTGAACCAGGTCGGCTCCTCGTAGCCATGGCGGTTCATCACCAGGTACATGCGGTCCGCATAGGTCGCCTCGCCCTGCAGGGCGCGCTCGACCAGGGGGCTGATGTCATGCCAGATCTCGGCCCAGATGTCGTGGAACGGGCGGCCCAGCGACGCCGGGTGCTTGTCGCCCAGGATCTCGCGGTAGGAATCGTTGTACAGGAAGCCGAGCTGCTCGCCCCAGGCCACGAACATCGGGAACTTGGAGTTCAGCATCAGGCCGACGACGGTGCGCAGCGCCTGCGGCCAGCCACGCGGATCGCCCAGCGGCGAAGCGGACCAGTCGTGGGCACGCATCATGGCACCGAGCTCGCCGCCGCCGCTCAGGAACATGAGGGCGCCGGCATCGGTGCCGGTGGCGGTGGCGGGACGGGCTGCGTGTTCGTCGGGCCGGTGGTCTTCTGCGGGCATGATCTGGGCTGGGTGAATCGACGGCCCCAGTGTGCCATAAGCCGCCTGAATGGGACGCACGCGGGAGGTTCACGCCTCGAACGGACGCTCCCCCAGCGCCTCGACGACGTAGTCGACGAAGCAGGTGATGCGCGCGGCCAGCGCCGTATTGCGGTAATAGACGGCATTGACGGGCTGGCGCACGTCGACGGCCACGTCCTCGAACAGCGGCACCAGGCGGCCGACGCGCACGTCGGCGCGCGTCATGAAATCCGACATGCAGGCCAGGCCCAGGTCGCACAAGGCCATCTGGCGCAGCGTCTCGCCGCTGGACGTGAGGATCGCCGGCTTGATGCGCAGCAGTTCACCGCCGGCGTCGCGCAGCGGCCAGTCGTTCAGGGTCTCGGGCTGGGTGAAGCCCAGCAGCGTATGGCGGTCCAGGTCGGCGGGCGTGGTGGGGATGCCGTGGCGTTCCAGGTAGCCGGGCGAGCCGAATACCCGGATGCGGCTGGCGCCCACCAGGCGCGCGTGCAGCGTCGAATCGCGCAAGGTGCCGATGCGCAGGGCGACGTCGGTGCGCTTTTCGATCAGGTCGACGATGCCTTCGTTGGAATTGAGCTCCAGTTCGACCTCGGGATAGCGCTCCCGGAACCCCGCCAGCAGCGGCACGATCACGTGCAGCATGAAGGGCGTGGCCGCGTCCACGCGCAGGCGGCCGACCGGACGCAGGCGGCGCGCCGCCATCTGTTCCTCGGCCTCGTCGACGGAGGCCAGGATGACGCGGGCATGCTGCAGGAAGGCCGCGCCCTCCTCCGTCAGTTCGAGCCGGCGCGTCGTCCGCCGCAGCAGCGTCGTCTGCAGCTTTTCTTCCAGGCGGCCGAGCGTGCGGCTGGCGGCCGAGATCGTCAGCCCGAGCTGTTCCGCGGCAGCCGTGATCGAGCCGCTGTCGACCACGGCCACGAAGGCCTGCATTTCATCGAGGGTCGTCTTCATATTTGCATCGAAAGCAAAAGAATTTTGAGCATATACAGCTTAATCGACAAATATAAAGCGCGCATACTGCGCCTCAGATTATCGTATTGAGGAGTTATCCAATGAGCATTCCATCGTTCGGCGTCGGCACCTTCCGCCTGACCGGCCAGACCGTCATCGATTCCGTGCGCACCGCGCTGGAACTGGGCTACCGCGCCGTCGACACCGCCCAGATCTACGGCAACGAAGCCGAGGTGGGCCAGGCGGTCGCCGCGAGCGGCGTGGCCCGTGCCGACCTGTTCTTGACGACCAAGATCTGGACCGACAACTACGCCAAGGGCAAGCTGGTGCCGAGCCTGCGCGACAGCCTGGACAAGCTGCGCACCGACTATGTGGACCTGACCCTGATCCACTGGCCGGCCCCCGGCAACGGCGTCGACCTGCCGGAGTACATGGAAGCGCTGGCCGAGGCGAAGTCGCTGGGCCTGACGCGCCGGATCGGCATCTCGAACTTCAACATCGCGCTGACGCGGCAAGCCATCGACGTCGTCGGCAAGGGAGAAATCGCCACCAACCAGGTCGAGCTGAGCCCCTATCTGCAGAACACGACGCTGGCCGCTTTCCTGAAGGAGCAAGGCATCGCCGTCACCTCCTACATGACGCTGGCCTACGGCAAGGTGCTGCAGGACCCGGTATTGAAACGCATCGCCGACAAGCACCAGGCCACCGTGGCCCAGGTCGCGCTGGCCTGGGCGCTGCAACTCGGCTATGCCGTGATCCCGTCCTCGACCCGGCGCGAGAACCTGGCCAGCAACCTGCTGGCGCGCGACCTGAAGCTGGATGCCGAGGACATGGCCGCCATCGCCGCGCTGGAGCGCAATGGCCGCGAAGTCGATCCGGCCGGCCTGGCGCCGGCGTGGGACTGAGGACGGCGCCATGCAATCCGCACTCGACCGCCTCGTCGCCGGAGGCCTGAGCATCGGCATCGAGGCGCCGCTGGACAACGACTGGACGCCGGACGGCGATGCCGCCCGCCGCGCGGCCGGCCGCCTGCCCGGCGAGCCCGACCTGCAGCGCCATGCCGAACTCGCCAGGCTGGCCGACCGCCTCGGCTTTCGCGCCCTGTGGGTGCGCGACGTGCCGCTGTACGACCCGTCGTTCGGCGACGCGGCCCAGGTCTTCGAGGTGTTTTCCTACCTCGGCTACCTGGCCGGCATCACGCGCGACATCCTGCTCGGCACGGCCGCCGTCGTGCTGCCGCTGCGCGAGCCACTGCTGACGCTGAAATCCGCCGCCACCGTGCAACACCTGAGCGGCGGGCGCCTGCTGCTGGGCGTGGCCAGCGGCGACCGTCCCGTCGAATACCCGCTGTTCGGGCGCGACTTCGACAGCCGCGGCAGCCGCTTCCGCGAGCAGGTCGCGCTGCTGCGCGGCGGCGCCGCGGACCTGCCGGGCGGCCTGGCGGTGCTGCCGCGGCAGGCCGCCCCGCTGCCCCTGCTGGTGGCCGGCCTCGCCCAGCAACAGCCGGACTGGGTCGGCGCCCGCATGGACGCCTGCCTGGCCTACCCGGGTTCGGCCGACGACCACCGGCGCCGCGCGGCGGCCTGGCGCGCCGTCGCGGGCGACAAGCCGTATGCCACCTTCATCCACCTGGACCTGGCCGAGGACCCGGACGAACCGCTGCAACGCCACCGCTTCGGCCTGCGCGGCGGACGCCTGGCGCTGATCGACGAGCTGCACGCGCTGCGTGCCGCCGGCGTCGGCCACGTCGGCCTGCAATTTCGCCGCAACCGGCGCCCGCTCGACGAGACCTTCCACGAGATCGCCGAGACGGTACTGCCCCACTTCCATGCACACACCGAGACGACCCATGCTTGAACAACACGATCCCCTGTTCCGCCCCGTGACCCTGGGCAGCCTGCAGCTACCGAACCGCATCGTGATGCCGCCGATGACACGCTCGCGCGCCAGCCAGCCCGGCGACGTGCCGAACGCGCTGATGGCCGAGTACTACGCCCAGCGCGCCAGCGCCGGCCTGATCGTCAGCGAAGGCACCTGGATTTCCCCGCTCGGCAAGGGCTATGCCTGGACGCCCGGCATCCACACCCAGGCGCAGATCGACGGCTGGCGCCTCGTCACCGACGCCGTGCACGCGGCCGGCGGCACCATCTTCGCCCAGCTCTGGCACGTCGGCCGCCTGAGCCATGCGAGCCTGCTGGGCGGCCAGGCACCCGTCTCGTCGTCCGCCATCCAGGCCGAGGGCGTGAACGTGTTCGTGGCCGAGGCCGACGGCAAGCCCGGCTTCGTGCAGGCCTCCATGCCCCGCGCCCTGTCGGTCGCGGAGATCCGCGCCGTCGTCGACGACTACCGCCAGGCGGCCGGCAACGCGGTGGCGGCCGGCTTCGACGGCGTCGAACTGCACGCGGCCAACGGCTACCTCGTCAACCAGTTCATCGACTCGCACGCCAACGACCGCGACGACGACTACGGCGGCTCGCTGGAGAACCGCCTGCGCTTCCTGGGCGAGGTCACGCGCGCGCTGGTGGAAGGCGTGGGCGGCGATGCCAAACGCGTTGGCGTGCGCCTGGCGCCGCTGACGACGCTGAACGGCTGCGTGGACGCCGATCCGGAAACGACCTACCTGGCGGCCGCAAGACTGCTGGGCGAGATCGGGGTGGGCTACATCCACATCGCCGAAGCGGACTGGGACGATGCGCCGCACATGCCCCTCGACTTCAAGGAGCGCCTGCGCGCCGCCTTCCCCGGCATCCTGATCTACGCCGGCAAGTACGACGGCGCGCGGGCGCGCGCAGCACTGGAAGCGGGCTGGGCCGACATGATCGCCTTCGGCCGTCCCTTCGTCGCCAACCCGGACCTGCCCGCCCGTCTGCGCCAGGGTGCGCCGCTCGCCGCGCACGACCGCGACACGCTGTTCGGCGGCGGCGCGCACGGGCTGACCGACTACCCATCCTTGCAGGCGGCCTGACTTAAGATCGGCTTATTTGCGCTCGCTTCGCTTGCCACGGAACCCATCCTTACGTAAGAATGGTGATGTCATGTAAACCACGTTTCCGGTTCATTGCGCCACCCAGTGAGGATTCCGATGGACATCTCCTTCCCGCCCCAGTCTGCGTACGAAGCCAGGGCAACGAGCGTTGCCTTCCCCGCCGTCGTCAACGGCCATACCCGGCGCTGCCTCGTCACGGAAGAGGCGCTGGAAGACCATTTCGGCGCCACCTCGATGGAGCCGGACCACCTGCGGCAGATCTTCGAAGCAAACCGGGGAGAAATCCAGGTCGTGGCGCAGGAGCGTTTCCTGAGCGGGGCGACGGGGGATGTGTTCTTGCGGACGCAGGATTTTCAGTCCTGACGGGAGATGGAGCGGGTGAAGGGAATCGAACCCTCGTCTTAAGCTTGGGAAGCTCCTGCTCTACCATTGAGCTACACCCGCGTTGCCTGCATTCTACGCGGGTTTCGCACGGCCTGACAACATCGTGGTCTGGCCGGGATACGAGGATCCACTGCGTCCTGCAGGCGCCAGTGACAGGCGGCGGGCTTGTCTGCTGACGTTTCAAGCACGACCTGTACGGCTGATCTTGATGCGCGGCCAAGCCGGTTAGATGGTTTTTACATAACGATCTAACTTCAACGTCCTTGGTGTGCGTGCCGGCGGACCGTATAGTGGAGGCTCCCCTTACTACGCATGGAGCCTGGCCAATGGCCGATTTCGATATCCACGGCATCGTGAATGCGCTGCACGATGTACGGCGCCAGTGGCGCGCGGCGCACCGGCCGCCCGGCGAACCGAACGGTATCGCCTTTCCTTCGCTCGATGCCGTTGCCGACATCGTGGGCCAGCTCAAGGGCGTGCTGTTCCCGATGCGCCTGGGCCCGCCCTGCCTGCGCCAGGACAGCGAGAATTTCCACGTCGCCCACGCGCTCGACTCGGCGCTGCACGCGCTGCTGGTCCAGGTGCGCATCGAGCTGCGCTACAGCGCGGCGCTGCGCCAGCTGGGCAGCACCGACATCGACGGCCAGGCCCTGGCCGCCGTGCGCGACTTCGGCGCGGCGCTGCCCGGCATCCGCCAATTGCTCGACAGCGACGTGCTGGCCGCCTACCACGGCGACCCGGCCGCGCGCAGCGTCGACGAAGTGCTGCTGTGCTACCCGGGCATCCTGGCGATGATCCACCACCGGCTGGCGCACCGCCTGTACGCGCTGGGCCTGCCGCTGCTGGCGCGCATCGTCGCCGAGCTGGCGCATGGCGAGACGGGCATCGACATCCATCCGGGCGCGCAGATCGGCGCCGGCTTCTTCATCGACCACGGCACCGGCGTCGTGATCGGCGAGACGGCCGTCATCGGCGAACGCGTGCGCCTGTACCAGGCCGTCACGCTGGGCGCCAAGCGCTTTCCCGCGCATGCCGACGGCACGTTGCAGAAAGGCCTGCCGCGCCATCCGGTGCTGGAAGACGACGTCGTCATCTATGCGGGCGCCACGCTGCTGGGACGCATCACCGTGGGCAAGGGCGCCGTCATCGGCGGCAACGTCTGGCTGACGCACGACGTGCCGCCGGGCGCGCGCGTGGCCCAGGCGGCATCGCGCGACGATACGGCCGCGCCGGGCGGGGACGGGCTGGGCGGACGCTAGCCGTCGCCCCTGCGCAGGCCGGGGTCCAAGTTGCCGGCGCAGCCGGTAGTCGCAGGAATTGGGCCCCGGCCTGCGCCGGGGCGACGTGCAAGGGCCGCTAGTTCGGGCTCTCGACCGCGTAGCCCTTGGCCTGCAAGGCCGCGAGATAACCCTTCGGGCCGACGATGTCGCGCATCTCCAGCACGGCGAACGTCGATGCGTTTGACGCCAGCGATTTCTCCGCCGTCCTGAGCCAGGACGCGCGCAGGCGTTCGCGCATCTGGCGCAGGCCGGCGGCATCCTTCACGAAGGAACTGCCCAGCACGGCATCGAGGCAGGTGTCCTGGCGGTCCGCGTAATCCAGGCTGCGGATCTCGGCGATATTGCCGTTGGCCCAGGCATTCGCGCGCAGGCGCATCGTTTCCAGGTCGACGTCGAGCGTGTCCAGCGTGCTCGCCAGGCAGGCGACGTCGTCGACCTGCGAGGTCTTGAATTCCTGCACCAGCTTGCGCGGATCGTCCAGCACCACGTCGTAGCCGGAATCGCTCACGCGCACCTTGTTCTTCTTGGCGATCTTCTCGATCTTGCCGATCACTTCGGTGCCGAAGGTCAGGCCGTTCTTCTTGACGCCGGCCAGCATCAGCTCCTCGCCGGCGAACAGCGGGCGGTAGTGCTCGATGCCGCTGTCGGCGCCGATGTATTTTTCCTTGAGCGCCGTCCAGTGCGTGTACAGCTCGGCCGGCAGCACGTCGCGCAGCTGGGCATCGTCCGGGTTCTTCTTGATGCCGATCAGTTCCGGCAAGGCGGTCAGGCCGCTGAAGAAGCCGATATGGGCTTTCGCGATCGGCGGCTTCAGCACTTCCTGCGAACGGCTCACGAGGCGCTCGATGCGCGCCGTGTCCCACTCCATCTTCGCCGGCAGCGGGGAATAGGTGCCGAACACCCACAGCACGTGCCCGCCGCGGCCGCTGACCTTCCACACGCCGGGGCCGGGACGGCGGCCGGACACGACCACGGTGGCCGGCGCGGCCACTTCCACGGACGCCACGGGCGGCGCGCTCGTCTCCGCCGTCTGCGCTTGCGCGCCGGACACCACCAGGCACAGGACGAACGCCAGGTGCTTTATATTCAGATCATGTTTCATCGCCATCATCTTACCCAATGACGGGTTCGCTTACCTGGGACTCTCGACCGTATAGCCTTTCGCCGCCAGGTCCGCCAGGTAGCCGCGTTCGCCGAGGATGTCCTTCATCTGCAGGATGGCGAAGGTCGAGGCATTGCCGGCCAGGGATTTTTCCGCACTTTGCAGCCAGGCCGCGCGCAGGCGCCCCGGCATGTCCTGGAATTGCGCGTTGTTGCGGGCCACCGAACTGTTCAGGATGGCGTTGTTGCAGGCATCTTCCCGCTCGGTGAAATTGACGCTGCGGATCTCGGCGATATTGCCGTTGGCCCAGGCATTGGCGCGTGCGCGCATGGCGTCGAGGTCGCCGTCGATGCTGTCGAGGGTTTTAGTAAAGCAGGCGACGTCGTCCATCTGCTGCTTCTTGAATTCCTGGATCATCTTGCGCGGCTCTTCCACGTCGAACTCGAAGCCCGTCTTGCTGACCTTGACCTTGTTCTTCCTGGCGATATCCTCGATGGCCTTGACCACTTGCACGCTCGTGGCGAGGCCGTTCTTCTTCATGCCGGCCTGGCGCAGTTCCTGGCCGGCGAAGATCGGGCGGTAGCGCTCCACGCCGTCGTCGTCGCCGAGGTATTTTTCCTTGAGGCCTGTCCAGCGCGCATACACATCGGCCGGCACCACGTCACGCAACTGGGCGCCGTCCGGGTTCTTCTTCAGGCCGACGAGGCTGGGCAGCAGGGTGATGCCGCGGAAGAAGCCGACGTGGCCGTTGGCGCCCGGCGGCGTCAGGACTTCCTGGGAACCGGCGACGAGGCGTTCGACGCGCGACGCGTCCCATTCCATCTTCGCGGGCAGCGGCGAGTAGATGCCGAACACCCACATCACGTGCTCGCCCTTGGACACCTTCCACACGCCGGGGCCGGGACGGCGGCCGGAGACGACGATCTGCGTCGGCGCTTCGGCCAGTTCGGGCGCGGCTGCGGCCGCTGCCGGGTGTGCCTCCTGGCCAGGCTCGGCGGAGGAAGGGGGCGCGCCGGTCTGCGCCAGCGCCGGCAAGGCAAGGACAGCGAAGTACAGCGCGCATGCGGTTCGTTTGCTCATCGTGCATCCCTTTATTGTTGTGTCGCAAAAGATTAGCGACAAAGACGAGCTTAGCCCATCTCAACAACAAAGTGTTACGATTTTGACATGCATATAGCACGGCATCACACGCCGAGGTCGCCCTGCTCGCCTTCCTCCGGCGGCCGCTCCAGCAGTTCGTGCGCCAGCTTGAGGCTGTCGACCATGACCTTGAACGCTTCGCGCTTGGCGTCCTCGCTCGGCACGCGCAGCACGTACGACGGGTGGTAGGTGGTGACGACCCAGTGCCCCTCGTGCCGCATCGGCTTGCCAAGGTGATTTTTCAGCGTGACGTTGGCGGTGCGCAGTACGGATTTCAATGCGGTGGCACCCAGGGCGACGATGACGGTCGGCTTGACGCTGGCCAGTTCCTTGTCCAGCCAGTAGTGGCAGGCCTCGATCTCGCGCTGCACCGGGGTCTTGTGCAGGCGGCGCTTGCCGCGCGGTTCCCACTTGAAATGCTTGACGGCGTTGGTCACGTAGATCGTGTCGCGGTCCACGCCGGCCTGCGCGCACACGCTGTCGAGCAGCTTGCCGGCGGGGCCGACGAAGGGCTGGCCGGCCAGGTCTTCCTGGTCGCCCGGCTGCTCGCCGACGAACATGATCTTCGCCTTCTTCGGCCCCTCCCCCGGCACGGCCTGGGTGGCGAATTCCCACAGCTCGCAGCGGCGGCACTCGTCCAGGCTGGACGGCTGCTGGCGCTCCGGCTGGGCATCGGCGGGGGCGATGGGAATGGTCGTGCCCTTGCGCTGGCCCACGGCCTCGTACTGGCCGACCTTGCGCGCGCCGCGCGACGCGTCCTTGACCATCTGCGGCACGATCTTCGCTTCCGGCAGGTTCTTCCAGCGGTCCGACGCAATGTGCTGGTGCATGATGTCCGCGTTCAGGCGCGCCGGGTTGAACACGCTGCGGTAATAGGTCAGCCACAGCGCCTCGCCGCTGTCGTCGAGCTCCTCCGGCCCTTTCACGATCGGGCCGGCGTCGTGCAGCGTCTGGCCGTCCCACAGCACGCTCGCTTCGGGCGTGGCGATCATCCAACTGACCTTGCCCATGCGGGCGACGAAGTGGCGCGCCACCTGGGGCAGCACGTCGTGGCGCGGCTCGTACCAGGCGACGAAGCGCGGCGGCCCCGCTTGCTCGGGACGTTCGCGGAATCGGATATAGGCATGCATGTCGTGCTCCTCGCGTCGCACCGCCTTGACCATCGCGTTCAGGCGCGCGCCGTCTTCGTCGGCCGGCGACTGCACGTCGTGCTCGCACTGCTGCCAGCGCCAGATCACGCGGTACAGGAATGCCCAGCGGTCCGGCACGCGGCAGCAGGCGGCGCTCTGCAGCATCTCCATGAAGGCACGCGGGATGTGCGGGGCGGGCCGTAGCGGCCGCTGCTGCTGCGGCAAGGACGGCGGCGATGGCGACGGTGTGACCCCATTATCCCCAGCCGCGGCCGGCGGCGGCGCACTCGTGAGCAGGTCGCCGCCCGTGTGCGGCGAACCCCAGGTGACGTCCTGGGGCGGGATGTCGTGCGCCAGCAGTGCGCGCGCGGCGTCGCGCCAGGCAGCAAAGCCGTCGACCAGCAGCGGCAGGCCTGCGCGCACCTGCTCGACGGCGCTGCTGCGCTCACTCATGCGGCCTGCAACTCCGGCCACAAGTTCATCTGCTCGGGCGCGTCGGCCATGCTGCGCCGGAGCAGTTCGGACGAGGCGGCGCCCTGCGCCGGCTTGTAGTCCGCGGTGACGACGAAGGGCGCCAGCTTCTTCATGCTGCAACGCAGGCGCGACAGGTCTTCCCAGCGGATGCGGCGCAAGCGGCGCAGGTCGATCAGGCGCTTGGCCGAACGCAGGCCGATGCCCGGCACGCGCGCGATCATCATCTCGTCGGCGCGGTTCAGGTCGAGCGGGAAGTGCTCGCGGTTGGTCAGCGCCCAGGCCAGCTTGGGGTCGATGTCGAGCGGCAGGTTGCCCGCCTGCGGCATCAATTCTCCCGCCGTGAAGCCGTAACCGCGCAGCAGGAAGTCGGCCTGGTACAGGCGGTGTTCGCGCAGCAGCGGCGGCGGCGCCGACGGCACGCTGGACGGGCTTTGCGGAATCGGGCTGAAGGCCGAGTAGTACACGCGCTTGAGCTTGTAGCTGCCGTACAGCGTCTGCGCCGTGTTCAGGATGGTGCGGTCGTCGCTGGCGTCGGCGCCGACGATCATCTGGGTGCTCTGCCCGGCCGGCGCGAAGGCAGGCGCCTTCGGATGGTCGTCCTTCTCGTCCAGCTTCGTGCGGATGGAACCCATCGCCAGCTTGATCGTGTGGACGTTCTTTTCCGGCGCCAGGCGCGTCACGCTGTCCTGGGTCGGCAGCTCGATGTTGACGGACAGGCGGTCGGCGTACTTGCCGGCCAGTTCGATCAGGCGCGGGTCGGCATCGGGGATGGTCTTGAGGTGGATGTAGCCGCGGAACTTGTGCACTTCGCGGAGGCGCCGTGCGACTTCGACCAGTTGCTCCATCGTGTAGTCGCTGGACTGGATGATGCCGGAACTGAGGAACAGGCCGTCGATGTAGTTGCGCAGGTAGAAATCCTGCGTCAGCTTGACCACTTCGTCGACGGAGAAGCGGGCCCGCGGCACGTTCGAGGTGCGGCGGTTCACGCAGTACTGGCAATCGTAGATGCAGAAATTGGTCAGCAGGATCTTCAGCAGCGAGACGCACCGTCCGTCCGGCGTATAGCTGTGGCAGATGCCCATGCCGGTGGACGCGCCCAGGCCGTCCTTGTCCAGCGAGTCGCGCTTGGGCGCGCCGCTGCTGGCGCAGGACGCATCGTATTTGGCGGCATCGGCCAGGATCTCCAGCTTGTCCTTGAGTTCCATCCACGGCTTCCGGTACTGTATGGAAGTACAGTATAACGCAGTGCGGTGCCAGCGACCGTACGTACGCGCACATCGGCGGGTCAAATCCTGGACAGCGTGGGAAAAATGCAATTTATCCACGTTGTCACGGTCCAAGGAAGAGGAGAATGTTACACTGCAAAAGTTGTCGCAAGACACCTCATAAAAGCTATGTCCGTACAGTATCGCAATAATGTGCACGTTGCCGGCGACGGGCCGCTGACCATGGTGTTCTGCCATGGCTACGGCTGCGACCAGAACATGTGGCGCTTCCTTGCGCCCGCCTACGCACGACGTTATCGCACCATCCTGTTCGACCTGGTCGGCAGCGGCCGTTCCGACCTGTCGGCCTACGACCGGCAGAAGTACGGCAGCCTGCACGGCTATGCCGACGACGTGCTCGAGATCCTCGATGCCTATGCGCCCGGTCCCGTGATCTTCGTCGGGCACTCGGTGGGCGCGATGATCGGCCTGCTGGCATCGATCAAGGCGCCCGGGCGCTTCGCGGCCCAGGTCATGGTCGGTCCCTCGCCCAGCTTCATCAACGACGGCGACTACGTCGGCGGCTTCAACCGCGAGGACATCGGCGTCCTGCTCGACACCATGGAAGACAACTTCGCCGCCTGGTCGGAGAAGGTGGCGCCGATGATCATGGGCGCGCCCAACCGCCCCGAGCTGGGCACGGAACTGATCGAGAGCTTCTGCCGCAACGACCCGTCGATCGCCAAGCATTTCGCGCGCGTGACCTTCCTGGCCGACCATCGGGCCGACCTGCCGAAATCGACCGTGCCGGCCCTGATCCTGCAATGCAGCGACGATTTGATCGTGCCGCGCGAAGTGGGCGCCTACATGCAGCGCCATCTGCCCGACAGCATCCTGGCCGTGATCGACAACGTCGGCCACTGCCCGCACCTGAGCGCGCCGTCGGCCAGCTCGCGCGTGATCGACGAGTTCCTGGCGCAGACGCTGGGGTAAGTGCCAAGCCTATCGCGGTTGACGTGCATGTACGCAGGGTGGGCACCATGTGCCCACCGAAGCGTGAGTGACGCTCAGCAGTCCGCCGCCCCCACGTAGGCATTCGCCTGCGCCAGCAGCGCCGGTTCCATGCGCGCGGCGATGCGCTGCAGGTAGCTGGCCGCGCCCGCCACGCCGCTTGCCGCGGCGCGGTGCAGCCAGGCATACGCTTCGACTGGGTCGGCCTGCACGCCCTGCCCGGCCGCGTACATCACCCCGAGGTTGAACTGGGCCCGCGCGTGGCCCTGGCGCGCCGCGCACAGGTACCAGAAATGCGCGGCCTCGACGTCGTGGTCGGCGCCGTTGCCGCTGTCGTGGCGCAGGCCGAGCGCGAACTGGGCCAGCGCATGGCCCTGGTCGGCCGCCTTGCGGTACCAGCCCGTGGCCTGGCGCGGGTCGACGGCGCCGCCGTCGTCGCGGTCCAGCAGCATGCCCAGCGCGTACTGGGCCGGCGCGTAGTCCTGGTCGGCCGCCTTGCGGTACCAGTACAGCGCCTCGGCGTCGTCGCGCGCATTGCCGGCGCTGCCATGCTCGTAGCGCAGCGCCAGGTCGAACTGGGCGCGCAGGTGGCCCTGCGCAGCGGCGCGGCGGTACCAGTCGAGCGCCTCGGCGGCGCGCCGGGCCGGGTCCTGGGCGCCGCCATGGCCGGCGTCGAGCAGCTGGGCGAGGTGGTACTGGGCGCCGGCGAAGCCCTGCTCGGCCGCCTGGCGGTACCAGTGCGCGGCCTGCGCGGGATCCTGCTCGACGCCCTGGCCGTGTTCGTAGGCGAGGCCGAGGTTGTCCTGGGCGCCCGGGTGGCCCTGCGCGGCGGCGCGGCGGAACCACGCCAGCGCCAGCGCGGGGTCGCGCACCGTGCCGTGGCCGCCGTCGTACACGAGCGCCAGGTTGAACTGCGAGCTCGCGTGGCCCTGCTCGCCCGCGCGGCCATACCACAGGATCGCCTTCTCGCTGTCCTGAGGCAGGTCCAGGCCCTTGTCGTAGCGCAGGCCGAGGTTGAACTGGGCCGGCGCATAGCCCTGCTCGGCGGCCTTGCGCAGCCATCCGATGGCCTGAGCCGCGTCGCGTTCGACACCCTGGCCGCTGTCGTAGCGCAGCGCCAGGTTGAACTGGGCGCGCGCATAGCCCTGCTCGGCCGCCTTGCGGTACCAGGCGACGGCCTGGGCCACGTTCTGGGCCACGCCCTTGCCGCCTTCGTACATCATGGCCAGGTTGTGCTGGGCGCCGGGGTCGCCCTGCTCGGCGGCGCGGCCGAACCAATGCAGCGCCTGGCGCACGTCGGCCTGCACGCCCTGGCCCTTCGCATGGAGCCAGCCCAGGTTGTACTGGGCCTGGGCATAGCCCTGCTCGGCCGCCTGGCGGTACCAGTACACGGCCTGCGCCAGGTCCTGCGGCACGCCCTGGCCCTTCTGGTACATCACGCCCAGGTTGTACTGCGCCTGTTCCAGTCCGCTGCTGGCCGCCATGCGGTACCAGGCGACGGCCAGCTCGTCGCTCTGCGCCACGCCCTGGCCGTGCGCGTACATGAAGCCCAGGCTGTGCTGGGCGCTGGCGACGCCGCGCTCGGCCAGCGCCTTCACGCGCAGGAATTCGGCCGTGTGGCGGCTGTCGGCGGAGACGGAAGCGTCGGCGACGGACATGGCGCGCGCGCTGGCCTCAGGCGTGGAAGGCCAGCGCCGCGGCGGCCGTCGCGCCCTGCTCGCGCAGCACGTCGATGAAGCGGCCCAGCGGCATCGGGCGGTGGTACAGGTAGCCCTGCATGGTCAGGCAGCCGTTGGCGCGCAGGTAGCGCGCCTGCGCCTCGGTCTCCACGCCCTCGGCGATCAGGCCCAGGCCCAGTCCGCGCGCGATCGAGATGATCGCCAGGATCACCGGATAGTGTCCGTACTCGTCGTGGATCTCCTTGACGAAGGACTGGTCGATCTTGACGGTATGGACCGGGAAGCGGTGCAGGTAGGCCAGCGACGAGTAACCGGTGCCGAAGTCGTCGATCGCCACCGACACGCCCAGCTGGCCCAGCTTGTTGAGCTGCTCGATCGCGTGCTGCGGGTTGCGGATGCAGATGTTCTCGGTGATCTCGACCTCGATCTGGCTGGGCGCGATCCCGTGGCGCACCAGCGCGCCGCGCATCTTCTCGAAGAAGTCGCCGCGGTCCAGGTATTGCGGCGACAGGTTCAGCGACAGCCGCACGGCGCCGCCGCCGATGTCCCGCCACTGCAGCATGTCGCGGCACAGCGCGCCGATCATCCAGTCCGAGATCGGGATCATCAGGCCGTTCTCTTCCGCGAACGGCAGGAACTCGCCCGGCGACACGACGCCGCGGGTCGGGTGGTTCCAGCGCATCAGCGCCTCGGCGCCGACGATCCGCCCGCCGATCGCATCGATCTGCGGCTGGTAGTACATCTCCAGTTCGCCGTTCTCGAGCGCGCGGCGCAGGCTCTGCTCGAGCGCGATCTTCTGGTGCGACACTTCCTGCATCGACGGGTCGTAGAACGCGTGGCCGTTCTTGCCCTGTCCCTTGACCTGGTACATGGCGATGTCGGCATGGCGCAGCAGCTCGTCGATCGATTCGCCGTGGCTCGGGTAGATGGCGATGCCGATCGAGGCCGAGATGTGGACTTCGTGGCCGTCCAGGTCGAACGGCAGGTGCAGGCATTCGAGGAACTTGTCGGCCACGGCGCGCGCGTCGTCGCGGTCGTGCAGCTCGGGCAGCACGATGGTGAACTCGTCGCCGCCCTGGCGCGCCAGCGTGTCGCCCTTGCGCAGGCATTCCTTCAGGCGCGCCGCCACCTGCTGCAGCAGCTCGTCGCCCTTGACGTGGCCGAGCGTGTCGTTGACCAGCTTGAAGCGGTCCAGGTCGATGAACATCACGGCGAGTTCGGTCTGCTTGCGCTTGGCCTGGATGACGGCCAGGCCCAGGCGGTCCTTGAACAGGATGCGGTTCGGCAGGTCGGTCAGGATGTCGTGATAGGCCTGGTAGGAGATGACTTCCTCGGCGCGCTTGCGGTCCGTGATGTCGCGCGCCACGCCATAGGTGCCGAAGAATTCCAGCTTCTTGACCTCCTGGTCGGGCACGTGCATGCCGATCGCGTTCAGCGAGATCGTCATCAGGGTGTTGTTGAAGGTGCGTTCCTGGCTGCTGCCGGCATGGCACTTCAGCCGCAGCTCGACGTTGCGCGAGGCGCGTTCGTCGACGCGGCGCTCGTTGAACACGTAGCGCGCGCGCTCCAGGTCCTCGTCGTGCACGAGGATCGAGTAATGCTGGCCGATCAGTTCGTCGCGCTTGTAGCCGAGCAGCTGGTAGGCGCGGTCGTTGATGAAGGTGAACTTGCCCTCGTGGTTCAGCGTATAGATGATGTCCGGCGACGAGTCCACCAGGTAGCGGTACATCTTCTCCGAGTTTTCCAGCTGGTTGGCGATGCGCGTATTCGCTTCCTGCAGGCGCCGCTGCTTGAGCGCGTTGCCCACGGTCTTGAGCAGTTCCTCGCGGCTGTAGGGCTTGCGCAGGTAGTCGTAGGCGCCGCGCTTGAGGGCGCCGATCGCGGCGTCGATGCCGACTTCGCCGCTCATCACGATGACGTCGGCGCCGACGCCGCGCTCGTTGATGAAGTCCATGATCTCGTGGCCGCCGATGTCGGGCAGGCGCAGGTCGAGCAGGACCAGGTCGAACTGCAGCCGGGACAGGTGGGCGATGGCCTCGGTGCCGGTGGAGGCGGTCGTCAGTTGGAAGCCGCGTCCCTGCAGCAGTTCGTAGAGCGAGGACAGCAGGCGGGGCTCGTCGTCGACCAGCAGGAGTCTGGGCTGGTACTCGGTGCCGGCCGTGGCGAGGGCCGGTGCATTCGCGTCGCGCGGGGAGTTGGGCGGGACGCTGGCGGAGAACGGGTTCATTGTTACCTTATACGGATCCGAGCGCGCGCACCGGCGAAGGGGCCGGGACGCCCGCGCCGGCGTGCGCCGGCAGCAAGATTTCAAAACTGGTTCCGGTGGAACCGCTGCGACAATCGATATGGCCGCCCAGCTTCTTGACCAGGCCGTGCACGATCGACAGGCCCAGGCCGTGGTGCGGGCCGTCCTTGGCGCTCTTCACGGCCGAGAACAGGTTGGCCAGGACCTCGCGCGACAGGCCCGGGCCGGTGTCGGACACCACCAGCTCCAGGTACAGCCGGCGCTCGCGCGCGACGTGGCCGCGGCTGGCGATGCCGATCCGCCCGCCCCCGGCGGCCAGCGCCTCGATCGCGTTCTTGACCAGGTTGACCAGGATCTGCTTGAGGACGTCCGGGTCGCCCTCGATGCGTCCTTCGCCATCCAGGTCGACCGTGATCTCGACGTTGTCCGGGATGAAGTTGGTGGTCCGGAACAGGCGCAGCACGTCGTCGACGACGCGCGCCACGTCCGCCGTCATGGCGGCGGCCCGGCCATCGCCACGGCCGCCGTCGCGCATCGCATCCATGTCCGGCTGGATCTCGGCCAGGCTGCCGACCAGCTGGCTGACGCGGTCGATTTCCTCGTTCAGGATCGACAGTTCGCCGCCCACCGGTTCCTGGCGTTCCAGCTTGCTGTCCAGGACCGACAGGTAGTTCTTGATGATCGACAGCGGGTTGTTCACCTCGTGCACGACGCGGCGCGAGGCCTCGCGGTATTCCTCGGCCACGCTGGCGAGCTGGCGGTGCGCTTGGGCGCGCTCGGCCAGCGCCGTCTCCAGCGCCGTCGCGGCCTGGGTCGCGAACGACTGCAGGAAGCGCTCGCGCTTCTGGCAGGCCGGCAGCTGCCAGTCCTTGACGCCGCCGACCAGCACGCCCAGGCAGCGCGCGCCGGCAACCAGCGGCACGCACACCAGCGCCTCGGCGCCGAGCAGGCGCAGCAACTGCTCCTCCGGCAGCGAGAGCGGGCGGCCGCCGGCGCCGTCGCGGCGCACGAAGCCCAGGCGCCGTTCCAGCGCCGACTGCGCCAGCGCGCCGCCGCGCGCGAGCGGGATCGCGAATTCGGCGACGCGCTGCGGGACGGCGCCCGGCGTGCCGACCAGCGCCTGGCCGCCCGGATTCTCGAGCAGCACGACGGCGCTGTCGAAGTCGAACAGGATGCGCGCCGAACGCGTCATCGATTCCAGCAGCCCCGGCTCGCCGCCGCTGCCGCGCTGGCGCGCGAACACCTGGCCGACTTCCGACACCAGCACCAGGTTGCGCACTTCCTCGGACAGGCGCTGCTGCACCGGATCGACGGGCGGCAGCGGCGCCTGGGCCGGCGGCACGGGCACCTGGTCGGCGCCGGCCAGGTCGATGCCCAGCTGGATCGCGGTGCGCTCGACCTGGCGCGCGGCCTGCAGCAGCAGTTCGCGCGGCTCGTCGGGGCCCAGGCCGCACAGCGTGCGCGCGTCCTCGACCAGCGCCGCATCGTCGCCGTGGATGGCCAGCACGTGGGCCACGCGCACGATGCGGATCAGGGGGTGGGCCGCTTCCAGGCGCACGCTCGGCTCGTGGTGGTACAACACGGAATCGGCCAGGAAGGAATCCAGCTGCCAGCGCTCGACCAGCCAGGCGCCCGCCTCCGTATGGGTGATCTGCAGCGTGCGCTGCTCGACGGCGCACAGATTGTCGTCGTCGCGCGCGCCGAAGTTGAACGCGTATTCCCGGGGCGCCGCCGCCAGCAGGGCCAGGCGTCCGACGTTGTGCAGCAGGCCGGCCAGATAGGCTTCTTCGAGCTGGCCGTAGCCGAGGCGGCGCGCCAGCTCGCGCGCCAGCACGGCGGCGGTCAGCGAATGCTTCCAGAACAGGCGCAGGTCGGTGGCGCCGGAATTCGGGAAGCTGTTGAACGTCTGGAACACCGAATCGCTGATGACCAGTGTCTTGATCATGTCGGTGCCCAGCGCCACCATCGATTGCTCGAGGCTGACCTGGCGCGCGTTGCGGTGGTAGGCCGAGCTGTTGGCGACGGTGAGGATCTTGCCGGTCATGCCGGCATCCTGGGCAACCAGCGCGGCCAATTCCGGCATTCCGAGGTCATCCGCCTGCAGGTGGGCGAGCAGCTTGATGAGGATCTGCGGCATCGCCGGCAAGCGGGCGATCAGCAGACGATGTCGGATGTCCTGGTCAGGTTGATGGTGAGTTTCAAGCACGGCCGCCACTAGTTTTCTTGGTTGATGGCGGCCTTCCCTCTGGGAGCGCTACCACATTGTGTCTTCATGTGCTCGCCGGAACAGAGCGGTGTTTGGCACCCTGTTCCACGCGTAAAAAACTTATCTTAGCATATATACATTTCTGATCGGGAACAATACTTTCCCGAGGATTTGCCGCTTTTTAGAGCAGATACTCGACCAGGATTTGTTGAAATCACACAAAAATGCTTTTGAGCAATATCAACAAACCCATCAGTGCAAGGCCTTCAGGCGCGTATAGCGGCGCGACATGCCCCACAGCGCCAGCGAGGCGATGGCAAACCCTGCCTGTCCCAGCGCCATCGCCAGCACCGAATGGTCGAGCGCCGGCACCACCAGGCCCGCCACGATCGCGCCCATCAGCGTGGTCATGAACGACTGGCAGGACGCAACCGTGCCGCGGATGTGCGGGAACAGGTCGAGCGCCAGCAGCGTCGCGCTGGGGTTGATGACGGAACTGCCGAAGTTGTAGAAGAACATCGGCAGCACGGTCCAGGGCAGCGCCGGCGGCAGGAAGGCGTGATACGTCACGCTGAACGCGACGGCACCCAGCATGAAGGCGTAGCCGATGCCGATCTGGCGCGCGTAGTGCATCTTCCCGGCGAGGCGGTTGGCCGCCAGCGCGCCCAGGAAGATGCCGGCCACGGCCGGGATGAACAGCCAGGCGAATTCTGATGGTCCCAGGTGCAGGTGCACGGGCAGCAGCACGGGCGAGGCGGCGATGAACAGGAACATGCCGCCGAAGTTCAGCGCCACGATGCCGGACTTCATCTGGAACATGAAGGAGCTGAAGATCGTCCAGTAGCTCTCGGCCAGGAAGCGCGGGTTGAACGGCTGGCGTTTTTCGCGCGGCATGGTCTCGGGCAGGTGCTGCCAGCAGATCCACCACAGGGCGGCGCTGAACAGCATCAGCGCCAGGAAGATCGCGCGCCAGTCCAGCAGCGTGACGATCCAGCCGCCCAGCACCGGCGCCACGGCCGGGGCGATCGAGAAGATCATCGTCACCATCGACAGCAGCCTTGCCGCCGGCGCATCCGAATACAGGTCGCGGATGATCGCCCGCCCCACCACCACCCCGGCCCCCGCCGAGACGCCCTGCAGGATGCGGAAGATCCACAGGTAGTGCACCGAGTGCGAGGCGGCGCAGCCGAGCGTGCCGACGGCGAACACGATCAGGCCGACCAGCACGACGTTGCGGCGGCCGAAGGCGTCGGCCAGCGCGCCGTGCCACAGCGACATGATGGCGAAGGCCAGCATGTAGGCGGTGAGCGTCTGCTGCACTTCGACCGGGGTCGCATGCAGCGTTTCCTGGATGCGCGGGAAGGCCGGCAGGTAGGCGTCGACGGAGAACGGTCCCAGCATCGACAGCGCGGCCAGCAGCGAGGCCAGGCCGCCGGCCGACAGCATCGTGACCTTGTGCGGGGTCGGCAGCGGGACCGGGGTGACGGGGTCTTTCGGCAGGTTCGAGGGTTCGGGGGGCAGCATGGTTGTTATCGGGGGGTGGCCTGGTCGGGTTTGGCGCCGTCCGGTTTCGCGCCGTCGCGGCGGTTGAAGCCGGCGACCATGTCGAAGCGGAACAGGCGGCATTCGAGGGCGCCGTTGAAGAACGGGGTCTTGCGCGATTCCTTCAGGCGCAGCATCTTGGGCACGCCCAGGTCGGCGGTGAACAGGTACACGGTCCAGCCGGCGAAGCGTTGCTTGAGCGTGCTGCTGAGCTGCTGGTAGAAGCCCACCGCCATCTCGTCCTGCGGGATGGTGGAATCGCCGCGCACGCCGATGCGCTCGCCGTACGGCGGGTTCGTCACCAGCAGGCCCGGGGTGCTGGTGGGCGCCTGCACCTGCTGGGCCTCGATCTGCTTCAAGGGTACCTCGAACAGGATGCCGGCCGCGCGCAGGTTATGGCGCGTCATCGCGACCATATCGCCGGAGATGTCGGAACCGAAGATCGTCGGCTCGGCGGGCAGCGGGTTCGGCTTGACAGCCGACTTGATCTCCTGCCAGGCCTTGGCGTCGAAGTTGCGGAACTTCTCGAAGGCGAAGCGGCGGCGCGCGCCCGGCGGGATGCCCTGCACCATCTGGGCCGCCTCGATCAGGATCGTGCCGGAGCCGCACATCGGGTCGAACAGGGGCACGCCCGGCTTCCATCCCGCCACGCGCAGGATGCCGGCCGCCAGGTTCTCGCGCAGCGGCGCGTCGCCCGTCTCTTCGCGCCAGCCGCGCTTGAACAGCGCTTCGCCGGACGTGTCGAGGTAGATCGTGAAATTGCGCTGGTCGAGGAAGCCGAAGATGCGCATGTCCGGCTCGCGCGTGTCGACCGAGGGACGCTTGCCGAACCGGTCGCGGAAGCGGTCGCACACGGCGTCCTTGATCTTGAGCGTCGTGAATTCCAGGCTCGTGAGCGGCGACTTGATCGCCGTGATGTCGACGCGGATGGTCTCGTCCAGCGTGAACCAGTTTTCCCAAGGCTGCTCGAGCACCAGGTCGTAGATGTCGTTCTCGTTGGCGTAGGTACGATTGGCGATGCGCATCAGCACGCGCGAGGCGATGCGCGAATGCAGGTTGATGCGGTAGGCGTCGAACATCGCGCCCGAGCAGTGCACGCCGCCCGGCACCTGGTTGTGCACCTTCAGCGTGGTGCTGCCGGTGGTGTGGGCGATCTCGGCCAGCTCGTCGGCCAGCGCCTGTTCCATGCCGCGCGGGCAGGGGCAGAAGTAGGAAGTCATCAGGGGTACCCTTTATCCGTTGTTGTTACCGCGGGGTCGGCGCACGGTTCATACGGTGTGCTCCGCCCCCGACTGCTTAATGCAAAACGGCCGGGTCAGCCCGGCCGCGACGTTCAAATTCGGTGAACCATCAAGTTTGAAGCAAACGTTCCACAAAGTCGAGGCGATCCTGCCCCCAGAAGCCCTGTCCGTCCACGATATACCACGGTGAACCGAAGATGCCGGCGTCCAGCGCTTCCTGGTTGAAGCCGTCGTATTGACGCCGCGTCTCGACGCTACGCGACGCCGCCAGCAGCGCGGCGCCGTCGCAGCCGCAATCGTCCGCCAGCGCCTGCAGCGTGGCCGGGTCGGCGATGTCGCGCTCTTCGGCCCACACGGCGCGCAGCATCGCGCCGGCCAGTTCCAGCGCCCGGTCCGCCCCATGTTGCGCACGCGCGGCGACGAGCAGCAGCGAAGCCGCGGTCTGGTCGACGGGGAAGAACTTCGGATGCAGGTTCAGGGACAGGCCCAGGAAATCGGCCCAGCGCTGCAGTTCCGCCAGCCGGTAGGCCTGGCGCTGCGGCGCCCGCTTGGCGATGGGCAGGCCGCCCGATTCGCTGAAGATGGCGGCCAGGTCGAACGGCTTCGGCTCTACCATCGCGCCGTATTGCGCCGCCAGCTTCAACAGGCGCGCATGCCCGAAATAGGCATAGGGCGACTGCGGCGCGAAATAATAATGAATGGTTTTCATGGTCAGTCGGGGTCAGAGCCCAAGCGAGTAAACCAGGCTCTGACCCCAGAAAATCAGAACGGTTTGACCGTTACGAGAATCACGATGGCGACCAGCAGCAAGACCGGCACCTCGTTGAACACGCGGAACCACTTCGAGCTGCGCGTGTTCGCGCCGCGCTCGAATTTCTTCAGCAGCGATCCGCAGGCATGATGGTAGCCGATCACCAGCACCACCAGCGCCAGCTTGGCGTGCAGCCAGCCGCCCTTCATGCCCATCATCATCAGCCACAGGCCCAGCAGCAGCGCGGGCACGGCCAGCATCGTCGTGAAACGGTACAGGCGGCGCGCCATGCCCAGCAGGCGTTCGGTGGCGGCCGGGTTGCTTTCCTCGGCCAGGTTCACGAAGATGCGCGGCAGGTAGAACAGGCCGGCGAACCAGGAGGCGATGAAGACGATGTGGAAGGCTTTGATCCAGAGGTACATGCAGAGTCCTGTAGGTTAACCGTCGTCCCTGCGAAGGCCGGGACCCAATTTTCTCTGCGTGGATGCGAAAAAATTAGGCCCCTGCCTGCGCAGGGGCGACGTGTTGGTTGTTTAGCTTCTTACTTCTCCGTGGCCGAACACCACGTATTTCAGGGACGTCAGTCCTTCCAGCCCCACCGGCCCGCGCGCATGCAGCTTGTCGTTCGAGATGCCGATCTCGGCGCCCAGGCCGTATTCGAAGCCGTCGGCGAAGCGCGTCGAGGCGTTCACCATCACCGAGGCCGAGTCGACCTCGCGCAGGAAGCGCATGGCGGCCGTGTAGTCTTCCGTGACGATGGCGTCCGTGTGCTTCGACGAATACGTGTTGATGTGGTCGATCGCCTCGTCCATGTCGGCGACGAGCTTCACGGCCAGGATCGGCGCCAGGTATTCGGTGCGCCAGTCCTCGTCGGTGGCCGCGGCCAGGTAGGGATAGTCCTGCAGGATCGCCTGCGCTTCCGTGTCCGCGCGCAGCTCGACCTGCTTGTCCGCATACAGCACGGCCAGGCGCGGCAGCACGCTGGGGGCGATCTCGCGCGCCACCAGCAGCGTCTCCATCGTGTTGCAGGTGCCGTAGCGGTGGGTCTTGGCGTTCAGGGCGATCGGCAGCGCCTTCTCGATGTCGGCCTTGTCGTCGATGTAGACGTGGCAGATGCCGTCCAGGTGCTTGATCATCGGCACCGTCGCCTCCTGCATGAGGCGCGCGATCAGGCCCTTGCCGCCGCGCGGCACGATCACGTCGACGTATTCCGGCATCGTGATGAGGGCGCCGACGGCGGCGCGGTCGGTCGTGTCCACCACCTGCACGCCGTGTTCCGGCAGGCCGGCGCCGGCCAGGCCCTCGGCTACCAGCAGCGCCAGCGCGCGGTTGCAGTGGATCGCTTCCGAACCGCCGCGCAGGATCGCGGCATTGCCGCTCTTGATGCACAGGCCGGCCGCATCGACCGTCACGTTGGGACGGGCTTCGTAGATGATGCCGATCACGCCCAGCGGCACGCGCATCTGCCCGACCTGGATGCCGCTCGGGCGGAACTTCATGCCGGAGATCTCGCCGATCGGGTCCGGCAGCGCGACGATCTGGCGCAGGCCGTCGACCATGGTGGCGATCGCCTTGTCGGACAATGCCAGGCGGTCCAGCAGCGCCGGCGCCAGGCCGCCCGCGCGGGCGGCCTCGAGGTCGCGCTCGTTGGCGGCGCGCAGCAGGGCCGCATCGCGTTCGATCGCGTCGGCGATCAGGAGCAGCGCCTTGTTGCGGGTGGCGCCGTCGGCGCGCGCCATCGCGCGCGAGGCGGCGCGCGCCTGGCGGCCGGTGTGGTGCATGTAGTCGGTAATGTCCATCGTGCCTCGTCCGTTCAATGTACGCATGGTGGCCATGTGGTGCCCACCGCGTTGTGCCACGCTTATTACGACGCCACGCGCAGCGCCAGCTGCAGCATCGCATCCCACGCGTCGCCCGCGAACTGCTTCGCGCGCAGGCCCTTGACCATCTTGTCGACCTGGGCCGCCTGCTGCAGCGCCGCTTCCAGCGTCGGCAACGCGATCCGGCGCAGCGCCGGTTCCATCATGCGCTCGCGCGGGCCCCAGATGCGGTAATCCTTGAGCAGCGCGCCCAGCGGGCGGCCCTGTGCCATGCCGGCCTTCAGTTTCAGCAGCGTGCGGATTTCCTCGGACACGGCCCACAGCACCAGCGGCAGTGCCTCGCCCTCGCCCTTCAAACCCTCCAGCATGCGCACGAGGCGCGCCGGATCGCCGGCCAGCATCGCTTCGGACAGCTTGAACACGTCGTAGCGCGCCACGTTGAGCACGGCGTCCATAACCTGCTCGTAGGACAGCTTGCCCGGCTCGTACAACAGGCCCAGCTTCTGGATTTCCTGGTGCGCCGCCAGCAGGTTGCCTTCCACGCGGTCGGCGATGAAGTCCAGGCTCTGGCGGTCCGCGCTCTGGTGTTGCGCGGCCAGGCGCATGCCGATCCAGCCCGGCAGCTGGGCGCGCTCGACGTTGGGAATCTCGACGTACACGGCGGCTTGCTGCAGCGCCGCCACCCACGACGATTTCGCCGTCTGCCAGTCCAGCTTGGGCAGCGTGATCATCGTCAGGTTGTCGGGATTCAGGTCCTTGGCATAGCTCTGCAGGGCCGCGCTGCCGTCCTTGCCCGGCTTGCCGCCGGGGATGCGCAGCTCGATCAGCTTCTTGTCGCCGAACAGGGACATTTCCTGGTTGGCGGCGAGCAGCTCGCCCCACTTGAAGCTGCGCTCGACCGTGAGCACGTCGCGCTCGGAAAAGCCCTGCGCGCGCGCCTTGCCGCGGATCTTGTCCGCAGCCTCGAGCGCCAGCAGGTGTTCGTCGCTGGTGATCACGTACAGGGGCGCGAGCCCCTTGGCGAGGTGCCCGTCGAGCGCCTCCAACCGCAACTGCATGATCCTTATCCTTTAGTCTTAAACCTTGAAAAACCGTAGCGAGCGGCAGCAGTTTTGGGGGAGAAGCGCAGCTGTACGAAAGTACAGCGAGCATCGCAGCCCGAAAATGCAACGCGCAGCAGGTTTTTCAAGGTTTATCCGGCGTTCTTGGCGGCGGCCAGGCGGCGGATGATCTGCTGCACCAGGTCGGCCTGCATGTCGCGATACAGCAGCGCTTCCTCGGCTTCCTTGGCCAGCACCTGGGTCTCGTCGAACGCCATGTTGCGGCGCAGGGAGATCTCGGTGGCCGGGATCAGCTCGACGCCCTTCGGATCGCGCACCGTGTACGACAGCGTATAGGTGAGCAGGTATTCGCGCGCGCGGCCCAGGCTGTTCAGCGACAGGATCGACTTGTTGCGGGTCTCGCCCAGCACGATGAACTGCGCCTCGGCGTTTTCCGGCTTGTCGGCGATGACCACCTGGTCGGTCGCGCGCAGGTTGCGCTTGAGCTCCGTGCCCAGCTGCGAATTGTCCGGGAAGCCGATGTAGATGCTGTGGTACGGGATCGTGTAGCTGCCGTTCGAGCCGCGCAGCTGGAAGCCGCAGGCGGACAGCGACGCTGCAACCAGCGCCGCCGCCGCCACGCGCACCATGACTTGCTTGTTCAGGGCGCGCATGGCTTACACCACGATGTTGACGAGTTTGCCGGGGACGACGATGACCTTCTTCGGCGTGCCTTCGACGAACTTCTGCACGGCCTCCGAGGCCAGCGCGGCCGCTTCGATGGCGGCCTTGTCGGCCTCCTTCGGCACCTTGACGGAACCGCGCAGCTTGCCGTTCACCTGGATCATCAGCTCGATCTCGGACTGTTCCAGCGCGGCCGGGTCGACTTCCGGCCAGCTCACGTCCAGGATGTCGCCATAGACCTTGGCATAGCCCAGCTCCTGCCACAGCGCGTGGGTGATGTGCGGCGCCACCGGGTTCAGCATGCGCAGGAAGATCGACAGGCCTTCGGCGATGACGGCGTCGCTCGCGGCGCCTTCGGCCAGCTTGGCCGACTCCAGCGTGTTGAGCATCTTCATGCAGGCCGAGACCACCGTGTTGTACTGGATGCGCTTGAAGTCGTAGTCGGCCTGCTGCAGCACCTTGTGCACTTCGCGGCGCAGCGTCTTCTGGGCGTCGTCCAGGGTACCCTGCTGCTGGCCGCCCAGCGCGGCGGCGATGCGCTCGCGCTGCGCATAGGCGAAGGCCCAGACGCGGCGCAGGAAGCGGCTCGCGCCTTCCACGCCCGATTCCGACCATTCCAGCGTCTGTTCCGGCGGCGCCGCGAACATGGTGAACAGGCGCGCCGTGTCGGCGCCGTACTGCTCGATCTGGGCCTGCGGGTCGATGCCGTTGTTCTTCGACTTCGACATCTTCTCGGTGCCGCCGATCACGACGGGCGCGCCGTCCGCCTTCAGGGCCGCCGCTTGCGGACGGCCGCGGTCGTCGAACACGAGGTCGACGTCGGCCGGGTTGTACCAGGTCTTCTTGCCGGAGTCGTCTTCGCGGTAGTAGGTCTCGTTCAGCACCATGCCCTGGGTGAGCAGGTTGACGAAGGGCTCGTCGAACTTCACGAGGCCGAAGTCGCGCATCACCTTGGTCCAGAAGCGCGCGTACAGCAGGTGCAGCACGGCGTGCTCGATGCCGCCGATGTACTGGTCCATCGGCATCCAGTAATCGTTGCGGGCCGGGTCGACCATCGCGTCGTTCGAGCCCGGCGAGGTATAGCGCATGTAGTACCAGGACGAGTCGATGAAGGTATCCATCGTGTCGGTCTCGCGGCGCGCCGGCGCGCCGCACTGCGGGCAGTCCACGTGCAGGAAGGCCTCGTGCTTCTTCAGCGGGTTGCCGGTGCCGTCCGGGACGCAGTCTTCCGGCAGCACGACCGGCAGGTCCTTCTCGGGAACCGGCACGGTGCCGCACTGTTCGCAGTGGATCATCGGGATCGGCGTGCCCCAGTAGCGCTGGCGCGAGATGCCCCAGTCGCGCAGGCGGAACGTGACCTTCTTGTCGCCCAGGCCCTTCTCGGCCAGGTCGCCGGCCACGGCGTTCACGGCCGACGTGTAGTCGAGGCCGTCGTACTTGCCCGAGTCGATCAGCGTGCCGCGCGTCTTGTCGCCGTACCACTCCTGCCAGCCGTCCAGCGAGAAAGTCTCGCCCTCGACCGCCACCACCTGCTTGATCGGCAGGCCGTATTTTTTCGCGAACGCGAAGTCGCGCTCGTCGTGCGCCGGCACGCCCATCACGGCGCCGTCGCCGTAGGTCATCAGGACGTAGTTGCCGACCCAGACCGGCACCTCCTCGCCGGTGATCGGGTGCATGACGGTCAAGCCCGTGGGCATGCCCTTCTTTTCCATCGTCGCCATGTCGGCTTCGATCACGGAACCCTGCTTGCACTCGGCGATGAAGGCCTGCAGTTCCGGCTTGTCCTTGGCGGCGTGGGTGGCCAGCGGGTGCTCGGCGGCGACGGCGCAGAAGGTCACGCCCATGATGGTGTCGGCGCGGGTGGTGAAGACGTACAGGCGGCCAGCGTCGATCAGCTCGCCCTGCTCGTCCATGATCACGTGCGGGAAGGCGAAGCGCACGCCGGTCGACTTGCCGATCCAGTTGGCCTGCATGATGCGCACGCGCTCCGGCCAGCCCGGCAGCTTGTTTTCGACGTGGTCCAGCAGCTCGTCCGCATAGTCCGTGATGCGCACGTAGTACATCGGGATCTCGCGCTTCTCGACCAGTGCGCCCGAGCGCCAGCCGCGTCCGTCGACGACCTGTTCGTTGGCGAGCACGGTCTGGTCGACCGGGTCCCAGTTCACGGTACCGGTCTTCTGGTAGATGATCCCCTTTTCCAGCATCTTGAGGAACATCCACTGGTTCCACTTGTAGTAGTCCGGCTTGCAGGCGGTCATCTCGCGCGACCAGTCGATGGCCAGGCCCATCGACTCCATCTGGCCGCGCATGTGGGCGATGTTCGAATAGGTCCACTCGGCGGGCGGCACGTTGTTGGCCATCGCCGCGTTTTCCGCGGGCATGCCGAACGCGTCCCAGCCCATCGGCATCAGGACGTTGTAGCCGTTCATCCGCAGGTAGCGGTACATCACGTCGTTGATCGTATAGTTGCGCACGTGACCCATGTGCAGCTTGCCCGACGGGTAAGGCAGCATCGAGCAGGCGTAATACTTGCCTTTCGGGAAACGCGGGTCGTTTTCGACGGCCTTGTAGGCGTCGATCGACTTCCAGTAGGCCTGGGCGGCCTGTTCGACTTCGGCTGGACTATATTTATCTTGCATGATGTTCTGCGGACTGAGATGGGGTGAGCAGAACATTATACTGGTTCATTCGTCCAGCGGCGTTGGCTGACCGGCAAGGAAATGGGCTGGTAGAACGGCCGGTGGGCACGTGGTGCCCACCCTACGGCGCGCATATGCCGGGATGCATGGCAAACATCGTAGGGTGGGCACCACGTGCCCACCATTGCGGCGACGCGGCGTCAGCGCAATTCGAGTTCGAGCGCCGGCTTCTCGCCGTAGTCCTCGTAGCGCTCGTTGATGCCGATGATGCAGAACGCCATTTCCTCCAGCACGTCCTCGGCGCGCTCGCGCAGCGCGTCGGAGTGGGTGACGACGATGTGCAGGGTCTCGTCCGGGCCCAGGCGGATGCTGCTCATGCCGTCCTCGTCGCGCAGGTAGCTCAGGCAGTCGACCCAGGAATCCATCGTGTGCGGATACGAGTCGGGAAAGCCGAAGGCGCGCGCGCTCTCGGCATGGAAGCTTTCGGCGTCGACGATTGCGGCGCCGTTCAGTTCGACGGTGGCCATGGGGTCTCCTTGGAATCGAGCAGCGTCGTCCCTGCGCAGGCAGGGACCCAATTTTGCTGGCGGACCGCGTAAAAATTGGGCCCCTGCCTGCGCAGGGGCGACGGTGAGGTAATGGTCAGTATGCCAGCAGTGCGACGGGCGCGCCGTCCAGTTCGACGGCGTCGTGGGAGCGCGGTCTTACTTGTTCAGGCCGAGCCCATTCAGGCCGAGCACGTCCTGCATATCGTACAGCCCGGTCGGCTTGTCGGCCAGGAAGCGCGCGGCGCGCAGCGAGCCCTGGGCGTAGCTGACGCGGCTGCTGGACTTGTGGCTGATCTCGATGCGCTCGCCGGTGCCCGCGAACAGCACGGTGTGGTCGCCCACGATGTCGCCGCCGCGCACGGTGGCGAAGCCGATCGTCGACGGGTCGCGCTCGCCGGTCACGCCTTCGCGGCCATAGACGGCGCATTCCTTCAGGTCGCGGCCCAGCGCGTCGGCGATCACCTCGCCCATCTTCAGCGCGGTGCCGGACGGGGCATCCACCTTGTGGCGGTGGTGGGCTTCGATGATCTCGATGTCGTAGCCTTCCGAGAAGTTCTGCGCCGCCATCTGGAGCAGTTTCAGCGTGACGTTCACGCCGATGCTCATGTTCGGGGCGAACACGACCGAGGTCTTGTCGGCCGCGGCCTGGATCGCCGCCTTGCCGGCCTCGTCGAAGCCGGTGGTGCCGATGATGACCTTGATGCCGTGGGCGGCGCAATATTCCAGGTGGCGCAGCGTGCCTTCCGGGCGGGTGAAGTCGATCAGGTAGTCGGCGCCGGCCAGGCCCTTGTCGAGGTCGGACTGGATCACGACGCCCGTCAGCTGGCCCGAGAAGGCGCCGGCGTCGGAACCGATGAAGGGCGAGCCCTCGCGGTCCAGGGCGCCGGCCAGGGTGGCGTCCGGGGCGGCGGCGATGGCTTCGATCAGCATGCGGCCCATGCGGCCGCTGGCACCGGCCACGGCGATACGCAACTGAGTCATGCTCATTCTCCCTTGGCCGACTTTTCGCGCGAGCGCTTCAGGTCGGACAGCGACTCGTCCTCGGACTTGGTCTCGTACTTCGAGATGCCGATCAGGCGGTTGATGTAGTCGCGTTCGCTCGGCAGGTTGCCGCCGTCGATGCGGGCGACCTGGTTGTCCTTGAAGAAGACGGTGACGCGGCTGGTGGTCAGCTCGCCGTTGCCGCGCGCCAGGTAGAACGGATAGTCCCAGCGGTCGGCGTGGAAGGCGTCGGTCAGCAGCGGGGTGCCGAGGATGAACTTGACCTGGTCGCGGGTCTGGCCGACCTTCAGCTGGTTCAGCATTTCCTGGGACACGAAGTTACCCTGCTGGATGTCCGGACGGTAGGGAGAAAACACCCACAGGAATTTCTGCAGCTTGGTGACGGTGGTGGTTTGCGCGCCGGAGTTGGCGATTGCCGCGGACTTGTCGGCATCGGCGGCGGCCGCGGCGGGCGCGGTGCTCACCGGGGCTGCCGGCTTGGTCTGGTTGCGCCAGGATGCGCAGCCCGAGACCAGCAGCGCCGTGCAGGCGAGGCCGGCCACGAGCGCTGCCCGCGCGTGGGAACGATGGAGAACGGCTTTCTTGGTGCGCATAAACTGACCCTAAAATCGATGGAGAACCCCGTGATGCTTGCTGCACGCCGCCCGGCTGGGAGAAAATACGTGCTGTACATCCGTACAGCCAAATATATTGCAAAAACGACCAGCTGGCGCGGCGTCTTTCGCAGCTTCCGAATGAGCGGGAGCCCCGAAAACGCTATATCATAAAGCACTCCGCCCATATACGAGTAACAAAACATGAGCAACAACCCAACCGACCTGAAGGCCAGCGGCCTCAAAGCGACGCTGCCGCGCCTGAAAATCCTCGAGATTTTCCAGAACAGTCCGGTACGGCACCTGACGGCGGAAGATGTCTACAAGACCCTGCTGAGCGATAACATGGACGTGGGCCTGGCCACCGTCTACCGCGTCCTGACCCAGTTCGAACAGGCCGGCCTGCTGAACCGCAACCACTTCGAGACGGGCAAGGCGATCTACGAACTGAACGCCGGCTCGCACCACGACCACCTGGTCTGCCTCGATTGCGGCCATGTGGAAGAGTTCTACGACGAAGAGATCGAAAGCCGCCAGACCAAGATCGCGGCCGAGCGCGGCTTCAAGATCGCCGAGCACGCGCTGGCCATCTACGGCAACTGCGTCAAGACGGACTGCCCGCGGCGCAATAACTGAGGCTGCGGTCCCCGTTGGTAAAAAGCCGCCCGATGCACCGGGCGGCTTTTTTTTCGGCCTGCTGCCTGCACACGTCGCCCCTGCGCAGGCAGGGGCCCAATCTCGCTCGCGTTTCGACAGCGCCGGCAGACATTGGGTCCCTGCCTGCGCAGGGACGACGGCGTATCGAGCGGTGATTCAGGACTGGCTGAGCGCGTTCGACAACAGCTTGGCCGTGATGTCGACGATGGGGATCACGCGTTCGTAGGCCATGCGGGTGGGGCCGATCACGCCGAGGGTGCCGACGATCTTGCCGTTGACCTCGTAGGGGGCGGTGACGACGCTCATCTCGTCCATCGGCACCAGCTTCGATTCGCCGCCGATGAAGATCTGCACGCCGCCGGCCTTGCTGGAGACGTCCAGCAGCTGCATCAGGCCCGTCTTCTGCTCGAACATCTCGAACAGCTGGCGCAGCGAGCTCATGTTGGAGGACAGGTCGGACACCGACAGCAGGTTGCGTTCGCCGGCGATGACCATGTCGTCGGTCTCGGCCAGCGCCTCGCTGCCCGCCTCCACCGCGGCCTGCATCAGGCGGCCCATGTCGTCGCGCAGCTGGCGCAGCTCGCCCGTCAGGCGGCCGCGCACCTCGTCGAAGGACAGGCCGGCGAAATGCTGGTTCAGGTAGTTGGCCGACTGCGTCAGCTGGGCCGGCGAATAATCGACGTCGGTCAGCAGCAGGCGGTTCTGCACGTCGCCGCGCGGGTCGACGATGACGAGCAGGATGCGCTTTTCCGACAGGCGCAGGAATTCGATCTGCTGGAACGCCGATTCGCGCCGCGGGCTCTGCACGACGCCGGCGAACTGGGACAGCGAGGACAGCATCTGGGCCGCGTTGGCGAGCACCTTCTGCGGCTGGTGGGCGGGCAGGCGCATGCCGGCCTGCACCGCGTTCTCGTCGATCGAGCCGACCGTCAGCAGCGTGTCGACGAAGATGCGGTAGCCGCGCGGCGTCGGGATCCGGCCGGCCGAGGTGTGGGGGCTGGCGACGTAGCCCATCTCCTCGAGGTCGGCCATGATGTTGCGGATGGTCGCGGGCGACAGGTCGAGCCCGGAAATCTTCGACAGCGCGCGCGAACCGACCGGCTGGCCGTCGGCGATATAGCGCTCGACCAGGGCCTTCAGCAGGGTTTGTGCACGGTGATCGAGTTGCATGGCAGTGTCGTGGGCGGACGGAACCGCCCGGTGTGATTCAATCTGGATAGGGTAATGGTTGCCATTATGCCTGTTCGGCGGTCGCGACGGGCCTCATCCGCGTGCGGGCTTGCGATTTTCCTCGCGCTGCTCTTCTTCCTCGCGTTGCGCATGCTCGCGCTGGAGCCAGTCGATCAGCTCGTGGAAATCGCGCACGATCGCATCCGGCACCACGTCGTGTTCCAGGTGCCGGGTGGAGCCCGTGCGGTTCATCCAGACGGCGCGCAGGCCGGCCTGCTGGGCGCCGCGCACGTCGAGCAGGACGTCGTCGCCCACATAGACGGCATCCTCGGGCGCCACGCCCAGTTTGCGGCAGGCGGCCAGGAAGATCGCCGCATCCGGCTTGGCCACGCCCAGCTGGTGCGCCGCCACCGACACCTTGAAGTGGTGCGACAGGCCGATGGCCTGCAGGTCGGCATTGCCGTTCGAGATGGAGCCGACCAGCAGCATGTCCTGCAGGCGCGCCAGGCCCGGCAGCACGTCGTCGTAGGGCACGACGGCATTGCGCGCCGCGAAGTAGCGGGCCATTGCCCCGTCGATGCGGGCCGCGTCCTCGCCCACGTCCTCGCCGGCCGCCTCGAACGCGGCCACCAGGCCGGCGCGGCGCAGCTTGCCCAGGTCGAGGTGGAATTCCGGCTGGCGCGCCAGCAGGTCCAGGCGCGCCTGGCGCAGGCTCTCGATGGTGAAGCGCTCGGCGACGCGCGGCGCATGCTCGCGCAGCCAGGCGTACACGGATTCCTCGGCCTGCAGGATCGCGGGCGCGATCGGCCACAGGGTATCGTCGAGGTCGAACAGGATGGCCTTCGGCCAGGGGCGGGTGCGGGTCATGCTGGGAGGAATGGTAGGAAGCGGTCCAAGCATAGCGAGGCGCGCCGTGAAAATCAATGGCGCGCTCCCGCGACGCCGTTGCATAAAGCCCATCGTTACACCGCGATACAAAGGCAAACCGGGCCGCCGCCTTGCAAATGGAATAAAATGACGGGCAATTTTATACTCAGCGGTACCGGCGCCGGCTGCGCGCCCTGTCCGTCCAAACTGGAGATTCACATGAAGAGTTCGATCCTGCGTGCCGGCGTAACGCTGGCATGCGCGCTGGGCCTTGCCGCATGCGGCGGCGGGGACGGTGATTTGTACCTGCAAGGTTCGGTATCCGGCGTCACCAAGGATGGCCTGGTGCTGAAGAACGGCGGCGACACGGTCAAGGTTGTCGCGCCGTACACCTCGTTCACCTTCCCCAACCGGGTATCGACCGACGACAGGTTCACTATCGAAGTGGTCCAGCCGCTGCCGTCGAACAATGCAAAGTGCGATGTCATCAACCCGACGGCGCGCGCCAACTATTACACCATCGCCCAGATCAGCGTGGTCTGCACGATCAAGACCCACAAATTCGCAGTCACGGTCAACGGCCTGACCGCCAGCGGCCTGACCATCGTCAACGGCACGGACCGTCGCGACGTAGCGGCAGGCACGTCCAAGGTGCAAATGAGCGATGTGTACGAAGATGGCCCCTACGGCGTTACCATCCTGAACCAGCCGGCCGGCCAGACCTGCACCGTCACTGGCGGCGACAACGGCAAGGGCTCGGGCACGATGGGTTCGACCGACCTGGACGGCAAGGTCGTCGTCAACTGCGCTTAATGCGAATGGAGATGAAGCACATGAAGTTTTCCCTCGTGCCCAAGGCATTGGCCCTGGCGGCAGCGGTCACGCTGGCATCATGCGGCGGCGGCGGCAAGGCTACCTTCCCGATCAATGTCACCGTCAGCGGCGTCGTGTATCCGAACCTGGTGTTCACTACCAACGGCCAGAGCTACAAGGTCGACCCGCCGGCCAAGAATGCCGACGGCAGCATTCCTCAAGTGAAGTTCGTATTCCCGCAAGAGATCGAGTACGGCACCGTCTATAACGTCATCCCGAACCCCAACCCGGCGCATCAGCGTTGCACGAACAGCCCCTTCCCCGCGACGGGCACGGCGGGCCAGCTGGCAGTGATCGATATCCAGTACACCTGCACGATCATCCAGTATCCGCTGTCCGGCGCCGTCAAGGGCCTCACCGGTACCGGCCTCGTGATCGCCAACGGCAGCACGGGTGGTACGGCCCCCGTGTCGCCCGTGCTCGACACCGCCAACAAGCCGACCGGCGCAGACACCACATTCCTGATGCCGGTCACAATCCCGTTCGCCAGCACCTACGGCTTGACCATCCTGAGCCAGCCCACCGGCCAGACCTGCAAGCTGACGGGTGGCGCCAACGGCACGGGCGCCGGCACCATCGACGAGTCGACGGAAGCCGCAGGCGGTGTCAGCAATTTTGTCGTCACGTGCACCAACAACACCTGAGCAATGGGTCCAGGAGACATAAGCCAGGCGCATATCATGTATTCCAAACAAAAATTGGACTGATATGCTGTAGCGCAGCATAATTGCACCTGTCTCCTCCAACTCTCCTCAAAAAAGAATTGGATTTAAGCCCGCCTCACCGCGGGCTTTTTTTTGTCCATTTTTTTGGCCGGGGGTAGCGGATCGCCCGGCTGGGCGGACGGGACGCTGCGCTTGCGTGCCGTCGGCTATCGATAGAGGGGCTTCGCCGTCTGTGCGGCCGGCGGTCCTTGTGCACCAGGACGACCATCGGTTCTTCTTTATTCGCTCGTGCCCGCTTCAAGCGGTGGCGCGGCGGACCTGCCTTTTGCTGCTGCTTCTTTTCTGCTCTTGCCTGCCCGGCTGCGAAGCCGCTTACAGCGCTGCCTTCTCGGCGGCGGTGAGGCGCTTGGCGGCGACTTTCACGACGGCGGTCTGCTGGCCTTCGATCGACACCTGGGCATCGTAGCGGACCTGCTTCACTTCGCCGGCGGCATTCGCGTAGCTGGTGCCGGCGACGATCACGGCGGCGGCGAGGAAGATCGCTTCCATGTGCTTGAGGACGTTCATTTTGCTTCTCCTTCAGGTTCGATTGACTTGGATCAGATAGCGGCTTTTTCTGCGGCGCTCAGGCGTTTCGCGGTGACCTTGACGACGGCCATTTGCTGGCCTTCGATCGACACCTGGGCGTCGTAGCGCACTTGTTTCACTTCACCGGCGGCGTTGGCGTAGCTGGTGCCGGCGACGATCACGGCGGCGGCGAGGAAGATGGCTTCCATGTGCTTGAGGACGTTCATTTTGCTTCTCCTTCGGTGGTTGGTTGGGCTTCAAATCGTGTTTCGATGGTGTCACTGTAGGCGTTCCGCCCCCTTCCTTCCATCGAACTGCGACGAACTGCAAAAAACGCGGGTTGGAAGCGCAAAAAGCCGGAGTATGCGTCGCAACGGCCGCGTTCGCGGTGCGCGCCTGGCTTGCGCACGCATGAGCACGCTCAAGGGCGGGCGCGACCGTGCTGGCGATACTCGCCCTTGGCATGCGGGAGGCGCGATGAGACGGCAGGATGACTTGGTGACAGGGGCGGCGGGAGCAGCGGGGGCGCCGGCGGCGGCCCCGGCGCCGGCGGACGGGGTCGCGGCCGCGGTGGCGGAATGGAACACGGCGGCGCTGGAGGCGGCCCATGCAGCGGGCATGGATGCGGCGCAGGCCGCACACACGCTGGCCGCCCTGCACACGTGCATGTACAACGCCTGGGCCGCCTACGACGACGAGGCGCGCCAGACCGTGCACGGCGTCGGGATACGCCTGCCCCGCGGCGAGCGCGACGCGGCGAGCCAGGCGGCGGCCATGCAGCATGCGGCGCGGGTGCTGCTGGGCGCGCGCCTGCCGTTCCAGGCCGCGCTGTTCGATATCCGCATGGCCGCATGCGGCCTCGGCCAGGACGCCGCCGCGCCGCCGTTCAGCCCGGCGGGTATCGGCAAGGCGCAGGCGCAGGCGCTGGCGATGCTCGATGCGAACCCGGCGATGCCGTTCGCCGCCCTGCCCGGCGGGATCGCTGCCGCGCCGGGCGCGCCGGACGGCGCCACGCTGGAACGCTGCTGGGCCAGGGCGCGGCAGGCGACCTGCGCCGGCCGCCTTGCCGGCGGCCAGGACGTGCTGCTGTACCTGGTGCTGGCCAATGCGCTGGCCGACGCGGGCGGTGCCGGCGCGAGCGCAGCGGCGGAGGTGTTGCGACGGTTCGGGGTGACGCGGCGCGATGGGCTCGTGCCGGGGCAGGCCGACGCGCTGGGCAGGGAAATCGGCGCGCGCGTGTTCGACAAGGCGCGCCGCTACCGGCAGGGAAGGTTGTAGCTCAGACGGGTTTCAGGATGTTCGCCAGCGCGACGTACTGCTCCAGCCCCACCGCCTCCGGACGCGCGCCCGGATCGACGCCCGCATCCACCAGCTGCTGCTCGGTGAACATGCCGGCCACGCAATTGCGGATCACCTTGCGGCGTTGCGAGAACGCCTTGGCGACGACGGCTTCCAATGTGGCGGCGTCGGCCGGCAGCTGGCGCCGGGTCGGTACCATGCGCACGATTGCGGAATCGACCTGCGGCGGCGGATCGAAGGCCGTGGGCGGCACCACGAACAGCATCGCCATGTCGTAGCGCCACTGCAGCATCACGGACAGGCGGCTGTAGGCCTTCGTGCCCGGCTCGGCCACCATGCGCTCCACCACTTCCTTCTGCAGCATGAAGTGCTGGTCCTCGACCAGGTGGGCGAAGTCCGCCAGGTGGAACAGCAGCGGGCTCGAGATGTTGTACGGCAGGTTGCCGACCACGCGCAGCTTCTTGCCTTCCGGGACGGGAATGCTGCCGAAGTCGAATTTCAAGGCATCGCCCGAGTGGATGGTCAGGCGCTCGCGCGGATACGCTTTTTCCAGGCGCGCGACCAGGTCGCGGTCCAGCTCGACCACGTGCATGTGGTCCAGTTCCTTGAGCAGCAGCGAGGTCATCGCGGCCAGGCCCGGGCCGATCTCGACCATGGTATCGCCGCGGCGCGGACCGATGCCGTCGATGATGTTGTGGAGGACGTGGTCGTCGGTCAGGAAGTTCTGGCCGAAGCGCTTGCGGGCTACGTGTTTCATGATTGATCTAATAAGTATGGGCCCCGTCCGGGGCCCGGGTCAGGCCGCGGCGCGCTGCGCCAGGACCATCGAGACGGCGACGCGGATCGCCTCTTCCATGCTGCCCGCATCGGCCAGGCCCAGTCCCTGGGCAGCCAGGTCGAGCGCCGTGCCATGGTCGACCGAGGTGCGGATCAGGGGCAGGCCCAGGGTGATGTTGACGCCGCGCCCGAACGTGGCGTGCTTGAGCACGGGCAGGCCCTGGTCGTGGTACATGGCCAGCACGGCGTCCGCGTCCTGCAGGTATTTTTGCTGGAACAGCGTGTCGGCCGGGTAGGGGCCGCGCGCATCGATGCCGCGCGCGCGCGCGTCTTCCAGCACGGGCGTGATGACGTCGATCTCCTCGCGTCCCAGGTAGCCGTTCTCGCCGGCGTGCGGGTTCAGGCCCGTCACCAGGATGCGGGGTGCGGCGATGCCGAACTTGGCCTTCAGGTCGGCGTGCAGGATCTCCAGCACCCGCGCGAGGCCGTCCTTCGTGATCGCGGCCGGCACGTCCTTCAGCGCCAGGTGCGTGGTGGCCAGTGCCACCCGCAGGTACGGTTGCCCGTCGCCCGGCGACCCGGCCAGCATCATGACGACCTTGTCGGTGCCCGTCTTCTCGGCCAGGTATTCCGTGTGGCCGGAAAACGCGATGCCGGCATCGTTGATGGTGCTCTTCTGCAGCGGCGCCGTGACGATGGCGTCGAACCAGCCGGCCCCCACGCCTTCGACGGCCAGGTCCAGCGTGGCCAGCACGGCGCGGCCGTTGGCGGCGTCCAGCTGCCCCGGCACGACGTGGGCGTCGAGCGGGACGTCGACGACGGGAATGGTGTCCGGTCCGAAGTGCGGCAGGCCGCTGTGGCGCAGCGCCAGCCGCGAGATGCCCGACAGGCGGATGGCCGGGTCGATCAGGCTGGCCGTCAGCGCCAGGAAGGCGGCGTCGCCCACCAGCACGCAGCGGGCGCGGTCGCGCAGCGCCCAGGCCGCGCGGATCGCGATGTCGGGGCCGATGCCGGCCGGTTCGCCGACCGTGACGGCCAGCACGGGACGCGCATCGGCCATGGCCTTATTGCTCCTCGCGGAACTCGACGTAGGCGCGGTCGCGGATCTGGCGGCTCCAGTCTTCCAGCGCTTCGTTACGCTTGCGGTCGGTCAGCACCTGGCGCGCCATCGAGCGCTCGCGGTCCTTCGACGTGTCTTCGCTCTTGCGCTCGAGGACCTGGATCAGGTGGAAGCCGAACGGGGTCTGGATGACATCGGAGACCTCGCCGATCTTCAGCCCGTTCATCGGGTTCTCGAATTCCGGCAGCGCGTCGCCCGGCGCCAGCCAGCCCAGGTCGCCGCCCTTCGAGGCCGAACCGTCGTTCGAGAACTGGCGCGCCGCGTCTTCGAAGGTGATCTGCTTGCTGTCGATCCTGGCCTTGATGTCGGCCAGCTTCTTCTTGGCCTCGTCGGCCGTCAGCGTCGGGGTGACCTTCAGCAGGATGTGGCGGGCGTGGGTCTGCTGGACCACGGCCTCGCCCTGCGCCTGCTGCGGCGCCTGCTTGCGCACGTCGGCCATCTTGAGGATGTGGAAGCCGACGTTGGTGCGCAGCACCGGCGTCACCTGGCCCGGTTTCATCTTGCGCAGCTCGGTGGCGAACAGCGGCGGCAGGCGGTCCGGGTCGCGCCAGCCGATCTCGCCGCCCTTCAGGGCGTCCGGGGCGTCGGAATAGGTGGCGGCCATCTTGGCGAAGTCGGCGCCGGTGCGCAGCTGGCGCGCCACTTCGTCGGCACGCGCCTTGCGGGCGGCGATCTGCTCGGGCGAGGCGTTTTCCGGGATGCGCACGAGGATCTGCGAGATGTTCATCTCGACGCGGTCGGCGGCGGCGGCCTTCTCGGCGGCCAGGTAGGTGTCGATCTCGGCTTCCGACACCTGCAGCTTGCTGTCGACCTCGTGGTCGATCAGGCGCTGCATCATGATCTCGTTGCGGATCTGCTCGCGGAAGGCCGGGAAGGTCATGCCCTCCTTCTCCATCGCGTTGCGCATGTCCTGCACGCTCATCTTCTGGTTCTCGGCGATGCGGCCGATGGCGCGGTCGAGTTCGGTGTCGCCCACGCGCACGCCCATTTCCTTGGCCAGCTGCAGCTGGGCGCGTTCGGTGATCATGGCTTCCACCACCTGGCGGCGCAGGTCGTCCGGTGCCGGCAGCTGGGCCTGCTGGGCCTGCAGGCGCTGGGTGATCTCGGCGACGCGCTGGTCGACTTCGCGCTTGGTGATGACTTCGTCGTTGACGATCACGTAGACCGAGTCGATGACCTTGGCGCTGCTCGCTGCCGGCGGCAGGAATCCCGTGTTCGGCTTGGCTGCAGCGGCGGCGGGGGCCTGGGCCGCGGGAGCGGCGGCCGGGGCAGCAGGTGCGGGGGCGGCCGGAGCGGCAGCCTGGGCCAGCACGTTGCCGGTCCCGAAAGCGCACAGCAGCACCGCTGCCAGCTTGGTTTGGCGCAGGCGCACTGCTTGAATACTGGTGGAACGCATAGTCAGGGAAGCACTCATTTCAGGGTTTCTAGTTGTCCTCCGCCCGCCGCCTCAAGGGCGGCCGACGTTGGTATTCAGCCGGGTGTAGCCGGTCACGCTCTTGTTGAAGGTTTCCAGCGGATTGCCGAAGCCCAGGCGCGACAGGCCGTTCAGCTCGATCTGGAAGAAGATCGGCGTCGACACGGTCTGCGATGCCGTCACGAAGCGCTGCGCGCCCATCCGGAAGATCCAGCAGTCGGCCTTGTATTCGAGGCCCAGCAGGCCCTCGAGCAGCTTGCGGTCGCGGATCGAGTAGCTGGCCCGGCTCACGCCATACCAGCGCCGTCCCAGCGGCCACTGTGCGGAAACGTCGGCGTTGCGGAAACCGTTGACGAGGCCCGACGTGTCGCGCTGGAAGCGGTACTCGAGGTTCAGCACCTTCATCGGCGCCGGCGCGAACTGCACGCCAAAGTTCGAGCTGTACAGGCTGCGTTGCTGCGCATCGTATTGTACGCCGCTGTCGAAGCTCCAGGCTTCCGAAATGCGGCCGGAGGCGGCCAGCAGCGCGTCCGAACGCTTCTGGTTGCGCTGTTCGCTGGCATCCAGGCGCACTTCCGGATCGCTGAAGTAGTAGCGGCTGCCGACCGCCACGCGCAGGCGCTCGATGCCGCTGCTCTCGATGAAGCGCGAGACGATGGCCGCCGTCAGCTGGTTCGCGTCGGACACCTTGTCGGCGCCGACGAAGCGGTTCTCGGTGAACAGCTGGGCGTAGTTGAAGCCGGCCACGCCGGTATCGAAGTTCGGGATGTCGCTCTGGTCGCGGTACGGCGTGCGCACGTAGAACAGGCGCGGCTCCAGCGTCTGGGTGGCCTCGCGCCCGAAGAACGAGGCTTCGCGCTCGAAGATCAGGCCCGAGTCCAGCGACACCGTCGGCAGCGTGCGGTTGATCTGGCGCACGGCGTCCGGGTTGTTCGGATTGTTGTCCAGGTCGTAACGCGTGGCGTGCATGATGACCTTGGGCGTGAAGAACCAGCCCGGACGCACGATCGGGTAGCTGACCTGGCCCACCAGGTTGGCGCGGTTGCCCTGCACCTGGGCCGGATCCGGGTGCGAGAAGCGCACCAGTTCGGCATCCATCGACCAGTCGAAGCCGCCCAGCACGTCGTAGCGGCCAGCGTGGAAATTAATCTGCGGCAGGCGGTCGTAGGGACGCGGCACCGTCAGCGCCGGATTCGCCGCCGCGCCCGGATCCTGCAGCACCTGGTAGCTCTGCACGCGCGCGTTCAGGCTCCAGTACTCGCTCCAGTAGTCGGTGCGCAGCTCGCGCAGCAGCTGGCGCTCGGCGCTGGCCGCCACCGTGCGCGAGAAGTCGGACGGGTATTCGTCGTCGGATGCGGCGTGGGCATTCCAGCCGTAGGTCCAGCCCGGCGCCAGCGTTTGGCTGTGCAGGGTATCGATCCACCAGCGGTCGCGCTTGGCCACGCGGTCGTTCGGCAGGACTTCGATGTGCGTCTCGCCGTTGTACGGGCCGCGCTCGGTCTCGCCGATGTAGCGGCCCGTCGCGCCCAGCTGCAGGCCGCGGTTGAAGATCAGGCGCGGGTACACGGTCAGGTCGCGGTTCGGGGCGATGTTGAAGTAGTACGGCACCATCACCTCGCCCGACCCTTTCGAGCCCGAGCCGATGGTCGGCGGCAGCCAGCCGGAGCGGCGCGCGCCCGACAGCGAGAACGACAGCGCCGGCGTGCCCAGGATCGGCACGTCCTTGAAATAGATGATGGTCTTGCCGGCGGTGCCGATGTCGCGGCCCTGGTCCAGGCGCAGGTTGCTCGACTTCAGGTACCAGTCCGGGTCCGGGCCTTCGCAGGTCGAATAGGTGCCGTCCTGCACCAGCGCCTGGTCTTCGCCGAGGAAGTCGATGCGCCGCGCCGTGCCCTGGGCATTGTTCAGCGCCAGGTGGTAGGACGGGTTCGTGACCCAGCCCTTGCCCGTTTCCAGGTTCAGCTGCAGCGCATCGCCCTTGTAACGGTCGCCGAAGCGCCACATATTGATGTTGCCCTCGGCCGTGACCTCGTCCTCGACGCGCCGGTAGCAGGCGGTGTCGGCCGTGATGCCGGTGGCGCCGCGCGTGATTTCCACGTCGCGGTACAGGTTCAGTTCGCGGTCGGGACGGCCGGTCAGCTCCTCGGCACGCATGGTGATGGGCAGTTCCTGCTCATCGACGCGCGCGTTCCCTGCCGGCGCGGCGGACGCGGGGGCAGCGGCGGCAGCAGGCGCGACGGGACCGGCGGCCGCGGCCGAAGCGGCCGGCGCGGGTTGCGTCGTCTGTGCGTACAGCGGCCCCGAGGCCACGGCGACGAAGGCGGACAAGGCGGCTGCTCGCCGCGACGGGAATGGTAGGGCCGTTTTCCAGCTCATGGAAGATCGCGTTGCACCATAGAGGGCGATTTTTTGGATTTAATCCCTTATTATATGGGAATATTTTCACCAACCGGTTTCATCTCAGGACGCTTCATGTCTTCTTCGTCTCAACACCTTCCCACCGCCCTAGACAAGGATGCCCGCCTCGCCCGTCTGACCGCATGGCTCGGCACCCTGGACCTGGTCGAGGTGGGGAGCCTGCGCCCTGCCTCGTCCGATGCCAGCTTCCGCCGCTACTTCCGCCTCGATGTTGTGCCGGCGCTACGCGCCAAGCTGGGCGACACCCTGATCGCCATGGATGCCCCGCCCGAGCGCGAGAACGTGCCGGCCTTCATCCACGTCGACGGCCTGCTGTTCGACGCCGGCGTCACCGTGCCCGCCATTGCGGCGCGCGACGTCGACAACGGCTTCCTGCTGCTGTCCGACCTCGGCACCACCACCTATCTGCAGCGCCTGGACGCCGACAACGCCAATTTCATGTATTCGGACGCCGTCGATGCCCTGATCAAGTTCCAGCTCGCGAGCCAGCCCGGCGTGCTGCCCGAGTTCGATCGCGCCTTCGTGATGCGCGAACTGAACATCTTCCCCGAGTGGTTCGTCGAGCGCCACCTGGGCGTGACCATCGACGAGGCGCAGCGCGCGCAGCTGGATAAAGTATTCGAAGCGATTGCCGCCAACGTGCTGGCCCAGCAGCAGGTGTTCATGCACCGCGATTTCCATTCCCGCAACCTGATGTTCCTCGACCAGGGCAACCCGGGCGTGCTGGACTTCCAGGATGCCGTCTACGGCCCCGTCACCTACGACCTGGCCTCGCTGCTGCGCGACGCCTACATCCAGTGGGACGAGGAATTCGTGCTCGACTGGGTGGTGCGCTATTGGCAAAGCGCCAAGCAGGTCGGCCTGCCCGTGAATCCGGACATCGACGCGTTCTACCGCGACTTCGAATACATGGCCCTGCAGCGCCACCTGAAAATCCTCGGCATCTTCTGCCGCCTGAACTACCGCGACGGCAAGCCGATCTACATGGGCGACCTGCCGACCGTGATGGACTACGTGCGCAAGACCGCCAACCGCTACACCGAACTGAAGCCGCTCGCGCGCCTGCTCGATTCCTTCGAGGACAAGGCACCGTCCGTCGGCTACACCTTCTGAACAGCGCAGGAACGCCGCCATGAAAGCCATGATCTTCGCCGCCGGCCGCGGCGAGCGGATGCGTCCGCTGACCGATACCTGCCCCAAGCCCCTGCTGAAGGTGCGCGGCCGCCCCCTCATCGTCTGGCACGTCATCAACCTGGTACGCGCCGGCATCAAGGACATCGTCATCAACCATTCCCACCTCGGCCACATGATCGAGGAGGAGCTGGGCGACGGCAGCCGCTGGGGCGCGCGCATCGTCTATTCGCACGAGCCGACGCCGCTGGAAACGGCCGGCGGCATCGCCAACGCCCTGCACCTGCTGGGCGACGAACCCTTCCTGGCCGTCTCGGGCGACATCTATGCGCCCTACTTCGACTTCGAGCAGGCGCTCGACGCGCTCAAGGACACCGACGCCGTGGGCCAGCCGATCCCTCTTGAGAAGCGCGACATCGCCTGGCTGTACCTGACGCCCAACCCGTGGCACAACCCGCAGGGCGACTTCGGCATGACGATGTACACGCTGAGCAACGACGGCGACCCGAAATGGAATTTCGCCGGCATCGGCGTCTATCGTCCGGAGATGTTCGATGGGATCAAGGCCGGCGAGTTCCTGAAATTCGGCCCGCTCATGCGCAAGTTCATCGACCAGGGCCGCGTCGGCGGAGAGCTCTACGACGGCCAATGGGTCAATGTGGGGACCGTGCAGCAGCTGGAAGAGCTGAACGCGCCGCCGAAGACGGCGCAGAAAGCATGACGGCCGCGGCACCGAAGGCCGACTACGGCGCGCGCCGCGCGCGCCTGGCCGCGCAGATGCAGCCGGGCGCCGTGGCCGTGCTGCCGACCGCCCCGGAAACGACGCGCAACGGCGACAGCGAGTATCCGTACCGCCACGACAGCCATTTCTACTACCTGACCGGCTTCAAGGAGCCGGACAGCGTGCTGGTACTGGTCGCCGCGCAGGGCGACCTGCCGGCGCGCTCGATCCTGTTCTGCCGCGAAAAGCACCCGGAGCGCGAGATCTGGGACGGCTTCCGCTACGGCCCCCAGGCCGCGCGCGACGCCTTCGGGGTCGAAGAGGCGCATGCCATCGATGCCATCGACACGGAACTGCCGCGCATCCTGGCCAACGCGCCGGCGCTGTACTACGCGCTGGCGTCGGACGCGGCGCTCGATGCGCGCGTGCAGGGCTGGATGGAGTCCGTGCGCGCGCTCGCGCGCAGCGGCACGACGGCGCCGGACACCTTCTGCAACCTGCTGCCCCTGCTCGACGAGATGCGCCTGGTCAAGGACGACGCCGAGCTGGCCATCATGGCGCGCGCCGGCGCCATCTCGGGCGATGCGCATGCGCGCGCGATGCGCGCCGCCCGCCCCGGCGTCTTCGAATACGAACTGGAAGCGGAACTGCTGTACGCGTTCCGCAAGCACGGCGCCCAGTTCCCCGCCTACACCTCGATCGTCGCCTCGGGCGCCAACGCCTGCGTGCTGCACTACAACGCCAACGACCGGCAAACGCAGGACGGCGAGCTGGTGCTGATCGACGCCGGCTGCGAGCTGGATGGCTACGCGTCCGACATCACCCGCACCTTCCCCGTCAACGGCCGCTTCAGCGATGCCCAGCGCACGCTGTACGAACTGGTGCTGGCGGCGCAGGAGGCGGCGTTCGCCGCGATCACCCCCGGCCGCCCCTACAGCGGCTTCCACGAGGCCGCGCTGCGCGTGCTGGTGCAGGGCATGCTCGACCTGGGCCTGGTCGACAAGGGCCTGTACGCGAGCGTGGACGACGCCATCGCCGCCAAGGCCCACGTGCCCTTCTACATGCACGGCACCGGCCACTGGCTGGGCATGGACGTGCACGACGTGGGCGCCTACCGCGATGTCACCCTGGCCGACAAGCCCTCGCGGCCGCTCCAACGGGGCATGGTGCTGACGGTGGAGCCGGGCATCTACGTGCGCCCCGGCGAGGGCGTGCCCGAGCAGTACTGGAACATCGGCATCCGCATCGAGGACGACGTGGTCGTCACGGAAGACGGCTGCCGCATCCTGACCGGCAACGCGCCCAAGGGCGTGGCCGAGATCGAGGCCCTCGTGGGCCGGGGCGAATGAGGATCGAATGAGCGCAACGGACGGAACGATCGACAAGGACACCGTGCAGGCGGACGTGGCGATCTGCGGCGCCGGCCCCGTGGGCATGGCGCTGGCGGCGCTGATGGCGCGCCGCGGCATCGAGGGAAGACGCATCGTGCTGGTCGACGCCAGGGCGCTGGGCCAGGCGATCGCCGACCCGCGCTCGATCGCGCTGTCCTGGGGCAGCCGCATGCTGCTGGACGACGTCGGCGCCTGGCCCGCCGTCGCCGGAGCGGCCACGCCCATCCATGACATCCACGTCTCGCGCCGCGGCCACCTGGGGCGCAGCCTGATGGACCGCGCCGAGCACGGCCTGGACGCCCTCGGCTACGTGGCGCGCTACGGCGACGTGGTCGACGCGCTGGCCCGCGCCTGCGAGGCCGCCGGCGTGCAGGTGCTGCGTCCCGCGCGCGTGGCCGCGCTGGAAGAAAAGCCGGACGGTGTGCTGCTGCAGCTGGACGACGGCCGCCGGATCGACGCGCAGGTGGCGGTGCAGGCCGAAGGCGGCGTGTTCGGCAGCCAGGAAGAACGGGCGCAGCGGCGCGACTACGCGCAGACGGCCATCATCGCGCGCGTGTCCAGCAGCGCCGCGATCCCGCACCGCGCCTTCGAACGCTTCACGGACGAGGGCCCGCTCGCGCTGCTGCCGCAGGACGGCGCCGACGGCCACCAGTACGCGCTCGTGTGGTGCGTGCATCCGGACCGCGCCCAGCGCCTGCTGGACCTGGGCGCCGACGACTTCCTGCGCGCGCTGGGTGAGGCTTTCGGCGAACGCCTGGGCAGTTTCACCCGCGTCTCCGAACGCGTCGCCTTCCCGCTCGGCCTGAACGCCGACGCCCGCTTCACGCGGCGCACGGTAGCCATCGGCAACGCGGCGCAGACGCTGCACCCTGTCGCCGGCCAGGGCCTGAACCTGGGCCTGCGCGATGCGGCCGTGCTGGCCCGCCTGCTGGCGCGCTCCCTGGATCGCGATGCCGGGCCGGATGCCATCGCGCAGTTCGCCGCCGAGCGCGAACGCGACCGCGGCGCCGTCATCCGCATCACCGACACGATGGCGCGCGTGTTCGCGAACAAGGGGCCGCTGCAGCCGCTGTTCGGGCTCGGACTGGCGGCGCTCGACACCTTCAAGCCGGCACGCATGCTGCTGGCCGAACTCATGATGTTCGGGCGGCGCTAAGGCCAGGGGTCAGAGCCCGGTGTTGCTTTTCAAAGGGCTCCGACCCCGGTGTCGAACGGAGCCGCATCACTCCACCGCCTTGACCATCGTCTCGATCACCTTCTTCGCATCGCCGAACACCATCATCGTGTTCGGCTGGTAGAACAGGTCGTTGTCCAGCCCCGCATACCCGGATGCCATCGAACGCTTGTTGACGATGATGCTCTTGGCCTTGTAGGCCTCCAGGATCGGCATGCCCGCGATGGGCGACTTCGGGTCCTTGGCGGCAGGGTTGACGACGTCGTTCGCGCCCAGCACCAGCACCACGTCGGTCTGGCCGAACTCGCCGTTGATGTCTTCCATCTCCGCCACCTGGTCGTAGGGCACCTCGGCCTCGGCCAGCAGCACGTTCATGTGGCCCGGCATCCTTCCGGCCACGGGGTGGATCGCGTAGCGCACCTGCACGCCGTGGTGCGTCAGCTTTTCCGCCAGTTCCTTCACCGAGTGCTGGGCGCGCGCCACGGCCAGGCCGTAGCCGGGCACGATGATGACGGATTCCGCGTTCTGGAGGATGAAGGCGGCATCCTCGGGCGAACCGGATTTCACGGGGCGCTGCTCCTTGGCGCCGCCGCCGTCCCCGCCCGCCGCCTCGCCGCCGAAGCCGCCCAGGATCACGTTGAAGAACGAGCGGTTCATCGCCTTGCACATGATGTACGAGAGGATCGCGCCGCTCGATCCCACAAGCGAGCCGGCGATGATCAGCATCGAATTGTTCAGCGAGAAGCCGATGCCGGCCGCCGCCCAGCCCGAGTAGGAGTTCAGCATCGACACCACCACCGGCATGTCGGCGCCGCCGATGGGGATGATGATCAGCACGCCCAGCACGAACGCGAGTACCGCCATGACGATGAACGGCGTCCAGGCAGGGGCCGCGCCGCTCGAGAAGCAGAACACGAGGCCCAGCACGACGATCGCGATCGCCACCGCCAGGTTGATCAGGTGCTGGCCCGGATAGCGCACGGGCGCACCCTGGAACAGGCGGAACTTGTACTTGCCGGCCAGCTTGCCGAAGGCGATCACGGAACCGGAGAACGTGACGGCGCCGACGAAGGTGCCGATGAACAGTTCCAGCCGGTTGCCGAAGGGGAGCCCCTCGCCGCGCGCGGCGATGTTGAAGGCCCAGGGCTCGGACACGGCGGCAATGGCGATGCACACGGCGGCCAAGCCGATCAGCGAGTGCATCGCCGCCACCAGTTCCGGCATCTTGGTCATCTCGACGCGGCGCGCGGCGATCGTCCCGATGGCGCCGCCCACGACCACGCCCAATAACACCAGGCCGAATCCCATGGAACCGGTCTGCATCTGCTCCTTCAGCTTGACCATCAAGGCGATGGTGGTCACCACCGCGATGCCCATGCCGGCCATGCCGAAGGCGTTGCCCAGGCGCGCGGAGCTGGGCGAGGACAAGCCCTTCAGGGCCTGGATGAAGCACACCGACGCCACCAGGTACAGGAGCGTCACGACGTTCATGCTGACGACATTCATGCGGCCTCCTTGGTGCTCGCGGCGGCCGGCGCGGTCCCGGCCGATGCCTTGGCCTTCGGCTCCTTCTTCTTGAACATCTCCAGCATGCGCTGGGTGACGAGGAAGCCGCCGAACACGTTGACGGCGGCCAGCGCCACCGCGACGGTGCCCGCCACCTGCCCCGCCAGGCCTTCCGTCAGGCCGGCGGCCAGCATGGCGCCGACGATGATGATGGCCGAGACGGCATTGGTCACCGCCATCAGCGGCGTGTGCAGCGCGGGCGTGACGTTCCACACCACGTGGTAGCCGACGTAGATCGCCAGCACGAAGATGATCAGGTTGATGATCGTGTGACTGATTTCCATTTGCGCTCTCCTGTCTCCGATGTTGTGGTTCGCCTCATGCCGCCCGCAGCACGTCGCCGCCTTGCGCCACCAGCACGGCGCGCACGATCTCGTCCTCGCGGTCGATGGCGAGCCTGCCATCCTTGTCGATGACGAGCTTGAGGAAGTCCAGCACGTTGCGCGCATACAGGGCCGACGCGTCGGCCGCCACCAGCGCCGCCAGGTTCGGCTCGCCGATGATGGTCACGCCGTGCCTGACGACCGTCTTGCCGTATTCCGTCAGCGGGCAGTTGCCGCCCTGGGCGATCGCCATGTCGACGATCACCGAGCCCGGTTTCATCGCGCGCACGGTCTCTTCGCCGATCAGCGTGGGCGCCTTGCGGCCGGGGATCAGCGCGGTGGTCACGACGATGTCGGCCAGCCTGGCCCGCTCGTGCACCAGTTCCGCCTGGCGCCGCATCCAGTCGGCCGGCATCGGACGCGCGTAGCCGCCCGTGCCCTGGGCGATCTCGCGCTCCTCGTCGGTGAGAAAGGGCACATCGATGAACTTGGCGCCCAGCGACTCGACTTGCTCCTTGACGGGCGGGCGCACGTCGGATGCCTCGATCACGGCGCCCAGGCGTTTCGCGGTGGCGATCGCCTGCAGGCCGGCCACGCCCACGCCCATGACCAGCACGCGCGCCGCCTTGACGGTGCCGGCGGCCGTCATCAGCATCGGCATGAAGCGCTGGTAGGCATTCGCCGCCATCATGACGGCCTTGTAGCCGGCGATGTTGGCCTGCGAGGACAGCACGTCCATCGATTGCGCGCGCGTGATGCGCGGGGCCGCCTCCAGGGCAAAAGCGGACAGGCCGCGCCGGGCCAGCGCGCCCATGCCCTCCGCGTCGAAGGGATCGAGCATGCCGACGAGGGCGGCGCCGGGCTGCATGAGGGCGAGTTCCTCGGCGACGGGCGCGCGCACCTTCAGCACCAGCTCGGCGCCCAGGGCCTCGGCCGCGCTGCCGATGCGCGCGCCGGCGGCCACATAGGCGTCATCGGTGACGGAGGCGGCCAGGCCGGCGCCGGACTGCACGACCACGTCGTGCGCGCCCGCCAGTTTCTTGACGGTTTCGGGGGTGGCTGCGACGCGGGTTTCGCCGGGCTTCGTTTCGGCCGGCACGCCTATCTTCATGATGTCTCCCTATCATTGATAAACTGTCTAGAATCTAGCATGTCGGGAATCCATGGATGGACCGGGCGTCAAGCCTTACCCACGCCACATGGTTTCAGTGGTTTTTCGTAAACACTTGGCCAATTCTGCAATTTTGCCCGCTACAGCTCGTAAGAAGCCCTTATCTTCTTGTCATAGATCAATATTCGCCGAAATCCAACGTGTTGCGTCGCAGCGTGCGCGTAAGCAATGTGCGTTCCATCAAGGTAGAATGTCGGCTCATTTTCAAGGACGCGCATGACCCATACCTTCAGACCGTCAGTCACCGTTGCCGCGATCATCGAACGCGACGGCCGTTTCCTGCTGATCGAAGAGGAGACCAGCGATGGCATCCGCCTGAACCAGCCCGCCGGCCACCTCGATCCGTTCGAATCGCTCGAGCAGGCCGTGATCCGCGAGGCGCTGGAAGAAACGGCGCACGAATTCATCCCGGAAGCGCTGGTGGGCATGTACATGTCGCGCTACCACTCGAAGTCGCGCGGGACCGACGTGACCTACCTGCGCTTCACCTTCTGCGGCAAGGCCGGCAAGTCTTTCGACCAGCCGCTCGACGAAGGCATCCTGCGCACGCTGTGGATGACGCGCGACGAGATCGCCGCCTCCCAGGACCGCCACCGCAGCCCCATCGTGCTGAAATGCGTGGACGATTACCTGGCCGGCAAGCGCACACCCTTGAACCTGCTGTACACCGACCACTCGGTCTTCGAGGGCGGAATCTAAATAGCGAAGAATTGACATGAGCAAGAAAAAAGTCGTGATCGGGATGTCGGGCGGAGTCGACTCCTCGGTCGCGGCGTGGATGCTGAAGGAACAGGGCTACGAGGTCGTCGGCCTGTTCATGAAGAACTGGGAAGACGACGACGACTCCGAATACTGCTCCACCCGCCAGGACTGGATCGACGCGGCCAGCGTGGCCGACGTGGTCGGCGTGGACATCGAGGCCGTGAACTTCGCCGCCGAGTACAAGGACCGCGTGTTCGCGGAATTCCTGCGCGAATACCAGGCCGGCCGCACGCCGAACCCGGACGTGCTGTGCAACGCCGAGATCAAGTTCAAGGCTTTCCTCGACCACGCGATGAAGCTGGGCGCCGACCTGATCGCGACCGGCCACTACGCGCGCGTGCGCCACAACGGCGCGACCGACCGCTTCGAGTTGCTGAAGGCGTTCGACGCGACCAAGGACCAGAGCTACTTCCTGCACCGCCTGAACCAGGCGCAGTTGTCGAAGGCGCTGTTCCCGCTGGGCGAGATCCCGAAGACGGAAGTGCGCAAGATCGCCGAGAAGCTGCAGCTGCCCAACGCGCAGAAGAAGGATTCGACCGGCATCTGCTTCATCGGCGAGCGCCCGTTCCGCGAATTCCTGGGCCGCTACCTGCAGCACAAGCCGGGCCCGATCAAGCTCGACAACGGCCAGACCGTGGGCGAGCACGTCGGCCTGTCGTTCTACACGCTGGGCCAGAGGAAGGGCATCGGCATCGGCGGCCTGAAGTCGCACAAGAACGCCGACGGCACCAGCGCGCCGTGGTTCGTGGCACGCAAGGACATCGCCACCAACACGCTGTACATCGTGCAGGGCCATGACCACCCGTGGCTGCTGTCGCAGGAACTGGGCGCCGGCCAGGCCAGCTGGATCGCGGGCGAAGCCCCCGAACCGCGCGCGCTGTCGGCCAAGACCCGCTACCGCCAGGCCGACGTTGCCTGCAGCGTCGCGCCGCAGGGACTGGAGCGCTTCACCCTCGATTTCACCGACCCGCAATGGGCGGTGACCCCGGGCCAGTCGGCCGTGCTGTACGACGGCGACGTGTGCCTCGGTGGCGGCATCATCGACGCGGCTTCCGCCGTCTAAGCCACACCCCCGTCGCCCCGGCGCAGGCCGGGGCCCAAGTTCCTGTACAACCTGCAAATTTGGGTGAAGAATGCCGGGGGCATTCTTCACGCCTGCGCAGGGGTGACGCGGGAAGTGTTGCATCCTTCCTGCAAACTGTGTCGTTTCCCGCGTCAATTATCATTTCTCCATCGCAACTGCATCGAAAATATCGTAATCTTCGGTTATATTGCCGTACGGAAAAACCCTCTGAAGGAAACATCATGGCCGAAGACATCGACAACAACGCTAACGAAGTACTCTCGTTCCGCCTGGGCGGTGAAGAGTACGCCATCAGCATCCTCAAGGTGCAGGAAATCCGCGGCTACGATGCCGTGACCCGCATCGCCAACGCCCCCGAGTACCTGAAGGGCGTCGTGAACCTGCGCGGCATCATCGTGCCGATCGTCGACATGCGCATCAAGTTCAACGTCGGCGCCCCGACCTATGACGCGTTCACCGTCGTCATCGTCCTGAACATCAACGGCCACACGATCGGCATGGTGGTCGACAGCGTGTCCGACGTCGTGACGCTGACCCCGGAGCAGATCAAGCCGGCGCCGGACATGGGCGCCAGCGTGTCGACCGAGTTCCTGCGCGGCCTGGGCACCGTGGGCGAGCGCATGCTGATCCTGCTGGACATCGACAAGCTGCTGGGCTCCGAGGAAATGGGCCTGCTGGCCGCCGCCCGCGCCGCCGCCTGATCGCGACAAATCGCAGTACCAGTCATACGCAGCACCATCCGCAGTATCAGTAGTGCCTCTCCCGGCCACGGCATGACGCCGTGGCCGTCTCCGCCTCACTTCCAACCATTGATATGAAACTGGGAAACCTGAAACTTCGCACGCGCCTCGTGCTCGGCTTCGGCATCATCTGCGCCATGCTCGTCGTGGCGCTCGTGCTGGGCATCGGCATGCTCCGCCACCTCAACCAGGGCACCAAGGAAATCGTCCAGACCCGCCTGCCCAAGATCGAGGGCGCCACCAAGTTCCTCGACCAAGTCAACAACATCTCCATCGCGCAGCGCAACCTGATCCTGAACGAAGACCCGGCCGACCGCCAGTCGCAGATGGCCGTCGTCATGAAGAGCCGCGCCGCGATCGAGGAACTGCTCGCCCATGACGGCAGCGATCCGGAAATCGCGACGATGCGCGAGCTGAACGAACGCTTCCTGAAGGTCCAGCAGGAACTGCTGGCCCGTATCGACAGGAACGACCTGGCCGGCGCCAAGACCTATCTCGTCACCGACTTCCGCCCCGTGCTGCAGGACCTCAAGAAGGCCATGAACGCCCAGATCAAGAGGCACCGCGACCTGATCCAGCAAGCCAGCAGCGACGCCGAGGCGACCTACCAGCGCGCGCTGACGCTGATGTCGGTGCTCGGCCTGGCGATCCTGGCCGCCGCCGGCACGGTGGCCTGGCGGCTGTCGCTGTCGATCACGCGTCCCCTGGCGCAGGCGCTGGACGTGGCCAATACCGTGGCCGCCGGCGACCTGACCAGCCGCATCGAGGCAAGCGCGAACGACGAGGTGGGCCAGCTGCTGCAGGCCCTCAAACGCATGAACGAGAACCTGGCGCGGACCGTGTCCACCGTGCGCGGCGGCACCCGCACCATCGCCACCGCCTCCAGCGAAGTGGCGGCCGGCAGCATGGACCTGTCGAGCCGTACCGAGCAGCAGGCCAGCGCGCTGGAGGAAACGGCATCGTCGATGGAAGAGCTGACCTCGACCGTCAAGCAGAACGCCGACAATGCGCGCCAGGCCAATATGCTGGCGGCCGGCGCCTCCAGCGTGGCCGAGCGCGGCGGCGCCGTGATCGAGCAGGTGGTCGGCACCATGAACGAGATCGACGCCGCGTCCGGCAAGATCGCCGACATCATCGGCGTCATCGACGGCATCGCCTTCCAGACCAATATCCTGGCGCTGAACGCGGCCGTCGAGGCGGCAAGGGCCGGCGAGCAGGGCCGCGGTTTCGCGGTCGTCGCCGGCGAAGTGCGCAACCTGGCCCAGCGCTCGGCCGCCGCGGCCAGGGAAATCAAGGAGCTGATCGAGGATTCGAGCGGCAAGGTGGCGAACGGCAGCAAGCTGGTGGCCGATGCCGGCGCCACGATGACGGACATCGTCGACAGCGTGCGCCGCGTCACGGGCATCATGGCCGACATCGCGAACGCCAGCCAGGAGCAGACGGCGGGCATCGAGCAGATCAACGCCGCGATCGCCCAGATGGACCAGGCGACCCAGCAGAATGCGGCGCTGGTCGAGCAGACCTCGGCCGCGTCGGCGGCGATGCAGGAGCAGGCCGACAAGCTGGCGCAGGCCGTGGGCATCTTCCGCCTCGACCATGAGGAAGCGGCGGCGCCGGCGCCGGCGGTGCGTGCGCAGCCCGCGGCCAGGAAGGCGATCGCGGCGGCCAAGCCGGCTGCCGCCGCGCGCAAGCCGGCCGTGAAAGCCGAACCGGCACCGCGCAAGCGGCCCGCGGTGACGACCGAGAGCGATTGGGAAGCGTTCTAGGAACACGCCGCCGTCCCCGCGAAAGCGGGAACGGCGATTTTTAGCTGGCGCTGCTACGCGCGAAAACGCACAGGCCGGCTACGCGACCTCGAGCCGCTCTGCGAACCACGCCTCGAACGCCGCCGCCTCCAGCGGCCGCGCATACAGATAGCCCTGCGCCTCGTCGCAGCCGGCGCCCTTCAGCACCTCCGCCACGGCGTCCGTCTCGACGCCCTCGGCCACCACGCGGTGGCCCAGGTCGTGCGACAGCTTGATCATGGTCGCGACCAGCGCCCGCTTGCGCGCGTCGCGCTCGATGTCGCGCACGAACGAGCGGTCGAGCTTGACCACTTGCGCCGGCAGGCTTTGCAGGTAGGCCAGGCTGCTGTAGCCGGTGCCGAAATCGTCGATGGCCAGGTGCACGCCGGCCCCGTGCAGCGCGTGCAGCGCGGCCGTCGCGCGGCGCGGGTCCTGCATCAGCGCACTTTCGGTGATCTCCAGCGCCAGGCTCGCCGGCGGCAGGCCGTGGCGGTGCAGGCCGTCGACCACGCGCACGCAGAAGTCCGGCTCCAGCAGGTTCACGGCCGAGACGTTGACCGACAGCTGCATGTGCAGTCCGGTGGCGCGCCATTCGGCCAGCTGGTGCATGGCCGCTTCCAGCACCCAGTTGGTGGTCGCGCGGATCATCGACGTGCACTCGACCACGGGGATGAATTCGGCAGGCGACACGTCGCCTGCTTCCGGATGGTGCCAGCGCAGCAGCGCTTCCGCGCCCGGGCAGGCACCGTCCGCCAGGTCGACCTTGGGCTGGAACACGAGGCGCAGCTGGCCCTTGCGGCCGGCGGCGGCGCCGTCCAGCGCGGCGCCGAATTCCTCGACCAGCCAGAACCGGCGGCGGTAGGCGGCGTCGCGCTCGGGCGAGAACACGGCCACGCCATAGCCCTGGTCGGAGGCCTGCTGGACGGCCGAATGCAGGTCGTGCAGCAGTTCGCCCGCCATCGTGACGCGCATGCGGAACGGCGCCACGCCGATGCGCGCCGTGGTGACGAAGCGCGCGGTGGTGGAGGCGGCGCGGCGCCGCAGCCAGTTTTCCAGCTCGGCGCAGAAGGCGATCGGATCGGCCGCGCGCGGGGCGATGAAGGCGAACGCGGTCGGCGCCAGGTGGTACACCGTCGTGTCGTGGCCGAAGCCGGCCTTCATGAGGTCCACGGCCTCGGCCACGATCTCGTCGATCCAGGACGCGCCCAGCGCGCGCACGGCATGGCCGGCCTGCTCGGGGCTGGCCAGGCTGACCAGGGCCGCCAGGCGCGCCTCGCCGCGCGGGCAATCCTGGCTCAGGTCCTGGTAGTCCTCGATGAATTGCTGCCGGTTCGGCAGGCCGCTGGCCGGGTCGACGCGGCCCAGCGCATGGCGCAGCTCGATCTGGGCCATCGCCATCGCCGCCAGGTCGGACAAGGCGGCCCGTTCGGCGTCGGTGACGGCGCGCGCTTCGTGGCCGAGCACGCACAGCGCGCCCAGGCAATGACCGTCCTGCGTGACGAGCGGCGCGCCCGCATAGAAACGGATGCCGCCCGCGGCCAGCAGGCTGTCGCGGTAGCGCGCATGGTGCAGCAGGTCGGGCACGACCAGCATCGTGGCCGTCTCGGCCACTTCGGCGCAGGGCGCGCCCGCGCGCGGGATCGCGTCATGGTCCACCCCTACGCGCGACTTGAACCACTGGCGGTCGCTGTCGGTCAGCGAGATCGCCGCGATCGGCAACCTGAACAGCGCCGCGGCCATGCGCGTGATGCGGTCGAAGGCTTCGCTGGGCGGCGTATCCAGCAGGTTCAACCTGCGCAATGCTTCCAGGCGCGCCGCTTCGCCCGCGAAGCGTAGGGATAGGTCCATGGTAAAACGTGATACCTTATTTGATGAAATTGACTAATCCGGCGAGTTTGACGACATACTTGCCATTGGTCAACCACAACGTGAATTAGTTACTGTTTGTTTTTAAATGATTATGAACGCAATTAACTTTCCGGCGTGATATTCGCCGTTAACCAATTGAAATCAATTCCATCAAATTTGTTGATGTATGAAAAGTCCGCAAGTAAAATAGATCATTCGTCCTTTTTGGATCAACTATGTCTATCTCGACCCAAGTCGACACCCAAGACCCCGTGTTGACGACTGCCGCGGCAGCACGCCTGCTGGGCGTGGCCGTCAGTACCGCCCAGCTGTGGCTGGAAAGCGGGGCCCTCCCGTCCTGGAAAACCCCGGGCGGCCACCGTCGCGTACGGCTCAGCGCCGTGACCCGATTGCTCGAGGAACGGGCAGGACGCAGCCGGGGCGCTTCGCCCTCCGTCGCACTCGCTCCCGATCCGGAATTCCTGCCCGTCGCGGCGCCGCCCTACCCTGTACCGGCCGGCGAGCGTGCGCGCCTGGCGGCGCTGCAGGCCAGCGGCCTGGTCGACACTGCCCCGGAAGACGTGTTCGACCGCCTGACCTGGCTCGCGACCCAGGTCACCGATTGCCCGATCGCGCTGATCACGCTGCTGACCTCGAAGCGCCAGTGGTTCAAGTCGCGCGTCGGCGTCGAGATGCCGGAAACCGCGCGCGAGATCGCGTTCTGCAGCCACACGATCCTGCAGCGCGGCCCGTTCACGGTGGAAGATGCGGCGCGCGACGCGCGCTTCGCCGACAATCCGCTGGTGACCGGCGAGCCGCACATCCGTTTCTACAGCGGCGTCCCCCTGGTGGATGCCGGCGGCCATGCGTTCGGCACCCTGTGCGTGATCGACCGCGAACCGCGCCGCCTGCGCGACCGCGAGACGAAGGCGCTGGCGGAACTGGCCGCGATCGCCTCCGAGGAACTGCAGCGCCGTACCGGCTGAGGCCTCAGGCCGGCTGCGCCGGATCCGTTCCGGCGCGGTGTTTCTTGACGATGGCCATGACGGTGGTGCGGATGGTGCGCAACACCGTGTCGGCCTTGAACGGCTTGACGATGAAACCGTGCACCCCGCGCGCCATCGCGGCCTGGATGGTGGGGGCGTCGAGCGTGCCCGACACCATGAAGATGAGGGTCTTGGGCAGTTCCGCGCGCAGGCGCTCGACGATGTCGCTGCCGTCCTCGACCTGTTCGCGCGCGATGCAGGCGATCTGCGGATGGTGCTTGACCGCCAGCGCATAGGCGGCGACGCCGGTATGGGCCTGGCCGACGACGTCGTAGCCGCCGTCGGTCAGGACGGTGTTGAGCAGGCCGCGCGAGATCGCGTTGGTGTCGACAATGATCGCCTTGAGCATCGTTGGATTCCTTGTTCCGTTCTGTTCAGGCCTCGTAGGCCAGCATGTTCCAGGTGACGCCCAGGCGCACGTCCAGCTTCAGCTGGACCAGCTGGCGCGAGATCTCGAGGATCTCGCGTTCGGCCCGCAGGCGCTCGCCCAGCGGCGTCTTGAGGATGCCCGCGCCGGCGATGACGGCATCCAGGTCGCCGTAGGCGTTGAGCAGGCGCGCCGCCGTCTTCATGCCGATCTTCGACACGCCCGGCACGCCGTCGGTGGGGTCGCCCATCAGCGCCAGCAGGTCGTGCAGGCGCTCGGGCGCGACCCCGAAGCGCTGGCGCACCCAGGCGTCATCGTGCCACTCCCCCTTGAAATGATCCCACACCAGGGCGCCATGGGCGACCAGGATGTGCAGGTCCTTGTCGGTGGTGGCGACCACGGCCTCGCCGCGTCCTTCCGACAGCCAGCGCATCACGCCGGTGGCGATGACGTCGTCGGCCTCCACCTCCGGCAGCGCCAGCACGTGCAGCCCGGCCGCGCGCAGGCGCTCGTGGAATTCCGGCAGCGCCGCGCGCAACACGTCCGGCATCGGCGTGCGGCCCTCGCGGTAGCGCGGATACAACGCATGGCGCCAGTTCGGGCCGCCGTAGTCGAAGGCCGCCAGCACGTGGGTCGGCGCATGCGCTTCGAGCAGGTTGCGGAACGACGAGAACGCATGGCGCAGCGCGATGCTCGCCTTCAGGTCCGAGTCCGGTTCGGGGCTCGCCTCGTACACGCGGCGCACGATGTTCAGGCCGTCGATCGCCAGCAGCTTCGCCATGTCCCGCGCCTGCCCTTCCTTACTTCACGAAGTCGTACTTGCCGCCGCGCTCCAGCGCGCGCTGGTAGCCGGGACGCGCATGGATGCGCTCGAGGAAGGCGACCAGGTTCGGGTACTGCCCGTCCAGCCCGCCGCGCGCCGCCGCCGCCTCCAGCGGGAAGCTCATCTGGATGTCGGCGGCCGAGAACGCGCTGCCGGCGAACCAGGTGCGCTTGCCCAGCTCTCCTTCGAGGAAGGCCAGGTGCTGGCGGATCTGCGGCATCACGAAGCTGTCCTTGACCTTGGCGGCGATGCCTTTCGCGATCGGCCGCACGAAGAACGGCGCCGGGCCGCTCCCGACCCGGTCGAACACCAGTTTCAGCAGCAGCGGCGGCATCATCGAGCCTTCCGCGTAGTGCAGGAAATACGTGTAGTGCAGGCGCTCGGGCGTGCCGGCCGCGGGCGCCAGCGGCCCCTCCGCGCGGCCGTCGCCATGGCGGCCGACCAGGTATTCGACGATGGCGCCGGATTCGGCCACGGTGACGTCGCCGTCCGTGATCACGGGCGACTTGCCGAGCGGGTGCACGGCGCGCAGTTCGAGCGGCGCCAGCATCGTCTTCGGATCGCGCTGGTATTTCCTGATCTCGTATTCCAGACCGAGCTCCTCCAGCAGCCACAGGATGCGCTGGGAACGGGAATTGTTCAGGTGATGGACGACGATCATGACATTCTGCACATTGATGATGGGCGCCAGCATAGCACCGTTGTCCGGATGACCAAAATCGAAATGGCATGGCCGCAATCGTGTGTATCCATACGGCAACTACCTGCTATACTCAATAATTGCATGTTCAATATTAAGTATTTCTTTTTTTCAACATCCTCATCCATCGCTGTTCCTCCCTTCCTTCCTTCATGAACTTTCTGTCCCGTCTGAGCATCGCCAGGAAAATGGCGCTGCTGTCCCTCGTCACCGGCGTCGGCATCCTCCTCGTGGCCGCCGGCTTCCTGTGGTCCGAGCGCCGCCTCATCAACGACGAACGCGGCCGCGCGGTGCGGCAGGCCGTCGAGGTCGCCGTCGGCGTCGTCGAGCGGCACCGCCAGCTTGCCGCCACCGGCGTCGTGTCCGAGGCCCAGGCCCAGCGCGACGCGCTGGAGGCGCTGCGTCCGCTGCGCTACGACGGCCACGAATACTTCTGGGTCAACGACATGACACCGCGCATGCTCATGCACCCGGTCAAGCGCGAGCTCGAGGGCCAGGAACTGGGCCAGATGGCCGATCCCCACGGCCTGCGCCTGTTCACGGTCATGGTCGACGTCGTGCGCCGCGATGGCGCCGGCTTCGTCGACTACCTGTGGACCAAGCCGGGCAGCGACGCTCCGGTCGCCAAGGTGTCCTACGTCAAGGGCATCCCGGGCTGGAACTGGGTCGTGGGCTCGGGCGTCTACCTGGACGCGATCGACGCCGTGTTCTGGCCGCGCCTGCTGCTGTTCGCGGGCGCCGCCGTGCTGCTGTCCGGCGTGCTGATGCTGTGCGGGACGGCCGTCTCGCGCAGCATCCGCGCCCCGCTGGCGCGCGCCGTCGCGCTGGCGCACACGGTGGCCGCCGGCGACCTCACCAGCCGCATCGACGTGCGCGGCAACGACGAGACGGCGCGCATGCTGGCGGCGCTGCGCGAGATGAACACGAGCCTGTCGGGCATCGTCGGCGCCGTCGACGGCGGCATCCGCACCATTGCCAGCGCATCGACCCAGATCGCCAGCGGCAACCAGGACCTGTCCAGTCGCACCGAGCAGCAGGCCGGCGCGCTCCAGCAGACGGCCGCCACGATCGAGGAGCTGACGGGCGCCGTGCAGCAGAACGCGGCCAATGCGCGCCATGCCAGCAGCCTGGCGTCCGGCGCCAGCGCGGTGGCACGGCGCGGCGGCGAGGTGGTCGGGCGCGTGGTCCAGACCATGGGCGCGATCGACGCCTCGGCGCAGCGCATCGCCGACATCATCGGCATCATCGACGGCATCGCCTTCCAGACCAATATCCTGGCGCTGAACGCCGCGGTGGAAGCGGCGCGCGCCGGCGAACAGGGGCGCGGCTTCGCCGTCGTCGCCAGCGAAGTGCGCGCACTGGCCCAGCGTTCCGCGAGTGCGGCCAGGGAAATCAAGGCGCTGATCGACGAGTCGGTGCGCCAGGCGGGGACGGGTTCCCAGCTGGTGCGCCAGGCCGGCGACACGATGCACGAGATCGTCGAGGGCATCGACCGCGTCACGGTCCTGGTCGGGGAAATCGCCGGCGCCAGCGCCCAGCAGCAGGATGGCATCGCCCAGGTGAACCGGGCGATCGCCGAGATGGACGGCGCCACGCAGCAGAACGCCGCGCTGGTCGAGCAGGCTGCGGCCGCCGCGGCGGCGATGAACGAGCAGGCCCGCCACCTGGGCGATGTGTTCAGCGTGTTCAAGGTCGCCCAACGGCACTAAACAAGCAGGCCGGCGGCGTGCACGATTGCACGCCGCAACACCCTTGGGTACTATGCTTTGATGCAACTTTTGACAACGTTGCTCTTTCAACCCAGTACCCGTGGAGACTCCATGTCGCGCCTGCCGTCCCTGTCCGTCCTTTCCCTCCTGCTCGCCGCGTCATACGGCACCGTCCAGGCGCAGACCGCGCCGATGGCCCCCGACATTCCCTCCACGCCATTCTCCGCGACGGTGCCGAACGCCGACTACGTCAAGCAGGAATTCATGATCCCGATGCGCGACGGCGTCAAGCTGTACACGGTGGTCGTGATCCCGAAGGCGGTCATGCAGGGCAAGGCGCCGATCATGCTGACCCGCACCCCGTACAACGCGGCCGGCCGCGCCGGCCGCATGAAGAGCCCGCACATCACGTCGATCCTGGGCGACGGCGACGACGCCTTCATCGAGAACGGCTACATCCGCGTGTTCCAGGACGTGCGCGGCAAGTACGGTTCGGAAGGCGACTACGTGATGACGCGCCCGGTGCGCGGCCCGCTCAACAATACCCAGGTCGACCACAGCACCGACGCGTACGACACCATCGACTGGCTGGTCAAGAACGTCCCGCAATCGAACGGCAAGGTCGGCATGGTCGGCTCCTCGTACGAAGGCTTCACCGTGCTGATGGCCCTCGTCGAGCCGCACCCGGCGCTGAAGGCGGCCGTGCCGATGAGTCCCATGGTCGACGGCTGGCGCGGCGACGACTGGTTCCACAACGGCGCCTTCCGCAACCCGAACCTGGCCTATGTCGTCGGCCAGAACGCCGCGCGCGGCAAGGGCGAGCAGATCGTCACCGGCGTCTACGACGACTACGAGGCCTTCCTGCGCGCCGGCTCGACCGCCGACTTCGCCCACGCCTACGGCATCGACCAGCTGAACTTCGTGAAGAAGCTGTTCGAGCATCCGGCCTACGACAGCTTCTGGCAGGAGCAGGCGCTGGACCGCATCCTGGCCAAGCGCCCGCTCACGGTGCCGACCATGAGCGTCGTCGGCCGCTGGGACCAGGAAGACATCTACGGCGCCTACGCCACCTATGCCGCCGTCGAGCCGCAGGACAAGACGAACAAGCTGAACTCGCTGGTCGTGGGCCCGTGGCGCCACAGCGGCGTGAACTACGAGGGCTCGACGCTGGGCGCGCTGAAATTCACGGGCGACACGGCCCAGCAATTCCGCCGCGACGTCATGCTGCCTTTCTTCAACCAGTACCTGAAGGATGGCGCGCCGGCCTTCGACACGCCGCCCGTGTGGTCCTACCAGACCGGCGTGAACCGCTGGCGCCGCCTCGAACAGTGGCCGCTGGCGCAGGCGACGAAGCCGCTGTACCTGAAACCGGGCTTCGGCCTCGGCTTCGAGAAAATGGAAGGCAAGGTGGACAAGGCCTCGTCCTTCGACGAATACGTGTCCGACCCGGCCAAGCCGGTGCCCTTCGTGCCGCGCCCCGTGCGCATGGGCGACGGCAACGTCTGGAAGCCGTGGCTGGTGACCGACCAGCGTTCCTACTCGGACCGGACCGACGTCGTCACCTACGTCACCGGGCCGCTGTCCGCCCCGCTGCAGCTGGCCGGCCAGCCGATGGTCAACCTGTTCGCCTCGACCTCGGGCACGGACAGCGACTGGGTCGTGAAGCTGATCGACGTGTACCCGGACGAGAGCGCGGCCCAGCCGGAACTGGGCGGCTACCAGCTGCCGATCGCGATGGACATCTTCCGCGGCCGCTACCGCCAGGGCCTGGACAAGCCGGTCGCGGCGACGCCCAACAAGGCCGAGCGCTACCGCTTCGCCCTGCCCAACGTCGACCACGTGTTCCTGCCGGGCCACCGCATCATGGTGCAGATCCAGTCCAGCTGGTTCCCCCTGTACGACCGCAACCCGCAGACCTTCGTGCCGAACATCTTCCATGCCAAGCCGGCCGATTACCGCAAGGCGACCCAGCGCATCTACCACGCGCCGGGACTGGAAAGCGTCATCGAGTTGCCGGTGGTGGAGGGTGCTCAGCAGTAAATGCATTCCCTTCCGCAACACATTGATTTCATTGGGGAAAGTTAAAAGGGAAATTGTCGCAAGCGGGCGACAGCAGAAACTGAACAACAGGGACTTTCATCGAGGACAAGAGTACGCTTGGCGTGTTGTTCCCCACAGCACGCCAAGTTTCCATCGAGGTCCAAACATGAAGCATCTGATATCCGCCGGCGCCCTGCTCGTCTGCAGCGCCCTCGCCCAAGCCCAAACCACCCACTGGACCTTCAGCTACGTCGGCTTCTACGACCGCGAAGCCGCCACCTTCCTCTCCGACATGCGCATTGACGGCTCGTTCACGGGCGTCGACGCCAATCTGGACGGCATCCTCGAACGCAGCGAGCTGACGTCGCTGCTGGTCGGCACGCGCGACTACGTCACCTGCGGCGGCGCCAGCCTTCCGGGCAATTACTGCGGCGCCGACAGCTTCCATTTCTCCACCAGCGACGGCCTGTCGTTCAGCCTCGGCGAATACGGCGGCGACCCCGAAGGCTGGTCGGGCGGCGGCCACCTGATCGAGTCGGGCAAGATGAGCTACGAGTACACGTATAACCCGGGCGGCAGCTACGAGCACCACCTCGACTGGACCGGCGCCACCACGCTGAACATGGCCTCGGTGGCGCCGAGCATCATCACCTCGGTGCCGGAACCGGGCGAATGGGCGATGCTGGTGGCGGGCCTGGCCGGCATGTGCGCCTGGTCGCGTCGCCGCCGTTCCTGACGGATCGCAGAGGTCAGAGCCCGGTTCTGCTTTCCAGGGGCTCTGACCCCGGTGTTCCGCCCGCTGCATAAGACAGTACGACACCGCACCGAACCAGAACGCTCACGTCCGTAGACTACGGCACATGGGCACAATCCACATCGGCATCTCCGGCTGGCGCTATCCGGCCTGGCGCGGCGTGTTCTACCCTCCCGGGCTCGTCCAGGCGCGCGAACTCGGCTACGCGGCGCGGCAGCTGCCAACCATCGAGCTGAACGGCTCCTTCTATTCCCTGCAGCGCCCGAACAGCTACGCGGCCTGGTACGACGCGACGCCGCCCGGCTTCGTGTTCGCCGTGAAGGGCAACCGCTTCCTCACCCACATGCTCAAGCTGCGCGGCATCGAGACGCCGCTGGCCAACGTGCTGGCGTCCGGCATGTTCGCGCTGCGCGAGAAGCTCGGCCCCATGCTGTGGCAATTCCCGCCGCAGCTGCGTTTCGAGCCCGAGCGCATCGACGCCTTCCTGTCCCTGCTGCCGCACGACACGGGCCAGGCCCTGCTGCTTGCGCGCGGCCACGACGACAAGCTGGACGGCCGCGCCCTGCTCGAGATCGACGCCGTGCGGCCGCTGCGCCACGCGGTGGAAGTGCGCCACGAGAGTTTCCGCTGCCCCGCATTCATCGCCCTGCTGCGCAAGCACAACATGGCGCTGGTCGTGGCCGACACGGCCGGCAAGTGGCCGGACTTCGAGGACGTGACGGCCGATTTCGTCTATATCCGCCTGCACGGGGAGCATGAATTGTATGCGAGCGGCTACGAGGACGATTCCCTGCAGCGCTGGGCGGATCGGATCCGCGCCTGGAGCACGGGCGGGCAGCCGCAAGACGCGCGCCTGGCCTCGGACGAGGCGCCGGCGCGCAGGAAGAGACGGGATGTATACTGCTACTTCGACAACGACATCAAGGTCAGGGCGCCGCAGGATGCGTTGCGGCTGATGGCGTTATTGGACGTGGCGTGGAACCCGTGACGCTGCGGGGGATGCGTGGTGGGCATATGATGCCCACCCTACGTCGGTGGGTATGTAGGGTGGGCACCACGTGCCCACCATTGCATCATCACCGCTGCACGTGCAGCTTGATCACCTTGCGCCCCTGCGCATCGCGTTCCGGCAGCGCCGCCGGCGCGCAGGTATTGCAGCCGCCGCTGTCGCAGCCGCCGCCGCAGCTCGAACCGGTGTCGAGCCAGGCGACCAGCCGGCCCTTGCCGGTGCCGTTCGAGAGGGTGTAGACGAGGCGCTGGCGCCAGGCCTTGGGCAGGTACTTGGCGCCGGCGTACAGGGCCGCCAGCAGGACGACGAATGCGACGATCAGGTATTGGAACAGCATGTCAGCCTCCCATGGCCAGCGCCACGTGATAGGTGATGAACGAAGCCGTGTAGGCCAGTGCGAACATGTAGCCGGCCATCAGCAGCGCGTAGCGGGTCTTGCCCGTCTCGCGGCGCACCACCGACAGCGTCGACAGGCACTGCGGCGCGAACACGTACCAGGCCAGCAGCGACAGCGCCGTCGCCAGGCTCCACGACGACGCGATGATCGGGGTCAGCGCGGTGGCGACGTCGTCGCCGGCCGACGACAGCGCGTACACGGTGCCGAGGGCGCCCACGGCCACTTCGCGCGCCGCCATGCCCGGCACCAGCGCGATGCAGATCTGCCAGCCGAAGCCGATCGGCGCGAAGATGACTTCCAGCGCGCGGCCCAGCATGCCGGCCACGCTGTAGTAGATCGGCGGGTGGGTGGCGCCTTCCGGGGCGCCCGGGAAGCTGGACAGGAACCAGACCAGGATCATCAGGGTCAGGATCGTGGTGCCGACGCGGGTCAGGAAGATGCGCGCGCGTTCCCACAGGCCCAGCGCCAGGTTGTGCAGGTGCGGCCAGTGGTAGGCCGGCAGCTCCAGCATCAGGGGCTGGTGGCCCTTGGCGCCCATGCTGCGCTTGAAGAACCAGGCCACGGCCATGGCGCTGACGATGCCGGCCGCGTACAGCAGGAACAGCACGAGGCCCTGCAGGTTGAAGCCCCAGCCGACCTCGCGGTTCGGGATGAAGGCCGCGATCACGAGCGCGTACACGGGCAGGCGCGCGGAACACGTCATCAGGGGCGCGATCATGATCGTGACCAGGCGGTCGCGCGGGTTCTGGATGGTGCGCGCCGCCATCACGCCGGGAATGGCGCAGGCGAACGAGGACAGCAACGGGATGAAGGCGCGGCCGGACAGGCCCACCCCGCCCATCATGCGGTCGAGCAGGAAGGCCGCGCGCGGCAGGTAGCCGCAGTCTTCCAGGATCAGGATGAAGAAGAACAGGATCAGGATCTGCGGCAGGAACACGAGCACGCTGCCGACGCCGCCGAAGATGCCGTCCACGATCAGGCTGTGCAGGGGACCGTCGGCCATGCCCGCGCTGACCCAGCGGCCGAGCGCGTCGACGCCGTCCTTGATGGCGTCCATCACGGGCGCGGCCCAGCTGAACACGGCCTGGAAGATCAGGAACATCAGCGCCGCCAGGATGATGGGGCCGGCGACCGGATGCAGCACGACGCGGTCGATCTGCTCGCTCAGGTTGCCCGTGTCCTTGTCGAAGCTGACGGTGGCGTCGATGATGCGGCGCACCTCGCGCTGGGTCTCCTCGACCGGCACCGCGTCGATCGCGGCCAGGGGCTGCGGCTTGGCGCCGCCGGCCAGCGGCATCGCGTCGAGCGCGGCCAGCAGCGCCTTCTCGCCGCCCGCCTGGACCGCCACGGTCTCGACCACGGGCATGCCCAGTTCGCGCGACAGGCGCGCCGTGTCGATCTCGATGCCGCGCTTCCTGGCGACGTCGACCATGTTCAGCGCCAGCACCATCGGCAGGCCGAGGCGCTTGATTTCGAGTACCAGGCGCAGGTTCAGGCGCAGGTTGGTGGCATTGACGACGCAGACGATGGCGTCCGGGCTGCGTTCGCCGGCGCGCAGGCCGGCCACGACGTCGCGCGTGATCGCTTCGTCGGGGGTATGGGCGGTGAGGCTGTAGGCGCCGGGAAGGTCGAGCACGCGCAAGGCACGCCCGCCGGGCAGGGTGAAGCTGCCTTCCTTGCGTTCGATGGTGACGCCGGCGTAGTTGGCGACTTTCTGGCGCGCGCCGGTGAGGCGGTTGAACAGTGCGGTCTTGCCGCAGTTCGGATTACCCAGCAGGGCGATGAGCGGCGTCGTCGCGGCCGCATGGACCTGCTGTTCTACTACTCCCATTGCATGTTTCCGTTCATTCCGGCTGGATCGAGATCAGCGCAGCCTCGAAGCGGCGCAGGGCAAACGTGGACTGGCCGACTTTCACGGCCAGCGGGCCGCCCGTCAGGCTGCGCTTGAGCATGCGGATGCGTTCGCCCGGAACGAAACCCAGCTCCATCAGGCGGCGCGAGACGTCGATACCGCCGTCGCGTTCGCTCGTCGCGCTTGGCTTGAGCGTGATCACGGTGGCGCTCTGGCCGGCCTTGAGGGCGTCGAGCGTGGTCAGGGTGGGGGCAAGAGTCATGGTGTCGCTTCCGTAAAGAGGTGCAGCGCTGCGGTCACAGATGTGTGCATCATAAACCTAAATGCGAATTATTTCTATTTGCGGTTTGTCTACTTCTTTTTGCAGCGGCCGTTTTCGGTGCGCACGGATGACGAAAAACGCTTGCGTTCGCGGTGTGACTCCGGGAGAATACGAAAGTGAATGAGAATGATTCGCATTATAGACAGAGCAACATTGTCGAGTGCGCATCCCCACTACTCCGGAATCGCCCCATGATCGTCTGCGTCTGCAACAACATCTCCGACCGCGAAATCCGCCAGGCGGTCGACCTCGGCCTCACCTCGATGGCCGACCTGTACAAGGAACTCGGTGTCGGCACCTGCTGCGGCAAATGCGTCAGCTATGCCCGCGAAGTCATGCACGAACACCTGGACAGCAAGATCACGGTCACCGAACTGCGCCGCACCCCGGCTACCGGCCTGACCGCCTGATTCCCTGGCCATTCGACTGGCTGACCGGGCGATTGCCTGTTATCCAGGCAATCCGTCTGGTTTACGCCACGGGCGCGGCCTCGCCTGCGCCCGGTTGCCGCCGCCGCGCGATCGCCGCACCGCGCGCCGGCGTACATCCTGCCGCTTGCCCACCGCTTGCCCGCCGCTTGCCCATCCATGTGCCGGCCGCGCGCGGCCCGTATTGCTCCGCACAATCGCTGCGTGTTCCCGACCGTGGTTTTGCCGCTCTTGGTAGTATGTGGGCTCCGACGCATCCAGGTCCTGTCCCATGCCAGTGATCCCGTTCCGTTCGCCAAGGGCTCCCTTCCGGGTCGAGCCGCCGCCCGCACCTTCGCGGACCGCCATCGCCGTCCACTGGCTGCGCCGGATGCACGTCTGGGTCGGCTTGTGGGGCGCCCTGCTGGGCCTGCTGTTCGGCGGCACCGGCATCCTGCTCAACCACCGCGACGTACTGCCCATCCCGGCCGCCCAGGTGCAGGCGAGCACGGTCCAGCTGCCGTTGCCGGCGCCCGCCCCGCGCACCCCGCAGGCGCTGGCGGACTGGCTCAGGCGCTCATTGCGGCTCGGCCAGGATCCCGTGCGGGTGCAGGCCGAGGCCGCGCGGCCCGTCGCCTGGGGCGACCGCTCCCTCATCCAGCCGGCACGCTGGCGCGCCAGCTTCGCGGCGCCGTCCGGCAGCGTGCAGGCCGAGTACTGGGTCGGCAACAGCTACGTCACCGTCACGCGCAGCGACAACAATTTTTTCGCCACGCTGTCCAACCTGCACAAGGGGACGGGCATGGGGGCGGCCTGGGTCTTGCTGGTGGATACGCTGGCCGGCTCGATCATCCTGCTGTCGCTGTCCGGGGTGCTGCTGTGGGCGCTTACCACCCGCGCGCGCACCGTCGGGCTGGCGATCGGCGCGGCCTCGCTGGTGGCGGCGGGCACGCTGGCGCTGGCTGCGCTCTAGCCTCGTTCGCGACCGTGGCCACCGTTGCATTTTGCGGCAATGGGCCAGGCGGGGGATGTCCGCCGGGTCCAGGGGTTTGCTATGATGCCGGGGTCACATCCACACGAAAATAAAGGCATTCCATGAAGGGCGACCCGAACATCATCCGTCTGCTGAACGCACAGCTGACCAACGAACTCACCGCAGTCAACCAGTACTTCCTGCATGCGCGCATGTACAAGCACTGGGGCTTCGACAAACTCGGCAAGAAGGAATACGAGGAGTCGATCGGCGAGATGAAGCATGCGGACAAGCTGATCGACCGCATCCTGATGCTGGACGGACTGCCGAACCTGCAGGCGCTGCACAAGCTGCTGATCGGCGAATCGGCCCAGGAAATGCTGGAATGCGACCTGAAGCTGGAACGCGCGGCCCAGGTCACCGTCAAGGAAGGCATCGCCGCCGCCGAAATCGCCCACGACTACGTGTCGCGCGACCTGTTCCTGATGATCCTGGAAGATACGGAAGAACACATCGAGTGGCTGGAGACGCAGCTGGACCTGATCGTCAAGGTGGGGATCCAGAACTACCTGCAATCGCAGATCGGCGAGTAAGCGCCGAAATACGTTAAGTGTTTTTCGACGAAAACACGTTAAGTGTTTTTCGACGAAAACACGTTAAGTGTTTTCGTCGCCCCTGCGCAGGCAGGGGCCAATTTTGCGTTACGACGACGCGGACAATATTGGGTCCCTGCCTGCGCAGGGACGACGGATTGATGGCATCACCGCCAGCGCGCCACCCACTGGTCGTAGAACCCCAGGTCGCGCGGCACCGCGCCGGCCACGGCGCAGATGGCGCCGGCGAATTCGTTGGCGCGCGCCAGCGTCGTCTCCAGGGGCCAGTCGCGCTCCCGTCCCAGCAGCATGATCGCCGCGAAGGCATCGCCCGCCCCCGCCGTGTCGATCACGTACGGCGGCACCGGATTGTCGCGGTGCGCGAGCAGGCTGCCGTCGGCGCAGAAGGTCACGGAGCCGCGGTGGCCCAGCGTCACGACGAGCGTCTCCAGCATGAAGCGGTCCATCAGCGCGCGGCAGGCGGCGTGCACTTCCTCGGTGGCCAGCGGCGGATCGTCCGGGCCGATCTGGAAATACCACTGGAACAGCGCCTGCAATTCTTCCTCGTTGACCTTGACCACGTCGGCCGCCGTGAGCGCGCGCGCGACGAGTGGCTCGCCGGCCTGGCCCGGACGCAGGTTCAGGTCGAGGAAGCGCTTGGCCGGCGTCGCGTCCAGCACGGCGTTCAAGGCCAGGCGCGAACGCTCCTCGCGCTGGGCCAGGGTGCCGAAATAGATGCTGCGCGCGCCCTGCGCGCCGGCGGCGGCGATACTGTCGCGGGCCGCCTGCGGGTCGATGAAGTCGTAGGCCTGGCCGGGCAGCAGCGTGAGGCGCTGGCCATTGCCGGTGCGTTCGACGAGCATGCGTCCCGTTTCTTCCATGGGGTCGACCTGCACGCCCGTCTCCGGCATCACGAAGCGCTCGAACTCGGCGCGCACGGCCAGGCCGTTGCGGTCGTCGCCGATGCGCGTGATCAGCAGGGGCGGCAGCATGAAGGCGGCCAGGTGGCGCGCCACGTTGAACGGCGCGCCGCCGATGCCCTGCTCCGCCGGCAGTTCCTCGACCAGCGCTTCGCCGAATACGATGGTGGTCATGCCCTCGCTCCCGGCATCAGGCGGACGGTGGGGCGGTGTCCTTGAACGAGGGCCGTTCGGACAGCTTGTCGAACAGGCGCGCCAGGTTCGGGTAGTCGCCGCGCCAGTCGATCTCGGGGAAGCGGAAGGCGAGCCAGCCCAGCGTGCAGCCGACGGCCACGTCGGCCAGCGTGTAGTGGATGCCCATGCAGTAGGCCTGCTCGCCGAGCTGCTCGGACAACTGCTTCAAGCCCCCGTGGACCTTGCCCATCTGGCGGTCGATCCAGGCCTGGCTCTGCTGGCCGGCCGGGCGCCAGGCGCGCTCCAGGAAGGCGGCCACGGCCGCTTCCAGCACGCCGTCGGCCAGCGCTTCGCGCACCTTGACGTTGGCGCGGTCGCGGCTGTTGGCCGGCAGCAGCTTGCAGACGGGGGTCAGCGTGTCGAGGTATTCCACGATCACGCGCGAATCGTACATGGCGCTGCCGTCCTCCATCACGAGGCAGGGCACCTTGCCGAGGGGGTTGAATGCGGAGATGCTGGTTTCCGGCGCCCAGACGTTCTCGAGCTCGAACACATAGTCGAGCTTTTTCTCTGCCAGGACGACGCGCGCCTTGCGCACATAGGCACTGGTGACGGAACCGATGAGTTTCATACATGCACGGGTGGTGGGGTGGCCGACAGTATAGCATCGGGGCATCCCGCGCCGCGGGTCGGCGACGGCCCTGCAACGCCGCTAAATAAGGGACTTGACAAGGCGGCCGGTGGTAGAATCCACGCTTTTGCACATCCTTCCTGCCTGCCATGACCTCTACCACCTCCTCGACCCTGTCGGCCCTGTCCCCGCTGGACGGCCGCTACGCCGCCAAGACCGACAAGCTGCGCCCGATCCTGTCGGAAGCCGGTTTCATGCACCATCGCGTGAAAGTGGAGATCGCCTGGCTGCAGGCGCTGTCCCAGGCCGGCTTCGCGGAACTGAAGCCCTTCTCGGCCGACGCGAGCGCCCTGCTCGACAAGCTGGCCGCGGACTTCTCGGATGCCGACGCCGCCCGCATCAAGGAGATCGAAGCCGTCACCAACCATGACGTCAAGGCCGTCGAGTACTGGCTGAAGGAACAGGTCAAGGACGTGCCGGAACTGGTCGCGGCCAGCGAATTCATCCACTTCGCCTGCACCTCGGAAGACATCAACAACACCTCGCACGGCATGATGCTCAAGGCCGCCCGCGACGGCGTGCTGCTGCCGTCGCTGCAGGCGATCATCGCCAAGCTGACCGAGATCGCCCACGCCAACGCCGACCTGCCGATGCTGTCGCGCACCCACGGCCAGACCGCCAGCCCGACCACGCTGGGCAAGGAATTCGCCAACGTCGTGGCGCGCCTGCAGCGTGCCGTCAAGCGCATCGCCGACGTCGAAATCCTGGGCAAGATGAACGGCGCCGTGGGCAACTACAACGCCCACCTGTCCGCCTACCCGGGCTTCGACTGGCCGGCATTCTCGAAGAACGTCATCGAGCAGCGCCTGGGCCTCGTGTTCAACCCGTACACGATCCAGATCGAGCCGCACGACTACATGGCCGAACTGTTCGACGCCGTCGCGCGCACCAACACCATCCTGCTGGACCTGAACCGTGACATCTGGACCTATGTGTCGCTGGGCTACTTCAAGCAGAAGCTGAAGGCCGGCGAGATCGGTTCGTCGACCATGCCGCACAAGGTCAACCCGATCGACTTCGAGAACTCGGAAGGCAACCTGGGCCTGGCCAACGCCACCCTGCGCCACATGGCCGACAAGCTGCCCGTCTCGCGCATGCAGCGCGACCTGACCGACTCCACCGTGCTGCGCAATATCGGCGTCGGCTTCGGCTACGCCCTGCTGGCCTACGACAGCTGCCTGCGCGGCCTGAACAAGCTGGAAGTCAATCCGGCGCGCCTGGAGCAGGACCTGGACGCGAACTGGGAAGTGCTGGCCGAGCCGGTGCAGACCGTGATGCGCCGCTACGGCATCGAGAACCCGTACGAGCAGCTGAAGGAACTCACCCGCGGCAAGGGCATCACCCGCGAGGCGCTGCAGGAATTCATTGGCAAGCTGGCCGTGCCGCAAGAAGCGAAGGACCTGATGCTCGCCATGACGCCGGCCAACTACACGGGCCTGGCGGCGCAACTGGCCAAGGCGATCTGATCGCTTCAGCCGAGCACATGAAGAAACCGGGGCATGTCCCCGGTTTTTTTATGTCCGCGCGATACCGTCGCCTCGGCGCAGGCCGGGGCCCAATTTCTTCAAGCGAAGCGGCGTTGCTCGTCCTGCGACTTCGGATGAAAAATGGGGTCCCTGCCTGCACAGGGAGTCGTTTCCGGCAATGCCGGGAACGACAGCGTGGACTGCCGACTGTTCCATTAACTGAACAATGTTATCCGCCCAGGTGGCTTCCTGCCGATATTTGGAACCGCTAAAGTGTCCGTATTGCATTTCCTGTCGAGACGGCAAATCGTGCTAGTGTCTTGAAGGAAATGCCAGCGCCTTTCAATGCCTGAAAACATTGGTAATATTTACGCCAATCGACCTACGGAGCCGCAGCATGCAGCAGCGTTACACGAAGACCGCCATCGCCTTGCACTGGCTGATCGCCCTGCTGATCATCGGTGCGTTCACGCTGGGCCTGGTCATGACGAACATCCCCGGCTTCTCGATGACCAAGCTGAAGTACTTTGCCTGGCACAAGTGGGCGGGCGTGACCGTGCTGCTGCTGGCCGCGCTGCGCCTGCTGTGGCGCCTGTTTCACCGCCCGCCGACGCTGCCGGACGGCATGCCTGCATGGCAGCGCGGCGCGGCCCACGGCCTGCACCACCTGCTGTACGTGCTGATGTTCGCGGTGCCGGTGTCCGGCTATTTCTATACGCTGGCAGCCGGCTTCCCCGTCGTCTACTTCAACCTGTTCCAGCTGCCCGTCCTGATCGAGCGGAACCTGGAGCTGGCGGAAACCCTGAAAGCAGTCCATTACTGGCTCACCATGTCCATGGCCGCCCTGGTCGTGCTGCACGTGGCGGCCGCCCTGAAGCACGCCATCGTCGACCGCGACGGCACCATGCGCCGCATGCTGCCCGGCCGCTCCCTTTGAGAAGGAGAACACCATGCAACTGAATAAAACCGCCGTCGCCGCCATCTTGGCAGGCACCGTCCTGGCCGCGAGCGCCGCGCCGCTCAAGACCGACGTCGCCCACAGCAGCGTCACCGCCACCTTCAAGCAGATGAACGTGCCGGTCGAATCGCCGTTCAAGAAATTCACGGCCGCCATCGACTACGACGCGGCGCATCCGGAAAAAGCCACGGCGCGCGTCGACATCGACACGGCCAGCTTCGACATCGGTTCGGCCGACTACAACAAGGAAATCGCCAAGAAGGAATGGTTCAATGCAGCCCAGTTCCCGAAGGCGACCTTCGTGTCGACCGCGATCAAGCCGGCCGGCGCCGGCAAGCTGAACGTCACGGGCAACCTGACGATCAAGGGCAAGACCGCGCCCGTCTCCTTCCCCCTGAACGTCAAGGCGGAAGGCGGCAAACAGGTATTCGAAGGCCAGCTGCCGATCAAGCGGCTGACCTACAACATCGGCGAAGGCGAGTGGAAGGACACGAGCATGGTCGCCGACGATGTCGTCATCAAGTTCCGCGTCGCCGCGGCGCAGTAAGCAGTCGCGCAGTTAGCAGTCAACACCACCTATAAAACAGAGGATCCAATATGAAACTGAAGCACCTGAGCATGGCCATCCTGGCAGCCGCTTTCGCATCGAGCGCCTTCGCCGCCGCCGACACCTACAAGATCGACCCGAGCCACACCTACCCGAGCTTCGAAGCCGACCACATGGGCGGCCTGTCGACCTGGCGCGGCAAGTTCGACAAGACCGACGGCACCATCACCCTGGACCGCGCCGCCAAGTCGGGCACCGTCGACATCACCATCGATACCACCTCGATCGACTTCGGCCACGCCAAGATGAACGACCACGCCAAGAGCGCCGAGATCTTCGACACCGCCAAGTTCCCGACCGCGACCTACAAGGGCAAGCTGGTGTTCAAGGGCGACGTGCCGACCAGCGTCAACGGCGAGCTGACCCTGCACGGCGTGACCAAGCCGGTCACCCTGACCATCAACAAGTTCAAGTGCATCCAGCACCCGATGCTCAAGCGTGAAGTGTGCGGCGCCGACGCGTCGGCCACCTTCAAGCGCAGCGACTTCGGCGTGAGCTACGGCGATTCGTACGGTTTCAACATGGACGTCAAGCTGGCGATCCAGATCGAAGCCGTCAAGCAGTAATCTGCCGGATTCACCCATGCGAAAAGCCCCGGACACCGCAAGGTGCCGGGGCTTTTCGCATGGCGGGCACGTGGTGCCCACCCTACGCGCTATCGAAGCGCGCGGATCAACGGCCGTCGCGGTCCGAATCGCCCGGGATGGCGCGCTCGACGCGGTCCCACGCGGCGCGGCTGGCCGACTTGGCCTGCTGCCACGACAGGCGCGAATGGCCCTTCACGCGATCCCATTCGTCGGCCATGTGCGGCTCGGCCAGGTCGTAGTTCGGGAAGCGGCGGGCATTGTTGTAGCCCAGCGCATAGGCCGGCGAGTAGTCGTCGTAGGTGTAGCGCGGCGTGTAGTAGGCCTGGGTCTGGTAGTTGCTGCGCCAGTAGGCGTCTTCCTCGGTCGGGTTGACCAGGTGGCCGGCACCCTTGCCCAGCATGCCGCCGGCGATGCCGCCGATGGCCGCGCCGGCCGCCATGCCCACCGGGCCGCCCACGGCGCCCACGGCCGCACCGGCAGCCGCGCCGCCGCCCGCGCCGACGCCGCCGGCCAGGTTGTGCTCGTGCAGGTCGTCACCCGCCTTCGGGTTCACGACTTCGGCCGCGCCCTTGCCGGCCATGTCGCCGGCGATGCCGCCCGCGACGGCGCCGGCCACCATGCCGATCGGGCCGCCGACGGCGCCCAGTGCAGCGCCGCCCAGCGCGCCGGCGCCGGCACCCGTGCCTTGAGCCAGGTTATGTTCGTGCAGGCGGTCTTCGGCCTTCGGGTTCACCACTTCGCCCGCGCCGCGGCCGGCAGCACCGCCGGCCAGGCCGCCGATTGCGGCACCAGCGGCCATGCCGACCGGGCCTGCCACCGCGCCGGCGGCGGCGCCCAGCGCGGCACCCGTGCCGGCGCCCACGCCCTTGGCCATATAGTGTTCGCCGAGGTCGTCGCCGGCCTTCGGATTCACGACTTCGCCGACGCCCTTGCCGGCCATGCCGCCGGCGATGCCGCCGATCGCGGCGCCCGCCGCCATGCCGATCGGGCCGGCTGCTGCGCCGATGGCGGCGCCGGTGGCGGCACCTGCGGCAGCGCCGACACCGGTACCGATCACGTGCGAGCCGCCTTCGTCGGTGAAGGCTTTCTCGATGTGCGGCACGTCATCGTCGTTGCGCACGTTCACGCCCATCAGGATGCCGCCCTTCTCGATGCCTTCCTCATAGTGCTTGACGCGTTCTTCCGGGATGCCGGCGCCGATCAGCGCGCCGATCAGGCCGCCCGTGATGCCGCCCGCGCCGGCGCCGGCCAGCGCGGCCGCCAGCGGACCGGCCACGACCAGGCCCGCGCCCGGGATCACCAGCGTGGTGCCCAGCGCGGCCACGCCGGCCAGCACGGCGCCGATGGTGCCGCCGATACCGGCACCGGCAGCGGCGCCTTCGGCGGCCTTGCTGCCCAGTTCGGTCTCGGTGTCATTGAAATGGGTCTTGCGGGTCGAGTCCGACATCATCAGGTTGACGTCGTCCTTGTTGTAGCCGCGGGTGGAGATGGTGTTGTAGGCGCGTTCGGCGCTGGCGCGGTCCGGGAACAGGCCGGTGACCATGCGGTTCTGGTTATTGGTGCGGGTCGTATCGAAGCTCATGATGTGTCCTTTCAAGGTGGTATGCGCGGAATGCGCACTGCTTGTTGGAGGTGCCCAGTGGATGCAACGATAGGCTCGCTTACTGCACCGTTTCTGTTCGATGACGCACTCATTGGGGGATATTCCGCTCAGCATTAACTGACCGCCAGATCAGCATTGCGGCCGTTCCGATGCCTGTTCCGGCAGGCGCCAATCGCGGCGCAAGAACGCGCTTGGCGTTTGCGCATCTAACGTTCGTTGCCGCACCGACCCTGGGTCGCGGGCATCCCTAGACTGCACACATGGCCTCGTCAATCAATTGGCCTTGGTTATGTGTTCCCAACTTGAGGAGGAAGCAACATGTTGTTCATTATCTGGATCGTCGTCGGTGGCATTCTGGGCTGGCTCGCCAGCATGGTCATGAAAACGGATGCCGAACAAGGCATGATTCTGAACGTCGTGGTCGGTATCGTCGGCGCCTTCCTGGGCGGCTGGCTGCTCTCCCCGCTGTTCGGCTCGGGTACCATCAACTCGGATGACTTCAGCGTCTCGTCGCTGCTGGTGTCGTTCCTGGGTGCCGTCATCCTGCTGGCCATCGTGAACCTGCTGCGTCGCGGCCGCGTTCGTTAATAGCGTGCAGTGCGCTTTCTAAAAACCAACGCCTAACAGCGTTGGTTTTTTTACGTCCTGGAACCCTAGCTCATGCGTGTAAAACGTCCCATGCTCATCGCGATCACTTGCCTGGCCACCCTCGTCGCGGGCCTGCTCCTGCTGAACTTCCTGCCGGGCGAAAAGAAGATCGAGACGCAGCTCACGCGCCAGTACGATACCAATGACCCCCAGTTCCGGCGCTCGCTGGGCGTGCTGCTGGGACCGCCCATCGTCGAGGGCAACAAGGTCGACGTGCTGCTCAACGGCGACCAGATCTTCCCCGCCATGCTCGACGCGATCCGCGGCGCGAAGAAGACCATCAATTTCGAAACCTATATCTACTGGTCGGAGACGATCGGCCGCGAATTCGCCGACGCGCTGGCCGAGCGCGCACGCGCCGGCGTCAAGGTGCACCTGCTGCTGGACTGGGTGGGCAGCATGAAGATCGAGGAATCCTCGCTGAAGGCGATGCACGACGCCGGCGTCGAGGTGCACCGCTACCACAAGCCCGTATGGTGGAAGCTGGCGCGCCTGAACAACCGCACGCACCGCAAGCTGCTCGTGGTCGACGGCAAGGTCGGCTTCACGGGCGGCGTCGGCATCGCCGACAAGTGGCGCGGCAACGCCCAGGACGCCGACCACTGGCGCGATACCCACTTCCGCGTCGAGGGCCCCGTCGTCGGCCAGATGCAGGCCGTGTTCAACGACAACTGGACCAAGGCCACCGGCGTCGTGCTGGATGGCGAAGACTACTTCCCGGCGCTGCCGCCCGCCGGCACCATGCCGGCCCAGATGTTCTCCAGCTCGCCCACGGGCGGCAGCGAGAGCATGCACCTGATGTACCTGATGGCGATCACGGCCGCGCGCCACTCGATCCACCTGTCGAATTCCTATTTCGTGCCGGACGAACTGGCCGTGAAGGCGCTGGTGGCGGCCGCCAAGCGCGGCGTCGACGTGCGCATCATCACGCCCGGCCCCATCATCGATTCCGACGTCGTGCGCGCCGCCTCGCATGAGCGCTGGGGCGAACTGCTCGCGGCCGGCGTCAAGATGGCCGAGTACCAGCCGACGATGTTCCACGTCAAATCGCTGGTCGTCGATTCGCTGCTCGTGTCGGTCGGCTCGACCAACTTCGACAACCGCTCGTTCAGCATCAACGACGAAGCCAACCTGAACGTGCTCGACCCCGCGTTCGCGAAACAGCAGGAAGCCATCTTCGACGAGGACTGGAAGCGCGCCAAGCCGATCTCGCTGCAGAAGTGGCAGAACCGTCCGCTGATGGACAAGGCGGCCGGCAAAGTGGCCGACCTGATCGGCGGGCAGCTGTAAGGACGCGGTCCGGAGCGTTAGCGCTCACAGGAAATTAGCGGTTGACGCTGGGTCATCGCTTTGTGGATACTGTCGCGGCTCCCCGGAGCCACGACAACACACCATAAAGACACGCGATGAAAAAGACTCTCCTTTCGCTCGCCGTTTTCACGACCTTCGCCGCCCAGGCGGATGAAGGCATGTGGATGCCGCAGCAGCTGCCACAAGTAGCCCAGCAACTGAAAGCCGCCGGCCTGAAGCTCGATCCGGCTTCCCTGACCAAACTGACCGAATTCCCGATGGGCGCGGTGGTGAGCCTAGGCGGCTGCTCCGCGTCCTTCGTCTCACCGCAAGGCCTGGTGATCACCAACCACCACTGCGTGTACAACAGCGTGGCCGTGAACTCGACGCCCGAGCGCGACCTGTTGACCAACGGCTTCCTGGCGAAGACGCTGGGCGAGGAACTGCCGGCCGCGCCGGGCAGCCGCGTGTTCGTCACCGAAGAAGTCGCCAATGTCAGCGACCGCGTGATCACGCCGGCCGTGGCGAAGATGAAGGGCAAGGCCCGCGTCGAGGCGATGGAAAAGAACCAGAAGGCGCTGGTGGCCGAGTGCGAGAAGGACGCCGGCTACCGCTGCACCGTGGCCAGCTTCTACGGCGGCCTGGAGTTCTACCGCATCAAGCAGCTCGAGATCCGCGACGTGCGCCTGGTGCACGCGCCGCCGTCGGGCGTCGGCAAGTTCGGCGGCGACACCGACAACTGGATGTGGCCGCGCCACACGGGCGACTACGGCTTCTACCGCGCCTACGTGAGCCGCGATGGCAAGGCCGCCGACTTCTCGAAGGACAACGTGCCCTACCAGCCGAAGCACGTGCTGAAGATCGCCAAGGAAGGCGTCAAGGAAAACGACTTCATCATGGTCGTCGGCTACCCGGGCCGCACCAACCGCCACCGCCTGCCGTCGGAAGTGGCGTTCACCTTCGACTGGAATTACCCGGCCTTCGTGAAGGCATCGGGCGAGACGCTCGCCATCATCGAGCGCGAGACCAAGAACGATCCGGCCGCCAAGCTGAAATACGCGGGCCAGGTCGCCGGCGTGAACAACTACTACAAGAACCGCAAGGGCATGCTGACCTCGTACGCGGGCAGCGACATCCTGGCGCGCAAGACCGCCGAGCACAATGCGCTCAAGGCCTGGGTCAATGCCGACGCCAAGCGCCGTGCCGAATTCGGCGCCGACATCGAGGCCGTCGAGAAGCTGATCGCCCAGCGCGACGCCGCCACCAAGCGCGAGTTCTTCCTGTCCTACGCCACGCCGCGCTTCCTGAACTCGGCGCGCACGCTGTACCGCCTGTCGAACGAGCGCGCCAAGCCGGATGCCGAGCGCAAGTCGGGCTACCAGGAACGCGACCTGCCGCGCCTGACCTCCGTGATCACGGGCCAGGACCGCACCTACGTGGAAAACGTCGACAAGGCGCTGGTGCTGAACTTCCTGAAACAGTACAACGCCCAGCCGGCCAATGAGCACAGCGAAGCCTTCGACAACGCCCTCGGCATCAAGCCGGGCATGGACGAAGCCGCGCTGAAGGCGGCGCTGGACAAGGTCTACGCCGGTTCGAAGCTGCAGGACAAGGAATTCCGCACCGCGTGGATGAACAAGGCGCCGGCCGACTTCAAGGCCAGCAACGACAGCTTCATCAAGGCCGCCGTCGCCATGTACGACGCTGACCGCAAGGACGAGGCGAAGGAAGAAGAATTGGCCGGCAACATCCAGAAGGCCTACGCCAGCTACATGAAGGCCAAGATCGCCTACATGAACAGCAAAGGCCAGGCCGTCTACCCGGATGCCAACAGCACGCTGCGCGTCACCTTCGGCAACATCAAGGGCCGCGACTACGGTGCCGACGGCACCGGTTCCTGGACCGCCTTCACCACCGTGAAGGGCGTCGTCGCCAAGGCCACCGGCGAAGGCGAGTTCAATGCGCCGCAGAAGCAGCTGGACGCGATCCAGAAGAAGGACTTCGGCCGCTACGTCGATCCGGTCCTGAAGACCGTGCCGGTGAACTACCTGGCCACGCTGGACATCACCGGCGGCAACTCCGGTTCGGCCGCGCTGAACGACAAGGCCGAGCTGATCGGCCTGGCCTTCGACGGCACGCTGGACTCGATCATCTCGGACTGGGACTTCAACCCGCGCGCCACGCGCGACATCCAGGTCGACGTGCGCTACATCCTGTGGAACATGGAGAAGGTCGACCACGCGGACAACCTGCTGAAGGAAATGGGCGTCAACTAAGCAGCGCCCTGCCCCGCAAAGCCACGCCGCCTCCGGGCCGCGTGGCTTTTTTTCGACCTAATGAAAACGTCGTCCCCGCGCAGGCGGGGACCCAATTCCGCGAGCGTTCCCGCAATGCGCGCAACAATTGGATCCCTGCCTGCGCAGGGACGACGTGCCTCTGTCTCAGGCGCCGACGTCCACGCCCGCGCGCTGCAACAGCGCCTCACTACGCCTCGACAGGTGCAGCACCTGCAGGTGCTTGCCGGCCTTGTCGTAACGCTGGACCAGGCTTTCCATCGCGGCGATCGCCGAGTGGTCGGCCAGGTGCAGGTGGCGGCAGTCGACGACGACGCGCGCCGGATCGGTCGCGGGCGCGAACAGTTCCTGGAAATGGGCGCTCGACGCGAAGAACAGCGTGCCGTGGGGGCGGTAGGTGCGCACGCCCGGTTCGCCGTCGTCGACGTCGGCGCGCATGTCCAGCGCGTGCTGCCAGGCGAAGCTGAGGGCGGCGATCACGACGCCGCACATGACGGCCACGGCCAGGTCGGTGAACACGGTGATGATGGTGACGGCGACGATGACCAGCGCATCCTGTTTCGGCACCTTGCCCAGCACGCGCAGCGAGCCCCAGGCGAACGTCTCCTGGGCCACCACGAACATGACGCCGACCAGCGCGGCCAGCGGGATGTGGGCGATCAGCGGCGAGAGGAACAGGATGAACAGCAGGATCATGACGCCGCTGGTGAGGCCGGACAGGCGCGAGCGGCCGCCCGAGCTCAGGTTGATCATGGTCTGGCCGATCATGGCGCAGCCGCCCATGCCGCCGAACAGGCCGGAGACGATGTTGGCCCCGCCCAGCGCGATGCATTCGCGGTTCGGCTGGCCGCGCGTTTCCGTGATGTCGTCGGTGAGGTTGAAGGTCAGCAGCGTCTCGAGCAGGCCCACCATCGCCATCAGGGCGGCATACGGGAAGATGATGCGCAGCGTCGTCATGTCCAGCGGCACGGTGGGAACGTGGAAGGCCGGCAGGCCGCCGGCGATCTGCGCCAGGTCGCCCAGCGTGCGGGTCGGCAGCTGGAAGGCGTAGCCGAGCAGGCCGACGCCGAGGATGGCGACCAGGGCTGGCGGCACCGCCTTCGTCAGGCGCGGCAGCAGGTAGACGATGGCCATCGTCAGCAGCACCAGGCCGCCCATGATCAGCAGGGGCGTGCCCTGCAGCCAGGCTTCGCCGTGCGGCGTCTTCTCGCGGAAGTGCTCCAGCTGGGCCATCGCGATGACGATCGCCAGGCCGTTGACGAAGCCGAGCATGACGGGGTGCGGCACCATGCGGATCAGCTTGCCGAGCCGCAGCAGGCCGAACGCGGCCATCAGGATGCCGCCCAGGACGACGGTGGCCAGCAGGTACTGCACGCCATGCCGGGCGACGAGGGCCACGATCACCACCGCCATCGAGCCGGCGGCGCCGGAAATCATGCCCGGCCGGCCGCCGAAGATGGCCGTCAATGCGCAGATGATGGCGGCGCCGTACAGCCCCATGAGCGGATTGAGCTGCGCCACCAGGGCGAAGGCGATGCATTCCGGGACCAGGGCGAACGATGTCGTGAGACCGGCGAGGATGTTTTTTTGCGGGTTCGAGAACCACTCGTCTCGAAAGGCGTGATTGATCATGGGGCGAAAAGCCTGGCGCAGGCAGGCGTGCAATATGAAACGGTGAATAGTGAATGCGCGCGCGACCGGGACGATCGCGCGCACCCATGCTCGGGAACCTCCGGGTCGGAAGCCGTGGGGACGGTGTGGAGGTTCGCTTGTCGTTACATGGGTATGGGGGCAGCAGGATGATCGGGCGGCTCGCGCGGAGCCGGTGATGCAGCCGGGATTATACAAGATAAGCCCCAGCCGGACCGGCCGAGGCCGTCGCCGGCAGGTTTTGCGGCAATCGTGCATACTGTCGGGCCGCTTCCTCGCGGCCGCCGCGCCGGACATCCAACCTATCGCGCCGTCCCGCCAGGCATCGACCTTTCGCCGCGGACCTGTCCGCGGCCGTATTCATCCGACCGAAAAGATTACCCATGTCAGCACTGTTCACCCCTTTCACACTCAAGGACGTCACCCTGCGCAACCGCATCGCGGTGCCGCCGATGTGCCAGTACCAGGCCAATGACGGTTTCGTCAACGAATGGCACCAGGTCCACTACGCCGGCCTCGCGCGCGGCGGCGCCGGCCTGGTGATCGTGGAGGCGACCGCCGTGTCGCCGGAAGGCCGCATCACCCCGGGCTGCGCCGGCCTGTGGAGCGACGCGCAAGTCGAGGGCATGGCCCATATCGCCACCCGCATCAAGGCCGCCGGCGCCGTCGCCGGCATCCAGATCGGCCATGCCGGCCGCAAGGCCAGCGCCAACCGCCCGTGGGAAGGCGACGACCACATCCCGTCCACCGACGCCTATGGCTGGGACACCATCGCCCCGTCGGCGATCGCCTTCGGCAACAACCTGCCGAAAGTACCGAAGGAGATGACGCTGGACGACATCGCCCGCGTGAAATCGGACTTCGTCGACGCCGCCCGCCGCGCCCGCGAGGCCGGCTTCGAATGGCTGGAACTGCACTTCGCCCACGGCTACCTGGGCCAGAGCTTCCTGTCGCCGCACTCGAACAAGCGCACCGACGGCTACGGCGGCGACTTCGCCGGCCGCAGCCGCTTCCTGCTCGAGACCCTGGACGCCGTGCGCGCAGTCTGGCCGGCCAACCTGCCGCTGACGGCCCGCATGGGCGTCATCGAATACGACGGCAAGGACGAAGAGACGCTGGCCGAATCGATCGAGCTGACCCGCATGATGCGCGCGCGCGGCCTGGACATGCTGAGCGTGAGCGTCAACTTCACCATCCCGGACGTGAACATCCCCTGGGGCCCGGCCTTCCTCGGCCCGGTGGCCAAGCGCGTGCGCGAACAGGCCGGCCTGCCGGTGGCATCCGCCTGGGGCTTCGACGGCCCGAACCTGGCCGAGCGCGCCGTGGCCGACGGCCAGCTGGACCTGGTGATGGTGGGCCGCGCCCACCTGGCCAATCCGCACTACCCGCTGCAGGCCGCCAAGGAACTGGGCATCGAGCGCCCGACCTGGGTGCTGCCGGCGCCGTATGCGCACTGGCTGGAGCGCTACAGCATGCAGAAGTAAGCGCCTGCTTGCGCACATCCCCACATCATCTCGCTGCCACTGGCAGATGAACCGTCGTCCCTGCGCAGGCAGGGACCCGATGTGAAGTGCCGAAGCCGCAGACAACAAAAAGCCGCGTCCCCATCAAGGTACGCGGCTTTTTTCATTGATGCCGACTTCGGTGCGGAAATTGGGTCCCCGCCTGCGCGGGGACGACGTATCAAGGCTGGTGGGTCACTTCGGACGCAGGCACCTTGTTCAAGCGGCTGTGCCGGATGCCGTACCCGAAGTACGTCACCACCGCCACCGCCATCCACAGGGTGAACACGACATAGGTCGTGTGCGACAGCCCGAACACGAGGTACAGGCAGGCCAGGATCGACAGGCCCGGCACCAGGTACGGCCCGAACGGCACGCGGAACCCCTTGCGTCCCGTCTCGCCCTGCTTGGCGCGGATCACCGGCACGGCGATGGAGACGACGATGAAGGCGGTCAGCGTGCCCATGCTTACCATGTCCCACAGGAAGGTGGCGTCGACCAGGCCGGCGACGAGGCCGACGACGAGGCAGACGATCACGGTATTCGCCACCGGCGACTTGGTGCGCGGATTCACGGCCTGGAACGCCTTCGGGATCAGGCCGTCGCGCGAGATCGCATACAGGATGCGCGTCTGGCCGTAGATCGTCACCAGCGTCACCGAGAACACGGAGATCACGGCGCCGGCCGACAGCACCAGCGCGGGCCAGGCCTTGCCGGTGACGTTCTGCAGGATGACGGCGAGGCCCGCCTCCTGCCCTTCGAACATGCGGGCCGGCTGGGCGCCCATCGCGGCCACGGCCACCAGCATGTAGAACACGGTGACGATGACGAGGGCCGCCAGGATCCCGATCGGCACGTTGCGGGTCGGGTTCTTGACCTCCTCGCCGGCGGTGGCGATGGTGTCCAGGCCGATGAAGGAGAAGAACACGGTGCCGGCCGCCGCCGTCACGCCGGCCATGCCGCCCAGCCCATGGCTGGTGGCGGAGGCATAGAACGGGTGGAAGTTGTTGATGTCGAAGCCGGTGAACGCGATCGCCGAGAAGAACACGAGGATCGCCAGCTTGATGACCACCATGATGGCATTGGTCGTCGCCGATTCCTTGGTGCCGCGCACCAGCAGCACGCAGCACAGCACCACCAGCAGGATCGGCGGCAGGTTGATGTGGCCAGCGTGGAGCTCCACGCCGTTCTTGCCGGCGACGACCAGGGGCGAGCGCAGCGCGTCCGGGATGTGCCAGCCGAGCGCGTTCTGCAGGAAGTTGTTCAGGTAGTCGGACCAGCCGATCGCCGTGGCGCTGGCCGCCAGCCCGTATTCGAGCAGCAGGCAGGCGGCGACGACGAAGGCGCCGAACTCGCCCACGGTGGCGTAGGCGAAGGAATAAGAGGATCCCGATGCCGGCACGCGGTCGGCCAGTTCGGCGTAGCACAGCGCGGTCAGGCCGGCCGTGATCGCCGCAAACAGGAAGGACAGCACGACGGCCGGACCGGCCTTGGGCACCGCCTCGACCATCGTGAAGAAGATGCCCGTGCCGATGGTGGCGCCGACGCCGATCATCGTCAGCGGGAACAGGCCAAGCGACCTGCCCAGGCCACCGCCATGCGCATGCCCGGCTTCGAACTGGTGCTGGGAATTCTTGGTTCGGAAGAGCTTTTGGCCCAAGGTCTCGTTCACGGGTAGTGTCCTCTGTCGCGGGTCGCGGTCACGCTGTCGTCATGCGGATGAGATATACCCACCCAAAACCTGCGATTATAGGGCCTTTGCCAGTGCTATCTTCAATGCAAGAAAAAATAACTTCTAAAAGATGCATTTGCTGTGCATCTTTGATTACAATGGTCGCGTTGCCGCCGGATTCGTCCCGTCGGCATTTTTTGAGGCACAAACATTCATTTTAAATACATCATTAAAGGACCGATCATGATCTCCGACACTTCCCGCCCCTACATCGATGCCAGCGTGCCCGTCCTGCGCGCGCATGGCGCCACGATCACCAGCCGCTTCTACGCCGACATGCTCGGCACGCACCCGGTGCTGACCCGCCTGTTCAACATGGGGAACCAGGCGCAGGGGCGCCAGCAGCAGTCGCTGGCGGCGGCGGTGTTCGCGTACGCGGCCAATATCGGCAATCCGGCGGCCCTGGGTCCGGTGATCAACCGCATCGTCCACAAGCACGTCTCGGTCGGCATCCGCGCCGAGCACTACCCGATCGTCGGCCACCACCTGATCAAGGCCATTGCCGACACGCTGGGCGACGCCGCCACGCCGGCCCTGCTGGACGCCTGGCGCGAAGCCTATGGTTCGCTGGCCAGACTGCTGATGCAGGCCGAGGCCGAGATGTACGCCACGGCCGGCATCGCGCCGGGGGACACGCGTCCGATGCGCGTGCTGGAGGTGGTGCGCGACAGCGACAACGTGCTGTCGATCCGCTTCGAACCGGCCGACGGCCTGCCGCTGCCCGCCTTCCGCGCCGGCCAGTACGTCAGCGTCGCCGTCGACCTGCCGGGCGGCCGCCACCAGCTGCGCCAGTACAGCCTGTCCGATGCGCCGGACGGACGCACGATGCGCATCTCGGTCAAGCGCGAGGACCCGACGGCGGACGCGCCCGCCGGCGACGTGTCGAACTGGCTGCACGCCAACGTGGCGGCGGGGTCGACGCTGCAGGTCTCGCATCCGTTCGGCGAGTTCACGCCGGATACCGAATCGGATCGTCCCATCGTGCTGCTGTCGGCCGGCATCGGCATCACGCCGATGGTGGCGGCCGTCAAGCGCATCGCCCAGGTGGCGCCGCAACGCCGCGTGATCTTCGCGCACGCCGCGCGCGATGCCGCCCACCATGCGCTGGGGGCGGAAGTCGAGGCGCTGAAAGCCGTCATGCCGAACCTGGCGGTCGTGAATTTCTATGAAGAGACGGACGGCGCGGATGGCGTCCACTCGGGCCGCATGGACCTGGCGAAGCTGCCGGCCTGGCAGCACGAGGATACCGACGTGTACCTGTGCGGGCCGCACAAGTTCATGCAGGGGCAGTGGCTGGCGCTGCTGCAGGCGGGGGTGCCGGCCGGCCGCCTGTATCGCGAGGTGTTCGGGCCGGAATTGCTCGACCATCTGCTCTGATGGTCCGGTGGGCATGTGATGTCCACCCTACTCAGGGCTCAGCCGTAGGGTGGGCACCACGTGCCCACCATCACGCTCAATTCACCACCTGCACCCGGTTGCCGTTCACGGAACGCTGCGCCGGGTTGCCGTACACGCGGATGCCGCCCGAGCCGCCGTTCTGCGCGATCAGCGCCTGCTTGACGTTGGCCGTGATGCCGCCCGATCCCGTCGAGGACAGGTCGGCCTCGTCGCTGGCGAGGTTGGCCAGGTCGAGGTGGCCCGAGCCCGTCGAGCGCGCCGTCAACGCGTGCACGCTGCCGCCCACGCTCAGCTGGCCGGAACCGTCCAGGCGCGCGATCGCATAGTCGCCGCGCACCTGGCCCACCTTGACGCGGCCCGATCCCGTCAGGCGCAGGTTGGCGCTGGCGCTTTCCAGGCTCGCGCCATCGATGCTGCCCGAGCCGTTGCTGTCGACGTCCAGGCTGGCCACGCGGCCGGCCAGCTGCACCGAGCCGGAGCCGCGGCTCGACACCGTCAGCGGCGCGCCGTTCAGGCCCTGCACCGAGACGGATCCGGAGCCGCTGTGGCGCACGTCGGTCAGGTTCGGGACCGTATAGATCACGCGGATCGGGTTGCGGCTGCGGTAGGAGCCGCTGGTCTCGACGATCAGGCGGTCGCCGCGCACGTCGGTGCGCACCAGCGGCAGCAGGTTGCGGTCCGCTTCCACGGAAAGCGACGTGGGCTGGCCGACGCGCACGTCGACGACGACCGCACCGTTGGTCTCGAGCCCCTGGACGGTGCCGATGGTGCGCTGCTCGCGCGTGACGACGCCGTCGCCCTCGGTGCCGCCGGAGAACGGGGTACGGACCTGGACGTCGTCGCCGTTGGGGGCGACGACGATGGCGCAGCCGCCCAGGGCGGCGCAAGTGACAGCGAGGACGATGGCGAGCTGGGTACGCATGATGGACCTTTTCTTGTTGTCGATAAAATCACTCTAACAAGGTCCCTCGGCCCCCGCCCGCCATCTGCGACGATCTGCAGGAACAGCGGAATGAACGGTTGCCCGGCCGGATGAGCGAACCGTCAGCGCTGGCCCAGGCGGGTGTCGCCGAACAGGTTCTTGTGCTCGCGCGGCTGCGAGCGCCAGTACTGCGGCGGCGCCGTCACCGTGGCGCCCAGTTCCGCCGCCGCATGCCACGGCCAGCGCGGGTCGTACAGCATGGCGCGCGCCAGCGCCACCATGTCGGCCTGGCCGTCCTGCACGATCGCCTCGGCATGCTTCGGTTCCGTGATCAGGCCGACGCCGATGACGGGCATCGCCACTTCCCGCTTGATGCGCGCGGCGAAATCGATCTGGTAGCCGGGCGACAGCGGGATCTGCTGGCGCGGCGACACGCCGCCGCTGGACACGTGGATGAACTGGCAGCCCAGCTTGTCCAGTTCCTTCGCCAGCACGGCGCTCTGCTCGACGTCCCAGCCGCCCTCGACCCAGTCGCTGGCCGAGATGCGCATGCCCACCACCATCTCGCCCGAGACGGCGGCGCGGATCGCCTGGAACACCTCGAGCGGGAAGCGCATGCGGTTTTCCAGCGAGCCGCCGTACTCGTCGTCGCGCTGGTTCGCCAGCGGCGACAGGAACTGGTGCAGCAGGTAGCCGTGGGCGCCGTGGATCTCGATCGCATCCAGGCCCAGCGCATCGGCGCGGCGCGCGGCGGCGACGAAGTTGTCCTTCACGCGCTGCAGGCCGGCCCGGTCCAGCGCGACCGGCACCGTTTCGCCCTCGGCGTGCGGCAGCGAGGACGGCGCCACGGTCTGCCAGCCGCGCGCGTGGCCGACCGGCACGTTGGCGCCACCCTCCCAGGGCACTTCGCTCGACGCCTTACGGCCCGCATGGCCCAGCTGCATGGCGATCTTGACCGGGGCGTAGCGGCGCATCGCGGCGACCACCGGTTCCAGCGCGGCCACGTGCTCGTCCGACCAGATGCCGAGGTCGTCGGCCGTGATGCGGCCTTCCGGTTCGACGGCGGTCGCCTCGATGATGAGGAGGGCCGCGCCGGACAGCGCCAGGTGGCCCAGGTGGATCATGTGCCAGTCGGTGGGAAAGCCGTCCTGCGCCGAGTACTGGCACATGGGGGCGATGACGATGCGGTTGGGCAGGTCGAGGGGACCCAGCTTGATGGGGGAAAACAGTTTGCTCATGAGGGAAGACTCCCGCTTGGTTCGAAGCGGCTAGTCTAGCGCCCTGGGGAGAATCCTGCCGGACGCGTGGACGGTGGAGCCGCCCACGCATTCAACCGGCGTGCGACCGGACGATGCGTTATCGATCGGCGCGCACCACCATGATCCCCGCCCGCAAGCCGACGCGCACGTCTGGATTCGGGAACACGACGAATTCCTCGTCGTGCTGCACGGTGTACACGGTGTCGCCATCGGTGGCGATGATCTCGCCCTTCGACAGCGGCGTGAAGTTCTCGGTGTCCTTGCCGAACGCCATCCGGAAGGCATCGGACAGCTTCATGATCGAACGGGCCGTGTCGAACACGATCGGCGCCGTGTCAGCCTGTCCCGCGGGTGCGCCACGCAGCAGGCCATGCAGGGCGGACGCCATCGCGGCGAACTGCGACAGGTCGTTCCGTCCCAGCGTGCCGATGCGGCCCAGCTCCACCGTCGTCGCGGCGGCGCCGTGCTGCTGCGCCGTCCAGTAGCTGTAGGTGCCGGCCGATGCGGGATTCATGATGACGGCCTCGATGCCGCCCGTGCCGAGCCAGCCGATCAGGGCGTTGCGCGCGCCCTCCTCGATCAGCTGCGGCACGATGGCAAAGCGCGGATAGCGCGAGCCGCGGATCGCCGTGTGCAGGTCCAGGTGCCAGCGGCGCGCACCGGCGCCCTCGAAGAAGGCGGCCGTGGCGGCGATCAGGTCGTCCGCGCGGCCGGCCTCGAAGGTGCCGGCCAGGTCGCCCCGCTCGGCGCGGAACATGCGATTCAGGTCGGCATCGATGAAGCGCTTGCCGGCCGCGATCGCGTCGATGTTCCCGACGCACAGCATCAGGTCCACGGCCAGCGCGGACGGCTCGCGCGACAGGGCCTCGATGGCGTGCGCCACCATCTCGATCGGCCCCGTCTCGTCGCCGTGCACGCCCACCGACAGCAGCACGCTGGCGCGGTCCTCGGCAGCTGCCGCGCCGCGGACGGTCAGCACGCCCCTGGCGGGCAGGCCGACCGCGAAGCCGGCGTCCGTGAAACGCCGGGCGACTTCGCCGAAATCGGCCCGGGCCAGGGCCCGTACCGATTCCGGCAGCGCGTCGTGGGAAGTCGCGCTCATGGCATCAAGCCGCCAGGCGTTCCGGGCTCGAACCTTCGGACAGCGACCACACGTCCAGCATGGCCTGCTCGAGGTCCGTCGCCTGGGCATAGCCCGTCAGGCCCATCGACGCGGCCAGCGCATCGACGCCGGCCAGCATGTCGCCACCACGGCTGCGTTCCAGCACCAGCATCAGCAGGCGCTGCTGCGTGCGGCGCAGGGCCTGCAGCGCGTAGTTGCGCAGCTGTTCCTGCGACTTGCTGGTGGCGGGCAGCTTCAGGCCGCGCTCCAGCGTGTCGATGCCGGCTTTCGCGCGCAGCGCCATGCCCACTTCCAGGAACTGCGCCAGCGACATGCCTTGCGGACGCTGGACCGACACCGCTGCGAACAGGAAGGCGGCCAGCGACTCGATCGTGTCGACGGTCTTCCAGGCTTGCGCGAACGCCGGCGACAGGGTGCTCTGCATGTCCGCCTCGGTACGCGCCGGCAGCAGTTTCGCCACCTCGTCCGGCGAGCCAAACAGCGTCGACAGCTCGGCCATGCCGCCCGCGCCGCTCTGTTCCGCCGGCAGCGACAGCACGCCCTCGATCACGGTGCGCAGCATCAGGCGGGTGCGCGCGTCGACCTGTTGCGACACGTCGCGCGGCACCGCCAGGGCGTCGGCGTCGAGCGCATCGAACACGGGCGCCAGGTGCAGCGCGGCCCAGGCCTGGCCCCAGGCCAGGACCACGGCGGTGTCGTCGATGCGGTGTTCCAGCGCCAGGTCGCGCAGCATCAGCGGACCGCAGCGGTTGACGGCCTCGTTGGCCAGCACGGTCGCCAGGATGGCGTTGGCCAGCGGGTGCGCCAGCGGATCGCGGGTGGCGACCAGCTGCGCCGGGAAGTACGGGCGCAGGATGGTCTCGGCCCACGGCTGCTCGGTCAGCGGCAGCGCGGCCAGCGTGCGCTTGAAGCGGTTCTTGACGTTGGCGACGACGACGGCCAGTTCCGGCGTGGTGAGGCCCAGGCCCAGTGCCTTGCGGCGCTGCAGCTCGGTCTCACTCGGCAGCTGTTCCAGCTCGCGCGAGACGGCGCCCTCGGCTTCCAGGCTGGCGATCAGGGCCGCATAGCCGTCGACCACGGCGCCGTTGCCCTGCGACTGCGCTTCACGCACCAGCAGGTGGGTCTGCAGCGTGTTGTCGCGCAGGACCAGGTCTTCGATGTCGCCCGTCATCTCGTTCAGGATGCGGTTGCGGTCCGCTTCCGGCAGCTGGCCCGCGTTGACTTCGGTGTCCAGCCAGATCTTGACGTTGACCTCGTGGTCGGAGCAGTCCACGCCGGCCGAGTTGTCGATCGCATCGGTGAAGATGCGGCCGCCCGCCAGCGCGAACTCGATGCGGCCGGCCTGGGTCGCGCCCAGGTTGCCGCCCTCGGCCACGACCTTCACGCGCAGCTCGTTGCCGCTGACGCGGATATTGTCGTTGGCGCGGTCCTTCACCTGGGCGTGGGTCTCGGTCGACGCCTTGATGTAGGTGCCGATGCCGCCGTTGTAGAACAGGTCCACCGGCGCCAGCAGGATGCGGTGCATCAGCTCTTCCGGCGTCAGGCTGGTTTCCTGGATGTCCAGCGCGGCGCGCACTTCCGGCGAGATGTCGATGTGGCGTGCCGAGCGCGGATACACGCCGCCGCCCTGCGAGATCAGCGACTTGTCATAGTCTTCCCACGAGGAGCGCGGCAGCGCGAACATGCGCTGGCGCTCGGCGAACGAGACGGCGACGTCCGGGTTCGGGTCGAGGAAGATGTGGCGGTGGTCGAACGCGGCCAGCAGCTTCAATTGGCGCGACAGCAGCACGCCGTTGCCGAACACGTCGCCCGACATGTCGCCCACGCCCACCATCGTGACCGGGGTCGTGTTCATGTCGTGGCCCATCTCGTAGAAGTGGCGCTTGACGGCTTCGAACGCGCCCTTGGCCGTGATGCCCATCTTCTTGTGGTCGTAGCCGTTCGAGCCGCCCGAGGCGAACGCGTCGCCCAGCCAGAAGCCGCGCGCGACGGCGATGCTGTTGGCGATGTCGGAGAAGGTCGCGGTGCCCTTGTCGGCCGCCACCACCAGGTACGGGTCGTCCTGGTCGTAGCGCACGGTCGCTTCCGGCGCCACGATCTCGCCGCGCACGCGGTTGTCGGTCACTTCCAGCAGGCTGGCGATGAACAGGCGGTAGACTGCCTCGCCTTCGGCCGCCACGACGTCGCGCGCGGCGTTGGCCGGCATCTGCTTGCAGACGAAGCCGCCCTTGGAGCCGGCCGGCACGATCACGGCGTTCTTGACCATCTGCGCCTTCACCAGGCCCAGCACCTCGGTGCGGTAGTCTTCCATGCGGTCCGACCAGCGCAGGCCGCCGCGGGCGACCGGGCCGCCGCGCAGGTGCACGCCTTCGAAGCGGCGCGAGAACACGTAGATCTCGCGGAACGGACGCGGTTCCGGCACCAGCTGCAGGTTGCTGGTGTCGAACTTGAAGATGATCTTCTCGCCGTCGTTCTGGTAGTAGTTGGTGCGCACGGTGGCCATCACCAGGTCGATCAGGGCGGCCATGATCTCTTCGGTATCGGCGTGGTTCACGCCGGCCAGCGCAGTCTTCAGCGCTTCCAGCTTGGCGGTGCCCGATGCGCGCTGGTCTTCCGGCAGCGCCGGGTTGAAGCGCAGCTTGAAGCCTTCGACCAGTTCGCGCACCAGGTCGGCGCGCACGCGCAACGTCTCGGCCATGTAGCGGGTCGAGAACTTGCTGCCGGCCTGGCGCCAGTAGCCCAGGTAGGCGCGCACCAGCTGCACTTCGCGCAGCGACAGGCCGCCTTCGAGGGTCAGGCCGTTCAGGCGGCCGTCTTCCGCCTCGTCGTTGATCAGCGCGGCGAACAGTTCCTCGGCCGCTGCGCCGATGCCCGGCTTGGCCAGCTTGGCGGCGGATTCGGCGTCGACGATCAGGCTCGTCACGTAGTGGCGGGTGCCGTCGGCGGTGGCGATCCAGAAGCTCTGCTCGCGGTCGATGGCGATGCCGGCGTTCTGCAGCGCCGGCAGGATGCGCGACAGCGAGGGCACGGAACCGGTCGAGTACAGGCGGACGGAGGAACCTTCGCCGGCATCGGCCTCGATGCGCACCGACACGTGGTTCGGCTTGCCGTTGTTCAGGATGGCGACGACGTCGCGGAATGCGACTTCCGGCGCCGTGGCGGCCACGTAGTTGACGGGCAGCGTCGGCAGGAGTTTACGCAGCGCGTTGCGGGTCAGGACGTCGGCGACGGAATCGGTCAGGGCGGTGTAGCGGTCATGCCAGCCGTCCAGCACGGACAGCAGGGGCTTCTGGATGTCCGCTTCCAGGTCGAGCGGATTGCGCGCGGCCTGGGCGATCAGGTAGACGCGGGCCAGCGGACCGTCGGCCACCAGGGTCTGGGTGCGCACGTCGCTGGCGCCCGAGCTGTCCTTCAGCGCCTGCGCCATGGCGGCGACGATGGCGGCGCTGTAGCGCTCGCGCGGCAGGTAGACCAGCACGTTCAGGTGGCGGTCGTAGACGTCGCGGCGCGCGAACACCTTGGCGCGCGGCTGCTTGTACAGGGAGACGACGGCGCTGCAGACCTGGGCCAGCCATTCCGGATCCGCTTCCAGCGCCTCGGTGCGCGGCAGCGATTCCAGGATCTCGATGAATTTCTCGGCGCGGAAGCCTTCCTGGCGCACGCCGGCGATGCCCAGCACCTTGGCCACGCGGCCGCGTGCGAACGGCAGGCGCGCCAGCGGGGTCGAGGTGGCGGCGCGGGTGAACAGGCCGACGAAGCAGTGTTCGCCGACGGTGTTGCCCTGGGCGTCGGTGGCGCGCACGCCGATGAAGTCCAGCGGCTGGTCGCGGTGCAGCGTGCCGGCCACGTCGGCGCGCACGATCGACAGCGTCTCGTCGCGCTTGGACAGGATGTTCAGGTCGCCCGGGATGTTCTGCAGGCAGGTGCCGTACACGGGGTGCGCCGTGTCCTGCAGCACGCCGATGCGGCTCGGGATGTCGCGTTCCAGCTCGGTCTCGCCCGGCTTGACGAAGTAGTAGGCGTAGCCGAACGGCTCGAAGCCTTCGTTCTTGGCCCACTCCAGGAAGGACGACACTTCCTGGCCGTTGGCCGTGCCCTGGCTGGCCGACGCGGCAGCGACCTGCGTCATGCGGTCGCGCATGGCGAGGTTGTCGCGGTGGACGATGGCGGCGTCGCGCGCCACCATCTGCAGGCGCGCGATCAGGTCGGTCAGTTCCTGCTGCGGCAGGTCCTCGGCCAGCAGGCACAGGACGTAGGATTCGAGCGGGGCGCCCGCCTCGCCGACGGTGCTCACCTTGCCCGACGCGTCGCGGCGCACGGGCAGCACGGCGTTCATGACGCCCGAGGCGACCACGCGCTGGCGGCGCAGCGCCATCACGAAGGAGTCGACGAGGTAGGGCATGTCCTCGTTCAGGATCAGGAGGGCGGTCGACATGCCGCGCGCGCCGTCGCTGTAGCGCATCTGGGCGATCTGGCAGCCCGGCCCGGTGCGCTGGGTCACCTGCGCGAAGCCGTCCCACAGGACCGGCGCCAGCGTGGCGGGCGCGATGCCGGCCAGGTCTTCCCCGTCCAGGGAGCCGAGCCAGGCGCCGATCAGGGCGCCGGTCTGCTCGCCCGCGTTGGCCGGCTTGTTCTCGTTGACCAGCGCGAGGATGTTGCTGCGAAGGTCTTGAGGCATGTCTTTGTTCATTTGCTTCTCCAGAGCTGATTGATTGCGCGGGTTGCGCCGCCGCTTGTGGCAGCGCCGCTTCTCGTTTCTTTTCCCGCTTTTACGGACAGGGTTGTCCCGTCCCGATCTACGTGCTTCCTTGTGGCCGGAAGCTAATCCGTTATTAGAACATGCCGCCCGGCCGGTCCGCTGGCCGCGGCAGCATCCTTGTGCATTCCTTACGACAGGTCGTACAAACCGGGCAGGCCGAGGATGCGTTCCAGCTCCTCGAGGGCCGCCATGCATTCGCGCGCCAGCTGCGGGTCGGCCAGGTCCTTCGGCTCGACGCGGTCGCGGTAGTGGCGCTCGACCCACGGCACCAGGCGCGCGTACAGGTCGTCGTCCATCAGCACGCCCTGGTGCATGGCCCGGGCCTCGGCATCCGTCAGCACCACGCGCAGGCGCAGGCAGGCGGGCCCGCCGCCGTTGCGCATGCTCTGGCGCAGGTCGAACTCGACCAGTTCGTCGATCGCGCCGCCGGACGCCACCAGCTGCTGCAGATAGCCCGACACGGCCGCGTTCTCGCGGCATTCGTGCGGCACCACCAGGGCCATGCGGCCATCCGGCTTGGAGAGCAGCTGGCTGTTGAACAGGTAGCTGGCGACGGCGTCGGCGACCGGCACCGCGGCCGTGTCGACGCGCACGGCCTGCAGGTCCGTGCCCACGCCGGCCAGCGCGCGGCGCAGGGCGTCCAGCGTGCCCGCCTCGTCGGCGAAGGCCTGCTCGTGGTAGAACAGCACGTTGCCGTTGCCGACCGCGATCACGTCGTTGTGGAACACGCCCTGGTCGATGACGTCCGGGTTCTGCGACGCGAACACGGTGCGCGCGCCGTCCAGGCCGTGCAGGCGGGCGATGGCCTGCGACGCTTCCAGCGTCTGGCGCGCCGGGTATTTTTTCGGCGCGGGTGCGGACGGGTCGAACTCGACGCGGCCGTAGACGAAGAACTCGACGCCGGCGGCGCCGTAGCTGCTCGCGAAGCGCGTGTGGTTGGCGGCGCCTTCGTCGCCGAACGCCGGCGTCGACGGCAGGGCGTCGTGCACGACGAAGCGGTCGCTGTCGGCGAACAGGGCGCGCAGCGTGCGCGTGGCCTGCACGTGCTCCTCGGCGCGATGCAGTTTGTTGTTCAGGTTCGCCGCCGTGAAGTGCACGCGGCCGTCCGCCGTGTCGGCCGAGGGGCTGACGGTGGCGGCGTTCGCCGTCCACATGGGCGAGGCGGAATACGCGCAGGCCAGGATCACGGGCGCTTCGCGCCAGGCGCCGGCCAGCACGTCGGCGTCGGTGCCGGAAAAGCCGAGGCGGCGCAGCATGCGGAAGTTGGGGCGCGACTGCGGCGGCAGCAGGCCTTGCGCGAAGCCGCGCGCGGCCAGCGCGCGCATCTTGGCCAGGCCCTGCAGCGCGGCCTGGCGGGGGTTCGATGCGCTCTTGACGTTGTTGAAGGAAGCGACGTTGCCGAACGACAGGCCGGCATAGTTGTGCGATGGCCCGACCAGGCCATCGAAGTTGAATTCACGGGCGTTGTACATGGAGTGGTTCGTCCTCAGAAGCTCAGGCCCGGCGACAGCTTGGCCGGCATCTCCAGTTCGGACGTCTCGATCGAGGCGACCGGATAGGCGCAGTAGTCGGCCGCGTAATAGGCGCTGGGGCGGTGGTTGCCGGACTTGCCGACGCCGCCGAACGGCGCCGAGCTGGCCGCGCCGGTGGTGGGGCGGTTCCAGTTGACGATGCCGGCGCGCGCGCGGATCGCGAAGCGCTTCCACAGGTCTTCCGATGGCGACAGCAGCGCGGCGGCCAGGCCGAATTCCGTGGCGTTGGCGGCGGCGATGGCGGCATCGAAATCCGCCACGCGCATCACCTGCAGCAGGGGGCCGAACCATTCCTCGTCCGGGATGCCTTGCGCCGCCGTGACGTCGACGATGCCGGCCGTGACGAAGCCCGTTTCCGGGTCGCGCTGGCGCAGCGGCAGCAGCACCTTGCCGCCCTTCTCTTCCATCATCGCCTGGGCCTTGACCAGTTGCGCGGCCACGGCGGCCGAGACCACCGGTCCCATGAACGGCTGCGGCTCGGCGTTCGAGGGGCCGACGGCCAGCTTGCCGGCCACCTCGACCAGGCGGTCGATGAAGGCCTGCCCTTCCGGCGTATCGTGCACGATCAGGCGGCGCGCGCAGGTGCAGCGCTGGCCGGCCGAGATGAAGGCCGACATCACCGTGTGGTGCACGGCGGCGTCGATGTCCTTCACGTCCCACACGACGAGCGGATTGTTGCCGCCCATCTCCAGCGCCAGCATCTTGCCCGGCTGGCCGGCCAGCTGCTTGTGCAGGGCCACGCCCGTGTGGCTGCTGCCGGTGAACAGGATGCCGTCGATGTCCGGGTGCTGCGACAGGGCCACGCCCGTGTCGCGGCCGCCGTTCACGAGGTTCAGCACGCCCGCCGGCAGGCCCGCCTGTTCCCACAGCTGCACGGTGCGCACGGCCGTGCGCGGCGCGTACTCGCTGGGCTTGAACACGAGCGTATTGCCGGCGATGAGGGCCGGCACGATGTGGCCATTGGGCAGGTGGCCGGGGAAGTTGTAGGGGCCGAACACGGCGAACACGCCGTGCGGGCGGTGGCGCAGCACGGCATTGCCGTCGGCGACTTTCGCATTCGTCTCGCCGGTGCGGGCGGTGTGCGATTGCACGGAGATGTCGACCTTGGCCGCCATCGTCGTCACTTCGGTGCGCGCTTCCCACAGGGGCTTGCCCACTTCCTCGGCGATGATGCCGGCCAGTTCCTCGTTGTGCTCCTTGAGCAGGTCGCGGAAGCGCTGGCAGATCGCGATGCGCTGCTCCAGGTCCGTGAACGCCCAGGCCTCGAAGGCGGCGCGGGCGGCGCCGACGGCCTGGTCGATGTCCTCGGCCGTCGACGCATTGCTGGTCCAGGTGCGGCGTCCGGTGGACGGGTCGATGGTCGCCAGTTCCGCGCCGCTGCCGGCGCGCCAGGCGCCGTTGATGTAGTTCGACAGGTTCGCCATGTTCTTCCTCCGTGTTTGCTCGGGGCTTGCGCTCCGGGCCTTGCTTAGTTCTTTCGCGCCTGCGCCTTGCCCGGATTCAGGGTCAGCGTGCGCACTTCGTCGCCGGGCTGGCAGTGCAGCAGCTGCAGCTCGCGCACCGACAGGGCGACCTTGCCGTCCTCGTTGGCGGCATGCGCCAGCACCATGCGGAAATCGTCCAGGCGCGTGTTCGACACCAGCAGCGGCGCCGCATCGGGCGCCGGCTGTCCCTCGTCGGCCACGGCCAGCATCGACTCGCGCACGGCGCGCAGCTCGGCCGCGCGGCCCTGCAGCACGGGGCCGGCGTCGAAGATGTCGACATAGCCTTCGTAGTGCATGCCTTCCTGCTCCAGCAGCTTCCTGGCCGGCTGCGTCGAGTTGTGCACCTGGCCGATCACCTGCTGCGCATCGTCCGGCAGGTAGGCCACGTACAGCGGCTGGCGCGGCATCAGCTCGGCGATGAAGGATTTCTTGCCGACCGCCGTCAGGCCGTCGACGTGGTCGAAATCCATCTTGAAGAAGTGGCGTCCCAGGCCCTCGTAGAACGGCGAGGTGCCATCATCGAGCTGGTAGCCGCGCATCTCGGCGATGATCTTCTCGGTGAACAGGTGCTGGAACTGGGCGATGAACAGGAAGCGGCTCTTGGACAGCCATTTGCCGTTGTAGCCCTGGCGGTATTCCGGCATCAGGAACAGCGAGCACAGTTCGCTCGAACCGGTCAGGTCGTTCGACAGGTACAGCGTGTCCATGCGCGTGAACACGTTCAGTTCGCGGCTGGAATGCACCAGCGTGCCGATGCGGTAGTTGTAGAAAGGCTCGGTCAGGCCGACCGCCGCCTTGATGGCGCACACGCCGGCCAGGCGGCCGGTGGCGGTGTCTTCCATCACGAACATGTAGTCGCGCTGTTCGGGCGGGATGGCCTGGGCGAACGAGGCGACGGCGATGGCGACGCGCTCGCCCAGCATGGCGCGGTCGGGCTTGAGCGTGGTCATGCCGCTGCCGACCTGGTGCGCCATCTCGATCAGCGGGTCGACGTCGCCCTGGGTGATTGCACGGATGACGAACATGGATTCCTCTTTCTTCACAGGCGCACGCAGGTGACGTTGTCGCCGGCGGCCACGCCCAGCGCCGCGCGCGCTTCCGGCGGCAGGCCGATGGCGTCGCCGACGTCGAGCGGGGGACAGGACAGCACGATGGCGCGGAACTTGCGCTCGCTGCTGGCGATGGCATAGTCGACCAGCGCCGGCTTGCCGCCCCTTGCGGGCGGCTGCTGCTCGCTGCTGGCGACCTTGCGCACCACGGCGCCGCGGAACGAGCGCAGGCCGTTCTTGTGCGCCTGCAGGATCGGGCCGCCGTCGAAGATGTCGATGTATTCGTCGGCCTCGAAGCCCTCTTCCGTCAGCAGGTCGAAGGCGAGCTGGCCGTTCGGGTGGATCTGGCCCATGGCCGCCTGCGCCGGGCCGGGCAGCAGCGGCACGTACACCGGGTAGTGCGGCATCAGCTCGACGATCAGCGTGCGGTTGCGCGCGCCGCCGATGGTGCGCTCGGCATCGAGGAAGTCCATCTTGAAGAACTTGCGGCCCAGCGCATCCCAGAACGGCGACTGGCCGTTGTCGTCGGTCACGCCGGCCAGCGGCACGAAGAAGCGGTCGCCGAAGCGGTGCGGCGCCAGCACGGCGTACAGCAGGCGGGCGCGCGACAACAGGGCGGCTTCACGCGCCGTGTCCTCGCCGCGGTTGATGTAGAAGCCGGACAGCTGCGAATACGAGGTCAGCTCCGAGCACAGGGTGAGCGCGTGCACGCTGTGGCTGATGTTCAGGTCGCGCGAGACCTGCTGGATGACGTCGTTGCGGAACGCGAAATAGGTACCGTTCGAACCGGCCGACGCATGGATGGCGGCGGTGCCGGCCAGCGCGCGCGTGGCCAGGTCTTCCAGCACGAACAGGTAGGACTCTTCGCTGGGAATGTCGACGTGGGCCGCGAACGAGGCGACGGAGCGCTCGACGAACGCGGCGATCTTCTCGCGCGTGCGCGGCAGCGTATGCACCCCCGGCGTGGACGCGGCGAGCAGCGTCTCGAGGGCGCCGACATCCGCTGGTTCTACCGGACGGACTACGTACATGGATACTCCCGGAAAGGCATCGGTCGGAACGCGGCGGCCCGGTGTCCGGGACGCCGCGCAGCGTGGCGGATTACGCTGCCGCGAACTCGTCGGCGGCGGCGCGCATGATGCGATCCGCTTCCGCGATCTGCTCGTCCGAGACGATCAGGGCCGGGGCCAGGCGCACGACGTCCGGGCCGGCGATCAGGAGCATCAGGCCCAGCTTTTCCGCGACCTTGGTGTAGTCCTTGGCCTTGCCCTTGCTGCCTTCCGCCATCGGCAGGCCGATCAGGAGGCCCTTGCCGCGCGGCTTGCCGAACAGCTGCGGGTAGTCGGCGGCCAGCTTGTCCAGGTTGGCGAAGACCTTGGCGGATGCCTCGCGCACGCGCGCCAGGAAGGCCGGCTGGTTGATCTGCTCGACCACGTTCAGCGCCACGGTAGTGGCCAGCGGGTTGCCGCCGTAGGTGGTGCCGTGCGAGCCGACGTTGAAGTGCTGGGCGATCTCCTCGGTCGTCAGCATCGCGCCGATCGGGTAGCCGTTGCCCAGCGCCTTGGCCGAGGTCAGGATGTCCGGGGTCACGCCCACGTTCATGTAGTCGTACAGGGCGCCGGTGCGGCCCACGCCCGACTGCACTTCGTCGAACACGAGCAACGCGCCGGTCTGGTCGCACAGCTCGCGCAGCGCCTGCAGGAACGCGGTGTCGCCCGGGATCACGCCGCCTTCGCCCTGGATCGGCTCGACGATCACGGCGGCCACGTCGTCCTTGATCGCGGCGCGCGCGGATTCGATGTCGTTGTAGTTGATGTGGTTGATTTCCGGCGGCAGCGGCTCGAAGCCTTCGGTGTACTTCGACTGGCCGCCGACCGACACGGTGAACAGCGTGCGGCCGTGGAACGAGGAATAGCACGACACGATGCGCGACTTGTGCGGGCCGAACTTGGTGTGGGCGTACTTGCGCGCCAGCTTCAGCGCCGCTTCGTTGGCTTCCGCGCCCGAGTTGCAGAAGAAGGCGCGGTCGGCGAAGGTCGCCTCGGTCAGCGCGGTCGCCAGGCGCAGCACCGGCTCGTTGGTGTAGCCATTGCCCAGGTGCCACAGGGTGTTGATCTGGCGCGTCATGGCGTCGACGAGGACCGGGTTGCAGTGGCCCAGGCTCGAGACGGCGATGCCGGAGGTAAAGTCGAGGTAATGCTTGCCGTCCTGGTCCCAGACGTCCAGGCCCGCAGCGCGCACCGGCACCATCGCGGCCGGGGCGTAGGTCGGGACGAGCACCTCGTCGAAAGTCTGGCGTGTGACAGGACGCGTGGTGACACCCGATTCGAGCTTAGCATTCATGACGTTTTCCTCATCCAAATTAAGGTTCGCGCGAACTCCAGCAGCCGCGCCGAGCGCTTCATTATAAGGAAGCCAAACCTCGCCCTTCTTTCCGATCTGCGACAGGCATTTTCATTTTTGGACTGGCAACAAAACCCCAAAATTCGGGGTCAGAGCACATTATTTTTGCAACTTCGCCCAAGTTCGGCCGATGCTCGGGCTATGTCGGCCATTGCCGGCCAACCTGCCAACATAATGTGCTCTGACCCCGAATTTTCGCTAGTCGCTGAGCTTGCGCTGGCGTTCTTCGCGTGGGGTATTGCCGAACAGGGCGCCGAAGGCGGTGGAGAAGTGCGAGCCCGACGAGAAGCCGCACATCAGGCCGACCTGGACGATCGAGTAATTGGTGTCGCGCAGCAGCTGGCGGGCGCGTTTCAGGCGCAGTTCGAGGTAGTAGCGCGAGGGCAAGGCGCCCAGGTATTGCTTGAACAGGCGCTCCAGCTGGCGCCGCGAGATGCCGGCCAGCTGGGCGATCTCGTCGGTGGAGAGCGGTTCCTCGATGTTCGCTTCCATCAGGGTCACGGCATCGGTCAGCTTCGGCTGCAGCACGCCGAAGCGCGCCTGCAGGGCCACGCGCTGGCGCTCTTCCGGGCCGCGCACGCGGTCCACGCACAGGATTTCCTTCACCTGGGCCTGGACCGTGGCGCCGAACAGCAGGTCGACGAGGGTCAGGGCGAAGTCGAGGCTGCCGGCACCGCCGCAGCAACTCAGGCGGATGCCGTCGACTTCGTACAGGTGCGGGCTCAGCAGGGGCTGGTCGGCCAGCATGTCGGCGTCCGGATACAGCGACCAGGGCAAGGCGATGCGCACGCCGCCCAGCACGCCGGCCTCGGCCAGCCACAGCACGCCGGCGCCGACGCCGCCCCAGCACGGCGCCTCGCGGCAGCGCTGCGCCAGCAGGCGCAGGTTGGCGGGCCGCAGTCCCGCTTCGGCCTCGTCGGCGGCCAGCAGCACCAGGTGCCAGTGGCGCTGCGCTTCGCTGGCGAACTTGTCGGGACTGCGCACGTCCACGTGCAGGCGCGCGGGGCCCAGCAGCTTGGCCGCCAGGCGCAGCGGCTGGACCAGGCCGGACCAGGTCAGCGAGTCGGGCTCGCCGCCGTTGACCAGCAGGATGCGCAGCGGCGCCTCTTGCGCCAGGCGGGACAGCTCAGCTTGCGCCATGGAAGGACTGTGCGCGGCGGTTCGTGGACATTGCGGTGACGGGATGAGGCTTGCGCCGGAAGTTGATTCGGTTGTCTATGATACTGGAGAACAACTGCATGGCGGCGGCTATAATCCGCCTGTCCGCCGTCATGGCGGCAGCGATTTCGATCATCTGGACCGCGCACCAGGCAACACCATAAAGGAACACCCGTGAAAACAGCCCTGCTGGAAGGTAAGAAGCCCGCCCATTTCGACAAGCACATCATCGGCAACCTGCTGCTCGACGTGGCCACGCCCGACGAGGTGCGCGAGGAAGAAATGCTGATCGGCGTGCGCAACGAGGCCGGCGACATCTATCGCCTGATCGGCGCCACCAAGCTGAACAGCTTCATGAACGCCGTCGAAGAATTGTTCGACCTGGGCCTCGTCGACGAGCTGCAGGATACCGAGGAGCCGAAGGACGGCTGCGACGCCATCTTCAGCGAACCCTGACGCCATCGCCACGGCCTGCGCCGGAATTTTTTGCAGGCAAAATGTTTCTTGGGAGTATAATTTTCCCATGGACCGAATCGACGCCCTCAAGAGCATTGCCGCGCAAGCCGGGCGCGGCGACCTCGCCTTTCCGACCCACGTCGACGCGACGCTGAAGTTGCAGCGCGCGCTCAGCGACTCCGAATGCCACATCGAGGAGGCCGCGCGCCTCGTGCAGACCGAGCCGCTGCTGGCCGCGCGCACCGTCGCGATCGCCAACTCGGCCGCCTACAACCGGACGGGCCAGGATGTGACCAACGTCAAGGCGGCCGTGCAGCGCGTCGGTTTCCGCACCCTCGGTGCCCTGGCCGCGGCCGTCATCGTGCGCCAGCTCGCCAGCGAGATCACGGATCCCGTGTTGCGCGCCAAGGCCGACCGGCTGTGGGAGCACTCGGCCCACGTGGCCGCGCTGGCGCAGGTGATCGCGCGCCGCGTCTCGCGCGTGGATCCGGAAACGGCGATGTTCGCCGGCATCGTGCACGAGGTCGGCGGTTTCTACCTGCTGTCGCGCGCGCCGGAATTTCCCGGGCTGCTCGACGGCGACCCGTACGACTGGATCGAGCACGGCGAAACGGCCATCGGCCGCGGCGTGCTGCAGAAGCTGGGCGTGCCCGCCCCCGTCATGGGCGCCATCGAGGCGCTGTGGAACGGCATGCGCGCGCTGCCGCCGGAAACCCTGGGCGACACGCTGCTGCTGGCGAACGACCTGGCGCCCGTCGCCTCGCCCCTGCTGGAGCGCCCGGAACTGTCCGGCCTGCAGGCCTCGGCCACCATCGACTTCGCCGTCGGCGAAGGCAGCCTGACCAGCATCCTGGAAGAATCGGCGGAAGAAGTGCGCAGCCTCGGCGTGGCGCTGTCCTGAACGCACGCCGTACGGGCAAAAAAAATCCCGCTGCATGAGCGGGAAAAGTCCAAAACTAGGGATGTCCTGAAAGAGACAGGTACATCTTAGTTCCCTACGTCCCCCAACTCTGTGCGTTGACTCACATTTGTTAAATTTTTTCCAAAATGTGAATTGACGAGCCAACGCATGGCAAGGCAAGGCAAGGCAAAAAAAAACCCGCTCCTTGCGGGAGCGGGTGAAGTCCAAAACTAGGGATGTCCTGAAAGAGACAGGTCCATCTTAAGCCTCGCCTAAGCCATCCTCTGTGCGCTGTTTCACTTTCAGCAAAAGAAAAAGCCGCATGGCTAGACACCATGCGGCTTTTTCATCGGGCCGGCGCAAACTCAGACGACGGCGCCATCCGTTTCGTCGCGTTCCTTGACCGGCTTGATCAGGTCTTCGCGCTTCACGCCCAGCCATTTCGCAATGGCGGCCGCCACGAACACGGACGAGTAGATACCGAACAGGATACCGATCGTCAGCGCCATCGCGAAGTAGTGCAGGCTCTGGCCGCCGAAGAACAGCATCGACAGCACCATCATCTCGGTACAACCGTGGGTGATGATGGTACGCGAGATGGTGCTGGTGATCGCGTGGTCGATGACTTCCGAAACGCTCATCTTGCGCTGCTTGCGGAAGGTCTCGCGGATCCGGTCGAAGATGACGACCGATTCGTTGACCGAATAGCCCAGCACGGCAAGGATACCGGCCAGCACGGTCAGCGAGAATTCCCACTGGAAGAAGGCGAAGAAGCCCAGGATGATCACGATGTCGTGCAGGTTGGCGATGATCGCCGCCACCGCGAACTTCCACTCGAAGCGCACGGCCAGGTAGATCATCACGCCGACCACGACCATGATCAGCGCGTTCAGGCCGTTCTGGGCCAGCTCGTCGCCGACCTGGGCGCCCACGTAGTCGACGCGCTGCAGGCTTACCACCTCGGCGCCGGCGGCGTTCACGCAGCTGGTGCGGGAGACGTTCTCGCCCTTGTCCGTGGTCTGCTGGACCTGCTTCGGCGCGCCGCCCTCGGCCGCGCACAGCGCGTTGAACACGGCCGCCGAGGCGTTGTTCGCATTGCTGCCCTCGCGGATCGGCAGGCGCAGCAGCACGTCCTGGGCGGTGCCGAAGCTCGACACTTCCGGCTGCTCGTAGCCCAGCTTGGTCAGCGAGGCACGGATCTTTTCCTGGTCGGCCGCGTGCGGGTAGCGCAGCTCCATCACGGTACCGCCGGTGAATTCCACCGAGAAGTGCAGGTGCTTGGTCACCAGGAAGTAGACTGCTGCGACGAAGGTCAGCGCCGAAATCACGTTGAAGATCAACGCGTAGCGCATGAACGGGATGTCCCGTTTAATCTTGAAAAATTCCATGTTCTACCCCGGTTCCTTATTCCTTGACGGCGGTCTTGCGGGCGCCTGCGGGCGTCATGCCCGGCGTCCAGACGGTGCCGATGGCAATCTTGCTCAGCTTCTTCTTGCGGCCGTACCACAGGTTGACGACGCCGCGCGACACGAACACGGCCGAGAACATCGAGGTCAGGATGCCCAGGCAGTGCACGACGGCGAAGCCGCGCACGGCGCCGGAACCGAACACGACGAGGGCCAGGCCGACGATCAGCGTGGTCACGTTCGAGTCCAGGATGGTCGCCCAGGCATGGCTGAATCCGGCCGAGATGGCCGCCTGCGGCGTATTACCGGCACGCAGTTCCTCGCGGATGCGCTCGTTGATCAGCACGTTCGAGTCGATCGCCATGCCCAGCGCCAGCGCGATTGCCGCGATACCTGGCAGCGACAGCGTCGCCTGCAGCGTGGACAGCAGGGCCAGCAGGAACAGCAGGTTGCAGGCCAGCGCCAGCACGCTGAAGAAGCCGAACAACTGGTAGTAGACGATCATGAAGACGGCGATCGCCACGAAGCCCCACAGCGTCGAGTGCAGACCCTTGGAGATGTTCTCGGCGCCCAGCTGCGGGCCGACGACACGTTCCTCGACGAATTCCATCGGCGCCGACAGCGCGCCGGCGCGCAGCAGCAGCGCCAGTTCCGAGGCGGCGGCCGGGCTGGCCATGCCGGTCGTCTGGAAGTTCGCGCCGAATTCGCTCTGGATCGTCGCGACCTGCAGCACGGTGTACTTGCCCTTTTCCTTCAGCAGCGTCGCCATGCGCTTACCGACGCGCTCGCGCGTCATGGCGCGCATCTTGCGGCCCGCTTCGGCATTCAGCTCGATGCTCACGGCCGGACGCTGGTTCTGGTCGAAGCTGGCCGTGGCGCTGATGATCGAGTCGCCGGACACGATGACGTCCTTCGAGACGACGACCGGCGCGCCCGCGCCCTGGGTGAACAGCTCAGAATTCAGCGGGATCGTGGAGGTCAGCTCGGTGCCCGGGGTGATCGTGTCGTCGGTGACGCGGAATTCCAGCGTCGCCGTGCGGCCGATGATGTCCTTGGCGTGCGCCACGTCCTGCACGCCCGGCAGCTGGACGACGATGCGGTCGCGGCCCTGCTGCTGGATGATCGGTTCCGTCACGCCCAGTTCGTTGATGCGCTTGCCCAGCGAGCTGATGTTCTGCTTGACGCCCTCTTCCACCACTCGCTGCAGCGCTTCCGGCTTGAGGGTGACCGCCAGCTTCAGGTCGGTGCCGTCGGCGCTCTCGGCGAATGCGAGGTCGCTGTTCTGGCCCAGCACGCTGCGCGCCTTGGCGCGGGTGTCGGCATCGCGGAAGGTGATCTGGATGGTGTCGCCGACGCGCTCGATGCCGGCGTGGCGCACGTTGGCGTCGCGCAGCTGGGCGCGGGCCGAGGCCAGGGTGGTCTTGATGCGGGTGTCCTGCACGGCCTTGGAATCGACCTGCAGCAGGAAGTGCACGCCGCCGCGCAGGTCCAGGCCCAGGTTCATCGGCAGGGCGTGCAGCTTCTGCATCCAGACCGGCGTGTTCTTGGCCAGGTTGACGGTGACGATGTAGTCCGGGTCGGCCTGGTCGCGGTTCAGGTCGCGCTCCAGCGCCAGCTTGGCCTTGAACTGCTCGTCGGTGCTGGCGAAACGGGTACGCACCGCGCTGGTATCGCCGGCGCCTTCCAGGCTGATGGCATCCGCATTAATGCCAGCGCGCTTGAGCGCCTGGGCAACTTCGCCGGTCGTGTCGCTGTTGACCTTGACGGTCGACTTGCCGGCCGTGACCTGCAGCGCCGGCGAATCGCCGAAGTAGTTGGGCGATGTGTAAAGCAGGCCGAGCAGTACTGTCACGAGGATCAGTATGTATTTCCAGAGGGGATAGCGGTTCATGATGTTCCAGCGTTCAAGGTTGGAGCAGCTGCGGGGCTGGAGCGCGGCGCTGGCCGCGCGGGCCGGCTTACAGGGACTTCAGGGTGCCTTTCGGCAGCAGGGCGGTGACGGCGTTCTTCTGCACCACCATTTCGGTACCGGGAGCCACTTCGATGGTCACGTAGGTGTCGGTGACCTTGGTCACGCGGCCCAGCACGCCGCCGACGGTGACGACTTCGTCGCCCTTGCCCAGCGCATCCATCATGGCGCGCAGTTCTTTCTGGCGCTTCTGCTGCGGACGGATCATGAGGAAGTACATGACCACGAACATCAGGATCAGCGGTGCGAACGTCGTTAGGCTGCCCATCAGGCCAGCATCGGCGGCGCCGGCTGCGGTTTGCGCGTAAGCGTTGGAAATGAACACAAGGACTCCCGGATATTAGTATGTTGGTTAAAAAACGAGCGCTGTATTCTAGCACCCCAAAAAAGGCGACAGCCAGTTTCCCGGCATGTGGGAGCGGCATGCCTGTTTGCAAGACATTATCGAAAAATTCATTTCGTGTATGCCGTATGCGTAGGGTGGGCACCACGTGCCCACCATGGCGTGCGCCGCGTGGACGCATGGTGGGCATGTGATGCCCACCCTACGCGCAGCGTCCCTGGCTTAGACGCCGCGCGCCCGGTCCGCGTTGAACTGCAGGCGGAACTCATGGAACTTGTCCGCATCGATCGCGTCGCGGATTTCCTGCATCAGGTTCAGGTAGTAATGCAGGTTGTGGATCGTGTTCAGGCGGGCGCCCAGGATTTCCTTCGAGCGGTGCAGGTGGTGCAGGTAGGCGCGCGAGAAATTCTTGCAGCAGTAGCAGGTGCAGGATTCGTCCAGCGGCGCCTGGTCGTCCTTGTAGCGCGCGTTCTTGATCTTGAGGTCGCCGAAGCGGGTGAACAGCCAGCCGTTGCGGGCATTGCGGGTGGGCATCACGCAGTCGAACATGTCGACGCCGTTGGCCACGCCCGCCACCAGGTCTTCCGGCGTGCCGACGCCCATCAGGTAGTGCGGCTTGTTTTCCGGCAGGCGCGGGCCGACGTGCTCCAGGATGCGCATCATGTCTTCCTTGGGCTCGCCGACCGACAGGCCGCCGATCGCCAGGCCCGGGAAGTCGATCTCTTCCAGGCCGGCCAGCGATTCGTCGCGCAGGCGCTCGTACATGCCGCCCTGGACGATGCCGAACAGCGCGTTCGGGTTTTCGCCCTTGTTGAACTCGTTCATCGAGCGCTGGGCCCAGCGCAGCGACATGCGCATCGACTTCGCCGCTTCCTCGCTCGTGGCCGGACGGCCGTCGATCTCGTACGGCGTGCATTCGTCGAACTGCATGACGATGTCCGAATTCAGCGAGCGCTGGATCTGCATCGAGATTTCGGGCGACAGGAACTGGCGTGAACCGTCGATCGGCGAGGCGAACTTGACGCCCTCTTCCGTGATCTTGCGCATGGCGCCCAGCGAAAACACCTGGAAGCCGCCGGAGTCGGTCAGGATCGGCTTGTCCCAGCCCATGAAGCCGTGCAGGCCGCCGAACTTGTCCATGACTTCCGTGCCCGGGCGCAGCCACAGGTGGAAGGTATTGCCGAGGATGATCTGCGAACCGACCTGCTTCAATTCGTTCGGATCCATCGCCTTGACGGAGCCATAGGTGCCGACCGGCATGAAGATCGGCGTCTCGATGGTGCCGTGGTTCAGCTTCAGTCGGCCGCGGCGGGCGTGCGACAGGCCGCTCGTGTCTTTCTTAAGGAGGGTAAATTCCAGCATCGTGATGGTCAGGCTTGCGTGTAGCGTGAATGGGTGGTGAGCAGCATGGCGTCACCGTAGCTGAAGAAGCGGTATTCGCTGGCGATCGCGTGGGCATAGGCCTTGCGGATCTCGTCGTAGCCGGCAAAGGCCGAGACCAGCATCATCAGCGTCGACTTCGGCAGGTGGAAGTTCGTGATCAGGCGCGTCACGGTGCGGAAGGCATAGCCCGGCGTGATGAACAGGCGCGTGTCGCCGCTGCCGGCGGCGAGTTCGCCCGACTGCGAGGCCGATTCCAGCGCGCGCAGCGAGGTGGTGCCGACGGCGACGACGTCGCGTCCCGCGGCCTTGGCGGCGGCGACCTTGTCGACGGTCTCCTGCGGGATCGTGTACCACTCGCTGTGCATCTGGTGCTCGGCCAGGTTTTCCACGCGCACGGGCTGGAAGGTGCCGGCGCCCACGTGCAGCGTGACGTAGGCGATGGTCACGCCCTTGGCGGCCAGCTTGTCCAGCAGCGGCTGGTCGAAGTGCAGGCCGGCCGTGGGCGCGGCGACGGCGCCCGGCTCCTTCGAATACACGGTCTGGTAGCGCTGCTCGTCGAAGTCGTCGGCGTCGTGCTCGATGTACGGCGGCAGCGGCAGGCGGCCGTGGGCCTCGATCAGCTCGAACACGTCGGCGCCGAAGTGCAGCGTGAAGAATTCGCCCGCGCGTTCACCCGTCGTCACGTCGAAGGCGTCCGCCAGGCGGATGCGCGTGCCCGGCTTGGGCGACTTGGAGGCGCGCACCTGGGCCAGCACGGTACGGCTGTCGAGCACGCGCTCGACCAGCACCTCGACCTGGCCGCCGGACTCCTTCTGGCCGAAGAAGCGCGCCTTGAGCACGCGGGTATTGTTCATGACCAGCACGTCGCCGGCTTGCAGCTGGTCGACGATGTCGGCGAAGTGCCGGTCCGTGATGCGGTCGCCGTCGAGCTGCAGCAGGCGCGACGCGCTGCGGTCCGGCAGCGGTACCTGGGCGATGCGTTCGGGTGGCAGGTCGAAATCGAAATCGGAAAGGGAATACATTCTGCTCATCTGGGAAAACAGGCCCGCGAGCCTTACAATATGGGCTCTAGCGTGTAGGGCGAACCCTCTATTTTACACCCGGTTTCCGGTGCGAGGGCGCAGTCGAGCGGCTTTGTGGCCGATCCTGCAACGCCGCCGACACGCGCCAACCGATCCGCCATGCCAGCCACCAAAGCCCCAGCCGCTGCGAAAGCGGCACCGAAAAGCATCGAAAGCAAGCTCGCCAAGCTCGGCCTGCGCACCGACATGGACCTGGTGCTGCACCTGCCGATGCGCTACGAAGACGAGACGCAGATCGTCCCGATCCGCGAAGCCTGCCTGCGCGGTGGCCACGTCTCCCAGGTCGAAGGCATCGTCACCAAGAACGAAGTCGCCTACAAACCGCGGCGCCAGCTGCTGGTGACCATTGCCGACGACTCGGGCGACATCCAGCTGCGCTTCATGAACTACTACGGCAGCCAGGTCAAGCAGCTGGCCGAGGGCACGCGCGTGCGTGCGCGCAGCGAGGTGCGCCACGGCTTCTTCGGCGCCGAGATGGTCCATCCCGTCTACAAGATCGTCAACGAGGGCGCGCCCCTGCCCAATTCGCTCACGCCCGTCTACCCGGCCGGCGAAGGCCTGTCGCAGACGGTGCTGCGGCGGGCCATCGCCGATGCCATGAAACGCGTCGACTGGACCGACACCGTGCCCCAGGCCGTGCGCGCCCGCCTGAACCTGGCCGAATTCCAGCCGGCCGTGCGCCTGCTGCACTACCCGCCGCCGGACGTCGACGAACACGCGCTCGTCGAACGCAGCCACCCGGCCTGGACCCGCGTGAAGTTCGACGAGCTGCTGGCCCAGCAGCTGTCGCTGAAGAAGGCCCAGCAGTCGCGCCGCGAGAAAGGCGCGCCCGTCCTCGGCGCCGTGGGCACGCTGTCCAGCGCGTTCCTGCAGGCCCTGCCCTTCAAGCTGACCAATGCGCAGCAGCGCGTGGTCGAGGAGATCCGCGCCGACCTGCGCGAAAGCTACCCGATGCAGCGCCTGCTGCAGGGCGACGTCGGCAGCGGCAAGACCGTGGTCGCGGCGCTCGCCGCCGCCCAGGCCATCGACAGCGGCTACCAGGCCGCGTTGATGGCGCCCACGGAGATCCTGGCCGAGCAGCACTTCCGCAAGATCGCATCCTGGATGGAACCGCTGGGCGTGAAGGTCGCCTGGCTGACGGGCAGCCTGAAGAAGAAGGACAAGCAGGCCGCCAGCGAACTGGTCGAATCGGGCGAGGCGAACCTCGTGATCGGCACCCATGCGCTGATCCAGGACACCGTGCAGTTCGCGAAGCTGGGCCTGGTGCTGGTGGACGAGCAGCACCGCTTCGGCGTCGGCCAGCGCCTCACGCTGCGCAACAAGGGCAGCGACGGCCTGGTGCCGCACCAGTTGATGATGTCCGCCACGCCGATCCCGCGCACGCTGGCGATGACCTATTACGCCGACCTCGAAGTGTCCGTCATCGACGAGCTGCCGCCGGGCCGCACGCCCATCGTCACGCGCGCCATCGACCAGAACCGGCGTGACGAAGTGATCGAGCGCGTGCACGCGGCCGCGCTGGAAGGCCGGCAAGCCTACTGGGTCTGTCCGCTGATCGAGGAATCGGAAGCGCTGCAGCTGCAGACGGCCACCGACACCTACGAGACGCTGGCGGCCAGCCTGCCCGACCTCGTCGTGGGCCTCGTGCACGGGCGCATGAAGCCGGCCGAGAAGCAGGTCATCATGGACGCCTTCTCGGCGGGCGACGTGCACGTGCTGGTGGCGACGACCGTCATCGAGGTCGGCGTGGACGTGCCGAATGCGTCGCTGATGGTGATCGAGCACGCCGAGCGCTTCGGCCTGTCGCAGCTGCACCAGCTGCGCGGCCGCGTGGGCCGCGGCTCGGCGGCCAGCGTGTGCCTGCTGCTGTACCAGAGCCCCCTGGGCCACGTGGCCAAGCAGCGCCTGATGACGATGCGCGAGACGACGGACGGCTTCGAGATCGCGCGGCGCGACCTGGAGATCCGCGGCCCCGGCGAATTCCTGGGCGCGCGCCAGTCGGGGGAAGCGATGCTGCGCTTCGCCAACCTGGAGACGGACCAGGACATCGTCGAGCAGGCCCGCGACGTGGCGGCCTGGCTGCTGGGCTCCAGCAAGCCGGAGGCGGAGGCGATCGTGGATGCGCACCTGCAGCGCTGGCTGGGCGGGCGGGAGGAATTCCTGAAAGTGTAAACAACGTCGTCCCCGCGCAGGCGGGGACCCAATTTCTGCCAGCGTTTCGTCTACGCTTACACATTGGGTCCCCGCCTGCGCGGGGAGTCGTTTCCGGCAGTGCCGGGAACGACGTTGCTTTATCGAGCGGCTTACTTGGCAGCGACCGGCGTGGTGGCCGGATCCGCCGCTTCCTTGCCGTCCTTCTTCTCCTTGCTGTCCTTGGTGGCCTTGGTAGCCTCGCCCTTCTTGTCGTGCTTGCCCTTGGCCGGCTTGGCTTCCTGCTTCTCGTGCTTGGCGGCGGCCTTGGAGACGGCCGGCGACGTGCTCGCGTCCGGCACCGCGGTCTGCGACGGCGTCGTCGGCGGCGCGGTCGGGGTCGTGGTCTGGGCGAAGGCGGCGCTGGCGAACAGGGCGGCGATCAGGGTGGCGGCGGTACGTTTCATGGCGAATCTCCTTGCGGATCGGTGATCGGGGGGCGGATTACTTGGTCGCCGCAGTGGTGGTCGTGGTGGTGGCCGGGGTCACGGCGGCGACGGTCGCGTCCTTGCCTTCCTTGGCGACTTCCTTGGCCTTGTGGCCGGCCTTGACGCTGGCGTGCTTGGCCTCGGCCGTGGTTTCCTTCGCCTCGGCCTTCACGGTGTCCTTGGCCTGCTTGGCATCGGCCTTGGTGTCCTTGGCCTGTTCCTTCACGGCCTTCTTCGTCTCATGGGCTTCGGATTTCACTTCGGCCTTGGCGCTCTTGGCGTCGGCCTTCGCTTCGGCCTTGACGGTGGGCGAGGTGGTGGCAGGGGCCGGCGTCTGGGCGAATGCAGCAGTGGCGAACAGACCGGCGATCAGGGCAGCGATGGTGTTTTTCATGATAAGTGGTCCTCAGCTAGTTTTGGGATTCTCGTGCACGTTTGCGTGTCACTTGTCCCTAAAACGAGCCCGCCCCTGCCCTTGTTGACAGCCTTTACAAATGCTTACCGGGCTGACAAACGCTTACATCCAAGCAATCATTCGCGCTTCGTGAGCTCGATGCCGTCGACCGTCATCTTCCACTTGCCCTGCTCGCGATGCGGCGGCTTGCCGACGACGAAGGTCGACTTGATGAAGCTGGTGCCGACGTCGAAGTCGTCGCCGTGGAAGCCCTGCAGATCGACGGTGAGGTCGACGTTCTTGCCGGGCCGGTCGCGCTTGTACTCGACGTGGCCGTCCGGCTGGATCTTCAGGCGCATCTTGTCGCCCAGCCATTCGCCGACGTAGTTCGCCTTGTCGGCGGGGACCGGTACCGGGTCGGCGAAGCTCGGCGCGGCAGCAAGCAGGCCGGCTGCAAACAGGGTGGCACGCAGAGTGGGACGCGCAGTGAGACGCGCAGTGGGACGCACAAGCATCGGACATCCTTTCGAGTGGGCGGAACAGCCAGTATCCGAACCCGCGCGGGCGCCGTCAAACGGAATCGGGTATGCATGCGCCCCGTCCGTGCGCGATAAACGACAAAGCCCGCAGGCGCGGGCTTTGTCGGCAAAAGCGGAAAGGATCAGAAACCGTAGCCGTGCCACGCATCCTTGAAGTCCTTGGCGCGGGCATCGACCACTTCCTGGCGCGCGCGCAGCCACGTCACGACGGCCTCGCGGTCTTCCTCGCCCGGCGAGCCCCGTTCGATGCGGGCGATCGCGCCCTCGGTCTCGCTGAACGGCTCCTTGCCGCCAAAGCCGCCGCCCAGCAGGCCGCGCTGCTCCAGGAAGCCGAAGAAGTCGTTGATGAAGTCGTGGTACGGTTCGCCGCGCATCGGGGCGTGGAACACGAGCTCCACGTCGAAGCAGTGTTCCTGGAATTCGCCGACGCGCAGCTTCTTGCGCTGGCGCGGCTTGAGCTGGCGGATGCGGCTGGTCGAGCGGGGATCGCGTTTCATGGTTCTCCTTGTGGCTTATGAGTGGATCAGTCGTTGTCGGATGCGTACTGCAGGCCGATCTGGCGGCGCGCCTCGTCCATCACGCCCATCAGCATCAGCGTATCGGCATGCGTCATGGCCGGGCTCTCGATCTCGCCGGCGCGCCAGCAGCGCTGCGCTTCGGCGATTTCGTGCACGTAGCCGTTGCCGAGGAAGGGCGTGTCGACGGTGCGCGTGCTGCCATCGGCCAGCGCCACCGTCACCGAGCGGGCGCGGTGGAACATCGTGTTCATGCGCACATGGCCCCGTTCTCCGGCCACCGTCAGTTCGCTGGCCAGGCGCGCGCGCAGCGAGCAGCTGAGGACGGCCATGCCGCCCCCTTCATGGCGCAGCACCAGCGCCGTCTGTTCGTCGACGCCGGTGAGACCCAGGTCGGCCTGGGCCAGCACGCCCGTCACGGGGCCGAGCAGCGCCGCCGCGATCGACAGCGGATAGATGCCCAGGTCCAGCAGCGCGCCGCCGCCCAGCACCGGATTGAACAGCCGGTGTTCGGGGCCGACGTCGGCCTTGAAGCCGAAATCCGCGCTCACCTGGCGCACGGCGCCGATCTCGCCGGAGGCGACGATGCGCCGCACCTCGGCGAAGGCCGGCAGGAAGCGCGTCCACATGGCCTCCATCAGGAACAGTTTCTTGTCGCGCGCCAGCGCCACCAGTTCCTCGGCCTGGCGCCGGTTCACAGTGAATGCCTTTTCGCACAGCACGCCCTTGCCCGCTTCCAGCGCCATGCGCACGTTCTCGTAATGCATCGGATGCGGCGTGCCGACGTAGACCAGGTCGACGTCATCAGCCTGCACCAGCGCTTCGTAGGAACCGTAGGCCGCGCCGCCGAATTGCGCGGCGAATGCCTGCGCGCCTTCGAGCGTGCGCGAGCCGACGCCGGCCAGCACGCCATCCGGCGTGTCCTTCAATGCCGTGGCGAAGGCCTTGGCGATCTTGCCCGTGCCGAGGATGCCCCAGCGGACCTGTGCACTCATGCTTGTCTCCTTTTCGGTCGGAATACGGTCTCGTCCCGGTAGAACGCCTCGTCCTGGCCCGGCCACCAGCCGGGCACGCCCAGCGCCTGCAGCGGCATGAAGCCGGCGGTCGACAGGCCTTGCGTGGCGAGCGCCGCGGATTCGGCGCCGTCGATCCAGTCGCAGCGCGCCTGCCAGGGCAAGGCGAACACCTCGCCCGGCGCGAACACGACGCGCGTGTGCGCCGTGATCGCCTTGCGCGGCGCGACGAGCTTTTCCATCAGCGCGTGGCCGAACAGCCAGACCTCGGCGCCGGCGCCGGCCGCGAACTGCGCGCGGCGCGTCCACAGGGCGTCGACCCAGCGGTGTTCGCGCAGGTCGTCGACGAGGGCATGGCCCGCGTCGTCGTCGCGCACCAGCAGCAGCGCGGCGTTCTCGTCGTAGATGGTGGCGGCATCGCGCGCGGGGCCACGCGACTTGCCGACGCCGGCGGCCTGGATCTGCGCCGCCTGCAACGCATTCAACGCGCGCTTGGTGCGCGGGAAGGTCTGCCACACGAGGCCATTGAAGAAATCGTGCAGGTTCTCGCGCGTGGGTACGCAGCCGGTGGCGCCGATGAATGCCTCGTACGCCGTCTCGGGCGGCAGCGCCTCCTGAGGCACGAAGCGGATCGCCTGGCCGCGGTGGTTGACGAGGCCCAGGCGGGCCGCGTTGGCGTTGAAGGCGTCGATGAACGGGCCCTGACCGAGGCGCTCGAAGGCGGGACGCACCGTGTCATACCACGGCCGCGTCCAGTCGATCTGCGCGAACATCCAGGAATTACACCATCTTCCAGCCGATCTGCTCGCCGCCGTTGAGCGGGACCAGTTCGTGCTCGCCCATCGGCACGGTGGCCGGCAGCGTCCAGGTTTCGCGCTTCAGCGTGACGGTGCCCGTGTTGACCGGCAGGTCGTAGAAGGCGGGGCCGTTCAGGCTGGCGAAGGCTTCCAGCTTGTCCAGCGCGCCGGCCTGCTCGAAGGCGGTGGCATACAGTTCCATCGCGTGCAGCGCCGTGTAGCAGCCGGCGCAGCCGCACGACGTCTCCTTGGTGTGGATGGCGTGCGGGGCCGAATCGGTGCCGAGGAAGAAGCGCTCGTCGCCGCTGGTGGCGGCCGTCACCAGCGCCAGGCGGTGTTCCTCGCGCTTGAGCACGGGCAGGCAGTACATGTGCGGGCGGATGCCGCCGCGGAAGATCTCGTTGCGGTTGTACAGCAGGTGGTGGGCGGTGATGGTCGCCGCGATCGGGCCTTCGGCCTCGGCCACGTACTCGGCCGCATCCTTGGTCGTGATGTGCTCGAACACGATCTTCAGTTCCGGGAAGTCGCGGCGCAGCGGGCGCATCACGCGCTCGATGAACACGGCTTCGCGGTCGAACAGGTCGATGTGGTTGTCCGTGACTTCGCCGTGGATCAGCAGGGGCATGTCGGTCTCCTGCATCGCCTCCAGCGTCTTGTAGCACTTGCGCAGGTCGGTCACGCCGGCCGCCGAATTGGTGGTGGCGCCGGCCGGGTACAGCTTGACGGCGTGGACGAAGCCCGAATCCTTGGCGCGGCGGATCTCGTCCGGGTCCGTGTTGTCGGTGAGGTACAGCGTCATCAGCGGCTCGAAGGACATCCCCTCCGGCAGCGCCGCCAGGATGCGCTCGCGGTAGGCCGCGGCCAGCGCGGTGGTGGTGACCGGCGGCTTCAGGTTCGGCATGACGATGGCGCGGGCGAACTGGCGCGCGCTGTGCGGCAGCACGCTGGCCATGGCGGCGCCGTCGCGCAGGTGCAGGTGCCAGTCGTCGGGACGGGCGATGGTGATGGTGTCGGGGGATTCGATGATGGACATGGCGGCTCTCGGAATGCGAACCCCGGCATTTTACCTGCTGCCACCCCGGCCGGCACGCGTTCTCCCGCCCGCACGGTACGTTTCTTTCCAGCACTAATGACCCGTCCGGCGCTAGAATTGCCATACCGACCACAGCCGGCCAGCGCCGTCCCGTCCATGGCTTACGAGTTCCACACGATCGCGCAACTGGCCGCCGTCATCGCCCTCGCCTACGTCGTCTACGGCGTCACGGGATTCGGCTCCGCGATCATGGCGATGCCCGTGCTGGTGCTGCTGGTACCGCTGCGCGTGGCCGTGCCGCTGATGCTGGTGTTCGATCTCGTGTCCGGCCTGCTGCTCGGCCTGCGCAACCGGCGCCACATCGTGCTGCGCGAAGGGCTGCGCCTGCTGCCCTGCATGCTGGCCGGGATGGCGCTCGGCGTGGTGGCGCTGGTGCGGGCGCCGGAACGGCTGCTGTTGCTGCTGCTCGGGGCCTTCATCCTGGCCTTCGCGGCCTGGAGCCTGCTGGCACGCCCGCCTGCGCGGCCCCTGGCGGCCGGCTGGGCGCTGCCGTTCGGCGCCGTCGGCGGCGTGTTCACGGCGCTGTTCGGCACGGGCGGACCGTTCTACACGATCTACCTGACGCGGCGCCTGGACGACAAGCTGGCGCTGCGCGCGACGATCAGCGCCGTGCTGCTGTCCAGCGCCATCGCCCGCCTGGCCCTGTTCTCCGGCGCCGGCCTGTACGCGCAGCCCGGCTTGCCGCTGCTGGCGGCGGCCCTGCTGCCGTTCGCGCTGGGTGGCCTGTATCTCGGCAACCGGCTGCACCTGCAGCTGCCGGCGCAGCGCGTCCGCCAGGCCGTCTGGGTGGTGCTGATCGCGGGCGGCGCCAGCCTGGTGCTGCGTAATCTATAGGCAGGCAGGCGCGGGCTCAGTGGATGCTCAGTGGATGCTCAGTGGATGATCCGCGCGAGGAATTCGCGCGCGCGCTCCGAGCGGGGCGCGTCGAAGAAGGCGTCCTTCGGGCTGTCCTCGACGATGGCGCCCGCATCCATGAACACGACGCGGTCGGCGACGCGGCGCGCGAAGCCCATCTCGTGGGTGACGACCATCATCGTCATACCCTCCTGGGCCAGGCCCGTCATCACGTCCAGCACCTCGCCCACCATTTCCGGGTCGAGCGCGGACGTCGGCTCGTCGAACAGCATGGCGACGGGATCCATCGCCAGCGCCCGCGCGATCGCCACGCGCTGCTGCTGGCCGCCGGAGAGCTGGCTGGGAAACTTGTCCTGGTGCGCCAGCAGGCCCACGCGGTCCAGGTATTTCAGGCCGTTGGCCGTCGCTGCGTCGCGCGAGCGCTTCAGCACCTTTACCTGGGCCAGGGTCAGGTTGTCGCGTACCGACAGGTGCGGGAACAGCTCGAAATTCTGGAACACCATGCCGATGCGGGCGCGCAGCTCGGGCAGGCGCGTGGCCGGGTCGCCGACCGAGGTGCCGTCGACGCGGATGGTCCCCTGCTGGAAGGGTTCGAGGCCGTTGACGGTCTTGATAAGGGTCGACTTGCCCGATCCGGACGGGCCGCACACCACCACCACGTCGCCGCGCGCGACGCTGGTCGTGCAGTCGCGCAGCACCTGGAACGTGCCGTACCATTTGCTGACATTGTCGATGTCGATCATCGCTTGTTCATCCCTCACAATCATCCGTAAACATTTGCGCGCCAAGCTCGCCCGGCAACCGTATTGTCGTCTATTTACGGGGATTTGCGCATGCTTGACAGCACTTGCAACGCCAAGGATACTGCGGGACTTGTCAATATTGTCAGCATCAAAGGCACTCGCGCACGATCACCGTTTTGCCCGAGTTTCCGCCCGAGCCAGCTCGGGTTGCGCCGGCGCAGGACGGACGATCTCTTCCTGACCGCCGTGGCGCCATCACAGAGGACGTCTATGAACAAACGAAACCGCCTCACCACCTACATCATGGTAGGACTGGTGCTGGGCATCGCCGTCGGCTACGCGGCCAATACGCAGATGGCCGATCCCGCCGCCTTCGCGGACAATATGTCGCTGATCACGACCCTGTTCCTCCGCCTGATCAAGATGATCATCGCGCCGCTGGTGTTCTCGACGCTGGTCGTGGGCATCGCCAAGATGGGCGACGCCGCGGAAGTGGGCCGCATCGGCGTCAAGGCGCTGGGCTGGTTCGTCATCGCTTCCGTGATGTCGCTGACGCTGGGCCTGATCCTCGTGAACCTGTTCCGTCCGGGCGACGCGATGGCGCTGGCCGGCAACCTGCCGGCGGCGAACGCTTCCTCGGGCATCGCCGTCACCGGCCTCACGCTGAAGGACTTCATCACCCACCTGGTGCCGACCTCGATCGCGGACGGCATGGCCAAGAACGAGATCCTGCAGATCGTGATCTTCTCGATCTTCTTCGGCACGGGCGCCGCCGCCGTGGGCGCGCGCGCCACCCCGCTGATCGACGCCATCGACGGCGCCGCCCACGTGATGCTGAAGGTGACGGGCTACGTGATGAACTTCGCGCCGGTCGCCGTGTTCGCCGCCGTCGCGGGCGTGATCGCCAAGAGCGGCGTGGGCGTGCTGGCCACCTATGGCGTGTTCATGGGCGAGTTCTACCTCGGCATCATCCTGCTGTGGCTGATCCTGATCGGCGTCGGCATCCTGTTCGTCGGCCCGCGCCTGCTGAAACTGATCGCGGAACTGCGCGAGCCGACCATCCTCGCCTTCACCTGCGCCTCGTCGGAAGCGGCTTTCCCGAAGACGCTGGAAGGCCTGGAGCGTTTCGGCGTGAAGAACCGCCTGGCCGCCTTCGTGCTGCCGATCGGGTACTCGTTCAACCTGGACGGCTCGATGATGTACTGCACCTTCGCGACCATCTTCATCGCCCAGGCCTACGGCATCGAGGTGCCGCTGTCGACCCAGCTGACGATGATGCTGGTGCTGATGCTGACCTCGAAGGGCATGGCCGGCGTGCCGCGCGCCTCGCTGGTCGTCATCGCCGCCACGCTGAACCAGTTCCACATCCCGGAAGCGGGCCTGCTCCTGCTGCTGGGCATCGACCACTTCCTGGACATGGGCCGCTCGGCCACCAACGTGATCGGCAACGGCATCGCCACCGCCGTCGTCGCCAAGTGGGAAGGCGAACTGACGACGCCCACGCCGTCCGACAAGGATATCTCGACGGCGCCCCTGCGCTGACGGCCACGCATTCCATCCAAGGCTTTCCCTCGCCGGAAAGCCTTTTTTGTTTCAGCTCTCATCCCTAGGAGACTTCATGCTGCATCCGAAATCCGTCCGCGCGCTGCTCGCGCTGTGCGGGCTTGTCCTCACCATGGCTGCCGCCCAGGCGCAGAAACTGCCCAACGTGACCATCCTCGCCACCGGCGGCACCATCGCCGGCAGCGGCGCCACCAGCACGACGACGGTGGGCTACACGGCCGCCACGGTCGGCGTCGACGCGCTGATCAAGGCCGTGCCGGAACTGCAGAAGGTCGCCCACGTCAGCGGCGAGCAGGTATTCCAGATCGCCAGCGAGAACATGGGCAACGAGCAGTGGCTCGCCCTCGCCAAGCGCGTGAACACCCTGCTGGCCAAGCCGGACGTGGACGGCATCGTCATCACCCACGGCACCGACACGATCGAGGAGACCGCCTATTTCCTGAACCTGGTCGTCAAGAGCAGCAAGCCGGTGGTGGTGGTGGGCGCGATGCGTCCGTCGACCGCGATCTCGGCCGACGGCCCGATCAACCTGTACAACGCCGTGATCACGGCCGGCAGCAAAGACGCCGTGGGCAAGGGCGTGCTGGTCGTGATGAACGACCAGATCAACGCCGCGCGCGAGGTCACCAAGACCAATACCACGACCACCGATACGTTCAAGTCGCCGGAACTGGGCATGCTGGGCTACGTGGTCGACAACAAGCCGCACTTCTACCGCGCTTCCACGCGCAAGCACACGGCGGACACCGAATTCGACGTCAGCAAGCTGGACGCCCTGCCCCAGGTTGACATCGCCTACACCTACGCCAACGTCGGCCCCACCGCCGTCGAGGCGCTGGTCAATGCGGGCGCCAAGGGTCTCGTGCATGCGGGCGTGGGCGACGGCAGCCTGCCGACCAAGGTGCGTCCGGCCCTGTCGGCCGCCCGTGCCAAGGGCGTCGTCGTCGTGCGCGCCAGCCGCGTGGGCCAAGGCATCGTGGCACGCAACGGCGAAGCCAACGACGACCAGCTCGACTTCGTGGTGGCCGATACGCTCAATCCACAGAAGGCGCGTATCCTGCTGATGCTGGCGCTGACCAAAACCAGCAGCACCAAGGAGATCCAGCGGATGTTCTACACCTACTGAGGTCGTCGGTGTGCGTGGTGGGCACGTGGTGCCTACGCCGGCCGCGCCCACCCTAAGGCCGGCTTTGTCGTCCACGCGTAAAAACGGCCGCTCGAAGCGGCCGTTTTTCTTTTTATACCAGCGCGTGCCCCTGCAAGCGCGTCAGGATCGCCAGCGGGCTGGATTCCTTGTCGTACTGCTGCATCGGCGACAGCTGCAGCGTGTGCTCCATCATGTACTGGCCCGCCATCACGGCGTGCGAGGTCTGGTCCGAGAAACACACCCAGGCGCAGCCGGGTGGAAAGCCGAAGGTGACTTGCGGGGCGCTCTTCTGGTAGTCCAGGTCGGACTTCATGGCGTCGTGCAGCTGCAGCATCAGGTGGTCGTATTCGCTGCGCAGCGATTTCGTCACGCCCAGCATGTTCAGCGCTTTGGCCTGCCAGCCCACATAAGGTTTCAGCTTCGGCAGGAAACGCTTCGCCACGTCCTCGAACGGCTCGCCCACGCGCCACACGCGCGGCTCACCCTCCAGGTTGACGTTGGTGAAGATGCGCAGCAGGCGCTCGCCGCGGTTCGGGCGCGACGGGAAGGAATCGACGTGCATGCGGCGGTCGTCGGCGCGCCAGGACTGCACCCGGTTCTGCACGACGGACGGGCGGAAGCTGGTGGCGCCGCGGCGCAGGTGTTCGCCGTAGCGCGGCACCAGGTTGCCGACCAGCGCCTCGGCCTCGGCGCGGAAGCGTCCGATCATGCCGGCGGCCAGCGCCCTGGTGGCGTCGTCGCCGACGACGCCTTTCAGGTCGCCGCTGGGGGACAGGCTGATGTTGCGTACCTTCGGGTCGCGGATGTCTTCGCGGAACAGCGCCAATTCTTCCTTCTGCGGCGCAAAGCCGGCCTTGCCGTAGCTGCCGAAGTTGGGGAAGTACAGCACCTTGCCCGCTTCCAGCGCGGCGATCCAGGCCGGATTGCCGTGGCCGACGTCGGCCATGTCGATCTCGACGATCTGATTGTCCATGTTCTCTTGGTTTCCTAGTCTTGTCCCATCGCTTCCGGCGCGGCCGCGAGATCGTCGTCCTGCTTTGCCTGCTGCCGGTCCCACATCTGCCGATACAGTCCGTCCGCCGCGATCAGCTGCGCATGCGTGCCGCGCTCGACGATGCGGCCATGGTCCAGCACGAGGATCTGGCCGGCATCGGCGATGGTCGACAGGCGGTGCGCGATCACCAGCGTCGTGCGCTGTTTCGCGATTTCCTTCAGCTGCGCCTGGATCGCCTGCTCCGACTTCGAGTCGAGGGCCGACGTGGCTTCGTCGAAGATCAGGATGGCGGGGTTCTTCAGCAGCGTGCGCGCGATCGCCACGCGCTGCTTTTCGCCGCCGGACAGCTTCAGGCCGCGCTCGCCCACCATTGTCGCATAGCCGTCCGGCAGGCTCTCGATGAAGTCGTGGATCGACGCCGCGCGCGCCGCCGCCACGATGTCCTCGCGGCGCGCGCCCGGGCGGCCGTAGGCGATGTTGTATTCGATGGTGTCGTTGAACAGCACCGTGTCCTGGGGCACGATGCCGATCGCGTGGCGCAGCGAATCCTGGGTCACCTGGCGGATGTCCTGGCCATCGATGCGGATCGAGCCCTGCTGCACGTCGTAGAAGCGGAACAGCAGCCGCGACAGGGTCGACTTGCCCGAGCCGCTGTGGCCGACGACGGCCGTCGTGGTGCCGGCCGGGATCGTGAAGTCGACGTCGAACAGGATCTGGCGCTTGGGGTCGTAGCTGAATTCGACGTGCGAGAACTCCACGCGCGCCCCCTGCGTCTGCAGCGGCTTGGCATCGGGCGAATCCGCCACTTCGCGGTGCTGCTCCAGCAGGCCGAACAGGCGTTCCATGTCGGCCAGGCTCTGCTTGATCTCGCGGTAGATCACGCCGAGGAAGTTGAGCGGGATGTACAGCTGGATCATGAAGGAATTCACCAGCACCAGGTCGCCCAGCGACATCGTGCCGTCGATGACGCCCTGCGTCGCGCGCCACAGGATCGCGGTGACAGCGGCCGCGATGATCAGGGACTGGCCGCTGTTGAGCAAGGACAGCGAGGTCTGCGAGCGCACGGCGGCGCGCTCGTAATTCTGCAGGCCTTCGTCGTAGCGCTTGGCCTCGTAGTCCTCGTTGCCGAAGTATTTCACCGTCTCGTAGTTGATCAGCGAGTCGATCGCCTTCGTGTTCGCCTTCGAGTCCAGTTCGTTCATCGTGCGCCGGAAGTGCGTGCGCCATTCGGTGACGGTGACGGTAAACACGATGTAGGTGAGCAGCGCCACGCCCGTGATGATGGAGAACCACTTGTCGTAGTGAAAGGCCAGGTAGCCCAGCACCAGCGAGATCTCCACCAGCGTCGGCAGGATCGAGAACAGCGAGTAGGACACGAGCGAGCTGACGCCGCGCGTGCCGCGCTCGATGTCGCGCGTCATGCCGCCCGTCTGGCGGTTCAGGTGGAAGCGCAGCGACAGCGCGTGCAGGTGGCGAAACACGCGCAGCGCGATGGTGCGCACGGCGCGCTGCGTCACCCGCGCGAACAGGAATTCTCGCAGCTCGGTGAACAGCGTGGTGGAAAAGCGCAGCGCGCCGTAGGCGACGAGGGCGCCCAGCGGCAGCACCAGCAGCGCATGCGGATGGTGCGGGTCGATCGAGAGCTGGTCGACGATCTTCTTGAGCACCAGCGGCACGCCGATGTTCGCCATCTTGGCGCCGACCAGGCACACGAGGGCGGCGAGCACGCGCCATTTGTAAACCCACAGATAGGGCAGCAGCGTACGGATGGTCGACCAGTCGTTGCGCTTGGCATTCGGGTCGGCGGGAGGGGGCAAGGATGAGCGGCGCATGACAATATTTCGGTTTTTATGGTTCAATCCAGCGTTGATTGTAGCTTTTACCGAGATTTCAAGATGACCCAGCCAGAAAACCAGTCCGCCTCCCCCGTCCGCCTGCCCGAAGGAAAAATGCCGGTGCTGCGGATGATGCCGGGCGCTGCCGACATCAACGTCTATGGCGACGTGTTCGGCGGATGGATCATGGCCCAGGTCGACATCGCCGGCTCGCTGCCGGCCGTACGCCGCGCCAACGGCCGCGTCGCCACCGTGGCCGTGAACTCCTTCCTGTTCAAGAATCCCGTGTTCGTCGGCGACCTGCTGTCCTTCTACGCCGACGTCGTCAAGGTCGGCAACACGTCGATCACCGTCTCCGTCGAGGTGTACGCGGAGCGCAACCGCCTGCAGACGGACGTGGTCAAGGTGACGGAGGCGACGCTGACCTACGTGGCCACGGGCCCGGACCGCAAGCCGCGCCAGCTGCCGCCGCTCGAATCGCTGATGACCCAATAAGGCCGCAACAAGACCGACCATGCAGCACGCGCGCCGCCTGTTCCTGCTGGATGCGGCGCGCCTCGCGGCCGCCGCCACGGCGGCGACGCCGTCGCTGGTGCTGTCCGCGCCTCCGTCCAACCGCGCCGGCTATCCGTTCGGCCTGGGCGTGGCGTCGGGCGCGCCGCTACCGGATTCCGTGATCCTCTGGACGAGGATCCTCCCCGATCCGCTCGACGCGTCATCAAGCCCGCGCCTGGCCGTGCCGCTGCGCTGGGAAGTGGCGCACGACGAGGCCTTCCGCAACATCGTCGCGCACGGCAGCGCCATCGCCACGCCGGAACTGGCGCACAGCGTGCGCGTGAACGTGACGGGCCTGCAGCCGGCGCGCTGGTACTGGTACCGCTTCATGCTGGGCGACGCCGTCAGTCCCGCCGGCCGCACGCGCACGGCGCCCGCCGCCGGCAGCATGCCCGACGTACTGAAGCTGGCCGTGGCCTCGTGCCAGCACTGGGAATTCGGCAGCTACGCGGCGCACCGCCACATCGCCGCCGCGCATCCGGACCTGGTCGCCTTCCTCGGCGACTACATCTACGAATGGGGCGCCTACCAGCTCCAGCATCCGCAGCGCGCCGTGCGCCGCGACGAATCGTTCACGCTGGACGATTACCGGCGCCGCTATGCCCAGTACAAGTCCGACCCGCAGTTGCAGGCGGCGCACCTGGCGGCGCCCTGGATCGTCACCTGGGACGACCACGAAGTCGCCAACGACTACGCGGCGCTGCGCGACGAGCGCCTGTCCGCCACCTTCGCCCAGCGCCGCGCCGCGGCCTACCAGGCCTTCTACGAACACATGCCGCTGCGCCTGCCGGCGCCGAAACACTTCGCCAGCGTGCGCATGCTCCAGCGTGTCGACTGGGGCAGGCTCGCGCGCTTCCACGTGCTGGACGACCGCCAGTACCGCGCCGTGCAGGCCTGCCCGCGCCCGAACGCGGGCGGTTCCTCGTCCGTGACGGCGCGCGCCTGCCCCGCCCTGCTCGATCCGCGCCGCTCGATGCTGGGCGCCGAGCAGGAAGCCTGGCTGGAGGCGGGATTACGATCCTCGAACGCGCGCTGGAACGTGCTGGCCCAGCAGACGCTGATGGCGCCGTCCTCGCAAGTGCCGACGGCGACGGCGGACGGCGGCCGCGTCTGGACCGACGGCTGGGACGGTTATCCAGCCGCGCGCCGGCGCCTGCTCGACACGCTCGCGACAACGCGCGCGGCGAATCCGCTGGTACTGGGCGGCGACGTGCACACCTTCTATGCGACCGAGCTGCGGCGCGACTTTTCCAGGCCCGCGTCGAAGGCCAATCCGCTGGTGGCGACGGAATTCGTGGGCACGTCGGTGACGTCCAGCTCGCGCCCGCAGGAACGGACGGCGCAGTACGTGGCGATGAACCCGCACATCAAATACGGGCGCAGCGACAAGCGCGGCTGGATGCTGCTGGAAGTGACGCCGAAGGAAGTGCGCACGCGCTTCCTGGGGCTGGACGACGTGCGCGATGCGGGCAGCGCTCAGCGTGTGCTGGCGCAGTTCAGGGTAAAGGATGGGAAAGCGGGCGTGGAGCAGACCGCGGGCTGACTGCTGCAGCACGTCGCCCCTGCGCAGGCAGGGGCCTCATGTTGCTGGCGCTGCCGCAACGCCGAGAAATTGGGCCCCTGCCTTCGCAGGGGCGACGGTGGTGCGAGGCTGACTTAGGCCGGCTGCTTCTCGTCCCGCAGCTCGCGCCGCAGGATCTTGCCGACGTTGGTCTTGGGCAGGCTGTCGCGGAACTCGACGTACTTCGGACGCTTGTAGCCCGTCAGCTGTTCCTTGCAATAGGCCATGACGTCGTCCTTGGACAGCGCCTTGTCCTTCTTGACCACGTACAGCTTCACGGCCTCGCCCGAATACTGGTCCGGCACGCCCACGCACGCCACTTCGAGCACACCAGGATGCGCGGAGACGACGTCTTCGACCTCGTTCGGGTACACGTTGAAGCCCGAGACCAGGATCATGTCCTTCTTGCGGTCCACGATCTTCACATAGCCCTTCGGATCCATCACGCCGATGTCGCCCGTCTTGAAGAAACCGTCCGGCGTCATGACCTTGGCCGTTTCGTCCGGACGCTGCCAGTAGCCGGCCATGACCTGGGGACCGCGCACGGCGATCTCGCCGGCGGTGCCGAACGGGACCTCGACGCTGGCCTCGTCCAGGATGCGGATCTCGGTCGAGGGCATCGGCAGGCCGATGGTACCGGTGAACTCGGTGATGTCGCAGCGGTTGGCGCTGACCACGGGCGAGGTCTCGGACAGGCCGTAGCCCTCCACGATGGGAATGCCCGTCAGCGCGAACCACTTGTCGGACACGGACTTCTGCACGGCCATGCCGCCGCCCGGGCAGACCAGCAGGCCGGAGAAATCGACCTGGGCAAACTCGGCCTGGTTCAGCAGGCCGTTGTACAGCGTGTTCACGGCCGGGAAGATGTTGACGCGGTACGACTTGAGCTCCTTGATGAAGCCCTTCATGTCGCGCGGATTCGGGATCAGGAGGTTCATGCCGCCCACGCGCATGCCCAGCAGCGCGCACACGGTCAGCGCGTAGATATGGTACAGCGGCAGCGCGCACACGAACTGCGCCTGCGCGCCGGCCGGCAGCTTGGCCAGCGTGGGCGCGAACCAGGCTTCGTTCTGCAGCACGTTGGCGATCACCTGCTTGTGCAGCAGCACGGCGCCCTTGGACACGCCGGTGGTGCCACCCGTGTACTGCAGGAAGGCGACGTCGTCCTGGCCCACGGTCACCGGCTTGAGCGTCAGGCGCGCGCCCTCGGCCAGCATGCGCTTGAACGGCACGGCCTGCGGCAGCGACCATGCCGGCACCAGCTTCTTCACGCGGCGCACGACGAAGTTGACGATGGCGCCCTTGGCGCCGCCCAGCAGGTCGCCCATGGTGGCCACGATCACGTGCTTGACCTGGGTCTTGGCGACGACGTCCGCCACGGTGTGGGCAAAGTTCTCCAGCACCACGATGGCTTCGGCGCCGGAGTCGATCAGCTGGTGCTGCAGCTCGCGCGCCGTGTACAGCGGGTTGACGTTCACGATGGTGTAGCCGGCGCGCAGCACGGCGGCCATCGCCACCGGGTACTGCAGCACGTTGGGCAGCATGATGGCCACGCGCGCGCCCGGCTTCAGGCCGCGCTGCTGCAGCCAGGCCGCCATCTGCGCGGACATGCGGTCCAGCTCCGCGAACGTCATGGACTTGCCCATGCACGCATAGGCATTGCGGTCCGCGTACTTGCGGAAGGCTTCCTCCAGCAGGTGCGTGAGGGAGCGGTATTGCGTCCAGTCGATCTCGGCCGCCACGCCCTCCTCGTACGACTTCAGCCAGAATTTGTCCATGTTCGTTGCCTCGTTATTTTCTCGTTAAAACGTCGTCCCCGCGCAGGCGGGGACCCAATGTGCGTGCGTCGTCGAGACGCATGAAGACTTGGGTCCCCGCCTGCGCGGGGACGACGGTGATTCATGCTACCGGTGGTTCATGCTGCCACTATGCCGCCTGTTTTTCCTCGCGCAGCGCGCGGCGCAGGATCTTGCCCACGTTGGTCTTCGGCAGCTCGTCGCGGAATTCGATGTACTTCGGTTTCTTGTAGCCGGTGAACTCCTGCCTGCAGTAGTCCATCAGCTGTTCGGCCGTCAGGTCCCGGTCCTTGCGCACCACGAACACCTTGACGGCCTCGCCGGAATGCTCGTCCGGCACGCCGATCACGGCGCATTCCAGCACGCCGGGATGGGCCGCGATGACGGCTTCCAGTTCGTTTGGGTACACGTTGAAGCCGGATACCAGGATCATGTCCTTCTTGCGGTCGACGATCTTCACGTAGCCGTTGTCGTCCATGATGCCGACGTCGCCCGACTTGAAGAAGCCGTCCGCCGTCATGACCCTGGCCGTCTCCTCGGGCCGGTTCCAGTAGCCGGCCATCACCTGCGGGCCGCGGATGGCGATCTCGCCGATGCTGCCGACCGGCAGCGGCCGGCCGTCGTCGTCGACGATGGCGACCTCGGTCGACGGCACCGGCAGGCCGATCGTGCCGGTGAAGGCTTCCACGTCGCAGCGGTTGCAGGTGGCCACCGGCGCCGTCTCGGACAGGCCGTAGCCTTCGATGATGTGGGTGCCGGTGATGGCATGCCATTTGTCGTCGACGGCCTGCTGCACCGCCATGCCGCCGCCATTGGACACCTTCAGCCCGGAAAAGTCCAGGTGGCGGAAGTCCGGATGGTTGACCAGCGCGTTGTACAGCGTGTTCACGGCGGGCAGCATGTTGATGCGGTACTTGGCCAGCTCGCCGATGAAGCCCTTGATGTCGCGCGGGTTCGGGATCAGGATGTTCAGGGCGCCCACCCGCATGCCCCACAGCGCGCATGCCGTCAGCGCGAAGATGTGGTACAGCGGCAGCGCGCACACGATGGTCGGGAATTCGACCAGCGGCGGGCGGCTCATCGCCGGCTTCGACCAGGCTTCGCTCTGCAGCACGTTGGCGATCACGTTCCGGTGCGTCAGGATCGCGCCCTTCGAGACGCCCGTGGTGCCGCCCGTGTACTGCAGGAAGGCGATGTCCGAGGACTTCAGCTGGGCGGGAACGAAGCGCATGCGCGCGCCCTGCGCCAGCGCATCCTTGAAGCGCACCATGTGCGGGATCGAGAAGTCCGGCACCATCTTCTTGACGTGGCGGACGACGAAGTCCACCAGCATGCCCTTGGCCCCGCCCAGCAACTCGCCCATGCTGGCGACGAGCACGTGGCGCACCGACGTCTTGCCCAGCACCTGGGCGACCGTGTGGGCGAAGTTCTCGAGCACGACGATGGCTTCGCTGCCCGAGTCGACCAGCTGGTGTTCCAGCTCGCGCGGCGTGTACAGGGGATTCACGTTGACGACCGTGTAGCCGGCGCGCAGGATCGCGGCCAGCGCCACCGGGTATTGCAGCACGTTCGGCATCATGACGGCGACGCGCGCGCCCGGCTGCATGCCGCGGCTCTGCAGCCAGGCCGCCAGGCGCCGGGACAGCGTGTCCAGTTCCCCGTAGGTGAGGAACTTGTCCATGCAGACGAACGCATTGTTGGCGGCGTACTTGCCGAACGACTCGTCCAGCAGCTGCACCAGCGAGTCGTACTGCCCGGGATCGATGTCCGCCGGCACGCCCGGCGGATAAGCCTTCAGCCAAATCTTGTCCATCGGGTGCCTCTGTCTCCGTTATTTTTCTTTCTGAGTCGGCTCCGGAGGTGGCTGCGGAGCCTGTCGGCAGCCCGACCGAAAAAAAACGCACGGTCGTGCTTAGATTACCAGGCATGATGCTATCGGGCAGCGCGTCCGGATGCAAGCATTTTCCGCGCAATGGGACGCAAACGCTAGCGCGGCGCTTCGCTGCGCTGCACCATCAGGGGCGCCGCGGTGATGGGCGGTACCATCGCCTTCAGGATGCGGTGGCGATCGTCGCGGTCCATGTCGGCCAGGCGCTTGACGGCCTGGTAGAAACGCGGGAAGCTGCCTTCGCGCTGGAGCAGCGCGCGGAAGGCCGGCACGAAGTCCTCGTAGGTCGCGATCGATGCCAGGTGGGCGTTGGACAGCGGCTGCTCGAAGAAACGGTCGTAGCCCGCGTAGCCGCCCCAGTTGCCTTTCAGGACCTGGTACTCGTCCTTCAGCTCCTGGAACAGGCGCGCCTTCACGGCGCGCTTTTCGGCATCGCTGCGGTCGACCAGCGCGTAGTTCTTTTCCAGCGCCTTGCGGTACTTGACCAGCAGGTTCAGGAAATCCTTCTTGCGGCTGCGGTAGCGCGCGTAGGCGTCGCGCATCGGCGGGCTGCCGAAGCGTTCGAGCCAGTGCTCGACGCCGACCTCCTCTACCGTGGACGCGAACGATTCGTTGAATTGCGAATCGCCGGCCACGTACACGACCTGGTGCGCCAGTTCGTGGAAGATCATGCGCGCCAGTTCGCCGTCCGGATAATTGATGAAGGTGGAAATGAGCGGATCGTTGAACCAGCCGAGCGTCGAATACGCGGCCACGCCGCCCACCTCGACGTCGTTGCCCTCGGCCTGCAATTCCTTCGCATACGCCTGGGCCGCGCTCTTGCTGTAGTAGCCGCGGTAGTTGACGCAGCCGGCCACGGGGAAGCACCACTGCAGCGGCTTGAGCGACAGCTCGGGCGTGGCGACCACGTTCCACAGCACGTACTGGCGTTTCAGGGCGGCGTAGTTCTTGTAGCTGTTGTTATCGGGTAAAGCCATTTCGCTAACGGCGTAGCGGCGGATCTGGCGCGCCGTCTCGAGCCTCAGGCGCAGTTTGGAGCTGGTGCCGGGGTCGGCAATCCAGTCGTCGATCGGACGGGCGTCCGAGATGAGTTCAAGCTGGCCCTGGGCCGCCTGCGTGTAGTAGTTCAGCGTGGAGCAGCTGGCCAGCAGCGCGCCGGCCGTGCCGGCGACCAGCACGGGGCGCAACCACGGGGTGATTCGCGATAGCAATGTCATATGTCAGGTTCATGGTGCGGCTTTCTCGACCTGCACCAGCGTGTCGTAAAAGGTAGGCGCCCGGCCCATGTCGGTCAGGCGCTGACTGGTTACTTCGTTGGCATTCTTGCCGTCGCTGGCGAGCTTCTTCCACCAGATCGACAGGCCGACCACGAGGCCGGGCCTTGCCTTGGCGGTGACGCGGGCCCGCGCGACGAACGAGCCCCGGTCGTTGAAGATGCGTACCATTCCGCCGTCCTCGATGCCGCGGCTGGCGGCGTCGGCGGGATGGATGTCCAGGTGCGGTTCACCTTCCGTGGCACGGAGGCTCTGGACATTGACAAAAGTTGAGTTGAGGAAGTTCCTGGCCGGCGGAGAAATCATCGCCAACGGATATTTCTCGGCCAGTTCGGGGCTGGAGGCGACCGACTCGTAGTTCGGGATGTAGGTCGGCAGCGGGTCGAGGCCGTCGGCCAGCATCGCGCTCGAATAGAACTCGCACTTGCCGGACGGCGTCGGAAAGCCGCCCTCGGCGAACGGGGCGGCCGGCATGTTCAGCTTTTGCCATCCGGTGCGCTTGAGCGAGGCCCAGTCGAAGTGGATGGCGCGCTGGTCCTTGGTATTGAATGCCTTGGCGGCGATCTCGTCGTCGGTCTCGTCGAAGGCGGGATCGGTGAAGCCCATGCGCTTGGCCAGCAGGCGGAAGATCTCCGTGTTCGGCTTGGATTCGCCCAGCGGCGCGATGGCGGCGTTGTTGGCCATCATGTACAGGTGGCCGTAGGTCAGGTGCGCATCCACGTGTTCGAGCTGCGTGGTGGCCGGCAGCACGATGTCCGCGTAGTCGGCGGTATCGGTCTGGAAGTGTTCCAGCACCACGGTGAACAGGTCTTCGCGCTCGAAGCCGCGCTGCACCTGCGACGAGTCGGGCGCGATCGCCACCGGGTTGGCGTTGTAGACGATGACGGCCTCGATCTTCGGGCCGAAGGCGGGCGAGGCCTCGCGCTGCAGGTCGTCGCCGATGGTGTTCATGTTGATCGTGCGCGGCAGGCGGCCGCGCAGCAGGTCCGGGCGCTGCAACGCCACCTTGTCGGTCGGGAACGAGCCCGAGGTCGACAGCTGGATGCCGCCGGCCGCATGGCGCCAGGCGCCCACCAGCGCCGGCAGGCAGGTGATGTTGCGCACCGCCATGCCGCCGCCGCGCACGCGCTGCAGGCCGTAGTTGATGCGGATGGCGACCGGCTCGCCCTGCCGTGCCGTGCGCCCGTACTCGCGCGCCAGCTCGACGACTTCTTCCACGCTGATGCCGCAGGTCTCGGCGGTGCGCTCCGGCGTCCACTCGGCCACGCGGTCCTTCAGTTGCGCGAAGCCGAACGTGTAGTTGTCGATGTACTCGTGGTCGAGCAATTGCTCCTTCACGAGCACGTGCATCATGCCCAGCGCCAGCGCGGCGTCCGTGCCCGGCATCAGCGCGATGTGCTGGTGGCATTTCTCGGCCGTAAGCGAGCGGTAAGGGTCGATGGCGATCAGTTTCGCGCCGCGCCGCTTGGCTTCCTGGATGCGCATCCACAGGTGCAGGTTCGACGCGATGGGGTTGCCGCCCCAGATCAGGATCAGCTTGGCATCCTGGAACTGTTCCATGTCGGTGCCGATCGAGCCGCCGATCGTGTACTTGTAGCCGGTAAAACCGGCCGTCGCGCACACGGTGCGGTCGAGGAAGGACGCGCCCAGCTGGTTGAAGAAGCGCATCGCCATCGCCTCGCCCTGCACCAGGCCCATCGTGCCGCAATAGCTGTACGGCAGGATCGCCTGCGGGTCGTGCGCGGCGATCGGCTTCAGGCGCGCGGCGATCTCGTCCAGCGCCTCGTCCCAGGAGATGGGTTCGAACTTGCCCTCCCCCTTCTTGCCGACGCGGCGCAGCGGGGTCAGCAGGCGGTCCGGGTGGTAGGTGCGCTCGACGTAGCGCGACACCTTGGTGCACAGCACGCCGGCGGTGGTCGGATGATCCGGGTCGCCCTTGACCTCGGTCGCCACGCCATCCTCCACGGTGACGAGGAGGGCGCAGGTATCGGGGCAGTCGTGCGGGCAGGCGCCCCTGACAACGGTCTTGGTCATCGGATCAATCCAGGAAAAAAACGTCGAGAAACCAATACTTTATCCGATTCCAGCCGCTGTCGTCAGGGCTGGCCTTTGCCGCGAAGGTCGGGCTACAATGAATCACAACACGGCATTGCCAGACAGGCAGTGCCCACGCATACAGGGAGAAACCGAATGAGACTCGTCGAACCCATCCTCGCATTCCAGTCCGAACTCGAAACGATCCGGCGCGATATCCACGCACATCCCGAACTCTGCTACGAAGAACAGCGCACCGCCGACGTGGTGGCGAGCCGCCTGGCCGACTGGGGCATCCCCGTGGTTCGCGGCCTCGGCGTGACGGGCGTCGTCGGCATCATCAAGAACGGCACGTCGAACCGCGCCATCGGCCTGCGCGCCGACATGGATGCGCTGCCCATGCAGGAACTGAACACATTTGAGCACGCGTCGCGCCATGCGGGCAAGATGCATGCATGCGGCCATGACGGCCACACGGCCATGCTGTTGGGCGCAGCCCACTATCTGTCGCGCAACCGCAACTTCGACGGCACCGTCTACCTGATCTTCCAGCCCGCAGAAGAAGGCGGCGCGGGCGCGCGGCGCATGATCGAGGACGGCCTGTTCGAGCAGTTCCCCATGGATGCCGTGTACGGCATGCACAACTGGCCGGGCATCGCCGCCGGCACCTTCGGCGTGGTGGCCGGGCCGATGATGGCATCCAGTAACGAGTTCCGCGCCGTCATCAAGGGCAAGGGCGCGCACGCGGCCCAGCCGCACCGCGGCATCGATCCCGTCATGACGGCCGTGCAGGTGGCGCAGGCCTGGCAGACCATCGTGTCGCGCGAAAAGAACCCGCTCGACACGGCCGTGCTCTCGATCACCCAGATCCACGCCGGCAGCGCCACCAACGTGATTCCGGACGAAGCCGTCATGATCGGCACCGTGCGCACCTTCTCCACGCAGGTACTCGACCTGATCGAGACGCGCATGCGCGAGATGGCGAACGGCGTCGCGGCCGCGTTCAATGCGAGCGTCGACTTCACGTTCAAGCGCAACTACCCGCCGCTGGTCAACCATCCGGAACAGACGGCGCTGGCGGTGGAAGCCATGCGCGCCGTCGTGGGCAAGGATGCCGTCGACACCGATGTCGAACCGACCATGGGCGCGGAAGACTTCGCCTTCATGCTGCAGGCCAAGCCGGGCTGCTACGTCTTCATCGGCAACGGCGACGGCGAGCACCGCGGCCATGGACACGGGCTGGGGCCGTGCCAGCTGCACAACGGCAGCTACGACTTCAACGACCAGTTGCTGCCGATCGGAGCGAGTTACTGGGTGCGGCTGGTGGAGATGAGCCTGAGCCGCTGACGTCGCAACATGAACCGTCGTCCCTGCGCAGGCGGGGACCCAAGGAAAGCGATTCGAAGTCGCCAACGGCACTCCAGTGCGAACGAGATCAGGCCCCTGCCTTCGCAGGGGCGACGTTAGTTGTCGCTCAACTTGTTCGGTGCCGCGCCCAAGCGTACTCCCGGATTCATCCGCTCCAGCGCAATCAGCGCGGCGGAGTGATCCGCGGACGGCAAGTCTTCTTCGATCGTCTCGTAGCGGCGCGTCACCAATTCCGTCACGGGCAGCACGACGCCGGCGGCGCCAGCCGCGGCCAGGATGTTGCGCTGGTCCTTCAGCTGCGTCTTGACCTGGCCGCCCGGCACGAAATTCCGGTCCAGCATGCGCTGGCCGTGCAGGTCGAGGATGCGGCTGCCGGCGAAGCCGCCCCGGATCGCCTCGCGCACGGCGGCCGGGTCGGCGCCGGCCGCCTGGGCCAGCAGCAGCGCTTCCGCCACCACGTTCAACGTCGCGCCCACGACCAGCTGGTTGCACAGCTTGGCCACCTGGCCGCTGCCGACCTCCCCGACCCGCGTCACCGTGCCCAGCGCGCGCAGTACCGGTTCGGCCCGCGCCACGTCCTCAAGACTGCCGCCGGCCATGATCGCCAGCGTCCCCGCCTCGGCGCCGACCACGCCGCCGGACACGGGCGCATCGACGAAACGGCAACCATGGGCGCGCAGGCGCGCGGCAAAGGCCAGTGCCTCGTCCTGGCGCGTCGAGCTCATGTCGATCCACAGGGTGCCGGGCGCCAGGAATGGCAGCGCGGCCTCGAGCACTGCGGCGACGGCCGGCCCCGCTTCCAGCATCGAGATGACGATGCCGGCGCCCCTGACCGCATCTTCCAGCCGGGCGCAGGGCACGGCGCCGTCGGCGCGCAGCGCCTCGGCCTTGGCGGGGCTGCGATTCCAGGCGTGCACGGTACCTGCCGCGTGCGCCAGGCGTGCGGCCATCGGCTTGCCTATCAGTCCAATGCCGAGGAAGGCCACGATCGGGTGCGTCATGCTGCTCCTTTGTCGGTTAGTTTCAAATTCGGTGACGCAGGTGTTGTTGAAATGTTGACTGCACTTTAAGGATTGGCAGGTCGACCACGTAAATCCCGCGACATCGCTACAATACCGGTTTGGCCGTCAATGATCACCGTTTCACGGCCTTATTTCCAATAACGAAGGCAAGAATCCACATGAAAAAAATCGTTCGCACCCTGGCGGCCGTCGCTGCCCTGTCCGCCGCCCAAGCCGGCTTCGCCGCCGATGGCCTGTTCGACTCCGTGTCGCTGGAAGGCGGCGGCGGCGAACACGTGCAGGTGGTCCGCCTGTCGGCCCAGAAGGACTGGAACCAGAACTGGCTGCCGACCCACGGCTACCACCTGTCGGGCTACTGGGACGCCAACGTCGCCTACTGGCGCGCCAACCGCTGGGAGGACGTCGCGGACCGCCGCAAGAACCTGGGCGTGGTCGGCCTGACCCCGGTGTTCCGCTGGGAAGCGGACGACAAGCTGGGCTTCTACGGCGAAGCCGGCATCGGCGTCAGCGTGTTCTCGAGCGTGTACCGCAACACCCACCGCCAGCTGTCGACCGCCTTCGAATTCGCCGACCACATCGGCGTGGGCTACGTGTTCTCGAACAAGCTGGACCTGGGCGTGCGCCTGCAGCACTACTCGAACGGCGGCATCAAGCACCCGAACGGCGGCGTGAACCTGGCGCTCGTGCGCGCCGCGTACCACTTCTGATCGCGTCCGGCCGGGTCCACGGCGACCCGGTACAAGTCACCTTGAAGTGATTTATGTGACAATCGGTCCATGCGGCGCCCCTCCAGGCGCCGCGAAAGACCGATCCGCATGGCCGATACCGATAACGTCAAACGCTACCTTCCCTGGCTCGTCGCGACTGCCCTGTTCATGGAGCAGCTCGACGCCACCATCGTCAATACCGCCGTCCCGAGCATCGCTGCCAGCCTTAACGTCACGCCGCTGAGCCTCAAGTCCGTCGTCACCAGCTATATCCTCAGCCTTGCCGTGGGCATCCCCGTCAGCGGCTGGATGGCCGACCGCTTCGGCACCCGACGCGTGTTCGCCACCGCCATCTCGATCTTCACCCTCGCTTCAGTGCTGTGCGGCCTGTCGCTGAACGCGCCCATGATGGTGGCCGCGCGACTGCTGCAGGGCATCGGCGGGGCGATGATGATGCCGGTCGGGCGCCTGTCGATCATCCGTACCTTCCCGAAGAACGAGCTGCTCAAGGCGATGAACTTCGTGATCCTGCCGGCGCTGATCGGTCCGCTGCTGGGACCCACGGTCGGCGGCCTGATCGTGCACTGGACGTCGTGGCGCGTGATCTTCTTCGTCAACGTGCCCGTGGGCCTGCTGGCGCTGTACCTCGTGCTGCGCCACATGCCCGACTACCGCGGCGCCGAGCCGCGCCCGCTGGACATCATCGGCCTGATCCTGTTCGGCTCCGGCACGGCCATCCTGTCCTGGCTGCTGGAAGTATTTGGCGAGCACACGCTCGACGGCGTCACGATGGGCCTGATGCTCGTACTGTCCGTGTCCTTGCTCGCCGCCTACGGCTGGCATGCCACGCGCGAACAGTTCCCGCTGCTGCGCCTGACCCTGTTCAAGATACGCACCTTCCGCATTTCCGTGCTGGGCGGCTTCATCACGCGCCTGGGCGTGGGCGGCCTGCCCTTCCTGCTGCCGCTGCTATACCAGCTGGGCTTGAAGCTGCCGGCATGGCAATCGGGCCTGTTGATGATGCCGACGGCCGCCGCAGCCATGGGCATGAAGCTGGTCGCCTCGAAAATGCTGGCGCGCTTCGGCTACCGCCAGATCCTGATCGTCAACACCGTCTGCATCGGCATCACCATCGCGCTGTTCTCGCTCGTGGGACCAAGCACGCCCTGGTATGCGATCGCCGGCATCGGCCTGCTGCAAGGCTTCTTCAATTCCCTGCAGTTCTCCAGCATGAACACGCTGGCCTATGCCGACGTCGAGCAGAAGGATTCCAGCATGGCCAGCACGATGGCCAGTTCGTTCCAGCAGTTGTCGATGAGCTTCGGCCTGGCCTGGGGTTCGCTGGTGACGGGCTGGTTCTTGGGCCGCGTGCCACAGACCGACCAGGTCGTGGTGACGCAGGCGCTGCACCACGCCTTCCTGGCGCTGGCCGCCGTCACCGTCGTCTCGGCCCTGATGTTCTGGCGCCTGCGCCCGGACGATGGCAGCAGCATCAGCGGCGGCAGCACGCCCAAGGCCGCGGCGGCCGTGGCGCAGGATCCGACGCCGCTGTCGCAGGCCTGATCCTTCAAGCCGATGCGTGAGCCCGATGCTTCAGGGCCACTGAATCAGGCATGGTCATCCGTGGCGTTCGTTCAGGACGCTACCAGAGTTTCCACCAAGGCCGGCGCGGCAGCGGTTGCAACGTATGCAGCAGCTCGAACGCGTCGGCACGCGCGGCGCGCAGTCCCCCGTCGTGACTGAACGAGGTCAGCTTCTCCGCCAGGCGGATCGGCACATCGAACATGTAATCGGTATCGGCATCGCCGCAGGGACCGTGGTCGTGGTCGGCCAGCGCGGCCGCGCGCATCGCCGCCGCCTCGGGCGGCGCGTCGCCGGCGATGGCGAGGTGGCAGATATCCTGCTGGGCGTCGTGCTCGACCGACCAGGCGAACTCGCCCTGCCGATAGCAGGCGACGGCGCTGAACATCACGTGTTCCTCGGCGCGGCAAAGGATCACCTGGCCCTTGGCCGATAGCGTTTTCACGAGCGGGACGGCGGTCAGGCGCGAATCGACGTCATCGACGTGCAGCATGAACGCGCCGTCGGACAGTGTGGCGCAATGGATGCCACGCCCGGGATGGTCGGTCGTCTGCCCCGTGCGAACCAGTTGCAATTCGTCGAGCAGCGTAGCGGCGTCCTGGCCGGACACCACGAACCACGAGAGTGAATGCCCCATCGTGTCCTCCTTGTGATCAAGGGACAGGATAACGAACGATGGTGGCTGAGTAAACCCGACCGAAGCGCCCGACCGAAGCGCCGGGCTGAAGTGCCCAGGCTGAAACGGCGTTCCAAAGCAAAAAGCCCGCTCCAGATCACTGGAGCGGGCTTCGCTTAATAACTAGCCTGACGATAACCTACTTTCACACTGGTTGCAGCACTATCATCGGCGCAAAGTCGTTTCACGGTCCTGTTCGGGATGGGAAGGGGTGGTACCGACTTGCTATGGTCATCAGGCATAACTTGTACGCGTGTCGCTTTGTTGGCGCCACGCTGAATCCGGAAGAAGTAAGTTCTTGTTGTTCTCTGTATGCTCAACAAACAGCTGAACCCTTGTCTCTGGCATGACTGCCAAGGTTATAGGGACAAGCCGTACGGGCAATTAGTATCGGTTAGCTTAATGCATTACTGCACTTCCACACCCGACCTATCAACGTCCTGGTCTCGAACGACCCTTCAAGGAGCTC
>NZ_JBJCIU010000005.1:0-416624 GCF_044901715.1 Massilia paldalensis
CGACTTACATTGGCGACGGGCTATACAGCAGCGGCGCTGTCTGCGATCAGGCGGAGGCATTCGCTGCTGGCGTTGCAATTGCCCGCGCTGCTCTCTCTGCTAATGCAGCAGACAGAGAGGCGAAGGAGTTCGGCGTGCGGGCCGAGGCGAGGAACGAGACATGAGCGCAGCAACAGAGCAGCAAGATCAACGCCCTGGAACTTTCCTTGAGCGCGACGAGATCAAGGCCCTGACCGGCCGCAGCTATGTCAAGCTTCAGATTGAAGCCCTGAAAAACATGGGCATACCGTTTTTCGTAAACGCGATTGGCAGGCCCGTCGTCACTAGATCAGCGATCGAGGGGCGCGGCAACGCGGCAACGCAACAGAAAAAGGCTTGGCAGCCAAGAGTACTGACGACAGGATAAGAAGATGGGGCGCAAGCCAACAAAAAATCTCAACCTGCCCGCAGGGATGCGTGTACGTGAGCGACCGTACGGGACGTACTACTACCTTGACACCGGCAAGCAGGCTGGGGAGCCGAGGAAGGAGATCCCACTCGGCAGCGACTATGTCGAAGCGGTGCGAAAGTGGGCAGAGCTGACGGCCAGCTCCAAAAAGGCTGGAAACTTGGTGACGTTCCGCCAGGCCGCTGAGCGGTATCAGCGAGAGGTCTTGCCTACGAAAGCTCGCTCGACCCAAGAGTCGAATTTACGAGAGCTCGCACACCTGCTGAAGTTCTTCGATGACCCTCCTGTGCCGTTGGATGAAATCGAGCCAGTACACGTGAGACAGTACCTGGACTGGCGTGGCCAAACTGCGAAGGTGCGAGCCAATCGCGAAAAGGCGCTTTTCTCGCACATCTGGAACTTTGCCCGATCCAAGGGGGTCACAAATAAAGCGAACCCGTGCGCCGGCATCAAAGGGTACACGGAGAAAGGCCGGGATGCGTATGTGGAGGACCAGGTATTCAAAGTCGTCTACGACGCGGCGGAGGCCTCTCTCCAGGATGCGATGGACCTAGCCTATCTAACAGCTCAACGGCCGGCAGATGTGCTCAAGTTCAAGCTGTCGGACATTAAAGACGGGGCGCTTTGGGTTACACAGAACAAGACTGGCGCGCGGCTGCGAGTCGCAATCGAAGGAGAGCTTGCGAAGGTAATTGATCGGATTAAGAGCCGTAGCGTGACGAGCATGTATCTCGTTAGCCGTCGGGACGGCACGCCTCTTTCTCTCTGGAGCCTAAAGCATGCAGTGGTCCGGGCCCGCCTTGCCGCAATTGCGGCTCACCCCGAGATGAAGGAAGCGATTAAGCAGTTCCAGTTCCGCGACTTACGCGCAAAAGCCGCTACGGACAAGGAAGAGAAGCACGGCATCGCGGCTGCCCAAGACCAACTGGGGCACTCGACGCCAACGATGACCCAGCACTATGTGCGCCACCGGAAAGGGAAGCTAGTTACTCCCACAAGGTAATTTTGCGGAACTACTAGCTTTTTGCGGAACTACAGCCAAGATACCAGAATTGCTCAAACCCGCATGAATACTGGTGCCCGGAGCCGGGATCGAACCGGCACGCCGTTTCCGGCACGGGATTTTAAGTCCCGGGTGTCTACCAGTTTCACCATCCGGGCTGCGGCCGCGATTCTAGCACAGCCCGTGGCCATTCAGGGTCAAACTTGCAAGGTTGCACCGCCCGCCGGCGCCCCTGCCCCATCCTGCGCGCAGCACACGCGGTTGCGGCCTGCGGCCTTGGCCGCGTACAGCGCCGCGTCGGCGCGCTCCATCATGCTGGCGATCGGCTCGCCGCCGTCCAGCGTCGCCACGCCGACGCTGACCGTGTAGCGGACCAGTCCGCCGACGGCGTCGCGCACCGCGCCCCCCTCGAGCGTCGCACGCAGGCGCTCGGCGGCGGCGCGCGCGTCGGCATGGCCCGTCTGCGGCAGCAGGACGGCGAATTCCTCGCCGCCCAGGCGCGCGCAGGCATCGATGCCGCGCAACACGCTGCCGGCCCGCAGGACGATGTCGACCAGTACCTGGTCGCCGAGCGCGTGGCCATGGGTGTCGTTGATGGACTTGAAGTGGTCGACGTCGAACACGAGCACGGACGGCGCCCCGCCGCCGCGGCCGATGCGCGCGCGTTCGCGCTCGGCCAGGCGGGAAAACGCGCGCCGCGTCCAGGCGCCCGTCAGGTAGTCGTGTTCGGCCGCGTACGTGGTGCGGGCGATGATGTCGGCATTGGCCATCATGACGGCGCCCAGCGTCAGTGTCGGCAAGGCCAGCGTGCCCAGCGCCACGAAGGCCACGTTCAGCACCGACGCGTCGAACAGCGACACGTCGGCATCGAGGTTGCCCATGTACAGCACGAAGCGCGCGCCGTAGCCGGCCACCTGCCAGGCCGCTGCCCAGAAGGCGAAGCGGGCCGGATAACGCGCTGCATTGGGATGGGGCGCAGGATGATGGGCCGACCGCCGCAGCGCCCAGGCCATCGCGGCATTCACGACGCCGTGGAAGAGCGACGTCAGCGCGATGCGCAGCGCCGTCATGTCGACGACGTAGTGGAACCAGGCCAGCGCCGCCGTGGACACGACCACCAGTGCGCCCAGGCGCCGGACCGGCACCGGCTTGCCCAGGTGCTGCAGAAAGCCCGCGTACATCAGGATGGGCGCACACAGCAGCAAGAGGTTGGCGAAGTCGAACGACAGCAGGTCCGGCACGTGGCCGCGTGCCGCGAACAAGGGCAGCGCAGCGATCGCCAGCGCGTTCGCCAGCGACCATGCGCGCATGCCGGCCACCGCATGGCGCGCCAGCGACAACAGCACCATGAGCATGACCACGGACAGCGCAGTGGTCACGAGAAGAAGAAGGAAGACACTCACAACAATTCGACGGCGTGCGGCGGCCGACGCGATCAGCTGCCAGGTGACGGCGCAAGACTTGCGCTAAAGAAATTAAGCGACTCATCTTATCAAATTCCCTCTTTTTCTCCTATGCCGACGACACATCTTTACAAAGACCGTTGCCTGCCAGCACGATTGTGTTGAAGTCAGTCGCCGGACCCGCGTGGCTGGCGTAACGGACGACCCGACGATGCCGATTGCATTAACATCGTGTCATGTGTGGACGATTTGACCAAAGCGAGACCGCGCGCCATTACGCCAGGCTGATGGGTTGGCTGGACGCCGTCTACGACAGCGAATCCGCGCCGACGACGAATGCGGCGCCGGGCAGCTATCACCCCGTGATGCACGTGCAGGAGGGCGAGCGGCGCGTCGACGACGTGTTCTGGGGTTACCGCGCCAAGTGGGCCGAAGGCAAGGTGCCCATCTCGATCAATGCACGCATGGACAAGCTCGCCAACCGCTACTGGTCGCGCCTCGTCAAGAAGGGCCGCGGCATCGTGCCGGCCGAAGGCTGGTACGAGTGGACCGGGGAGAAGGGCCACAAGCAGCCCTGGCACATCCACCGCAAGGATGGCGCCCCACTGTTCATGGTCGCGCTGGCTAATTTCGGCACGTTCGAGGAGCACCGCGCGGAGGCGGGCTTCGTCATCGTCACGGACGATGCCTCGGGTGGCATGCTCGACTTGCACGACCGCCGCCCTGTCGTGCTCGAGGCCGCCGATGCGCAGCTCTGGCTGGATCCGGACCTGCCGCCGGAGGCGGCGCTGGAACTGGTGCGCCGCAGCGCCGTGCCGGCGGACCGCTTCGAATGGTACAAGGTCAGCACGGCTGTCAACCGGGTCGGCAGCAACGGCCCGCAGATCGCGGCGCCGATCGACGACTAGCCATTCTCCGTTCGACCACAAAAAAGCCCGCAGGCCGTGAGGCGTGCGGGCTGGTTGCCGTCGGACGATGCCGATCAGTGCTGGTAGGCGCCGATGTCGTAGCCGGTCGAGGCATTGCGCGCCTTGCCGTCCAGGTCGGTCGGATAGGCGTTGGTCACGATGCCGCGGCCGATCGCCGGCGAGCTGCTCGAGAGGTGGAAGTTCGGCGTCGCCGCGGTGCGCGAATAGCCGGCGAACAGCGGATCCGAGCTGACGGTACCTGTGTGCGTCAGGCCATTACGCAGCGAGAAGTTGTACGAGGTGTTCTTGACCACCAGGTTGTTCTTGTACTGGTTGGCCTTGCCGGTCGTGCCTTGCTCCGAGATGCCGTACTTGTTGTCGTACACGATATTGTTCGCCACGAAGACATTATTCGCGCCGGCCGTCGTGTAATAGAAGTCGCCACCACCGATGACCATGCCGAAGTTCGATGCGGCCGCCGTGTTGTTGGTGATGATCACGTTGTTGGCGTCGTGCCACAGGTGGATCGCCACCGCGCCCACGCGGTACACGAGGTTGTTCTTGATCGAGCCCGAGGTGCTGAAATAAATGCCCTGCACATAGGTGCAGCCGGCCGGGCCGATGTCGTTCACCACGTTGCTGACCACGTCGGTCATCACGCCATGGTAGTAGCTGTCGACGCCGATCGCCGAACCGCCGGCGCTGGTGCACGCCACCTTCGTTGCCAGGTGGTGGATGTGGTTGTCGGCGATCATGCCGTAGGAACCGCCCGTATAGATGCCGTGGGTCCAGGCCTTGCCGCTGCCGCCGTTGCTGCCGTCGATGTCGAAGCCGACGATGCTGACGTAGTTGCCGCGGTTGTCCCAGGCGCTGTCCATGGTCGAGCTGCTCGGCGGGACAACTTTCGCGCCCCACTTCGTGGTCGAGACCCAGTAGATGCGGGCCGAGGCGGTGCCGTTGGCCGTGGTCTTGATGCCGCCGGCGTAGGTGCCCGGGGCGACCCAGACCGTGGTGCCGGCCTTGGTGGCGGCCTTGGCGGCGCGTGCCAGGGTCTTGAACGGGGCGGCCTTGGTGCCGGCCGCCGTGTCCGAACCCGTCGGCGACACGTAATAGTTATAGGCGGTGGCCGGGGTGCTCATGGTATTGCCGCCAGCCGGGTGCAGGCGCGCATATTCGTTGCTGCCGCGGATGGACGCCTCCAGCTGGCCGGCCGTCATGCCGTTCGCGAGGGCCTGGGTCCAGTGCGCGAGGCCTGCCTGTTCCGGATCGCGGTTCAGCAGTGTGCGATACAGCTGCGTGACGAGCGCGGTCGCATCGGCGCCGGTGATGGCGGATGCGGCATCGACGGACGTGACGCTGGCCAGCAGGCGCGGTTGCGCGTCGCCTTCGTAGCCCTTGACGACGAACTCGTTCGGATTCGCGACGGCGCCCGACGCATCGCCGGCATCGGCCGCGTTTGGCGCATTGCTGGCGGTTACGGAGGCGGTCACAGTGCTTTCGACAGAGGCGGCGGTCTGGGCCTGGTCGGTGCCGGGGTCGGCGCTGCCGCCGCAAGCGGTCAGCAGGACGGCGGCGCTGCAGGACAGCAGCGTACCCAGGCGGAAGTCGGAAGCGACAGTGGCGAGTTTTTTCATCGGAAGATTTCCTAGCATCAAAAATAAAGATACCCCTTTGAGGCAAGGAAACTTCTAAAGTTCAACTTACTTGAAGAAATATTTCCGAAGATAATGAATTACAACGAAGAATTACTTGATGGATCAATGACTTGCATTCATGAAATTGCAAACTGGTGATACCCGGCGACCATCGAGGACGCGCCCGCGCACTTCACATTTCACGGAACGAGCGCCAGATACAGCGACAGCCGGCACGCCGTAAAACGGGCTGGCTGTCCGGTGGCCCATCGTGTCGGTTCGGCCGAAAGCGGCATTCACCATCGATGACCAGAAGCAGCCCCGGCAGTACGCTTTGAAGCAGCGCCAACGCTGTCCGTTATGAGCTATGTCGAGTCCCGTGCCGCAACCAAGCGCGGCGATCACGGTCTTAAGGAACGCTACACATCACGAAAGGACTGCGCGATGGGCGATTACCTGAGGATCCAAGAAATGCTGAAGGAGGGAGAAGCCTATGCCGGGGTCATCCTCGGCAAGAACGGCGACCCCGACTACCACCTGGTACTGCTGGCCGACGAAGCGTCGGACGTCAGCTGGCCGGCCGCGAGCGAATGGGCAAGCATGCAGGACGGCACGCTGCCGACCCGGCGCGAGCTGGCCCTGCTGTTCGCGAACCAGCGCGAGTCCTTCGATCGCGTCTGGTACTGGTCGTCCGAGCAGCACGAAACGCGGCCGCAACTGGTCTGGGGGCAGAACTTCGCCAGCGGCATCCAGACCGTCTACGGCCGTCCGTTCCGTGGCCACGCGCGGGCGATCCGGCGCATCAGCAGCAGCTGAGACCGGTCACAGGCGTATCCCGTCCGCCCGCGCTTCCCGCCCGGGCGTGACGCGGCACGCCCTTCGCCGAGGCTCGGGGAACGGCCTGCGCGTCGCGTTGGCCGCAGGCCTTACTTCGCCTTGGACGGGCCGCCCGCGTTCCCCGCAGCATTGGCACCGGCCGCGACGGCACTGGCAGCCGGGGCCGGGCTCGCATAGATGTTGGAGCGGCCGATCGGCTGATCCATATTCGCCAGGAACCATGCGGTGGTGGCCATCACGGCTGCGTGGCGGCGCAGGTTGTCCGGGTCGACCTTGTCGAAGGTATCCGCCGGCGTATGGTGGTAATTGAAGTAGTCGGACGAATCGATCCACGGTTCGAAGCTGGGCACGCCCGATTTTTCCAGCGCATGCAGGTCGCCGGAGCCGACCACGTCTTCGCGGCGCAGCGCCCCGGCGCCCATCGGGTACAGTGCCGCCTGCAGCGGCGCCAGCAGCTTCATCGATGCCTGGCTCAGGCCGGCGCGCAAGCCGAACGGACGGCCCGAACCGTTGTCGTCCTCGTAGGCGGCGAAATGCTTTTCGGCCGTCGATTGGTAGGCGGCATCGTAGCCGACGCCGCCGCGCCCGCCGTTTTCCTCGTTCATCCACGCCACCACGCGGATGGTGCGGCGCGGACGGTAGTCGAGCTTGCGCAGCGTATTGATGACTTCCATCGCACTGACGACGCCCGATGCATCGTCGTTGGCGCCGGTCGCCAGGTCCCAGGAGTCCAGGTGGCCGGACACGAGCACGATCTCGTCGGCCTTGTCGCTGCCCTGCCAGTCGGCGATGACGTTAAAACTGTCGGCATCCGGCAGGATCTGCGGGGTCAGCGTCAGGTGCATGGTGACGGGACCGCGCTTGGCGAGGCGCGCGATCAGCATCGAATCCTCGATGGTGACGGCGGCCGCCGGGATGCGCGCGCCGTCCTGCAGGTTCGTGGCGCCCGTGTGGACGATGCGGTAGGCCGCGCCGCCGACGGCGCGCACCAGCGCCGCGGACGCGCCCATCTCGGCCGCCATGCGCGGGCCCGCGCCCCGGAACGCGACGGCCTGGCCATAGGCCGTGCCCGCCAGGCCGCGGTCGGCCATGCGCTGGTCGAACGGCACGTCGAACAGGACGATAGCGCCCTTGACCTCGGCCGCCTTGGCCTTCAGCTCGTCGAAGCTGCTGACCACGACGACCCTGGCCGTGATGCCGGCGGCCGGCGTCGCGCCGGATCCGCCCAGGGCCGCCAGGACGATCTTTTGCGTCACGCCCTCGGGACGGCCCTTGTAGTCGACCAGCGAGGCCGCTTCGGCGCCGCGCACCCAGTGCGGCACCTTCACCGGCTGCAATGTCACCTTGGCACCCAGCTTGCGCAGCTCGTCCGCCACCTGCTTCACCGCCGCCGCCGCGCCCGGCGAACCGGACAGGCGCGGGCCGACCAGGTCCGTCAAATCTTCCAGGCGCTGGTAGGCGTAGTCGCTCTGCAGCGCCGTATCGCGCACCTTGGCGAGCGCGGCCGGGTCGTTGCCGGGCGTCGCCCCGTGAGCGGCACTAGCGATGAGGCTGGCTGCCAGGATGGTCAGGACGGGAAGACGGGTACGGCGATTCATGCGCACTATCCTTTAGTGGGGCTAGGAAAAACCCCAACGATAGCGCATAAGCCTCGACTGCGGGAAAATTTGTTGCCGTAAATATAATGTTGAAATTTAAGCTGGGACCAGTTTCACCAAGGTGATTTCGGACGGGGCGCCGAAGCGCTTTGGCGGCCCCCAATACCCGGTACCGCGGCTCGTGTACACCCATAGCGAGCGCACCCGGTTCAGCCCGGCGACGAACGGCTGCTGCAGGGGCACGAACAGGTTCCAGGGGAAGAACTGGCCGCCATGCGTATGGCCGGACAATTGCAGGTCGAATCCGGCATCCGCGGCCGCCGGCGCGCTGCGCGGCTGGTGGGCCAGCAGGATGCGCACGGCGACATCCTCCGGTGCGCCCGCCGCCGCCAGGTGCGGATCGCTCTTGTGGGCGGGGTTGAACAAATGGGCCGAATAATCGGTAATGCCGGCAATCATGAGGGCGGCGCCGCCGCGGCGCCGGATCACGTGCTCGTTCATCAGCACGCGCAGGCCGAGCCGGCGCACCTCCGCGATCCACTGTTCGGCGCCCGAATAGTACTCGTGGTTGCCCGTCACAAAGAAGGTGCCGTCCGGCGCCGACAGGCGCGACAGCGGCTCCGTGTGCAGCGCCAGCCGTTGCACGCTGCCGTCGACCAGGTCGCCCGTCACGGCGATGGCGTCCGGCTTCAGGGCATTGACGCGGGTGACGATGGCGTTCAGGTAGGGCCGGCGGATCGTCGGACCCACATGGATGTCCGAGATCTGGGCGATCGCGTAGCCGTTCAACGCGGCCGGCAGCCCGGCGATGGGCACTTCGACCCTGACCACGCGCGCCACCCGGCGTGCATTGACGAAGCCGATGGCCGTCACGGCCAGCGCCAGCAGCGGGACGCCGACGGCGCTATCGCGCGTAAAGACGGGCCCTCCGGCACCCGCCAGGTGCTGCGCCAGCAGCGCCACGTCGCGCAGCAGGGTCAGCACGAACAGCGAGGAAAAGAATCCCATCGCCAGCAAACCGGCCCAGGCCACCTGCTCGGACCAGCGCGTGCGCCGCAGCGTGGGCGCCACCAGCCCGATGCGGACGAGTACGGCCGACAGGGCCAGCAGCACGGCGCCCAGCGCCAGGCCGGGCAAGCCGACCTCCATGGCGGGCAGGAGGCGCACACCGATATAGGCATGCAGCAGCGCCAGGATGACGAGAAGGGAAATACCGGAGCGTCGTCGGGCCATGGAAATGGATCGCGTAAATTGGTCGAGCCAATTAGATGGGGCGGGTTGTCTCTGGTGCAAGAGCCAACATCCCTATCGAAAGACGGAGGGCGGGCCCTGTGCAACGAAACGGATACCGATTGTTACGAACTCGGGCGTGGATGTAAGAATTCGTATTAATGCGTGGAATGGGTAAAACGCCGGTCTATGATACTTGCATGCCGGGCGTCGTCACGATCATTCGATCCCCGTTGCGGCAGAAGGAACAGCCATGTTGAATAAAAAATGCTTTGGTGCGGTACTCCTGGCCGCGGCCGCCGTCTCGTCCACTACGGCAATGGCTCAGGACCGCGGTGCGAATACGGTAGCGGGCGCCCTGGTCGGCGCAGCCATCGGCGGCGCAGCGAACGGCCGCAACGGCGCCCTGGTCGGCGGCGCGATCGGTGCCGTGGTCGGCAACTCGATCCGCTCGAACGACGATTATTACTACCGCGACCGCGGGTATTCGAATACCTATTACTCGTCGGGCTATGCGCAGCCCGCCCCTGTCTACGTGGAACCGCGTCCGGTGTACGTCGAACCGCGCCCCGTCTACGTCGAGTCGCCGCGCTATTACTATGATGCGCGCCCGGACGTCGTCGTCATCGACCGCGGCGGCCGCGGCTGGGACCGCGGCTGGGACCGTGGCCACGGCCGTGGCCACTGGGATCATCACCGCTGATCCGGACCGACTCCGACGAAAAACCGCGCCCCGTGCGCGGTTTTTTTTCGCCCTCCCCCCGCTAGGCCCCTGCGGCGGCATCTGCCGCGGCAGACAGGAGGAGACATGCTCGAAGCGGGCGACATCATCACTCTCGGTAGCGACGCCTGGCGCCTGCGCGCCCCGCTGGCCGGGTCCAGCTACGGCATCGTGTGGGAAGCCGCGTCGCTGGCCAGCGGCACCCCGGCAGCCCTGAAACTGGTCAACCGCGAGCAGATGGCACTCGCCCTGCCGCCCCAGCGCGCGCGCTGGAGCGCCTGCGCCGCCGCCGAGATCGCGTTCCTGCGCGGCCTGCAACCCTGGGACCGGCGCCACATCGTGCGCTTGCTGGACAGCGGCACGCACGAAGGGGAGCCGGCGATGGCGCTGGAACTGCTGGACGGCGACCTGTCTTCTCACCTGGCGGCACGGCGCGAACGGGGCGACGCCGTCGGCGCCGTCCAGGCGCTCGACTGGATCGGCCAGGTCAACCAGGCGCTGGCCAAGGTGCACCAGTACGGCTGGCGCTACCTCGACCTCAAGCCCTCGAACCTGCTGCTGGACGCGCCCCGCAATGCCCTGAAACTGGCCGACTTCGGCACCAACCGCCCGCTGCTCGACGCCGCGGCCCATTCCTACGCAGGCACCGCGGGCTGGCAAGCGCCGGAACAGTGCTTGCCGGAGGCCGACCAGGCCTACCGGACGGACGCGCGCAGCGACTATTTCGCGCTCGGCGCCCTGCTCTACTACCTCGTCACCGGCACCGTGCTGCGCTGGTGCGCACGCTGCGCCCAGGCCTACCGCGAACTGGGCGCCCCCGGCGCGGCGCGCGCCCTGGCCGGCCACGCCGACCCGCTGGAACCGGACGAAGGGGCGCTGTTCCTCGCCCACGCGACCGGCCAGGCGGCGGACACCGCACGTGCGCCCCTGCTGGCCCTGCTGCGCGCGCTGCTGGCGCCGCGCCCGGAACAGCGGCCGCGCCACGCGCTCGAGATCAGCCGCCTGCTGGCACAGGCCACGGCGGCGCTCGCCGCTCCCAACCTCAGGGCCGCCGCATGAACGCCTTGCGCTACCCGGCGCGCACCGTCTGCGCCGCCGTCCTGCTGTGCATTTGCGCCCTGCAACTGCTCGCGCTGCTGCGCGCCCCTTCGGCCTGGATGCCGTCCCAGATCACCGTCACGCTCGCGCGCGACGCGTCGCTGGCGCTGGGCCGCGCCGCGCTGGCGGCGCCGCTGGCAGACGACGACCAGTTGCAACTGCGCCGCGACGGCGGCGGCGCCTGGTGGATCGCCAACCATGGCGCCACGTCCCTGCGCCTCGTCGACGGCGAGCGCCAGCAGCGCAGTGGCAGCGTGGCCGTGGCCAGCGGCCAGCGCTTCCAGCTCGGCGCGGCCCGCTTCGCCATCGACGCGGCCGACGGCAACGCGATGTCGTTCTCGCGCGGCGCCGCGCACTGGGACTATGACGGCGCGCTGCTGCGGCGCGACGGCGCCCCGCAAGCCGGCTGCCCGGGCGAGCGTCTCGGCACGCGGCTGGCCGCGGCCTGGAACCGCATCGCGCCCGCCGCGCTGACGATGGCGCGGCCGCTCGTTTTCGGCGGCAACCTCGATTGCGGCAACCGCATCGCCATCGCCGGCCTGCCCGCCCCGGCCGCCACCGTCGCGCGCGACCACGGCGTCCTGCTGCTCGCCGCCGCCGGCGGCCCGGACGCCGCGCCCTTGCTGCTGCAGGAAGGCGGCCGGGCGGACCTGCTGGCGCGCCGCGCGCTGCGCCTCGACGCCGACGCGGGCCACGTGCTCGTCGCCGGGCGCACGCGCTACCTGGTGGAACCGAACGGCGACGTGCTGCACCTGCGGCCGCTCGCCGGCGTGGGCCTGTATGCCGAGCCGCGCGTGCGCCTGCCGGACGGTGTCGTCTGGACGTGGGCGCAGCGCGCGCTGTGGCACGTGCCGGACGCGGCGACGCTGCCGCTGCTGGCTGCCGCCGCGCTCGCCCTGGCCGCCGGCCTCGCGGTGTTCCTGTTGCGGCCCCGCGCGCGCGACCGCGGCGCGTCCACGCGCACCGCCCTGCGCGCCGCCGGCGGCGTGCTGCTGGCCGCGGGCGGCATCCTCTCCCTGTGGCTGCAGCGGGCCGGCATGCCGGCCGGTGCCGGCATTGCCCTGCTGCCCGCCTGGGGCGCCCTGTGGCTGGCCGTGCTGGCGCCGCGCCGCTTCGAACCGGCACTGGGCGCGGCCGTGCTGCTGCTCGCCGTCGGCCTGCTCGCCCAGCTCGAACTGGGCCTGGATGCGGCCGACTCGTCCTGGCTGCGCCACGCCGGCAAGACGGGCGCGCTGGCCGCGCTGGGCACGGGCGCCTGCCTGCTCGCCGGTCTGGCGCGCCCGGCGCTGCCGCCTGGCCAGGCGCGCGTCGAACTGGGCTTGTTGCTGCTGACCGGCCTCGCCCTGGCCGGCCTCGTGCTGCAGGTGGCGTTCGGCAGCGAGACGGGCGTGTTCGACCTGCAGCCCGTGGAATTCGCCAAGCTCGCGCTGGCGCTGCTGTCGGCCCACTGCCTGGCCCTCGCCTGCGCGGGCCATCCGCTGCCCGGCGGCGCCTGGCGGCGCCTGCGGCGCATGGTGGCCCCGGCCCTGCTGTTCATGCTGCTGCTGGCCGTGGCCGTGATCCAGGTCGACGATTTCTCGCCGCTCGTGCTGCTGGCCGTATGGGGCGGCGCGATGGCGTTCGCGCACGCGCTGGCCACCCGCCAGCGCCTGGCGGCCGGGCTGCTGGCGGGATGCGCGCTGCTGGGCGTGCTGGCCGTGGCCGGGCTGCGCGACGCGGGGCCGGGCGAGATCGCGCGCTGGGATTTCTATGCCGACCGCTTCCTCGTCTGGCTCGACCCGGCCGGCCACCCGCATACGGGCCAGCAGCTGCTGCTGGGTGCGCGCGCCATCGGCGACGGCGGCTGGTGGGGTGCCGACGGGGTACTGGGCCTGGGCGGCGCCGCGCCGTCCGGCAGCGCCCTGCGCATCCCCGCCGTGCAGGACGATTTCGCGCCGTCCTTCTTCCTGAACCGCCATGGCCTGGCCGCCGCGCTGGCGCTGTGGCTGCTGCAGGCGCTGCTGCTGGCCGGCCTGCTGCGCCTGGCGCTGCGCTGCTGGCAGGCGGGCAGCCGCACGCGCGACTTCCGCCTGGCGTGGCAGGCCCGGTTCCGCTGCTTCTTCCTGGCCGGCGGCGCCGCCTTCCTGTTCGGCCACATGCTGCTGTCCTGGGGCACGAACCTCGCGATCTTTCCCGTCATGGGCCAGCCGATGAGTTTCCTGTCCGCCGGCGGCTCGCACCTGCTGTTTTTCATCTGCCCCCTGCTAGGCTTTGCTGCCGCCAGCAGCCAATCTTTAGAGGAGAAGGAATCATGCCCGTCTACGTGCAACACCAGGTCCTAGGCAGGATCGACGATGTGTTCGATGCCGACGCGATCTGGCAATCGCCCGGCCTCGCCCTGTTCTCGCGCCGCCCGCTACTGCGCGACCTGCTCGAACGCGCCCCGCGCGAACAGCGCGGCCGCGCCGCCACGCGCTGCTTCTCGCACGTGACGCTGATGTTGCCGCAGGAAGACGTCGACGACGACCGCCACCTGACCCGCGGCGCCCGCGCGCGCGACCTGGCCCAGGGCCTGGCCGCGCTGCACCAGAAGGATTTCGGCGACCTGCTCGCCGGCGACGACGTGCGCTACCACGTGGTCGGCACCGAGCGCCTGGAGCCGGGCGAGGTGGAAGTCAAGTTCGGCCACGCCGTCTACCTGCCGGCGCCGGGGGAACAGGTGCAGTACACGGTCGCCGTCTCGCGCGACAGCGCCGTCTGGAAGACCGCCTGCGCCATCTATCCGAACCAGCGCCTGACGGTGATCGGCCAGGACGAACACGGCGCCACCTGCGCCGCCCCGGGCTGGCCGTTCGGCGCCGAGGGCGCCATCCTGCTGATCAACGACGGTCCCGGCAGCCCGCTCGAGGTGCAGGTGCGTCCGAAGGATGCGTTCGAGTGCAGCTACGACGCCGCCGCCGGCTGGTACACCGTCAAGTCGCGCCGCGGCGCCGTCGACGCCACCGGCGCGCCGCTGCGCCTGCTGCTGCGGATCACCCCCGCGCAGGCGGCGCAGGTGCCCGCGGCGCCGGCGGCGCAGCGCCCCATCCCGATGGCCGCTGCGTCCGCGCGTCCCGCCGCGCCGTCGGCGCGCCCGGCCGTGTGGAAGCCGCGCGCCGCACCCCAGCCGGAGATGACGGCCGTCCCTGTCGCCCAGGCCGCCGCGCCCGCGCCGCTCGCGAGCGAAGCGATCTCCGAGGCCACCTTCGCGCCGCTGGCACGCCAGCGCGTGGCGCTCGCCGCACTGGCGTTGCCGCGCCTGTCGCGCTACCGCGAGACGGGCGCCCAGGCACTGGAGATCGGCCTCGACAAGGCCTTCGCCCCGGCCGCCGCCGGCGCCGACACCCTGATCGGCTTCGCAGTCGACGAACACGACGGCCTGCAGGCGATCACCCCGGCGGGCCGCGAGCGGATCGCCGCGCCGGCCAGCTTCAGCCCCGCCGACGGCACCCGCGTCGACCTGCTGGCGCCGGCACCGGCCATGGCCGACCGCTACTGCGCGCTGCTGCGCCTGCCCGAGCCGCCGTCGCTGCCCGTGGCGGCGGGCGCCCGCTTCGTGTTCGGCCGCGGCACGCCCATGCTGGCCGGGCTGCGCGTGCTCGATTCGCCGCGCTTCCTGAAGAGCAGCGGCGCGCCGTCCAGCGCCGACCGCCTCGGCCTCTCGCGCACGGCATTCGGTTTCGAGGCGGACGCCGACGGCTGGCGCATCGCGCGCCTGTCGGCGACGCAGGCGCTGTACCACCTGGACGAGCAGCTGCAGTTCGTGGCCGCCATCGGCGACGCGACGGCGGACGCGCCCTACCGCCTGCCCGCCGGGCACCACCTGGTCGCCGGCCACTACGTGCTGCGCTTCGACGCATGAATGCCTGGCTGCCAGCCGTCCTCGCCTACGGCGCCGCCCTCGTGCTGACGCTGGCGCTGGCCGCGCGCCTGACCCCGCGCGGCTGGTGGCGCCGCGCCAACCTGCGCGCCTTCGCCGTCGTCGCCGGCGGCACGCTCGCCCTCGGCACGTTGTTCGGCATCGTGTCCGGCGCGCTGGTGGGCCCCGGGACCGCCGCACCCGGCCTGGCGCTGGCCGAGCCGCTGCCGGCGCCCGCCCTGGAGGCACTGCCGCCCACGCGGCCGAACGCCGGCGTCCGCTACCGCGTCGTCGACGACCTGAACCTGCGCAGCAGCAATGGCGTCCGCGCGCCGCGCCTGCGCGTGCTGGCCGCGGGCACTATCGTACGGGCGACGGGCGCGACGGACGGCGACTGGTGGCAGGTGCGCGCCCGCGTGGACGGCGAACCGGTCGAAGGCTGGGCCAGCAGCCTGTGGCTGCGGCGCGCCGACGAGGGACCTGGCCGGTGAACGGACGCCGTGCCGGCAAAAAATCCGTCGGTCACGGCGCGGCGCGGCGGCGCGCCCGCATTGTCGGTTAGAGTAACGCCATGTCCACCTACCCGGTATTCCCCATCGTTCCCCTCGCCGCGCGCATCGGCGACCTCGACGTCGCCGCCTGCTCGCGGCGTGGCGCCGGGCCCCGGCTGCGCGAGGAAAACCAGGACAATTTCCTGCTCATCGACGACGCGGGCAACGCAGCCTGGCTGCACGGCCAGCACCTCCAAAGGCAGGCGCTGGCCGGCTGGCCGGCCGGGCATGCGCGCCTGGCCGTGCTGGACGGGATGGGCGGCCACGGCCACGGGCGCGAAGCGGCGGAGGCCGTCGTCGCCGGCCTGCTGGCACTGCCGCCATGCCGGGACGGCGCGACGCTGGAACGCCACCTCGACGTGCTGCATGCCCGGCTCCAGCACGCGTTCGCCGATTGTCCGGGCCCGCGCCCCGGCACCACGCTGACGCTGCTGGAACTGCCCGCCGACGGGGCGCCGCTCCTGTACCACGTGGGCGATTCGCGCCTGTACGAGATCACCCGCGCGCGCGCCACCCCGATGACCATCGACCACGTGCCGGCGACGGGCTTCGCCATCGGCGGCCTGCTCGACGAAGCCCAGTGGTGGCAGCAGGTGCACGGCGAGCACCGGCCCCAGTTATCGCAAGCCTTCATCCTCGGGAACGCCTTCGCCGATCCCGCGCGGCTGGACGATGGCCTGTTCGCGCTGGCGCCGGACGGGCTGCCGGCCTGGCTGGCACCGCTGGCGGACCGGCGCACCATCGCGCTGCGCCCCGGCGCGTGCTACCTGCTGGCGACCGACGGCTTGTGGTCGTGCGCCGATCCCTATGGCTGGGTGGCGCAGTGGCCGCAGCTGCTCGGCGGCCATGCCGACGCGGCCACGCTGCTGGCGGCGCTGCTCGACGCCTACGAGGCGCATCCCCCTGCGTTTTTCCATCCTGACAACGTCACGGCCGTGCTGCTGCGCGTACCCGGCCCGCCGGCAGCCGAGGAAACGGTACTCCCGGTAGCTTGATCGTTGTAAATGATGCATTTTGGAAAAAAGTCTTGCCATTTGCTGAACCGCGTGCGCCGCGGCGCGCTAGAATCGCGTAAGCTTTGCCCACCAACCATTCCTTACGCTGTCCCTTGTCCACGCCGTCATGAAACGCTGCAGCAGCCCTGCCCACCCGCATTGCACCGTCTGGGTCGCCCCCGGCGCGGCGGCGTGCGCGCACGGCCACCCGCAGCCGGCGCAGGCAGCCGGCGCGGCCGGCGCGCTGGGCTCCAGCTTCGACATGCTGACCCGCCTGCGCACGGAGCGCGCGGGCGATGCGATCCGTCCCCGCACGGACCACGTGCTGCCCGCCCGTCCTGCACCCGCAGCCGCGCCCGCGCCCGCATCGGCGCGTCCCCACTTGCACGTGAGCGGCTTCGATCCGCGCGCGGCCGGGGGACGCCATGCGATCCGGCTGGAGCTGCGCGGCATGCCGGCGGACGTGCCGGGCAACGTCACGCTGCTGCTGCAATCGGACCTGTTGCCGCTCGAAGCGGGGCCGCGTCCGCTGGCGCGCGGCATGGACGGCAGCTGGCGCCCCCTGTTCCTGGAATTCTCCTCGCGCGGACGCGAGCACGGCCAGTACCGCATCGACGTCGAAGTGCATGCGCGTGCCCCTGGCGCGGCCGGCGCGGCGCGTAGCTGGGTGGCCACGCTGGTGCTGCTGGTGCCGCGCGCGGATGCCTCGCTGGGCGAGATCCACCAGACCTTCCTGTCGACCCACAAGAACGTGCGCATCAGCGCCGACGACGGCTCGATCGCGCGGCTCAGCGGCCTGGGCGGCGGTGGCCCGATGGACATCGACATCAGCGCGCGCAACGCGGGCATCGCGCGGCTGGCATTCGATGCCGCGCCCGCCGATGGCGGCAAGATCGCCGTCGGACTGCCGACCATCGCCTGGGACGAGGACCTGATCGAGATCGACCTGCCGACGGCGCGCGCCCACCCGGCCCCCGCCTCGGCCGGCTGCATCGTGCATGCCGAGCCGGAAGCGGGTTTCCAGCGCCACCTGCGCCTGTTCGCGCTGGACGAATGCGTGCTGGGCCGCCATGAAACGGTCGGCGCCGAAGCCGACCTGCTGCTGCAGCACCATGACGAAAGGGGCGCGCGCGCGGACGGCCTCACGCGGCGGCTGTCGGGACGCCACGCCATCATCCGCGCCGGCCGCAACGGTTTCGAAATCGAGGACGTGTCGCGCTACGGCCTGCTGCTGGATGGCGTCTGGCCGGGCAAGCATGTGCCCGTGCTGCTGCGCACCGGCATGCGCATCGAGCTCACCGCCAGCATTCGCGGCGTGGTCACGCTGGTCGTCAGCGCCGTGCTGGCGCACGCCGTCGTGCTGCACCGCGTGGATGCGGGCGGGGCGGCCGAAGCCTTCATGCTGATGGCGCCCGGGGTCGAGCCGGACGCCGAGCGCGGCGCCGGCGCCAGCCTCCCGCGCGCCGCGCACCTGCCTCTGCTGTTCCACCGCGACGGCGGCTTCTGGCACCGCGACCGAGCCACCGGCCAGGACACGCCGCTGTCCGCGGCCGCCTCGCTCGAGCGCCTGTCCGGCTTCCACGGCCGGGTACGCTTTGCCGCCCAGCCGCGCCCCGAGGACGGCAGCCGGCGCAGCGGCGCGGGCGAGCGCCGCCGCGCGCCGCCGTCGGTGCTGTTCGGCTGATCCTGCGGGCCGGCCGCCCGGCCCGGGCTCAGCGCTGGGCCAGCAGCACGAACACCAGCCCGCATCCGGCCAGCAGCGCGAACTGCAAGCCGAAGACGATCGCCGGCGCCCGCAGGTGCTCGGGAATGCGCATGGCAGTTTCCTTTCCCATCATCAAAATGAAATACGGTGCTTTCACGAGGATGACAGAAGGTCATTATGCCATTTGCATGGAGGTTGTGATTTTGTATCGCGTTTTTGGGCACGACCGTATTTTTTGTTGGACATACGCAACCCGCATGGCCGAGATACGGAACAAAAGTACGGAAAATATTGCAGTGCGGAAATTAAGCAGATACAGTGCGAACCTAGCCCGTGCCGGACCAACAGTCAGCATGGACATGAGAGCAAGTATCGTTCAACCAGTGGGCCGTGCGCCGCTGTCACCTTCAAAGACGCTATGTTCAGTAAATTGACCCTTCGCTTCCGCCTGATCGCCACCATGGCGCTCCTCGGCCTGATCATCCTCGCCGTCGGCCTGCTGGGCATCTACGGTATCAAGTCGACCAGCGCTGCGCTGGAAAACACCTACGCCAACCAGATGCAGTCGATCATCAACCTGGCCGAATCGAAGAATTTCCTGAGCCGCGCGCGCTTCAACCTCGACCGTGCCGTGCTGCACCCGGACTCGCCGGACATCGAGAAGACGATCAGCCGCATGGAAGGCTTCATCAAGGATGCCGACAAGTCGTGGGGCGTCTACATGTCGCTGCCGCAGGACGCGGGCGAATCCGAGCTGGCCAAGGCCGTCGCGGACAAGCGCGCCGCCTACATCAACGGCTTCAAGGACCTGACCCAGGCCATCCGCGCCCAGGACAAGGACAAGATGGAAGCCCTGTTCATGAAGCAGATGCAGGCCGCCTACGGCGAGTTCAATACCGTGTCGACGAAGCTCGACGAGTACCAGGTCGACGGCGCCAAGGCCAGCTATGAAGCGAGCCAGCAGCTGTCGGGCCGCATCCACACGGCCGCCATCACCGCGATCGTACTGGGCGCCCTGCTGATCGTCGTGTCGTCCGTGACCCTGCTGCGCGCCATCATGGGCCCGCTGGACCGCGTGCTGGAACACTTCGATGCCATCGCCAAGGGCGACCTGTCGGCGCACATCGACGTCGACCGCAAGGATGAAATGGGCAAGCTGCTGCACGGCCTGGCCGAGATGCAGGGCCAGCTGGCCGTCACCGTGCGCAGCGTGCGCGATAGCAGCTCGTCGATCGCCACCGCCAGCAGCGAGATCGCCGCGGGCAACCTGAACCTGTCGAGCCGCACCGAACAGCAGGCCGGCAGCCTGGAAGAAACCGCCTCGTCGCTGGAAGAACTGACCTCTACCGTCAAGCAGAACGCCGACAATGCACGCCAGGCCAACCAGCTCGCGCTGAGCGCTTCGGAAGTGGCCGTGCGCGGCGGCCAGCTGGTCAGCGAAGTGGTCCAGACCATGGGTTCGATCAACGATTCGTCGAAGAAGATCGTCGACATCATCGCCGTCATCGACGGCATCGCGTTCCAGACCAATATCCTGGCCCTGAACGCGGCCGTCGAAGCGGCCCGTGCGGGCGAACAGGGCCGCGGCTTCGCCGTCGTCGCCGGCGAGGTGCGCAACCTGGCGCAGCGCTCGGCCGCCGCCGCCAAGGAAATCAAGGAACTGATCACGACCTCGGTGAACAACGTCGACACCGGCGCCCAGCTGGTCGACAAGGCCGGCGCCACGATGGGCGACATCGTATCGAGCGTGGCCCGCGTGACCGACATCATGGCCGAGATCATGGCCGCCGGCGAAGAGCAGAGCTCGGGCATCGAGCAGATCAACCAGGCCATCGTGCAGATGGACCAGGTCACCCAGCAGAACGCCGCCCTGGTCGAGGAAGCCGCCGCCGCCGCCGACTCGCTGCAGGAACAGGCACAGGCGTTGTCGCACCTGGTCGACACCTTCCGCCTGGACGCCGCCCAGCAGCGCCTGGAACAGCGCCGCCTGCCGGCCCTGACGGCCGCCTAAGAACGTATCAGAACACGTCGCCCCCGCGCAGGCGGGGGCCCAATCTTGCATGCATCATGGTGACGCGTGCGGAAATTGGGCCCCCGCCTGCGCGGGGGCGACGCTTTTGTGCTCGGCGTTGTTGACGCGGTACGTTTCTACAGCTCGCGCACGACCCTGAATCCCACGATGTCGTTCGACAGCACGGCCGAGAAGCCGTTGCGCAGCGCCGAGCGCAGGTAGCGCGGGTTGTACAGCCACGAGCCCCCGCGCAGGATGCGGCGGGCCTGGTCGCCGCCCTCTTCCCAGGCGCTGCCATCCACGGGCGCGCCCTCGTAGTTGTCGTGGACGACGTCCTGCACCCATTCCCACACGTTGCCGTGCATGTCGTGCAGGCCCCAGGGATTGGCGGGAAAACTGCCGACCGGCGTCGTGCCGCCCCGGTACTCGCCGCGCGGGCCGCCGTTGTAGCTGAAGTTGCCGTCGTAGTTGGCCTGGTCGCTGGTGATCCCGTCGCCGAACGAGAACGCCGTTTTCGTGCCGGCGCGGCAGGCGTATTCCCACTCGGCCTCGCTGGGCAGCCGGTAGGTCATGCCCGTGACGTCCGACAGCCAGCGCGTGTAGCGCACCGCATCGAACCAGTTCACGCCCACGACCGGGTGGCGCGCATCCTGCGGGAATCCCGGCGCCTCCCAGTCGACATCGCCGCCCTGGGTCCAGCCCGTGGCCTGCACGAATGCGCGCCACTCGCCCACCGTCACGGGATAGCGCCCCATCGCCACCGCGCGCGCGATGCCGACCCAGTGCTGCGGCAGTTCGCGCGCCAGCCAGCCCTTCTGGGCGCCGGCCTGCGTCGCGACCTTGCGCTCGTGCTCCGGCGAGCCCATCTCGAAGCGCCCCGTCGGCAGCACCACCAGTTCCGGGCCCGTCGAGGAACCGTCCAGGAAGCGGTCCCGCAGCACGCTTTCGGTGAGTACGCCCTCCGTGGGCACGGGTGCCGCGGCGAGGATGGAGGCTTCCGCAGCGGGGGCGGCCAATGGGGCGGCCGGCGGGGCAACTTCGTCCTGGCCCGCGGCATCGGGGCGCGCACGCTTCTGTTGCGCCAGCTGGGCGGCCGCCGCCTTCGCCAGCGCCGCCTTGCGCAGCGCTTCCTCGCGTTCCTGGCGCGCCTTTTCCGCCTCGATGGCGCGGCGCTCGTGCAGCTGGCGCCGCAATTCTTCCTTGCGCGCCTGGCGCGCCTCTTCGGCCGCCGCGCGCGCCAGCCTTTCCTGCTCGCGGCGCTGGCGCTCGATGGCCGCCCTGGCGGCCGCCGTGGCCTCGGCCTGCACGCGGGCGCGCAATTCCGCGCGCCGGGTTTCTTCCTGCTCGCGCCGCGCGGCCTGCGCGCGGGCCGCGGCCTCGGCGGCCGCGCGGCCCTGTTCCTCAGCCTGGCGCGCCGCCGCGTCGCCCGCCGCCAGCAGCCGGTCCAGCCAATCGCGCACGCTGGCGGGGCGCGCCTGCGCGTCCCAGGCGAAACCGGATTGCAGCGCTTCCCACTGGGCGTCGAGCAAGCCGTCGGGACGCGCGGGGACGTCGCCGGCCGCGCGCTGCCCGGCGAACGGCATCGTCCCCGCGAGCATCTGGTAAGCCATCACGGCGGTCGCATACACGTCGAGGGAGCGGCCGGGGGCGCCGTCCCCGTGCCCCGCCTCGGGCGCGCGGTAGCCCGCCGTGCCCGAGGTGGCCGGCGCTTCCACGCCTTGCGCGGTGCTGGCGCGGGCGCGCGCGGCGATGCCGAAGTCCAGCAGCTTGACGTCGCCGCCGGCCAGGAACACGTTGGCGGGCTTGATGTCGCGGTGCACGAGGCGGTGCTTGTCCCAGGCGTAGTCGAGCGCATCGGCCAAGGGCGCCAGCAGGTCCAGCGCGCGCGCCAGCGGCAGGCGGCGTTCGCGCGCCAGCAGGCTGTCCAGGTCCTCGCCCTCGAGGCATTCCATGATGATGAAATAGCTGGCCGTGGCCGGGTCGCGCGCCCAGTCGTACACGCGCACGATGTGCTGGTGCGCCAGCTGGCGCGCCCTTGCCGCTTCCTCGACCAGCAGCCTGGCCCATGCGCTCTGCTCGGTCAGCTGGGGCGGGAGGATCTTCAGGGCCACGCGCGCGCTGTGTCCCAGCTCGGCATGGGTGGCGAGGTCCGTCGCTTCCCACACCTGGCCCATGCCACCGTAGGCGATCAGGCTTTCGAGCCGGTAGCGGCGGTTCGGCGGCCCCACTTCCTGGCCCGCCATGAGGCCAATCTCGGTGCCGGCCCGCGCCAGTCCGGGATCGGTCGCGGTGGAACTGGAGGCGGACGGGGACGGCGCCGCCGCGTAGGCGGCGTCCAGGATCGCGTTCTTGCGGCTGTCGAACTCCTGGCGGCTGAGCAAGCCGTCTTCGTGCAGCGCGCGCAATTCGCGCAGCTTGTCCATCGCCGTCTGCATCATCCCCTTGCCGGCAGCGCCGCGCCGCAATCGGCGCAGAAACGGTCTTCGGGACGGGCCGCCGCGTGGCCGCAGCGGCCCGCGGCGGGGGCGGCAGCCAGCAGGCCGGCGCCCAGGCTGGCCTGGGTCGCCAGCGCCGCCTTGTTGACGTCGTTCTGGCGGTCGAGCAGGTCGAGCTGGTGGCGGCGGTCCTTGTCGACCTCGCGCTCGCGCCGCAGGCGCTCTTCCTCGACCTGGGCGCGGGCCATGGCCTGTGCCTCCTGCGGGGTCACGCCGGCCAGCGCCGCCAGCTGATCCGCGTCCATGCCGGCATGCACGCGCGTCTTGAGCAGCTCGGCCAGCAGCGCCGCATTCGGCTCCGGCGCGAACGCCAGCTTGGCGGCATCGTCGAGGGCGCCCAGCGTCTCCATGCGCTGCAGCTCGTGGCGGCGCTGCGCATCCTGCTCTTCCAGGCGCAGCCCCGTGCGCGTGCGCTCCGCATCGAGCAGCACTTCCTGCTCGCGCCGCGCCAGCAGCGCGTCGGCCTCGATCGTGCGCAGCAGCTTGTCGTGGCGCGACTCGGTGTCGAGCGCCTCGATGCGCTGGCGCAGCTGGGCATCGTCCCATTCGATGCCGCGCTCGGCCTCGCGGCGGCGCGCGGCATGGGCCAGCTCGAGCTGCTTCAGGCGCCCCGCATGCTCCTCGGCGTCGATGTCGCGCGCGCGCCGGGCCGCATCCTGCTCGGCCTCGTGCAGCCGCGCCAGCTCGGCGCGCTGGCGCGCGGCATCCTCGATCTGCCTGGCCTGCTCGATCTTGTTGCGGATCTGCTGCTGCAGCAGCTGGTGGGTGAAGCGCTGGGCCGCCACCGTGCGCACCTGCGCGGCGTCGGCCTGGGCCAGCGCCACTTCCTCGCGCATGCGCAGGGCGGCCAGTTCACGCAGGTGCGCCCATTCCGCGTCCTGGTCGGTGCGCGCCCCCCGTTTCTGCGCCAGCTCGTGCTCCAGTTCCGCGACCAGGTCCTGGGCGCCGCGCTCGATCGCCTGCTTGCGCGTGCGCGATTCGACGATGCGACCGTACAGCTCGATCTCGCGCGCGCGGATCGCCTGGGCCCGTTCGGCGTTCTGCAGCGACAACTCGGCGCGCTCCAGGCCGTGTTCCTGGCGCAGTTCGGTGCGCTTGTGGCGCAGGCGGTAATCCTGCTCCTCGCGCCGGATCTTGCGCCACTCTTCCTCCGTGTACAGGGTGTCCAGCTGGGCCGCGTGCTCGATGCGCACGCGCGTCTCGTCGGCCGCTAGCCACAGGCTGGCGATGCGCTGGCGGTTGGCGTCGAAGCGGTCGTGGCGCAACGCCAGCGTCTCGACGCGCACGACGGCCAGGCCGTGGTCGGCCAGCAGCAGCGCCAGGCCGCCCTGCAGATGCTGGTCCAGCTCCGGGCGCAGCTCGGCGCGGCCGGCCATGTCGCGCAGCGAGCGCGCGGCCACGAACTCGGCGGCCAGCTGGCGCAGCGGCGCCGCGAGCAGCTCGCGCAGCTGGGCCGCGCCGATGGTACCCGGCATGGTCATGACATGGCGCGCGAACGCGGGCACGTTCTCGATGCGCAGCTGCAGCACGAGGCGCGCGCTCACCATCAGGTGCTCGGCGCTGGGCAGGTCGTCGAAGTCGAAGTCCACCGGCAGCGCGCTGCTGCGCGTGACGAGGATCTCCGCATGCTGGTCGCGCAGCAGGTGGTTCAGGCGGGTGAAGAATCCCTCGATCTCGTACTCGCCCTGCGGCACCTCCGTCGCCCCGTCGCCCTGCAGGATGAAGGCCCTGGCGGTGGCGGGCACGCGCAGCGTCTTGACGAACACGCCCGACAGTTCGCGCACGCCGAAGAACACGGCCAGTTCGTCCGGGCCCGGCATCCAGCGGTTGTCCACGAGCACGGGAGGGTTGCGCGGCGCGCCCAGCGTGAGGCCGCAGCCGGCGCAATAGCCGTCCGCCGCCTGGTGCCTGCGGTCGCAGCGCGGGCAGCTTGCGCCGCCGAATCCGAACATCTTCACCATCTCCGTCTCCTTCTTGCCCTGTGCAACCGGCGGATTCTAGCAGCCGGCCGCGAAATCCGGCGTACGCGCCACGGCGCGCACGCCCGCTCATACCTTGCCGATTGCCCGTCTATATGATGCCGATCCGTTCCACGCACGCCAGGCTGGCGCCGGCCGCGGCGATGCCGGCAGCGAAGCCCTGCGGCAGGCCGTCCTGCCAGGCGCGCGGCAGCAGGATGCGGTCGCCCGGCGCCGCTTCGCGCAGCAGCAGCGCGCATTTCGGCCCCAGGCCGTCGACCGTCTCGACGCGGCCGGCATGCCAGGCGTCAGAGCAACCCGTCGCCAGCAGGCGCCCGCGCGGGACGAACTCGCGCCCGCGCGCGATGCGGTCGGCCAGCACCAGCGCCAGTTCGTAGGAACGGCCCTGGAAGCGGCCGGCGCCGAAGCGCACGGTGGTGCGCCAGCGGCCCAGGCCGCGGCCGTCGAAGTGGCGCGCCGCCGCCAGCGCCTGGCGCACGGCCAGCTGGAGGGCCGCGTCCTGGCCCGGCACGGCGATCGACTGCTCCTCGTCCTCCGCCGGTTGGCCGTCGCGCGCCAGTGGATGGACGCTGACGTCGACCCAGCCCAGGCTGTCGGCCACGCCGCCGCTGTGCAGGGGGAACCAGGCGCGCGCGCTGGACACGGCGGCCGCCGGATCCGGATGGCCCAGCAGCTGGCCCAGGTGGGCCAGCCCGTCCGCGCCGCCCAGCAGCGTGCCGGACGGCGCGCCCTCGATGCCGTGACCGTCGACGCGGCCCAGCTGCCAGCTGTCCGACCAGCCGTTGGCGACGATCTCGCCGCGCGGCTGCCACAGGCCGCGCACCATGCGGTCGGCCAGCACCAGCGCCAGTTCCCAGTCGCGCTCGACCTTGCCCGCGCCGGCCGCGGGCAGCCGGTCGATGCCCAGCACCACCTGGTCGCGGCTGTCGAAGCGCGCTTCCGTGTGGCGCGCGAGGCGCACCACTTCGGCCATGCGCTCGGCCAGGCGGGCGTCGCCCGGGGCGCTGCACTTGACGTCGGCGCGGCCGTCGCGGCTGCGGCGGGTGGCCGTCACGGTCAGCAGCGTGCCGTCGGCCAGCCGGCTGCGGCAGACTGCCTGGGTCGGTGCGGCGTTCATGCCGCCTCCCCTGCCGCGCTGGCCTGCGCGTCGGCCTGCATGTCGGCCTGCAAGTCGGCCTGCACATCGGCCCGTACGGCGCGCCGGCTGGCGCAATCGGCCTCCAGGTTGGCGACGATGCGCTCGGCCTCGTCGTACAGGTTGCCCAGCTCGGCGTCGCCCATCGGCGCGCTCTGGCCGCCGTGGCGCATGCGCGCCAGCAGCGCCCAGGCCTCATCCAGCGCCACCGTGGCGCGCCGGCTGTGGCGCGCGCGGCGCAACTGGCCGCCGGCGTCAAGCGGCTGGCCCGGCGCCGCCAGCGCCAGCGCCGGCATCGCGTTCGCGCCCACGCTCAGCACATCCAGGCGCTGCAGCAGCGCCTGCTGGCGCCGGAACAGGTCCTGGCCGGACGGCAGCGCGGCCCCGCGCAGGCCGCACATCAGGCACGGCAATTCCAGGAACAGGCGGCGCAGCGCGCGCGCATCGGCCACGGCCGGCTCGAAGCGCTCGCCGCTCTCGTGCTGCAAGGCCGGCACGGGCGGCGGCAACGGCGCGCCGTCGAGCGCTTGCGTCGCCGGCTGCCCGGCAGCGCGCGCGGCCAGCAGCGCCGCATGGTCGCGCGTCTCGCCCAGGTCCACGGGCACGCAATCGTCGACGGTCAGCCCGAAGCGCATGTACAGCAGCTGGTTCAGGCCTTGGCGGAAGGCGTTCCACTCCTCGATCGTCGTGCACGGCGGCAGGTCGAGGCCGCCCTGCGCCAGCTCGCGCTGCAGCGCGGCCTCGATGGCGCCGCCCAGCTCCGCCAGGTCCAGCCTTCCCGCCGCCTCGGCCGACAGGTAGAGGTCGAAGCGCTGCTGCGCCAGCGCTTCCGCGGCATCCACGGCGAAGCTGGTGCGCAGGCCCAGTTCCGGCGCCTGGGCGAACGGCACCAGATCGACCGTGTACGGCCCCGGATGATAGGTCCAGGCCAGCTCGCCGTCGCGCAGCGGCACGGGCTTGCCGGCCGCCGCCGTGGCGCGGCGCGTGCGCCCGCCCGCATCGACGATCACGACCGGACATCCCGGCGGCGCGGCGCAGCCGGCACGCATGGGCAACGCGACCGCCGAACGGCCCAGGTCGCAGGCTTCGGCGGGCGGGGTGGCGCGTTTGAAGAATCCGATCATGGTGTCCTCATGGTCTCAAGCGGGAGCGACGGAAAACGCCGCGCCGTGTTCCTGCAGGTGGCCGGACGGGGTGCCGGCGAACGGCCAGTCGGCCTCGCATTCGCCGTCGGCATCCAGGCAGCCTTCCAGCAGCGTGTGGCCGGCGCCGTCCAGCACCCGCAGCGGCGCGCGCTCGGCCAGCAACGCGCCGGCGAACGGCGCCTGCGGGGCCAGCTGCAAAATCGCACGCCAGCCGGCGCCGCCATCGGGCACCAGGTGCAGCGTCCACCAGCCGTCGTCCGTGTGCAACTGCAGCTTGCCGCCCCCGCCGCTGCCCGTTCCCGTACTGGCGGCGCGCAGCATGCCGCGGCTGCCGTGCCAGCGCACGGGCGCCTGGCGCGCACGCCGCTCCAGCGCCAGGTGGCGCAGCCGGCGCGTTGTCAGGGGCGATGCCTGCAGCGCCGCCCGTTCGCCTGCCGTCAGGGGACGGCTGCCGTCCAGCGCCGCGGCCAGCGTCGCGTCGTCCAGCACCAGCCGGTCGCCGTCGACGCGGCGTCCCAGCAGCAGGCTTTCCTCCAGCCTGCGCGTCGTCGGTAATCCCTTGCTATCCATGCGCATCCGCCTCCTCCTGTACCTCGTTCGCCATCGACCGGCCCAGCGCCGCCTCCAGCCGCGAGATGGCGGCGTCGCGCCGCTTGCGCAGCGTCGGCAGCGATACCCGGGCCAGCGCTGCCAGCTGCTGCATGGTCGGCAACTCGCCCGTGGCCGGATCGCGCCAGCCGTCCGGATAGGACTCGTCGCCCGGCCCCAGCAATTTCGCATACACGGCCAGCCGTACCGGCACGCCGTCCTGCGCCAGCAGGCGCTCGGCCGGGCCGAGCGCGCCGGCCGGCTGGCCCGCCGCTTCCATGAAGCCGGGGGGCAGTGAAACGGAGAGCGCCAGGGCCGGCCAGGCCGGGTCGGGAGCCGTGCCGGGGGACAAAGCGTCCGCCGGGTCGGCGTCGTCCGCGGACTCCGGCTCGCCCGCGTCCAGCGCATCCTGGGCCGCTTCGAGGATGCGGTCCGGGCCGGGCGTCGCGGACTCCTGCGATTCCTGGATCACGCGCCAGTAATCTTCCACCCAGACGGAGGCGTCGTCCAGGTCCTGCAGCCAATCCTGGTCGCGGTTCGCCGACAAGGCCTCGTAGTCGCCGATCTCGCGCAACATGGCGCCGATCTTGTCGGGACTCGTCTTCAGGCTGGCGAAGCGCTTGGAGCGGGTATGCAGGGGTCCGGGGGCGCCGCCGAATTCCTGCAGCGTCGCGCTCCAGCGCAGGATCCACTCGGGCCGGCAGTCGCCGATGGAGCGCAGCTGGCGTACCTCGATGGGCGCGACGCCGGGCGGGACGTCGCGGCCCAGGATGGCGCCGACCTGGCCGCGGTGCTGCTCCCAGCCGGCGAACAGGCGCGCCAGTTCGCCGTAGGCCGTGTCCAGCATCCGGTAGGCATACATGCGGTTCGGGCTGCACGCGCGGCCGCAGGCGGCCTGGTAATTGTCGGCGTCGACCTTGTCGCGCAGCTGCGCATACATGTCGTTCACTTTCTTGCGCAGCAGGCCCTCGCCGGCCGGGCCCCAGAACGCGGGGTCGCGGGCGGTTTCACCCGCCACGGCCGCGCAGAACGCGTCCCAGTCGGCCTGCCGTGCCTGCAGTTCGAACAGCAGGTCCGTGGCCAGCTCCAGCACGCTGTCGCCGTAACCGTTGCCGGCAGCCTGGGCGCGGGCGCTCCCCCGCGATGCGTGCAGTTGCACGCCGGCCGCCTCCACGTAATCGTCCAGCAGGGCGGCGCGCGCAGCGGGGTCGAGCAGGCGCGCCGGATCGCAGCCGCGCAAGGCGGCCAGCGAACACTGCCCCAGCAGCTTGCGCACTTCTTCCCAACCAGGTTCCTGGTACCGGGTGCCCGGCAAACGCATACTTCCCTCTTCGATGTGCCGGCGCGGGCGCCGGCCTGGCTGACTTGCGTGAATCCTTTCACTAAATCATGCCACACAAACACATCGTCGAGGCGCGCAGCAGACGCTTATTTACCCGTCAATTTGTCCTTATGGCCCCGTTGCGCCATCCAGCGCAGCACCGATGCGGCCACCGGCGCCGCATGCCCGCCGCCCGTGCCGTCGGAACGGCTGACGAAGACGGCGACGGCCAGGCGGTGCGGCTGGTCCGGCAGGCTGCCGGGTTCGAGCCAGCCCGTGAACCAGACCGTGGCGAGGTCCCCGTCGCCGATGGGGGCCGTGCCCGTCTTGCCGGACAGGCCGCGGCGCACGCCTTCCAGCCCGGCGCCGCGGAAGGCGCCCGACGCGGTGCCGGCGTCCACGACACCCTTCATGCCGGCGCGGATGCGGTCCAGGCGCACGCCCAGCTCCGCCCCCTTGCGCGGCGCCGCCGCCTGGCCGTCGAGCTCCGCCAGCAGGCGCGGCACCACGGCGCGGCCCTGGCCGACGGCGCCGGCGACGAGGGCCATCTGCAGCGGCGTGGCCTGCATGCGCAGCCCGATGGCCATCTGGCGCAGCTCGTGGCGGGTGTGCACGGGGTCGATGCCGGCCGCGCTGGCCTGCAGCGCATCCCAGGCCGACCAGCGGTATTCCGGCGGCAGCAGGCCGCCATCCAGGCGCAGCGCCGTGCCGAAGCCCAGCCGGCGCGCCATGGCGACGATGGGACGGACGTCGTCCAGGCTGTCCGCCTGCAGCGGCTGCAGGTCCGGCGCGCCGCCGTCCGGCTTGCCGAGCAGGCTGCGGTCGGACAGCTCGCCGGTCCAGGCGAACCAGGTGTTCAGGCTGTAGGTCAGCGCCTGGGACAGCCCCAGGCGGCCGTCCTGGGCGCGCCGGTCGAGGCCCTGGTCGCGGAAGTTCGTGATCTTCGCGCCCCGGTCGAGCGGATAGAAGGGGGCATCGGTGCGGAAGGCGTAGCCGCGGCGCGCTGCCAGGGCATTGATGGCGGACAGCGGCATCCCGTCCAGCAGCCCATCCAGCTCGCGGTCGCGCCGGGCCGCCAGCTCCAGGCCGAGCGCGCTGACGATCTTGAACGTCGAGCCGGGACTGCGTTCGGCACCGCCGTCGTGCTGCCAGGCGGGCAGCCGCAGCGGGCTCGCGGCGGGGTCGATGCGGTCGAAGTCGCGCGCCTCGCGCCAGTTGCCGGCATCGACGCGGCCGTTGCCGGCGCCGGCCGCGGCCAGGATATCGCCCGTTTCCGTGTCCAGCACGACGATGCCGGCCTGGCGCCCGGCCGGCACCGCGCCGGCGCCGCTGCACGCGCTGCCGTCCCAGTGGCCGCCGCGCAGCCCGATGCAGTCCAGCGCGGCCTGGCTTGCCTGCTGCAGGTCCAGGTCGAGCGTCAGGCGGGCCGCGTGGCGCGGGCCGCGCAGGCGTCCCAGCATGCCGGCCACGCCGCCGTCCTGGCCCGCGTGCGCGCCCAGCAGCGTGGCCAGGCCCGCGTCGCGCGCCGCATCCACGGGCGCGCCGGCGCGCCACAGGGGCCGGCCGTTGCGGTCGGCCAGCGCCACGTCGGCCGTCGCGGGCCGCGCCGTCCCGGCGCCGATGGGCAGCGTCTGCCACGCCAGGCGGCCATCCTTGACGGCCAGGTGACGGTAGCGCGCGTCGCCCGGCGTCGCCAGCGCGTCCATGCCGAGCGGTGCGACGTCCAGCACGATCTCGCGGCTGCCCGCCTGCGGCACCAGGTCCAGCACCTGCACCTCGTCCGGCTGGCGGCAGGCGCGCCCGTCGCACGCGGCCAGCGGGGCACCGCGCAGCTGCGCGCCCTGCACGCCCAGCAGGCGGCCGGCCAGCATCAGGCGCACCGATTGCCCGCTTGGCGCCTGCAGGCGCAGGCGCGCGCCGCCGCCCGCCGCCGGCCAGGACGCGATGCGCTGCCACGGCGCCCAGCCTTGCGGCAGGCGCGCGAACAGGCGGGCGGCCGCCGCCGGCATGTCGTCGGCCAGCGGCACGGGCATGGCGTCGCCGCGCGCCGCGTCGACCCAGGCCTCCGCACGGGCGGCGAGCGGCTGGCCGGCGCTCGTGCGCCATGCCAGCAGGCGCCGTTCGCCGTTGAAGATGCGTACCTGTTCGCGCACGTAGGCGCCGTCGGCGCGGCGGTACAGCTGTTCCAGCAGGCGCTTCGCCTCGTCGTCGACGGTGACGCCTTCCCACGCCTTCGGGTCCAGCGTGCGCCAGGCGGCAAGGTCCGGCGGCGCCAGCTCGGCCAGTCCGCCGGCGCCGAGGCGCACGAGGCCGCGCGCGCTCAGGCGCTCGAACAGCTGCTGGTCTTCGCGCGCCGCGGGGACGGCGGCCGGGACGCGCCAGTCGCCGGGCGCGAGCCAGGTCTCGAGGGAATCGCCGGCGGCGGGCAAGGCGGCCACCAGCGCGCGCGCCGGCACCGCTTCCGGCGCGGCCGGGCGATACAGCTGGAACGTGATCTCGCCGGCGGTCGGGCAGCTGCGACTGGCATGGCGCGCGATGCGCAGCGCGCGGTCGCCCCACAGCAGCCAGCCGCCCGCGCCCAGTGTCGCTTCTCCAGTCGGCGTGCTGGCCAGGGGCGCGCCGCCGCCCAGCCACTGCGCCGCCTGGCCTTCCCAGCGCAGCGCCAGGCCGCGCGCGCCCGGCTGGCGGAAGTCCGGCGCGGCCCAGCCGTCGACGACGATGCGCGGCATGGCATCGGCGGCCAGGACGATGTTGCGCAGCGCGACGGGGCTGGCTGCGGCCGCGTTGCGCGCCGCCAGGGCCGCCACGTCGTCGAAGCGCCAGCCGGCGCGCAGGGCCAGCAGCCGCCCGGGGCGCGACGGATCGAGCATTTGCGTGCACAGGTCGATGCGCTGGGCCGGCTCGGCGCGCATGCCGGACAGGATCAGCAGCGCCGTGCCGCCATGGACCTGGACCTGCACGCCCGCGTGCTCCGGCACCGTGAAGGCGGCACCCGGCAGCAGGGGCTGGAAGGCAGCCAGGCGCGCATCGCCTTCGGCCGCCGCGCCGGCGGCGCCCGCAAGCCAGCGCGCATGCAGGGCGATGACGACGGCACCGGCGACGGCCAGCACGGCGCAGCCGGCCGTCAGCCAACCCAGGGGCGACGGCAACGCCAGGCGCCAGCCCCGGTGCGGGCGGAGCGTGGCGGGAGCACTCCCGCGCGCCCCCGCGCGCAGGTTGCGCGCGCGCCGCCAGCGCGTCCGGTTGGCCGCCAGGGCCTCGACTACCGCTCCGATCATCCGTCCTCTCCCCGTGCATGTTTCCTGTCCCTAGCCGAGGGGTGCCGAAAACGTCGGCCGAACAAAGTCGTATCAGATGTAAGTAGTTGCTTCAACAGGCTTTTTTCACTGCGGACCACGCTATAGTGAAGCCATCGGAATCCCGGTTTTTTTGGAGACAGACATGAAACCCTTCGCACTCGCCGCCCTGATCGCCGTTGGCGCCATCGCCGCCCCGCTCCCCTCGCTGGCCCAGGCCAATGTCAGCCTGTTCGTCTCGACGGCGCCCCCGCCGCCGCTGTACGAGGTCGTGCCGGCCCCGCGCCACGGCTACGTCTGGGCGCCCGGCCACTGGGAGTGGAACGGCCATCGTCACGTATGGTCGCGCGGCGTGTGGGTCGTCGAGCGCCCGGGCTATGCCTACAGCGCGCCGGTCTGGTACCAGTCGCGCGGCGGCTGGGCAATGCGCCCGGCGGCGTGTACGCCCTACGGCCCGGACCGCGACCGCGACGGCGTGCCGGACCGCTTCGAACGCCGCTACGACGGCCCGCGCTACGGCTACGACCGTCCGGGCTACCGCGACCGCGATCGTGATGGCGTCCCCGACCGCTTCGAGCGCCCCCACCGCGGCCGCTACGACGAGGACCGCGACGGCATCCCGAACCGCTACGACCGCGATCGCGACGGCGACGGCGTCCCGAACCGCTACGATCACCGCCCGGACAATGCCTGGCGGCGCTGAGCTGCCGCCGGTCTCCACGACAAAGCGCCTCCGGGCGCTTTTTTGCTTTCAGGCGGCACGGCGCCAAAATCGGGTATCCTCCCGGCATGAATGACGTAGTCGACGAACAGGACCTGCTGCAAGCCGCTTACAAGAGCGAGCGCACGGCCAGCCGCCGCCTGGCGCGCGCGCACGGCCTCAGCGAAGCGGAAGCGCTGCGGCGCACGCTGGTGGCGAGCGCCGGCCAGGCCGGCCTGCCTGCCCTGCTGGCGGACCGCGCGCTGCTGCGCGCCCGCGACGCCGAACGCGCCTCGGCGCGGATCGCGCTGCGCGCCGCCGCCAAGGCAAGGCGGGACGCCCGGCATGCGGGCCGGCCGACGGCCTGGCGCGCGTGGTTCGACGGCTCCGCGCGGCCGAATCCGGGCCGCTGTGGCATCGGCGCGCTGTTGACGGGACCGGGCGGATTCTCCGTCGAGATCGCGCGCGACGTCGGCCATGGCAACAGCAGCGAAGCGGAATACGCGGCGCTGGTCGCCGTGCTCGAAGCGGCGCTGGCCCATGGCGCGGCCGACCTCACCGTCTACGGCGACAGCCGCGTCGTGATCGACGACGTCGCGGCGCCAGACGCCATGGCTGCACCCGTGCTGGCCCCCTGGCGCACCCGGGCGCAAGCCCTGCTGGCGCGCCTGCCGCAGGCCACGCTGCGCTGGGTGCCTCGCCACAAGAACCTCGATGCCGACGCGCTGTCGCAGCGCGCGCTCGAACGCACCCTCACGATGGAACCCGATGCAGACTGAACTCGATACCTGGCAGCCGCGCCTGGCCGCCATCGCCAGGAGCGCCGCCGGCGACGACGGCGCCCATGACGCCAGCCACCTGGAGCGCGTGCGCCGCAATGCCGAGTCGATCATGGAACACCATCCGGAAGCCGACCGCCTCGTCGTGCTGGCGGCCTGCTACCTGCACGACCTCGTCAACCTGGAAAAGAACGACCCGCGCCGCGCCCAGGCCTCCACGCTGTCGGCCGACCTGGCGCGCCGCCTGCTGGCCGACCAGGGCTTCCCGGCCGACCGGCTCGACGCCGTCGCCCACGCGATCGCCGCCCACAGTTTTTCGGCGGCCATTCCAGCCGAGACGCTGGAAGCGCAGATCGTGCAGGATGCCGACCGCCTGGACGGCCTGGGTGCGGTCGGCCTGGCGCGCATGTTCTACATCGCCGGGCGGATGGGCAGCAGCCTGGCGCACGACGGCGATCCGCTCGCGTGCGACCGCCCGCTGGACGACAAGCGCTATGCGCTCGACCACATCCCCGTCAAGCTCGCGCTGTTGCCGGGCATGATGCAGACGGCCGCGGGGCGCGCCCTGGCGGAGGCGCGGCTGGCACTGCTGGAAGACTTCCGGGCGACGTTCGCCGCCGAGTGGCGCGGCAGCTGATCGCCGCCGGGTTGTGATGTCTTTGTAGCAATCAGTGCTACCATGGGAGTCCCTCTTCCGCGAGCAGCCTCCCATGACCAGCAGCGCGACCCTGGCCAAGCCGCCGGCCGGCAACCTGAACTTCGTCCTGATCTGCGTGTTCGTCGACATGCTTGGCATCGGCCTGATCGTGCCCGTGCTGCCGGCCCTCGTCGGCGATTACGTGCAGGGGCGCGAACAACAGGCGCTGTGGTACGGCGTGATGGGCGCCGTGTTCGGGCTGATGCAGTTCCTGTGCATGCCCATGGTCGGCGCGCTCAGCGACCGCGTCGGACGCCGGCCCGTGCTGCTGTATTCGATGGCCGGCATGTGCATCAACTTCCTCAGCACGGCCTGGGCGCCGAGCCTGGCCTGGCTGTTCATTGGCCGCGTGATCGGCGGCGCGTCGTCCGCCAGCATGTCGGTGGCTTCCGCCTACGCGTCCGACGTCTCGACGCCGGAAACGCGCGCGAAAAGCTTCGGCAAGATCGGCGCCGCCTTCGGCCTGGGATTCGTGTGCGGGCCCGTGCTGGGCGGCCTGCTCGGCAACCAGGACCTGCACCTGCCCTTCTACGTGGCCGCGGCGCTGTCCGCCGCGAACTTCGTCTACGGCTGGGTGGCGGTACCGGAATCGCTGCCGCCCGAACGCCGCTCGGCCTTCGCCTGGGACCGCATCAATCCCTTCTCCGCGCTGCTGCGGCTCGTGCGCCGCACGGACATCCGCGCCCTGCTCGTGTGCTACACGCTGCTGCAGTTCGCCCAGATGATGCTGCAGTCGACCTGGGTGCTGTACACGACCTTCCGTTTCGCCTGGGGCCCGCGCGAGAACGGCCTGTCGCTGTTCTGCGTGGGCGTGTGCTCGATCGCCGTGCAGGCCGGCCTGCTGTCGCTGCTGATCCGCCGCTTCGGCGAGGTGCGCCTGACGCTGCTGGGCCTGGGCTCGGGCGCCATCACCTACCTGCTGTACGGCCTGGCCACGCGCGGCTGGATGATGTACGTGTTCATCCTGTGTAACGTGCTCGCGTTCGCGGCCGGCCCGGCGCTGCAGAGCATCCTGTCCAAGACCACCGAGGCCCGCGCGCAGGGCGAGCTGATGGGATCCCTGCAATCGATCGCCAGCCTGGGCCTGGTCCTGATGCCGCTGCTGGGCAGCGCCATCCTCGGCGCCGCCAGCCACCTGCCGCCGCAGGACTGGCGCGTCGGCGGCACCTTCTTCCTGTGCGCGGCGATGCAGGCCGCGGCGCTGCTCGCGGCGCGCCACCACTTCCGCGCCAGGACGTGAGCGCCGGCGCGATGCCGCCGTCCGTGCTGGGCGCCGTGCTCGGCGCCGCGCTGCTGCATGCGGGATGGAATGCGCTGCTGAAGCACCGCGAGGTCGACGCCAACAACGACGCCAGCACCGACTCCAACGCCGACTCCAACGCCGGCGACCCGCTCGTCGCCACGCTGCTCGTGGTCGCGGGCGCCGCCGGCTGCGCCGCCATCCTGCTGCCGTTCCTGGACGCGCCGTCGCCGGCCAGCTGGCCGTTCATCGCCGCCTCGAGTGTCCTGCAGTGCGCGTACTACCTGCTGCTGGCCGCGACCTACCGCGCGGGCGACGTCAGCCACGCCTACCCGCTGATGCGCGGCAGCGCGCCGCTGCTGGTGGCCTTCGTCAATGGTCCGCTGACGGGGGAACGCCTGGACGGCGCGCAATGGCTCGCCACTGGCCTGATCTGCGGCGGCGTGCTGGCCATGTGGCTGGGCGCGCGCGGCCGCGGACGGGCGACGGGCCTGGCCTTGCTGACGGCCTGCGTCATCGCCGCCTACACGCTGGTCGATGGCGCCGGCGTGCGGCGGTCCGGCGCGCCGGCGGCCTACACGCTGTGGATCTTCCTGTGCACGGGCCTGGCCGTGTGGCTGCTCGCGGCGCGCCGGCGGCTGCCCGCCCTGCTGGCGCAGGCACGCGCCCGGCCGCTGGTGGCGCCGCTGGGTGGCCTGGCATCGCTCGCCTCGTATGGGATCGCGCTGTGGGCGATGACGCGCGCGCCGGTGGCGGCGGTGGCCGCGCTGCGCGAAACGTCGATCCTGTTCGCCACGGCCATCGCCGCCTTCGTGCTGCGCGAACGGGTCGGTCGCGCGCGCGTGGCGGCGGCCTGCCTGATCGCCTGCGGGGCGGCGGCGATGCGGCTCGGCTAGAAGCGCATCTCCAGCGTCGCGCGCACGCTGCGGTGGCCCGGCTGCAGCGTACGCAGCGTCTGCGCACCCACGCCAGGGGTCAGGTAGCTGCCCGCGTTGATCCAGTCCTGGGCCAGCAGGTTGCTGCCGGCCACGCGCAGCTGCAGCTTCGGATCGAACTTCCACAGCGCGTACAGGTCGAGGTCGCGCCGCACCGACTGGTAGCTGTACTGGTTGACCGACACCCGCACCGGCCCGCCGTTCTTGAAGACGTAGGTGCCGCCCACCGTGAACGGGCCCTTCTTGTAGTCGGCGCCCAGCGTGGCGGACAGCGGGGTCTGGGCGTTCAGGCGGTTGTCCGGCCCCGGGACGGAGTCCACGTTCGACCAGTTGCGCGACAGGCTGGCGCGCAGGTCCAGCGCTTCCTTCGTGTCGATCACCGCCTTCAGCGGGAACTTCGCTTCCAGTTCCAGGCCGTAGGTACGGGCATTGCCGGCATTGGACGGCGTCGACACCCAGCGCGCGCCGTCGAACACGGTCAGGTTGCGCGTGTAGTCCTCGATGCGGCGCGTGGAACCGCTCACGGACAGCAGCGCGCCTTCGGCCCAGTAATGCTCGTAGGCTGCGTCGAAGCCCAGCGCCAGCTCGGGCTTCAGGTCCGGATTGCCGATCGAGTCGGGCTCGGTCTGGCTGTTGTTGACGGAGATGTTGCGGCTCGGGATCAGGCTGCCGAGGCCCGGCGCCTTGTAGGTGCGGGTGATGGCGAAGCGCACCTGGTCGCCCTTCGTGTCGGGCAGCTTGTACAGCGTCTGCATCAGCGGGCTCAGTACGGAAGAGCGCGAGTGGCCCACGCCGAACGATTCGCCCTCCGTGCGGATGCGGATGCCTTCCCAGCGCGCGCCCAGGTAGACGGACCAGCGCGGCGTGACGTTCCATTCGTCCTGGGCGTACACGGCCAGGCGCGCCAGCGAGGAATCGTAGTCCTCGATGCCGCCCGGGAGCGGCAGTTCCGGACGCAGGTAGTCGCTTTCGCGGCGCGCGTCGCCGCGGGTCGAGTAGCCGCCGTCCCAGCCGAAGGCCAGCGCGTGGCCTTCCCAGCGCGCGCTCGTGTACTTGCCCTGGCTGGAGGCGCCGCGCTCCACGCCGTCGTTCAGGATCCGGTCGTGCAGGTCGCCGACGGCCGGGTTGCCGTCGCCGTAGCGCCAGCTGTCGCTGGCCGTGTTCGCGAAGAAGGCGCTCGCCTTGGCATCCAGCTTGCCGCCCGAGGCGAACTTGTGGACCCAGTTCAGCTCCTCGCGGAAGAAGCGGTTGTCGTTGGCGATCGATTGCGCGTTGACGGGATATGCGGGCGGCCGGCCGGACACCGTGTCGACCGATTCGTCGTTGTGCTGGCTGAAATGCAGGATGTTGACGAAGGTCTGCGAGGTCAGCGTGTCGCCGTTCGCAAACGTCCAGTTCAGGCGCGGCCCCAGGTTGATGGCCGTGAACGTGCCCGGGCCGCGCTCCACGCCGAGGCGCAGGCCGGACCGGTTGCCGGCGGCGTCGAAGAATTCCTCCGTCGACGTGCTCTCGTTCATGAAGTGGCCGCGGAACAGGTTCAGGTTCACGGAGTAGGACAGTTGGCCGGCCTTGTCCGACAGCAGCGCGTTGACGCCGCGGTTCTGGCCGTTGGACGCGTACCCATAGTGCGTCTTCACCTCGCGCTGCGCCGTCTTGATCGTCTTCTTGAGGATGATGTTGATGGTGCCGGCGATCGACTGCGTCGAATACTCGGCGCTGGCCGCGCGCAGGACCTCGATGCGCTCGATCGAGTCCGGCGCCAGCGAATCCAGCGAAAAGCCGGCCGGCGCGCGTTCGCCGTTGAGCAGGATCTGGGTGTAGCCGGCGCCCAGGCCGCGCATGCGGATCTCGCTGCCGCGACCGCCGCTGCCGCTGACGGTCACGCCCGGTACGCGCTTCAGGACGTCGAACACGCTGGTGTCGCCGTACTTGGTGATCTCGTCGTGGTTGACGACGATCTTGCTGGCCGTGTCGTCGCGGCGCGGGTCGTAGGACTCGGCTGCGCCCTTCACTTCGACCGTCTGCATCTTCTCGGTCTTGCGCGGCTCCTGCGTCTTGCCTGCCTGCGTGCGGGTCACTGGCGCGGCGTCGGGCGCCCGGTCGGGTGCCGGTGCCGGCGCGGCCTGCTGGGCATGGGCGCAAAACGTGAGGGACAGCGCGGTGGCGAGCAGCGTCGGGCGGAACGGGAATGCGGTGGCAGGCATGGGAGAGTCGGGCGGGATCGTCGAAGTGGAAGCGGCGATATTGTGCTCGATCTTGCAATCTTTTTGTTGCTCTTACGAAAATAAATTTGATATGCATGTCCGGCCAGGGGGGCTGGTCGGCAAAACCATTCCCCCTCCCGCCCGTGCGGCTATAATGAACCGTCTTCCATCCGAGGTTTACCGTGTCCGATCGTCTGAAAGTCCTGCCCCAATACCTGCTGCCCAAGCAGCGCCTGACCTCCTTTGCCGGCCGCGTCGCGGGCGCCCAGGGCGGCACGATGACGACCCGTTTGATCCGCTGGTTCGTGGGTAAATACGGGGTCGACATGAACGAGGCCGAGAACCCGGACATCGCCAGCTACAAGAGCTTCAACGAATTCTTCACACGCCCGCTGAAGCCCGGCGTGCGCCCGCTCGCGCAGGCCGATTTCGTGTGCCCCGTGGATGGCGCGATCAGCCAGTTCGGCAGCATCGACGACCACCACATCCTGCAGGCCAAGGGCCACCGCTTCACGACGACGGAACTCGTGGGCGGCGACGCCACGCTGGCGGCGCAGTTCCGCCACGGCAGCTTCGCCAACCTGTACCTGTCGCCCAAGGATTACCATCGCCTACACATGCCCTGCGACGGCAAGCTGACGCGCATGATCTACGTGCCGGGCGCCCTGTTCTCCGTGAACCCGACGACGGCGCGCGGCGTGCCGAACCTGTTCGCCCGCAACGAGCGCGTCGTGTGCGTGTTCGAGTCGGCGGAGCACGGCCCGTTCGTGCTGGTGCTGGTGGGCGCGACGATCGTCGGCAGCATGGCCACGGTGTGGCACGGCGTCGTCAATCCGAAGCGCACCAACAAGGTGTCCGAATGGACGTATGCGGACCAGGACATCGTCCTCAAGAAAGGCGAGGAAATGGGCCGCTTCCTGCTCGGTTCGACCATCGTCATGCTGTTCCAGCAGGACACGATCGCCTTCAATGGCGACTGGGCGCCGGAACGCTCCGTGCGGCTGGGCGAGTTGATGGGCAACCGGCCGGCCTGAGCGACACAAGCACGTCGTCCCTGCGCAAGCGGGGACCCAATTTTCGACGCGCTGCGCTTACGCATGCAACCTTGGGCCCCTGCCTGCGCAGGGGCGACGGCGTTCTACCTGTGATTCAAGCGTCCTTCTCCCGGTCCTTGCAGAACATCTCTTCCAGCATGTCGAGGAATACCCGGGTCTTGGCCGGCATCAGCCGCCGTCCGGGGAACACGGCCCAGCCGGTCGCCGTCGGCAGTTCCCACTCCGGCAATACCCGCACCAGTTCCCCTTTCTTGACGTAGTCCGCCACGAACAGGTCCGAGCTGGCCGCGATGCCCGCGCCGCCGCGCGCCATGCGCGCCAGCAGCTCCGGCGAATTGGCCGTCAGGCGCGCGGGCAGCGCGCGCTCCCACTTCACCTTGCCGCGGGTGAGCACCCAGGGCATGGGACCGCCGCTGCGGCTCAGGATGCAGAGCAGGTCGTGGGCCAGCAGGTCGTCCGGCTGTTCCGGCAGGCCGCGCCGGGCGATGTAGCGCGGCGCCGCGTACAGGCCGAAGCGCTCGACGGCGATGCGGCGGGCGGCCAGCGTCGAATCCTCCGGCAGGTCGCCCATGCGGATCGCCACGTCGAAGTTCTCCGCCACCAGGTCCACGCGGCGCGGCGACAGGTCCAGTTCCAGCGACACGGCCGGATAGCGCTCGCAGAAGCGCGGGATGAGTTCCGTCATGCCGATGTTGGCGAAGTCGTTCGGGACCGACACGCGCAGCCTGCCGCTCGGTTCCGCCTGGCGGTGCTGGGCCAGGGCGCCTGCCGCCTCGACCTCCTCGGCCACCTTGCGCGCGTGTTCCAGCAGGCTGGTGCCGAATTCCGTCAGCATCAGCCGGCGCGTGGTCCGCTGCAGAAGGCGCTCGCCCACGCTGGCTTCGAGCAGCGCGATGCGGCGCGACACGGTCGACTTGGGCAGGTCCAGGCGCTGCGCCGCCATGCTGAAGCTCCCCGCTTCCACGATGCGGGCGAACAGCAGCAGGTCGTTCGGTTCGACGTCCATTATTGTTCCATCGGTTGAATAATGTTATCCATTCTACCGTCTTCCGTTCGTTATTTGGAACCGCTAAAGTGTCTCCATCGCAAGTCCAACCCACACCAACGACGAAGGGAAGAACACATGAACATCCTGCAAATCAACTCGAGCCAGCGCGCCACCGATTCGGAATCGACCCGCGTCGCCAAGCAGATCGTCGCCAAGCTGACCGCCGCCAACGCCGGTGCGCAAGTGACCGTGCGCGACCTCGGCGCGAATCCGCTGCCGCAACTGGATGGCGCCGCCCTGGGCGCGCTGTTCACCCCGGCCGAGAACCGCAGCGCCGCCCAGTCGGCACGCGTGGCGCAGGATGACGCCCTGATCGCCGAGATCCAGGCCGCCGACGTCGTCGTCATCGGCGCGCCGATGTACAACTTCGGCATGCCGAGCCAGCTGAAGTCGTGGTTCGACGCCATCTGCCGCGCCGGCACCACCTTCCGCTACACCGAGACCGGCCCGGAAGGCCTGCTGAAGGGCAAGAAGGTCTACGTCACGATCGCCCGCGGCGGCGTGTACCCGGCCGACGCCGACCCGCAAGTCCCGCACATCCGCATGCTGCTGAACTTCCTGGGCATGACCGACAGCACCTTCATCTACTCGGAAGGCCTGGCGATGGGTCCGGAAGCCGCGGCCAAGGGCCAGGCCACCGCCGACGCCGCCGTCGCCGCCATCTAAGCAAGCGCACCACCGCCGCCCGCACTCGTCCGGGCGGCGTTTTCCGAAGGAGACCGACATCATGACCCAGCAAGTGGCAACCCAGACCGTGACCAGGACGCGCGGCGTCGAGCGCGTGCTCGGCGGCCAGTTCGTGATGGACGGCGCGGGCGTCAAGATCAACCGCGTGCTGACGCAGCCGCTGCAGCGCCGCCTCGACCCGTTCCTGATGCTGGACGCCTTCGGCAGCGACAAGGCCGGCGACTACATCGCCGGCTTCCCCGAACACCCGCACCGCGGCTTCGAGACCGTGACCTACATGCTGACGGGGCGCATGCGCCACCGCGACAGCGCCGGCAACGAAGGCCTCGTCACCAACGGCGGCGTGCAATGGATGACGGCCGGCCGCGGCGTGATCCATTCCGAGATGCCGGAGCAGGAAGAAGGCCTGATGGAAGGCTTCCAGCTGTGGCTCAACCTGCCTGCCAAGGACAAGATGAGCGCGCCGTGGTACCGCGACATCCCGAACGGGGAAGTGCCGCGCTTCGCCCTGCCCTCCGGCGCCACCGTGCAGGTGATCGCCGGCAGCAGCCATGGCGTCGATGGCGCCGTGCAGCGCGACGGCACCCAGCCGCTGTACCTGGACATCGACCTGCCGGAAGGCGCGACCTTCGAGCAGCCGCTGCCGGCCGGGCACAACGCCTTCCTGTACGTTTTCCGCGGCGAAGCCGTGGTCGAGGGCAAGGGCGTGCCGCAGGCGCGCATGGCGATCCTCGACAATGCGCAAGGCGCCGACGGCGTGCGCATCAAGGCCGTCGCGCCGACCCGCCTGCTGCTCATCGCCGGGCGTCCGCTGAACGAGCCGATCGCCCAGTACGGCCCGTTCGTGATGAACACGCAGGCCGAGGTCTTCCAGGCCGTGGAAGACTTCCGCGCCGGCCGCTTCGCCGCCGCCTGAGGGGCGGCTCCCCCACCGTTTTCCGCGCGGGCGGGCGGTCCTTGCGGCCGCCCCCGCGCTCATGGCTTGCGGTGTCCTCTCTTGCGCTACACTACGCGGCATTCCAACGTAGCTCTCTTGTCCACGATGCCGCTGCTGCACGTCCTCTCGAACCTGCTCTCGCGCGCCAGCCGCGCCCTCGGCCTGGAAAGCGTCGACCGCTTCCCGCCCGGCCACCAGTACCCGCGCACGCGCTGGGACCGCGCCTACTTCGACATCGCCTCCGACCTCAAGGCCGACCAGATGGAAACGGCGATCTGCGACGCGATCGCCAACACGCCCAGCGTGTTCGCCTGGATCGAACACCCGACCCCGCGCATGCAGCGCACGCTCCTGGGCGTCATCCACGCGCGCCTGCGCCGCGGCGCCAGCGCACCGACGGACCTGGTCGCCATGCTGGTCGACGCCTACGACAGTCCGCACACGCCGGAAGCCCTGCCCAGCCTGCGCGCCGCCATCGCCTCGACGCAGGGCTACGACCCGTCGATGCGCGTGGCGCACCTGCAGGCGTACCTGCTGGACATGCCGGCGGCGTTCGACGTCATCGAGGCGCCGGGACGGCACTGAACCAACGGTCCGTCATGGTCGCGGACCCGCGACTCGAGTGCGCTGCTGCTCCACCCGCGCGCGGCACAACACCGCGAGCTCCGACATCCCGGGGCCGAGGGCTGCATCGTCCTCCGGATGGACCGCCGATTGCCTGATCCATGCGCGCCGGTAGTCGAACAGCCAGTGACGCTCGAAGAGTTCGATATCCTCGCCGGAGTCGGCGGCTGCGGAGCCATACACGGACACCCGACATGCCATGCCGCCGCCCAGGTCGGCGACCGCCGCCGAGTTGCCCTCGAAAGCGCCCAGCAGCAAGGCCAGCAGGGCCGCGGACACCCATGCCATGACACACAATCCTCCCAGCCCCAGCGCCACGGACCGCGGACGCATGGTGAAAACGAACAGCGTCAACAGCGCGGCCGCGCCGAAGGCCGCGACGACGGCAACCACATTCGCGCCATGGTGGGAGAACGTCCACCCCATCGCCGCGCCTGCCGCCACGATGGCCACGAGGAGCGCCTGGCCGAGGGCGCCCCGTACCATGGCCTTGTCCGCCGTGCTGCTGCCCGGCTTCAGCCACGCCAGGCAAGGGCACAATGCCGCGGCCGTTGCCACGCTGCCGAGGATCCTGCACGCACTATCAAGTAACATCCGAAGCCTTCCCCATGTCCCCCTGTCGAACCAGCATATCGCCCTGGACGGCTCCCTCGCACTCCGGGCCGCGCGGGCGACAGCGGGACCCAGCATAGCGAGGGCAAGACCGGCAAATACTCACACATTGTCATCCGGCCCCGAAGTTCCGCTAGAATTCCCGGATTCAATCCACGGAGAAGCCGCCGCATGAGCGCCGCCAGCCAGTACCAGTTCAAGTCCGTCAACTACACCGGCATGCAGCCGGGCCCGAAGGTCATCATCATGGGCGCGACCCATGGCAACGAAAAGTGCGGCACGATCGCGATCCGCCGCGTCATCGAGGACCTCGACAGCGGGCGCCTGCGCGTCGCGGCGGGCAGCGTGACCTTCGTGCCCATCGTGAACCCGCTCGCCTACGACAAGGACACCCGCTCGGGCGACCGCAACCTGAACCGCGACCTGTTCCCGAAGGCCGCGCCGCAGGATTTCGAGGACCACGTGGCCAACTGGCTGTGCCCCCTGCTGGCGCAGCACGACGTGCTGCTCGACCTGCACTCGTTCAATGCGGCGCACGGCGAGCCCTTCGTCATGGTCGGCCCGCTCGACAACGACGGCCCCATCGAACCGTTCACGCACATGCGCGAGGAGCGCGCGCTGGCCCGCGTGCTGGGCGTGCGCCGCTTCGTCACGGGCTGGATGGCGGCCTACGGCGGCGGCGTGCAGCGCCGTGCGCGCGGCAATGCGGTGGAACTGGAAACGGTGCTGCGCTATGGCGTGGGCACGACGGAATACATGCGCAGCACGGGCGGCTATGCGCTGACGCTGGAATGCGGCCAGCACCTCGATCCGCAGGCGCCGGAAGTGGCCTACCGCGCCATCATGAACACGCTGGCCCACCTGAAGATCGTCGATGCGCCGGCGCCGCAGCCGGTGCCGTTCGAGGAGATGGAAGCGTTGCAGATGGTCGTCGTGCACGACAAGCTGGACGCGGGTGACACGTTCAGCCGCGTCTGGGCGAGCTTCGATCCCGTCGAGGAAGGCGAACGGATCGGCACGCGCGCGGACGGCACGCCCGTGCTGGCCGAGTTCTCGGGCCGCATCCTGTTCCCGGACACCAACGCTGGCCCGAACCAGGAGTGGTACTACATGACACGCCGCAATCCCGACTTCGGCCGGGAATAAGCCCGGCCGGCGTCCGCTCAGGACCCGGCGAGCTTCAACTTGTCTTCCCTGTGCTGCTTGTACAGGAACAGGGCCGTCGCCGCCGAGGCGAGCAGCAGGATCACGCTCGCGGCGTCGACGCCGACATTCACGCGCACGTCTACTTTCACGTCTTTCATGGTTTTCCTTGAGTCATCTATCGGTGTCGCCGCCGGGCTGACCGGCCGCAGGATGACCCAAGCATAACCACGCACTTTTGCGCGTGCAAGCGAGCGTCCCCAATCGCGCGCCATTGCATTATTGCTAACAATACAATCGGGTCCAACGCTTCCATGAAGGATGAGGACCCGATGCACACCATCACCGTCAAGGGCACGCCGTCCGCGCAGTCAGGTTTCACGCTGATCGAACTGCTCGCCACGATCTCCGTCGTCGGCGTGCTTGCCGCCACGGCCCTGCCAGCCTATGCGCATCTGCAGTCCGATGCGCGCGCGGCCGTGCTGCAGTCGGCCCGGGCATCGCTGTCGACGGTCGCGCACACGGTTCATGCCCGGCACCTGGCCGATCCGCAATCGCGCGGCGAAGGCAGCGCGCTGCGGCTCGAATCCGCCACCGTCACCGTGCGCAACGGCTATCCGGCGGCCGACACCGGCCTGGCCGCCGCTGCCGGTCTCATGACGGAGGATGGAGAGTCGAACTGGCAGGTCGCGTCCGCCGAGGGGAAGGTCGTCGTCGCGCCGGCCGGCGTGCATGCCGTGGAGCGGTGCAACGTCACATACCAGCAAGCACCGGCGCCAGGCGTGGCCCCCACGATCGCCATCACGACGGCGGACTGCAGCTGACGCCCGACCGCATGCATATAGCCAGGGCGGCGCCGCGCAAAAAAACCGTTTCCATGCTGTCCGGATAGCGTTGCCCTCATGCTATTCTTGCGAACTTCCCAAGGGTGCGGCCACAAGCCGCGCCCATGTCGCTAATGCGCGCAACTAATGCCCGCAACTAACGCTCGCAAGGATCATCGTGAAACCCTTCGTCCCCCGCCTGATGTCGCTCGCCGTCGCTTCCGCGCTGGCACTCGCCTCCATCTCGATCGCCCACGCCGCCCCCGGGTCAACCGCCAAGGCAGCGCGCGCCGAGAATGCCTTCCTGTCGCAGGCCGATGCCGCGGCCCGCGCGGCGCGCGTGTCGAACGTCGACTACAAGCTGGACTTCACGCTGACGGGCAAGGAAACCTTTTCGGGCACGACCACGCTCGCCTTCGACCTGAAGGACACGGCGAGTCCGCTGACGGTGGACCTGGACAAGGCCACCATCACGTCGCTGACGGTGAACGGCAAGACAGTCACGCCGCAGTACAACGGCTGGTTCATCACGCTGGCGGCGAAGGACCTCGCCAAGGGCCGCAACACCGTCGTCGTCGCCTACGAGCGCAAGCACAGCACCAATGGCGAAGGCCTGCACCGCATGGTCGACCCCGTCGACGGCCGCGTCTACACCTACTCGCACTTCGAGCCGGCCGCAGCGCACCAGATGTTCCCCGTGTTCGACCAGCCGGACTTGAAGGCCACCTACACGGTCACCACCACGGCGCCGGCCGACTGGACCGTCGTGTCGACCACGCGCGAAACGAGGGTGGACACGGTGGGCGACGCCAAACGCTGGACCTTCAAGCAGACCAAGAAGCTGAGCCCCTACAACTTCTCGATGCACGCGGGCCCCTACAAGATCTGGGAAGACAACAGCGGCAAGTACCCGATGCGTCTGATGGCCCGCCAGTCCGTCGCCGCCCAGGTCAAGCCGGAAGAATGGTTCCGCTACACCAAGGCCGGACTGGCCTTCTTCGACGACTACTTCGGCATCCCCTACCAGTTCGAGAAATACGACCAGCTGCTGGTGCCGGACTTCCTGTACGGCGCGATGGAAAACGCGGGCGCCATCACCTTCGCCGAGGGCGGCTTCCTGTTCAAGGCCGACATGACGGCCGAGCAGCGCGCGCGCCTGGCCGGCGTCATCATGCACGAGATGGCGCACCAGTGGTTCGGCGACCTCGTCACCATGCAGTGGTGGAACGGCCTGTGGCTGAACGAGAGCTTCGCGTCCTTCATGGGCACCCTGGCGACGGCCGAGGCGACGGAATTCAAGGATGCCTGGCGCGCGTTCTACTCGCAGGGCAAGCAGGCCGCCTACGCGCAGGACCAGCGCGTGACCACGCACCCGATCGAGGTGCCGGTGCCGTCGACCGAGAACGCCTTCGACAATATCGATGCGATCACGTACTCGAAGGGCGCGTCGACGCTGATGCAGCTGCGCCACCTGCTGGGCGCGGACGTGTTCCGCAAAGGCGTCCACAACTACCTCGTCAAGTACCAGTACAAGAACGCGAAGCTGGACGACTTCATCGGCGCGCTGGGCCAGGCCGCCGGCCGCGACCTCTCGGGCTGGACGAAGGAATGGCTGTACCAGGCCGGCGTGAACACCATCGCCGCCAACTTCACCTGCGCGAACGGCAAGGTGACGTCCTTCTCCATCGAGCAGACGGCGCCGAGCAAGGCCCTGCCGACGCTGCGCGAGCAGCGCGTGCAGATCGCCACCTTCAAGCTGGACGGCAAGGAGGTCAAGCTGGACCGCACCGTCCCCGTGATCTACAAGGGCGGCAAGACGGCCGTGCCCGCGCTGGCGGGCGCCGCCTGCCCGGACCTGGTCTACCCGAACTACGGCGACTGGGGCTTCGTCAAGGTGCAGCTCGACGGGCGCTCGTTCGACACGGCGCGCGCCCACCTGGCGAAGGTCGACGACCCGCTGCTGCGCGCCATGCTGTGGCAGGCGCTGTGGGACGGCGTGCGCGACGCCAAGCTGCCGCTCAACGACTTCATCGCCACGGCCCTGAACAATGCGCCGCAGGAGAAGGATTACACGCTGCTGGGCGACATCACGGGCAAGATCGACGCAGCCAAGCGCTACCTGGACAATATCGACCCGAACGGCGCCTACACCCAGGCCGCCACGCGCCAGCTCGAGGACATGGCGTGGACGGCCATGGAGGCCAACAGCGCCGACGCCAACTTCCAGCGCCGCTGGCTGAGCACCTACCTGTCCGTGGCCAGCTCGCGTCCCGCGCTGGACCGCCTGGCCGCCCTGCTGGACGGCAAGCAGAAGGTGCAGGGCCTCACGGTCGACCAGGACCTGCGCTGGGCCATCATCAACCGCCTGAACCGCCACGACTATCCGGGCGCCGCCGCCCTCGTCGCGGCCGAGCAGGCGCGCGACAAGTCGGACACGGGCCAGGCCGCGGCGCTGGGCGCGACCGTCGTGCGTCCGGATCCCGCCGTCAAGGCCGAGTGGCTGGGCAAGATCCAGGACCTGCAGACCAAGCTGCAGTTCTCGCGCGTGCGCACGGCCATGGGCAATATGTACCCGGCCGGCCAGAACGCGCTGAGCGAGCCGACGGCCCAGCAGCGCCTGGACGGCCTGGCCGCGATCGACAAGGCCGCGGGCCCCGTGTTCATGCGTGCCTACGGCGCCTCGATGATCCCGGTCGGCTGCACGCCGGCCAGCGTCAAGCGCCTGCAGGCGGCCGCGGACTCCATGAAGGACCTGACGGCCGGCACGCGCCGCAACCTGCTCGACACGCTGCAGGAAGACCAGCGCTGCGTGGCGATCAGGCAGGCCATGACGGCGAAGTGACGCACGCATGAGCACCGGCGCCACCGCCATGTGGGACGGGTCGCGAGACACCGCCCGTAGGCGGCTGGCGCTGGGGTTCACCTGTGCCGTTCACGTGCTGGCGCTGCTGCTGTTCCTGCGCCAGCAGACCCGCCCGCCGGACCCACAGGACCCGCAGGCGCCGGAAGTCGTCGGCGTCCTGCTGCAACCGCCCGCACCAAGGGCGCCGACCGTGATTCCACGCGCACCGGCGCCCCTTCCGTCTCCCATCCCCATCCCGCTGCACCCGGCCGTTCGCGCGACGGCGCCAGCCACGCCGGCAGCAGTTCCCGACGCCACCGCCGAGCCGACAGCGCAGCCTGATACGCCGCCCGCCGCGGACGCGCCCACCGAGCAAGCACCTGCGACGCCGCCCTCCACCGGTGACACGTCGGCCGGCAACAGCTTCGCGCTGGGCCTGGCCCGGCGCCAGGCCGGCCGTATCGACCGCGAACTGCGCAAGGGAAAATCCGGCGTGCCTGTCGAAGCCCACACGCCGTGGGCGCGCTTCCGGCGCGGCCTCGACGCGGCCCACGTGGACAGTTCGCTCACGCTGACGACGGACACCTACACGTCGCCCGACGGCGTGATCTACTACCGCTACCGCCAGGGCAAGAGCGTGCGCTGCCGGAGGAGCGGCGGCGTGGGCGTGCTCCCGCAGAGCATGGCGGAAGCGGGGTCGGCCGCGAACGTGCCCTGCCCCAGCGGCGCCACCTGGCAGCGCGATCCTTGACTAGCGGCGCGCCGCCCTGTCCTCCGCCGATCCATTCGACTCCGCCGGGCGGCACTGGGCAGCCAGCCGCTCCCACGCGCCCTCGGCCTGGCAGCGCAGCGGCGCGTGGGCCTGCAGCGCCCTGGCCAGGTCGAGCGGCGCGGACTCGTTCACGCGCACGTTGTTGGCGACCTTGACGCACATGACGTCCTGCCAGGCGGCCGCATAGTTGGCCGGAATCGGCACGGGGCCGCGCAGCTTGCGCGCCGCCGCCTCGCAATCCGCTTGCCGCAGGTACTGGCCGCGCAGCCTGGCCTGGTCGAGCGAGACGTCGAGGTTCTGCTGCAGGTACATCAAGAGAATCATCGTATACATGGGGGCCTTTCTCGCACTCCGTTTTCTTGTCATTATCGCAAACGCCGCGACAGCGTAGAATACGGCTGCACCGACCGAACGAGGAAACGACTTGGACTGGGACTACCCGAATCCGTTCACGCTGCCGCGCACGCCGCAGCCGGCCGATATCGACGGCCTGAACCACACGAACAATGCAGTGTACGTGCGCTGGTGCGAGCAGGTGGGCTGGGCGCATTCGGAAGCGCTGGGCCTGTCGCTGGAGGATTACCGGCGCCTGGACCGCGCGATGGCGATCCGGCGCGGCGAATACGACTACCTGCTGCCGACGGCCGAAGGCGAGGCGCTGCTGATCGCGACCTGGCTCGTGGGCGGCGACGGCAAGCTGGCGATGGAACGCCGCTTCCAGCTCGTGCGCGAGCGCGACGGCGCCACCGTGCTGCGCGGACGGTGGGACCTCGTCTGCATCGAGATCAGCAGCGGCCGGCCGCGCCGCATGCCGCAGGAATTCCTCGATACCTACATGCCGGTGGTGGTGGCCGCTGCTCCGTGACGCCTGCTACTGCGCGTCGATGATCCAGTCCGCGGGCTTGCCGCTGGCCTGGCGCGGCAGGCGGCCGCCGAACGTGACGGCCGCCGGGCGCTCCGGCACGGACAGGCGCTGCGCGCACCAGTCCAGCAATGCCTCCGGCGACGTGGATAGACCCTCGCGCAGCACGACGAAGGCCTTCAGGCGCACCCCTTCATCCGGACGCATCAGGCGCACGCTGGCCTGCGCCACCGACGGATGCATGGCCAGCACGTCCGCCACATAGGCCGGAAACACATTGGTGCCGCCCACCTGCACGGCCGCGTCGATGCGGCCGGCCGGCAGGAAGCGGCCCGCGTCGTCCCACGCCAGCTTGTCCTGCAGCGAATAGCGCGCCGTGCTCCCGTCGGGCAGTGCGCGCGCGAGTTGCGCCGCGTCGTCCGTGCGCGACCAGTACGGCAGCAGCGCGAACGGCGCCCCGCCCCCGGTGCGCCAGCCGACGCCGGCCGTCTCCGAGCTGCCGTACACCTGCAGCAGGCGCAGGCCGGCGGCGGCCAGCGTATCGGCCAGCGCATCCGGGCACGGCGCCGTCGACGTCACGCCCACGACGTCGGCCGGGAATGCCGGCGCCAGGCGCGCGACGGCCTCCCACCAACCCGGATGGGCCACCACGAGGTCGCCCGGACGCAGCATGCCGGCCAGCGCGGCGGGACCGGCAGCGCGCAGGTCGACCACGTCCCCGATGCCGAGGCGGCGCGGCAGCAGCACGGTAAACAGGAAGCCGTAGATGTGGTGAGACGGCACGGCCGACAGGATGCGGCGCCGGCCGGGCAGCAGATCGGCCAGCGTGTGGATTTCCTGCCACAGTGTCGCCAGTGCGTGCGTGCAGGGTTTCGGGCTGCCGGAACTGCCGGAGGTACGGAAGGTCAGCCGGCCGCCGTCGGCCCGCAGCGACGCCGCGGCGGCCGCGAGCCAGTGCGCGAGCCGCGGCGCGGACAGCAGGGGAGCGTCGGCGCTGCCCTTCTCCATGTGCAAGGCCTCGGCCAGCGCCGTCGACATGCCCATCAGTTCGAGCGAATCGGCGCCCACGTCGCGCGCCAGGTCGAGCGCGTCCGGCCAGGGCGGTGCGAGCGGCGGCCGGCCGGGGCGCGCCAGCGCCAGCTCGGCGGCGAGAAGGTCGGCGACGAAGCGCCGCAGGGCGCTCGCATCCTCCCACCAGGAGGCGTCAGGGAGGCTAGAATCAGGCATGGCGGCATCGCGAAGGTGACGGGGAACGCAGCATAACCCATGTCCCGGGCTTGTCAAATCGCCAGCCGCACCCATGTCAATACCTGCGCACGATTGATTTGACAGCGACATGGCGCCATGTCACTATACATTTCTCACCTGCAACATTCTCGCCCAAATTCCCGCTGGAGACATCATGAACGCCGCCGACCTCACCTTCTCCGCCCCGGGCCTGTTCGCCCGCCTCGAACAACTCGATGCCGACGCGCTCGACAACCTCGATTTCGGCGTGATCGGCTTCGACGGCGACACCAACGTCAGCCGCTACAACCGGGTCGAATCGGAAGCCGCCGGCCTGACCGCGCCGCGCGTGGTGGGGCAGCCGCTGTTCACCAACGTCGCCCCGTGCCTGAACAATTTCATGGTGGCCCAGCGTTTCGAGGATGCGCAGGACGATGCGACGAGCCTGGACGACACCATCGACTACGTGCTGACGCTGCGCATGCGGCCCATCAAGGTGGCGCTGCGCCTGCTGGCAGAACCGGGCAAGGCGACGCGCTACGTGCTGGTCCAGCGCAAGGTGTGATGCAGCGATGACGCACGACGCCTGCGCCCAGCTCGCCGCCGAGCACGAGGCCCTGATCCAGTTCCTGTACCTGTCGCCCGTCGGCCTGGTGCAGACGAGTACCGACGGCGAGATCGTCATGATCAACCCGATCTCGGCGCAACTGCTGATGCCGCTGCAGCGCGACGGCAACCTGACCAACCTGTTCACGGCCCTGGAGCGCGTGGCCCCGGAACTGCGGCACCTGTGCGCGCAGTTCGCGCAACCGAGCGGCATGGTCTGCGACGGCCTGCACATCCACCTGAACGGCGGCGGCGTGCCCGCGCGGCGGCGCCCGCAAGTGCTGTCGCTGAGCCTCCTGAAGCTGGACGACAGCCGCCTCATGGCCGTGCTGCAGGACGTCAGCGAACAGGTGCGGCGCGAGCGCCAGCTGCGCCAGAACGACGCCTGGCTGAACGCCCTGCTCACCAGTATCACCGACTATGCGCTCATCGGCCTGGACCGCGACGGGCGCGTGAGCGAGTGGAACGAAACGATCGGCCGCGTGACAGGCCACGACGACAGCGTCGTGGGCCAGCCGTATTCCGTGTTCTATCCGCAGGACGCGACCACGGCCGACCAGGTCGGCGACCGCCTGCGCGAGGCCGACCAGAACGGCTGGTCGCTCGACGAAGGCCCGCGCCAGCGCGCCGACGGCCGCCGTTTCTGGGGCAGCACGATGATCTCGCCGCTGCCCGACCGCGACGAGGCGGGCCTGGACGGCATCGACGAACCGGGCGAACCGGCCTACTGCATGGTAGTGCGCGACATCAGCGACAAGCACGACGCCATCGAGCAGCGCCGTCACGCGCTGTTTGCCGACCACCTGACCGGGGTCGCCAACCGCCGCGCCTTCTTCGAGGCGGCCGAGCTGGAACTGCAGCGCAACCGCCGCGCGCCGCGCCCGACGGCGCTGATCCTGATCGACGCCGACCACTTTAAGGACGTCAACGACCGCTACGGCCACCCCGGCGGCGACGCCGTGCTGCACGCGCTGGGGGGCCTGCTGACGCGCACCTTCCGCCAGGTCGACGTGGTGGCCCGCGTGGGCGGCGAGGAATTCGCCGTGCTGCTGCCCTCTTCCACGCTGGCCGGCGCGGCCGCCGTCGCCGAGCGCCTGCGCCTCGCGATCGCGCGCCAGCCGATCGTGTTCGACGGCCGCCAGATCGAGTGCACCGTCAGCGTCGGCGTGGCCGCGACCGACGGCGAGCCGGTGAGCCTGGACACGCTCATGAAGCGCGCCGACAGCGCCCTGTACGCCGCCAAGGCGAACGGGCGCAACCGCATCGAATGCTGGTCTGCTTCCTGACCTCGAGGATCCGATGACACACGACGAAATCGCTCAGCACGCCGACAAGATCGATGCCTACGAGGCGCTGGTCCAGTTCCTGTACCGCGCCCCGATCGGGCTGGTGCAGGCGGGCCTGGACGGGACCGTGGACATGCTCAACCCGATGTCGTCCAGCCTCCTGATGCCGCTGGCGCGCGACGGCAGCCTGGACAACCTGTTCACCGTGCTGCAGGACGTGGCGCCGCAACTGCGCGAACTGGCCGCGTCCTTCGCCGAGCCGTCCGGCGTCGTGTGCGAGGGCCTGCGCCTGCCGCTGGGCGACGCCGCAACGCCGGGCGGGCCGCAGGTGCTGTCGCTGTCCGTGCTGAAGCTCGACGGCACGCGCCTGATGGCCACCGTGACCGATGCCACCGCCGAGATGCTGCGCGAGCAGGAACGCCTGGCGCGCCGCCTGAAAAGCCAGGCGCGCACGGACGCGCTCACGCGCATGCCGAACCGGGAAGCGCTGCTGGAGCAGCTGCAGCAGATGCTGGCGCGGCCCGCGGGAGAGACGTCCAGCGGCTTCGCCCTGCTGTTCCTGAACTGCGACCGCTTCCGCCAGATCAACGACGCCCACGGCCAGGCCGTCGGCGACCGCCTGCTGGTGCAGGTCGGCGAGCGCATCCGCGCCGCGCTGCGCCCGCCCAGCGACCGCATCGACCTGGCCGCGGGCAGCGGCCAGCTGGCGGCGCGCACTGGCGCCGACGAATTCGCCGTCGTGCTGGACGGCATGCGCCGGCGCGAGGATGCCGAGCGCGTGGCGGCGCGCCTGCTGGATGCGCTGGCCAAGCCGCACCAGCTGCCGGGCCAGGACATCACCTGCCGCCTCAGCATGGGCCTCGTATGGAGCGACGATGCGGGCGGGCTGGCCGGCGAGATGCTGCGCGACGCCAGCATCGCGATGGTCGAGGCCAAGCGCGCCGGCGGCGCCCGCTGCGTGGTGTTCGAGACGGCGATGCGCGAACGCGCCGCGCGCCGCGCCGACATCGAGGCGGACCTGCGCCTGGCGCTGGCCGACGACCAGCTGTTCGTGGTGTACCAGCCCGTGGTCGGCTTCGCGCCGGCCGGCACGGTCGACCACGCCGCCGGCGTCGAGGCGCTGGTGCGCTGGCGCCACCCGGTGCGCGGCATCGTGCCGCCGATCGATTTCATCCAGGTGGCCGAGGAATCGGGCCTGATCGGCGCGCTCGGCGACTTCGTGCTGCGCCGCTCCTGCCGCGACTTCGCCGCCTGGCAGCGCGAACTGGGGCCGGGCGCGCCGCGCCTGATCGCCGTGAACCTGTCGCGCGCCCAGCTCGGTCAGGCCGACCTGCCCGCCACCGTCGCCGCCGTGCTGCGCGAAGTCGGCATGCAGCCGCAGCAGCTCCAGCTCGAGGTGACCGAGAGCCTGGCGGCCCAGGACCAGCAGGTCCAGGAACGCCTGCACGAGCTGAAGGCGCTCGGCATCAGGCTGGCGCTGGACGACTTCGGCACTGGCTATTCCTCGCTGTCCAGCCTGCACCTGCTGCCGGTGGACACGGTCAAGATCGACCGCTCCTTCGTGTGCCAGGCCGACACGAGCAATCACCACCGCGTGCTGATCGAAGCCACCGTCAAGGTGGCGCAGAGCCTGGGCATGAACACGGTGGCCGAAGGCATCGAGACGGAGGCGCAGGCGCGCGTGGTGCGCGAACTGCATTGCGCCAAGGGACAAGGCTACCTGTTCAGCCGCCCGCTGCCGTCCGGCGACCTGCTCGACTGGCTGGCCGCGACGGCCGCGCCGTCGAGCGCAGCCGCCGCCTGACGCCGCCGCGCCATCAGCGCATCGCCAGCGGCCGGCGCCGCTGCGGCGGCGGGAAGCCGGCGTCGAGCTGGGCCAGGTCTTCCGCGCTCAACCGGATGTCCAGCGCCTCCCGGTTGGCGCGCACGTGTTCGAGCCGCACGGCCTTCGGGATCGCGACCACGCCCTCCTGGTGCAGCACCCAGGCCAGCGCGATCTGCGCCGGCGTCTTGCCATGACGCGCCGCCACGGCGCGCAATTGCGGCCGGCCCAGCAGCCCCGCCTGCTCGGAGGTCAAGGACTCCAGCGGCGAATACGCCATCACCGGCATGCCGCGCTCGCGGCACCATCCCAGCAGGTCCCATTCGATGCCGCGCTGGGCCAGGTTGTACAGCACCTGGTCGACGACGATGCCGGCCCCGCCCGGCAAGGCCACTGCCTCCAGCATGTCGTCGAGGTCGAAGTTGGAGACGCCGTAGTCGAGGATCTTGCCCTCGTCCTTCAGCTGCACGAAGGCGTCCAGCGTTTCCGCGAGGGGCACGTTGCCGCGCCAGTGCAGCAGGTACAGGTCGAGACGGTCCGTGCCCAGCCGGCGCAGGCTGCGCTCGCAGGCGGCCCGCACGCCGGCGCGGCTGGCGTTGTGCGGATAGACCTTGCTGACCAGGTAGACGTCGTCGCGGCGGCCGGCGATCGCCTCCCCCACCACTTCCTCGGCGCCGCCCTCGCCATACATCTCGGCCGTGTCGATCAGGTTCATCCCGAGCTGCAGGCCCAGGCGCAGTGCCGCGACCTCGGCGGCGCGGGCGGACGGGTCTTCGCCCATGTACCAGGTGCCCTGGCCGAGGACGGGGATCGTGCGGCCGCTGGATAAGGTGAGATGTTTCATCATGCCTCCTCGTTCGACGTCGTGGCATCCACCATACCGCAAAATGAAAAACGTCGTCCCTGCGCAGGCAGGGACCCAATTTCGCATGCAGCTCGGCAGCGCGGAAACATTGGGTCCCTGCCTGCGCAGGGACGACGTCGGTTGGTGCTAACGGCTTACTTGGCCCGCGCCGTCGCGATCTGGTCCAGGATGTGCTTCGGCACCGCCGCGTAGTGCTTGAACTCCATCGTGTAGGTCGCGCGGCCCTGGGTCAGCGAGCGCAGCGTGGTCGAGTAGCCGAACATCTCGGCCAGCGGCACCACAGCATTGATGATCTTGCCGCCGCCGCCCGGGATCTCGTCCATGCCCTGCACCACGCCGCGCCGGGTCGACAGGTCGCCCATCACGTTACCGGTGAACTCTTCCGGCGTCTCGACCTCGACCTGCATCATCGGCTCCAGCAGTTCCGGCGCCGCGCGGCGCATGCCGTCCTTGAACGCCATCGAGGCCGCCATGCGGAAGGCGTTCTCGTTCGAGTCCACGTCGTGGTAGGAACCGAAGGTCAGCGTGGCGCGCACGTCGACCACCGGGTAGCCCGCCAGCACGCCGGCCGGCAACGTCTCCTGGATGCCCTTGTCGACGGCCGGGATGTACTCGCGCGGCACGACGCCGCCCTTGATGGCGTCGACGAATTCGTAGCCCTTGCCCGGCTCCAGCGGCTCCAGCTTCAGCACCACGTGGCCGTACTGGCCCTTGCCGCCCGACTGCTTGACGAACTTGCCCTCGACGTTCTCGACGGTGTTGCGGATCGTCTCGCGGTACGCGACCTGCGGCTTGCCGACGGTGGCTTCGACGCCGAACTCGCGCTTCATGCGGTCCACCAGGATCTCCAGGTGCAGCTCGCCCATGCCGGACATGATGGTCTGGCCCGATTCCTCGTCGGTACGGACGCGGAACGACGGGTCTTCCTGCGCCAGGCGGTTAAGGGCGATGCCCATCTTTTCCTGGTCGGCCTTGGTCTTCGGCTCCACCGCCTGCGAGATCACGGGCTCCGGGAAGATCATCTTTTCCAGCACGATGACCTTGTCCGGATCGGACAGCGTGTCGCCCGTCGTCACCGCCTTCAGGCCCACGGCCGCCGCGATGTCGCCGGCGAACACTTCCTTGATCTCCTTGCGCTCGTTGGCATGCATCTGCAGGATGCGGCCCAGGCGTTCCTTCTGCCCCTTGGTCGGGTTGTAGACGCTGTCGCCCGAGTTGACCACGCCGGAATACACGCGGAAGAAGGTCAGCTGGCCCACGAACGGGTCGGTCATGATCTTGAAGGCGAGCGCCGAGAACGGCTCGTCGTCGGCCGGATGGCGTTCGATCGGATGGTCGTCCTCGTCGGTGCCGGCGATCGCGGGCACGTCTACCGGAGACGGCAGGTACTCGACCACGGCGTCCAGCATCGCCTGCACGCCCTTGTTCTTGAAGGCGCTGCCGGCCAGCATGGGCACGATCTCGCCGGCGATGGTGCGCTGGCGCAGCGCCGCCTTGATCTCGTCTTCCGTCAGCTCCTCGCCGTTCAGGTATTTCTCGGTGAGCTCGGGCGTGGCCTCGGCTGCCGCCTCGACCATGTTCTCGCGCCATTTGCGCGCCACGTCCTGCAGCTCGGCCGGGATGTCGCCGTATTCGAAGCGCACGCCCTGGCTGGCGTCGTCCCATTTGACGGCACGCATCTTGACCAGGTCGACGACGCCCTCGAAGCGGTCCTCGGCGCCGATCGGCACCTGGATCGGCACGGCGTTGCCCTTCAGGCGGTCCTTGATCTGCTGCTGCACGCGGAAGAAGTCCGCGCCCACGCGGTCCATCTTGTTGATGAAGGCGATGCGCGGCACCTTGTACTTGTTCGCCTGGCGCCACACGGTTTCCGATTGCGGCTGCACGCCGCCGACGGAGTCGTACACCATCACGGCGCCGTCCAGCACGCGCATCGAGCGCTCGACCTCGATGGTGAAGTCGACGTGGCCCGGGGTATCGATGATGTTGATGCGGTGTTCGGCGAAGTTGCCGGCCATGCCTTTCCAGAAGGCCGTCGTGGCGGCCGAGGTGATGGTGATGCCGCGTTCCTGCTCCTGCTCCATCCAGTCCATCGTGGCCGCGCCGTTGTGCACTTCGCCGATCTTGTGGTTCACACCCGTGTAGAACAGGATGCGCTCCGTCGTCGTCGTCTTGCCGGCGTCGATGTGGGCACTGATACCGATGTTGCGGTAGCGGTCGATGGGGGTTTTACGGCTCATCACAATCTCCTTGGATTAGCACCCGGCGCTTGGCACCAGGCAGCGAGGACGCGTAGGTGGAGGCTTGTTTCCGCGTTTCAAGGCCAGCCATCCCTATCCGAAGATAGGCGGATATGCACGGCGGGTGACGCGGCGCTGCACCAAGGAGCAATGTAGCCGAAGTCGGCGCTGTTTGCAGGCGGCGACCATGAAACGACGTCGTCCCTGCGAAGGCAGGGACCCGATGTGCGCGCGTCATCGTAGTGCACGACAACCTGGGTCCCTGCCTGCGCAGGGACGACGGTTTTACGTGCAGATGCCTACGCCAGCACCGTCTGGATCGCCCGCGCCGGAATCTCCACCGTGGTCTCGACCTTGTCGATGAACAGCCGGTAGCGCTGCGCCTGCGCCGTCTTGTTCATCACGACCACGGCCACGCTGCCGTCCGGGTTGCGGAAGGCCGTCGTGTCCAGCACGCTGCGGCTCGTGGTGGCGGACACGCGGCGCGCCTGCGGCTTGAAGTAGCGGCTGATGTGGGCGATGTAGGGGAAGATCGGGGTGATCACCAGCTCGCCGTCGTCGCCCGCGTGCAGCGGCGCGAAGCAGTAGTTCTGCACGTGGTTCGGGCCGCCGCGCATGTCGAGCAGCATGTTCCAGTCGATCCAGCCGCTCGCGCCGGCGTTCAGGTCGGCGATCATCTGGCTGCCATAGCGCTCGCCATTGGCCCAGTCCTGCAGGCGGCTCGCGTCGTACTTCTCGATGCAGCCCTCCGTCATCAAGAGGGGCACGTCCGGATAGGCTTCGTGCACGGCCGCCACGTTGCGGTGCATCGGATCGCCACCGGCCCAAGTCTCGTACCAGTGGTAGCCCACGCCCCAGACGTAGGGACGCGCCTTGGGGTCGGACAGGATGTGGGCGGCGCGCTGCGGCAGCAGGTCGCGGTTGTGGTCCCACACGATGATCTTCTTGTCGGCCATGCCGGCGTTCTTCAGCGTCGGGCCAAGGTAGTCGCCCAGGAAGCGGGTCTCCTCCTCGGCCGTGTACAGCATCGATTCCCATTTCTGCGTCGCCATCGGCTCGTTCTGCACCGACAGTCCCCAGATCGGCACACCGGCCTTCTCGTAGGCCTGGATGAACTTCACGTAGTAGCGCGCCCAGACATCGCGGTATTCCGGCAGCAGCTTGCCGCCCTGGAGCATGTTCTTGTTCGACTTCATCCAGGCCGGCGCGCTCCACGGCGATGCAAAGATGCGCATGTCGCTGCCGTGCCCCTTGGCCAGCGCCAGCGCCTCGCGCAGGAAGGGCACGCGGTGCTTCATGTCGTGGGCGATGTCGAACGACGCCAGCGAAGTGTCGCCCTCGCGCACGTAGCTATAGGTGTCGGTGCCGAAGTCCGAGCTGTTGATCGTCGTGCGCATGACGTTGTAGCCCATGCCTTCGCGGGGGTCGAAGCAGGCCGTCATGAAGGCCTTCTTCGCGGCGGGCTTCAGCTTCGCATACAGGTCGGCGGTGGCGTCGGTGACGGCGCCGCCGAAGCCGAAGATCGCCTGGAAGCGCTTGCCCGTGTCGACGAAGACCGAGATGTCGGTCTCCACCGGCTGGGTGGCGGCTTGCGGCGTTCCCAACGCGCGCGTGGCGAAGCGCTGGGCGCCCATGGCGGTGGTCACCACCTGCCATGGGCGGCCTGCCGCCGGGTTGGCTGCGGGGGCCGCCGCGCCGGATTGGCCGGCGGCGCGTGCCAGCGGCGCGGCGGCCAACGGGGTTGCGGCCAGCGTGGCGGCACCCATCAGCCGCAATGCATCTCGTCGTGTGGTCAAATCGTGTCTCCTCGTCGTTCGTGTCGTCCGTGGCCGGCGCGCCCATGCGGCCGGCCATGGCAGCTTACAGCTTGTAGTTCAGGCCGAACAGTACCTGGCGGCCGTAGGTCGTGTAGCGCTCGGGCGCATAGGCGCCGCTGGCGAACGGGCTGCCCTGCTTGGTCTGGTACGGCTGGTTGTTCAGGTTGTTCACCTGGACCAGCAGGCCCAGGTTCTTGTACGGCCCGTCCTGGAACTCGTAGCCGACCTGCACGTCGATCTGCTTCTCGGCCAGGATCTCGCTGAACGAGCGCTGGGCGAACAGGCCCGTGACTTCGCCGCGGAAGGCGGAGCGATAGCGTTCGCTGATGCGCGCCGAGAAGCCGTATTTTTCGTAGAACGCCGTCAGGTTGCCGACCACGCCCGACAGGCCGGGCAGCTTTTCCTTGGTGCCCGGGCCGTTCGGATGGATCGAGCTGTCCGTGCCGGAGGCGCTGGCCTGCACGCCGAAGCCGTCCAGGCGGTTCCACAGCATGCCCAGTTGCAGCGACACGGTCGCCTCGATGCCGCGCACGAAACCGCCCTGGCCGTTGGACGGCTGGTTGACCGTGCCGATGTTCGAGATCGGCACGACGGTGCTCGGGTTCGGGAAGCCCGTGAAGTCGAAGGCGCGCTGCTGGTTGTAGATGTAGCTCTTCAGGTCCTTGAAGAAGTAGGCCAGCGAGACGTAGCTGCCCTTGCCCAGGTAGTGTTCCAGCGACAGGTCGTAGGAGTTGGCGCGCCACGGTTCCAGGTGCGGGTTGCCGCCGCTGCCGTTCCATTCCAGCGTGCTCTGGCTGACGCCGGCCGCGATACCGGCGCGCATGTCCGACATGCGCGGCCGGGCCACCGTCTTGGCCGCGCCGAAGCGCAGGTAGGTGTCGCCCAGGTAGTTGCCGAGGTCGAAGTTCAGGTTCACGCTGGGCAGCACGTCGTGGTAGGTGGCGCCGTCGCGCAGGTCGGTGACGATGCCGCCGTTGACGGCCTTGCCCTCGGCTTCCTGGTTGACGCGCACGTACTGCACGCCGGCGTTGCCGCGCACGGGGATCTTGCCGAGTTCCGTGTCGATGCCGAAGCGTACGAAGCCGACCGTCTGCTTCTCGGTGACGGCCCAGTCCTGCTGCGCGACGTCCGTATCGATCGGCATCTTGTCGTAGAACTGGTTCAGCGCGGCGAGCGGATCGTAGCTCAGCACACCGGGGATGCCGGCCCAGGCCAGCGAGGTGCTTTGCTGGATCAGGTTCGCCGGCACGGTGGTCAGCGCGCGGCCGTTCTTGAGGGCGTAGCGCTGGGACACGTCTTCGTGCGACTTGTCGCGCTTGGAATACGACAGGCCCACCTGCACGTCGCGCAGGATCGGCATCTCCAGTTCGCGCTTGGCGTTGAACTTGGCGGCGCCCAGCTTGTCCTCGACGATCGGGTGGTGCATGGTGGCGTCGTGGCCCCAGCCGCCCGGGTCGGTCAGCTTGATGATGGCGGGATTAGCGAGATCGACGCCCGGCGTGAAGATCGGCAGGCCTGCGCCCGTCGGGATCGAGAACCCGAAATTGTTGTCCGCGGCGCCGGTGCCCGCGCGGCCCAGGCCCGAATAGGTCTCGGACGTTTCTTCCTTGCGCTTGGCGGTGGAGTACGACAGATCGCCGTCCAGCGTCCATTTGCCGTCGCGCCAGTTGGTGTTCCAGCCGGCCGCGCCCAGGTGGTCCTTGCGGCGGTTGGCGTCGTTGCGCACGATCGGTTCCAGGTTCACGAGGGTGCCGCCGGTCAGCATGCGCACATTGCCCATCTGCTCGATGATCGGGTCGCGGTAGGTGACGCTGTCGGCCGAGTTCCACATCACGCCGCGCATGATTTCCTTCTGGTCGAACTGCGAGTAGTACAGGTCGACGACGGAGCGCAGGTTGCGGTTCGGCTTCCAGTCCAGCACCGCCATCAGGCCGTCGCGCTTCTGCTCGCGCGAGGTGGCGGTGACTTCCGCGCCTTTCAGCGCCGTCACGTCCTCGTTCCCGGGCGGGAGCTTGTTGTTGGTGCCCCAGTACCAGGACTTGTATTCCTTCTGCTGGCCCGGCGAATCCAGGTGGGCGTAGCCGACGGCCACGCCGAAGGTATTGTCGAGGAACTGGTCGATGTACGACACGGAGAACCTGCCGCCGTTGCGCGACCAGCCTTCGTTGATGCTGCCGTTGCCATTGCGCTCACCGCGCGCGTTCAGGGCCACGGTGCGGCCGCGCCGGTCCAGCGGACGCACGGCGCGCAGGTCGATGGTGCCGGACAGGCCGGCCGACGTCATCGATGCGTCCGGCGTCTTGTACACGGTGACGCCGCCCAGCAGCTCGGACGGGTACTGGTCGAATTCGGCGCTGCGGTCGTTGCTGGTCGACGTCTGTTCGCGGCCATTGAGCAGCGTGACGGCGAAGTCCGGCGCCAGGCCGCGCAGCGAGATCACCTGGGCGCGGCCCGCCACGCGCTGCGCGGTCAGGCCCGGCAGGCGCGCGATCGATTCCGCGATCGACACGTCCGGCAGCTTGCCGATGTCTTCCGCCGTGATGGCCTCGACGATCTGGTCCGCGTCCTTCTTGATCGCGGTGGAGCTCTCGATACTGCCGCGGATGCCCGTGACGACGACGCGCGAGGCGTTGTCCGTACCGGCGCCGTCCTGGGCGCCTGCCGATGCGCTCCACAGCAGCAGCGCGCACGCGGCGGCGATCGGGCGCAGGGACACCGCGCGGGTGTGGGTGCGGGAATGAATGCGGGAATGGCCGCGTGTGCGCGCGGCGCCTCGGTTGCTCATCGTCGTGTCTCCAGTGTCGTCGTTATCATTGTTTTGGAAACGTTGCCAAATCGGAGCGCAATTTGGAAACATTGCCAGTCTGGTCGGACCGCGCTCTACCCATCGCGAGCAATGGCGGCGTCAGGTTCCTCGTATCGGCAGGTTCCCAGCCAGGTTCATGGAATTGGAAACGTTGCCAAACTCATGCGCATTATTGACGTTTGTGAAATTTACTGTCAAGACGAATTTGTATGTGCGCAACAGCTAGGCGCGCGGCTTGCGCGTCCGCTTTGGCGCCGCGCAATGCACGAGCGTCGAGCGCAGGCTGACGCTGACGGGGAAGGTGCGGGTGACGGGACGATCAAGGCCGTAGCACAGGTTCATCAGGGCCGCGATGCCGTTGCGCGTCATCTCGCGCCAGGGGATGTGCACGGAGGTCAGGCGCGGCGTGGCGTAGGCGGCGCCGGGCGCGTCGTCGTAGCCGATGACGGACACGTCGCGCGGCACCTGGATGCCCGCCTCGTGGAAATAGGACAGCGCACCCAGCGCCATCTCGTCGTTGGCGCAGAACACGGCGCTGAACGGGCGGCCCGACGCCACCAGCTCCTGCGCGGCCGAGCGTCCGCCGCCCGGCGAAAAGTCGCGCTCCGCGCACCACAGCGCCGCCGTGTCGATGCCCGCCGCGCGCAGTTCGTCCATGAAACCGGCGATGCGTTCGACGTTGTCGAGGGCGTCCGGCGGACCGGCGATGACGGCGATGTCGCGGTGCGCGTGGTCCAGCAAGGCGCGCGCCGCCAACCGGCCGCCCAGACGGTGGTCGACCGTGAAGCATTGCGCGGGGATGCTGTCGAAGCGATGGTTCAGCGCCACGAGGCGTTCGCGCTTGGCGCCGAACGACGCAAGGTCCTCGTCCGTGAGGGGGCTGTTCAGCACGATGACGCCGTCGCAGCCCCGCTCCAGCAGGAAGCCGATGCCCTCCACTGCCTGGGCGCGCGCATGTTCGCGCTCGCGCCCGAACGTCACCATCATGTGCAGGCCGGCGCCGCGCAGCTCCGCGTCGATGATCTGCAGCACGGCCGCATAGAATGTGCCGGACAGCAGGGGGATATAGACGCCGACCATGCGGCTGGTCCCGTACAGCAGCGAGCGCGCCGCGTGCGAGGGCCGGTAGCCGAGCGCATCGATGGCACGCCTGACCCGTTCCAGCTTGGCCTGCGACACCGAACCCTTGCCGCGCACCACGCGCGACACGGTGCCCAGTCCCACGCCGGCCATGCGCGCCACATCCTTGATCGTTGCCACACCCGCTCCGTTATTTGAACAGCGCAAGCATACCGCATGCCCAGCCTAGCGGCATCAGGAACCGGGGCCGCGCCACGTGAGCGTGGCCACGCTGCCGGCCGGCAGCTGCCAGCGGAAGCTCTGTCCCTGCACCCGCACCGAGAACGCACGCTCCTGCGCGGCCCCGTTCGCGACCAGCAGCACCAGCGTGCCGTCCGGATTGCGGAAGGCGACGTTGCCCAGCTCCTTGTCCTGCGTGTCCGACGCGATGCGGCGCGCGCCCGGCAGCACGAAGCGGCTGGCATGGGCCAGCGCGTAGTATTCGACGTTGCGCGTCACCTCCCCCGTGCGCGAATCGATCGTCACGACGCCGCGGCAGTTCTTGCAGCCGCCCAGGAAGGGACCGTCGTTCTCGTCCAGCGCCAGGTTCCACAGCAGCACGCCGCGCGCCCAGCCACGCGTGGTGTCGATGATGAGGGTGCGCGTGAAATACATCAGGTTCTTGGCCCAGTCGGGCGCCCACTTCCCGCCCGAGCACTCGGTGAACCACGTGTCCTTGTCCGGGAAGCGGTCGTGCAGCCGGCCCATGGCGCGCACGTCGCCGCCGTAGCAGTGCCAGGCGATGCCGCTGACGTACTTCGCGGCGCGCGGATCGGACAGCACGATGGCGGGCGATTCCGGCTCGTCCCAGTTGTGGTCCCAGTCGAACAGCTGCACGCCCGGCTGCTCGGCGGCCAGGCGGGGGCCCAGGAAATCGCGGATCAGCGCCGCGCGCTGGGCCGGCTCCACGCGCATGCCGGGATAGTCGGCCGGCTCGAAGTGCGGCTCGTTCTGCAGCGTCAGCGCGGAGACGGGCACGCCCTCCTTCTTCATCTCGCCAACGTAGCGGCTCAGGTAGCGCGCGAAGGCATCGTAGGCCTGGGGCTTCAGGGTGCCCTTCACGAGACTGTCCGTGCTCTTCATCCAGCCCGGCGCGCTCCAGGGCGAGGCCATCACCTTCAGCTGCGGATTGATTGCCAGCGCCGCCTTCACGGTCGGCAGCACCGTCTCCCGTTGCGGCGCCAGCGAGAAGCGTTCGAGCGTCGGATCCTGCTGGCCCGGCGGCATGTCGTCGAAGCTGTAGTGGGAACGCGAGAAGTCGGAGGCGCCGATGGTCAGGCGGGTGAACGACAGGCCGATACCCTGCACTTCCGGTCCAAGCGATGCGCGCCCGAACAGTTCGCGCAGCAGCGCGTCGCGCTGGGCGGGCTGGAGGCGCTGCTGGATCAGCCAGCCGGAAGCATCGGTGATGGCGGCGCCGAAACCGGCGATCTCCTGGTAGCGCTTGTCCGGATCGACGTCGATCACGATCGATGCCGGCGCGTCCTTCGCGAAGGCGGCATCCGGGGCGCGCGCCAGCAGCTTGCCGCGATCTCCCGTGGTGACCCAGCCTTGCACGGCCTGGGCCTGGGCATGCACCTGCGTGCCGGCGCACGCGGCCAGCAACACGACGGCGCCGATGCGCCGCAGCTCGTTCTTCATCTGGTCTCCTCCATTCGCCGGCATCGTTCTCTCGCGCAGCGAGATTGGAAACGTTGCCAATCTTGTCTGGCGCACTATACCGTCGTTATTTCTCACTGTCAAAAACACGGATAGGGCTTGTGCGACGTCAAGCGCCCGCTTGCGCCAGGCAAGCAACCGGCGTCGTCCCGGGCGCAGACTTGGGCACCATGCATATCGTGATCGCGTTCATCCTCGCTGCCCTGCCCCTGCTGGCCGCCTGCTCCGTCAAGGACAAGCCCGCCGTCAGCCTCACGCCCCAGGTGGTGCCGGGCGAGCTGTGGGTCGCGCCTAGCGGGCTGGACGACAATCCGGGCACGCGGGCGGCGCCCCTGCGCACCCTCGCCCAGGCCGCGCGCGCCGTCGGGCCGGGCACCGTCGTCAACGTCCTGCCCGGCACCTATCACGGCGGCTTCCGCACGGACGTCAACGGCTTGCCGGACGCCCGCATCGCGTTCCGCGCCACCGAGCCGGGACGGGCCCGCATCGTGCCGCCGCCCCGGTCGAAGCACGACATCGCCTGGGACAACCGGGCCAGCTGGATCGACATCGAGGGCTTCGAGATCGACGGCAGCCGGCACGAAGCCGGCGCGCGCTGGCTCATCGGCATCTACAGCGGCGGCTCGTACAACCGCATCGCCGGCAACCGCGTGCACCACATCGCCGTCGAGGTGCCCTGCACGAGCGCGGGTGGCTCGGCCATCGGCGTGGACAGCTATTACCGGGGCAAGCACACGGACGTGATCGGCAACGTCGTGCACGACATCGGGCCGCCCGGCTGCCGCTGGGTGCAAGGCATCTACGTGAACACGCCGGCGACGGTACGCGACAACATCGTCTACCGCGTCGCCGAGGCGGGCATCCACATGTGGCACGACGCCCACGACGTCCTCGTCGTCAACAACACGGTGGTGGGCTGCAACACGGGCATCCTCGTGGGCGGCGGCGACTTCTACTACACAAAGGGGCCGAACGACCGCACCCGCGTGCTCAACAACATCGTGTTCGACAACCGCTACGGCATCGCCGAACAGGGCGCGACGGGCAAGCACAACAGCTACCGCCACAACCTGGTGTTCGGCAACACGAAGGCCGACTGGCGGCTGGCGCCGGGCATGACGCACAGCGGCACCGTGGCCGCCCTGCCCGGTTTCGTCGGCTACTCGCGAAGCGGGACGCCGGACCTGCGGCTGACGGCGACGTCGCCGGCACGGGGGCGCGCCGAGGCCGTCGGGACTGGCAAGCACGGCACGGCGGGCGCTTCCGGCAATCTGGGGGCGAGCCTGCCATAGCGGGTCAGGCTATCGCGCCTCTCTCCACACGATGCGGACGGCTCGGTGACATTGCGCGCATTTTCGCCACCCGGCAGCCGAGTAAAATGCCGGAAAGAAACTTGTGCATTGGACGGTGGCTGGCGTCCCAGATAGTCCTGTGCTCAGCCTATCCTGGGCCAAAGTCAAACCTGCACCTCGCGGCACCGGATGTCCATCGACAAAAAAACCGAGAAAGAAATCGAGAAAGAAACGCATGCGCCTCATCATCGCCCTGATCCTGCCCTGGCTGACCTTCTTCACCATCGGCCGCCCGTTCGCCGGCATCATCTGCCTCATCCTGCAATTGACCGTCATCGGTTGGCTCCCGGCCACCATCTGGGCCGTGTACGCGCTGGGCCAGTACAAGACCGACAAGAAGATTGCGCGGGCGCTGCAGCAGCGGGCGTGAATGAAGCATTCAACATTGCGCAGAAAGGTGTTCGTCGTCGCCGAGATGGCACTGCATAGGGTCTGAACCAACCAAGGAAAAGGAAGAACAACATGGGCGAATGGTCGGAGTATTTCGAGGATTTTCCGGAAGAGGATCAGGCCAACTACGTCAACGGGCGCTTCGATCCGTTAGGCGCGAGGGCGCAACGCGATGCACAGCAAAAGGCGGCGCACAAGCTCAAGCGGGATCAGCAGCAACTTGACGCCGAGATTGCTTCGATTGTTCAGAAACACAAGAAGACAAACTGACCAAAGCAAACCTGGCGCCCATCAACCACGACAGCGTATCGAAATCCCGAAGCCCGCTTTGCGCTCCGCGCTCGCACAGTGGCAGCGCGAGCAGCGGCAGGCACCGCCGCCCATCGGGATGTTCACGCCAACACCCGCTCTCACCATTACTGCATCAAAGTATCTCGTGCACCAGCTCGGCCGGCCGGCACAGCCGCACGCCCTTGGGCGTGACGACAAAAGGACGATTGATCAGGATCGGATGGGCGAGCATGGCGTCCAGCAGCGCATCGTCGCCCACGGCCGGGTCGTTCACGCCCAGCTCGGCAGCCAGCGCTTCCTTGGCGCGCAGTGCATCGCGCACGTTCAGTCCGGCACGGGCGATCATGTCCCGCAGTTCCTCGCGCGACGGCGTGTCCGTCAAATAATCGACCACGCGCGGCTCGATGCCCGCTTCGCGGATGGCGGCCAGGGTATTACGCGATGTGCCGCAGCGCGGGTTGTGGAAAATCGTGATATCCATCCTCATATCCTCGTCAAGGTGTTACGCGAAAGGCAAGGATGATACCGACGGCGCTACAACGCTTCCAGTCTTTTTTGCTTGTTCCCATTTTGACGGCCATATAGAATGCGCGGTTTGTTTTCCGAGGCACAATGCGATTTGCCAGCATGCACGCTCGTTGCAGGACCGACACGCAGTACCCAACGACGCGATCAAGAGGCCGCCCACGGCCCACCGCGAAGGAGAGAATATGGAATCGACCGACCAATACCTGATGCGCCCGGCGGCATTGCCCAGCTGGGGACAGCGCACCTCGCTGCGCCTGCTGAATTTCTTCGGCTGGAACTTCCGCTGGAAACCCCTGCCCGGCCCGCACGGCATCGCCGTCGTCTATCCGCATACCTCGAACTGGGATTTCCCTATCGGCCTGCTGGCCAAGTGGACCGTCACGCACCAGTTCCGCTGGCTCGCAAAGGATTCGCTGTTCCGCGGTCCGACGGGACGCCTGATGCGCTACTGGGGCGGCGTCGCCGTCGACCGCAGCGCGCCGCAGGGCGCCATCACGCGCCTGGCGCAGACCATGCGCGCGGCCGACTGGTTCTGGCTGGCCATCACGCCGGAAGGCACGCGCGGCTACCGTCCTTACTGGAAGAGCGGCTTCTACCGCATCGCGCTGGCGGCCAAGGTGCCCGTGCTGCTGGTGAAGATCGACTACGGCAAGAAGGTCATCGACGTCACCCAGAGCGTCGTCCTGACGGGGGATGAGGCGGCCGACATGGCCGTCATCGCGCGCGCCTTCGACGGCGTGCAGGCCAAGCATCCGCAGGACGCCGCGCCGATCCGCCTCGCGCCGAACGATGCGGTGCGTCCGGACGAAGGCTCAGGCGGCTACCGCAAGCAGGCATAAGCCGGCCGCGCCGATTGCCGCGCCGAACAGGCGGCGCAGGCGCGGCCCAGGCAGCGCTGCGCCCGCCGCGATCACCAGGCAGCTGGCCAGGATGAAGCCGGCGCCGCTGGCCATGCCCGCCAGCTCGCGGCCATGCGCCAGACCATGGAGGAAGGCGCACGCGCCCACCGTCAGCACCGCCGCTTCGCGCGGCACGCGCGCCTGCACGCTGGGCGCACAGGCAGCCAGGGCGCCGAGCAGCAGCACGGTGGCGGCGATCGACGTCTCCAGCAGCGGCAGCACGAGGAAGCCGGCGCACGAGGCGCCCAGCGCCATCATCACGAGGAAGCTGGGGGCGAGCACCACGCCCTGGCGCTGCTGGCGGCTCCACAGGCCCACGGCCAGCAGCGCGAGCAGGTGGTCGAATCCCGTCAGCGGGTGCAGGAAGCCGGCCAAAAAGCCGGTGTCCACGCCATGTCCCGGGTGCGCCGCCGCCGGCAGCGCCAGCGCCATGCCGGCCGCCAGCAGCCCGGCCTTGTGCATCGTCTTCATCGTCTTCTCCATCAGTGGTGTGCTTTCTCGCGGTGGTCCAGCAAGCCCTGTTCGCGGATGAACGCGACCACCTCGGCCACGCCCTCGCCCGTGCGCAGGTTGGTGAACACGAACGGGCGGGTGCCGCGCTGGCGGCGCGCATCCTCGGCCATGATGTCCAGGTTGGCGCCCACGTGCGGCGCGAGGTCGGTCTTGTTGATGATCAGCAGGTCCGAGCGCGTGATGCCGGGCCCGCCCTTGCGCGGGATCTTCTCGCCGCCGGCGACGTCGATCACGTACAGCGTGAGGTCCGACAGCTCGGGGCTGAACGTGGCGGCGAGGTTGTCGCCGCCGGATTCGACGAGCACGAGTTCCAGGTCCGGAAAGTCGGCCTGCAGGCGCGCGATGGCTTCCAGGTTGATCGAGGCGTCCTCGCGGATCGCCGTGTGCGGGCAGCCGCCCGTCTCCACGCCCATCAGCCGTTCCGGCGCCAGCGCGCCGGCGCGCAGCAGGATCTCCATGTCCTCGCGCGTATAGATGTCGTTGGTGATCACGGCCATGTCGTAGCGGTCGCGCATGTCGCGGCACAGCTGTTCGCACAGCGCCGTCTTGCCGGAGCCGACGGGGCCGCCGATGCCGACGCGCAGGGGGTTCGAAGTCATGTCAATTTCCTTGTCAGCTTAAAGACCGTCGCCCCTGCGGAGGCAGGGGCCCAATGTGCACGCGTTGCCGCGGCACGGAGAAGATCGGGTCCCTGCCTGCGCAGGGACGACGAAGTCATCGTTGTGGTCACGAGCGATACAACCTGCCATGCTGCACTTCGTGCCGCATCGACAGCATCGATAGCCCGGGCGCCCAGTTGGACAGTTCGTCGTCTGCCAGCGCTTGCGCCACCTGCGCGGCGCGTTCGATATCCGGCCGCAGCGCCAGCAGCAGGCGCTGTCCCGCTACCTGCCCCAGCGGCACCGACTTCACGCACACCAGCACCTGGTTCTCGAGCCAGGAAAAGATCATCGCCAGCAGCGCTTCCTCGTGCGGGATGTCGAGGCCGTCCACGGCGCATGCGTAGGCCAGCGGCAGCGTGACGTCGGGGCCCAGCGCCGCCGTGTCGGCCACGCCCAGCTCGGCAACGAGGCGCGCCAGCGAGTACCCCATCTGGACCGTCTCGGCGCGCAGCTCGGCCGTGTCGCGCGAGGCGAGGAAGCATTCGCCCCACTCGGCGATCGCCGCCGCGTCGCGCGCCGCGAAGGCCTTCAGCAGGCGCCACAGGATCGGCGCATCCCAGCGCGCGACGACCTCGTCGAGGTAGCGCGCCATCCAGGCGCAGGCCGTGTCGGCGTCGTGCACGAGTCCCTGCTCCAGCGCCGCTTCCAGGCCCTGCGAATAGCTGTAGCCGCCGATCGGCAGCGCCGGGCTGGCGAATTGCAGCAGGTGCAGCAGGGCCGCCGCGTTCATGCCGGCTCGGGCCGCACGATGTCGGACGGGCGGTGGATCTTCTGGCGCACCGGCACGGGCGCCAGCAGGCCGCCGCGGCCGCCGCCATGGTCATGTTCGTGGTCGTGGCCGTGGGCATGCCCGCCCGCGTAGGCGCCCGCTTCCGGCTCGAACTTGGCCAGTTCGGTATCGACCTGGGCGCCCAGGCCTTCGACCATTTCCTTCAGCACGGGATCGACGCGGATGCGCAGCCAGCCGGCGCCCACCTGGGTCTGCGTGTGGCGGTTCCCCAGGTGGAAGGCGCAGCGCGCCAGCATCGTCGCGTCGCTGCAGCGCACGAGATAGGTCGGCTCGGGCGCGGCCACGACGCGCACGACGCGGCCGTCCTCGCCCGTCAGCAAATCGCCATCGCGCAGCACGGTGCCGCGCACGAGGAACAGCGCGACCTCTTCGCCGGACGCGAGACGGGCACGCTGGCGGCAGCGCTCGCGCTGCTCGAACGGCAGCACCAGCAGGTCGTGGACGACCGGGGCATGCGCGATCCTGGTATGGAGAGAATACATGGTTGGCTCTCTAGAAAAGGAAATAACGCTGGGCCAGCGGCAGCACGGTGGCGGCTTCGCACACCAGCAGCTGCCCGTCGGCCCGCACTTCATAGGTTTCCGGGTCCACCTCCATGTGCGGAGTGGCTCCGTTGCGGATCATGTCGCGCTTCCTCAGGCCGCGCGTGCCGCGCACGGGGATCACGGTCTTCGCCAGGCCCAGTTCGCGGGCGATGCCGGCGTCGAACGCGGCTTGCGAGACGAAGGTGAACGATTTCTTCAAGCCGCCGCCGAAGGAACCGAACATCGGCCGGTAATGCACCGGCTGCGGCGTCGGGATCGACGCGTTCGGGTCGCCCATCAGGCTCGCGGCGATCATCCCGCCCTTGAGCACCATCGACGGCTTGACGCCGAAGAAGGCGGGCCGCCACAGCACGATGTCGGCGATCTTGCCCGGCTCCAGCGAGCCGACGGCGTGCGCGATGCCATGGGCGATGGCGGGATTGATCGTGTACTTGGCCACGTAGCGTTTCACCCGCTCGTTGTCGTTGCGCGCCGAGTCGCCGTCGAGCAGGCCGCGCTGCACCTTCATCTTGTGCGCCGTCTGCCAGGTGCGCATGATGGTCTCGCCGACGCGGCCCATGGCCTGCGAGTCGGACGACATCATCGAGATCGCGCCGATGTCATGCAGGATGTCCTCGGCGGCGATGGTCTCGCGGCGGATGCGCGATTCGGCGAACGCGACGTCCTCGGCGATGGCCGGGTCGAGGTGGTGGCACACCATCAGCATGTCCAGGTGCTCGTCCAGCGTGTTGACGGTGAACGGCCGGGTCGGGTTCGTCGACGACGGCAGCACGTTCGATTGGCCCACGGCCGCGATGATGTCCGGCGCGTGGCCGCCGCCCGCCCCTTCCGTGTGGAAGGTGTGGATGGTGCGGTCCTTGAACGCGGCGACGGTCGACTCCAGGAAGCCCGCCTCGTTCAGCGTGTCCGAGTGCAGCGCCACCTGGATGTCCATGCGCTCGGCCACGGACAGACAGTTGTCGATGGCGGCCGGCGTGCTGCCCCAGTCCTCGTGCAGCTTCAGGCCCACGGCGCCCGCCTCGATCTGTTCTTCGAGCGGCCTCGCCTGGCTGACGTTGCCCTTGCCGAAGAAGCCCAGGTTCATCGGAAAGGCATCGGCCGCCATCAGCATCGCGTGGATGTGCCAGGCGCCCGGCGTGCAGGTGGTGGCCGCCGTGCCGACCGCCGGCCCCGTGCCGCCGCCCAGCATCGTCGTGATGCCGGACATGAGCGCCTCGTCGATTTGCTGCGGACAGATGAAGTGGATGTGGGTGTCGATGCCGCCCGCCGTCACGATCATCCCTTCGCCGGCGATGATCTCGGTGGCGCCGCCGATGGGCAGGGTCACGCCCGGCTGGATGTCCGGATTGCCGGCCTTGCCGATACCGGCGATGAGGCCGTCCTTGATGCCGATGTCGGCCTTGACGATGCCCCAGTGCTCGATGATGACGGCGTTCGTGATGACGGTGTCCATGACGCCGGCGCGCGGCAGCTGCGACTGGCCCATGCCGTCGCGGATCACCTTGCCGCCGCCGAACTTCACTTCCTCGCCGTAGACCGCGTGGTCACGCTCGATCTCGATCACGAGCTCGGTGTCGGCGAGGCGGATGCGGTCCCCCTTCGTCGGGCCGTACATGTCGGCATAGGCCTGGCGCGAGATGGTGGCCATCAGTCTCCTCCCTGCGGCAGGCTGCCGTTGACGCGGCCCTGGAAGCCGTGCACGACGCGTTTGCCGCCCAGGCCGACGAGCTCCACGGTGCGGCGCTGGCCCGGCTCGAAGCGCACGGCGGTGCCGGCCGCGATGTTCAGGCGCATGCCCAGCGCCAGCGCGCGGTCGAACTGCAAGGCATCGTTGACTTCGTAGAAATGGTAGTGCGAGCCCACCTGCACGGGGCGGTCGCCCGCGTTGGCTACGGTGACGGAGACGGTGGGCCGCCCCGCGTTGATCTCCACGTCCCCCGTTTCCAGCAGATACGCGCCCGGGATCATGCGGCCTCCGGCGCGAACAGCGATTTGTAGTAGATCGCCGTCGGGCGCCAGGCACCGTCCGGCGTGCACGCGTAGTCCGGCAGCTCGCCCGCGCGGGTATAGCCGAAACCCTGGTACAGGTGCTCGGCGCCGGAGCCGGCCTCCGTGTCCAGGAACAGCAGGCCGCGGCGCAGCTCGCGCGCTTCCGCCTCGGCCGCCCGCAGCAGCACGCCGCCGATGCCGCGCCGGCGCACGCGGCTGTGCACCATCATCTTCTGCAGCTCGGCGCGGTGGCGGCCGTTGGCCTTCTGGCACAAGTCCAGCTGCACGGTGCCGACGACCGTGCCGTCGTGGGCGGCGGCCAGCAGCACGCGCGAGCCCTGCGCCACGGCGGCGCGCACGTCAAGCCAGTAGCCGCGCGCGTCGGCCGGATCCAGGCCAGCCAGGAAGCCGACCGAGGCGCCGTTCGACACGGCGTCGAGCAGCAGCGCGGCCAGCTGGTCCTGCACCTCGTCACAGGCCGATGCATCGAGTTTGTGGATTTTCATCGCACCTCCTTCGCGTGGGGCATTCAGGGTATCGGATGGTGGACGGTGACCAGCTTGCTGCCGTCCGGGAAGGTCGCCTCGACCTGGATTTCCGGGATCATCTCCGGCACGCCTTCCATTACGTCGTCGCGCCCGACGATCGTCGTTCCTTCGCTCATCAGTTCCGCCACGCTGCGGCCGTCGCGCGCGCCTTCCATGATGGCGGCCGTGATCAGCGCGACGGCTTCCGGATAGTTCAATTTCAGGCCGCGCGCGCGGCGCCGCTCCGCCAGCAGCGCGGCGGTGAAGATCAGCAGCTTGTCTTTTTCGCGTGGGGTCAGGTCCATGGGCTGGTGTTCCTTCAGGTGTTCCAGATGCGCGGCAGGCACGCGGGCCGGCCGAGGTAATGGGGACGCAGCGCCTGCCACACGCGCCGCATGGCGGCGCGCGCGGCCTCGGCGTCGTCGCCCAGGTGGCGCGCCACGAACACGGACTTCACCTGGCTCAGCGCCAGCAGCGGATCGGCGGCGCGCAGGCCGGCCTGCACGGCCGCGGGCACGGATGCGCCGACGGCGAGGAAGGTGGCGCAGACGGCATGGCCGCCGAGGCCGAAGGGGCTGGCGATGCCGGCCGGCGTCAGGATGCCCTGCTCGCACCACAGCAGGCGGCCGCCCTCGCGGATGCGGGTGCGCTGGCGGATGCGGCCGCGGGAAAAGCGCTCGCCCGACGCGCGGCGGCCGAACACGAGGACTTCGCTGCCGAGATAGCGGGCGCCCGGCGCCAGGTCGACCTCGTGGTCGAGCTCCACGCTGGCGTCGTCGTAGAAGATGGTTTCCTGCGGCAGCCATTCGATGGCGGCGCCGGGGCCCGCCTGCAGCCGCACGTTCTGGCGGGAGACGCGGCCGTTGGCGCGGTACCACTTGGCCGCGCCGGGGCTGGTGGCGAGCACGTGGCAATCGGCGCCCGCATCGATGCCCACGTCAAGCTGGTCGCCGCCGACCACGCCGCCGGGCGGATGCACGACGATCACGTGGCAGGCGTCCGGCCCTTCGGGATACAGCGCCTTCTGCACGCGCAGCGGACCGCGGTGTTCGCGGCGCGCCAGGCGCGTGGCGCCGCCGTTGCGGGCGAAGCCTAACTGCAGGCTGGCCTGCCAGGAAGGCGTCGCGGTGGGAGGATCGGAAAGGCTGCAATCGGGCATATTGATGGATTAGCACGATGCATGCCAAGCCCGAAAGCGGTGCGATATGCCCTCTCATGCGCGCCGGGACGGCATGCACGCACCAAGGGAGACCGAACGCACCATGAAGGTGCGACCGCGAGGCGAAGACGAAAGTCTCAGTGAAGGGAGCGGGAGTGGGAGTAGCTGGAGATGTCATCCATCTCCATTAACGACGTCGTCCCTACGAAGCGACGACGTCCCTACGAAACGACGTCGTCCCTGCGAAGGCAGGGACCCAATCTCTGCAAGCAGCGCTATGACGCCCGCAAGCTTGGGTTCCTGCCTTCGCAGGGACGACGTGTTCGAGCCGCCGAAGCGGCTTGACTGAACCGCATCGCCGCTGGCTGCGGCGATGGGGCGGCGAATCAGCGGCGGCGCTGGTTGCGCATGGGGCGCGCGCTGCGGGTGACCCGGGCCAGCTGCAGTTCGCGCTGGCGGTCGACTTCCGCCTTCCAGACGACGAGTTCGAGCGCCAGGGCCATGGCGATACCGGCCGGCAGGGCGGCGGCGAAACCGAACAGGGTCAGCGCCAGGCTTGCAATCAGGATAACGAGGGTACTCGAACGGGGCATGATGTCACCTTTCTGTCAAAATCCGTTGGATCCATCCTGCCACAGCTGGGTTTTGCTTGCAATCACGTGTTGTAATGTGTGAGCGCGTCCCACGCATTGGCAGTACTGAGAAAGATATGGCCATGGAGCTGTTCTACAAGGGCCGATGTGCGCAAACGGTCCATCACAGGGCCCTTGACCTCGGCAAAATGCAGCTTGACGCCCCGCTGCCCCAACGTATGGTTGAGATCGATCAAACCAAACAGCGCGGACGTGTCGATGGCGTTCACGGCCGACAACACCAGCACGAGGTCGCGCGTGTCGGCATGTGCGGCGAGCTCTTCCTCGATCCTGCCCTTCACGGCCTCGACATTGCCAAAAAATAGCCCGGCATCGACGCGCAGCAGCAACAGTCCCGGCGCCGTCTCCACCGCATAGCGGTCGACGTTGCGGAAGTGTTCCGTGCCGGCGATGCGGCCCAGCAGCGCGATATGGGGACGGCTCTCGCGCCAGATCATGGCACCCAGCGACAGCACCAGGCCCAGCACGACGCCGGCCTCGACGCCGAGCAGCAACACGCCGCCGGCAGTGGCGAGCAGCGCCAGCGCGTCGGCGCGGTCGTAGCGCCAGGACGTGCGCAGCGTATTCCATTCGAGCATGCCCAGCACGGCGACGATGATCGTGGCCGCCAGCACGGGCAACGGCAGCAGCGCCAGCCAGCCGGTCGGCAGCACCAGCGCGCAGGCCAGCAGCGCGGCCGTGATGATGCCGGCCAGCTGGGTGTTGGCGCCGGCGGCGAAGTTGACGGCGGAGCGCGATAGGCTGCCCGTCACGGGGAAGCCGCCGCTCAGCGCGCTGCCAATGTTGGCGGCGCCCAGCGCCACCAGTTCGCGGTCCGTGTGCAGCTTCTCCGCGCGCTTGACGGCCAGCGTCTGGGCGCCCGACATGGCGATCAGGAAGCTCATGAAGCCGATCAGGAGGGCCGGTTTCAGCAGCTGCTGCCAGTGCTCGCCGGAGACCATGGTGTTCAGGTGCGGCAGGCCGGCCGGCACGTGGCCGATCGTGCGCATGCCGCCGGCGTCCAGGTGCAGCAGTGCGACGAGCAGGACGCTGCCCAGCACCAGCAGCATCGGCGCCAGGCGCGCGCCGATGTCGGCCGCGCCGGGCGCCAGGCCCAGGCGGCGCAGCACCGGCGCCAGCCAGCGCCGCGCGGCCAGCAAAAAGGCGATGCCGGCCAGGCCCAGCGCCGCGCTGGGGCCATGCCAGTACGGGAACGGCGCGCCCAGCAGCGTGTCCACCTGGCCCAGCGCGATCACCACCGCCGAGCCGAGCGTGAAGCCGTTCATCACGGGTCGCGAAAAGAAATTGGCGAGGAAGCCGATGCGCAGCAGGCCGCAGGCCAGCAGCACGGCGCCGGACAGGGCCGCCAGCTGCGCCGCCAGAACCGCGTACAGCGCGCCGCCGGCCGCCGCCAGCGGCGCCAGCGCCGATGCCGTCATCAGCGAGATGATCGCCATCGGCCCGACCGATTGCGTGGAACTGGTGCCGAACAAGGCGTACAGCAGCGGCGGCACGATGCTCGCGTACAGCCCGACGACGGGCGGCAGGCCGGCCACGAGCGCATAGGCCATGCCCTGCGGGATCATCATCATGGCGACGACGATGCCGGCGCCCACGTCGCCGGCCAGGTCGGCGCGGCGGTAATTCTTCAGCCAGGCCAGCATCGCTTACTGCATCGCCAGTTCGACGCAGTTGCGCCCTGCCCGCTTGGCGCGCGCCATGGCGGCATCGGCGCGCTGCGCCAGCGAATCGGCGCTCTCCTGCTCGCCCAGCTGGGCCACGCCCAGGCTGACCGTCACGTGGTCGCAACCGGGAACCTCGGCCTGCTCGATCGCGGCGCGCAGCTTCTCGGCCATGCGCAGGCCGTCGATCGCGCTCGTGTGCGGTGCCAGGATATGGAACTCCTCCCCGCCCGAGCGCACCAGCATGTCGCTCGCGCGCAGCATGGCGCGCGCCACGTCGGCCACGGTGCGCAGCACCACGTCGCCGACCGGATAGCCGAACGTGTCGTTGATGGCCTTGAAGCGGTCGATGTCGAAGGACAGCAGCGCGAGCGGCACGCGGTAGCGGCGCGCCCGCTTGACCTCCCGTTCCAGCAGCGCCTCGCCATGGCGGCGGTTCGCCACGCCCGTCAGCGCGTCGCTGTTCGAGATGTGCGTCAGGCGCGCCAGCAGCTGTTCATTTTCCAGCTGCGTGTCGGCCAGGCGCAGGCCCAGCGCGCAGCAACGGGCCACGTCCTGCAGCGTCGCCAGTTCCTCGGGCCTGAAATGACGCGCCGTGCCGAACAGCAGCGACAAGGCGCCGCGCGCGGGGCCGGGTCCGTCGGCCGGAACCGGCACGCCCAGCGCCAGCGCCACGCCGTGTGAACGCAAGGCCTCGGCCAGCGCCGGCTCGCCGGCCTGCTCGGGCGGATCGAGCAGCACCATGGCGCCGCTGGCGGCCGCCAGCAGCCCGGGGAAGGCATGGCGCAGCGGCGCGTGCAGCAGGCGGTCGGTGCGCTGCAGCAGCACGCCGAGCGACAGGCGGGGCTGCCCATGCTGGGCCGCGACGGCCAGGTCGCCGTCCGGCTGGCGCCGCAGCACGGCCGCGTGCAGCACGCCCGGCCAGGCGGACAAGGCACTGCATAAGGCCTCGGCCAGCGCATCGGCAGCGTCGGCGCCGTCGAGCGCATCCTGGACGCGGGTGCGCAGGTGCAGCAGTTCGCGCAACGCATCGGCATCGGCTTCGGCGCCGCCCACCGCCGGCGCCAGCGCGCGCGCCACCGCATCCTGCAGGTCTTCCGGTTCCAGCGGCGTCATGGCATAGGCGACGGGGCCGAAGCCCATCAGCGCCGGCACCCACGCGGCGCCGCCGAAGGGACACAGCAACAGCGTGGGGCGGCCGCCGCGCGCCGCGACGAGCGCGCCCAGCGGCGCCAGGTCGATGCCGGGGTCGAAGCGTTCGAGGTCCAGCACCAGCAGCGCCGGCTGCTCGCTGGCCAGCCACTGGGCCGCCTCGTCCGCGCCGTCCGCCAGCCGCAGCGCCGCGAACCGGGATCCGCAGGCGGCGGCGAACTCCGCGCGCCGCCGCGCCATCGGGCTGACGTAGAGACAGGTCCCTGCGGCGGGCTGCTCGGCATGCTGCGACATCGTGGACTCCTGGAAGACGGTGGCGGCAGTTTGCCATAAAGCACATGCCGCGCCTAGGACCCGGAAGGCCGGGGCAATCGCGTGCATGTGTGTGGGAGCGCACGGTCAGCCCTGCCGTGCGCCCGAATACTCGAACGATCAAGCTTATGGAGGGTACGATGGCAAACCAGGATGATGTGGCAAACAAGCAGAAGGCGATCCAGAACCGCCAGGACCAGCGCGACGGCAGCATGCAGAAGGGTGACGCGGGCGGCGAAAGCAAGGCAGCCCAGACGGGCATCCAGCAGCCGTCCGGCGACTTCCCGGCCCAGCACCTCGCCAAGCCGGGCATCGAGGCCCAGCTCGAGCTGAAACCGAAGTTCATGGCCGAACACTACAAGGGCAGCGGCAAGCTGGCCGGCCAGGTGGCCATCGTCACGGGCGGCGATTCCGGCATCGGCCGCGCGGTGGCCGTGCTGTTCGCGCGCGAAGGCGCCGACGTCGCCATCCTGTACCTGAACGAGCACGAGGACGCCGCCGAGACACAGCGCGTGATCGAGGCCGAGGGCCAGCAGTGCGTGACGATCGCCGGCGACGTCAAGGACATGGAATTCTGCCAGCAGGCCGTCGACCAGGTCGTCGCCAAGTGGGGCCGGCTGGACGTGCTGGTGAATAACGCCGCCTTCCAGGAACACGCCGAATCGCTGCTCGACCTCGACGAGGAACGTTTCGACGAGACGATGCGCACGAACATCTATGGCTACTTCCACATGGCCAAGGCCTGCCTGCCCTACATGAAGCGCGGCGCCGCCATCGTGAACACGGGTTCCGTCACGGGCCTGAAAGGCTCGCCCAAGCTGCTCGACTACTCGACCACCAAGGGCGCGATCCACGCGTTCACGATGTCGCTGGCCGCGAACCTGCTGGACAAGGGCATCCGCGTGAACGCCGTGGCGCCGGGTCCCGTCTGGACCCCGCTGAACCCGGCCGACCAGTCGGCCGACAAGGTCGCCAAGTTCGGCCAGGCCACCACCTTCGGCCGTCCGGCGCAGCCGGAAGAACTGTCGCCCGCCTATGTCTACCTGGCCTCGAACGTGTGCTCGGGCTATGTGACGGGCGTGGTGCTGCCGATCACCGGCAGCGTGGGCGAATAAGCGAAAGGAGCCGATCATGGCGAGAAGCATGTGGAAAGGTGCGATCAGCTTCGGGCTGGTGCACATCCCGGTCGAGATGTATCCCGCGACGAGCGATCATGCGCTCGACCTGACCATGCTCGACCGGCGCGACTTCTCGCCGATCGGTTTCAAGCGCTACAACAAGCACACGGGCAAGGAAGTCTCCTGGGACGACATCATCAAGGGCTACGAGTACAAGGACGGCGAATACGTCGTCCTGTCCGACGAGGACCTGCGCCGGGCCAATCCGGAGGCGACGCGCACGATCGATATCCTGGCCTTCGTCGATGCGGAACAGGTCCCGCTGATCTACTACGAACAGCCCTACTACCTCGCCCCCGGCAAGGGCGGCGACAAGGTGTACGCGCTGCTGCGCGAGACGCTGCGCGACGTCGGCAAGATCGGCATCGCCAACGTCGTCATCCGCGTCAAGCAGCACCTGGCGGCCCTCGTCTGCGTGGGCGACACCATCGTGCTCAACACGATCCGCTATCCGGACGAGATCCGCCCCACGGACGAACTCAAGATCCCGTCCGAGGATTCCAAGGCGGCGCAGGTGACGCCGAAGGAACTGCAGATGGCCAGGGCGCTCGTGGAAGGCATGAGCGAGCGCTGGAAACCGCAGCAGTACCACGACACCTACCGCGAAGACCTGCTGGCGCTGATCAAGAAGAAGGTCGCCGCCAACCAGACCAAGACCATCACCGAGGCCGAGCCGGAAGAGGAAAAACCGGCCAAGTCCAACGTCATCGACCTCGTCGCCCTGCTGCAGGCCAGCCTGGGCAAGAAGCCCGCGCGCGCCGGCGACGACGATGACGACGACGACGACCCGCCGCCGCGCCGTTCGCGCAAGCCGTCCGACGACGAGGACGAGGACGACGCCCCGCCGCCGCGGGCCCGCAAGGCGCCGGCACGCGGCACGGCGCATACGAGCGCCAGCGCGGCCAAGCCCAAGCGCGCTACCGCGACGAAGACGGCAGCGAAGACGGCAACTAAGACGGCCGCCAAGCCAGCTGCGAAACCCGCCGCGAAGAAGGCGCCCGCGAAAAAGGCCGTCGCCAAGTCCGCCGCCAAGCCGGCGGCACGCAGGAAGGCCGCCTAGTGGATTGGGATACGATCATCGACTTGCTGCAGTGGCCGGCGATGGTGGTGACGCTGTGCGCCGCCTTCCTCGTCGGCGCCCGCCACGCGCGCCGGCGCATCGTCGGCTTCTACACCTTCATCGTCAGTAACATCCTGTGGATCATCTGGGGCGTGCACGACGGCGCCTGGGCGCTGATCGCGCTGCAGGCGGGGCTGTGCGCGATGAATGTGCGGGGGATCGTCAGGAACGACAAAACATAGGACGCCCGGTACGACAAACTACGTCGCCCCTGCGAAGGCAGGGGCGACGGTGACTGAAGGGGCGACGTTCATTTTTTCTTGGCAGGCTTAAAACCGATTGCCTTCATCGCCTTGGTCAAGGTCGCCGCACTCTTGGCATACTCCGCCCACGGCGCATTCCCCTCGTCCAGCCGCTCGTGCACCGTCTTGACGGTCCAGTGCGCGCCCGACGTCAGCCCCGGCAGTTCGTCCCAGCGCACGGGCACCGAGATGCCCATGCCCGGACGCACGCGCGGTGACCAGGCCGACACGGTCGTCGCGCCGCGGCCGTTGCGCAGGTAGTCGATGAAGATGCGGCCCACGCGATTCTTGGCGCCGCTCTTGGCCGCGAAGCGGTCCGGCAACGTCCGGGCCAGGTGGTCGACGACGGCGTGCGTGAAATCCTTGACCGTGTCCCAGTCCAGCTTGGGCTTGATCGGCACGACGACGTGCAGGCCCTTGCCGCCGCTCGTCTTCAGGAAAGGCGTCAGCCCTAGCTCCTCGAGGAAGACACGCATCAGCGCCGCCGCTTCCTGCACCTGGGCCCAGGACACGCCCTCGCCCGGGTCGAGGTCGAACACGAAGCGGTCCGGCGTGTCGTAGTGCTTGCCGGTGGCGTTCTGGCTGTGGATCTCGACCACGTTCCATTGCGCGCTGGAGAGCAAGCCCTCGGCCGTGGCGATGCGCGTCATGCTGGGATGGTCCGGGTCGAGCGCCTGGTCCATCTGGGCGACCCCGGGCATCTTCGCCGTGTCCGTGACGTGTTTCTGGAAGAACAGCTCGCCGCCCACGCCCTCCGGCGCACGCACCAGCGAGACGGGGCGGCCTTCCAGGTGTTCCATCATCAGCTGGCCGACCAGCGCGTAGTAGCGCACCAGGTCCATCTTGGTGACGCCGCTCTCCTTGTCCATCACGCGCTCGCCGTGGGTGACGCGGAAGGTGGCCGGCAGGTTGCCGGGCAGGTCCGTGTCGACGGGCTTGGCGCGGGCCGATTTTGCTGCAGGCTTAGCTGCGGCCTTGGCTGCGGGCTTGGCGGCAGGTTTGCTGGCCGCCTTGGCCGCGGCCTTGCCTCCCTTGGCCGGCGTCGACGTGTCGGGCGTCTCCTGCACGTGCTTCGCCTGCTCGCGCACGACGCTCCTTGCCGGCTTGTCCTTGCGCAGGCCCTGGAACACGGGATGGCGCACGGCGTCGCCCGCCGTCCATTCGGAGAAGCTGACCTCGGCCACCAGTTCCGGCCGCACCCAGTGGTTCGTGCGGCCCGGCACGGCGCGCGCGGGGAACGGGCTCTTCTCCGTCTCCATGCCTTCCAGTACCTCGCGCAGGTGGCGCAGCGAGGCGCCGTTGAAGCCGCTGCCGACGTTGCCGGCGTAGCGCAGCACGCCCTCGTCGTCGTAGTAGCCCAGCAGCAGCGAGCCGATGCCCGTACGCGAGCCTTGCGGGTCCGTGTAGCCGCCGATGACGAATTCCTGGCGCTGGCCGCATTTCAGCTTGATCCATTCGGGCGAGCGGCGCGTCACGTAGCGCGAATCGCGGCGCTTGCCGATCACGCCCTCCAGGCCGATCTGGCAGGCGGCGACCACGAGCTGGTCCGGGTCGGTGCCGAATTCGGCCGAGAAGCGCACGGTGTCGGAAGGCTTGGCCGCCAGCAGCTCCTGCAGCAGCGCGCGGCGGTCGTCCAGGCGCACGTCGCGCAGGTCGTGGCCTTTGCAATAGGGGACGTCGAACACGAAGTACACGACCTGCGCCTTGTTGGAACCGTCGAACGCGAGCTGCAGCAGGTTGAAGTTCGGCTTGCCGTTCTCGTCGTGCACGACGATCTCGCCGTCATACCAGCCGTCCGGCAGCTTCATGCGCCGGATTTCCTTCTGCAGCGGCAGCAGCTTGTCGGTCCAGTCGTTGCCGTTGCGGGTGATGAGGCGGATGTCCTTGCCCTCGATGCGGGTCAGCATGCGGTAGCCGTCGAACTTGATCTCGTAGATCCATTCCTCGGGCTTTTGCGGCGGCCCATCGACGAGGGTGGCCAGTTCGGGGTTCAGCGTCGCGGGCAGGTCGCCCTTCACGGCGCCTTCCGGCATGGCGCCGCGGCGGGTGCGCGGCGCCTTGGACGCGGCGGGCGTCTTGGCCGCCGCCGCGGCCGTCTCCTTTCCGGGCTTGGCCGCTTTGGCCGCCTTGCCCGCTTTCGCCGGCTCCGCGCCATCGCGTTCGGCCTTCAATTGGGCCACCTTGGCATTGGCCACGGCCGTGTCCGTGGTGCGGCCCGGCATGGGCAAGTCCTTCACGCTGTCCGGGAATTCGTCGATGACGGAGAATTCGGCGGCGGGACGCGCGTACTCGTCGTTTTCCTTGATCAGGAGCCAGGGCTCCTGCTTGTCGTCCTCGTGGCCGCGCAGGCGCACCAGCACCCAGCGCCCGTGCATCTTGTGGCCATGCATCTCGAACTTGACCTCGCCCTTGGCGAAGCCGGCGCGCGGGTCGCCGATCGGCTCCCAGGTACCCTTGTCCCAGATGATGACCTTGCCGGCGCCATACTGCTGCGGCGGGATCGTGCCTTCGAAGTCGGAATACGAGATGGGGTGGTCTTCGACGTGGATCGCCATGCGGCGGTCGTGGGTGTCGTAGCTGGGGCCCTTCGGCACGGCCCAGCTCTTCATGGTGCCGTCCAGCTCCAGGCGGAAGTCGTAGTGCAGCCGCGTCGCCCAGTGCTTCTGGATCACGAAGGTCAAGGCATCCGGGCTCGCCTGGCCGCCCTCTTCCGGCTCCGACGTGACGGAAAAATTGCGCTTGGCTTTGTACAGCTTGAGTGCGTCGGGCATGGCATCACCTCTACATCCAGGATGGACGTAGTGTAGCCAGATTGTGCGAACGGGACTGTACGATAGGTAACGCTAGTGGGTTGCCTGTTAGAACCGTTGCCCCTGCGCTGGGGCCCGGCCCAAGACGAACTTGGGCCCCTGCCTGCGCAGGGGCGACGGGGTTACTTGCGCTCTGCCGCGCTGCGGTCACGCGCGGCGCGGAATTCCGAATCGCTTGCCCAGTTCGGCCAGGCGCCGGAATCGGCCAGGTCGCGGCCCAGCGAATACAGCATGTCGAGGTCGCGCGCCATGCCCGTGAACGGCCAGTCGGCCTTCCACTCGTCGGCCGGCTGGTGGTAGGCCACCATCACGTACTGCTCTTCGGATGCCTTGCCGGCCGCGACGCCGCCCTGCTCCCAGTCCTCGCCCGAACCGTAGGAGATCGCCGGCACGCCGGCCTTGGCGAACGGGAAGTGGTCGGAGCGGAAGAAGTGGCCCGCTTCCGGCTTCGGATCCGGCGAATAGCGGATGCCCCGTTCCTTGGCCTTGGCGACGAGGCGGTCGAGCAGCTCCAGCTTGGCGTTGCCGGAAATGGTGAAGTCCTTCGCGGGACCGTAGGGGCTCAGCGCATCCATATTGATGACGCCGACCGTCTTGGCCAGCGGGTAGACGGGGTTCGACGCATAGTATTCCGACCCCAGCAAGCCCTTTTCCTCGGCGGTGACGGCCAGGAACACGACGCTGCGCTGCGGTGCCGGTGCCTTGCCGTAGGCGCGCGCCAGCTCCAGCAGGGCGGCGATGCCGGTGCCGTTGTCGACGGCGCCGTTGTAGATCTTGTCGCCCTTCGCATCCGGCAGGCCCACGCCCAGGTGGTCCCAGTGGCCGCTGTAGATCACGACCTGGTCCGGATGCTTGCTGCCCGGGCGCAGCGCGACGACGTTCTTCGACGTGATGACCTGGGCGTCGACGTCGTACTTGGCCGACAGCGTGATGCCCTTCAGGGGGACGGGCTTGAAGGCGCGCCCCTGCGCTTCCTTCTTGAGCTTGTCGAAGTCCAGGCCCGCGCGCTTGAACAGGTCCCGCGCTGCGTCGCGCTGGATCCAAGCCTCCACCGGCGCATGCGCCTCGAGCGGCTTGCTGCGGACGATGTCGTACATGACGTTGGTGTTGGAGTTCTTCACCGTGGCCCAGCCGTAGGAGGCCGGGTCGGTCTCGTGCACGATGATGGTGCCCAGCGCGCCGCGGCGCGCCATCTCTTCGAACTTGTAGGTCCAGCGGCCGTAATAGGTCATGGCCTTGCCGCCGAAGTCGCCCTTGCCCGTCTCGAAGTCCGGGTCGTTGATCAGGACGACGGCCAGCTTGCCCTTCAGGTCGACGCCCTTGAAGTCGTCCCACTTGCGTTCCGGCGCCGTCACGCCGTAGCCGACGAAGACCAGCGGCGCATCCTGGAAGGCCACGGACTTGGCGCCCGTCATGGCGGCGCGGATCGCGATTTCCTTGCCCTGGGTGTAGGCCTGGCGCGCCTTGCCGTCGTTGACGGCGACCTCCACCGGGCCCTTGATCTCGAAGCGGCCCAGCGGCACGTCCTGCGTCCAGCCGCGCTTGCCGTTGACGACGGTGCCGCCCGGCTCCAGGCCCGCGGCCTGGAACTGCTTCACGAGGTAGTCGACGGTCTTCGTCTCGCCCGCGCTGTTCGGGGCGCGGCCTTCGTACGCGTCGGAGGACAGGATGCGCACGTCCTCGGACAGGCGCTTGGGGTCGATGTGGACGGTGTCGGCCGCCTGCGCGGCGAGGGTCGCGGCGGCGAGCGCGACGGCGGTCAGGGCAAAGATGGTGGATTTCACGTTGGCGTTCTCTCTGGCGTCGATTTTGTGTTTAAGAAGGTGACACTCGGAAATGCCAGATGAGTATCGCAGACTTTGTAATCAGATGTAAGAGGCGGTCAACCGCAGCGCGAGCGGCCGCGTTTTCCGCTCAGTAGTACCGGGAATGTCCCACACATATCAAAGACACCTGAAGGAAACCGCCATGAATAAAATCGTCGCTACCCTGATCGCAGGCCTGTTCGCCACTTCCGCATTCGCCCAGTCGACCGCCACCGCACCGGCTACGACGGCGATGCCGGCCACCCACGCCGAAGCGAAGGCCGACAAGGATGTCGCCAAGGCGCAAGCCAAGGAAAGCAAGGCTGCCGCGAAGGCCGACGCGAAGGTGCAGAAAGAAACGGCCGAGGCGAAGGCGGACGTCGCCGAAGCCAAGGCCGACGCCGACAAGAAGAAGGCCAAGGCCCACAAGAAAACCGAAAAAGCCAAAGCGGAGGCCGCTGCCGACAAGGCAGTGGACCACGCAGACAAGAAAGCCGACGCCACCGCGGCGAAATAATCCCGGCTCAAGCCCCTCCCTCCTCGAAGGACAGGTTCGCCTGTCCTTTTTTCTTGCGCCCACGCCCTGGGCGGCCTTGTTCTAGAATGGCAGTCCGACCTTGCCCGGGACCGCCATGCACGATATCGTCTTCCTCGACCGCGACAGCCTGATCGCCACGATCCGCCCTCCTTCGTTCGCGCACCGCTGGCGCGACTATCCCGCCACCGCGCCGAACGAGGTGGTCGAGCGCCTGCAGGGCGCCGCCATCGCCGTCACCAACAAGGTGCCGCTCCGCGCCGACGCGCTGGCCCAGCTGCCGGACCTGAAGATGATCGCCGTGGCCGCCACCGGCACCGACAACGTCGACCTGGCCGCGTGCCGCGCGCGCGGCATCGTGGTGGCGAACATCCGCGACTACTCGCTGGTCTCCGTTCCCGAACACGCTTTCGCGCTGATGCTGGCCGTGCGCCGCAACCTGTGTGCCTACATGGCCGACGTCGAGGCGGGACGCTGGGAGCGCTCGACCCGCTTCTGCCTGCTCGACCATCCGATCGGCGACCTGGCCGGCAGCCGCCTCGGCATCGTCGGCTACGGCGCGCTGGGCAAGCGCGTCGCCCAGATCGGGCGCGCCTTCGGTATGGAGGTGGCGGCGACGTCGCGCTCGCCGATCCAGGATCCGGACGTACTGGCGCTGCCGCTGGACGAACTGCTGGCCACGTCGGACGTCGTCAGCCTGCACCTGCCGCTGTCCGACGCGACCCGCCACCTGATCGGCGCGGCGGAACTGGCGTCGATGAAACGCAGCGCCATCCTGATCAATACGGCGCGCGGGGGCCTCGTCGACGAGGCGGCCCTGGCGGCGGCGCTGCAGGACGGCACCATCGCGGGCGCCGGCTTCGACGTGCTGTCGAAGGAGCCGCCCGTGCCCGACAACCCCTTGCTGCAACTGCGCCTGCCGAACTTCGTGCTCACGCCGCACGTGGCCTGGGCCAGCGGCGGGGCGATGCAGACCCTGGCGGACATGCTGGTCGATAACCTGGAAGCGTGGGCCGCGGGGACGCCGAAGAACGTCGTCGTGTAAGGGTCCGCGCCTACGCGGTCTCGTGGTCCGGCTGCACGCCGCTCGGCGCCGGCGCATCGGCCGGGCGCAGGGGCAGGTCGAGCACGAAGGCCGTGCCCCGCCCCGGCTCGCTGTCCACGCGGATCGTGCCGCCCAGGAGCGTCGTGACGATGGTGTAGGCGATGTTCAAGCCCAGGCCCGTGCCACCCTGCCCCATGCGCGTCGTGAAGAAGGGATCGAAGATCCGCCCCAGGTATTCCGGCGCGATGCCGCGGCCGTCGTCGCGGAACACGATGCGCACGCGTTCCCCGTCGAGCATGGAGGCCGACAGCACCATGTGCCCGCCCGGCGCATCGAAGGCATGCAGCAGCGCGTTGTTGATGAAGTTGATTGCGACCTGGCCGAACGGGCCCGGGTAACTGTCCATCAGGATCCCCGCCGGGACGTCCAGCTCCAGCGCATGGCCGGCGCGGCGCACCTGGTTCATCATCGTCGCCGCGATCTCGTGGCAGGCCCGGGCCAGGTCGAAGCGGCGGCGCTGGGTGCTGGCCTGGTCGACCGACACCTGCTTGAAGCTGTTCACCAGGTCGGCGGCCGACTGGAGGCTGCGCTGGATCAGGGCGCTGGCATCGCGCGCCGCGCCGATCCACGCCTCCAGGTCCGATTTCTTCAGGTTGTTGGCGGCGAAGCGCGCCGACAGATCCTCCGTCTTTTCCTGCAGCGTGCTGGCCATCAGCAGGCTGTTGCCGATCGGGGTGTTCAGCTCGTGCGCCACGCCCGCCACCAGCGACCCGAGCGAGGCCAGTTTCTCGTGCGCGGCCAGCTGGGCCTGGGTCTCCTTCAACTGGCGGTAGGCGTCGGCATTGTCCAGCGCGACGCCAACATATGCGGCCAGCGTGCTGAGCATGTCCAGCTGCACGTTCTGGTAGGCCCAGGCGCGCCAGGCCTGCACGGAGATCACGCCCAGCACGCGCGTGCCGACGGCGATCGGCACGAACAACAGGGAACGGGGAACCGCGCCGTCGGCGCCGGGATGGGCGGCGGCTTCCTGGGCCAGGTCGCCGATGACGATCTCCTCGCCGCTCGCCACGCATTGCTCGCCGAGGCGGCGAACGCTGTCCGGCCAGGCGTGTTCGCCCTCGGCGCGGCAGCCATCCTCGACGACGTACGGGTACTCCAGGCGTCCGCCCGGCCGGACGACGCCGATGGCGAACACGCGCGCATCCATCAGGCGGCGCACCTGGCCGTAAACATTGGCCATGATCGCCTCGCTGTCCAGGTTGGCCGTCAGTTCGCGTCCGATCTCCGACAGCAGCGCGATATTGCGGCGTGCCTGCTCAACGGCCTCCTTCTGCGCTTCCGCTTCCTGCTTGCGGCGCTCGGCGCGGTCCTTCTGCAGCACCAGTTCGGCCGTGCGCGCCCCGACCTGCCGTTCCAGCCGCTCCGTCTGGCGCACCAGCACGCGCACGCGCAGGCGGTACACGAACGCGGCGCCGCCCAGCACGGCGGCGGTGGCGAGGAAGCGGAACCACCAGGTGCGCCAGTACGGCGGCGTGATCGTGATCGCAAGCTGGGCCGGCTTGTCGCTCCAAACGCCATCCTTGTTGGCGGCGCGCACTTCGAACAGGTAGGTGCCGGGGTCCAGGTTCGTATACGTGGCGAAGCGCTTGTTGGCGTCGGCCTCGGTCCAGTCCTGGTCGAAGCCGCGCAGGCGGTAGGCATAGCGGTTCGATTGCGGGTCAGCGTAATGCAGGGCGGCGAATTCGAGCGTGAAGACGGAGTCGCGGTAATCCAGCTCGACGGCCTGCCCTTTGCCTGGATCCGTGTCGAGTGCGCGGGGACGGTTGAAGACCGAGAAGTCGGTGATGACGACGACCGGCGCGAACGGATTGTCGCGGATCGCATCCGGCGCGAACGAGGTCATGCCGTTGCCCCCGCCGAAATGCAGCTCGCCGTCGGCGCCGCGCAGGGCCGAGCCGATGAAATAGGTGCCGTCCAGCAGGCCGTCCCGGGCGCCGTAGGTCTTGAACCGGCCCGTGTCCGGGTCGACGCGCGTGATGCCCGCCGTGGTGCTGGCCCAGATGCTGCCGTGCGCATCCTCGAGGATGGCGCCGATGGGCACCTGCGCGCGCCCCGCCGCCACGGGGAACGCCTTGAACGACACCCGTCCGTCGGCGCCGCGCTCGATCCTTGCCAGGCCGCCCGCCGTGCCGACCCAGATGTCGCCGCGCGCCGATTCGTACAGGTCGGCGATGCGGTTGTGCACGAGGCTGCCGGGAACGCGGGGATCGCGCCGGAAGTGGGTGAACTTGCCGGTCTTGCGGTCGAGGCGGTCCAGGCCGTTCTCGGTGCCGACCCAGACCGCCCCGTGCCGGTCCTCCAGCGCCGCATAGCCGTAGTTCTCACCCAGGCTGGACGGATCGGCCGGGTCGTGCCGCCACGCGCCCGCGATACGTCCGTCCGGCGCCACCAGGAACAGCCCGCCATGGGTGACGACCCACACACTGCCGTCGCGGCCAGCGGCCAGGCGCTGCACGTAGTTGCCGGCCGCGTCGCCCCCCAGCGGGACCGGCGTGAAACGTCCGCCGGCGTCGTCGCGCCAGGACAAGCCGCTCGGCGATCCGACCCACAGCCGGCCCTTGCCACGCAACAGCGTGGTGACGACGTCGTCCGGCAGGCTGGACGGATCGCGCGGATCGTTGCGCACCCGCCTCACGCGGCCGCTGGCCGGATCGAGGTGCAGGAGGCCGGCGCCCACCGTCCCCAGCCACAGGCTGCCGCCGGGACCGGGGGCGATCGTCCGCACCTTGCGCGCGCCGCCGTCGCTCTCCTCGTTCGGCAGGTAGCTGAAGCGGCGAAAGCCGCCGCTCGCCAGGTCGGCGCGGTTGACGCCGCCGAACATCGTGCCCACCCACAAGGTGCCGGTACGGTCGACCCAGATGGCGCTGACCTGGTTGTCCGACAGCGCATGGCGGTCGAGGGGCTGGCTGGCGTAGGCGACGAAACGGCCGCTGCTCGGGTCGCGCCACTTGAGCCCGTCGAGATCGGTGCCGACCCAGAGGTTGTTGCCGCTGTCGTGGTACAGGGTGCGGATGCGCACGTCGTCCGCGCCCTCCCCCTCGCCCAGGTCCACCCGCTCGCGCCGGGGCGGGCCGTCGCCGAGATGCCAGGCTTCCAGCCCGGCGCCGGTCCCGATCCACAAGGTGTCCTGGGCGTCGATGGACAGGGCGGCCACGCTGTTGCGCTTGCTGTCGCGGCGCGGCCCGACATCGAAATGGTCGAAGCGCACGGCGCCGGGCGCCAGGTAGTCGATGCCCACGCCCGTGCCCACCCACAGGCCGCCGCGCCCATCCACGGCCAGCGCATTGACGCGCTCGTCGCTGAGCGTGCCTGCGATGCCGGCCTCGCGCTGCAGCGAGCGGAACTTGCCGCTGTCGGGGTCCAGGTGGACCAGGCCGTCGCCGGTGCCGACCCACAGGCCGCCCTTGCCGTCGCCCACGATGGCGTTGACGGCGCTGTTGCGGGCCATGCCGTCGTTGCGCCGGCTCAGCGGATAGCGGGCGAAACGCTGGCTGGCCTTGTCGAAGCGGACCAGGCCGCCGCGCGTGCCGAACCACAACCGCCCCTGCGCATCCTCGTGCGAGGCGCGCACGAAATTGTCGGCCAGGCTGCCGGGATCGTTCGGGTCGTTGCGGAACACGCGGTTGCGGTAGCCGTCGAAGCGGTTCAGGCCGGCCTGGGTGCCGAACCACATGAAGCCCTCGCGGTCCTGCAGGATGGTCAGCACCGATTCCTGCGACAAGCCCTCTTCCAGCCCCACGTGTTCGAAGCGCAGGCTGCGCGGTCCGCCGGCCAGCGCCGCATGGCAGGCGCACAACAGGACGGCGAACAGAACGGGGCCGGCAAGGACCGCGCGGAGGGCGCGCTGCCAGGCCGGACGGCGCCAGGAAATGGGATGCGGGTGGTGCATGGTTCGGCGGGACGGAATGGGGTCGAAGACGAGTGTCCTAATCTAACAGAAGCCCATCAGACGTTGAATAAAATTAAGACTTCCGCAATCCGGCATGCGCCGCTATAATGCGTGCATCGGGCGGCTGTAGCTCAGCTGGATAGAGTACTTGGCTACGAACCAAGGGGTCGTGGGTTCGATTCCTGCCAGCCGCACCAATGCATTTGAAAGGCCAGATCTTCGGATCTGGCCTTTTTCTTTTTCCGTCGCCCATTTTGCCTGCGTTGTTGGCGATGTGAGTCCGCCGAAACAGTGGTCGTCGATACAGGCTTTGCCAATCCGGAAACCGCTGCTATAATGCCGGCCTCGGGGCGGCTGTAGCTCAGCTGGATAGAGTACTTGGCTACGAACCAAGGGGTCGTGGGTTCGATTCCTGCCAGCCGCACCACCTTATTTTGAAAGGCCGGATCTCTGGATCCGGCCTTTTGCTTTTGTGCACGCGTCCCATGTCGTGCCCGGCACATCGGGCTTTGACGATCTGGAAAGGACTGCTATAATGCGTGCTTCGGGCGGCTGTAGCTCAGCTGGATAGAGTACTTGGCTACGAACCAAGGGGTCGTGGGTTCGATTCCTGCCAGCCGCACCAACTTATTTGAAAGGCCAGATCTTCGGATCTGGCCTTTTTTCTTTTCCATTTTTCTCATCTCTTTTGCGCTAGCTCAACTAGCGCCGCAATGACATTGTCCTTAGAGCAAAAAACGCGTAGGCTTTGCGATTATTGTTCCGCAAGGAAAAACGAATGGGAAATCATGGGGAACTCGCGGCACTGCCTGCTTCGACGGCAAGCCTGACGCACAGGCCGGTCGGTACGATCCGCGGTCGCTTTTTCGTACCGCGCTACCAGCGTGGCTATCGCTGGGATGCCAACGATGTGACGCGCCTGCTGGACGATATTTACGCCAGCGGAGGCATCGACTACAGCCTGCAGCCTGTCGTCGTGAAGATGCATCGGCGCGGCGCTACCGACAAGGACCATGAATGGGAACTGATCGACGGCCAGCAGCGACTTACGACGCTGTACGTTCTGCTGCGTTATATGAAGGTCCATGCGAACTGCGGCATCGGCGCTCCCTACGCCTTGTACTACGAGACGCGCGACGGTAGCGAAGCCTATCTGCAGACCTTCGACCCGTCGATTCACGATACCAATATCGACTACTTCCACCTGTACGGAGCGCACGCCGCGATCGACGGCTGGTTCAAGCGACATGGCGACGAGTTCGAACGCAACAGCGTCGCCAACACGATCCACGGCTATCTGTTCCGCTCCATCCGTGTCATCTGGTACGAAGCACCGGCAGAGACCAGCGCGACCGCCCTCTTCACGCGCCTGAACGTGGGACGTATCCCCCTGACTGACGCGGAACTCATCAAGGCCGCGCTGCTTTCCGCGGTCCGCGCGAGCTCGCGCGAGCGCGCCCACGAGATCGCTGCACAATGGGACGGCATCGAGCGCGACCTGCACGACCCCGATACATGGGCGTTTGTCGCCGGCCTGGGAGTGGGCAGCGGCGCCGACGCTTATCCTACGCGTATCAGCTTGCTGCTCGATACACTGGCCGACCAGCACAAGCGCCCCGAGGGAAAGCGCCCCCGCTACCACACCTTCGACCAGCTGCGAGGCGCCGTTGAAGCGGACCCACAGGGCTTCTGGCAGCAGGTCGTTACCCTGCATGCGCGCATCCGCGGCTGGCTGGAGCAGCCGGCACTCCATAACAACATCGGTTTCCTGGTGGCGAACAAGACGTCGCTGGGCGACATCGCCATGGCCGCCGACGGCAAGAAGAAAAGTGAATTCGCGCAGTCCCTCGTCGAACGCATCAGCGCCCTGCTCGACCTGTCGCCTGCCGCCCTGGCCGAACTCCAGTACGGCAAGCACTCGGCGAAAATCCTGCAGGTGCTGCTGCTGATGAATGTCGAGACGGCAACGGGCACGGGCTCGCGCTTCCCGTTCCACCGCCACGCCGGTCATAAGTGGTCGCTCGAGCACATCCATGCGCAACAGGCCGAAACGTTGAACCGCGCGGACCAATGGAAGACCTGGCTGCTGACCCACCGGGCCGCGCTGGCTGCCATGACACTGGAGCAGTCGGCGTCGGACATCCAGGCAGTGGATGCGCACCTGGACGCGGCCCTCGCCGAAATCGAAGAAGGAAAATTCTCCAGCGAAAAATTCAAGACGCTGGGCGCCGCCGTGCTGAAAATGCTGGATGCCGGCGAGCTACTCGACCATTCGATCAGGAACATCGCCCTGCTGTCGAGCGCTCACAACAGCCGCCTGAGCAATTCGGTATTCGAGGTAAAACGCCAGATGATCCTCGAACTCGACCGTGCCGGGAGCTACGTGCCGGCCTGCACACGCAATGTCTTCCTCAAGTATTACGCCCAGGCGGACGCACAGCACCCGCATTTCTGGAGCGAGAGCGACAAGGATAGTTACTTGAAGGAAATGCTAATTCGCCTGCACCCCTACCTGCGCCCCTCCACACAGGAACCGAAGCAATGAATGCCCCTGCCCTGACGCCCGCAGTCATCACCAGCTTTTCCCGCATGTTCCAGGACGAGATCGATGGCCAGCGTATCCAGGCCATTGAGATCCCTATGATCCAGCGCGACTACGCTCAGGGCCGCGACGGCGACCACGTCGCGCGCATTCGCGGCACGTTTGTAGACACACTGTGCCGCGCGTTGTTGCCCGGCGCGGCGCCTGCTGACCTCGACTTCGTATATGGCGACGTCGAGCAACAGGAAGGCGAATATCGCTTCTATCCGCTCGACGGCCAGCAACGCCTGACGACGCTGTTCCTGCTGCACTGCTACCTGGCATGGCACGTGGGTGTCGCGCCATCCACGCAGCCATGGAGTCGCTTCAGCTACGCCACGCGCGCCAGTGCGCGCGACTTCTGCGGCTTCCTCGTCCGCTGCCGCCCGGACGCCCGGGTGGAGCCGTCCGCATGGATTAGGGACGACGCCGCGTACCTGCCGACCTGGCGCCACGACCCCACTATCCACTCCATGCTCGTGATGCTCGATGCCCTAAACGCTTGGTTCCTCGCCCACGACGCAGACCGGCATATGGCTTTGCAACGCCTCACCGACCCGCTGGACCCGGCAATTCGGTTCCACGTGCTACCGATGCGGGCCAACAATCTGACCGACACGCTGTACATCAAAATGAATTCGCGCGGCAAGCCGCTGACGGACTTCGAGAACTTCAAGGCCCATTTCGAAGAACTGCTGGAACAGGCACATCCTGGCCATGCCGGCCATTTCGCCCGGAAGGTTGATAAGGAATGGTCGGACCTTTTGTGGCCCTACCGCGGCTCCGACCAGCTAATCGACGACGAATTCCTGCGCTATTTCCGCTTCATTACCGACGTCCTGGCGTGGAGAAGCGGCATTGACCTCAGGGGCAAGACGCGCGATGAGGACCGCGCCGAGCTGGTCTATGGTCGCGGCGCCGACGACAACGTAGCGTTCATGCTAGATGCATGGAAGACCTGGGAAGGCAAGGACATTGAAGCCGCCTTCGAACGGCTGTTCGTCAGTGCTGGGGAAGATTCAGGCGGGCGCGTACCGCTGTTCAATGCCTTTAGCCAGGAAGGCGTCAACCTGTTCGAAGCCTGCTGCCGCCACTACGGGACGCGCGAATGGACGTTGGCCCATACGCTGCTGCTGTATGCGGCGCTGCTGGCCGAGATGCATCCCGGCGACGCCGTGCGCCGGGGGCTGCGAATCGTGCGCAATCTCGTGGAAGCGTCGGATGACGAGATCCGCGCCGGCGAACGCAACAACATGCCACGACTGCTGGCGGACGTCGAGCAGATTGTCAGGCACGGCAACCTGGACGCCGTCGCCGCCTTCAACCAGGTCCAGCTACGCAACGAACGCGACAAGGCTGCCATGCTGTCCAAGGCACCCGCCCTGCGTGCCGACGTCGATAAACTGGAAGACCACCACCTGCTGCGCGGCGGATTGACCGTCTTCGCGCTCGCCCCGGAACGGTTCGCGGCCCGCGGCGGCGCATTCCTGCGATTGTTCGACAAATCGGCCGCCGGCGGCACAACACCCTGGCTCGCGGTGACGGGCGCCCTGCTAGCACAGGGCCATTATGGGCGGGAAGAGGCGCGCTGGACCGGCTACCGTATCGTCGACCTGGGCGCGCCCCGCAATGACGAGCCTTGGAACAGGCTGTTCCGCGGCAAGAAGGACGAGGCAGTACACCCGGCATCGGCGCCGCTGATGGCGCTTCTCGACGCGCTTGACGGCGGCGGTACCCTGGAGGGACAGTCCGGCGCCTACCTCGACGATGCAGGTACCATTAGGGACTGGCGCTACTACTTCGTGAAATACGAGGTCATGCGCACCGGCGCTTCGGGCCGCTACATGCTCGGCACGCAGGCCGGCTACATGGCCTGCATGCTCGACCACTCGGTCATGCGCAGCTATTACTATGATCCCTACCTGCTGGCCGCCGTCCGGCTTGCCGTCATCGACCGCGACCGTATCGCCAACGAAGGATGGCCACGCTGCTTCTACGGCTACGAGAACGAAGCGCGCCGCGTGAAGCTCCAGGTCAGCGGGATCGAGGTCGAATGTGTCGAAACGGGGTGGCGGGTGGTCTGCCCCACGCTGCCGGAAGCGCGACTGGCATCGCTGCAGCAGGTATGCGCGGGCCTCGGCATCGGGAGCGACCTAGTGCTGGCCGTCGCGCAGCACGGCGGCGTCGACGTCGAGGACCGGATCGAACGAGGTGCCGTTCTGTTGCGAGCGCTGATCGACGCGGGGCTATAAGCCAACATCCTCAGAGCATACTTTGCCATTCGGAAAAGCACTGCTATAATGCGTGCCTCGGGCGGCTGTAGCTCAGCTGGATAGAGTACTTGGCTACGAACCAAGGGGTCGTGGGTTCGATTCCTGCCAGCCGCACCAACTTATATGAAAGGCCAGATCTCCGGATCTGGCCTTTTTCTTTTCCGGTAGCAGGTTTACAACGCCTGACGACACCGCCCTGCTGCGCTGCACGCAGTAGTGGGGGCGCCGGGCCGTGCCGACGGCCCGGTACTGACAGGGGATTCGACGGGTGCACGTAGGCCGCCATGTTCTCCGGTCGAGTTGACGGCAGTGTTCGCAAGCTCGTTAGTTCCATGGCTCAAGCACTTCTCCGGGAGACTCCTGCTCGCCAGTAACAACTCAACCCTCAACCGTCGTAGAGCGCCGAAAAGCGATCAGCCATATCGTCTTGCATTCCCGCCATTCTTGCGCTTTTCGAATCAGCAGAATGCCGCTATAATGCGTGCCTCGGGCGGCTGTAGCTCAGCTGGATAGAGTACTTGGCTACGAACCAAGGGGTCGTGGGTTCGATTCCTGCCAGCCGCACCAACTTTTACGAAAGGCCAGATCTCCGGATCTGGCCTTTTTCATTTCCCTTCCCTCATCCATTCCTTGCCGCGCGGAAGCAGCAAAACGCGGCTGGGCTTGCTGTCTGTTCATAAAAAACTGTCTACGCGAAACAGCCCCTGCCGAGGAATTTCCCGCGTCGTGAAGTAGGACTGGACTGACAAATACTGTGCAACTCGTCCAGATTTACCGTTTTGCTCATGCCAATTCGACCATTTTCCCTATGAAGAGCGGGTTTGTAATGAATCCACCAGGAAATTATTGAACAGAGGAATATTTCCACGCAGAAGCGCACACATCTGTAGATTTTCCCGCGCTTTGTCGACAATTTGATAGCATGAAGTTCCCCGATTCTTGTAAACCAAGCTGCATGACGCGGCTGATTTCTACGCGAGGAAACAAATGAAAAAATCTCTGATTGCTGCTGCTGTATTCGCTACTGCTTCGTTCGGCTCGTCGGCCGTCATGGCACAGACCGTCGGTACCACCCCGCAGGTCCTGGACCTGACCGATGGCACCGGCTTCTTCGGTGACACCCTGGCCGCCGGCAACAGCGGCGCCTCGTTCAACGACCACTTCACCTTCTCGGTGGAAGGCACGACCGGCTGGACCTTCGACGCCGTCGTGTCGTCGATCAGCCGTTCGGCCAGCACCGGCCTGGACATCACCGGCCTGTCGCTGTACAGCGCCACTGGCGACACCCTGATCGCTGAAGGCGTCATGGGCTCGTCGGGCGCGCTCGACGTCTGGACCGTGTCGAGCGGCAGCCTGGCAGCCGGCGATTACTACCTGGCCGTGAGCGGCAATCTGGTCTCGGCCGACGCTGCCAGCTTCGGCGGCGCCGTCTCCCTGGCAGCTCCGGTTCCGGAACCGGAAACCTACGGCATGATGCTGGCCGGCCTGGGCGTGGTGGGCTTCCTGGCCCGTCGCCGCAAGGCAGCCAAGCAAGCGTAATCGCAGCTTACGCTGAACCAATGGGCGGAAGCGCATGCGCTTCCGCTTTTTTTATGTCCCCGCCCTCCCCGCGCGGCAGTCTCGCCGTCCCGACGTTCAGGTGCGCAGCTTCTTGATGATGCTGCGGTTGTTCAGGATTTCCTCGATCTGCTCGAAGCGCACCGGCTTGACCATGTGGTGGTCGAAGCCCGCCTCGAACGCCAGCTGGCGGTCCTTTTCCTGCCCCCATCCCGTCACCGCGATCATGACCGTCATGGCGCAGCATTGCAGCTCGCGCATGTGCCTTGCCAGGTCGTAGCCGGACATCTGCGGCAGGCCGATGTCGAGGAAGGCGTAGTCCGGGCAGAAGCGCTTGGCCGCGGCCAGCGCATCGAGGCCGTTGTGGGTGATGACGACGCTGTGCCCCATCGCGGTCAGCAGCGCGCCGATGCTGTTGACGAAGTCGACGTTGTCGTCGGCCAGCAGGATGCGGTAGGTCTCGGCCGAGATGAACGAGGCCGGGGTCGGCTTGGCCGGCAGTTCCGGATCGACCACGATCGGCAGGCGCACGACGAACTGGCTGCCGTGGCCCAGCCCCGCGCTGTGCGCCTCGATGGAACCGCCGTGCAGCTCGACGAGCTTGCGGGCCAGCGACAGGCCCACGCCGAGGCCGGCGTTGGAGCGTTCCAGCGTCGAATCGACCTGCACGAACATCTCGAACACGGTATCGAGCATGTCCGGCGCGATGCCGATGCCGGTATCGGCCACCACCATCACAAGGGTACGGTCCTCGACGGTCGCCTTCAGGCTCACCCTGCCGCCGCGGTTCGTGTACTTGGCGGCATTGTTCAGCAGGTTGGACAGGATCTGCGCCAGGCGCGTGGCGTCGCCGTGCAGGAACACGGGGCGGTCCGGCAGGTCGATCACCAGGTCGTGGCCGTGCAGCTCGATATAGGGGCGCACCACCTCGAGGGCGTCGTTGACCATCGCCTTCAGTTCCACCCGCCCCGTCTTGATGGCGAACTTGCCCGTATTGATGCGCGAGACGTCGAGCAGGTCGTCGACCAGGCGCACCATCTGGCGCAGCTGGCGTTCCATGATGTCGGTGGCGCGCTGGGTGGCCTGGGCGTCGCCGCTGCGCAGGCGCAGGATGTCCAGGCCCGTGCGGATCGGCGCGAGCGGATTCCTCAGCTCGTGGGCCAGCGTGGCCAGGAATTCGTCCTTGCGGCGGTCGGCCGTGCGCAGCGCTTCCTCGGCCTGCTTGCGCACCTGCATCTCGTGTTCCAGCGTCGCATTCGCCTCCTGCTGCGCATGCGAACGGCGGCCGATCTCGGCCAGCATGTCGTTGAAGGCGTCGACCAGCACGCCGATCTCGCCGCCCGCATTGCCGGGCACGCGCAGCGTGAAGTCGCGCCGCTGCATCACCTGGCGCGCGACGTTGGTCACGGCCTCGAGCGGACGGGTGATGGCCGCCTGCAGGCGCGAGGCCACCAGGCCGGCGATCAGCAGGGCGCCCAGCATCACGAAGCCCAGGATGGCGGCGTAGCTGACGAGCCGGTCCACGAGGCCGTAGCGCGAACGCAGGTAGACGGTGCCGAGCTGCTCGCCGTTCTCCACGATGGGCCGGAACACGACGACTTCGGCGCCGTCGATGCGGTAGCCGGACGCTTCCGGCTGCTGCGGCACGGCCTGGCCGGCGGCCGCGCCGTACACGGCCGCGCGCCGGCCGGCCGCCGTATAGATCGCCGCCGCCAGGATCTGCGGGCGGGCGCGCAGCACAGCCAGGTTCTGGCGCGCCGCGTCGTCGTCGTTGAAGGCCAGCGCCGGCGCCGTGACGCGCGCCATGATGTCGGCCTGCGCCACCAGGTCGTCGACCCAGTAGCGCTGGAAGGCGCGCAGGTCGAACGCCAGCATCGCGCACGACGCCGCCAGCAGCGCCACGAAGGTCGTGGACACCGCCATCAGGATCAGTTTGCCGCGGACGGTGCCGCCATCCCGCATCATCATTGCGCTCCTTTCTGCACCCGGCTGGCCACCGTCAGCAGGCGCGAGCTGAGCTTGACGCCGTTGCGTTCCGCTGCTTCCAGCGCCACGTCGAAGCGCACGCGCTCGTCGACCAGGCGGAAATTGATGGCGCTGCCCTGGCGCAGGCCGTTCTCGCATTCGGTCACCACCAGCATCGCGCCGGCGGCCTGGCGTACCACCTGGCCCACGCGCACGGGGTCGCGCCCACCCACGAACAGCAGGTGGACGGGCGCCCCTTCCCCTTCACGCAGGCGGCGCACGGCGATGTGGCGGCCGTCGATGGTGCGGCCGGCCACCGCGCGTTCCAGTTCGCCGACGAGGTCGTCCGCATCGATCACGCCGATCGTCACCGGCGCCGCGGGCCCGCCGAACGCTCCGGCGGGAAAATCGACGTAGCCGAGGAATTTCACGAGGAAGGCCGCCTTCACGCGGCGCTGCAGCTGGATGTTCGCGATGGCGCTCTGGGCCGCGGCCGAGGGCGCCATCATGGCCAGGCCCAGCGGTACCGCCAGGCAGGCCAGCAGGCAGACCGCCATGCGCCGGCGCAGGTCGCGGTTCGCGAAGGGTTTCAGTTGACGATGCATCGGCGGGGTCAGGAAAGGTGGAAGGGGGAACGTGGACGGCAGGCCGCGCAGGGCCGTGCGGGACGGTCGAGTCGATGATAGCCGGGCCAGGCCGGCGCCGCCACGGCGCGCCTATCGTGCGCGCACGGGCGACGGCGCATCTTGCAGGCGCCGTATGCCGCGTGCATGGACGGGCGCGGCCGTTCTCCTCGGGCATGACGGGGAACGGATCCGGGAACGCGGGCGGCGGCGGAGATTCGGCCGGGCCGGGTGAAAGGCTGGTCGCCGTGGTGCGGCGGCGACAGCAAAACGTTTCTCAACATTTTGCTATCGTAAAACATTTTCTTTTTTGCACCAAGCGTGACGTGGTGGCCCGTGTTGGCAAGCTGATATTGACACTTTAGATAACAGTCATCATGAAACGGAATTGGATTTATGTTTTGCGATGCAGCATGATGCACCTGTCTCCTCTATTCTCCTCCAAGGATAGATTCAGCCCGCTGACTCAGCGGGCTTTTTTTTTGCCTGTCCCGCATGCCCGGCACCGTGCCGGCAATCCCCGCCTCCCGAGAGTGGCGCGCACTGCGAAAACGCCGTGCCAAAGGCGCCAGTCGTGCCGCCCCTCGTGGCGATTTTGGTGTACGATTCCTCCTCTTTTCGTTTCGATAACAATATTTACAGGTTGCTATGGTTGCTTCCGGCAAGTCCGCCCTCTCTTCGTCGTCGTTCGACTGGTCCGCATCCCGGGTCGGCGATCCTGGGCAATGGTCTCCCGCGCTGCGCCTGGCAGCCGACCTGATGTTCAACAACCCGGCACCGATGCTGCTGGCCTGGGGCCGGGACGGCACCGTGCTGTTCAACGACGCCTATGCGCGGCTGGCGGGTCCCGTCCAGGGCCAGGTGCCGGGTGGTGGCGTGCCCCAGCGGACGCCCGCGCCGCTGGCCGCCGCGCCGGAAGAACTCCAGCGCGCCTGGAACGGCGAAGCGGCCGTGGCCGGCACCCGTGCGCTCGGCTTCGACGGCGATGCCGGACTGGACCTTGCGTACGACCTGTATTTCACTCCGGTCCGTGATAGCGGTAACGTCGCGGGCGTCCTGTGCGCGTTGGCCGCGGCGGAACCGTCGCTGGGCGCGCCCGACGCCGGTACCGGCGCGCTGCGCATCCTGGTGGTCGAGGACAACCTGGACTCCCAGTACCTCGTCTGCGAGATGCTGCGCGCCTTCGGCCACGAGGCCGACGGCGTGGGCCACCCGAACGACGCGCTGACCCACCTGGCCGCGCGCAGCTACGACGTGCTGTTCACGGACGTCAGCCTGCCCGGCATGTCGGGCGTGGACCTGGCGCGCAAGGCCGTCGCCGAGGCACCGTCCATGCAGGTGATCTTCGCGTCCGGCTATGGGGACACGCTGCTGCGCCACGTGGAATTCCCCTACCTGTCGCTGCAAAAGCCGTACGAGCTGGACCAGCTGCAGGCAGCGCTGGACAAGGTGGCGAGCAAGACGCCCAAGCGGGCCTGACGCAGTGGTCAACGGTGTGCAGCGAACGGTCCGCGCTGGGCTAGAATCGAGCGACGTCTTGCCGAGCAAAACCGGCGGGACGCCGCGTGCCATGCGCCCGGCATCACGGCTCCCGCGCCGGCACCTGCACGCACGACCAAGCGCCATGAACCACTTCGCATCCGCCTTCAGTCCCGTCCCCTGCCCCGCGCGCGCGCCGCGCGGCGCCGGCATCGGACCAGGCAGCGGCAGCGCAGTTCCGCCGAGGTCCCCGTGAGCCGCGACCGCGACATCCGGCCGGACGACGGCGCAGCGGCACGGCAGGAGCTGGCCGCCACCCGCGAGGCCTTGCGCCAGGCCCAGGCGCGCATGGAAAACATGCTCGACAGCCTGTCCGACGGCGTCTGCGCCATCGACCCCGCCTGGCGCATCACCTATATCAATGGGCGCGCGCTGGACATGCTGATGCCCGGCCAGCGCACCCGCGCCGACGTGCTGGGCGCCGACCTGTGGGAAGCGGTCCCCATGCTGCGCGGCAGCCAGCTCGAACCCGTCTACCGCCACGCCATGGCGGCGCGCGAAACGGCGGTCGAGGAATTCCTGCACCCCGTGCTCGAACGCTGGTTCGAAGTGCGCGCCCATCCGTCGCCGGACGGCCTGACCCTGTATTTCCAGGACATCAACCAGCGCAAGGCCGACCAGCAGGCGCTGCGCGACGGCAACACGCGCCTGCAAGTGGCGCTCGACGCCGGCCGCTTGGGCGACTGGCGCTGGGAAGCGGCGACCGACCGCGTGTTCCTCGGCGAACGCGCGGCCGCCCTGTTCGACCTGCCGGCCGAGGTACCGTTGCCATGGAGCGACTTGCGCGCGCGCCTCGATCCGGCCGACCGCGAGAACGTGCGCCGCGCCGTGCTGCAGGCCTTTGCCGTGCACAGCGACGTCGAGCTCGAATTCCGCGTGCCGGACGCGACCGGTGCCGGGCGCTGGATCACCCTGGTGGGCCGCGTCGACTACGCCGACCAGGGCGCGCGCGAAGGCGTGCTCGGCATGACGGGCGTCGTGCAGGACGTGACGACGCGCCGCAGCGCCTCGGAGACATTGCGCCAGAGCGAGGAAGTATTGCGCGCCCTCGCTAACACGATCCCGCAGCTGGCCTGGATGGCGCAGGCCGACGGCGCCATCGTCTGGTTCAACGAGCGCTGGTTCGACTACACGGGCACGACGCCCGACCAGGTCGTCGGCTGGGGCTGGCAATCGACGTGCGAGCCGAGTGTGCTGCCGGCCGTCAAGGAACGCTGGGCCGCGAGCATGCGCAGCGGCGACCCGTTCGAGATGGAATACCCGATCCGCGGGGCCGACGGCAAGTACCGCTGGTTCCTGACCCGGATCAATCCGGTGCGCGACCGCCACGGCCACGTGCTGCGCTGGTTCGGCACCAACACCGACGTGGACCAGGTCAAGCGCGCCGAACAGGCGCTGCGCGACGAGTCGCACGTGCTCGAATTGCTCAACAGCACGGGCAGCGCCCTCGCCTCCACGCGCGACCTGCGCTCGCTGCTGCAGACGGCGACGGACGCCGCCACCGGCATCGCCGGCGCGCGCCAGGGGGCGTTCCTGTACCTGGCCCAGCAGCAGGCCGACGGCAATATGTTTTCGCTGTACACGGTGTCCGGCGCGAGCCCCTCCGAGTTCGAGGCATTCGGCGAGATGGGACCGGACGGCCTGTTCGGTCCCGGCAATCCGGCCGGGACCGCGACCCTTGTACGCTCCGACGACGTGACCCGCGACGAGCGCTTCGCCCCCTCCGGCCCGCTCGGGACGCTCGGCCTGCCGGCCGGCCACCCGGCCGTGCGCAGCTACCTGTCCGTGCCGGTCGTCGCACCCTCCGGCGAATTGCTGGGCACGATGTTCTTCGGGCATCCGGAACCGGACATCTTCAGCGAGCGCACGGAACGCATCGTGCGCGGCATCGCCGCCCAGGCCGCGGTGGCGATCGACAATGCGCGGCTGTACGAGGCGGCCCAGCGCGCCGCCGAGGAGCGCAAGGTGCTGCTCGAGAACGAGCGCCTGGCCCGCGCCGAGGCCGAGCGCACCAGCCAGATGAAGGACGAGTTCCTGGCCACGCTGTCGCACGAATTGCGCACGCCCCTGTCGGCGATCCTCGGCTGGGCCCAGGTGCTGCGCCGCGGCAGCCGCGACCAGAACGACCTGCAGAAGGGCCTGCAGACGATCGAGCGCAATGCCCGTGCCCAGGCCCAGCTGATCGAGGACTTGCTCGACATGAGCCGGATCACGTCGGGCAAGGCGCTGCTCGACATGCAGACGGTGGCGCCGGCCAGCTTCATCGACGCCGCCGTCGAGACCGTGCGCCCGGCCGCCGATGCCAAGAACATCCGCATCGACAAGCATTACGCGCCCGATGCCGGCATGGTGGCGGGCGACCCGGCGCGCCTGCAGCAGGTCGTGTGGAACCTGCTGTCGAACGCGATCAAGTTCACGCCGCGCGATGGCCGTGTCGAGATCGACCTGGCGCACACGGATGCCAACGTCGTCATCACCGTGCGCGACAACGGCGCCGGCATCCGTCCCGAATTCATCACCCACGTGTTCGAGCGTTTCCGCCAGGCAGACGCGTCGATGACGCGGCGCCATGGCGGCCTCGGCCTGGGCCTCGCCATTGTCAAACAATTGATTGAACAACATGGCGGCACCGTGCGCGCGGACAGCGCGGGCGAAGGCCTGGGCGCCAGCTTCACCATCGAGCTGCCGCTGGCCAAGCAGGCGGCGCCGAATCCGCGCTCGGCGCGCGCCGCCATGATTCGCGAGGCCCCGGCCACGCCGGAAATGACGATGCTCGACCTGTCCGGCGCGCGCGTGCTCGTCGTGGACGACGACCGCGATGCGCGCGAACTGATCAAGCGCATCCTGAACGATTGCGGCGCCGACGTCGAGATCGCCGGCAGCGCCCGCGAAGCGCTCGACATGGTGCGCAGCGCTCCGCCCCAGCTCCTGATCAGCGACCTGGGCATGCCGGAAGTGGACGGCTTCGAGCTGCTCGACCGCGTGCGCCAGCTGCCGCGCGACGCCGGCGGACTCGTGCCCGCGATCGCCCTGACGGCGTTCGCCCGCTCCGAGGACCGGCTGCGCGCGCTGGAAGCGGGCTTTTCCGCCCACATCTCCAAACCCGTCGAGCCGAGCGAGCTGATCGCTACAGTCGCAGCGGTCATCGGTCCATCCGCACCGTTGTTCAATCGTGACACGGCTGCCACGGCGGGCCGAAACGGCGTACGCTAACAGTCGTCCCGTATCGATAGCGCTCCTACCTCCACACGCGGCGCTGTCCTACAAGAAATTCTGTCTGAGCTGCTAGACTACAAATGTTGCACTGGAGCTGGTATACGTTCAGGAATCAACCCTGAAACGCCACACGTCCAGCCTTGATTTGACGAGAGTACGCATGCCGAGCCGACAAGACATTTTGAACGCAAAGATCCTGGTCGTAGATGACTCCCCGGACAATATCGAATTGATGGAAGAGATATTGCGCGAGGAAGGCTACACCGATGTCAGCTCGACGATGCTGCCCGAGCAGGTCTGCCCGTTGCATCGCGAGCACAACTACGACCTGATCCTGCTGGACCTGCAAATGCCCGGCCTGAACGGTTTCCAGGTCATGAAGGGCCTGAAGGAGATCGAGCAAGGCGGCTACCTGCCCGTGCTGGCGCTGACGGCGCAGCCGAGCTTCAAGATCGCCGCGCTGGAAGCGGGCGCGCGCGACTTCATCAGCAAGCCCTTCGACCTGCTGGAAGTGCACAAGCGCATCCACAACATGCTCGAAGTACGCCTGCTGTACAAGGAACTCGCCCAATACAGCCGCGCCCAGCAGGAGCTGGCGCTGCACGACGCGCTGACCGGCCTGCCCAACCGCCGCCTGCTCGAGGACCGCATCGAGAACGCGCTGCAGCACGCCAACCGCAATCACCACAAGGCCGCCGTCATGTACCTCGACCTGGACGGCTTCAAGGCGATCAACGACACGTATGGCCACGCCTACGGTGACGAGATCCTCAAGATGGTGTCGCAGCGCCTGCTGTCCAATTCACGCAAGGAAGACACGGTTGCGCGCCTGGGCGGCGACGAATTCATCGTGCTGCTGGCCGACGTGCACAGCCTGGGCGACGCCCAGGGTCCCGCGGCCAAGCTGGTCGAAGCCCTGTCCGAGCCGTTCTTCGTGAACGACCTGACACTGCAACTGTCGACCAGCATCGGCATCAGCCTGTATCCGGATGACGCGGAAAACGTCGTCGACCTGATCAGCATCGCCGACTATGCGCTGTACGAAGCCAAGCGTGCCGGCAAGAACCGTTTCTGCTCGAACGGCAGCGCCGCCCGCCAGGCCGCCCTCGCCGTCAAGCCGACGATGCCGGCGCCGCCCGCGGCCCCGGTGGCGGCGCCGGAACTGGCCCAGCATCGCTGACACCGGCACCGCGCCCCGACCTCGAAGCCCACCCCGCGTGGGCTTTTGTTCGTCCGACCGTTCGTGAATGTGCGTGGCCCGGAACGCTTTTATGCATGAGTGCGGCAAACCATGCAAAAACGCGCAATAATACGGGATCGATCTCGAGGACTTAATATGGAACATAAGCTATTACGCGTCGGCCTCGTCGGCTTCGGCTTCGCCGGCAAGACCTTCCACGCCCCGCTCATCCGCACGACGCCGGGCCTGCAACTGGCCGCCGTGTCCAGCAGCGATCCCGCCAAGGTGCACGCCGCGCTCGGCCCTGACGTCCACGTCGCCGCCGATGCGGCACAGCTTGCCGCCCATCCGGACGTCGATCTGGTCGTGATCGCCAGCCCCAACGTCACCCACTTCCCCCTGGCACGGGCGGCGCTGGCGGCCGGCAAGCACGTGGTCGTCGACAAGCCATTCACGCTGGACGCCCGCGAAGCGGTGGAGCTGGCGCGCATGCCGGTCCCCGGCCAGGTACTCAGCGTGTTCCACAACCGCCGCTGGGACAGCAGCACGCTGGGCGCGCGGCGCATGCTGGACGAGCGCCGCCTGGGCACGGTCCGCCATGCGGCGATGCACTTCGACCGCTTCCGCCCGGTGCCGCAGGCGCGCTGGCGCGAGGACGACACGCCGGGCGGCGGCATCTGGCTCGACCTCGGCCCCCATTTGCTCGACGAAGCCCTGCTGTATTTCGGCGCCCCGCTGGCGATCCAGGCCGACATCGTGCAGCTGCGTCCCGGCGCCCGTACCGACGACGCCTTCCACGCCGTGCTCCGCTACGCGGATGGGCTGCGCGTCGAACTGGGCGCCAGCATGCTGGCCGCGGCGCCGCGGCCGCGCGTGGTACTGCATGGCACCCGCGGCAGCTACGTCAAGCCATCGCTGGATCCGCAGGAAGCGGCGTTGAAGGCGGGACTGCTGCCGGACGGCAGCGCGCGCTGGGGCGTGGATGTGGAGGATGGGATCGCCACCATCGAGGAAGACGGCACGCTGGTAACGCGCCCCGTCCCGACACCGGACGGCGCCTACCCGGCCTACTATGCCGGGGTACGCGATGCGATCCTGGGCAAGGGACCGAACCCGGTCACGGCCGAGCAGGCCCTGACGGTGATGCGCCTGCTGGACGCGGGCCGGGCCAGCGCGCGGGAGCGCCGCGAAATCCTTCTGGCCGACGTCGCCTGAGAGGCCATGCCCGCCTTACGCCAGTACCGCCATCACCTCGTCGACGCCGATCTTGTCGACCCAGTCCTCGCGCTTCCTGACCGTGATGACGGTGCTGTTGACGCGGTCGATCGGCGTCCACTCGGGATTCTTCTGGCGCATCAGCGCGATCACGGGCACGTGCACGGCGTTCGCGAGGTGCATCACGGCCGTTTCGACCGACACGACGAGATCGCACTCGCGCAGCATCGCCGGCAGTTGGAAGAAGTTGTCTTCGGCGCTGAACAATTGCGTGCGCGCGAGACCGGCGCCGGCAAACAGGGCCCGCGCGCGCGCCAGCTCCTCGGGCACGACATTGACGATGAAGCCCGCGTCGCGCCACTCGGGACGCGCCTGCATCGCGCGCACCAGCTCGATGACGCGTTCCAGCGGCCAGCTGCGTTCGATCGACTTGGAAAAGGCGTTCAGGAACACCAGCTTGCCGTCCGTCCCGCTGGCGCGGCCCATGCCCCAGGCGGCGCACTGCGCGCGCGCCCAGTCGGCCCACTGCTGCGGGATGTCCAGCACGGGAAACAGCGCCTCCGGGGCGATGCGCATGCCGAACATGCGGGTGAACCAGCCGGCGTAGATGTCGCTGATGTGTTGCTCGGAATCGCTGGACGACTTGTAGGCAAGAATGGCGGCGTCGAGCTTGCGATAGCACAGGTGCTTGGGAAGGTCGTAGCGGCGCACCGGCTTCTTCTGGCCGACGATGAAGCCGCGCGGACTGATCTTGCGGGCCATGACGGCGTAGCGATGGCGGTCCAGCGTGGTCAGCGTGACGACGATCGGGTAGTCCTCGGCCTGCGCCTCTTCCAGCGAGCGCCGGTACGACGCCGGACTGTAGGTCTCGTTATAGACCTTGTCGAAATGGGGGCACTCGGCCAGCCAGTCGTACAAGGCGTACTTGCGCAGATGCTCCCATTCCGAGGCCTTGCGGGTACGGCGCCGCTCGTCGACCCACAGGTGGATCTTCACATGCGGATAGGCCGCGGCAAAGGCGCGGAAGCAGGCTTGCAGGTACGTGTAGTCGCCCAGCGCCAGGTGGGCGATGAACAGGATCTTGTCGGCGCGTTCCAGCAGCCGTGCATCGACCAGGGGTGCCGCGTCGGTTGCCATGTCGAAGGCCGCGTCGTCGAACCCGCCGGGCAAGGCGGCGGCACGCGCACGGGACTGGCCATGCCAGGCATCGAATCTCACCGTTTGCTCACTCGAAAAAGTCATGTCCTGTTCCGATTCCAGGTTATCGCGGAAGTTCCGGAAACACGCTCATGCTGCCGAAACAATCATCGTGGCGAGATTGTATGTCGTGGTGCAACATTTTTAGCGCACGTTAGCGTAAATCCTTGTAAAAATTTGCAACAAGGATAAGCGCTTGCCGGCGGACGCGGCAAGCAAAACGCATCGCGGCGCGGCCGTTACCGGCCGCGCCGCGATGCAGCGGGCGAAAAGGCGCCAGGGTCAGGTGCCGATCAGGCGACGCCGGCCTTCTTCTCCCCGCCCGGGCCAAGGGCGCGCTCGCCCAGGGCCTGCTCGTTATTGGCTTCGATCGACGTTGCAGCCTGGTGATCCGAGCTGGCATCGACCTTGTCCGGCGGCACTTCGATACGGGTGATGCTGGACTCGATGGCCACCGGATCGCTGGCCGGGAACGTCATCTCGACGGCATCGTCGATCAGGCTTTCCTTCGCCACCGATTCGCGCGGCTCCGATTCCGCCGACGCCATGGTGCGGATCGCGCGGGCCCACTTGACCAGCTTCAGTTCGGCCAGATCGCCGATGGTGGAAATGCCGAAGGCTTCGCGCAGCGCATCGGCCTGCTGCGGCGTGACACCGCGCAGCGCGCTTACCGGCTCGTTGACGAGCTCGCGGAAGCATTTGTCGTGGTGAGTGTCGTTCACAATGATTTGAATATTCATGTCTGTCCTTTCAAGTTGGCGCCTGTCTTCCATTGACACGGTGGAACCAGACACGATTAGAGTATGTCATGGTCGAAATGGCACGTATGTGCGACACCGTACCATGTGCCTGTGCCGCGCACGAACAGGCCGCACGATTGGTTTCGTGTATTGATGAGGGCGTGGTATCATGACTAATTGCAACAGTTCTTAACATTTCATTTGCCAGCGAGCAGCCTCTGCTAATCTAGGGAGATTGCGCATACGTGTACCCGACGCCTTGCTCGAAACGCCGTGTCCGACTTCTCGAAACCGAAGATTCTCGTCGTCAATGACGACGCCGCCAGCCTCCTTGCGCTGACTAGCCTGCTCGAGCAATGGGCTGACGAAAGCAACTACGAAGTGCTGTCGGCACGCTCCGGCCAGGATGCCCTGCGCCAGGTGCTGCGGCACGATTTCGCCGTGATCCTCCTCGACGTCAACATGCCCGGCATGGACGGCTTCGAGACGGCCGAGGCAATCCACCAGCGCCCCCGTTCCGCCGACATCCCGATCATCTTCGTCACCGCCTTCCTGGCTGACGAGATCGACCGCCTCAAGGCTTACCAGCGCGGCGCGGCCGACTTCCTGTTCACCCCCGTGATCCCGCAGGTGCTGCGCGCCAAGGTGCAGGTGTTCGTGACGCTGGCGACCAAGAACGAGCAGCTCAAGCGCCAGGCCGAGAAGCTGTCGCAGCACGCCACCGAGCTGACCGCGACCAACCAGCGCCTGGTGCGCGAGATGGAAGAACGCCGCGCGGCTGAGCGCAAGAGCAGCGCCAAGGACGAATTCCTGGCGATGCTGGGCCACGAGCTGCGCAATCCGCTGTCGGCGATCAGCAGCGCCGCTTCGCTGCTGGGCATGCCCGGCGCGGCGCCGGAATCGCTGGCGCGCGCCCGCCTCATCATCCAGCGCCAGAGCCAGCACCTGTCGCGCATCGTGGACGACCTGCTGGACCTGTCGCGCGCGATGTCCGGCAAAATCCTGCTGTCGCGCAAGCGCCTGGACCTGGGCGCGCTCGTGTCGAGCTGCCTGGACACGTTCCGCGCCACCGGCCGCATGGCCGGCTACGCCATCGAGACGCGCCTGGCGCCGGGCTGGGTCGACGGCGACGCCACCCGCCTGGAGCAGATCGCCTCGAACCTGATCGACAATGCATTGAAGTACACGCCGGCCGGCGGCAATATCGAGATCACGGTCGCGCTGGACGGCGACGAGGTCGTGCTGCGCGTGCGCGATTCGGGCGTGGGCATCGCCCCCGACCTGCTGCCGCACGTGTTCGACATCTTCGTGCAGGGCGCGATCTCGATCGACCGCTCGCAGGGCGGACTGGGGATCGGCCTGTCGCTGGTACGGCGCCTGGTGGAACTGCACGGCGGCAGCGTCAGCGCCAGCAGCGCGGGCACCAGCAGCGGCAGCACGTTCGAAATCCGCCTGCCCCGCACGGAGGCGGCGGCGGGCACTGATGGTCCGGCGCTGCACGGCGCGGGCGAGGCCGACAAACCGACCATCCTGCTGATCGAGGACAACGACGACGGGCGCGAGATGATGGCGACCATGCTGTCCTCGTTCGGCTATCCCGTGCTGCAAGCGCGCGACGGCGTCGAAGGCGTGGCCACGGCGCTGGCGCAGCAGCCGGACGTGGCCCTGGTCGATATCGGCCTGCCGGGCATCGACGGCTATGAAGTGGCGCGCCGGCTGCGCCAGGACGAGGCGACGCGCGGCATCCGCCTGATCGCCCTCACCGGCTACGGCCTGGAGGAAGACCAGCGGCGCGGACTGGAAGCGGGCTTCGATTTGCACATGGTGAAACCCGTGGAGCTGAACGCCCTGCTCGAGCGGCTGGGCGACGTGGCCGCGGCGCCGGCGGGCAAGGTGGACCAGCCGGCCGCGGCCGGCTGAAGCCGCCCTATCACATCGACGCCAGCAGTTCCTGCTTGCGCATCGCCATTTCCGAGCCCAGCTCGGTAAGGTCGAGTCCGCACTTGCGCGCTTTCGGGAACATTTCCTTCTCTTCTTCCTCGACGTGGTGCTCGATCTGCTCGCCCAGCACCTTGACCTTGGCGTCGTACAGGTCCTCGTCCGGATTCATTTCCTGCAGCTGGCGGATCAGGTCCTTCGCCGAGGCGTGCTCGACCACGGCTTCGTCGACCATGTCGTCGCCGTCCTTCAGCGCTTCGCGCACGGCCGGATAGAAGATCTCTTCCTCGATGGTCGTGTGGGCGATCAGCGCGGTGCAGATCTTCTCGACCAGCTTCGTCTTGGCGACCTTGGCGCGGTCCCCCAACTGCTCGAACTGCTCGAACATGTCGGAGACCTCGCGGTGTTCCTCGGTCAGCATAGCGATCGCGTCCTGGACGCCGGGCATGGTGTCGGCCGACTTGCGGCCGCTTGCGGTTTGCTTGGTAGTCATGGTGGTTCCCTTTCAGTGTGGGGCTGATGGAGCCTCCAGCTTCGCCTAAATCCATCGTGCCGACGGTACGGCAACACACAGTCCATTCCTGCGCGCCACCACGGGGCAAGCTGTTGTATCATCCATGGAAACATAAATTGGTTGCCCTCATGAAAGTTCCAGCACCTGAAGAAGCCGCCCCCGGTCAGGACGCATCCGCGGCACGCGTCGCGGAACTGACCGAACTCCTGGGCCAACTGACGACCAGTTGGGACGAGGAGCGGCGGCTGCTTGCGCGGCGCCTGCACGACAGTCTCGGCTCGTCGATGACGGCGCTTACCATGCACCTCGGCCTCCTGTCCCAGCATTTGCAGGAGCAGCCCCAGCGCGACCGCGCCGCGCAGATGAAGGGGTTGCTGAACAACGTCATCGAGACCAACCGCAAGATGCAGCTGCAGCTGTGGAACGACAAGCTGGAGTTCCTCGGCCCGAAGGCGGCGATTGCCGAGCTGGTGAGCGACTGGGGCCGCGAACACGGCATCAAGGCGCGCGCCAGCCTCCCCGACGAGGATCCGGAATATTCGCGGCCGCAAGGCGTGGCACTGCTGCGCTGCGCCGAGGAAGGCTTGCGCAACGCCCTCGCGCATGCCAGGGCGACGGAGGTCGACGTCATCCTCGACGACGACGGCGACCAGGCCATGCTGACTATCCGCGATAACGGCGTCGGCCCCGGCCAGGAGGCGAGCGCCTCATCCGGCGGCTACGGCCTGCGCCTGCTGCGCGAACGTGCGCGCCTGCTCGGCGGCTCGCTGACGCTGGGGCCCGGGCCCGACGGCAAGGGAACGGCCTTGACGCTGATCCTGCCGAAACAAGCCTCCTAGGCAATTCCCGAACCAATAAAACGACGTCGCTCCCGCACAGGCAGGAGCGACGTATTCATTTTCCGTCCGAACTCAGTGCAGCTTGACCAGCGGCGTCGTCCTGCGGATCAGGAAACGCCCGAACGCCATCAAGCCCGTGCGCATCGTGCCCAGCACCGCCTTGTGGTGCAACAGGTGCAGGCTCAGGTACATGATGCGCGCCATGAACCCTTCCACGAACCAGCTCGCGCCGCGCAACGAGCCCATCAGGCTACCGACGGTGGTCTGGTGGCCGATCGAGACGAGCGAACCGTAGTCGCGGTAGACGTAGGGATTCTTCTGCGGGGGATAGCCCGACGCCATGTTCATGAAGGTCTTGAGCAGGTAGTCGGCTTGCTGGTGCGCGGCCTGGGCGCGCGGCGGGACCGGCTTGCCGTTGCCGTCCATGCAGGCGGCGCAATCGCCCAGCGCGTACACGTCCGGCACGTCGCGCACGCGCAGGTGGCCGTCGACCTCGAGCTGGCCGCCCCGGGTCGTCGGCAGGCCCAGCGAGCCCAGGAATTCCGGCGCGCGGATGCCGGCGGCCCAGACGCACAGGTCGGCCGGATAGACATTGCCGTTGCTGTCGGTGACATGGTCCCTGGCGATCGCGGCGACGCGGCAGTCGGCCACGACCTTGATGGCACGCTGGTCCAGCAGGCGCGTGGCCGCGCCCGAGACGCGCTCCGGCAACGGCGCCAGGATGCGCGACGCCCCTTCCAGCAAGGTGATGCGCACGTCGCGCTGCACCTGCAGGCGGTTGAAGCCGTAGGCGGCGTAGACGCCCGACGCTTCGCGCAGCTCGGCCGCCAGCTCGACGCCGGTGGCGCCGCCGCCGATGATGACGATGTCCAGGCCGCTGCGGCTGGCGCCATCCTCCCGGTCCTGCTCGGCCTGGGCCAGCAGGCGCAGCAGGCGCAGGCGGAAGCGCTCGGCATCCTCCGTGGCGTTCAGGGAAATCGTGTGTTCGCGCGCACCAGGCACGCCGAAGTAATTGGAGGTGCTGCCCACGGCGATCACCAGCGACTTGTAGCCGATCCTGCGTTCCGGCAGCACTTCCTCGCCGTCGGTGCCGGCCACCGGCGCCACCGTCAGCTGGTGCGCGCCCGCGTCCAGGGCCGTCATGGCGCCGTAGACGAAGGTGAAGCCGCGGTCGTGCGCGAGCATCTGGTAAGACAGGCCTTCCTGGTGGATGTCCAGGGTGCCGGCCGCCACTTCGTGCAGCGAGGGTTTCCAGATGTGGTACAGACGGCTGTCGACCAGCATCACCTTGCCCGGGCCCAGCTTCTGCCCCAGCTTGCAGGCCAGCTCCAGTCCGCCGGCCCCTCCCCCCACGATCACGATTTCACTTTGCAAACTTTTCTCCTTCGATGATGCAAACGCCCGCCGCCGCGACGTGCGGCGGCGGGCTGACGAAGGGAGTTTACTACGTGGCAGACAAAACGGTGGGGTTTGCCGCGTTACGAATAGGAAACCACAACAGGGTCAACGGTCGTGGCCGCGCCCATGGCCGCGGTCGTCGTGCCCGCGATCGTGGCCATGGCCGCGATCCGGACCATGCCCACGATCCGGACCGTGGCCCCATTCATGGCCGTGGCCGCGGTCCCAGCCTTCGTGGCGGCCGCGATCGTGACGGTCCCAGCCGGGACCATGGCCGCGGTCGACGACGTACACGGGCGGACGCGGCGGCGGACCGCGGAACTCCGGGCGGCGGCCGTAGTGCTCATGCCAGCGCGGCACGTAGGTGTTGCGGTACCACTCGTCGCGCACGAAATACACGGGACGGCCGCAGGCGCCGTAGCGGCCGCACCAGCGGTTCCAGTGGCGGCGGTGCTCGACCGGCACGCGCAGGTAGACCGGTTCGGCGATGTATTGGGGGCCGCGCGTCACGATCACGGGCTGGGGACCGTACAGGACGGGACGGCCGGCGAAGTCGCCGAGGTCGATGCGGCCGTAGAAGCCCGGCTGGCCGATGGAGACGCTGACATTGGTCTGGGCCAACGCGGGGAAGGCGGCCGCGCACAGCGCCAGGCCAAGGACGAAGGATTTCATGACGACCTCTCTCTTGTAGGAATGATTCAAGTTTACCGCATGAAATCTTCACTTTCGGTACGCTGCAACACATCCTTACACAGTCAGGAATCTTGTTACGCGCGCCAGCGTGCGTGCTCAATGCTCAGTTCCCGTGTTCATTATTCGTGTCTCAGGGGTAGCGTGCGCAGGCCATCGGGAAGTCGGCGCTAAGATCGGTCGGATCATGCATTGCAGCATGCGCCCCCGATCACTCCCGGACAAGCGGATGAAACTCGACAGCCATATCGCGCAACGCATCGCCGTGCTGCGGCCCCTGCTCATCTTGGCATCGCCTTCGTGCACGTGCCGGGCCAGCTCGACCAGCCCAGCATGATGGGCTCGACCTGGTTCGAATACGTCTCCGGCTTTTTCCAGATCGGGTTGTTCCGTGGCACCGTCCCGATGCTGTCGCTGATCGCCGGCTTCCTGCTGTTCCGCGCCGGCCTCGACCTGGCCCCGGCCAAGTTGTACCGCAAGAAGTTCAAGACCATCGTCGTCCCCTTCCTCGTCTTCAACGTGCTGCTGGCGCTGCTGGGGGCCGCCATCCAGTACCGCACCGGCTTCGTCTTCATGCGCAACCTGGTCGGCGTCGAGGCGCGCGACTGGATCAATGCGCTGTTCGGGGTGAAGGCCGTGCCCTTCAACTACCCGCTGTACTTCCTGCGCGACCTGATCGTCCTGATCGCACTGGCGCCCCTGTTCGGCTGGTTCCTGCGGCGCCGGCCCATCGTCGGCCTGCTGGCCGTGGCGCTCGTCTTCGGCTGCGGCTTCGACGGTTTCTTCCTGCGCCGCGACAGCAGCGCTGTCGTGTTCTACCTCGGCGGCTGGCTGGCGCTGGCCGGGAGCGACCTGCGCGCCGCCGACCGCTACGCGCTGCCCGCGCTCCTTCTGCTGTGCCTGCTGTGCGCCGCGCCGATGGCCCTGCGCATCGACGACAACACCTTCCTCGTCTACTCGGCGCCGTTCCTGATCTGGCCGGCCGTGTCGCTGCTGCAGGGCAGCGCGCTGTGGGGCTGGGCGCTGCGGATGAGCAAGTACAGTTTCTTCGTCTTCGTCGGCCACGCACCGCTCCTCGAGCTCGTCTACCTGGGCTACCGCACCTTCGTTCCCAGCCTTCCCTACGCAGCATTCTGGTTCGTCGGCCCCGTGCTGACCATCGCCGCCCTGGTCGCGCTGTATCGCGTCCTGATGCGGGTGGCACCGCGCGCGTTCAATGCCGTCATCGGCGCACGCGGCGAAGGCGGCGCCCGCCCCGTCGCCGTGGGTGCCGAAAGGGCAGCCAAGGCCTGAAGCAAGGTGCAAGAAAGCAACACTTCTCCCATCCGATGCCGGAGGATGGATGGCGCCCTTCATTCCATGAAGGCTACAATCGCCGCTTTCTTTTCGGGATTCGAAGATGTTCAAGAAATATGTTGCGCTGGCCTCGACCGCAATGCTGCTGTCGGCGAGCGCCGGCGCCCAGGTCGGCCTGGGTGTCACGGCCGATGTCGGCACCACGGGCGTGGGCGCCCACCTGGTCGTGCCGATGGAAACCAACCTGAACGGCCGGTTCGGCATCAACTACGTCAAGCACGACTTCGATTCGACGGCGCATGCGGTGCACTATGACGTCAAGGGCAAGCTGCAGACCATCGACCTGCTGTTCGACTGGTACCTGCGCGAGGGCAGCGACATGCGCGTGACGGCCGGCGTGCTGTACAACGCCAACCGCCTCTCGGCCGACGCCCGCCCGGACGCGAGCGGCAACATCGCGCTGAACGGTCATGCCTGGCCCGCAAGCATCATCGGCAAGGTGATCGGCAACGTCGACTACCGCAAGGCCGCGCCCTACATCGGCATCGGCTGGGGCAATGCCCTCAAGCCCGCCAAGGGCGGCAAGACCGGCTGGAACTACGGCTTCGATGCCGGCGTGTACTACCAGGGCAACGCCAACGTCCACCTGGCCAGCGCCGACTGCCGCAGCATCGCGCTCGTGTGCTCGCTGGTCGCCAGCGACGTGGCAGCCGAGGCCGAACGCCTGAAGAAGCACCTGGACGATTTCAAGGTCTATCCCGTCCTGCGCGCCAGCGTCGGCTACAGCTTCTGACGCGTCCGCGTCGTCCTCCTGCGCGCGCCCCGTGCGGCGCGTGCGCTAGCATGGTGCCACGCTCTCCGGAGGACATCCTATGAACAAGCCCCGCTTCGCCTGGTCCCTGCTGCTCGGGGCCTGCCTGCTGCTGACGGCGTGCCAGGACCGGCGCGACCCCGTCAAGCCGACCGTGGCGCAATCGACGGCCGACCAGCCAGCGGCATGAGCCGCCTGGCAGCCGCGCGATAGCCACATCCTCGGCCGGGTGCGCCGCGACGCCGCGTGCCCGCTGCCGCTCGCCTGGCGTCCTCCGACATGGACGCGGTACACTGTCGCTTTTGCACAGTCCACCTCCGCCCATGTCGTTTGCCTCGCTCGGCCTGATCGACCAGATCGTCCGCACCCTCGCCTCGCTCGAATACACCCAGCCGACTCCCATCCAGGCCCAGGCGATCCCCGCCGTGCTGGCCGGACGCGACGTCATGGCCGCCGCCCAGACGGGCACCGGCAAGACGGCGGGCTTCGCCCTGCCCCTGCTGCAGCGCCTCGTGAAGGATGGCGTCCAGGTCGGCAGCAATGCCGTGCGCGCGCTGGTGCTGGTACCCACGCGCGAGCTCGCCGAGCAGGTGCACGAGAGCGTGCGCGCCTACGGCGACGGCCTGATGCTGCGCACGATGGTCGCCTACGGCGGCGTCAGCATCAATCCGCAGATGATGCGCCTGCGCAAGGGCGTCGATGTGCTGGTGGCCACGCCGGGCCGCCTGCTCGACCTGCAGCGCCAGAACGCCGTGAAATTCAACCAGGTGCAGGCACTGGTGCTGGACGAGGCCGACCGCATGCTCGACCTCGGCTTCTCGCGCGACATCGACAAGCTGCTGGCGCTGCTGCCCAGGCGCCGCCAGACGCTGCTGTTCTCGGCCACGTTCTCCGGCCCGATCCGGGAACTGGCCGCCAGACTGCTGCACGATCCCGTCGACATCGAGACGGCGCCGCGCAACACCACGGCCAAGGCGATCCGCCAGTGGATCGTCACGACCGACAAGAAGCGCAAGCCGGACCTGTTCCTGCACCTCTTGAGACGCCACGGCTGGAGCCAGGTGCTGGCCTTCGTCAAGACGAGGAAGGGCGTGGACCAGCTGGTCGAGCTGCTGGAAGCGAAAGGCATCGCCGCCGATTCCATCCACGGCGACAAGCCGCAGCCGGCGCGCCTGCGTGCGCTGGAGCGCTTCAAGGCGGGCGAGGTGCGGGTGCTGGTGGCGACCGACGTCGCCGCGCGCGGCCTGGACATCGACGAGCTGCCCGTCGTCGTCAACGTCGACCTGCCGATCGTCGCCGAGGACTACGTGCACCGCACGGGCCGCACGGGACGCGCCGGCGCGTCGGGCGAGGCGGTGTCGCTGGTGTGCGCCGACGAGGTGCAGCAGCTGGCCGCCATCGAGGCGCTCACGGGCCAGACCCTCCAGCGCAAGGAAGAGGCCGGCTTCGAGGCCGAGCACCGGGTGCCGCAGACGAATGCGGGCGGCCAGGTCGTCAAGAAGCCGAAGAAGCCCAAGAAGAACAAGGACGAGCGGCGCGCCCAGGCCGATGCCAAGGTGGTGCAGGAAGACGTGCGCTTCCGCCGCTCCTGACCCCGCCGCGGCGCGCGGGACGGCCGCCAGCAAAATTTGCGCGGCTGCCGTAAGATGGCGTCCCCACCACTCATCCTTTACCGCCATGACCGCTGCAACTGCCACCGCCGCCCTGCGCCACATCGTGATGTTCTCGTTCAAGGAAGGCACGACGCCCGAACGCATCGACGCCCTCGTCGCCGGCCTCGGCGGCCTGCGCCACGCCATTCCCCAGATCGCCGGCTACGAATGGGGCACCAACGTCAGCCCAGAAAACATGAACGACGGCTTCACCCACTGCTTCACGCTGACGTTCACCTCGGCCGAAGACCGCGACGCCTACCTCGTGCACCCGGCCCACCAGGCCTTCGTCGGGACGCTGGGCGACTGCGTGCAGCGCGCCCTCGTCGTCGATTACTGGGTGCAGTGACGTCACGTCCCGCCGCGCCTGCACCCTGAGCGCTACTCCCCGGCCGGCAGGCGATACACCTCGCCCGCCGTCGCGCCGGCGTCGGCCCTGCCGGCGCGCAGGTCGCGGTACACGGCGGCGCGCATGATCATCATCGACACCACGGGCGCCGTCGCCATCACGAAGGCGGCGATGATCGCCTCGTGCACCACGGGGCGCGCCTGCGCCGCCGTGAAGTACACGACCGACGCCAGCAGGATGCTGCCCGTGCCCAGCGTGACCGTGATCGCGGGGCCGTGCATGCGCTGGTAGAAGGTGCGCAGGCGCATGAGGCCGAGGGCGCCGATGAACACGATGGTCGCGCCCAGCACCAGCAGCAAGGCGACGGCGGCTGCGGCCCAGTCGGGAATCGCGTGCAGGGGGCTCATTCGATGATCTCCCCGCGCATCAGGAACTTGGCCATCGCGACCGTCGAGACGAAGCCGACCAGCGCGATCAGCATCGCGGCCTCGAAGTACAGCTCGGTGCCGGAGCGGATGCCCAGCACCAGGGCCAGCACCATCCCCGTCATCCACAGCGTGTCCAGGGCCAGGACCCGGTCGTGTGCGGACGGGCCGCGCAGCAGCCTCCCGGTACACAGCAGCATGGCGCCGATCACGCAGGCCAGCGCATAGTTCAACGCATATTCAAGCAAGGTCGGCACGGTCGGCCTCCGTCGTAAAAATGTCGAGCAAGGGTTGTTCGTAGCGCCGCTGGATGGTGTCGATCCAGAATTGCTCGTCCTGCAGGTCGAACACGTGCAGCACGAGGTCGTGGCTGTCCGGCAGGATCTCGACCCATACGGTGCCCGGCGTCATGTTGATCAGGCAGGACAGCAGCGCCAGTCCGTACGGGTCGCGCAGCGTCAGCGGCACCCGGACGAAGCTGGCATTGACCTGCGCGTAGTCGGCGAACAGGATGATGCGGCAGACGTTGAAGCAGGAACGCACCACTTCGACCGAGGCCATGGCCAGCAGCCGGAAAAGCGCCCACGGCGCGCGCAGGCGCGGATAGCCGCGCGGCTGCAGGCGGCGTCCCAGCAGCGGTCCCGCGATTCCGACCAGCGCGCCGAGCAGCAGGTGGGCGGGATCGACGCTCTGGTTCAGCAGCAGCCACAGCCCGCACAGGCCCAGCGAGACGATCGGATACGGCAGCCAGGTCCTCATGCGCCCTCCCCGCCTCTTGCAACGCCTCTTGCAACGGCGGCGGCGCCCGCCACCGGCGCCGTGTGGAGCACGCGCTCGATGTAGTCCTGCGGCCGGTGGATGCCGTTGTTGGCCCGTCCCAGGTAGTCGAGGATCGGCCCGGCCTGCACCGTCATGAACACGGAGATGGCGAGCAGGAACAGCACGGGCACCACTTCCGAGCGGTGCAGGCGCGGCGGCACCGCGCTGCCGCCGGCCCAGAACGTGCGCACGCCGAAGCGCAGCATCGATACGAGCGTGACGAGGCCGGACAGGATCACCAGCGCCATCAGGACCCAGCCGGCCGGGCGGATCGCCTGGCCCGGATCGGGATTGAGCAGCGCGTGGAACATGCCGAACTTGGCGATGAAGCCGGACAGCGGCGGCAGGCCGGCGATCATCAGCGCGCAGGCGGCGAACGACAGCGCCAGGAAGGCCATCGCGGCCGGCACGCCGCGCCCGACCGGGTCGATCGGCGAGTCCTCGACGGCCCAGGCTTCCATGGTGACGGCCAGGATCGCCGCCCGCGGTGTGCGGATGCGGTCGATCAGTTCGATCAGCAGCAGGAAGGCGGCAATGGCCAGCGTCGAGCCGACGAGGTAGTACAGGCCGGCCGCAACCAGCGAGGGCTGGCCGTAGCCGATGACGGCCAGCAGCGTCCCGGACGACACCGTCGCGCCATAGCCCGCCATGCGGCCCGCGCTGTCGGTCGACAGCATGCCGGCGGCGCCGTACACGATGGTGACCAGGCCGCCGGCCAGCAGCGCGTCGTAGCCGAAGCCGGCGGCCGCACCCGCGCCGGCCGGGAACAGCAGCAGCCACAGGCGCAGGATCGCGTAGGCGCCGACCTTGGTCATCAGCACCAGCATGGCGGCGGCCGGCGGCGCGGCAGCAGCATAGGTCGTGGGCAGCCAGAAGCCCAGCGGCCACATGGCGCTCTTGATCAGGAAGGCCAGCGCCAGCACGGCCGCGCCGACCTGCAGCAGGCCCGCGTCCTGCCCCGACAGCGCGGCCACGCGGGCGGCCAGGTCGGCCATGTTCAGCGTGCCCGCCGTCGCATAGATCAGCGCCGTGCCGAGCAGGAACAGCAGCGAGGCGGCCAGGTTGACGGCCACGTAGTGCATGCTGGCGCGCAGGCGCTCGGCGTTGTACCCGTGCAGCACCAGGCCGTAGGACGCGGCCAGCATCACCTCGAAGAACACGAACAGGTTGAACAGGTCGTGGGTGAGGAAGGCGCCGTCGATGCCCATGACGAGGAACTGGAACAGCGTGTGGAAGTGCACGCCGATGCGGCCCCAGCGCAGCTTGGCGAAATGCAGCGACGCCAGCGCCAGCAGGGCCGTCAGCAGCAGCATCAGCGCGGACAGGCGGTCGGCCACGAGGGCGATGCCGAACGGCGCCGCCCAGTTGGCGGCCAGGTAGACGCCGATGCCGTCGGCCCAGTAGCCGCCGTCCGTCATCGCCACCAGCACGAGGCTGGTGGCCAGCAGTCCCAGGACCGACGCATAGCTCAGCGCGAACTTGAGCCGGTGCCAGCCCTGCGTCAGCGGCGCCAGCGCCGCCCCGCACACCAGCGGCAGCAGGATCGGGACGAGCAGGATGTGCTGGATCCAGGGCTGCGTCATGCGTCCGGCTCCCTGCCGTCGACGTGGTCGGTGCCCGTCAGCCCGCGCGCGGCGATCATCACGACGAGGTACAACGCCGTGGTGGCGAAGCCGATCACGATGGCGGTCAGCACCAGAGATTGCGGCAGCGGATCGGCCAGCAGCTTGGGATCGGGCACGCTGCCGGCCGGCGTCAGCGGCGCGCGATCGACCCACAGCCGGCCCATGACGAAGATGAACAGGTTCACGGCGTACGACATGAGCATCAGCCCCATCAGCACCTGGAAGCTGCGCGGGCGCAGCACCAGCCAGATGCCGGAGCCGAACACGATGCCGATGGCCAGCGCGATTACGATTTCCATCACTTGATCTCCTTGGATGGCGGCAGCGCTTCCGGCACCACGGCGCGCGTGGGCATGGGCATGCGGTGGCTGCGCAGCGACTGGTGCGCGAGCGCCACCAGGATCAGCATGGTGGCGCCGACGACGACGAGGAAGACGCCGACGTCGAAGAAGAACGCGCTCGGCACGTGCAGCTCGCCCAGCACGGGCAGCGTCAGGTGGGCCGTGTGGCTGGTGAGGAAGGGGTAGCCGAACAGCCAGGCGCCGGCGCCCGTCAGCACGGCCGTCGCCAGGCCGCCGGCGATCCAGCGGTGCGGACGCAGGCGCAGGTGGGCCTCGACCCAGTCGGTGCCGGCCACCATGTACTGCGCGATCAGCGCCGTCGAAAAAATCAGGCCCGCGACGAAGCCGCCGCCCGGCAGGTTGTGGCCGCGCATAAAGAAATACAGCGCGATGACGCCCATCACCGGCAGCAGGAAGCGCACGTACACGGCCTGCACCATCAGGTAGCCGCCGGCGGCCTGCTCGCCGGGCAGCTGGGAAACGGCGGGATCCACGTCGTTGGCCTGCTGGACCGGAATCGCGACGCTCTCGGCCGCGGGGCGGAAGCGGCGCAACAGCGCGTACACCGTCAGCGCGACGGCGCCCAGCACCGTGATCTCGCCCATCGTGTCGAAGCCGCGGAAGTCGACCAGCAGCACGTTGACGACGTTGGCGCCGCCCCCTTCCGACAGCGCGCGCAGCACGTAGAAGTCGCTGATCGGGGCGCCCGGCGGGCGCGTGAGCACGATCCAGCTCACCGTCGCCAGCCCGAGCCCTCCGGCCAGCGCGACGCTCGCGTCGCGGCCGCGCCGCCACCAGGTGCGCAGCGGCGCCTGCGGCAGCAGTTCGGCGGGACGCTTGCGCGGCGGCAGCCAGCGCAGGCCGAGCAGGATCAGCACGGTGGTCACTGTCTCCACCATCAGCTGGGTGAGCGCGAGGTCGGGCGCGGACAGCCACAGGAAGGTGATGCTGACGACGATGCCGGTGCCGCCCACCATCACCAGCGCGGCCATGCGGTGGTACTTGGCCTTCCAGGCCGCGGCCACGGCGCAGGCGGCGCCGATCGTCCACAGCAGGGCGAACGCGGGATCGAAGCCGTCCAGGTTCGGCAGCGGGATCGGCGGCAGCGGGCCCGCCAGCAGCAGCGGCACCGCCACCAGCAGCACGGCGATCGCGAGGAATTGCGGCTGCAGGCGGCGCGTGGCCGTGTAGCGCATCAGCCGGTCGGCCGCCAGGCCCAGGGCCGACATCACGTTCTCGTAGGCCTGCGCTCCCTTGATGTGGTGCAGGACCGGGACGTCGCTGCGTTCGCGCAGGTTGGCGCGGCGCCGCAGCCAGATGTAGAACAGGCAGCCGCCGCCCAGGGCCGCGAAGCTCATCGCCAGCGGCAGGTTGAAGCCGTGCCAGATCGCCAGGTCGTATTCCGGCATGCGGCTGCCCAGCACGGCGCGCGCGGCCACGGCCAGCACGGCGCCCACCGCCAGGTGCGGCACCACGCCCACGGCCACGCACACGACGACGAGGATTTCGACGGGCAGGCGCATCCAGTGCGGGGGCTCGTTGGGCGGGTCTTCCAGGTCCTGGGTCAGCGGCCCGAAGAACACGCTGATGAAGCGCAGCGAATAGGCGACGCTGAAGATCCCCATCAGCGTGGCCGCCACCGCCATCGACCAGTCCTCGTCGCCACCCACCAGCGCGGCCTCGGAAAAGAACATCTCCTTCGACAGGAAGCCGTTCAGCAGCGGCACCCCGGCCATCGCGGCGCTGGCCACGATCGCCAGCGCCGCCGTGATCGGCATCGCCCGGCGCAGGCCGCGCAACACGCGCATGTCGCGCGAGCTGGTCTCGTGGTCGATGATCCCGACGGCCATGAACAGCGAGGCCTTGAACACGGCGTGGTTCATCGTGTGGAAGATCGCCGCCACCACGGACAGCGGATTGCCGATCCCCAGCAGCACGACGATCAGGCCGAGGTGGCTGATCGTCGAATACGCGAGCAGGCCCTTCATGTCGTTCTGGAAGATCGCGTAGAAGGAGCCGAGCAGCAGCGTGCACACGCCCGCGCCGCCCACGATCCACGTCCATTCGTGGGTGCCGGACAGCGCCGGCGACAGGCGCATCAGCAGGAACACGCCGGCCTTGACCATCGTGGCCGAGTGCAGGTAGGCCGACACGGGCGTGGGCGCCGCCATCGCATGCGGCAGCCAGAAGTGGAACGGGAACTGCGCGCTCTTGGTCAGCGCGCCCAATGCGACGAGCACGAGGGCCGGCAGGTACAGGGGGTGCGCGCGGATGGCGTCGCCGGCCGCCAGCACCTTCTCCAGTTCATAGCTGCCCGCGATATGGCCCAGGATCAGCACGCCGGCCAGCAGGCACAGGCCGCCGCTGGTCGTCACGGTGAAGGCCATGCGCGCGCCGCGGCGGGCGTCGTTGCGCTCGGTCCAGTAGCCGATCAGCAGGAAGGATGCGAGGCTGGTCAGTTCCCAGAACATGACCATCTGGATCAGGTTGCCGGACAGGACCACGCCCAGCATCGCGCCCATGAAGGCGAGCATGTAGGCGAAGAAGCGCGCGACGGGGTCGCGGCGCGACATGTAGTAGCGCGCATAGACCATCACCAGCACGCCGATGCCCAGCACCATGATCGTGAACAGCCAGGCCAGGCCATCCATGCGCCACACCAGGTCGAGGCCGTATTGCGGCAGCCAGGTGAAGCGCGTGTCGAGTACTTCCCCGCCCTCGATGCGGCGGAATTGCAGGATGGCGACGGCCAGGCCGGCCAGCGCCGTCAGGGTCGCCACCAGCGCGGGACGGGTGCGCGAGCCCGGCGGACAGCTGGCCGCGACGAAGGCGCCGATGAACGGGAGCAGGATCAGCAGGGGCAGCGGCTCGGTCGGCAGCATCGGCCCTACCTCCTGCGGCCGCGCAATGAGCGCGCGGTAAATGAAATATAAAAATCCGACATGGGCGCACTGTAGCGGTTTTGTGGCAAAAATGACCACGCGTTACTTTCGGGCTTCACTTGTTCAATATCGGCAACTTCAGGGCGGTGTCACGCCGAGGTCATATTCGGTGCTTATCGTGTTGCCATTTCATAAAAACGAGGATCACGATGACCCGCTCCAAGCGCCCCCGCCTCCTTGCGGCCACGCTGCTGTGCCTCGCCGGCGCGCTGCTCGCCGGCTGCAGCACCACCAATGACGAAGCGAGCCGCGACCAGCACGTCAAGTACGCCTGGGTGGTACTGGGCGACGGCGGCACGCCGATCGCGCGCGTCGCCACCGACTACGCCAGCTGCCCCTACGTCACCGTCGACGGCACCTCCACCCGCATGACCGTGCGCGCCGCCCCCGGCACCGCGGCGCTGCGCACGACGGCCAGCAGCCCGGCCGACTCCAAGCCTTCGGCCTTCCCCCTGACGACGTGCGAAGCGGCACTGCCGTCCGGCGCCAAGGTCGCCCAGGTCGGCGACAAGCTTCTGCCGCTGCCGAAAGCGGACCCGCAGCGCATCCTGATCCTGGCCGATACCGGCTGCCGCATGAAGAAGGCGGACAACGCCTTCCAGAACTGCAACGACGCCGACGCGTGGCCGCTGGCCCAGATCGCGGCCACCGCCGCGGCCATGAAACCGGACCTGGTGCTGCACATCGGCGACTACCACTACCGCGAGAACGCCTGCCCGTCCGACATCGGCGGCTGCAAGGACAGCCCGTGGGGCTATGGCTGGGACACCTGGGAAGCCGACCTGTTCAAGCCGGCCGCGCCGCTGCTGGCCGCCGCACCGTGGGTGGTCGTGCGCGGCAACCATGAGGAATGCGCCCGCGCGGGCCAGGGCTGGTTCCGCCTGCTCGACACGCAGGCCTACAGCGCCGCGCGCAGCTGCGACGACCCGGCCAACGACGCCGGCGCGAATTACACGACGCCCTACGCCGTCCCCGTCGGCAGCGACACCCAGTTCATCGTGTTCGACTCGGCCCGCACGGGCAAGGCGGCGCTGGCCGCGACGGATCCGCAATTCGTCGCCTACCAGAAGGACTTCGCCACGGTGGCTAAACTGGCGGCGAAGGCCAAGACGACGAGCCTGTTCGTCAACCACCATCCGATCCTGGGCTTCGCGCCGATCGCCGGCGGCCCGCCCGCGGGCGGCAACGCGGCGCTGCTGTCCGTGGCGGCGCAGGTGAATCCGACGGCCTATTATCCGGCCGGTATCTCGCTGGCGCTGCACGGCCACGTGCATGACTTCCAGGCGATCAATTTCAGCTCGAACCACCCTGCCACCTTCGTCAGCGGGAACGGCGGCGACAACCTCGACGTCGCCCTGCCCGACCCGTTCCCCGCCAACCTCGCCCCCGCGCCGGGCGTGTCCGTCGAGCGCATCACGCACAGCGTGACGTTCGGCTTCATGACGATGGAGCGCAGCGGTACCAGCTGGACCTTCAAGGCGTACACGAAGGCCGGCAAGCTGATGGCCACCTGCGCGCAGTCGCTCAACAAGATCAGCTGCGACAAGGCGGGCTTCCTTGCTGGCTAGGTTCACGGGCGCCGCCGGCGCTGCGCTCCTCGCGGCCTGCTTGGCCGCGTCGGCCGCGTTGGCTGGAACTGCGGCGCCGCCCGTGGAAGTCGCGCGCATCGGCGTCACGCCGCAGCACGCCTCCATGCCCGAGGTTGCGGGACCGTTCACGCCGGCCCCGGCGCGCGTCGCACTGGGCCGCAAGGTGTTCTTCGACCCGCGCCTGTCCGAGCCCGCGGGCACCAGCTGCGCCAGCTGCCACGACCCGCGCCAGGCCTTTTCCGGCAACAACGGTTCGCGCCTCGGCGTGCCGCTGGGCAGCCGGCCCGGCCTGGTCGGCATCCGCAACACCCCGTCCGCGCTGTACGTGGCCTACATCCCGCGCCTGTTCTTCTACCAGGACGACGATGCGCCCGCGCCGATCCCGTTCGGCGGCCTGTTCGCGGACGGACGCGTGGACACGGTCGCGGAACTGGCGCGCCATCCCCTGCTCGACGCGCGCGAGATGCACAACGCCAGCGCCGCCCAGGTGCGCCGCAAGCTGGCCGCCGCGCCCTATGCCGACGCGTTCCGGCGCGCGTTCGGCGCGCGCGTGTTCGACACCGATGGCGCCGCGTTCGCCGCGCTGGGCAGCGCACTGGAAAGCTTTTTCCAGAGCCCCGAGATGGCGCCGTTCTCGTCGCGCTACGACGCCTGGGTGCAAGGAAGGGAAAAACTCACTGCGCAGGAATTGCGCGGCCTGAAGCTGTTCAAGGACCCGGACAAGGGCAATTGCGCGAGCTGCCACAAGTTCAACGAGACCTCGTCCAATCCTGCACGCTCGCTGTTCACCGATTTCGGCTTCGACGCGGCCGGCCTGCCCCGCAACCGCGCGATTCCGGCCAATGCGGACCCGACGTATTTCGACACGGGCCTGTGCACGGTGGCCGCCGCCAAGGGCTGGCCAGACAGCGGCCAGTACTGCGGCTACTTCCGCACGCCGAGCCTGCGCAACGTCGCCGTGCGCGAGCGCCTGATGCACAACGGGATCTTCGACGACTTGCGCGACGCCGTCGCGTTCTATGCAACGCGGTCGGTCACGCCGGAGCGCTGGTATAAGGGAAAAGGCAAAGAGGGAGAAATGTTCGACGACGTGCCCAGGCGCCATCGCGGCAACGTCAACGCCGCCACGCTGCCCTACAACCGGGTGAAGGGGATGCGGCCGGCGCTCGACGACGCGGAGATCGACGCCATCGTGGCCTTCCTGCGCACGCTCACGGATGCGCCGTGGCAGGCGGCAGCGCAAACGAAAACGACAACGAAAGCGGTCCGCGCAGTCCGCTAGGCGGGCTTGCGGGACCGTTCGCCATCGTGGATCAATGGAAGAACAGGTAGAACAGGACGAGGACGAAAGCCGGGACGCCCAGCAGCCATGCGATGAAATACTTGCCCATGATGCTCTCCTTTGAATGTGCTTGGTTGACGCCTCCAGAATGCCACAGCCAGGGGCTCGCTTCCGTTCGCCAATGCACAAACGATATAAAAAAGATCACGACTCATCGGAGCGGCAGCCAGAACTTGCGCACGCCCTCTTCCTCGTCCACGGGTCCCACGGTAAAGCCCAGCTTCTTCACCAGGCCGATCACGGGCGCGTTCTGCGGCAATGCCTCGCCGACGATCTCGCGTGTGCCGCGTGCGCGGCAATAGGCGATCAGCTTGTTCATCAACAGGATGCCCAGGCCCTTGCCCTTCAGGTCGGAGCGCACGGTGACGGCGAATTCGGCACTCATATTGTCCGGATCGGCGACCACGCGGCCCACGCCCAGCGTCTCCGGCGTGCCGTCGGCCGTATGGCGGGTGGCGATGAAGGCCATCTCGCGGTCGTAGTCGATCTGCGTGAAGCGTGCCAGCTGCGCCGGCTGCAGCTCGCGCACGCGCACGAACATGCGGTAGCGCACGTCGTCCGGCGTGAGCGCGTTGAAGAAGGCGACATGGGCCGGGCCGTCTTCCGGCCGGATCGGCCGCAGCAGCAGCTCGCCGCCCTGCCAGGGAATGGTTTCCTCCAGCTCGGCCGGATAGGGGCGGATGGCCAGCCGGTCCAGCGTGCTGCCCGAGCGGTCGGCCATGGCGATGCGCATGCGCGCGTCCAGCACCACGGCACCGCCGCTGTGCGCGAGCAGCGGATTGATGTCCAGCTCGACGATCTCGGGAATCTCCGCCACCAGGCGCGCCACCTGCACCAGCACGGCCAGCACGGCATCCATGTCGGCGGCCGGATGGTTGCGGTAGCCCTTCAGCTGGCGCGCGATGCGCGTGCGCCGCACGAGGTCGCGCGCCAGCACCATGTTCAGCGGTGGCAGGGCCACCGCGTAGTCGCCCACCACCTCGACCGCCAGGCCGCCCTGGCCGAACAGGATCACGGGGCCGAACACCGGATCGGTGGCGGCCCCGGCGATCAGCTCGTGGGCCTGCGGATTGCGCGCCATCGCCTGCACGATGAAGCCGTCCAGCCGCGCGTCCGGGCGCAGCTCGGCCAGGCGGCGGCGCATGCGCTCGGTGGCGGCGCGCACGGCTTCCGGCGTGTCCAGGTCGAGGGTGACGCCGCCGACGTCGCTCTTCTGCGCCACGTCCGGCGACAGGATCTTGACGGCGACGGGAAAGCCGATGTCGGCGGCGGCGAGCACCGCTTCCTCCGGCGTGGCGGCGGAACGGGTCGGCACGACGGGGATGCCGTAGGCGGACAGGATCGCCTTGGTGTCCGGATCGGCCAGCAGGTAGCGGCCCTTGTCCAGCGCTGCGCGCACGAGCCGGCGCGCGCCCTCGCGGTCCGGCTCGTCGCCGCCGAAGGAGCCGGGGACTTCCATCAGCAATTGCTGGTTGTGGCGGTAATGGACGATCTGCAGGAAGCCGTTGACGGCATCCTCGGGGGTGCGGTACGACGGCATGCCGGCCTCCGCCGCGATGACGCGGGCGGCGCTGACGGACTGCCCGCCCAGCCAGCAGGCGAGCACGTTGCGCGACGAGGCCTGGGCCAGCGGCGCCACGGCGCGCGCCACGTCGGCCGGATCGACGACGGCGTTCGGCGCGTGGATCACCAGCACGGCATCGACGCGCGGGTCGCGCAGCAGCAGCTCGACGACGTCGCGATAGCGTTCCGGCGGCGCGTCGCCGCGCAGGTTCAGGGGGCCGCTGCCGCGCCACTCGGGCACCACGTCGCGCAGGCGGGACACGGTGGCTTCGTCCAGCTCGGCGGCCTGGCCGCCGCCCGCCTGCAGGGCATCCGCAGCCAGCACCACGGGCCCGGCGCCGTTGCACAGGATCGCCAGGCGCTCGCCGTACAGGGGCTTGGCGCGCGCCAGCGTCTCGACGGCGGCGAACAGCTGCTCGGTGGTGGTCACGCGCAGCATGCCGGCGCGGCGGATCGCGGCGTCGTAGACGTCGTCCGGCGCCGCCAGCACGCCGGACAGGCAGGCGCCCACCGCCGCCCCTTCCAGCGAGCGGCCGGCCTTGAGCACGACGGTCGGCTTGCTGCGCGCCGCCGCACGCGCGGCCGACAGGAACTTGCGCGCATAGCGCACGCTTTCCACGTGCAGCAGGATGGCGGCCGTGCCGGGATCGCTGGCGAGGTAGTCGAGCACGTCGCCGAAGTCGACGTCGCCCGACTCGCCCAGCGACACGAAGCTGGAAAAGCCGATGCCGCGCATGCGCGCCCAGTCGAGCACGCCCGTCATCATGGCGCCCGATTCGGACACGAAGGCGATCCGGCCCGAGGCCGCGCCGCCGGCGGCGATGCTGGCGTTCAGGCCGATCGACGGCGCCAGCAGGCCGGAACTGTTGGGGCCCAGGATGCGCAGCAGGTAGGGATGGGCGGCGTCCAGCGTGGCCTGCTTCAGGCTCCTTCCGCGCGAGTCCCTTGCCGTGGCCAGCCCGGCGCTCATCACGATGGCCGCGCGCGTGCCCATCGCGCCCAGCGTGCGCACGATGCCGGGGATCGTCGGGGGCGGCGTGCAGATGATCGCAAGCTCCGGCGCCGCCGGCAGGTCGGCGACGTCGCGCCATACCTGCAGGCCGTCGAGTTCGTGGTACTTCGGGTTGACCGGATACAGCTCGCCCTTGAAGCCGCCTTCGCGAAGGTTGAGCAGCAGCGTGGCGCCCACGCTGCCGGGACGCTGCGAGGCACCCACCAGCGCCACGGACTTGGGGGCGAACAATTGTCGAAGGTTACGTACGCTCATGCGGGTCTCCGGCATGGCCCCCGTCCCGCGTCCACCCGTGCAGGGGTCGCGGACGCTTTTGGCTACACTTGAGCCGATGGACAACGAGGACGATGGCATTCATGAGCGACAGCATAGCGCAAGCAGGGGCACAACCGAAGACGGAACCGGAACAGCAGCAATCGAAGGACGGGGACGGCGGCGGCTCGCGCAAGGTCATCTACGCGGCCATCATTGCCAACCTGGGCATCGCGGCGGCGAAGTTCGTCGTCGCCGCCATCACGGGCAGCGCCGCCATGCTGGCCGAAGGCATCCACTCGGCCGTCGACACGGGCAACGAACTGCTGCTGCTGATCGGCGAGAAAGTCAGCGCCAGGCCGCCCGACAAGCGCCACCCGTTCGGCTACGGCAAGGCCATGTACTTCTGGGCGCTGATCGTGGCGATGTCCGTGTTCGCGCTCGGCGGCGGCCTGTCGATCCACCACGGCATCGTCGCGCTGCGCCAGCCGGAGCCCCTCGAGGACCCGCTGTGGAACTACATCGTGCTGCTGGTCTCGGCGGGCTTCGAGGGCTATAGCTGGAACGTCTCGCGCAAGGAATTGAACAAGGTGCGCAAGCCGGGCGCCTCGCTGTGGCAGACGGTGCGCGCCAGCAAGGACGCCGCCGTGTTCAGCGTCTTCATCGAGGATTCGGCCGCGCTCGCGGGCCTGGTCATCGCCGGCGCCGGCATCTTCCTCGGCCACCTGCTCGATAACCCCTACATCGACCCGGCCGCCTCGATCCTGATCGGCCTGCTGCTGGTGGGCGCCGCGTTCACGCTGGCGCGCGAGACGGGCGCCCTGCTGGTCGGCGAGACCGTCGGCGTGGAAACGACGCAGCAGCTGCGCCGCATCTTCGAGGACGACCCCGCCGTCCTGAGCGTGGGCAAGCTGCTCAGCATGCAGCTTGGGCCGGACGAGGCGCTGCTGACGGCCTCCGTCACGTTCAAGCGCGGCATGCGCATCGACGAGGTCGAGGGGGCGATCGCGCGGCTCGAACGCACGGTGGCGCAAGCGTATCCGTCGATCCAGCGGATCTACTTCGAGTCGGGGGCACTGCGCTCGGCGATGAGCGAGCCACCCGCGGCCGACGCCCGATGAGTTCTTTTACGATTGTATATACAATCAAATTCATCTTCGTTCTCGGTTCCGCCATGACATGATTCCCATCATGGTTACTTAGTATTAGAACAGTTCGCCATTAAATGGTAGAGTGATCGTTCAGTAAAGAAAGATTGGCAATCGTGGCCAATCTGGCGCTGCCCATTCCCCGCGGCGCCATGCCCTTGACCGAGCGCACTCGCCGATGCCGAACCAACGCCCCGACGTAACGCCCCTGCTCCGCCGATCCGTCCGCCTCGTGCTGGGCAGCCTGCTGGCCTTTTCGGTGATGACCGCCCATGCCCTCGACCCGCGCGTGGGGCTCGCTGACTACAACCACACGAGTTGGACGGCCAAGTCCGGGGCGCCGTCGAACATCACGACGATGGCGCAGACGACCGACGGATGGCTGTGGCTGGGCACCACTTCCGGACTGTACCGCTTCGACGGCGTTCGGTTCTCCAGGTACGGCGGCGCGGGCATCGAGCTGCCCAACGGCGGCGTCTCGACGCTGTATGCTACTACGCACGGCGACCTGCTCGTTGGCTACCTGATGGGCGGGATCGTGCAGTTGCGTGGCGCGACCGTCACGCGCCTGGCCAGTCCCGCCGATGTGCCGGCCAGCTACCAGCTGGCCGTCGACACGGACGGCAGTATCTGGGCTGCAACGGTCAAGGGCATGCTGCGCTACCACGGCGGACGCTGGACCGCGTACGGCCGGGAACAGGGCTTCCCCGGCCCCGTCGCCGATGCCGTTACCCTGGACGGATACGGCCGGCTGTGGGCCAGCAGCAAGGACACCGGGCTCTACCTGCTGGATCGCGACCACGGGCGCTTCGTCGCGACCGGCATGCCGGACAGTGGCAATCCCGTTGTGCCGGCACCGGATGGGGTCATGTGGCTGATCCGGGATGGCCGGTGGCAGGCGCTGCCAATGCCCGGCCCGACCGCGACCCTGGCGGTGGGGACGATGCGCGCGCCGACAAGCGCCTCCGGCGGGATCGTGGACCGCGACGGCAATCGGTGGACACTGATGTGTCCGACGGGTTTGTGCCGCACCACGCCCGGCAGCCTGCAGGCGCACGCTCCGTTCGACGCAGCCGCGCTGGCCACGGACCGCCTCGACCGCGCATGGGACCTCAGCGACCTCACCACCCAGACGATGCTGGAAGACCGCGAAGGCAATATCTGGGTAGCGACCCGGACAGGCCTGGAACGCTTTCGCCATAACCGTCTGGCGCCGATCCCGCTGCCGCCGGGCGAACGCTGGTTCCAGGTGGTTGCCGCACCCGATGGCGCCCCTCTCGTTGCATCCACGGGCAGCGGCCTTCGGTTCGAGGCGGGAAGCACGTCCTTCGGGCGCCAGCGCCCGCCTGCCCTGTTCGCCGGGACGGGTGACGGCAGCCTGCTCTGCGCCAGCGACGGCCGCATCACGCGCACGCGCGGCGGCGTAGTCTCGACGATCGACTATCCCCCGGGGCCGGACGGAAAACCGCTGAAGGGCCTGGCGATCCGCCTTACCGGGAGCGGCGACGACATCTGGCTCGGCCTGTCCGGACATGGGCTGTTCCACTATCATGCCGGCGCCTGGATCCCGTCGCGCGACTACGGCGCGCCGAAGGGAGTGACAAGCATCGAGGCCGATGCTCCCAATGCCGCGTGGTTCGGGTTCCGCGACGGGACGGTCATGCGGTTTCGCGACGGCGCGCTATCCGCGGTAGAGGGCAATGCCGGTATCGGGCCCATCGCATTGATCGACGCGCAGCGTGGCGTGGTCGTGGCCGGCACCGATGGGCTCGCGGTAGTCGACGGCGGTCGCATCCGCCGGCTCGATGCAAGCGACCCGGAGCTGCTCGCGGGGATCACCGGCCACATCGTGGACCCGAACGGCGACCGCTGGTTCAACGGCCGCAAAGGCGTCGTGCACGTGGCGGCCTCGGCGTGGAAGGCGGCGCTCGACGGCGCCGGGCAAGTACAGGCTACCCTGTACGACGGCACCGAAGGCTATTCCGGCACTGCGCTGTCCTACAACGGCTTTCCCACTGCGACCAGGACGCGCGACGGCAGGCTGTGGTTCGCGTCCCAGGCCGGCGTGGTCTACCTCGACCCGTCCCGCGTCCACCACAACGAGGTGGCGCCGACGATGGTCATCGAACCGCCCAGCATACAAGGCGCATCCAGGGACTCGCGGGGCCGCTATATCCTTCCCGCCGGCACGACCAGCCTGCGCTTCGAGTACACAGCCCTGAGCTACACGAACCCCGAGCGGGTCCGCTTCCGCTACCGGCTGGACGGCGTCGACCCCGACTGGCAGGATGCAGGCAGCCGCCGTTCGACCTTCTACAGCGGCCTCGGTCCCGGCACCTACCGCTTCCGCGTCAGCGCGACCAACGAGGATGGCGTGCCCGCGCTCGCGCCGGCACAGGTCGACCTCGTCATCCGGCCCACCATGGTGCAGACCACATGGTTCCGCCTGCTATGCGCGGTGTCGGCCATCGGCCTGCTGGCCCTCGCCTACCGCTGGCGCACGCGCCGCCTGGCGCAGCGCCTCAACGAGCGCTTCCAGGAGCGGCTCGCCGAGCGCGAACGCATCTCACGCACCCTGCACGACACGCTGCTGCAGAACATGCAGGCGCTGATCCTGCGCCTGCACGTCGCCGTCAAGCCGATGGAGCGCAGCAGCGAGGCGCGCGGCCGGCTCGACGCGATCCTCGACCAGGCCGACACGGTGATGACGGAAGCGCGCGAGGAAATCAAGGGGCTGCGCGGTAGCGGCGACGGCGGCCACGCCGACATCGGGCAGGCGCTGGCCGCCTTCGGCGCCGCGCTGCAGGCGCAGTTCGGCGCCGAGTTCAAGCTCTTCGTCGGCGGAACGGCCCGTCCGCTGCAGGACGTGGCCTGGCAGGAGATCTACTACATCGCCCGCGAAGCGCTGTTCAACGCCTACCAGCACGCGCATGCCCGCAAGATCGAGGTCGAGCTCACCTACGGCACCAACGAATTCGGCCTGGTCGTGCGCGACGACGGCCGCGGCATCGACGACGACATCCAGCAGCGCGGGGGCCGCGACGGACATTGGGGACTGCCGGGCATGAAGGAACGCGCCGCGGCGCTGGGCGGCACGCTCGAATGGTGGAGCCGCGACGGCCTCGGCACCGAGGTAATCGCGCGCTTCCCCGCCGCGCGCCTGTACGTCCCGGAAGAGAAACCGCGCTGGCGCTGCGGCCTGCGCGGACTGCTGGGCCGCACCGGCCGCTGAGTGGCGCTCAGGCGCCGCGCCGGCGCAGGTCGATGATGCCGCGCTCGAGCGCCTGCACGACGGCGTGGGTGCGGTCGTTCGCGTCCATCTTGGCCAGCACGCTTTTCATGTGCGCCGCCACCGTGGCTTCCGAGATGCCCAGCTGGATGCCGATCAGGCGGTTGGTCTTGCCGGTGGCCGCCAGTTCCAGCACCTGGATCTCGCGCGGCGTCAGCGCGTCGTCGTGCACGTGGCAGGCCATCGCCATGGCCACCGAGGGCGCCATGCGGCGTTCGCCGGAGTACACGGCGCGGACCGCGTCGGGCAGGTCCTTGCGCGCCTGGCCCTTCAGCATGTAGCCGCTGGCGCCGGCCTTCATCGCGCGCATGGCGTGGACATCGCCCTCGTAGGTGGTCAGCACGACCACGCGGATGTCGGGAAAATCGCGCCGGATCAGCGTCGTCGCCTCGATGCCGTCCAGTTCCGGCATCTGGATATCCATTACCACCACGTCCGGCTGCAGGGTGCGGCAGCACGCCAGCGCCTCGCGTCCGGTGCCCGCCTCCCCGGCCAGCACGATATCGGGTTCGCCATCCAGGATGCTGGCCAGGCCCTGACGGAACAAGGGGTGATCGTCGACGATCAGTACGGAGATGGGCATGGCGGACCTTGTGTGTGGTGGGAGGAAAGGCGCGCGATGCCGACGATGGCAATACGCCGCCGCGCTGTCATCCCCAGATTTGGGTAGTTCGACCCTGAATGATCTGGAGATTGCTGCGACCGCAAAAAACTTTAACATTCATTCTACATTCCGGAGCGGCAAGGCGATAGTCGTCCGAACGGCCGGGATGTGCGATTTGCCGAGACTGCACGGCCCACCTTGACCGGAGCGCAGCACGTGAAATTGTTCGCAAGTGCGTTTCCGCGCGGCGCCGCAGGCATCGGCCTGCTGCTCCTGCGCACCGCCGCGGCGTATCAGCTGGCCGGGAGTGGCATCGCCGCGCAGCCCCCGCTGGCGCTGGCGGCGGCGTGCGGCGTGGCGGCCCTGCTGCTCGTAACGGGGTTCCTGACGCCGCTGGCCGCGGCGTCGTGCTTCGGCTGCGAACTGCTGTGCTGCTTCCTCGGCACGTCGCAGGATATCGGATCGCTGGCGGATCCGATCCTTTGTAGCCTGGCTGTGGGCCTTGCGGGGCCCGGGGCGTATTCCCTGGATGCCAGGTTGTTTGGGCGCCGGCGCGTGCTCGCCGACATCCGCACGCATCGAAAACTCTGAGGACATCATGAAACAGATCGGACTACTCCTGCCCCCCGGCTTCCAGGCACTGGACTTCATGGCCAGCACCGTCTTCGAAGTGGCGAACACCCTGCTCGACGAACCCTGCTATGAGGTGACGGTATTGTCCGAACATGGCGGCATGCTCGCCAGCTCGTCCGGCATCCAGGTGCTGACCGCGCCCGTCACGCGCTACGACTACGACACGCTGCTGGTGGCGGGACAGATGATGCCCGGCGCGGCACCCGCATCGGACGGTTTCCTCGACATCCTGCGCCGCGCGGGCCAGGAGTCGCGCCGCGTCGCCGCCCTGTGCACCGGCGCCTTCCTGCTGGCCCAGGCCGGGCTGCTGGAAGGCCGCCGCGCCACGACCCACTGGGAACTGGGGCGCACGCTGCAGCACGCCTTCCCGCGCCTGCAGGTCGACGAGAACCGCATCTTCATCAATGCCGGCAAGTTCTGGACCTCGGCCGGCATGGCCGCCTGCGTCGATTTGTGCCTGGCGCTGGTGGAAGACGACCATGGCACCGAGGTCTCGTGCAACGTGGCGCGCAGGATGGTACTGTACCACCGCCGCAGCGGCGGCCAGTCGCAGTTCTCGTCGCTGCTCGAGCTGCAGCCCAAGTCGGACCGCATCCAGAAGGCGCTCACCTACGCCAAGCGGCATCTGCGCAAGCCCCTGTCCGTGGACGAGCTGGCCGACGCCGCCAACCTGAGCACGCGCCAGTTCAGCCGCACGTTCCGCACCGAGACGGGCCAGTCGCCGGCACGGGCGATCGAGCGGCTGCGCGTGGAAGCCGCACGCGCCATGATGGAAGACAGCAACCACCCGGTCGACGTGGTGGCGCGGGAAACGGGATTCGCCGATTCCGAGCGCATGCGCCGTGCCTTCGTGCGCGCCTTCGGCCAGCCACCGCAGGCGATCAAGCGCGCCGCGCGCGCGCAGGCGGAGGCGTTCGCGCAGGTGTCCTGACCCACCCGGGGCGGCCGGGCGCTACGGTCTCATTGGCCCGCCTCGTTGCCCTGCCTCAGTGCGCTGCCTCAGTGCGCTGCCTCAGTGCGCTGCCTCATTGCCCGCACTACGCAGCCAATCCCGCCCCCGCTCGTCGAGGGCGGCCGCGATCACGTCGGGCGGCAGGCTGTAGACGGTGGCCCAGGTGGCGCGGCCGTCCGCCGCGTTCGACGGGAAGCTCGTGGTCTCGATCGGCCAATGGTATTTGCGCTTGAGCGCCCGCACGATCGCCGCCAGCGTCACGCGGCCGCGCAGGGGTTCGGCGCCGGCCTGGTCGCCGTTGGACAGCAGTACCGCGAGGACGGCGCCGCGCGCGGTGCGCGGGCCGGGAAAGATGGGGGATTTTTTCGGCATGCGGCATTGTAGCCGCGGCCGGGTTCAGGGCAGCGTCCGGAACTGCGGCGACTGGGCGCGGAATTCGCGCAGCAGCGCGTCGACGACGGCGCGCGTGTAGGGCTGCAGCGGCGCGCCGCGCTCGCCGGCGGCGCACAGTGCCGCGGCCCCGTCCAGGCGGCCCAGCGCCACCGTCGCCAGCGGCGCCCGGGCGGCGCCTTCCGGGCAACCATGGAAACTGGGGCGCAGGCGCCAATCCAGCTGCATGGTCCCCTGCAGCAGGCGCTCGACGCCCATGTCGAAGATCACCTTGTCGATCACGTGCGCGGCACGCTCGGCAACCCCGTGCTGGGTGCGCATGCCCGGCGCCGCGAGCAAGCGCATTACGAGCTTGCGCATCACCAGCTTCCGCATCATCACGTTCATGTGCCGCCGCCCCGTCGTTAGCGATGTCAATATATTATCATTTGCACCGGTCCCGGCAAGGGCCGCACGCCCCTTGCAACGGCCCGACGACGCGATTGTCGGCCCGATGCCACATGCTAGAATAAGCGCGTGAAATCCCTTGCCCATGTCTTCCTCGCCTGGCTGCTGTTGCTGGCGCTGCCTTTCCAGGGCGTCGCCGCGGCGGGCATGCTGCCGTGCGCGCCGCCCGCGGCCGTGCCGGCGGCAGCCGCGCCGACGGCTGGCCACGGCCATGCGGCGGCGATGGCCGGGGCGGACCATGCCGACACGCATTGCGCCGTCCAGGCGGCGTCCAATGCAGCGTCCAATGCGCCGGACTGCCACGACGGCGGCGCCCACCATGGCAAGGGCTCGTGCGCGTCCTGCTGCATCGGCGCCGCGATGGCGCCGCCCGCCGTGCCCCTGCCGCTGGCGCTGGCGACGCCCGCTTCCACCTCGATTCCCTTCCGCGCCGGCCACGTGCCGAGCGTCGACCCCACCCTCCTCGAACGGCCACCGCGCGCACGCCGCGCCTGACGTCATCCGGCCTGCGCCGGCGGTTCGCGCCCGCCGCAGGCCAGCGTTGCCGCCGCCATCCGGCCGCGGCGTCCATTACGCCAGACCGTACGAGGAACCATGAACCGAACATCCATGCCGGCGCGCGCCGCCGGCCTGCTGCTGGCAGCCGCCTGCGCCTGCAGCTTCGCCCAGGCCCGCCAGGACCGGCAGCCCGGCCCCGCCGATGCGCAGGCGCCCGTGCCCGCCACCGTCTACCGGCCGGCCGTCGACTACCGCGCCGCACCCGTGCCCGATAAACCCGACCGCCACTGGAAAGCCAGCAACGATGTCGTCGCCAGCACGAACTCGATGGCGCTGACCATGAAGCCTATGGGCGGCCACGCGACACATGCGGGCCATGCGGGCCACGCGGACCATGTTGCGCCCGCGGCGCCGGCCGATCCGCATGCCGGCCACGCCATGCCGCCGCGGCAGGAGCAACAACAACAGGCGCCGGCGCACGACCCGCATGCGCACCATCACGGAGACCAGCAATGAGCGCGCATCTGCGCACGGGCGCGGCGCTGCTGGCGACGGCCCTGCTGGCCAGCGCCTGCACGACGGTCGCGCCCGACGGCGGCTTCGGCGCCGTGGCCGATACGACGGCGGGCCGCATCGGCGCGACCCCGCGCCTGGCAAGCGACGAGCAGGCCGCGCGCCTGCTCCGTGACAGCGTGCGGGCCGAACTAGGGCGGCCGCTCGACATGGACGCGGCCGTGCGCATCGCCCTCGTCAACCATCCGGGCTTGCAGGCGACCTACTGGAACGTGGGCATCGCCCAGGCCGAGCTGGCACAGGCGTCGCGGCTGCAGAATCCGGCGCTCGGCTTCAAGCGCGTCTCGGGTGACGGCGACATCGAGATCGAACGCAGCCTGTCGTTCAACCTGGCCGGCCTGCTGACCATGCCGCTGGCGGCGCGCATGGAATCGCGTCGCTTCGAGGCCGTGCGGCGCGACGTCGGTGCCGCCATCGAGCGGCATGCGGCGGACACGCGGCGCGCCTGGATCGACGCCGTCGCCGCGCGCCAGCAACTGGACTACGCGCGCCAGGTTAATGCGTCGGCGGAGGCCAGCGCCGAACTGGCGGCGCGCATGACGGCGGCCGGCAATATCGCGAAGCTCGACCTCGCACGCGAGCAGGCGTTTCATGCGGAAAGCGCGGCCGCGCTGGCGCGCGCCGGCAAGCAGGCCACGGCCGCGCGCGAACGCCTGACCCGCTTGATGGGCCTGTGGGGCGCCGACACCGGGTACGCGCTGCCAGACCGTTTGCCCGACCTGCCGGGCTCCCCCGCCGCGCTGCAGGACGTGGAACGCATCGCCCTCGAACAGCGCCTCGACGTGCAGGCGGCGAAGGCCGACGCGCAGGCGACGGCCGAGAACCTCGGCCTCACGCGCGTCACGCGCTTCGTGAATGCGCTGGAGCTGGGCTATGCCGGCAAGTCGGAGACGGGATCCCCTTCCGCGCGCGGCTACGAGCTGTCGATCGAACTGCCCCTGTTCGACTGGGGCGGCGCGCGCACGGCCCGCGCCGAAGCCGTCTACATGCAGGCGCTGCAGCGCGTGGCGGAAACGGCCGTGACGGCGCGCAGCGAGGCGCGCGAATCCTATCTCGACTACCGCACCTCGTACGACGTCGCGCGGCACTACCGCGACACCGTGATCCCGCTGCGCAAGCAGATCTCGCGCGAGGTGCTGCTGCGCTACAACGGCATGCTGGCCAGCACCCAGGCCTTGCTCGCCGACGCGCGCGAGCAGGCCGGCGCCGTCAACGCCTACATCGACGCCCTGAAGGAATTCTGGACCGCGCAAGCCAACCTCGAAGCGGCGCTCGGCGCCCGCGTGGGCGCACCGGCGGCGGCCGCGGCACAGGAACACAAGGAACAAATGGAATACAAGGAACACGCAGAATGACCTCCCGCAGACACTTCATCGGCGGCGCCGGCAGCGCCTTCCTGGGCGCCGCGCTGGTCGGCAAGGCCGGCCAGGCCGCCGTCCCGGAAGCACCGGTACAGAATTCGCCGCTCACCGTCCCGCCCCCGCCGCCGCCCAACGGCCGCCCGTTCAACCCCGTCGTCACGCTCAACGGCTGGAGCCTGCCGTGGCGCATGAAGGACGGCGTGAAGGAATTCCACCTGGTGGCCGAACCCGTGGTGCGCGAGATCGCGCCCGGCATGACGACCAACCTGTGGGGCTACAACGGCCAGAGTCCCGGCCCGACCATCGAAGTCGTGGAGGGCGACCGCGTGCGCATCTTCGTCACCAACAAGCTGCCGGAAGCGACCACGATCCACTGGCACGGCCAGCTGCTGCCGAACGGCATGGACGGCGTGGCGGGCCTGAACCAGCCGGCCATCGCGCCGGGCAAGACCTTCGTCTACGAATTCGTGGCGCGCTATGCCGGCACCTTCATGTACCACCCGCACACGGACGAGATGGCGCAGATGGCGATGGGCATGATGGGTTTCTGGGTCACGCACCCGAAGGATCCGCGCCAGCATGCGGTGGACCGCGACTTCGTGTTCCTGCTCAACGCCTACGACATCGAACCGGGCAGCTACACGCCGAAGGTCAACACGATGCTCGACTTCAACCTGTGGACCATCAACAGCCGCGCCTTCCCCGGCACCGACCCGATGGTGGTGCGCAAGGACGACCGCGTGCGCATCCGCATCGGCAACCTGACGATGACGAACCACCCCTTCCACATCCACGGCCACCGCTTCGAGGTCACGGGCACCGACGGCGGCTGGATCCCGCCGGCGGCGCGCTGGCTGGAAGTGACGGTGGACGTGGGCGTCGGCCAGATGCGCGCCATCGAATTCGTGGCCGACGCGCCGGGCGACTGGGCCTTCCATTGCCACAAGTCGCACCACACGATGAACGCGATGGGCCACGATGTGCCGAACCTGATCGGCGTCGACCACCGCGGCGTAGCCAGGAAGATCAACGACCTCGTGCCCGGCTATATGGTCATGGGCGACAAGGGCGGCTCGATGGGCGGCATGCGCATGCCGCTGCCGGAGAACACGCTGCCGATGATGGATGGCAAAGGACCGTTCGGCGAGATCGAGATGGGCGGCATGTTCACGACGATCAAGGTGCGCGAGGGGCTGGCACGCGGCGACTACAAGGATCCGGGCTGGTACACGTATCCGAAGGGGACTGTCGCCGCCGAGTGGAACGGCCCGCTCGACGAGCCCGTGCGGGCTGCCTCCACACCCGCTCCGGCGTCGGCGCCCCCTGCCCGCGTCAAGCGCGGAAGCGGGCACGGCGGTCACTGACATCCGCCATGCATGGAACCTGCCGCCGCCACCCGTGTGACGGCAGGAATTTGTTGCAAGATGTCACCAAATCAAAGTATCGAAAAATGATACTTTACGCAAAGAATTTTTTAAAAGAAGCCTTTTTTCTCAATTATCGCTACGGAACTACCTGACCCAAAGGTCAGTAACTACCGATGATGTTACAGCTGCTTACGAATGGCACCTTTTTTTCCGGTCTCGAGAGGACTATCTTTCCCTTACGCAATTCACGACGAACTGCGAAACAGACCAAAACAAGAACCGAAAGGAAAGACCATGAACAAGCTCGTTTTTGCCCTGATCGCTAGCATCGCTGCCGTGGGCGCTGCACAAGCCCAGACCGTCGGCTCGACCACGCCGCACTTCTACGCCGGCATCGGCGCAGCCACCTCGGACAACGTCACCACCGACGACTACCGCACTGGCGCCAAGATCTACGGCGGCTACCAGATCGACCCGAACTGGGCCGTCGAAGGCGGCTACACCTGGTTCGACAAGCAGGACTTCAACCGCTCCGGCGTCCGTGGCGACGTGAAGAGCGAGAACAGCTACATCGCCGGCAAGTACACCTACGCGTTCAACGACCGCTTCTCGGGCTTCGCGAAACTGGGTGTGGCCTACACCGAGCGCAAGCTGCGCAGCAACGTGGGCGGCTACAACGACAACGACACGGGCGTCTATGGCGGCCTGGGCGTCCAGTACAAGCTGAACCAGAACGTGTCGGTGATCGGCGAATACGAACGCTACGGCAAGGACAAGGACCTCGGCGCCAAGGCGGACGTCTACACCGTCGGCCTGCAGTACGACTTCTAAGTCACCCTCGTCGCGCTGTAAGCAGAAACGCCGTGCCGGGCTTGCGCCAGGCACGGCGTTTTTACTGGATTGTCAAATCCTTGTTGCAATCATGCCACAGGGACAAGTTGTTTCAGAATGTCACAGACAATGCACCCTCTTTGCGAGTGACTACGCCGGGCATCATCGCCCATCTCGCCGCTATTTTCGCGTCATATCCGCCATGCATATTGACCAGCGGGTCAGTTAGTACCCCGGTCCGTTACAGTTACTTACGGATTGTGACTCGGTCAATATTGCCCACACTGCTATCGTTTCCTTACGCGGTTCACGAGGAACCGCGAACAGTGCAAAGGAACCATTCAATGAAAAAACTGATTATCGCTCTCGCCGCCGGCGTCGCCGCCATGGGCGCCGCCCAGGCCCAGTCCACCATCGACACCTCGAACTACGTTGCGCCGCGCCCCTACGTCGGCGTTGGCGTCTCGGGTGGCAAGAACCAGGCATCCGACGACTGGCGCGCAGGCGGCAAGGTCTTCGGTGGCTACAATATCGACCAGAACTGGGCCGTCGAACTGGGCTACACCCATTTCGGCAGCCGCGACTACGATACCAACGTCCCGTCGGGCCTCCCGGGCCGCGCCAGCGTCAAGGGCAACAGCTCCTACGTCGCCGCCAAGTACGCCTACCCGCTGAACGAGCGCTTCTCGGCCTACGGCAAGCTGGGTGCCTCGTACAACGAGCGCAAGAACCGCGTCGCCGGCTATGGCGACTACAACGAGCGTGACACCGGCCTGTACGGCGGCCTGGGCGTCGAATACGCACTGAACCAGAACACGTCGATCGTCGGCGAGTACGAACGCTATGGCCGCGACAAGGATACCGGCACCAAGGCCGACATCGTGTCGGTGGGCGTCAAGTACGGTTTCTAAGCCCCCCGCGGCACGCTGGGCACCACGTGCCCGCGTCCGCAAGCACACCCCGGAAGGCGGCCATCAGGCCGCCTTCTTTTCCTTCACCGGATACCCCGCCTCGTCGATCGCCTGCGCGATCCGCTCCAGTTCCGCCGTGCTGTCGATCTTCACCTTGCCGGTCGGCAGGTCGATCTCCACCGCGGCACCGCTGTCCACCCCTTGCACGGCCTTGGTCACGCGACCCACGCAATGTTTGCAGGTCATGTCTTCGACGGTCAATTCATACATCTTCGCTTCTCCTCGAACAGGGGCGGCTTGCGCCCCGATGGTTGATACGGTTTCCTGCAGCGGCAGGCGTAGAGGTTCCCAGGCGGCCGGGGCCGGCGCTGCCGCCTCCGGCCGCGCCGGTTGCCAGCGGCGCAGCAGCAGCGCGTTGGTCACCACGCTCACGGAGCTCAGCGCCATCGCGGCGCCGGCCAGCACGGGATTGAGCAGGCCAAACGCGGCCAGCGGGATGCCGACCACGTTGTAGACGAAGGCCCAGCCCAGGTTCTGGCGGATCTTGCGGTAGGTACGGTGCGAGATAGCGATGGCATCGGCCACCAGCCCCGGATCGCCGCGCATGAGCGTGATGCCGGCCGTGTGCATGGCGACGTCGGTGCCGCCCGCCATGGCGATGCCGACGTCGGCCGCCGCCAGCGCGGGCGCGTCGTTGATGCCGTCGCCGACCATCGCCACCCTGCTCCCGCCACCCTGCATCAGGGCGCGGACCTCGTCGGCCTTGGCGCCCGGCAGGACCTCGGCGACATAGCGCTCGATGCCCAGCACGCGGGCGACGGCGGTCGCGCTGCCGCGATTATCGCCCGTCAGCATGATGGCTGCCACGCCCATCGCCTGCAAGCGCGCGACCGCCGCGGCGGCGCCGGACTTGACGCGGTCGCCGAAGGCCAGCAGGCCCAGCACGGCGGGCGCACCGCCGTTGCGCGCCAGCGCCAGCCACGACACGGTGCGGCCGTCGGCCTCGTGGCGCGCGGCCGACTCCTGCAGCGCCGGATCGATCGCCGCGTCGGCCCCCAGCTCCTGCAGCAGGCGCAAATTGCCCAGGTAGACGACGCCGTCGTCCGTCACGGCACGCACGCCGCGTCCCGGCAAGGCGGCCGCGTCCGATGCCGGGGGACAGGCGATGCCGTTGGCCGTGCCCGCCTCGGCCACGGCGCGCGCCAGCGGGTGCGCGCTGAACTGCTGGGCGGCCCAGGCCAGCGCGAGCACGCGGCGCGCGTCGGCGCCCTGCGCGGTCTCCAGCGCCACGAGCGCCGGCCGCCCCTCCGTCAGTGTGCCCGTCTTGTCGAACACCACGGTGCGCACGGCATGCGCCGTTTCCAGCGCTTCCGCGTCCTTGATCAGGATACCGTGGCGGGCCGCGGCGCCGGTGCCGACCATGATGCCCGTCGGCGTGGCCAGGCCGAGCGCACAGGGGCAGGCGATCACCATCACGGCGACGGCGTTCAGCAGCGCCGCCTGCCAATCGCCCGTGCCCAGGCCCCAGCCCAGCAGCGTGACGGCGGCCACCAGCAGCACGACCGGCACGAACACGGCGCTGACGCGGTCCACCAGGCGCTGGATCGGCGCCTTGACGGCCTGCGCATCCTCGACCATGCGGATGATCCGGGCCAGCATCGTCGCCGCACCGACGGCCGTCGCCTCGGCCAGCAACAGGCCCTCCCCATTCACGGCCCCGCCCGTCACCGGGTCGCCCGCGCGTTTCGCGACGGGCAGGCTTTCGCCCGTCAGCAGCGACTCGTCCACGTGGCTCTCGCCGTCGACCACGCGGCCGTCGGCGGGCACGCGCTCGCCCGGGCGCAGTACCATCAGGTCGCCCACGCGCAGCGCGTCCAGCGCGATCTCCGTGTCGCGCCCGTCGCGCCGCACCAGCGCCGTGGCCGGCCGCAGCGATTCGAGCGCGCGGATCGCCGCCACCGTCTGGCGCTTGGCCCGTCCCTCCAGCCATTTGCCGAGCAGGACCAGGGTGATGACGATCGCCGACGATTCGAAATACAGGTGCTCCATGCCGCCGTGGGCGAGCAGCAGATAGACCGACAGGCCGTAGGCGGCCGAGGTGCCGATCGCCACCAGCAGGTCCATGTTGCCGCTGCCGGCGCGCAGCGCCTTCCAGCCGGCGCGATAGAAGCGCGCGCCGAGCCAGAACTGCACGGGCGTGGCCAGCGCCAGCTGCAGCCAGCCGGGCAGCATCCAGTTGCGGCCCAGCACCGCCCCCAGCATGGGCGCCGCCAGCGGCACGCTCAGGATCGCGGCCACCGCCACGGGCCACCATGCCGGCCAGCCCGATCCGGGCGCGTCCGCCTGCGCCGCCGCCGGACGGTCTGCGTCGAGCAGCTGCGCCCCGTAGCCGGCCCGCTCGACGGCGGCAAGGATGGCTGCCGGCGCGACACTACCCTGCACGCTGGCCTTCTCGGTGGCCAGGTTGACGCTGGCGCTGTCCACGCCCGGCACGGCCTTGAGCGCCTTTTCGACACGCGCCACGCAGGACGCGCAGGTCATGCCCTCGATCGCGAAGGCGTGGGTGGCGGTGGTGCCCTGGGAGGGCAATGGGGATGGCGATGGGTCTGGCATGGGTTCTCCTGTCGATTCCCTGACAGGATATTCCTTCCCACGGTGGGAAGGTCAAGGAGTTTCAGCGAGACGGGGTCGCAAGGCGGGCAAGGCCGGCAGCGGCGCCAGCGGGCGCAGTTCGTAGCGCAGGTCGGCGCGGTCCTCCGGCGCCGGCCCGCCCAGCAGCCAGCCGTCCACGCCCAGCCGCTGGCCGTCCCGCGCCAGCCGCGCCGGCCGGACGTCGGTACGGCGCAGCACGAGCTCCACCTCGTAGGCCAGCGCGGGCGCAGCGAACAGGCCGAGCAGCGTGCGCAGCCGGCGCGCCCGCGCGCCGTGCGGCAGGAACAGCGAGTAGTCCTGCCGGTCCAGGGGGCCGATGCGCACCCGCACGCGCAGGTCCGGACGCCAGCAGCGCTCGCCCAGGAGCGCAGCGCGGCCCAGCGCGGCCGGGGTGCCGCCGGCACCGGCACCCAGCGCGCTGCGCTCGGCCGGCACCAGGCGGTCCCAGTGGCCGATGCCCTCGACGATGCGCACCGGCAGCGCGAAATGGCCGGACAGGATCCGCCCCAGCACGGCCGCCGACACGGGACGGCGGCCCAGCAGTCCCGCGTACGGCGCCAGCGCCTTGCCGTCGATGCCTGCCAGTGCGGCCTCCGGCAGGCCGGCCACGGCGAGCAGCAGCGGCAGGAACCCGTCGTCCGGCCCGCCCGCCATCAGCTCGACGCGGTGCTTCTTCCAGGCGCCGTAGAACAGCGCCAGCATGCGCGTCGAGAACATGTCGAGGAATGCGCGCGGGGCGTCCGCCAGCACCGCATCGGCTTCCCCGCCCTGCCAGGCCAGGATCCGTTCCGTGACGTCGCGCGGCAGCGCGCCATGGGCGCCGAGCAGGCCCATGAAACCGGGCGTGAGCAGAAAGCGCGGCAATCCGCCGTGCATGCGCTCGACGGCCAGGCGCTCGATCTCGCTGGCCGGGAACGCCAGCGACAGGCTGTTGGGAAAACGCAGGTGGCTGTCGAGCGCCTGGCGCGGCGCGATGCCGTGCTCGCCCAGCCACAGCTGCAGCAGGCGCACGGCCTGGAAGAATTCGAAACGCTGGGGGTCGGCCAGCAGGCGCGCGATCACTTCCATCCTGCGCCGCCCGGCGCCGCGTCGAACCCGCCCGCGCTCATGCGGGGGGCGCAGGCGGCGATCTCCTGGCCGGTCTGGCGCGACACGACCTGCAGCCGGGTAAAGCAGTTCAGTTGTCCGTTCAGCGCGAAGTAGCGGTCCAGCACCTGCACGAACGGGTACAGGCCGCTGCCGGCGAATGCCTCCTCGTCGACGGTGAGGCGGATGCCGATGCCCGGCATCAGCGTGGCGACGGGCGCCGTGGCGACCCAGGCGCGCACGGCGCCGTGCTCCAGGCCGACGATGCCGGCGATCTGGCGCTGCGCCACCGGCGAGCGCGCCAGGTCGTACAACGCCAGCATCTTGCGGAAGTCGGCCAGCCCCGCCATCGTCAGCCCTGCGTGGTTCAGGGCGAGGTGCGAGATCAGGCGCCAGTGCGCGCCGCGCGCGCCCTCGAAGCGGCGCGTCGGGGTCGGCTTGCGCAGCAGGCGCACGGGCGGCAGTCCCGCCACCTCGCTGCTCTGCAGGTCGCCCTGCGCCTCGCCCCAGGGTAGCCGCGCCGGCAGGTCGCGGTTGCTGCAGGTGAGGTCGGCCGACAGCGTGGCGCCGGCCGCCTCCGTCGTGCGGAAATCGGCGTCGACGAGCGCGATGCGCATCTCGTGGCCCGGGCTGACGGCGGCGGTGGCATGGTCGCGCCGCACGATCCAGTAATGGGCGCCGGCGCGGGCTCCGTCGGCCTGTGCTTCAAAGCCATGTCCCTCGTCGGTGCAATACAGCGGCGCAAAACGGGTCACGCCCGTGGACACCGCCGGCATCGCGCCCGCCCGCACGAGGCGCACGGCGTCGACGCTGTGGATCTCGTAGTCGGCCGCATGCGCGCCGTCGGCCAGCAGCGGATAGTCGGCGCCCGTGTGCGCGAGCTGCAGCGGCGCGGCCGCCTTCGGGAACAGGTTGATCACCGGCGTGCAGCCCGGCAGCAGGTTGCGCGCATCGATCCCCTGCAGCAGGCGCGCCTCGCCGCCGTCCGGGCGGATCCCGCTCATGCCCAGGTGCAGGCTGAAGCGGCGCCAGCGCGGCGGCAGCAGCGCGCGCACCTCGGCCAGGTCGACGTCGACGAAATGGAATTTTTCCGGATAGGCGAAGTATTCGCTGAGCAGGCGCAGCGCCGGGTGGGAGCGCGCCGGATACGGGATCATGGCGTCGGACTCGTCCAGCCCGGCCAGGCGCAGCGGCAGCGCCGCCAGCGGCAGCCAGCGGCCGTCCCCGTCGACCTCGAGCCAGGCGCAGGCGGTGCGCAGGAACAGCGCGTCGATGAGGGCCGCACGCACGGACGCTTCGCCGTCGGCGAACAGGCGCAGGCGCGCGGGCAGTTCAGCCGCGACGCCCGGTCCCGCTCCGGCGAGCGCGATCCCGAGCGCGATGCCGCTGCCGACACCGCGTGGCGCCTGGGCGGCGCGCGGCGCCCCCAGCAAGGGATCGAAGCGCAGCAGCGCCACGCGTAGCGGCGCCAGCAGCACGTCGTAGACGGTGCGGAAGCGGACCACCTGCCCGTGCGCGGCGCTGCTGCGCAGCATGCTGCCGCGCGCCAGCACCGAGACGTTGTCCGGCACTTCGCCGTCGCCGCGCCAGCCGACCTGGGCGATCGAGTATGCGGGTAGCGGACGCAGGTAGTGCGGGTACAGGCTGTCCAGCAGCGCCTCGGTGAACGTGGGGTAGTCGTCGTCGAGGCGCTTCTGGATGCGCGCGCTGAGCAGGGCCACCGACTGGATCAGGCGCGCGACGCTGGGGTCTTCCCAGGTGTCGCCGGCCACGTGCAGCTCGCTGGCCGGCTTCGGGTAGCGGGCACGGAACTCGCGTGCGAATTGCCCGAACAGTCCCAGCTCTTCCTCGTAATAGCGCAGCAGCTCGTCCATCGCTCCCCCGATGTGCAATTGCTTGAGACCAAGATGCATGGTCCCATCGCCGCCACGGCATTACTTTGACGCCAGTCAAGACCCTGGCCGCGCCTCCGGCCGGCGCCGGCCGGCTTCAGGACAGCGTGCGCAGGTCGGCGATCACCTCGGCGCCGAAGCCGGCGCCCAGCATGTAGTCGACCAGCTGCTCCGCGCACTGCTCGGGATCGACCAGCGTGCCCGTCTCCTTCAGGTCGACGAAGCGCTGGCGCATCGGGAAGCGGTCTTCGGGGGTGTCGCGGATCTCGGCCTGCATGCCCGTGTCGATGACGCCCGGGGCGAGGCTGCAGATGCGCACGCCCCGCTCGCCGTCGAGGGCCACGGCGCGCGCGTGCTGGTCGAGCGCCGCCTTGGTGGCGCAGTAGACGCTCCAGCCCGGGTAGGCATTGCGCGCCGCGCCGCTGGAGATGTGCAGGATGCGCCGCTGCGCCCCGCTGCTGGCGCGCACGACGGCCGCCGACAGCGCCATCGGCGCCGCCACGTTCAGCGCCACCGAACGCAGGACGGCCTGCGGATCCTGGGCATCGAGCGGGCCGACCGGGCCCACCACGCCGGCGTTATTCAGCAGCAGGACGGCACCGGTGCCGTCCAGGTAGTGCTGCAGCGCGCCGCCTGCGAGCCAGGCCGCCAGCGCGGCGCCGTCGGCCAGGTCCAGCTCGATTTCCTCGAACAGGTCCGGGTAGGCCTCATGCAGCGCAGGGGCGCCGCTGCGCGCGAGGCCCAGCACGGGTACGCCGCGCGCCAGCAGGTTGGCCGCGAGGGCGGCGCCGAGGCCCTTGGTGTGGCCCGTTACGATCGCTTTCATGTTCCTCTCCGCGACAGGCGCCGCGCGGCGCAGCGGCCCGCCCGTCAGCTGCGCATGTTAATCCAATCCGCGGCATGGGCCAATCGTGCGGCGCCGCTTCCGGATGTGGAGCGCTCCTACGATGCTCATACGATGGTATGGCGACCGATACCCACGTCTGATGGCGCAAGCCGTGCCCGCCGCCTACGATGGCACCATTGTCAGGGAGCCCATCATGCCTCTTCATCTGCTGCTGCGCCTGACGGCCCCGCGCCGCCGCCTCACCGAGTGGCTGCTGCTGGCCGCCGGGATGCTGTCCACCGCCGTGCTGCTCGCGGCCATGGTCTGGAACGAGCGCCATGCGGCGCCGTATGCGGACGCCGCGCGCCTGCGCGAACAGGTCGATGCCGGCTGGCGCGGCCTCGCGTTCGCCAGCCTGGCCGGCTGGGTACTGTTCTGGCTCGCCTGCGCGGTCGCCCTGCTGCTGGCCCAGCGCCGGCGCGGCGCGCTCGAGCGGCTTGCGCGCGAGGCCGAGGCCGAGCGCCTGGACGCCGCCGCGCGCATCGAACTCGCGCTGGCCGGCGCCGGCATCGGCCTGTGGGACTGGCACATCCCGTCCGGCCGCCGCAACGTGGACGAGCGCGCGTGCGCGATCCTCGGCCACGCGGCCTACGGCGAGGAGCACGAGCAGGCGCACGCCCATGCCGCGGCGGACACGGCCGCCGACGGCCTCGCCCTCGTGCACCCGGACGACCGCGAACTGGTCCAGGAAAGGCTGGCGCGCCACCTGCAGGGCGCCAGCCACGACTTCGAAGCCGAGTTCCGCATGCGCCACCGTAGCGGCCACTGGGTCTGGATCCAGTCGCGCGGCAAGGTGGTCGAACGGGGCGCCGACGGCGCGCCCGTGCGCATGGTCGGCACCCGCAGCGACATCGGCGCGCGCAAGCAGGCCGAGGCCGACCTGGCCCACCTCGCCTTCCACGACGGCCTGACCAACCTGCCCAACCGGCGCCTGCTGATGGACCGCCTGGGCCGCGCGCTGGCCAAGTCCGAACGCAAGGGTGGCTACGGCGCCGTCCTGTTCATCGACCTGGACGGCTTTCGCCTGCTGAACGACACGCTGGGCCACGCGGCCGCCGACCGCCTGCTGGAAATGGCGGCGTTCCGCCTGCAGCAGGTCACGCGCGACACCGACACGGTGGCGCGCCTGGGCGGCGACCAGTTCGTGCTGCTGCTGGAAGACCTGGGCACGGTGGCCGACAGCGCCTGCGCCCATGCCGAACTGGTGGCGCGCAAGGTCGGCAACGCCCTGGGCCTGGCGTACGCGCTGGACGGTCGCGAGCTGCGCAGCACGGCCAGCGTGGGCGTGGCGCTGTTCGGCGCCGGCCACGCCGGCTGCACCGACCTGCTGCGCCAGGCCGACCTGGCGATGGCCGACGCCAAGTCCGCCGGCGGCGCCGCGTTCCGCTTCTTCGATCCCGCCATGCAGGCGGCGGTGGATGCGACGACCAGCCTCGAGACCGACCTGCGCTTCGCGCTGGCGCGGCGCGAATTCGAGCTGTGGTACCAGCCCGTGGTCGACCGCATGGGCCGGACCACGGGCGCCGAGGCCCTGATCCGCTGGCGCCATCCGCGCAACGGGCTGACGGGCCCCGGCGCCTTCATCCCCCAGGCCGAGAAGTCCGGCCTGATCGTGGGCATCGGCGACTGGGCGCTGGAGGAAGCCTGCCGCCAGCTGGCGGCGTGGCGCGCCGATCCCGCCACGGCGGGCCTGACGCTGGCCGTCAACGTCAGCGCGCGCCAGTTCCGCCAGTGCGACTTCGCGCCGCGCCTGCTCGAGATCCTGGACGCCAGCGGCGCCGACCCGCGCCGCCTGAAGCTGGAATTGACGGAGACGGTGCTGCTGGCCGACGTCGAAGACGCCATCGCGCGCATGGCCTCGCTGCAGCGCCATGGCATCGGCTTCTCGCTGGACGACTTCGGCACGGGCTATTCCTCGCTGAGCTATCTGCAGCGCCTGCCGCTGGACCAGCTCAAGATCGACCAGTCCTTCGTGCGCGACATGCTGCGCACGCCGCACGCGGCCAGCATCGTGCAGGCCGTCGTCCACCTGGCGTCCAGCCTGGGCCTGCAGGTGGTGGCCGAGGGAGTCGAGCAGGAAGCGCAATGGGACCGGCTGCGCGAGATCGGCTGCGACGGCTTCCAGGGCTACCTGTTCGCGCGCCCGATGCCGGCGGCCGAATTCGCCGCGCTGCGCGCGGTTTCCCATTGATCCCGCGTTTTCGGCTGCATGCCATCGTAAAAACCCCATCCTTTTACCAGTTGGCCTGCATATCGAAGGGGTGTAAGCTCGCGCAAATCCGCAGCTTGTCTATATCACCATGCCCCGACGCCAAGGCTATCCCGCGCACACCGCCCTCCTGCTCCTGCTCACCGTCGCGATCTTCGCGATCGACGCCTTCACGCGCCTCGATACGGCCATCGCGGTGATGTACATCGTCGTGCTGATGCTGGCGGCGTCGATCTGGCCGCGCACCGCCGCGCTTGCGCTGAGCGTGGCCTGCGTGCTGCTGACGATGAGCGCCTACCTGATCGCGCACGGCTTCACGGTGCATCCTTCGCCGGCCGGGCGGGCGCTGGTGAGCATCGGCGCCATCGGCATCGCCACCTGGCTGGCCATCAAGTGCCAGGACACGCTGGACCGGCTGCGCCAGCGCCAGGAAGCGCTGCGCCGCAGCGAGGCCTTCCTGGCCGGCGCCCAGCGCCTGACGCGTACCGGCAGCTTCGGCATCAAGGTGCCGGACGGGTCGATGGTGTGGTCGGAGGAAGCGGCCCGCATCTTCGGCTACGGCGGCGACGCGGCGCCGAGCATGGAGCGCATCCTGGAGCGCACGCTGCCGGAAGACCGCGCCGCCGTGCGCGCCGCGTTCGGGCGCGCGCTGGCCTGCGAGGGCCAGATCGACTTCGCCCACCGCCTGCTGCTGCCGGGCGGCCTGCTGCGCCACGTGCACGTGCTGGCCGAGGTCTCGCGCGACGAGTACGGCGACTGCGAGTACCTGGGCGCCATCACCGACATCACCGAGCGCGTCGAGAGCGAGGAGCAGCTGCACCGCTCGCAGATCCAGCTGGCGCACGCGGCGCGCGTCAGCACGCTGGGGGAGCTGGCGGCCTCGGTCGCGCACGAGGTCAACCAGCCCTTGACGGCGATCCTCGCCAACGCCAAGGCGGCGCGGCGCTGGCTGGCGCGGCCCGAGCCGGACCTGCCCGAGGCCATGGCCGCGCTGGACGGCATCGTCCAGGCCAGCGAGCGCGCCGGACAAGTCATCCGCCGCATCCGCGCGCTGGCGCGCCGCGCCGACCCCGAACACCGGCCCCTCGACCTGAACGCGCTGGTCGAGGAAACGCTGGAGCTGCTGCAGCGCGAGCTGGAACGCAGTCCCCTCGAGCTGCGCGTGGACCTGGCGCCCGGCCTGCCCGAGGTGGTGGGCGACCGCGTCGAACTGCAACAGGTCCTGATCAACCTGGTCATGAACGCGCTGCAGGCGATGGCCGCGGCCGGCGCCACCGGCGCGCGCGGCGCGCGGCTGGAAGTGCGCACGCTGTTCGACGGCGGCACCGTGCGCCTGTCCGTGCGCGACAGCGGGCCGGGCATCCCGGACAGCGATTGCGCGCGCCTGTTCGAGCCCTTCTTCTCGACCAAGGCGGACGGCATGGGCCTCGGCCTGTCGATCTGCCGCTCCATCATCACCAAGCACGGCGGCCAGATCGGCGCACGCAGCACGCCGCCGGGCTGCACCTTCCACGTCGAACTACCCGTCACCCAGGAGACGCACGCGCATGAGCAGTAACCCGAGCACCGCCGCCGCCATTTCCGAACTCGTCCACGTCGTCGACGACGACGCGGAGGTCCGCGACAGCCTGTCGCGCCTGCTGCGCTCGGTCGGCATGGGCGTGGCCACCTACCCCAGCGTGGCCGAGTTCCTGCAGGCGCCCCGGCCCGACGTCTGCAGCTGCCTGCTGCTGGACGTGCGCCTGCAGGGTGCCAGCGGCCTGGACCTGCAGGACCAGCTCAACCGCGACGGCATCGCCCTGCCCGTGATCTTCATGACGGGCTTCGGCGACATCCCGATGACGGTGCGCGCCATGAAGGGCGGCGCCATCGACTTCCTCAGCAAGCCGTTCCGCGAGCAGGACCTGCTGGATGCCATCCAGCTGGCGCTGGCGCGCGACCGCGGCCGGCGCGAACGGGGCCGTTCCCACGCCGAGCTGGAAGCGCGCTACCGCACGCTGAGCCCGCGCGAACGCCAGGTCATGGGCCTGGCCGTGCGCGGCCTGATGAACAAGCAGATCGCCGGCGAAGTCGGCACCAGCGGGATCACCGTCAAGATTCACCGCGGCAATGCGATGCGCAAGATGGAAGCAAAGACCTTCGCCGACCTCGTGCGCATGGCCGAGGCGCTGGCGCCCGACCGCGAAGCGTAGGTGTCAATACTTTTTGCTTGACATGTCGCAAACTTCGTGACAAGTCTTATACCTACGTATGATTACCGGGCCGCACGGGCGCAGGGTATGCTGGCGCCCATGGATACTTCCCGCCGCTCCTCCCCCCATGTCGCCGTCGTCGACGACGATGCCGACGTGCGCGACGCCATGCACGCCCTGCTGCGTTCCTATGGATGGCGCGTCAGTTTGTACGACGGCGCGCAACAGCTGCTCGCGACCGGCCTCGCCGGCGTCGACTGCGTGCTGAGCGACGTCCAGATGCCCGTCATGGGCGGCCTGGAATTGCTCGGCCGCCTGCGCGCCGACCCCGGCAGTCCGCCCTGCATCCTGATGACGGCGTTCCCCGACGACCAGGTGCGCAAGCGCGCGCTCGCCGCCGGCGCCGTCTGCTTCCTCAGCAAGCCCGTCGACGACGAGATCCTCGCCGAATGCTTGAGTTCGGCCGTGGGCACCGCTTGAATCTGCCCCTCTCCCTCGCCAGGCCCATGCCTGGCCTGATTGTTGGACGAAGCGGAATACTGAAGCTATTGATTTCATGATTATCTTTTTCGCGATATCAATCATCATGTGTTCACCGTCAACCAACCGAAGGAGTGCAGGATGAACACCCAAGCAAACCAGACCGCCGGCCGCGTCGCCCTCGTCACCGGCGCCTCGCGCGGCATCGGCGCCGCCGTCGCCCAGCGTCTCGCCCGGGACGGTTTCGCCGTCGCCGTCAACTTCGCCAGCAAGCAGGCCGAGGCGGATGCCGTCGTGGCCGCGATCGAGGCGGCCGGCGGCCGCGCCTTCGCCGTGCAGGCGGACGTGGCGGCCAGCGCCGCTGTCAAGCGCATGTTCGACGCCATCGAGGGCCGCTTTGGCCGCGTCGACGTCCTCGTCAACAATGCCGGCGTGCTGCCCTACGTGACGATCGCCGAGACCAGCGACGAAGACTTCGCGCGCACCTTCGCCATCAATGTGCAGGGCACGTTCAACACGATGCGCGAAGCGGCCACGCGCCTGAACGAAGGCGGACGCATCGTCAACTTCTCGACCACCGTACTGCACCTGGCCCCGCCCACCTACGGCGTCTACGTCGGCAGCAAGGCGGCCGTGGAAGCCATGACGCGCGTGTTCTCGAAGGAGCTGCGCGGCCGCCACATCACCTGCAATGCCGTCGCCCCGGGCCCCGTCGCCACCGAGCTGTTCCTCAATGGCAAGAGCGACGAGCAGGTGCAGCAGATGGCCAAGGCCGCACCGCTGGAGCGCCTGGGCGAACCGGACGACATCGCCCGCGTCGTGTCCTTCCTGGCCGGCCCGGACGGCGCCTGGGTCAACGGCCAAGTGCTGCGCGCCAACGGCGGCCTGGCCTGAGGAAAGCGGCGATGGCCAGCGCCCAGATGGACCGGTTCCAGGAGATGCAGGTGTTCGTGCGCATCGTCGAGCGGCGCAGCTTTACGCTGGCCGCCCAGGACCTCCTGATCCCGCGCGCCACGGCCACCAACGCCATCAAGCGCCTGGAGGGGCGCCTCGGCGTGCGCCTGCTGGAACGCACCACGCGCGCCGTCGCGCCGACCCAGGACGGCGAGGCCTACTACCAGCGCTGCGTGCGCCTGCTGGCCGACCTGGACGAAGCGGAAGGCGCGTTCCGCGCCACGGAACCGGCGGGCCTGCTGCGCGTCAACCTGCAGCCGACGCTGGCCCGCACGTTCGTGTTCCCGGCGCTGCCCGCCTTCCTGGCCCGCTACCCGCGCATCCAGCTGCACGTGGGCGAAGGCGACCGCCTCGTCGACCTGGTGCGCGAAGGCGTCGACTGCGTGCTGCGCGCGGGCCCGCTGCACGATTCCTCGATGGTGGCGCGGCGCGCGGCCGACCTGCCCCAGGCCACCGTCGCCAGCCCCTCCTACCTGGAGCGCTTCGGCGTCCCGCAATCGCTGGCGGACCTCGACCGGCACCAGGCCGTGCACTACGTCTCGACCGCCACCGGCCGCCCCTACCCGCTGGAATTCGTCACGCCCGAGGGCCTGCGCCTGGCCAATCCGCCGGCCGTCGTCTCCGTCACGGGCGCCGACGCCTACACGGCCGCCGCCCTGTCCGGCCTGGGCCTGGTGCAGGTGCCGCGCTACCGCATCGCCCAGGAACTGGCGGACGGCCTGCTGCGCGAAGTGCTGCCGGACCTGCCGCCCCCGACCTTTCCCGTGTCCGTGCTGTACCCGAAACAACGCCAGCTCTCGCCCCGCGTGCGCGTGTTCGCCGACTGGCTGGTCGCTTGCCTGCGCGCTTGAGCCACCCCAAACCGGGGTCAGAGCCGGGGTCAGAGCCCGGTTTTTGGACATGGCCGCGAAGAAATAACGTAGTACAGCGCAGCCACGGCGCAACGGCCACGACGGCGCGTGCGTGCAGGCAAACTCGTGCGCCGTGCGCCGCACGGTAGGCCATGGCAGAATAGGCGCAGGACAGCTCCCCGCACACTGAGCATGCAGATCCCATCCCTCCCCCTCGACGAAGCCCGGCGCCTGACCGCGCTGCACGCGACCCGCCTGCTGGGCAGCCAGCCCGACGAGGCCTTCGACCGCATCACCCGCATGGCCTCGCGCCTGCTCAAGATGCCGATGGCGACGGTATCGCTGGTGGACCAGGACATCCAGTGGTTCAAGTCGCGCTGCGGCATCGACGTCGACCGGACGGGGCGCGACATCTCGTTCTGCGCCCACGCGATCCTCGACCACGAGCCCCTCGTCGTGCCCGATGCCGCGCTCGACGCCCGCTTCGCCGACAACCCGCTCGTGACGGGGCCGCCCTACGTGCGCTTCTACGCCGGCGTGCAGTTGTACTCGATCGACCGGATGCCGCTGGGCACCCTGTGCGTGCTGGACCGCGTGCCACGCGAGCTCTCGGCGGACGAGCTCGACATCCTGCGCGACCTGGCGCGCATGGCCGAGCAGCTGATCCACCACCGCCAGCTGGCCAGCGCCGCCCAGTCCCTGCATCATTCGCTCCACTCACACGTGTACGTCGAGCCGGGCGCGAGCGGCGAGCTGTCGGCGGCGGCGGGCCAGGTCGAGTTCCTGCTCAACCACGATGCGCTGACGGGCCTGGCCAACCGCCAGTCGCTGGTGCGCACGATCGAGCAGAACCTGGGCAACTGGGGCAAGGCAAGCATCCAGACCCTCGTCGCGACGATCAATATCGACAAGTTCAAGCGCCTCAACGAGCTGCTCGGCCACCACGCCGGCGACAAGGCGCTGGTCGCCGTCACCCTGAGCCTGCAGCACCTGCTGCGCCCCGGCGACACGCTGGCGCGCGCGGGCAACGACGAATTCGTGCTGCTGCTGCCGGGCCTGGGCGACGACGCCGTCGCGCGCGACCGCCTGCGCCAGCTGATGCAGGCCGTGCACCGCGAATTCAAGTCGGGAGGCGGCACCGTGCCCCTGACGTGCAGCATCGGCTACGCGATCTTCCCGCAGGACGGCGCCAGCGGCGACGTGCTGCTGAACCACGCGACGATGGCCACGCGCCGCGCCAAGGAACTGGGCGGCGGCCAGATCCAGCGCTTTTCCGACGAGCTGCACCGCGCCGTGCAGCGCAAGCTGACGCTGGAAACCCAGCTGCGCCAGGCCATCGGCACCGACCAGCTCTACCTGGTCTACCAGCCCAAGATCGGTCTTGCCGACGGCGCGGTGGCCGGGCTGGAAGTGCTGCTGCGCTGGCGGCATCCCGAGCACGGCACCATCTCGCCCGTCGAATTCATCCCCATCGCCGAGGACTCGGGACTCATCGTCGAGATCGGCGAATGGGTGCTGCGCGGCGCCGTGGCCCAGGCCCGGGCCTGGCGCGGCGCCGGCGTGCCCGCGGTGCCGGTGGCCGTGAACCTGTCGGCGCGCCAGTTCCTGCGCACCGACATCGTCGCCACCGTGGCCGCCGTCGTGCGCGACGCAGCCCTGCCGCCCGGCGCGCTGGAACTGGAACTCACGGAAAGCATGTCGATCGACGACCCGCTGCGCAGCAGCGAGCTGATGCACCAGCTGCGCTCACTCGGCGTCACGCTCAGCATCGACGATTTCGGCACCGGCTATTCGAGCCTGAGCTACCTGAAGCGCCTGCCCGTCGACAAGCTCAAGATCGACCGCTCCTTCGTGCTCGACGTGCACCAGAGCGCGGAGTCGCTGGCGATGGTGCAGGCCATCATCGCGATGGCCCACAACCTGCACCTGGAGGTGATCGCCGAGGGCGTCGACAAGGCCGAGCAGTACGAGGCGCTGCGCCAGGCGGGCTGCGACCAGATCCAGGGTTTCTATTTCAGCCGGCCGCTGGATGCGCAGGCGTGCGAGGACTACCTGCGCCTGCACGAGAGACCGGCCGGCCGCGGCATTGCGAGCTGAAGCCCCGACGTCAACCGTAGGGTGGGCACCATGTGCCCACCATCTGCCCGCCTGGCTCAGGCGCGCGCCGGGCACGTGGCGCCCACGCCGGCCGCCCCCACCCTGCGCCCATCATAATCCGAGCTCGTGCTGCAGCCACGCCCGCCCATCCGGCGTGCCGGCGACCGCGCGCAGCTCCGCCACCGAGAAGCGCTGCACGATGTGCTGCGGACAGTTGTAGTCGAACGCCTCCACGTCGATGATGCAGGCCCGCTCCACCTTCGCCTTGTAGCCCGGCACCGCCAGCCGCACGGCCAGCGCGGGGTCGGCGTCCGCCTCCACAATGCGTGCCCGGCCCCACAGCTTGAAGCGGCCGCGCGTGGCGAAGTCCACGAGGATCAGCATCACCCGCCCGTCGTGCTCCAGGTTGCCGACCGAGATGTACTGGCGGTTGCCGGCGAAATCCGCGAATCCGAGCGTGCGCTCGTCGAGCACCCGCAAGAAGCCGCGCGGACCGCCCCGGTGCTGCACGTAGGGCCAGCCGTTCTCTCCCGTGCTGGCCATGAAGAAGGTATCGGCGTCCTCGATGAAGGCGCGTTCGTCCGGGCCGATGCGGTCCTGGGCACCGGCATGCGCATCGATGCGGTCGTTGGCCGCGCGGCTGCCGTGGCGTTCCTGCACGCGGCGCACGGACGGGGTGAAGGCGATGGCCGACAAGGCGCGGCCGGTGGGATCTGGGGACATGGAATCTCCTTGCGAACGGATGACGACCGTCACGATGACCGATTTACCGCACGACAGGAATATCCGTAGAATACAGAATACTTTTTCGCGAAGTGGAATAATCGACGATGGACCGCCTTTACCTGATGAGCGTCTTCGTGGCCGTCGCCGAGGCCGAGAGCCTGTCCGGCGCGGCGCGCCGCCTGGCGATGTCGCCGCCGGCCGTCACGCGCGCCATCTCCACGCTCGAACAGCGGCTCGGCGTGCGCCTGCTGACGCGCACCACGCGCCACGTGCGCGCCACCGAGGCGGGACTGCGCTACCTGGACGACGCGCGCCGCATCATCGCCGAAGCCGACGAGGCCGACGAGGCGGCGCGCGGCATCAACGCGGCGCCGCGCGGACGCCTGATGCTGACGGCGCCGGCCCTGTTCGGACGCATGTTCGTGATGCCCATCGTGGTCGACTACCTGGGACGCCATCCGGACGTGACGGTCTCGACCCTGTTCCTGGACCGCGTCGTGCACCTCGTCGAGGAAGGCCTGGACGTGGGCGTGCGCATCGGCGAGCTGCCCGATTCCAGCCTGCAGGCGATCCGCGTGGGCCGCGTGCGCAGCGTGCTGTGCGCCGCCCCGGACTACCTGGAACGCCACGGCGTACCGCAAGCACCCGACGACCTCGCGCGCCACGTGCTCGTGGCCGCCAGCGGCATCTCGCCGCAGCCGGAATGGCGCTTCGCGCGCGGCGGCGAGACGTTCGGCCTGAAGATCGCGCCGCGCCTCGTCGTCAATACCAACGACAGCGCAATCGAGGCGGCCTGCGCCGGCTTCGGCATCGCGCGCCTGCTGTCCTACCAGGTGGTGCCGCTGCTGGAGACGGGCCGCTTGCGACGCGTGCTGGAACCGTTCGAGACCCCGGCGCTGCCAATCCACGTGATCCACCGCGAAGGCCGGCAGTCGGCCGCCAAGGTGCGCAGCTTCGTCGACCTCGCGGTGGAACGCCTGCGCGGCGATCCACTGCTCGACTGGAGCTAGCCAGTCCCGCCCCCTTCACCTTCCGAGCTCCCTTTCTTCCGCGCCGCGAAAAAGTCTCTTGCCATCCCCGGCGATTCCCATCCATGGCGGTGCGCGCGACACTGGCGCCGTTCACCACCCGCCACGAAAGGAGCGATCATGTCAGCTGTCCGTTACCACACCGTCGACATCGACGGCATCAACGTGTTCTACCGTGAAGCCGGTCCCAAGGATGCGCCCGCCATCCTGCTGCTGCACGGCTTTCCCTCGTCGTCGCACATGTTCCGCGACCTGATCCCGCGCCTGGCGGACCGCTACCGCGTGGTCGCGCCCGACTACCCGGGCTATGGCCAGAGCGACGCCCCGCCCGTCGACCGGTTCGACTACAGCTTCGACAACATCGCCGCGATGGTCGACAAGCTGACCGAGCGCATCGCGCTGGACCGCTACGCGATCTACGTGCAGGACTACGGCGCCCCCGTCGGCTACCGCCTGGCCGCCGCCCATCCGGAGCGCATCAGCGCCATCGTGGTCCAGAACGGCAACGCCTACGACGAAGGGCTGGACAACGATTTCTGGGTGCCCATCAAGGCCTACTGGAAGGACAAGTCGGAAGCGAATGCCGCCAGGCTGCGCCCGCTGACCGAGCTCGCGGCCACGCGCTGGCAGTATGCGGAAGGCTTCCGCGATCCGGCCACCAACGTCAGCCCCGACGCCTGGGTCGTCGACCAGGCCTACCTGGACCGGCCGGGCAACCAGGCTATTCAATTGGAAATGTTCTACAGCTACGGCACGAATCCGCCGCGCTACCCGGCGTGGCAGGAATACTTCCGCACCCACCAGCCGCCGATGCTGATCGCCTGGGGCAAGAACGACAAGATCTTCCCCGCCGCGGGCGCCATGCCCTATCTGCGCGACCTGCCGCAGGCCGAACTGCACCTGCTCGACACGGGCCACTTCGCGCTCGAGGAAGACGGCGAGCAGATCGCCGGCCTGATGCGCGACTTCCTCGGCCGCCACCTGGCCCGCTGATCCGCTACGGGCGCGTCCGGCCGGCGCGCCCGCTTCGCCTCAACCGTCCTTCCTTATTTAGCACTTCAACAACACTTGTCTTCCCTGCCGCACGCTCGTGCGGTACAGTCGCTTATCCGCCGCTTTTCATTCGGGTTTGTTCCGGATTCGATCCGTTACATGGGGTCGACAGTTCGCTGCTGATCTATTTGTACAATTGTGGCTTACCCATTACAATTGATTACAATCGTGACACGGCGCGTTGCCAAATTTGAGGCGGCGCGTTCGGGTCTCCGGGGTCCTCCACAGCCCCGCCACTCCAACCTCAGCAGAATTGCAACAACATGCGTTACTCGAGTAACCATAAGGCAGAAACCCGAAAGCGCATCATCGGCGAGGCGTCGCGCCGCTTCCGCAAGGATGGCGTCGAAGGCACCGGCCTGGTCCCCCTGATGAAGGCGCTCGGCCTGACCCATGGCGGCTTCTATGCCCATTTCGCATCGAAGGATGCGCTCGTCGAGGCGTCGCTCGCCTCGGCCGCCGAACAATCGTTCGAACGCTGGCCCGAACCGCGCGACTCGGAGGAACTCCTCGCCTTCGTGGCCAGCTACCTGTCGCCCGAGCACCGCGACGAGCCCGACGAAGGCTGTCCGCTGCCCAGCCTGTGCGCCGAACTCGGCCTGCGCGGCAATCCCAGCGCGACCAGCGACATCCTGGTCCAGCGCATGACGCAGCGCCTCGAAGGAGCGGAATTGCGCAGCAACCCGTCCGAGCGCAGCCTCGTGGCGCTGGCCGCGATGGTCGGCGCGATCACGCTGGCGCGCGCCGTCAAGGATCCGGCCGCATCGGACCAGATCCTGGCCGCCGTGCGTTCGGCGATCCGCGCGCCGTCGCAGGAAACCTGATCAGCGCGCGACCTGCGCCCCGCCGAAGATCAGCTGCTGCACCATCGGCTGTCCCACGAAGCGCTGCGGGAAGATCGGCGCGGGACGGCTGACCGCGTCCAGCCGCTCGATGTGTTCGGGGGCCAGCGCCACGTCCAGGGCCCCCATATTGCCCAGCGCCTGGTCCAGCGTGCGCGCGCCGATCACGGGCGCCGTCACGGCCGGGTTCAGCAGCGTCCACGCCAGCGCCACCTGGGACGGCGTGGCGCCCAGGTCGCGCGCCACGGCCGTCACTTCGTCGGCGATGCGCAGCGACGTCTCGTTCAGCAGGCCCGACGAGGCGATGACGCCCTTGCGGGTGGCCGCCACCTCGCGCTCGCCCTGCGTGTCGAGGTCCGCCTTGCCGTACTTGCCGCTCAGGATACCGCCGCCCAATGGCGACCACGGCATCACGCCCAGGCCCAGCGCAAGGGCCATCGGCATCAGCTCGTGCTCGACGCTGCGCTCGACCAGGCTGTACTCGATCTGCAATGCCGCCAGCGGCGTCCAGCCGCGCAGGTCGGCCATCGTCTGCAGCTGCGCCACGCGCCAGGCCGGCGTGTTGCAGATGCCGACGTACAGCACCTTGCCGGCGCGGACCAGGTCGTCGACGGCACGCAGCACCTCTTCCGGCCGCGTGGTGTCGTCCCAGGCGTGCAGGTGCAGCAGCTCGATGCGGTCGGTACCCAGCTGGCGCAGGCTCTGCTCGACCGAGCGCACCATGTTCATGCGGTGGTTGCCGCCCGCGTTCGGGTCGCCCGGAGCGCGCGACATGGTGAACTTGGTCGACAGGACGATGCGGTCGCGCTGTCCCGCCATCAGCTTGCCGACGATCCGTTCCGAGGCGCCGTTGGTGTAGTTGACGGCCGTGTCGACGAAATTGCCGCCGCGTTCGACATAGGCGCCGAAGATGCGCCCGGCCTCCGCTTCGTCCGCGCCCCAGCCCCAGTCCTGGCCGAAGGTCATCGTGCCCAGTGCCAGCGGCGAAACGCGCAGGCCCGAGCGGCCCAGCAGTCGGTAGTCGTTCAGTGCAGTCATGCTCATGCTCCTCTGGTGTGGTGAATGACGCACAGTGTGCTGCGCCAGGCCCTGTTCGCGGTAGCGGGAACGTCCAGGATGCTTGCACGATCGTCCGGCGCGTGACCCGTGGCGCCCTCCAGCGCCCCAATGCTGCTATCCTGACATCCATGGAAAAGCTTGCACGACTCGCCGACATCCTTGCGCGCCATACCCACGGCGATGGCGCTTTCGACACGCCGCTGGCAGGCGTGAGCCTCATGCGCACGTCGACGCCGACGATGCCCATGCCGGTCGTCTACGAACCCACGCTGTGCCTCGTCGCCCAGGGCCGCAAGCAGGCCATGCTCGGCACCACGGCCTATGTCTACGACGCCGCCAACTACCTGGTCGCCTCGGTCGACCTGCCCGTGATGGGGTCAGTGATCGAAGCGAGCGCGGACAAGCCCTATCTGTGCCTGCGCCTGAACCTGGACATGACGGCGCTGTCCGACCTGGCGCTGCGCCATCCGTCGGATGAAAAACTGCCCGACGACAGCCCCGGCCTGAGCGTGAACCGCACGACGCCGGAACTGCTGGACGCCGCGCTGCGCCTGGCCGCCCTGCTCGACACCCCGGCCGACATCGACGCGCTGGCGCCGCTGTTCACCCGCGAGATCCTGTACCGCCTGCTGACCGGTCCGGGCAACGGCGTCGTGCACCAGATGGCCCGCGCCAACAGCCGGCTGAACGCGATCGCCCGCGCTATCGTCTGGCTGCGCGCCCACTATGCGCAGGAATGCCGCATCGACGACATGGCCGACGTGGCGGGCATGAGCCGCTCCACCTTCCATACCCACTTCAAGGGGGTGACGTCGATGAGCCCACTGGAATTCCGCACCCAGCTGCGCATGCAGGAGGCACGCCGGCTGATGGTGGCCGAGGGCCTGGATGCGGCGAGCGCGGGCTACCGCGTCGGCTACGAGAGCCCGTCGCAGTTCAGCCGCGACTACGCCAGGCTGTTCGGCGCCCCGCCGGCGCGCGACGCCAGCCGCCTGCGCAGCGAGGCGCCGGCGGCGGCGCACTGAACGCTTATTGCTTCGCCCGTGCGGCGCGCTGCGCGCGCAGCGTGACGAGGCCGATGGCGCCCGCGGCGGCGCCCAGCAGCGCGAACAGCCCCGTGGCGCCCCACAGCGGCAGGACGTCGTCGAGCACGGCCGTGGCGGCCGGCCGCTCCGGCAGGTAACGCACCTGCACGGCCTGGCCCGGCGCGTAGCCGAGCGCCATGCCGCCCTGCAGGTAGTTGATGCGCATGTCGCCCGCATGGAACAGGACCTGCGGCTGCGTGCCGGCGGCCTTGACGCCGACGACCTGCCCGGCCGCCGTCTCCGCGGCGCGCAGGAATTCCATGCGCTGGAAGCCTTGCCAGGCCGCGACGGCGAACATGAAGGCGCCGATCAGGCAGGCCAGCTTGGCGGGAAAAGGACGCGGCGACGTCGATATGGAAATCAAACCCATCGTGTGAATCGTTTTGCAGGAAAACGCGCAACATAGCATGGGACGACAGCACCCGTCATCGATGGTCGGCGACTTTCTGCCTGCGGCGTGGAAATTTGTGAAATTTCATGCGACACGTTTTGCTATTCTTGTCGACATATAACACCGCGTTTGCACAACGACAGGAAGGAATCCGATGGACAAGACTGCTGAAACCAGGACGCCCGCTTACCCCCGTACACGCAATGCCGGCGCCGTGCTCGTCGCACTTGCGCTGGCCGCCTGTGGCGGCGGCGGCAGCGGCGGCGGTGGGGGCGGAAGCACATCGCCGGGCGGCTCCACCCCGACGCCGCCCGTGGTGCAGGCACCGGCCATCACGGTGCAGCCGGCAGCGCAATCCGTGACCGCCGGCCAGTCCGTCACCTTCACCGTCAAAGCCAGCGGGGAGAACCTGTCCTTCCAATGGCAGCGGGACGGCAAGGACATCGCGGGGGCGACATCGGCCAGCTACACGCTGCCCGAGGCCGGGACGAGCGATAACGGCGCCGCCTTTGCAGTGGTCGTCCGGAATGCCGGCGGCAGCGTGACGAGCAGCGCCGCGACGCTGAGCGTGAGCGCGGTGGCGCCGCCGCCGCAGGGCTTGTCCCTGCTGGCCGGTGCGGTGGGCGGGCCGGGCAATCTCGACGGCGTCGGCGGGCGCCTCGCGTATCCGACGCGCATCGCGATGAGCCCGTCCGGACAGTTGTACGTCGCCGACAATGCCGACACGCTGAAGTGGGAGGGTTACTCCCCCGCCGACAGCGGCAGCTTCGCCTTGCGCACGGTGAACGTCGCCACGGGCGCCATCGCCACCGTCACGGCCACGGCGGCATCGCTGACGAGCACGTACGCCCTCGCCTTCGACGGCAGCGGCAACCTCTACGAGTCGGACTGGTCGGCGCTCTACAGGACCACGGCGGGCGGCCAGCGCACCCTGCTGGCGGGCTCGCGGAGCCAGATCGGGGAAGTGGACGGCACGGGCAGCGCGGCGCGCTTCACGCAAATCAAGGCGCTCGTTGCCGATGCCCAGGGCAATGTGTACGTGGGCGAATCCAGCTTCCTGCGCAAGGTCACGCCACAGGGCGTCGTCACGACCCTCGCAGGCGGCGCGGGACAGGACGCCGCCGGCAACCCGCTGGACGGCACCGGCAGCAAGGCCGGCTTTACCGGCATCACGGCCCTGGCGATCGACGACGGCGGCAACCTGCAGGTGCTCGACGGCCAGCGCGTGCGCGTGGTCACGCCCGCAGGTGCCGTGACGACCCGCACGCTCAGGGGCGACGCCACCATCACGACGCCCTACCAGGGCAATGACGGCATCGCGGTCGACAAGGCCGGCAACCTGTACATCACCAGCACCCAGTCCGGCTGCCGCATCCTCAAGATCGCACCCGATGGACTGGTGTCCACCCTGGCCGGCAAGCCGGACGGGCGCGGCAGCGACGACGGCAAAGGCACGGCGGCCGCGTTCTGCAAGGACGTCGGCAACGACCCGCTGGCGAACCAGAACGGGAAGATGAGCAACCTGGCCATCGACGCGTCCGGGAACCTCTACGTGGCCGACACCGACAACACGACGGTCCGCCGCATCGCGCCCGACGGCACCGTGACTACCGTGGCCGGCCGCGCCCCGGCAGCCGCCAACGTGGACGGCGCGGGCGCCAACGCCCGCTTCCTCCTCAACACCTACGACCGTCGCGCGAGCACGCATCCGTTCCTGTCGCTGCCGGCCTACGACCTTGCCGCCGACGCGCAGGGCAACGTCCACGTCCTCGAGAACGACCGTATCCGCAAGGTCAGCGCGGCGGGCAATGTCAGCACCTTGATGCCGCGGTCGACGGGGCTGGCCGATGGACGGCTCTACCTCGGTGGCCTGGCGTTCGGTGGCAGCCCCATGCTGATTGCCGGGGTCCGGATCAGCCGCGTCAACGCGGATGGCGGCCTGGCCCTGCTGGCGGGCGGAGTCAAGCAGTATCCCGTCTGCAAGGGCAGCGGGGACCAGGCCAGCTTCTACGCTCCCGACGCGCTGGTCGGGGATCCCTTCGGCAATGTCTACGTCAGGGACTCCTTCCCGAACGGCGTCGGGTCCGGCTATGCCAGTTACCTGTGCAAGATCACGGCGGACGGTGCCGTCACCGACTTGCGCAGCGCCTTCTACCCGGGATTCGCGGCGGGCGACGGCAGCATCTGGTACGTGTCCCAGTCCGGCGTGGCGAGCCGGCGGGATGTCGACGGCACGACGAGCGTCGTGCGGACGGTATCCTCCACCAGCGGCGCACAGGTCGTCGCCAGCACCGTCGACCGGGCCGGCAACCTCTACGTGGCCTGGCACGAAACGCCGAACTGGTATTCCGTGCACAGGATCGCGCCGGACGGCAGCGACACGCTCATCGCCGGCACGCCCGGCCAGTACGGGGTGCGCCCCGGCGCCCCGGGCAGCCTTGGAAAGGTCGATGCGCTGGCGGTCGACGCCAACGGCACCGTCTACGTCATGAGCGAGAACGCCGTGCTGCGTATCGTCCGGTAGGACGCAACGACCACGCCGTCGAGCGTTCGCGCAAGCGACGTTCGGCGGCGGCGGCCCGGGCGAGCGCCGCAAGATGCTCCGTGCGGGATGCGCCCCGGCTGGCCGCACCCGCCCATCCTCACCTTCGCCACGGACACGGCGTTCGATGTGCGCATACCGGCGCGCACCGCTATACTCACCATGCCGTTCCCCTCACGCCAGATGAAGATCGCAGCGAAGGGCGTGCCTTCTTGACTCTTATCCGCCCCTACCAGTGCTCGACCTGCTCAACGCGATACCGCGCGACCTCATTCTTCCTCCCGCCAGCCTGTTCCTCCTCATTGCCATCGGCCTGCTGCTGTGGCGCCGCTGGCCCCGTGCGGGCCGCATCGTCGCCGGCACGGCACTGGCGGCGCTGGCATTCCTGTCGACGCCCGGCGGCGCCGGCCTGTTCGTGGCGCCGCTGGAAACGATGACGGCGCCGCTGCGCGCGCCCGGGCGCGCAGGCGCCCAGGCCATCGTCGTGCTGGCGGCGGGACGCGTGCGCCGGGCACCCGAATACGGCGGCCGCGACATCCCCGACTACACTGCCCTCGCGCGCCTGCGCTACGCCGCGCACCTGCAGCGGCTGACGGGGCTGCCGCTGCTGGTCAGCGGCGGCAACGGCAGCAGTGGCGTCGACCCGGAGATCGGCGACCGCGCCTGGTCCAAGGCCCATGCGATGGCGGCCGCCCTGCGCGAGGACTTCGGCGTGCCGGTCCGCTGGATCGAGCCGCGCTCGCGCGACACCGGCGAGAACGCGTCGTACAGCGCCGCGCTGCTGCGCGCGGACGGCGTGCAGCGCATCCTGCTCGTGACGGATGCGATGCACATGCCGCGCGCCCGCGCCGCCTTCGCGCGCGCCGGCCTGGACGTCGTCGAGGCGCCGACGATGTTCTTCAGCGACCAGGGCCCCTTGCTGCAGGGCTGGGTGCCCAGCGCGGAAGGCATGCGCCGCTCCTGGTATGCGATCTACGAACTGCTCGGCATCGGCTGGTACCGGTTGCGCGATGCGGGCGTGCGACCGGTTCCGCCCGGCCGGACCTGATTTCGTGATAATCCGAGAGTTTGCACCCCAGCGATCGGTGGCATCATTCATAGCTTCATGGGAGGGCGGGCAATGCATGCGACGAAGGGTGGGCGAAGCAAACAGCGTGTGGCGAATGGCGTCATGGCCGCCCTGTTCTCCCTCGGCATGGCGCTCTGCGCCCACGCGGAACCACTACGGTTCGACTACCTCAAACTGCTGAAAGAGGCCGAAGCCCAGGCCGGCGCGCCGGGTAGCCTCCTGACGCTGGACACCATGCCCGTGGAAGCGCGTGGCGCCTGGCTCAAGAAGCACAGAGGCGCGCTGGACGGACTCAGGACGATGCAGGCGCTGAGCGAAGATGCCACCGGTGCGGCGCTGACGTCCGTGTGGTACGACATCGCCATCGGCACGCCCGACAAGTACGCCCGCAACAAGGACACGCTTCCGGAGACGGCAAGGGCCCAGGACGCGATCGAAGCGATCGTGCATGAGGCCAGGAACCGCCAGGTCGTGATCCTGAACGAGGCCCACCACGTCCCGTTTCACCGGGTGTTCGCCGGCAAGCTGGCCCATGAATTACGCAAGATCGGATTTGACTACCTGGCGGCCGAAGCGTTCGTTCCGGACATGCCGATGCATCCCGCCGCCGTCAGCCAGGACATGGGCTTCTACGTCAGCGAGCCGATGTACGGCGCCTTCGTGCGCGGCGCGCTGCGTGACGGCTGGTCGTTCGTCGGCTACGACACGAATCCCGACGCGGCGACGCAGGCCGAGGCGGAACGCCTGCGCGAAACCGGTGCGCTCGGCAACCTGATGACAGCCATCTTCGCCAGGAATCCGAAGGCGAAGGTCTTCATGTATGTGGGATACGGTCATGCCAAGAAGCAGCCCGAAGCGGACGCGGAAGGCTGGAAGTCCATCGCCACTCTGCTGCGCGAGTCGCTGGCGATCGAGCCGTTGACGATCGACCAGTCGCTCATGTACGGTCGCGGCGACGTTCGCGTCGACAACCCGCTCTACCGCGAGGCGATGCAGCGCTACGCGCCGTCCGGGCCGATGGTGCTGAAGGCGGCCACGGGCGGCTACGTCGTATCGGGTGTCACCGCAGGCAGCTACGATATGCAGGTCTTCCACCCGGACGAGACCATGCACGCGACGTCAGGGCGTCCGTTGTGGATGGAGCGCCAGGCTGGCCTGGCTCCTCGCCCGGTTCCCATGGACATGTTGCCGGCGCGCGGCCGCCGGCTGATCCAGGCCTTCCATCGGGACGACGGACCAGGCGCCATCCCCGCCGACATGGTGATGGTCGAAGCCGGGAAGCCAGCGCCGGCCCTGATGCTGCCGAAGGGTCAGTTCCGCTTCAGTTACGAAGAATGAGCGGCGGGAATGCCTCGTACCGCATCGACATCGTCCCCGTCCGAATCGATGGCATGATGTCGCGACTTCACACTTGGCGCACGCGGTCCCACGGGCCCCTGCCGGCCCCTCATTTCTCGGATGACGACATCGTGAGCTTGGGCGGAAGCCATGTCGACCCGGCGGGCCACGCCGTCCAGGCGCGGGTCCTGGTGGTCTGAACCCGCAATACAAGGAAAACCAAGAAAGGAATCCGTTCGTGTCATTCATGAAGCATGTACCGCTGCTCGTCCTGGCCGCCATGGCGGTCGCCTGCTCCCGCACGCCGGAGCCGCCCGCACGTGCCAACGCGCCGTCGGCGGACAAGCGCGCCGCCGCGAGTGGCCGGATATCGGAACAGCAGGCGCTGGCCCTGCTCGTGTCGCAACTGAAGGCGCACAAGGTCGCGGACCTCGACTGCCTCACGTTCGCGAGCGAAACCGATGCGCCCGCCAATGGCAAGGCGGAGCGCTGGGAATTCGCCGCCCGCGAAATCCATGATGCCCGATGCGGCGGCGATCCCGCGATATCGCATGTGCGCGACCGTTACGCGGTCAGCGCCACTGGAAGCGTGCAGGTCTATGACGCGGCGGAGGCCGACTACACCCGGTTCTGAGCCGTGCCGGCCGAACTGGCGGGGCTGGCCGCTCCGGCCTTCGCCGCCGGCTTCAGGCGGAAGCTGATCCCCATCCGGTTGAACGCATTCATGGCCGCGATGGTGATCGTCAGGTCGACCAGGTCCTTCTCGCCGAACGCCGCCGCTGCCGCCGCGTAAGCCTCGTCGGACGCGTGCGTCTCGCCGACGCGCGTCACTTCCTCGGCCCAGGCCAGCGCCGCGCGCTCCTGGTCGGAAAACAGGTAGGCCGCTTCATGCCACACGGGCACCAGCAGCAGCTTGTCGACGGACATGCCGCCCTTTTGCAGGTCGCGGGCATGCAGGTCGATGCAGTAGGCGCAGCCGTTGATCTGCGAGACGCGCAGGAACACGAGGTGGATGAGCTGGGCCGGAAGGTTCGTGCCCTGCGTGACGTAGTGATGGACGGCGCCCAGCGCCTTTGCGCCTTCGGGCGCGACGTGAAACCAGTTTGCGCGTTGCATTGCTTGAAATTCCTATGGTTGATGGTGACACGGTGGCGGCGACATCGCCGCCCCGTCCATGACAAGACGGACGGCGCTGCCGCGCTGTGACACCCTCCGGCAAAGAAATGCGCAGGCCTTGCCGCATCGGCGAGCGCCGGCGCGCAGGCCGGTATAATCCCCGTCCACCCGACCATGCATCCCGATTCCGCCCACGGCCCAGCGGCCGATTGCCCCTTCGGCCTGCGCCGCGACCTGCCGCGCTGGCGCCAGCTCGTCACGCCCGCGTGGATCGCCGGCCTGGTCGCCGGCACGCCCGTCGTGGCGGCGCCCGCCGGCGCCTGGCGGCTGTTCGAGGTGGGATACGGCGACGCGTCCGCCTTCGCGGCCGGCCACGTGTCCGGCGCGGGCTATCTCGATACGGCGCAGCTCGAGCACGGTCCCCTGTGGAACAAGGTGCCCGACGCGATGCTGGAGCGGCTGCTGCTGGGCCACGGCATCCGCCACGACGTCACCGTGGTGCTGTACGGCCGCAATCCGCTGGCGGCGGCGCGCGCCGCGCACCTGCTGCTGTACGCGGGCGTGGCCGACGTGCGCCTGCTCGACGGCGGCTTCGCGGCCTGGGTCCGCAGCGGCAGGCCGCTCGAGCGGGGCGCGCCGCGCTCCTGGCCGGCGGCCACGGCGTTCGGCGCGGCGTTTCCCGCCCGCCCCGACTACCTGTTCGACATGGACGACACGCGCGCGCTGCTGGCGCGGGCGGACGGCGCGCTGGTCAGCACCCGCACCTGGAACGAATTCATCGGCAAGACGTCGGGCTACAGCTATATCGCCGCCAAGGGAGACATCCCCGGCGCCCTGTGGGGCCGGGCCGGCGACGACGACGACGTCCACAGCATGACGGAATTCCACGACGCGGCTGGCCGCATGAAGCCGTCGGCCGAGATCGCAGCGCTGTGGCGCGCCGCCGGCATCGATGGGGCCGGCCTGAACGTGTTCTACTGCGGCACCGGGTGGCGCGCGTCGCTGGCGTTCTTCTACGCCTGGCTGATGGGCTGGGAGCGCATCGCCGTCTACGATGGCGGCTGGTGCGAATGGAGCCGCGACGCCGCCAATCCGGTGCTGTGCCGGATCAGCGATCCACCATCGCCATCGCCCGCTCCCCGTAGCGCGGTCCCGCCACGCCGATCGTCTGCAGCGCCGCGTCCAGGCGCCGCATGTCGCCGTCCGTGAGCACGACGTCGGCGGCGCCCAGGTTCTGCTCCAAGTAGGTACGGCGCTTGGTGCCGGGGATCGGCACGATGTCGTCGCCCTTGGCCAGCAGCCAGGCCAGCGCGACCTGCCCCGGCGCTGCTCCGTGCGCCTGGGCGATGTCCTTGACCAGCGCCGCGATCTGCATGTTCTTGTCGAAGTTGTCTCCCTGCAGGCGCGGGTCGCCTTTCGAGCGGTAGTCGTCGGCGGCGTATTCCTCGGCGCGTTTTCCCGTGCCCGTCAGGAAGCCGCGGCCCAGGGGGCTGAACGGCACCAGGCCGATGCCCAGCTCGCGCAGGACGGGAATCACGTCCGCTTCCAGGTTGCGCTCCCAGATCGAATACTCGCTCTGCAGGGCCGACACGGGCTGCACGGCGTGGGCGCGGCGGATCGTGTCGACGCCCGCTTCGGACAGGCCGAAGTGCAGCACCTTGCCCTCGCGGATCAAGTCCTTCACGGTGCCGGCCACGTCCTCGATCGGCACGTCCGGGTCGACGCGATGCTGGTACAGCAGGTCGATGCGGTCCGTGCGCAGTCGCTTGAGCGATGCCTCGACGACCTCGCGGATGTGCTCCGGACGGCTGTCGGCGCCCTGGAACAGGCCCTGGCCGATGACGAAGCCGAACTTGGTCGCCAGCTGGACCTGGTCGCGGCGGCCTTCGAGCGCGCGGCCGAGCAATTCCTCGTTCGTGAACGGGCCGTAGACCTCGGCCGTGTCGAGGAAGGTGCAGCCCAGGTCGATGGCGCGGTGGATCGTGGCGATCGATTCGGCATCGTCCGGCGTGCCGTAGGCGTGGCTCATGCCCATGCAGCCCAGGCCGATGGCCGAGACCGCGAGTCCCTGGGTGCCGAGTGTGCGTTTCGGTAGCATGTGTTCTCCTTCGATGGATGCGCCGGGATGGCGTCGTTATCGATACTGTATTCCTTGATCGATGCGAGGAAAACACCAATAATCGGCGCATCATTTTCCAAAAATGGAAAACAGGGATGGATTGGAACGACCTGAAGTACTTTCTCGAGGTGGCGCGCGGCGGCAGCCTCACGGCGGCGTCGAATGCGCTGCGCGTGAGCCAGTCGACGGTCGGGCGCCGCATCGCCGAGCTGGAAGCCCGGCTCGATACGCGCCTGTTCGCCCGCCACCAGACGGGCTACTTCCTGACCGACGAGGGCCGCGCGATCCTGGCGCGGGCGGAAGCCGTCGAGGAGAACATGCTAGCCTTCGAGCGGGGCGCCTCCGGCCGCAACCCGGGCGTGTCCGGCAACGTGCGGCTGGCCACGTCGGACAACCTGGCATCCGACCTCGTGATCCCCGCCCTGCCCGCGTTCATCCGCCGCCATCCGCAGCTACGCCTGGAAATCCTGACGACGACGGCGACGGTGGAGCTGGGACGGCGCGAGGCCGACCTGGCGCTGCGCATGGTGCGGCCCAGCCACGGCAACCTGAAGGTGCGGCGGCTGGGCGAGATGACGTATGGCGTGTATGGACGAAGGGATTACCTGGATCGCCATCCGGCGCGCGACGGCGATCCGCTGGCGGGACGGGCGTGGATCGTGTGGGACGAGGCCCATGCGCACCTGCCGGCCGCGCAATGGCAGGCACAGCGCGCGCCCGGCGCGCCGGTGGCGCTGGCCACGTCGAGCCTGCGCACGCAGATCGCGGCCATGCAGGCCGGCATCGGCCTGGCCGTGCTGCCCGACTTCCTGGCCGTGGGCGACGGCCTGGTACGCGTGCTGCCGTCGGAACAGGTGTTCAGCAACGGCGTGTGGCTGGTGATGCATGCCGACCTGGGAGCGTCGGCACGGATACGCGCGGTAGCGGACTTCCTGGCGGAAGTGGTCATCCGCGCCAATCCGGAATTGTCGGGACGCTGGACGGGCGCCTGACTTCAGTGCTGGTGGGCGCCCTTGCGGACCACCACGTTTTCGCGCATGACCTGCAGCAGGACACGCAGCCAGACAATCTCTTGTTCGATACTCATCGTTGCACCATGCAAAAAAGAAAGATTTAATGCATTGTAGCAATATTCAAGAACATTTGATAGATTTATCGATGAGTGTGTCGTATTTGTGTCTCCACACCCCCATCAAGGGGTAAGTATGACGTCGATTTGACGATCGCGACGACCGCTCGGCGATTTCCCCGCGCACGTGGGCAGCTGGCGAATGATGCAATCGGGTACATCCGTATCATGCCAAACGGCGGGACGTGCGCGGCATGCCAAGTAAAAGCCCGTTCAGCTTGGCCGCCCCGGCCAGCCAAGGCCCAGTTCCGGCGCCAGCGAACGCGCCGCCGTGCGCACCGCGGTGAATGGCGAACCACCATGGCCCGCCGAGCGCGTCGTGAGGAGCATGCTGTCGAAGCTGCCGAAACCGTCGAAGCCGCCCGACGGCATTCTCCGTCGCGGCGGTACGGCGGACATCGCATCGTCCTCGACCAGCTGCAGGCGATCGGTCAGCGCCGCCACCTTCTCGCGCAGCAGCGCCAGCTCACGGTCCTTGCCGGCCAGCGCTTGCGCATGCTCCTGCCGCAAGGCCTGGATGCGCGCTTCCGCATCCGCATGCAGCCGTTCCGCCAGCTGCTCGACCAGCGCCGCCAGCGCGCCCGCCGTGTCCTCGCGCCGGATGCCCGGCGCGTCGCCGCCCTCCTCCTCGCGCAACTCCTTCAGCAGGCGATGGATCGTCGACTTGGAACCGACGTCCCCCAGTCCATGGCGCACGGCGTCGACGGACGGGTGCAGGCCCTGCGCCAGCAGGTCGTCGCGGATGGCCCGCACCTGCGTCTTGGTGATGCCGCTGCGCGCCATGGCGGATTCCTCAGGAGCTGGCCTGCTCCACCAGGGCGCGGTGCTCCTGGCGGTTCAGCCGTGGATGGACGAACGGAACGGTCAGCATCGTGCTGCCCACGGCCATCAGCAGCAGCGCCGTGAAGGTCTCGCTGGTAATGATGCCCTTGTCGAGCAGGATGTTGGCGAAGATGATCTCGATGAGGCCCTTGGTCTGCAGCAGCCAGCCGATGATCGTCGCTTCCCCGCTCTTCCAGCGCAGCAACCGGCCAGCGATGTGGGCGCCGGCCAGCTTGCCGGCCACCGAGGCGAGCAGCAGCAGGCCGCCGGCGAAGAACACCGCGTAGCCTCCCATGTCCCACTTGGTGCGCAGGCCCGTGCTGAGGAAGAAGACGGGCATCAGCACCAGCAGCACGTTCTTGAACAGCGCGTCGAGCTTGTCGCGGCCGAACCAGTCGGCATCCATCACGACGCCGGCCAGGAAGGCGCCGACCATGAAGTGCAGGCCGGCCCAGTCGGCGCCGAAGCCGCAGGCGATCAGCCAGATCAGCGCCACATACCAGCGGTCGCTCTCTTCCAGGCGCGCCATCAGGCGGCGGAACACGAAGGTGAGCACGGTGAATGCGGCCAGGAAGCCGGCCTGGCGGCCGATGCGCTCCCAGTCCAGCATGATCAGCGCCAGCACGCCCCAGATGGCGACGTCGTCCAGGCTGGCGTAGCGCAGGATGCGCTGGCCCATGGGCTGGCGCAGGATCTCGAGCTTTTCCATCAGGAGCACCAGCACCGGCAGCGCGGTGACGGCGCAGGCCATGCCGGTACCGAGCAGGAATTGCCAGCTCGCAGCCTTGGGCCCGATCCAGCCCTGGTAGCCCAGCAGCAGGAAGGCGGCGGCGCAACCGAACAGCAGCGGCATGCCCAGCGACAGCCCCGCCGTGGTGGCGCTCTCGCCGCGGAACTGCCAGACCTTCTTGAGGTCCAGCTCGATCCCGGCCAGCATCACGAACAGCATCACGCCCCACTGGGCGATGCCGTTCAGCGTCTTGACGACGTCCGGATTGAAGACGAACTTGTGGTACTCGGGGAACACGGCCCCCATGACGCCGGGGCCAAGCACGATGCCCATGATGATCTGGACGATCGCCAGCGGGGCAATGTAATCGGTCCGGCCGAGGCGCCAGACCAGGAACGGTACGACGAAAATCAACAGCATCGCGAGCAGGAAAATCTCGGTGGTGCTCATTGGGTCTCCCTCAACGTTACGTAATTATGTAATGGTGTAACGTCCGTGATGGTACCCAACAATTGATTAACTGCAAAGCAATTTTGTACTGGTAGAAATGCTAGTGTGTCCGACCATCGCCCCTGCGCAGGCAGGGGCCCAATTCCTCCAGGCAGTCGACAAGCATGCAAAAATTGGATCCCTGCCTTCGCAGGGATGACGTTTCTCTGCGCAGTTGGCGCGCATGCGGAAATGAGTCCCTGCCTGCGCAGGGAGGACGTGCGGTCGTAACGGGCGGGTTCAGCGGTTCTGGTACCCGCCATACGTTGCCACCGGGCTCCATGCCGGCGACACGGGCGGCAGCGCCGGCGCCAGTTGCTGGTACGGCCCGGCGCCGTACACGACCTTCCCGTTCACCACCGTCAGCACGCTTTCCAGGCGCTTGACGCCCTCCACGTCCATCGTGAACACGTCCTTCGGCAGCACGACGAGGTCCGCATACTGGCCGCGCGCGATGGTGCCCTTCAGCTTTTCTTCGCCGCTCATCCAGGCCGAGCCCGTGGTGATGAGCTTGAGCGCCTGGTAGCGCGACGGCACGTCCTTGTCCTGCCAGATCTTCATGCCGCCCGCCGTCTTGCCCGTCATGGCCCAGTACACGGACGGCCACGGGTTGTAGCTGGAGACGCGGGTGCCGTCCGTGCCCAGTCCGACGGGGACGCCGGCATCGAGCAGCTTGCGGATCGGCGGCATCTGGCGCGTCTGGGCGCCGTAGCGCTTCCAGTACGCCTCGCCCTGGAAGTGCATGCGGTCCTGCACGGCGACGCCGCCGCCCAGCTTCTTGATCCTCGCGATGTCGCGATCCGTAATGGTCTCGGCATGGTCGATGATGAAGCGCAGGCCGTTCAAGGGCGTGCGCGCATTCACCTTCTCGATCACGTCCAGGTCGCGCGCGATGCTCTCGCCGTAGGTGGCGTGCAACCGGAACGGCCAGCGGTTCTTGACGAGCAGTTCGACCACCCGTTCCAGCTCGCCCTCCATCGACGCCGGCAGGTCCGGGCGCGGCTCCAGGAAGTTCTCGAAGTCGGCCGCGCTGGCGACGAGGTTCTCGCCGCCGCCTTCGGCCGAGAAGCCGTTCGGGTAGAACATGTGGTCGTTCTGCTTGGGGTGCGTGAGCGTGAGCCAGCGCTGGAAGTCTTCCAGCTCCTTGCCGGCGCGCTGGGCGAACAGGTAGTAGGACGTGCGCACGGTCAGCTTGCCGTCCTTGGCCAGCTGCAGCGAGACGCCGTAGTCGTCCGGGTAGTTCTGGAAGCCGCCGCCGGCATCGATGGCGCTCGTCACACCCAGGCGGTTCAGCTCGCGGTAGAACTGGAGCGTGGAATTGACCTGGTCGGCCGGCGAAAGCTTGTTCGTCCTGGCCAGCGTCGAGTACAGGATCAGCGCGTTCGGCTTGGCGATCAGCTTGCCCGTCGGCTTGCCGTCCGCGCCGATCTCCACTTCACCATCCTTGTACTGCGTGTCCTTGCTGTAGCCCAGGGTCTCGATGCCTTTCTTGTTGAGGAAGCCGAGGCCGTACAGGTAGAGGATGAACACGGGCTTGTCCGGCACGGCGGCATTGATTTCCTCCAGCGTCGGCAGGCGCTTCTCCGCGAACTGGTATTCGTTCCAGCCGCCGACCACCTTCACCCACTCGCCGTCCGGCGTGCGCGCGGCCTGCTCCTTGAGCATCTCCAGCGCGCGCTTCAGGGTCGTGACGCCGTCCCAGCGCAGCTCCATATTGTAGTTCAGGCCTTCGCGGATCACGTGCAGGTGCGAGTCGTTCAGTCCCGGGATTACGGTGCGTCCACCGGCGTCGATCACCTGCGTGTCCGCCTGCTTCAGTTTCAGGATCTGGGCGTTGGTGCCGGTGGCGAGCACCTTGCCGTCCTTGACGGCGACGGCCTGCACGAACTCGCCCTCCTTGACCATGGTGGCGACCTTGCCGTTAGTGAGGATCAGGTCGGCCTTGCCTTGGTCCTGGCCTTGGGCGGCGCCGGCGGCGAGCAGGCCGGCGAGCATGGCGGCGATGGTGGTCTGGACGAGTTTCATGGGTTCTCCCTCTGTTTTGGATGGACGTAAGCAGCCGCACCGCATGCGGCGTGAATGTTTATGGTTTCGTAGGGTGGGCACCACCTGCCCACCGATGCGTTGCCGCGTGACGCGCAAGGTGGGCACATGGTGCCCACCCTACGGCTGGCGACGCCTCACGGGTAGCGGACGGGACGTCCCGGCAGATCGGGCAAGGGAATGAACTCCGTCTCCCCGGGCACGCGTGCGAAACGCTGTGCGCGCCAGTCTTCCTTCGCCTGCTCGATGCGGTCGGACGAGCTGGACACGAAGTTCCAGGTCAGGTAGCGGGGGCCGTCCATCGGCTCGCCGCCGAGCAGCATCAGGCGCACGCCGGCCTCCCCCGTCGCGCCCAGCGTGACGACGGCGCCCGGTTTCAGTACCACCAGCTGGTTGGGGCCGAAGCGGCCGTCGCGGCCCAGGTCGAGCGTGCCTTCGACGATGTACACGGCCTGCTCCGGATACTCGGCCGGCAGCGTCAGGCGCGCACCGGGCGCCAGCGCCAGGTCGACGTAGAACATGGGCGACTCCACCGGCACCGGCGAGCGCTTGCCGAAGTATTCCCCGGCGATCAGGCGGGCCGTGGCGCCCTCGCCCTCGATCACCGGCAGCTCGGCCGCCGCCGTATGGGAAAAGCTCGGGTCCTTTTCTTCCTTTGCCTGCGGCAGCGCCACCCAGCACTGCAGGCCGGACAGCGTGGAGCCGGCGGCGCGCACCTGCGGGCCCGTGCGCTCGGAATGGACGATGCCGCTGCCGGCCGTCATCCAGTTCACTTCGCCCGGCTTGATGTCCTGGAAGGTGCCCAGGCTGTCGCGGTGCGAGATTTCTCCGGACAGCAGGTAGGTCACGGTCGACAGGCCGATGTGCGGATGCGGACGCACGTCGATGCCCTGGCCGGGCTGGAACACGTGCGGTCCCATCTGGTCGAGGAAGACGAAGGGGCCGACCATGCGCCGCTCCTTGTGCGGCAGCGCGCGGCGCACCTCGAAGCCGTCGCCGAGGTCGTGGGTGCGCGGGACGACGAGGGTCTGCACCATTTCCAGTTCGTCGCGGGGATCAATGATGCTCATGTCAGCGTGCCTCCGTGGTGATGGCGATCGTGCCGCTCAGGGTCTTGTGGACCGGGCACTTGTTGGCGATCTCGGTCAGGCGCGCCTTTTCTTCCTCGCTCAAGGCGCCGACGTAGTCGATCTCGCGGTGCAGCGCATACGCCGCGCCTTCCTGGCCGTGCTTGATCGCGACCTTGATCTCTTCCAGCGGCCAGCCCTTGCGCCTGGCGTAAAGCGTCACGGTGAGCGTGGTGCAGGCGGCCAGCGCGGCGGCCAGGATGTCGTGCGGCTCCGGGCCGCTGTCCTCGCCGCCCAGTTCGCGGCTCACGTCGGTCAGGATGCGGTGCGGGCCGATGTCGATCACCTGCTGCAGCGGCCCCGTGCCGCGATGGGTCTTCACTTCCATGGTCTTCCCCTCGTGCTGTCTCTTCGGTTTCGTTCGGTGGATTGTACGCCGGAGGCATACCGCTCCACCTTGAATGCTAGTGCCTTCGCCGGCCCGGCGCTACCCTCACAGGGGCAGGTCGAACAGCAGCACCTCGGCGTCCTGCGCAGCGGACAGGCCGACCACGGCTTCCTCCGTCACCTGCACGGCGTCGCCGGCCTGCAGCGCGCAGCCGTTCACCGTGACGCTGCCGCGCGCCACCTGGACATAGGCCTGGCGGCCCGGCGGCAGCGGGTGGCTGACGGCATCGGCGCCGTCCAGGATGGTCGCGTAGATCGCGGCATCCTGGCGCAGCGACACCGAGCCGTCGCGGCCGTCGCGGGAAGCGATCAGGCGCAGCTTGCCGCGCTTGTCGGTCGCATCGAAATGCTTTTCCTCGTAGCCCGGCGCCCCGCCCGCCTCGGACGGGATGACCCAGATCTGCAGGAAGTGCACGGGTTCCGTCTTGGAGCCGTTGTACTCGCTGTGGGTGACGCCGGTACCCGCGCTCATGCGCTGCACGTCGCCGTAGCGCAGCACGGAACCGTTGCCCATGCTGTCCTTGTGTTCCAGCGCCCCGTCCAGCACGTAGGAAATGATCTCCATGTTCTGGTGGCTGTGCGGGTCGAAGCCGCGTCCCGGCGCCACGCGGTCTTCGTTGATGACGCGCAGCGGGCCGACGCCCATGTGGGCCGGGTCGAAGTAGTGACCGAACGAGAAGGTGTGCTCCGAGCGCAGCCAGCCGAAACTGGCAACACCGCGATCCTGGCTTTTACGTACGTTCAGCATGGTGTTTCTCCTGTTGAGCGCGTTCGAACTGTTCGAACGCGGTGCGCCTTGCGGGTCGGGCGATCTGCCTGCCACGTCCGCCGGGGCGCGTTTCGATGGAGCCATTATGGGCGCCGCCCGGGCGGAAGAAAAACGAGTTATTTTTTGTTCTATGATCGAAAAATTCGATTATCATAAGTTTGGCGTTTTGCGAAGGGCTGCTGGGCAACGCCCAGCGATAAATTGACTGTATTGCAGCATGTAAATTATTATCATGCTAGTTTTCGAACCGTTTTTGAGCCGATGCACAGCAGGTAATAAACTTGAGAATGACCTATGACATCCAAACGCCGTGATGATTTAACATCGATCGCACTTCGCATTCACCAAAATGTTGATGAAAGAATTGTGGAGCTGAGAGCTTTAGCGTCAAAAGAAGGGACTCTTGCTGCCGCACCGTTTCATGAAAAATATCAAGCATCTCGCAGAATTTTGAGTCGAAGCTTAGAAACACGATCTAATGCTTCAGAGATGGTAGATGCTTTATTCGAATTTATTAAGGCTGCGGAAGTCTATGTTAATGCTACATGGCTAGGCAACTCAGACGAAGCTAAAAAAATTCGTATCGGCACATTAAAGATGGCGAACGGGTATAGTAAATATTTAACCTCGTTAGTCATTGAACAGGGACGACCGGAGGCTCTTCGGAACGAATTCAACCTCTTAAAAGGCAGCCTCGACTCCCAACACAGAGAAATTTCCGCGATTGAAGCTCGACTTTCAGAAATTTCAAAAGAATTAAACACTGCATATGGTCCTTTGCAACGTAAGTATGATGAGATTCAGTTACGATTCATCTCTGATATCCAGCATATTGATCAAAAGAAAAAGGAAATCAACGGGCTCACTGCAGTAGTGACAGATAAAGCGATTACGTCGAGCTACACTAAAGGCTCTATATACGAAAGAAAAGCGGCGGATGACCTTCGCTCTGCCGCACTTGGTGTAATGGCTTTAGTCTGCATCTTGGCGGGAATTTCATTCGTCTACGCTTTCGATAAAGAGTTTCATATTGTCCCTACATTATTTCGCCTTAGCTTCATCATAATCCTCTCAGTTCCCGCAGCGTATTTAGCAAGAGAATCGGCCAAACATCGAAAGCAACAATATGAATATTTACAGACCGCATTAGACGTGCAAGCAATCACGCCCTACATCGCATCTCTGCCAACGGAAATTCAACATAAACTCAAAGAGGAAATGGCAACGAGAATCTTTACGACAAAAAGTTTTGATCATGTAACAAAAGAAAGCTACCCAATCAATCTTCAAGAAATAATTGTTGCAGCCTTTAATGCCGCACGATCAGAGGATCAAAAGAAGGGCAAAGAAGTGGAAAAAAGCAAGGAAAACAAAGAGACTAAAGATAACAAAGAAAACAGCTAATTTTATTTAAAAAAATGAATTCGCCGTCATCATCACCCTACATTTAACTGTAATCCGAATAGAACATCAATGCTCAAGATCAGCCTCGATGCCCTCCTCACCGTCGACACCATTGCCCGCCGCGGCAGCTTCTCCGGCGCCGCCAAGGAGTTGTACCGGGTGCCGTCGACGATCTCGTACACGGTCGCCAAGCTGGAGGAAGACCTGGGCGTGCAATTGTTCGAGCGCTTCGGCCCGCGCGTCGTGCTGACGGCGGCCGGCGAGGAATTGCTGAAGGAAGGCCGTTACCTGCTCAAGGCGGCCAGCGACCTGGAAAGCCGGGTGCGCCGCGTGGCGTCGGGCTGGGAGACGGAATTCGCGCTGGGCATGGACTCGGCACTGGCCCCGCTGGGCCTGCAGGACGATATCCGCGCGTTCTACGACGTCGCCGACCAGACCCGCCTGCGCATCGTACGCGAGGCGCTGTCAGGCACCTGGGAAAGCCTGCTCGACCGCCGCGTCGACCTGCTGGTGGGCGCGGCCGGCGAAGGGCCGTCCGGCGGCGGCTACACGGCCGAGCCGCTGGGCACGATGTCCTTCGTGTTCGTGGTCGCGCCGACCCACCCGCTGGCGGGAGTGCGCCACCGCCTGAACAAGGCCGACCTGGCCGTCCACCGCGCCGTGTCGGTGGCCGATTCCGTGCGCGTGCTGCAGGCGCGCACGGTGGGCCTGCTGTTCGGGCAGGACACGCTGACCGTGCCCGACATGCAGACCAAGTACGAGTTCCAGCTGGCCGGCCTGGGCTTCGGCTTCCTGCCCGAAGCCTGGGCCCGCGCCGACATCGATGCCGGGCGCCTCGTCGTGAAGGAGGTCGAGGAGCCGAAGCCGGACGAGACGCTGTACATGGCCTGGCGCACGGGAGAGGACGGGGCCGCCATGCAGTGGTGGCGCGAGCGCCTGCGCGCCCGGCCGCCGCTGGAGCGGATGCTGTCACAGAACTGCAATGTGGAGCGAGCAACTGCCATTGCCACGTAAAACCTATACCTTCGGATGACTAGACCTGCGCGGATGGCATGTCCAGAATGTCCGGGTCCGGATGTGGCGGCAGCAAGCGGTCCATTCGGTTCCGAGATTTCTCACCTGAAAGGACTTGCCATGACCATCACCCGCACCAGCAACACCATCACCACCCGCGACGGCACCACGATCTACTTTACCGACTGGGGCCATGGCCCGGTCGTCACGTTCAGCCACGGCTGGCCGCTGAATGGCGATGCCTGGGAAGACCAGATGATGTTCCTGGCAGAGAAAGGCTTCCGCGTCATCGCCCACGACCGCCGCGGCCACGGCCGTTCGAGCAAGACCTGGCACGGCAACCACATGAACGACTACGCGGACGACCTGGCCCAGCTGATCGAGGCGCTCGACCTGCACAACATCACCATGGTTGGCCACTCGACCGGCGGCGGCGAAGTCGCGCGCTACATCGGCCGCCACGGCAGCGACCGCGTCAAGAAGGCCGTGCTGGTCGGCGCCGTGCCGCCGCAGATGGTGAAGTCGCCGACCAATCCGGGCGGCCTGCCGATGGACGTGTTCGACGGCATCCGCAACGGCGTGCAATCGGATCGCTCGCAGTTCTTCAAGGACCTGAGCGCCCCGTTCTACGGCTTCAACCGCGACGGCGCCAAGACCTCGCAGGGCCTGCGCGACAACTTCTGGCTGCAGGGCATGCAGTGCAGCATCCGCGCCGCCTACGAGTGCGTCAAGCAGTTCTCGGAAACGGACTTCACGGAAGACCTCAAGAAGATGGACATCCCGACCCTGCTCGTGCATGGCAGCGACGACCAGATCGTCCCGATCGACGCCGCGGCCCGCCGCGCCGTCGAGTTCCTGCCGCAGGGTCGCCTGGTGGTGTACGAAGGCGCCCCGCACGGCCTGCCGTCGACCCACAAGGATCGCCTGAACGCCGACCTGCTGGAGTTCCTGCGCAGCTGATTGCCTGCCCTGGCATGAAAAAAACCGCCCTTCCCTGCCGGGATCGGGCGGTTTTTTTCATTCGGTGGAACGGCTGCCGTGGTCAGGCAGGGTGGCCACCACGTGCCCACCGTTCAGCGCTCGTTGGTCGCCGGTGCCGGCGCCGGCGCCAGCGGATCGAGCAACTGGCCCGCCAGCGTCGCCGGCTGCGGCGTGTCCGTGCCGTATTCGGCCGGCCAGTGGCGCGGCAGATAATGGCTGCCGAACAGGCGGTCCAGGACGGGCAGCGTGGACGCGTAGTTGCGGTTGATATGGTCGTGGCGGCTGTGGTGCCAGTGGTGGAACGCCGGCGTCGTCACCAGCCATTCCAGGGGACCCAGGCGCCAGCGCAGGTTGGCATGGATGAAGAAGCCCCATGCCAGCCCGACGAGCGTCAGGGCCACGGGCAAGCCGCTGCCCGCGACGCTCGGAGCGGCAAGGCCCAGCAGGTACAGCGGGACCAGGCCGCACAGGCGCGTGACGACCATGTCGACGGGATGGGTGCGGGTGTTCGCGAGAAAATGCATGTGCTCGGTGCTGTGGTGCAGCGCATGGAAGCGCCACAACCAGGGCAGCTCGTGGCTCAGGCGGTGGCCCCAGTAGACGCCGATCTCGCCGACCACGAAGGCCAGCGCGACGCGAGCGAGGGCCGGCAGGTCCTGGACCGCCGCGAGCAGCGCACGGGGCACGACGTGACCGGCGGCAGCCGCCAGCAGCGCCACCGGCACGCTCAGCACGAGGATGGGCACCAGGCTGCTGATCACGTAGTAGGCGACGTTATGCAGCAGCTCGCGCCGCGACACGCGCGTGTGGTGGGCGCCGAACCAGCGCTCGAGCGGCACGAAGACGGCCGTCAGCAGTACCAGCCAGGCGCACAGGCGCAGCGCGGTCAGCGCGAATTCGTGCAGGGAAGCACTCATGGATAGACGATCTGGTCGACGTTCACGGCGGCCGGAAGGCCGCGCTCAGACGCGCTTGGCGCGGCGGCGGCGCGCCGCGAAGCCGGCCAGGCCGATGCCGCCCAGCAGCAGGCTCAGCGTCGACGGTTCCGGCACCTTCGACTCCAGCTTGACATCGTCCAGCAGCAGGAACGGCGGCGCGCCGGACGAGCTGCTCTTCGCCAGGAACGACAGGATCTCGCTGGTGCTGGTCGCCGTGAAGGTCATGCTGGCGCCCTTCCAGCCGCTGAAGCCGCCGTTCGCGATGCTCAGCATGCTCGTGTTCTGGAACGTGCTGCCCAGCCCGACCTGCCAGTAATTGTTCAGGTTGTCGCCGTTGAAGCCGGCCTGCTGCGACAGCGCATAATCGAAGGTCAGCGTGTAGTCCTTGCCCACCGTCAGGCCGCTGATCGTCTGGAACAGGTAGCCCGGGTAGTACAGCGGATCGGAGGCGAAGAAGTTGCCGCCGCCCGGCGAAGCACCGAAGCCGTTGCTGCCGCCTTTCAACTGCAGGGCGGAGGCACTGGTCGTCGCGGTCGACGCGTTCAGCAGGAAGTTGTAGCCGCCATCGTTGCCGTTGTAGCTGGTCCAGCCAACCAGCGTCGTCTGGCCCTTGGCGGCCGCCGTCGTGGTGTTCGCCGCCAGCTGCTTGTTGCCGCCGTAGGTGGTCAGCTCGAAATTCCCGTTGGTGACGAGGAGCGGGGCCGCATCGGCGATGCTCGCGCTCAGGGCGGCGGCGGCGGACAGGGACAGCAGGATCGATTTCAGGTGCATGGTGCGTTCTCCAATCAATGTCGGACAGTAGAGGGGGACTGCCGGCAGTGTTTGGGCCGACGGCGGCGCGACGGCTGCAATTCCGTCGAACCTTTGACGCGCACTTAGCTGAAATTTGACAAAACTAATTGCACTGATGAGATTCTACCCAACATGTGCTGGGAAGATCAATACCAATAGACAATTTTTGTTGTGTATTAGAAATTTATTGTCGCGATAGGCGCAAGCTACCGGGCGCTCCTATCCCCACGCCGCTTCGGCATCCACCAAGTAGGCGATACGGGCGGCGACCTGCAGCTCCACCCGCGTGCCCCTGCTCCGCATCCGGCCGATGTCCAGGCGGCCGTTGACGCGCATGGCGCGCTCGCGCATGCCGACCAGCCCCCAGTGCTTCCCCTTGACGCGCTTGCGCACGAGGCTTTCGTCGAAGCCGACGCCGTCGTCCGTCACGCGCAGCGCCAACCCGCCCCGTCCATAGTCGAGGACGAGTTCGACCAGCGTCGCGCGCGCATGGAAGAAGGCGTTGCGCAGGGCCTCGGCGCCGATCTCGGCGATCTCGTCCTGCACCTGCGCGCGCATGGGCACGCGCGCGCCCGTCACCGTCATCCGGAACGCCGTGTCGGGGAAGGTGGCGGCCAGTGTCTTGCCCGCTTCCTCGAGCACGCGCTCGGCATCGCGGCCGGAACGCAGTTCGTGCACCTGGTTGCGGCCTTCGGCGAGCGTACCGTCGGCCTGGTCCAGCACCGTCTCGAGCTGCTTGCGCACGGCGTCTCCCGGCGGCAGCTTTTTCGCGGCAGCGTGGACCCGCAGCACCAGGCCCTGCACGCTTTGCAGGAAGGTGTCGTGCAGCGTGCGCGCGATGCGCTCGCGCTCGGCCAGGCGCGCGTCGTGCCGTTCGGCGATGCGCCGGGTCTCCACGCTCAGGCTGTAGTGATACAGGCCGTACAGGGCCAGCGCCGCGCAGGCGACCAGCGCCGTGCGGAAGGCCAGGCTTTGCGTGACCGTCGGCTCGATGACGATGACGGTCGCGGCATCGGCGGCGCTGGCCACGCCATCCTCGTTGATGGCGCGTACGCGGAACGTGTAGCGCCCCGGCGCGATATTCGTGTACCACGCCGTGCGCCGCAGGCCGCCGTCCTGCCAGCCGGGGTCGCGCCCTTCCAGCATGTACTGGAAGTGCACGCCGTCGGCGCGCGACAGGCTCGGCGCGCCGTACGCGATCGAGAAGTCCTGGGTCCCTGACGGCAGGCGCACCCGGGCGCCGCCGTGGATCTGTCCGGCCGCGTGGACGGCGGAGATCGACACGACGGGCCGCAGCGTATCGCGTTCCAGCCGCCGCGGATCGAGCTGCACGATGCCGCTCGAGGTCATGAACCACATCCGGCCGTCGGGGTGCGTGTACACGCTGTGCAGGCGGCTTTCCAGCATCGCCTGGCCCGGGTAGCCGTCGTAGGAATCGATCAGCGTGTAGCGCAGCGGCACGGCCGGATCCGCCATCGCGGCGCGCCAGTCGGCGGCGGCGACGCGGACGATGCCGCGCGCGCCGTTGAGCCAGCGGTCGCCGTCCGGCGAGATGCCCAGCCCCGACACGTTGCGCAGCACGGCCGGAACGGCCGCCCTGAGCATGCGGAAGCGGCCCCGCTGCAGCACGGCGATGCCCTCCTCCCCCGTCGCCAGCACGTCGGGGCCGTCGATCACGGTGACGAGGCGGCCGATCATGCCCGCGCCGTAGGTGGCCGTACGCGCACGCTCCCAGAGGACGACGGTGCCGTCCAGCGTGGCCAGCCAGATCCTGCCCTTGCCGCCCGGCGCCGACGTGTACAAGTTGCGCGGGAAGCGCCAGTGGTCGCGGTAGTGCCAGGTACCGTCCTCGAGGCCCACGACGCCGATCTCCGATGCGCCGATGAACAGCGCCTTGCCGTCGTCGAGCAGGCCGAAGAGCGACAGCGGGACATGTCTGCCGTCCGGCGTGGGCGGCAAGTCGATGCGCGTCTCCACGCCATGGCTGCGCCGGAAGATGGCGTTCCTCCCGCCCAGCAGCAGCGCGCCGTCGCGGTCGTTCGCGACGACGGTGATTGGGCGTGAACGGTCTTCCTGCACGCTGCCGTCCTTCCGGATCTTCCACACCCGCCGCTCGATCGATTCGGCGACCCAGACGTCGCCCTCGGTGTCGCGCGCCATCGTGTAGCTGTTCTTGCCGGAATCGATGGGGACGCGCGTTACCTTGTCCGCATGCAGCCGGTCCAGTCCGTCCCTGGTGCCGAACCAGAGGTTCCCCGAACGGTCTTCGAGCAGGCAGTTGACGTTCGTCGCGGCGAACGGCGCCAGTTGGGGCGGCTGGCCGCCCGGTGTCGGCATCACCGCCCCGTCGAGCGCACCGGCGCCCGCAGCCAGGCATACGCCGGCCGGACACCCGGCGAGCCACAGGTTGCCGTCGCGGTCGAACTGGCCGCGCGCGCGTGATTCCACATGGTTGGCGTCACGCGCGGCCGGCAGCGCCGGCGTGGGCACGGGTGCCGGCACCGGGCTCGCGACCGGCTGGCCGTGACCCGGCTCCTCGGGAAGTGCCCACAGGCGGCCATCGGGCGACTGGGCCAGGCGCATCAGGGACGTCGTGCGCACCACGCGGCGCAGCCGCTGTGCCGCACGGTCCAGCAGGTAGATCCCGTCCCGCCTGCTCCACCAGACGCGTCCATACTGGTCGACCAGCACCGTCGAGGTACCCTCGTTGGACAGGCCCGCACCGTCGAGATGGTGCGGGGTGCCGTCGGCGTCGACCGTGCGCTGCGCCTCGATGCGGCGCCAGCGCCCTTGCGCGAAGTGCCACAGGCCGGTGCTGGACGCCACCCAGGCGCTGCCGTCCGCGTCGAACGCGAACGCCAGCGCGAACCCGACGCCTTCGCCCGGCAGCTCAGGCGTGATGTCCTTGACGACGCCGCCACGCAGCACGAACATGCCGCGCGCGTCGTCGGCGATCCACAGCTCGCCGCCGGGGCGCGCCACGAGCACGTCGATGCGGGTGGGCATGCGGCGCATGCGCGGCACCTTGACGCGACTGAACTCGATGCCGTCGAACCGGTACAAGCCGTTCGGGGTCCCGAGCCACAAGGTGCCGTCCTCCGTCTGCGCCATGCTGCGGATGTCGAGCGGCGCCCCATCAGCGGCCCGCCATGCGGTATGGGTATAACCGGGCAAGGGCGGCGCGGCGCGCGCAGGAGACAGCACTACCGGCAGCAGCAAGGCAAGCAAGAGAAAGACGCAGCTGCGCAGCAAGGAGTGAAGCATGTACGGTCGTCGTTACGATAAAGCAGTCAGTGCAATATTGTGCACCGGTCGGCGCTCATTGCCTATCATTAATTGTTTTCGCAATTCCGCGGAGCCTGCCGTGCGGCCGCCCGTCCGCCGGCGCGCTATAGTCGGGCCATGGCCGACCAGCAACGCTACCCCACCACCCCCGACGGCCGCTACTTCGTCGTCGCGGGCCGCCTCTGGCGCACCAGCAATCCGGCGCTGCCTCCCGGCGAGCGCCAGCGCCTCGTCGATGCGCTGATGCTGGCCCGGCGCCAGGTCGGCGCCGCCAGGAAGACCGGCGATGCTGAAGCCGAGCGCTGCGCCCGATCCGACGTGGACGCGGCCAAGCGCGCGCTGGGCGAACGCGGCCCCGTGTGGTGGACCGACGGCGCGCCGGACTTCAATCGCCGGATGGTCGCCGGGACGCCGTATGCGGCCTGGCATGCGGCGCTGGACCGGACGGATGCGTCCTGAGCAACGGGGATCGATGGTTCAAGCGGGCAGCTCCGCGACATGGTGCATCCCGTCGAGCGGATGCGGCTGGCCTGCCGGCACCGGCTCGTCATGGGCGCTGAACAGGCTGAACATGGCGATGCCCGGCGACGAGGCCGGATGCACCTGCAGGACCACGCACAAGCCGCCCATCAGCAGGCCGAACAGGACGAACGTCAGATAGTATTTCATGTTCCGCTCCTTGGATCGGCTTCGCTGTCGATAAGCCGGATTGGCGACTAGGCAGATTAACGCGCCTGCAGGGGATTCCGCTGACAGCGGCCTGCCATGGAATCCATCTTAGGACGGCGCGCGCCCGTGCGCCATCATCTATTCGTATGAGGCGGACCTACCAGAGGTCAAGGAGGCGGCCCGCAGCGCCGGCAGCCGCGGTACGATCTCGCTTCCCAGTTCCTCGATCTGCTCGGCGACCGCGCGCGGTCCCTGCAGGTTGAGCAGCATGTGGGCCACGCCCAGGTCCGCCATGCGCTCCAGGTAGCCGAGCAAGGCATGCCTTCCCGCGCGCAGGCCCAGTTCCAGCGGCTGGGCCGGCGCGGCCGGATCGGCCAGCAGTTCGAGCTGCAGCGACTGCACGAAGGGCTTGCACGCCCCGCCGGCCCGTTCCTCCAGGGCGCGCCGCCACAGTGCGATGCGGCCCTGCTGGCGCGCCTCCTCGCGGTGGTAGGTGGCCCAGCCGTCGGCATGGGCCGCGATCCATTGCAGCGACTGGCGCGCGCTGCCCACGGCCAGCATCGGAATGCGCGCGGCCGGCGCCGGCGTGGGCACGAAGCCGGCCGTCGTCTCCAGCAGCGGCGCCCGCTCGTCCGCGTCCGGCGCGAGCGCGGCACGCAGCAGCGCCCAGCGTTCGCGAAACAGCGCGTCGCGCTCGGCGCCGACGCCGAAGGCCGCGAATTCCTCGGGACGGTCGCCCGATCCCAGTCCGAGGATCATGCGCCCGCCGCTCAGGCGGTCGAGCGACCAGGCGGCCTTGGCGAGGTGCAGCGGCTGGCGCAGGGGCAGCACCGCGGCCGCCGTGCCGATCGCGGTGCCGGGCGCCGCCAGTGCCAGCGCCGCCAGCCACACGAACGGGTCGTCCAGCACCGCCGCCTCGCCAAAGCTCCCCTGCGGGATGATCAGGGGCACGTCGCGCGTCCACAGCGCGGCGATGCCCAGCGCGCCGGCACGGGCCGCAAGCGCCGTCTCGCGGGCGACGTCGGCCGGTGCATCGGGCGCCCGCAGCAGCGGGGTCATGAGGCCCAGCGTCAGGTGGCCGGCGCCCAGCACCTGCGCATGCGCGCGGTTGAAGCGGGCGCCATCGAATGCGCTTTCGCGCTCGTCCTCTTGCATCGTTCCTCCTTGCGTGGTCTGCCTCCCAGTATTGCGCGAAACGGGCCGGCCTGCAGGCGCCGGTCCGTTTACTTTGCCCGTTCGCGCCTGTCCGTTTGCGCCTGTCCGTTCGCGCCTATCCGTTCGTATAACTGGCGCCCATGGCCGCCGCTACCGACAATCCACGTATCCGACCCGAGGACGACCGAATGAACCTGCGCAGCCGTTGCCGGCATGGCGACCCGATACTGCCCGCTCCCGCCTACCCGGCACGCCTACCCGCCATGCATGGGCGCCGGGCGAAGCGACCTGCGCTCCTTCTTTCGTATGAGGGCATATTCCTACATCGACGCGATACTGGTCCTACCCTGGCCCAACACCTGCCGGAGGCCTGTGCCCCTTACGCGCCGATGAACTCACCGATCTTCCCGACCCGCACCCGGTCCACGTCGCGCCTTCCAGGCGCGCCCACGGACCTCCAGGAGCAAGCCTGCCACCGCGCCTGGCTGCTGCTGCGCAGCGCCGGCGGCCGTTTGCCGTCCGCGCCGCGCAGCAGCGATCCGGAACTCGCCCGCGAACTGCAGGACGCCTTCAATGCCGGCCGCCTGCCCGGCACGCTGATCGAGGCCGAGCTGCGGCGCGCGCTGGAGGACGGCCCCAGCGACGCCACGCTGCTGGCCCTGACGCTGCTGGCGGCGGCCGCGCTGGAACGCTGGCATGGCGCCCGGCGCGCGCTGGCGCTGGCCCATGCCTGCGCCGAACTGGCGCGCTTGCCGGAAGCGCGCGACGTCGCCGGCGCCGTGCTGCGCGCCCATGGCGCGCTGGTGCTGGCGCGCGTGAGTCCGCTGCGCGAGGCAGCCATGCTGCAGGCCGAAGCCTGCCGTTTCGCGCCGGTGCGCCCCAGCGTCATGGCGCGCAACGCGTCGCTGTGGACCAGCCTGCGCCTGCTGGGCGGCGCCCCGCTGCCCGAGCTGCTGCACTACGCCGAGGCCGTGCACCAGGCCGCCCCGCGCTACCAGGAAGCGGACGACATCCCCGTCGCCGTGAGCCAGCTGGCCGGCCGCATCTCGCTGTACCACTACCTGGCCGGCAGCGCCATCGACGCCCCCGTGGCCCGGTCCGCGCTGGCGCCCATCGACGCGCCCCATTTCGGCTGCTGGCTGACGCGCCTGCAGGTGGCCTATTTGCGCGGCAACACCGCCGTCGCGCGCAGCGCGCTGGAAGCCTCGGCCGGCCTGCTGACACCCCTGACGCCGCCGTGCGAGCTGCTGCCCTACCACCTGTTCGCGGTATTGACGCTGGCCCAGCCGGACGGCACGACGCCGGCGCTGCGCAGCCGCCTGCGCGGACACCGCCGCGTCCTGCAGGAATGGGCCGAGCGCAGTCCCGGGCACGCCGGCGCGCTGGCCGAGCTGGCCCGCGCCGCCGAGCAGGACGCGGCCGGCGGCGCGCGCGCGCTGTCCACCTACGAACAGGCGGCAGGCCGCGCCCGCGCCGCCCAGCTGACCTGGGTCGCCGCGCTGGCGTGGGAACGCGCCGCCGCCCTGTGCGCCCGATTGGAGCTGCAGGCGGCACTGCCGGCCTACCGGCGCCTGGCGCTGGACGCCTGGCGCGACTGGGGCGCGCACGGCCGCGTGCGCGAGCTGATGCAAGCCTGGGACGCGCAGCCGCCGGCGCACCGGGGCGCGCAGGACGAGCCGGCCGAAGAGCGCCGCGCCGCCCGCGCCGATACCGTGGGCGAACTCGGCGTCGCCATCGCGCACGAGGTCAACCAGCCGCTCGCCGCGATCCTGCTGCATGCGGCGGCGGCGCGGCGCTGGCTGCGCCGCGCCCAGCCCGACGCCGGGCGCGCACTCGAGGCGCTGGAACAGATCACCGCCTGCGGACGCCAGGCCGGCGACATCGTGCGCAGCGTGCGCGGCCTGGCGCGGCGCCAGACCGAGGACGTCAGTACCTTCCCGATCGACGCCGCGCTGCTCGAAGTCGTGCAGCTGCTGCGCGCGCTGATGCAGCGCCAGGGCGTGCAGTTCGAATGCCGCCTGCAGCTGCCGGGCGTGCAGCTGCACGCCAACCGCGCCCAGGTCCAGCAGATCGTGATGAACTTGCTGCTCAATGCCGTGGAAGCCCTGGCCGGCGTAAAGGGCCGCGCGCGCCGCATCGTCCTGGCCTCGGAGATCGTGGGGGCGGCGCAGGTGGAGCTGCGCGTGACCGACAACGGCCCCGGGGTGGCGGCCGACGAAGCGGCGCGCATCTTCGACGCGCTGTATTCGACCAAGCCGCACGGTACCGGCGTCGGCCTGTCGATCAGCCGCGCCATCGCCGAGGCGCACGGCGGCCGCATCGAGTTGGAGCCGGCCGCGCCGTGCGGCGCCACGTTCCGGGTCGTGCTGCCGCTGCGCTGCGCGCCCGCCCTTCCAACGGACAAGAACGCATCATGAACGACCTTTTCTTCGCGCCCGTGGAACGGGTGCGCCGCTACATCGACGCCAACCTGACCGAACCCCTCACGCTGGCCGACCTCGCCGGCCACGCCGGCCTGTCGCGCCATTATTTCTCGCGCCTGTTCCGCGCCGCCACGGGCGACCCGCCCATGCGCTACCTGATGCGCCGGCGCATCGAGCACGCCCAGGGCATGCTCGCCGACCGCCGCCACAGCGTGTGCGAGATCGCCATGCTGCTGCATTTCGCCGACCAGAGCCATTTCTGCCGCAGTTTCCGCCGCCGTACCGGTCAATCGCCGCTGCAATACAGCCGCGCCCACTGAACCGGAACGGTGCGACCATTGTCCAAACGGACGCAAGCATCAACCGTCACAGGAGTTTTACATGACCACACCCGCCATTGCCGACCTGATCCTCACCAACGGGCGCTTCCATACACTGGACCGCAGCCGTCCCGAAGCCGATACGGTCGCCATCGCCGACGGCCGCTTCGTGGCGGTCGGCGACGCCCAGGAGGTCATGCGCCACCGAGGCAACGCGACCCGGGTGATCGACCTGGCCGGACACACCGTCGTCCCGGGCCTGAACGACTCGCACCTGCACCTGATCCGCGGGGGCCTGAACTACAACCTCGAACTGCGCTGGGAAGGCGTGCCCTCGCTGGCCGACGCGCTGCGCATGCTGCGCGAGCAGGCGCAGCGCACCCCGCATCCGCAATGGGTGCGCGTGGTCGGCGGCTGGAACGAATTCCAGTTCGCCGAAAAACGCATGCCGACGCTCGAGGAACTGAACGCCGCCGCGCCGGACACCCCCGTCTTCGTGCTGCACCTGTACGACCGCGCCCTGCTCAACCGCGCCGCGCTGCGCGCCGTGGGCTACGACAAGGACACGCCGAACCCGCCGGGCGGAGAGATCGTGCGCGACGGCGCCGGCAACCCGACGGGCATGCTGATCGCGCGTCCCAACGCCATGATCCTGTATGCGACGCTGGCCAAGGGTCCGACCCTACCGCTGGAGCAGCAGATCAATTCGACGCGCCACTTCATGCGCGAACTGAACCGCCTGGGCCTGACCAGCGCCATCGACGCCGGCGGCGGCTTCCAGAACTATCCGCAGGACTACCAGGTCGTCGAGCAGCTTGCAGCCGAGGACCAGCTCACCGTGCGCATCGCCTACAACCTGTTCACCCAGAACAAGGGCAAGGAGCTGCAGGACTTCCAGAAGTGGACGGACATGGTCACGCCGGGACAGGGAACCGACTACTACCGCCACAACGGCGCCGGCGAGATGCTCGTGTTCTCGGCCGCCGACTTCGAGGACTTCCTGGAGCCACGCCCCGAGCTTCCGGCGGGCATGGAAGACGAGCTGGAACAGGTGGTGCGCCACCTGGTCAGCCAGCGCTGGCCGTTCCGCCTGCACGCCACCTACGACGAATCGATCTCGCGCATGCTGGACGTGTTCGAGAAGGTCGACCGCGAGATCCCCTTCGCCGGCCTGCGCTGGATGTTCGACCATGCCGAGACCATCAGCGAGCGCAACATCGACCGCGTGAAGGCGCTGGGCGGCGGCATCGCGATCCAGCACCGCATGGCCTTCCAGGGCGAGTACTTCGTCGACCGCTACGGCGCCGAGGCGGCGCAGCACACGCCGCCGATCAAGCGCATGCTCGATACCGGCATCCCCGTCGGCGCCGGCACCGACGCCACCCGCGTGGCCAGCTACAACCCGTGGACGGCGCTGTACTGGCTCGTCTCGGGCCGCACCGTCGGCGGCCTGAAGCTGTACGACGCCGCGTCGCGCCTGGACCGCCACACGGCGCTGGAGCTGTGGACGGCGGGCAGCGCCTGGTTCTCCAGCGAGCAGAACAAGAAAGGCCGCATCCAGGAAGGCATGCTGGCCGACCTGGCGGTGCTGTCGGCCGACTTCTTCCGCGTGGACGAGGAAGCGATCAAGGCCATCGAATCCGTGCTGACGGTCGTCGGCGGCAAGGTCGTGTTCGGCCAGGGTCCGTTCGGCGATTACGCGCCGCCGGCGATCCCCGTGCTGCCGGAGTGGTCCCCCGTGGCCAAAGTGCCAGGCCACTACCGCCCCGTCGCCCAGAAGGCGGCGGCGCTGCCGCACCAGTGCCGCGGCGCCTGCTCGGTACACGCCCACGCGCACGACAAGGCGCGCCGTTCGAACGTGCCGGTCTCTGACTTCTCGTCCTTCTGGGGCGCGTTCGGCTGCTCCTGCTTCGCATTCTGAGGGGGGACGACGATGATGAAACCCAGCGACCTGCTGCTCGGCGTCAGTCTCGGACTGATCGCCGGCTACGTCGACACGGCCGGCTTCGTCGCGCTGTTCGGCCTGTTCACCGCCCACGTCACGGGCAACTTCGTGCTGATCGGGACGGAGCTCGCCAGGCCGTCCGCCGGCCACGTGCTGCCGCTCAAGCTGCTGGCGATCCCGGCGTTCGCCGCCGGCGTCATCGTCGCGCGGCTGCTCGACTTCCGCTGCGCGCGCCTGCAGCACAATCCGGCCCGTCCGCTGCTGCTCATGCAGTTCGTGCTGCTGACCGGCTTCATGGTGGCCGGCCTCGCCGCCGCCCCCGACCTGGCCCCCCAGGCGCCGCTGGTGCTGGTCGCCGGCATGCTGGGAGCGGCGGGCATGGGCGTGCAGAACGCGGCCGGCAAGCTGGAGTTCGCGCGGCTGGCGCCGACCACCGTCATGACGGGCAACGTGACGGGCATCCTGATCGACGCCACCGACATGGCCACCGGCCGCGCGACGCCCCCCGTGCGCGAGCGCTTCGCGAAGTTCTTCTGGCCCGTGCTGGCCTTCGCCATCGGCTGCATCGCCGGCGGCTCGGCCTATATGTGGATCGGCTTCTGGTGCCTGCTGCCCGCGCTGGCGTTGCTGGCGTGGCTGGCGGTGCTGGACTGGCCCGTGCCCGTCCCCGCGGCGGCGGCCAAGGCGGCCTGAGCTTCCTGAGCGTCTTTTCCCCGACCGCCGCGCCGTGCATGCGGCGCGGCGGCACCGGCGGTGCTATGCTAGGGCCATGACTACCGATTCCGATATCGAACTGTCCGGCCCCTTCCAGGCCAAGGACGGACAAGGCCGTACCCTCGACGTCAAGGCGATCCGCATCTTCGACGAGGGCTACGGGATCATCGACGTGTACGTGGACTTCAAGGCGAGGCTCGAACCCGGCGCGCACAAGGAGCCCGTGCTGCTGCGCCAGATCGTCGACCGCCTGCGCGCGGTCGGCTACAAGGGGCCGGACTTCGGCCTGGGCGACCCGGGCCTGCAGGAAAGCAGCCTGATCGTGCTGGAGGCGCCCGAGGAGTTCGCGCCGTTCGCCAAGGGCCGCGGCTGGAAGAATCTTGCCGAGGACTTCGACGAGTAAGGCTGGCCACGCAAACACACCGTCGCCCCTGCGCAGGCAGGGGCCCAGGTTTGCATGCCGCGAGCAACGTTGAGCTCCTGCCTGCGCAGGGGCGACACGTCAGCGACTCACGTCACGAACGGCCGCCGTGCCTGCGTTTGCGCCGCTGGCCGGCACGCCCCATCACGGCCAGCCCCGCCAGGCCGCCCAGCAGCATCGCCGCCTCCGTCGGTTCCGGCACGGCGGCGATCGCATTCACCGAGACGTAGAAATTGGTCTGCACCGCCGTATCCGTATCGTTCAGGTAGACGAGCGTCAGGCCCTGGTGGCCGGCGCTGTCGTTCGTCGGCACGGCAGTATGCGTGAACCGGAAATCGATCGGCGGATTCGGATTGTCGCCGTCCAGCGCGCCGACCTGCAGGGAAGATTGCGCCCAACCGGGCACGCCCCCCGTCACGGAGTCGGCCCAGCTCACGAACCCCGTGATGACCAGCTGCGTATGCGGCAGCAGCATGAAATCGACGCCGCCGGACATATTGACACTGACGCGGCCATCGGGCCCCAGCGCATCGTCGGCGAACGCCTTGACGGTCGTGCTGCCGAAGCCCGCCCCGGCATGGCCCTGGGCGAACGACGTGCCGAACGTGTGCAGGCTGTCCAGGTCCGTCGTCTCGTCGACGGACGCCTGGAAGTCGACACCGTAGTACGGCGCCGTGGCCGACGACACGACGCCACGCAACTGCCGGTATTGCTGGTTCAAGGCCAGGTAGCCGCCCGCCACCCCGTCGTCGGGTGTCAGGTCGATCACTTTCCACTGCACATCTTCAATCGAGGTAATCGAGGTCGTTGCTGCCAATGCGGACGGGCCAGCCAGGATGCAGGCTGCCAACAGCGGAAGGACGGCGCTTGTCTTCATTAGGGCTCTCCATGAGTGGTCGGGACGCGGCGCGGCATGCGACGCTGCGGCGATTCTGCCTCGGCCGCGTCTTGACGGGAGCACGTTAAGGTTGGGGCTGCCTATTCCTGCGGTGTGATATCCGCACCGGACAAGGATGGTCGCCGCACCGTAGAAATTGCCATATGGAAATGCTATAGTGCCTGTCTATGCCGCGCAGACGCACTCCAGGCGCGTTGATCACCCTTCATTTCCCTGAATGACCCCATGCGTATTTATCCAGCATTGTGCGGACTAGCCCTCGCCATGGCGCTCTCCGCTTGCGCCTCCATCCCCGGCCTGAACAATATTCCCATGTGGCACGGCGATCCAGCCAAACTGCAGGCGCTCGGGAAAGGCGCGCCAATGGCCGAGGTCGACAAGGCGCTGGGCAATACGCGTGTGCTCGCAACGGACAGCATCGATGTCGGTGGCGTGCCTTACCAGTTCCGTCTGTACGACTGGGTCCAGGACACCGTGCTGAAGAAGACGGTGTGTTCCCAGTCCTGTACGTCGAACGTGGACTACGTGAAGGTGCCCTATGCGATTGTCTACGTCGGCGCCGAACCGCGCCTGCATGCGTGGGGCACGTTGAAGGAACTGGACAAGAGCGCGGACCCGGCCGTGGCGCGCGAGTCCGGCCAGCTCTTGCTGCGCTACTACAAGATCAAGTACCCCCGCTAACACGCTTTCCGACGCGCCCCCTTCGGGCTGCACCGACCAGCTGCAGGGCGGCCACCTCGACCGACGCAGGCGTGCCGCGCGCACGCGGGACACCTGCGTCGGATCGACGACCCTGTCGGTTCCCCCGCCACTCCGGTATCATGCGGGGATGAATGCAATTTCCACCCCTCCGTTTGTCATCGGTGTCGCCGGCGGAAGCGGCAGCGGCAAGTCGACGGTGACGCAGCAGGTCCTGGCGTCGTTCGGCACCGAGATGGTGTCGGTCGTGATGCAGGACGATTACTACCGCGACCAGTCCGACCTGTCCCCCGAAGTACGGCGCAAGCAGAACTACGACCATCCGCAGGCGTTCGACTGGCCCCTGCTGGTGCAGCACGTGCGCGCGCTGCGGGCCGGCGAAACGATCGCCATGCCCGAGTACGACTTCACGGTCGACAACCGCTCCGACAAGACGATTCCCGTCAAGCCGGCCCCCGTCATCGTCATCGAGGGCCTGTTCGCCCTGTACGACGCAGACTTGCGCAGCATGATGTCGCTGAAGATCTTCGTCGACACGGCGCCCGACGTGCGCTTCATCCGCCGCATGCAGCGCGATATCGCCGAGCGCGGCCGCACGATGGAAAGCATCGTCACCCAGTACATGGACACGGTGCGGCCGATGCACAAGCAGTTCATCGAACCGACCAAGCGCCATGCCGACGTCATCCTGCCGCACGGCGCCAACGGCCCCGCGGTCGACGTCATCACCACCAAGGTGGCGAGCGTTATCGGGCAACTGAAGCGCCCGTGATCCACATGCCGCGCGCGGCTGAGCCGCCGCCGCCGGGGCCGCGCCCCGTATTGACGCCTCGATCCTGTAAAATTTGATAACTGGAAATTCGCAATCCCGTTTTCAAAGTCGAGGAACCGATGAACGACCTGAAGGAACCCGTGGCCCGGGCGGCGCACCCCGGCGCCCGGCCGCGCCGCTCGCGGCTGCGGGTGCTGCTCTACGTGCTGGCCGGGGCCGTCCTGCTGGCGCTGGTCGTCGTCGGCACGGCTGCCTACCGCGGCACGCCGCGCGTCGCCATCGACGAGGGGGCGGTGATCGACAGCGTCATGGCCGCGACCTATGGCGGCTACTCGACGGAAAAGGAGGGCTGGCTGTACAAGGGCGACGACGACGTCACCTACCTGATGCGCGTGGTGCAGCAACAGAAGATCACCGACGGCGCCGACGGCGACGAGCTGTACTTCATCGCCAGCGGGGCCGCCGTGGACGGCAGCGAGCACGCCGTCTACGGCGCCTTCCACCTCCACCCGGCCCGGCCCTGGGACGGCAACCTGGCGCAGGCGAGCCTGCAGGTCAAGTACGAATCCACGCTGGCCGTGCGGCCGGAACAGGTGCGCTTCCTGGCGCTGGGCGCGAACCTGCGCGGCTGGATCGTGCAGGCGCAAAGCGGCACCGATCCCACGCAGGCGCCCGTGACGACCACCAATACCGTGCTCGCGCCGCACGGCGGCGAGATCGCCGTGCTGGGCGAATTCCTGGCCGCCCGCACGGCGCGTCCCGCCGTGCCGTGCGAGGCGGCGCAGGCTGCCTGGACGGCCTGGGACCGGGACACGGCGCCGGCAGCGCCCGCTGCGGCCGCCGCGGCTGACGATGCCGACGACACGGAAGAGGACGAAGAAGAGGAGCCGCTGCGCTGCGAGCAGCGCACCTGGTCCTACCGCATCGCCCCTTCCGACGGCCCGCTGCCGGCGCCAATCACGGTGACGGCCGGCGGCACGCTGGACGGCCGGCCGGTCGAGGCGCACACCTGGGCGCTGGCCTTCGACCCGCAGCGATTCGGCTATGCGATCCCGCGCGAACTGCGCGACGAATAGGAACAACATGACGATCGGACCATTTTCCTTTGCGCCCGGCGTGCTGACGGCACTGCTGGCCCTGTTCGCCGCGCTGGGCGTCGGCAATGCCGTGGCCAGGCGCGCCAGCGTGAACGTCGAGCGCGCCCTGTGGCTGTGCGCCGCGGCCGCCCTCCTCGCGGGCCGCGCCAGCTTCGTCGCGCGCTGGTGGTCCGGCTACGCGGCCGATCCGCTGCGCCTGCTGGACCTGCGCGACGGCGGCTTCGATGCGCCCGTCGCCGCGATCGCCGCCGTGCTGTGCGGGGCGCTGCTGGCGTGGCGGCAGCGCCCGGCCCGCGGCGCCATCGCCGCCGGCCTCGCGGCCGCCTTCCTCGCCTGGGGAGCGAGCCACCTGTGGTGGACGGCGCGCGAACCGGCCGGCGCGCTGCCGGCGCTGACGCTGGAGACGCCGGACGGCGCACGTATCGACCTGCGCACGCTGGCGGGCCAGCCCGTCGTGCTCAACCTGTGGGCCACCTGGTGTCCGCCGTGCCGGCGCGAGATGCCGCTGCTGGCCCGCGCCCAGCGCGCGCATCCGGGCGTGCGCTTCGTGTTCGTGAACCAGGGCGAGGACGCGGCGGCCGTCGCCGCCTACCTGCGCGCGGCAGGGGTCGAACTCGACCGCCTGCTGCTGGACCGCAGCGGCGCGCTGGGCCGCGCGACCGGGTCGCCGGGGCTGCCCACCACGCTGTTCTTCGACGCCGGCGGGCACCTGGTGGGCCGCCGCATCGGCGAATTGTCGGAGGCGACGCTGGCGTCGCACCTGCAGGCGGCCGGCGCACCGGCGGCGAGCGCGCCTACAACACGATGACCAGGTCGGGGCGGAACGCTTCCTGCTCGCCCTTGCCCGCATAGCCGAGCGGATTCGCGATGACGTGGCAGGTCCGGCGGCGGCCGTCCGTTTCCGTCTCGACGCGGTAGTCGTTGGCGCAGTGCAGGTGGCCGTGCATCCACACGTCGGCCAGGGCGAACATGTCGTCCAGCGCATTGCAGAAGCCCGCCGTGCCGGGCGTCAGGCCGTAGCGCGGATCGGCGCTCTTCAGGCTGGGCGCATAGTGGGTGACGGCGACGGTGGTGCCGTCGAACGGCGCGGACAGGGCGGCCCGCAGCCAGTCCTGGCAGTCGAGCGACATCTCGCGCTGCTGCTCGGCCAGCACGGGCTGGCCGTCCTTCAGGGTGGTGTTCCGAGCGAGGTAGTAGTTGGCGGCGCGGAAGGCCTTCTCGCGCGCCTTGAGGCGCTTGGCGACGTCGGACTCGCGGCTCGCGAGCGCATCGAAGTCGGCCCACAGCGTGGTGCCGACGAAGCGCACGCCGTCGATCGTCACCGTCTCGCGGTCCAGCCACTCGATGCCCAGACGTTCGCAACTGGCGCGCAGGCGCGCATATGCCACGTCGTACTCGAGCGCATCGAATTCGTGGTTGCCCGGGATGTACAGCACGCGCGCCTTGGGCGCATCGGCACGGCGCGGCGAAAAACGCGCCAGGCCGAAGTCCTCGTCCGTGAGGCGGGAGTGGGACTGGTAGGAACCGATGTCGCCGGCCAGCACGACGACGTCGGTGTCGGGTGCGATGAAGGGGACGAAGCCGGCATTGCGTTCGAGGTGGAGATCGGAAAAAAGCTGGATGCGCATGCGGCCAGTATAGCGCCTTCGCCCCCGGCACGCGGGCGGGCGCCGCGGGCGTGACAAAGCGCGCATTTTCCTGCGTCATCGTTTGTTACGCTTCGTGCATCCCCACCCCGACCGCCCGCCATGCCCGCCCGTCATCTCCTGCGCACTGCCCTGCTCTCCCTGGCGCTCCTGTCCGCCACCGTCCACGCCGCGCCGGATGCGCCCGACTGGGCAGCCAGCGCGCGCCAGGACATCCGCTTCGCCATCGACACCGTCGCGACACGCCATGCCGGCATCGTCGCCGGGCTGCCCAGCGTCTCCGCGCCGCTGGCCGCGGGCAGCGCCCTTGCACTCGCACAGGTCGACAAAGTACAGTCGGAACAGGACTACCTGCGCCTGATGCGGCGCTTCATCGCGGGCTTCGGCGATCCCCATACGGGCATCGACCTGCGCCAGAAGACGCGCGGCTGGACGGGCATCGTGCTGGACCTGGTGGACGGCCGCTACCGCGTGGTGTGGGCGGAACCGGGCTGGCCGACGCCCCTGCCGCCCACCGGCGCCATTGTGCAAAGCTGCGACGGCGCCTGGATCGGCACCTGGCTCAAGGAAGAGGTCGCGCCGTTCAACAGCGCCAGCGTCGAGTATGCGGGCACCTTTTCGGCCCTGGCCCAGCAGGTAATGTTCGACGCGGGCCTGGGCTGGACGCCCAAGGCCTGCGTATTCGACCTGCCCGACGGCAGCCGCCGGCGCTATGCCTTGCCGCTGCAGGTGGCGGGCGATGCGGCGGGCGATGCGGCCACTGTCGCACGCTTCGACACGGTGCGCCGGGGCGCCGCTGCGCGCGCGAAACCGGTCGGCATGACGGCGCTGGGCAAGGGCCGCTACTGGGTCGGCATGCCCGACTTTAACGGCGCCGCGTCGGGTGCCGCCTACGGGGCGCTGTACCGGCAGCTCGCCACCGTGAAGGACGCGGACTGGATCGTGTTCGACCTGCGCGGCAACGGCGGCGGCGACTCGTCCTGGGGCCGGCGCGCGCTGGGCGTGCTGTTTGGAGAAGCCTACGGCCGGGAGCTGGCGGAAGCGGGCGGCATGCAGAAATACCTGATCGCCGACGCCGCCACCATCGCCCTGCTCCAGCACTATGCGGCGGCGCCCGAGTTCGCCGCGTCGAAGGATGAATTCGCCGCCGACCTGGCGAAGGTGCGGGAAGCGATGCGCGCCGGCCGCAGGATGGCCCAGGTCAGCGGCGCGCCGCCCGCGTCGGACGCGCCGCCGCTGCCGCTCGTCGTCAAGCGTCCGCACGGTCCGCGCCTGGCCGCCGTCATCGACCGCAACTGCTTCAGCTCGTGCATGAACTTCGTCCAGCAGTTGCAGGCGACGGGCGACGCCGTGCTGCTGGGCGAGGCGACGATCGGCTATTCGCCGCTGGGCGAGATCGCGCGCGTCGACCTGCCGAGCGGGCGCGGCGCGCTGTACATCCCCACCGCCTTGTACGTGACGGCGCAGGCGACGCGCGAACCCTTCGTGCCCGACTACCCGTACCCGGGCCGCATGGGCGACGACGATGGGCTGGCCGCCTGGGTCGGCCGCACGCTGGATGGGCTGCGACAGGAGCGCCAGGGGAAATGACGTCGTGGCGCGCGGGCGCTCAGCGCCGGCGCGTGATCTCGATGCCGAGCCGCTCGGCCATGCGCACCAGCTCGGCTAGCGTGCGGGTCTGCATCTTCTGCATCAGGTTGCGCTTGTGGACCTTGGCCATGATCTCGCTGATGCCCATCTCGTCCGCGATCTGCTTGTTGAGCAGGCCGCCGATGGCGAGCGCGAACACTTCCCGTTCGCGCGGGGTCAGCTGGGCGTGGAGCGCGGCCAGCCGGTCCGTTTCGCGGCGCTCGGCGATGCGCGCGCTGTCGGCGGCCAGCGCCTCGCCCACGGCCGCCAGCAAGGCGTCGGGATCGACGGGCTTGGTCAGGAATTCGTTGGCCCCCGCCTTCATCGCGGCGACGGACAGCGGGATCGTGCCGTGCCCCGTCAGGAAGATCACGGGCAGGGCCAGGCGGCGCTGCGCCATGTGCTGGAGCACTGTCATGCCGTCGACCTGCGGCATCTGCATGTCCAGGATCACGCAGGAGGGAACGGCGGGCGCCGGTGTATCGAGGAAATCGGCGGCCGACGCGAACGTGGCCACGCGATAGCCTTCCGCCTCGAGCAGGTCGGACACGGCGCTGCGGATCGTCGGGTCGTCGTCCAGCACCATCACGAGGCGCTCGCTCATCCCTGTCTCCATTTCATTCATTGGGGCAAGAATAGCGGAAAATGCTGCGTCGCGCCAAATGGGAAATCGGAAATCGCGGTTCACTGGGGCGGACTCGCAGGCTGGCTCGCGGCCGGTATCGCGTCGATCAGCGCCAGCAGGCAGTCGGGGTCGACCGGCTTGCGCATCAGGCCCAGCGCGCCGGCGCGGCGGGCGCGTTCGTCCAGGCGCGGATCTTCGTCGCCCGTGATGAAGATGAGCGGCAGGTGCGGGGCGCCGGCACGCAGGCGTTCGCCCAGGGTAAAGCCGTCGCCATCGCCCAGGTGGATGTCGAGAATCGCGCAATGGGCCAGGCCCGCGTCCTGCGCCGCCAGCAGCGCGGCGCCATCGCCGAAGCCCACCGGGGCATAGCCGGCCGCCGTCAGCAGGTTGAGCATGGCCGCGCGCACGGCCTCGTCGTCGTCGACGACGAGGACGCGGTGCGGCGCGTCGGCAACGAGATTCATGCCGTGGGGTCTTGCGGCGCCTGGCGCGGGGGCTCGACGCCGCTGATGCGGCTGACGCACTCGGTCCGGAACCAGGAGATCGTGACCGGCTCGCCGGCAATCAGGCGCTTGGCGATCGGCACCGCCTGTTCGCCCACCAGCATGCCGAACAGGCCGATCAGCGCGATGGCCGGCGGAGCCGGCGAGCGCACCTGCAGCAAGGCATAGATGCAGCCGACCAGGAGGCCGACCGCGAGGGAAACCAGGTAGAACTTCATGGGCGCTCCAGTGGGAAAAGTGGCGCCGGGCCGCCTCGTCGCGGCCCGGCGGGATGGCTCGCTCAGCGCACCGGTGCAGCGACGGGTGCCAGCGTCTCGTGGCCCGGCTTGGCGCGCTGCGGCGCCTTGTGCACCATCGTGTACGCATAGTCGATGCCCATGCCGTAGGCGCCCGAGTGCTCCTTGACGATGGCGCCGACCGCATCGTAGGTCTCGCGGCGGGCCCAGTCGCGCTGCCACTCGAGCAGCACCTGCTGCCAGGTGACGGGCACGACGCCGGCCTGCACCATGCGCTGCATGGCCCAGTCGTGCGCTTCCTTCGAGGTGCCGCCCGAGGCGTCGGCGACCATGTAGATCTCGTAGTCGCCCTCGAGCATGGCGCACAGGGCGAAGGTGGTGTTGCAGACCTCGGTCCAGAGGCCGGCCACGACGACCTTCTTGCGGCCATTGGCGGCCAGCGCGTCGCGCACCTTCTGGTCGTCCCACGAGTTCATCGAGGTGCGTTCGAGGATGGGCTTGCCCGGGAACACGTCCAGGAGTTCCGGGAAAGTGGGGCCGGAGAAGCTTTCGGTCTCGACGGTGGTGATGGTGGTCGGGATGTTGAAGACGGACGCCGCCTTGGCCAGGCCCACGACGTTGTTCTTCAGTGTCTGGCGGTCGATCGACTGCACGGCGAACGCCATCTGCGGCTGCTGGTCGATGATGATCAGCTGGCTGTTCTGCGGTGTCAGCACTTCGAGTTTCGGATTGTTCATTGGTGTGTCCTCGTCAGGGTTATCGGACGGCGCTGGCGCGGCACCGTAGTCTTGGAGCCGGATGTCCACCGGCAGGCCATGGTAGTTCGACCATCCGGGCGTCACCAGTATCCGTTCGTATATCGACGGGAGCGGCGCGCCCGCGCAAGGCAAGCACGTTCCATTACAATGCCGGCCATGCTGCTCTCCAATTTCTTCCGAGCGTCCCTGTTCGCGACGCTGTGCGGCGTCGCCTCTGCCGCCCTCGCCCTGGACCCGCATGTTCCGCTCGATCACCTGCACCGCGACAGCTGGACCAGCAAGGATGGCATGCCCGGCGACATCTGGGACATGGCACAGGGGGCGGACGGGACCATGTGGTTTGCCGCCACCTCCGGCCTGTACCGCTTCGACGGCGTGCGCTTCGAGCACGTGCGCAAGCTCGGCGGTGCGGCGCTGCAATCGAACGTGCTGTCGGCCCTGCGCACCCATGCCGACGGCGCGCTGTGGATCGGCCACCGCTACGGCGGCGTCGACGTCTGGCACGGCGGCATGCTGCGCCATTACGGCACGGCCGAAGGTTTGCCGGCGGGCGGCATCCGCGGCTTCGAACGCGACCGCGCCGGGCGCGACTGGGTACTGACCACGAAGGGCCTGCTGCGCCTGGACGGCGCGCGCTGGGTGCGTGCCGAGGATGGACTGCCGGGGCCCGCGCAGGACCTGTGGCGCGCCCCCGACGGCGCCCTGCTGGCCGCCGGCGATGGCGCCGTGTTCCGCATGGACGACGCGACGCAGCGCTTCGTCGCCACCGGCATCGCGGCCACGGGCTACGGCCTGCTGCTGTCTCCGGACGGCCAGCTGTGGAACGACGCCAACGACCGCATCCGCCGCGTGCCGGCGGCGCTCGCCGCGTATCCGGCAGGGCGGCCCCGTGCTGGCCTGCCCACCGCCTTCTCGCACATCTTCGACCGCGACGGCAACCTGTGGGCCGCGCTGGCCGGCGGCGTGGCGCGCACCACGCCGGCCGCCCTTGCCGGCAAGGACACCGTCATGGTCGCGGACGGCGAGCGGCTGGCCCGGCCGGATAGCCTCAGCAGCACGACCGTGAAGACCATCTTCGAAGACCGCGAGGGCAATATCTGGCTCGGCACGCGGCGCGGCGTGGACCGCCTGCGCCACAACCGCATCATGCCGCTGCCGCTGGCGCCCGACAGCGGCTACATCACGCTCGCGCAGGACGGCGCCGGCGCACTGTGGGCCTCGGCCAAGGTCGGCCCGCTATGGCAGTTCTGGCGCCTCGATGCCGACGGTCCGGTCCTGCAGCCCGACGGGCGCGTCACGGCGCTGGCGTCCGGCCACGACGGAAGCCTGCTGGTGGGCACCGGCACCCACATCGAACGCCGCGCGAACGGCAAGACCGAACGCATTCCCTTCCCCGCCCACCTGCAAGGCCGCGGCGAGCGCTACGAAGGCGCGCGCCTGATGGTGGACGACGGCGCGGCGCTGTGGGCAAGCTTCGTCAGCGACGCCCTGTACCGCTACGCGGACGGCGCCTGGCGCCCGGGCACGGACTTCGGCCTGCCGGAGCGCCCGCCGAACGGCATCGGCCGCGGCCATGACGGCACGCTGTGGTTCGGCTACGACAACGATATCCGCGCGCTACGCGACGGCAAGTCGCGGCGCTACGGCCGCCAGGACGGCCTCGACGTCGGGCTGGTCGCCACGCTGTCCGACGTCGGCGGCACGCTGGTGGCCGGCGGCGACCGCGGGCTGGCGGTGCTGTCCGGCGCGCGCTTCCGCCAGGTCGAGGCGGCCGATCCGGGCGCGCTCGCGGGCGTGACGGGCGTAGTGCAAACGCCCGACGGCGACCTGTGGCTCAACGGCAGCCGCGGCCTGGTCCACGTGCGCGGCGCCGACTGGCGCGCCCTGCTGGCCGATCCGGCGCGCACACGGCTGCCGTGCGAGGTGTTCGACACGCTCGATGGCTATCCCGGCATCGCCCATTTCCGCGCTGCCCAGCCCAGCCTGCTGCTGGACCGCCAGGGCCGGCTGGTGCTGGCCGCGACGGACGGCGCCGCGTGGCTCGATCCGCGCCGCCTGTACCGCAATCCGGTGGCGCCGCCGCTGCGCATCGGCGCCGTGGCCGCGAACGGGCAAGCGTGGTCCCCGCGCGACGGCATGCAGCTGCCCGCCGGCACGCGCGCGCTGCAGATCGACTACGACGCCGCCAGTTTCACGATGCCGGAACGGGTGCGCTTCCGCTACCGCCTGGAAGGCGTGGACGCCGACTGGCAGGATGCGGGCACGCGCCGCAGCGCCTACTACAGCCGCCTGGCGCCGGGCGACTACCGTTTCCGCGTGCAGGCGGTGAACGAAGACGGCGTATGGAACGAACGGGGCGCCGCCCTGTCCTTCGGCATCGCCCCGACCTTCGTGCAAGGCACGGCCTTCAAGGCGCTGTGCGCGGCCGCCGCGGCCCTCGCCGCCTGGCTGCTGTACCGGCTGCGCCTGCGCGCCGCCACCCGCCAGCTGCGGCGCCTGCTGCGCGAACGCGCCGGCGAGCGCGAACGCATCGCGCGCACGCTGCACGACACGCTGATGCAATCGGTGCAGGCGCTGCTGATGCTGTTCGAGACGGCGCGCGACCGCCTGCCGGCCGACAATCCTTCGCGGCCCCTGCTCGATCGCACGCTCGACCACGCCCGGCGCACGCTGGCCGAAGGCCGCGACGAGCTGTACGCGCTGCGCGGCGCGGGCGCGCCGGGACAGGACCTGGCCGCGGCGCTGGCGCCCATCGGCCACATGCTGGGGGAACAGTACGGCGTCGGCTTCGACATCGCCGTCGACGGCGCGCCGCGCGCGCTGCGTCCGGAAGTGGCGCAAGAAGCCTGCTTCATCGCGCGCGAGGCGCTGCAGAACGCGTTCCGCCACGCGCAGGCCACGCACGTCGTCCTGCGCCTGCGCTACGGCGAGACCGAGTTCGCGCTCGACGTGCGCGACGACGGCCGCGGCCTGGCGCCGGGCCCGGCCCGCCCCGGGCACTGGGGCCTGGCCGGCATGCGCGAGCGCGCCGCCGCCATCGGCGCGCGCATCGCGATCGGCGCCGCCGAAGCGCCCGGCAACGGTACGCTGGTGGCGCTGCGCCTCGATGCGCGCCTGGCGTATGCCACGCCGCCGCGGCGCCGGCACCTACCCGGCCTCGCGCTGTTCCGCGGAGCGCGCTGAACGGCGACGGGAAGCGTCCAAACTGACAGACCCGCCTGTCACAGATGGGAGATGCGTTGCGCGCGTGCGTCCATTACAATGGGTAGATGCACAGCGTTCTTCCCGCTTCGACGTCGCGCCCGATGGCGCCGCCGGCGCGCCATCCGGCAGCCGGTTTCTCCCGACACATCCCGACGCCATGATGACCCTCGACGACCTCACCCGCCTCGCCCTGCGCCATGCCGGCACCGGTCCGGACTGCGTCGTTCCCGGCCTGCGCGTACGCACCCTCACGGCACCCAGCGAACCGGTCAGCGGCATCGAGGAACCGGCCTTCGCGCTGATCCTGCAGGGACGCAAGCGCACCACCGTGGGCGGGCGCACCTTCGACTACGGCCCCGGCGACTGCCTGATCGTGTCGCTGTCCATGCCTTCCGTGGGCCAGGTGATCCAGGCCAGCACGGAGGAACCCTATGTCGGCATCGCACTGACGCTGCGACCGGCCGACATCGGCGGCCTGCTGCTGGAAGCCGAGGCGGCCATCGCCGACGGCGACGCGGCCGCGATGGCCGTGCACGCGGCCTCGCCGCAGCTGCTCGATGCGCTGGGACGCCTCGTGAGCCTGCTCGACCATCCCGATGACGTGCGCATCCTGCGCCCTCTGCTGGAACGCGAGATCCTGTGGCGCCTGCTGCGCGGCCCGCACGGCCCGCTGCTGCGGGAAGTGGGCATGGTCGACAGCCGCTCCTCCCGCATCGGCCGCGCCATCCGCTGGCTGCAGCAGCACTACGCCGAGCCCGTCTCGACGCAGCAGCTGGAAACGGTAAGCGGCATGAGCGCCTCGACGCTGTTCCGCCACTTCAAGGAAATCACGTCGCTGAGCCCCTTGCAGTACCAGAAGCAGATCCGCCTGCACGAGGCGCGCGCGCGCCTGGCGGCCAGCAGCCGCGACGTGGCGGCCGTGGCCTACCAGGTCGGCTACGAAAGCCCGTCGCAGTTCACGCGCGAGTACACGCGCATGTTCGGACGCCCGCCCCGCGAGGACTTGCGGCGCGGGCGCGAACAGGCGGCATAAACACGACGCGGCCCGGCGCGGCCCGGCGCGCCCGACAGGGCCTGCAGGGCAAGGCGCATCGTCGAAGACAGTACGCGTGTACGGCGAAACGATGCAACGCCGCCATGGAGGTGTTGTCAGGCCCGGCCCGGCGCGCCTGACAGAGCCTCCAGGGCAAGGCGCATCGTCGAAGGCAGTACGCGTGTACGGCGAGACGATGCAACGCCGCCATGGAGGCTCTGTCAGGCGCGCCATGGATGACAGCATTGTCATCGGGCCGTCACGGACCCGACAGCGTCGCTTCCCTAGACTGTCCTTCATCGCAACCCACTTGAAGGAGAACGTCATGAAAGCCACCGCCACCCTCGCCGCTGCCCTCGTCCTGACCTGCGCCTCGGCCGCCCAGGCCATGCCCACCGTGCGCGTCGGCGCCGCCGCCTACGGCATGCCCGCTCCCGCCGATGCCGCGAACCGCACCATCGTGCTGGGCGACCATGCCCGCTACGTGAACGTGAACGACGGCGAGACCGTGCGCTTCGTGCACGGCGACCACAGCTTCGCCTGGACTTTCAATACGGTGCAGCGCGACGGCGTCGCGGCCCTGGACAAGATCGCGCCGCAGGACTTCGGCGTCGACGGCGCCAAGGTCTACATCGCGCCGAATCCCCTGTATAACAACAGCTGATCGATACGCGGACGGCGGGTGGGCCCGGATGCGCTCCCCGCCGCCGCCGCCGCATCGCCCATGGGCGCATGACCCCGTGCGCACGCGTGCGCGTCCGGAAGCAATCGCTCGGCCGTTCTCTGTCACAATCCTGTCATCTGCGGCTTCTACACTTCGTTGCCACTAGTGAAATATTCCCGAAAAATGGATGTGAAGTTGAAAACGGACGAGGCCAGCGCCTCGCTGCCGCCGGACGCGCATGCGCCTTTCCTGAACCGCGAACTGTCGCTGCTCGAGTTCAACCGGCGCGTGCTGGAAAACGCCGAAGACCCGCGCCTGCCGCTGCTCGAGCGCCTGCGCTTCCTGACCATCGTCAGCAGCAACCTCGATGAATTCTTCGAAGTGCGCGTGGCCAGCCTGCTGGCCCAGCACCAGGACCAGGGCGGTCCGGAGCCGGGCCGCGCGGACCTGGACGGCGCCGCCGAGGAGTGCCGCCAGATCATCGCGCGCCAGTACGCGCTGCTGAACGGCGAGATCCTGCCCCAGCTCTCCGCCAACGGCATCCACCTGCTGCGCCGCTCGGACCGCAACGCGGCCCAGAAGGCCTGGGTCAAGCAGTACTTCGACAAGGAAGTGCGCCCCCTGCTCACGCCCGTCGGGCTGGACCCGGCGCACCCCTTCCCGCGCGTGATCAACAAGAGCCTGAACTTCATCGTCGAACTGTCCGGCAAGGATGCGTTCGGGCGCGGCACCGGCATCGCCATCATGAAGGCGCCGCGCGTGCTGCCGCGCGTGATCCGCCTGCCGGACGAACTGTCGGACAAGCCGGGCGCTTCCTACTGCCTGCTGTCTTCCGTGATCCAGGCCCACATGGCGGACCTGTTCACGGGCCGCGAGGTGGTGTCGTACTCGCAGTTCCGCGTCACGCGCAACAGCGACCTGTGGGTCGACGAGGAAGAGGTCAAGAACCTGCGCCAGGCGCTGCAGAGCGAGCTGCACAGCCGCAACTACGGTTTCGCCGTGCGCCTGGAAGTGGCGCGCGGCTGCCCCAAGCACCTGGCCGACTTCCTGCTCGACCAGTTCTCCATCGACCGCTCGCGCCTGTTCACGGTGGACGGCCCCGTGAACCTGGGTCGGCTGCTCGAGATCGTCAACAGCAATGCCCGCCCCGAGCTGAAATTCCCGCCCTACGTGCCGGGCTTTCCGGCCAAGCTGGCCCAGCACCACGACATCTTCGCCGTGCTGGGCAAGCAGGACGTGCTGCTGCACCACCCGTTCCAGTCCTTCCAGCCCGTGATCGACTTCGTGCGCTGCGCCGCCGCCGATCCGAACGTGGTCGCGATCAAGCAGACGATCTACCGCGCCGGCTCGAATTCCGAGCTGATGGAGGCCCTCATCGGCGCCGCCCAGCGCGGCAAGGAAGTCACCGTCATCGTCGAACTGATGGCCCGCTTCGACGAGGAAGCGAACATCAACTGGGCCCAGCGCCTGGAGGAAGCGGGCGCCCAGGTCGTGTACGGCGTCGTCGGCCTCAAGACCCACGCCAAGATGGCCCTCGTGCTGCGTCGCGAGCCGTCCGGCCTGCGCCGCTACGCCCACCTGGGCACCGGCAACTACAACACGACGACGGCCAAGTTCTATACCGACTTCGGCCTCCTGACGGCGGACGAGGAAATCACGGCCGACGTCAACGAGGTCTTCATCCACCTGACGAGCCTGACGCGCCCGACCCAGCTCTCGGCCGTGTGGCTGGCGCCGTTCTCGCTGCAGAAGGAAATCGTCAAGGCGATCCGCCAGGAAGCCGCGCTGGCGCGCGAGGGCAAGCCGGCGCGCATCATCGCCAAGATGAATTCGCTGACCGACGAATCCGTCATCCGCGCGCTGTACGAGGCCTCCAACGACGGCGTGCGCATCGACCTGATCGTGCGCGGCGCGTGCGCGCTGCGTCCCGGCGTGCCGGGCCTGTCGGAGAACATCAAGGTGCGCTCGATCGTCGGCAGGTTCCTCGAGCACACCCGCATCTATTACTTCCGCAACGCCCTCAAGCACGACGTCTGGCTGAGCAGCGCCGACTGGATGAACCGCAACCTGTTCCGCCGCGTCGAGATCGCGTTCCCCATCCGCTCGCCGGCGCTCAAGAAGCGCGTGATCCGCGAAGGCCTGCAGGTGTACCTGAAGGACAACGTGAATGCCTGGGAGCTGGGCCACGAGGGCCGCTACCGCCGCCGCAAGCCGCGCGGCAGCCAGAAACCGTTCAGCGCCCAGCAGGCGCTGATGGACATGCTGGGCGCCGGCGCCGACACGCATGCCAATCACAAGGAGAACGAGCTTGGAATTGATCCTGTGGCGTCACGCCGAGGCTGAACCGCACGTCGCCACGCACGAGGGCGACCAGCGCCGCGCGCTGACGTCGAAGGGCGCGCGCCACGCCTCGCGCGTCGGCGCCTGGCTCGACCGCCAGCTGCCGGCGCAGTGCCGCATCCTCGTCAGCCCCGCCCTGCGCTGCGTGCAGACGGCCGAGGCGCTGGGCCGCAAGTTCACCACCGTCGACGCGCTGAACACGGATTCGACGCCGGACCGCATCCTGGACGCGGCCGGCTGGCCCGGCCAGCGGCTGCCCGTGGTCATCGTGGGCCACCAGCCGCTGCTGGGCCAGGTGGCGGCGCAGATCTTCTCGGGCAGCCCGCACGAGTGGAAGATCCGCAAGGCGAGCGTGCTGTGGATCGCGCGCAAGAGCGAGGACGATCCGGCGCCCTTCATCCGCCTGGCCGTGGGGCCGGACATGGTCGGCAAGCTGCGCTGAGCTGAGCTGGGCGCTCGGGCGGGCCGCCAGGCCCGCGCCTTCGTCCTTCGGTCACGGCGTGTCGGTTAGTTGCATATTTTCGGATAGCCGCATGTATTCGCTGCGCCCGTATGGGCATATCCGTATTACAATTTCTATGCAGCTGAAATCGATTTCTCGGGCGACGGCATCCGCCGGGCCCGCACGCACGACAACAACAAGGAGACGAAGCAGATGATCGACCTGAACCGACGCAACCTCATGCTGGCAGGCAGCGCCCTCGCCGCCGGCGCCGCCGCCTTCCCGCTGCGCGCGGCCGAACCGCAGCGCAAGCTGGGCTATGCCATCGTGGGCCTGGGCGGTTACGGCCTCGGCGTCATCATCCCGGAATTCAAGAACTGCCGGCACAGCAAGCTGGTCGCCCTCGTCAGCGGCGACGCAGCCAAGGCGAAACGCGTGGCCGCGGAATACGACGTCCCGGAAAAGAACATCTACAACTACGAGAACTTCGACCGCATCCGCGACAATCCGGACATCGACATCGTCTACGTCTGCCTGCCCGTCTCCATGCACGCGGAATACACGATCCGCGCCGCCAAGGCCGGCAAGCACGTGCTATGCGAAAAGCCGATGGCCGTCTCCTCGGCCGAGTGCGAATCGATGATCGCCGCCTGCCGCCAGGCCGGCAAGAAGCTGATGATCGGCTACCGCTGCCACTTCGAGCCGACCAACCTGGAGGCGCGCCGCCGTGCCCGCGCCGGCGAGATCGGCAAGCTGCGCTACTTCCGTTCCGAGCACGGCTTCACCTTCGGCAACCCGAACGCCTGGCGCCTCAAGAAGGCGATGTCGGGTGGCGGCTCGATGATGGACATCGGCATCTATGCGCTGAACGCGGCGCGCTACATGACGGGCGAGGAACCGGTCGCCGTCTATGCGCAGGAAACGACGGACCGCAAGGACCCGCGCTTCCGCGAAGTGGAAGACATGATCGGCTTCCAGCTCGAGTTCCCGTCCGGCGTGATCGGCTCCTGCCAGTCGATGTACAGCGCCAACCAGAACCACATCCTGCTCGTGGGCGACAAGGGCCGCATCGAGATGGAACCGGCGACCGCCTACCGCGGCAACCGCCTGTGGGTGGGCAGCGGCCGCGGCGAGGAAATCACGCCGCCGCCCGGCCCTGGCGCGACGCAGTTCGCGGGCCAGCTCGACCACATGGCGCAGTGCGTGATGGAAGACCGGACGCCGATCGTGGCGGGCGAGGAAGGCTTGCGCGACATGCGCATCATCGAAGCCATCTACCAGTCGGCGCGCGAGAAGAAGCGGATCGTGCTGAAGGCGTAACAGCCGGTCGGCTACGCCTGTCGGCGGCAATGAGACCGCCCCCCCGCCGCAGGCCGGGGCCCAATGTCGAAGCACAGCCGGCGTGCGCAAGACTCGGGCGCCGGCCTGCGCCGGGACGACATCTCGTGGAGGACTTATCCACGCCGGGCCGCCTCGATGGCGGCGATGTCGATCTTGCGCATCCCCATCATCGCCTCGAAGGCGCGCCGGGCCGCGGCCTGGTCGGGATCGGCCAGCGCCGCGCTCAGCGCCCGCGGCGTGATCTGCCAGGACAGCCCCCAGCGGTCCTTGCACCAGCCGCAAGCGCTTTCCTGGCCGCCGTTCCCGACGATGGCGTCCCACAGGCGGTCCGTCTCCGCCTGGTCGTCCGTGGCGATCTGGAACGAGAACGCCTCCGTGTGCGTGAAGGCCGGGCCGCCGTTCAGGCCGATGCAGGGGATGCCGGCGACCGTGAACGCCACCGTCAGCACGTCGCCCTGCTTGCCGGACGGGTAGTCGCCCGGGGCATGGAAGATCGTGCCGACGGCGCTGTCGGGAAAGGTGTTTGCGTAGAAAGTGGCCGCCTCGAGGGCGTCGCCGTCGAACCACAGGCATACCGTATTGTTGGCCGACATGATCGTCTCCGTGGATCAGCTTGCGCGGAGATCCCAGTGTACGGGGGCCGCCCTGCCGATACAAGTACGGCAAGAGGGCAACTGGAGCAGGCCGTGAGCGTGTTCCTACATCCCGCGGCGGGCCCATCCTATTCCTGCCGCCGCGCCCGCACCCCATGATCGACCCGGTAAACCACCTACGGGAGAACAGCATGAAAACAGTTCAACGCGTACTGATCGGCGGCCTGATGGCACTGGGCCTGGCCGCCTGCAGCGCCACCGGCACGACGGACAACAGCGCCGGCTCCTTCGGCGGCATGAGCTCGAGCACGGGCAGCAGCAATGGCGCCGGCCGGACCGAGAGCGACAACGGGGCCAGCTCGGGCGGCACCGGCAACACGACGGGCATCGGCGCCTACAACACGCCCACCGCCAGCGATCCCGCCGGTACTTCGACGGGCGGCGCCACCCAGCCGTCCAGCACCAGCGGCAACACATCAGGCGCCTCGGGCACCTCCAGCACTTCGGGCACCTCCACCCGCTGACGCGACGCCGGCGCGGCAGCCGCCGCGCCGGCCCTCTTTCAGTACGGCTTGCCCGTCAGGTCAAGGCGTACCTGCCAGAGGGCGCCCGCCCCCGTGATGTACAGCGTCTTGCCGTCCGCGCCGCCGAAGGCCGCGTTGGTGACGTTCGCATCGACGCGGATCGTCGCCAGCTCCTTGCCCTGCGGCGAGAACACGCGCACGCGCTTGGCGCCGTGCTCCGTCACGTAGACGTTGCCGCGGCAGTCGACCGTCATGCCGTCCGGGCCGTCCAGGCCCGTCACGACGTCGCGGCCCGGCAGGCGCGCGGCGCCGTCCGCGACCGGATACGCGCGCAGCACGCCGTCCAGGGCATTCACGTACAACACCTTCTCGTCGGGCGACAGGGCGATGCCGTTCGGGTTCTTGCGGCTGCCGTCCAGCAGCGCCGCCTTGCCGTCCGTGCCCACGCGGTAGATGCCCGTGACCGGCTGGCGTCCCGGTGCGGCCGCCTGCTGGTAATCGGGATCGGTGAAGTACAGGGTGCCGTCGCGGGCGATGGCGATGTCGTTCGGGGAATTGAACGGCTGGCCGTCGTAGCGCCCCGCGATCGGGGTGCGCTTGCCGTCCGCCAGGTCGATGCGCACGAGCGCCTTGTCCTTGTGGCTGGCCGCGACCAGCTTGCCTGCGCCATCGACGGCCAGGCCGTTGCTGCCGCTGTCCTCGAAGGCGGTGCTCACGCTGCCGTCCGGCGCCAGCTTGCGGATGCGCGAGGGGAAGGACGAATCCAGGCCGAAATCCGAGAAGTACAGCGCGCCGCCGATCCAGACGGGCCCCTCGTACAGCGAGGCGCCCGCGCGCGACGGTGCCGCGGCCGCCACGCGCTCGGCGCGCAGTTCACCCGACGGCGCCTTGCCTGCGCAGCTGGCCACGTCCGCCGCCAGCGCGGGAAGGGCGAGCGCCGCCAGCACCGTCCCCCATGCCGCGTACGCGCCGTTGCGCAAAAACGTCAATTTCTTATTCTTCATTATTATCCGACCCTCAATTTCGACAATATGCCAACGCTAATGCTATATTTGCAAATACGCAAATATTTTTTCCTGAGAGACAATGAAAAACCTCAAAACCAGCTGCGTCCTCCTCCTCGCCTGCTTCGCGGCCCAGGCAAACGCCAGCGTCATCACCCTGCAGACCGCCTACAGCGCCGCCGGGTCGCAAACGGGTGCGGCAGCCTACAAGGATGTCGTCGAGCGCGCGCTGCTGAGCCAGGGTGCGGGTTACGGCACCAAGACCATTTCGAGCTACACCAATATCTCGAACACGAACCAGTTCAGCGGCGGCGCCAACAGCAATATCGCATGGAAGGCGACGATCGACTTCAGCGTGGCGACGGCGGGCACCTGGACCTTCCGCACGGGCGTCGATTTCGGCAACGGCGGCGCCCTGTTCCTGGACGGCGTGGCGCTGACGGCGAGCTCGACGGATATGTACTGGGGCAACAGCTACACCAACGCGTCGCAGTACCTGCAGGCTGTCAGCCAGCTGGCGGCGGGCAACCACAAGCTGACGATCTACGGCCTGGAAAGCTGCTGCGACGGCGTCCAGCAGGCCCAGTTCAAGGCCGGCAGCGCCGCCTTCGCGACCTTCGCTGCGAACGACGGCATCAGCCCGAAGGCCGTGCCGGAACCGGCGACGCTGGCCACGATGGGCCTGGGCCTGGGTCTGCTGGCCGGACTGCGTCGCCGCGGCAAGCGCGGTTGAACTGACGACGGGGCCGACGCATCGGCCCGGCGTTCCGTCAGCTTCATCACGTCGCCCCGGCGCGGGCCGGGGTCCAATCTGCAAGCGCTGCGGCTGCGCGACGGACCTGGGCCCCGGCCTGCGCCGGGGCGAGGTTTTCATGCAGCACACTGGCGGCTGCGCAGGTCGTTCGGCTCGCAGACGGGGTTGCCGCGCTCGCCGAAGCCCTCTCCGGGCGCCGGGCGGCCGCGGCCGATCATGGCCGCCACGGCCTCGGACAGCTGCGGCATCGAAACGGGCTTGGCGAAGAAGCGCACGTCGTCCAGCAGCGGACCTGCGTCGACGGGGTTGGCGGAAATGAGGATCGCCGGCAGCTGCGGATCGATGCGGCGCAGGCGCGCCAGGAGTTCGCCGCCGTCCATATAGGGCATGCGGAAATCGGTAATGATCAAATCGGCGGGATCGGCCTGGTGCAGGCCGAGCGCTTCGGCACCGTCGCGCGCCGTCGTGATGCGATAACCGAGGATGCTGAGATAGCGTTCGAACACGTAACGGACTGCTTCTTCGTCGTCGACCAGAAGGATATGCGGCATGGCGGGCTGCCGGCACGTGGCTTGGGTGCCGGAAAAGTGTGTTGAATTAATCCGGCAAATTTAACACATCCGCGCCGCCGCGCACGCGCCGGATTGCAAAAAAACCTTCTTAAAAAGCCATCGTCAGCCCTGGGTGACCTGGAACGGGATGCCGACGTCGCCCCATGCCGCCGCTTCCTTCTCGAACCACGATGCCACCGTCGGATGCTGGCCCAGCCAGCCGCGCGGCGTCTCCACGTCGATCCTGCCCTTCATGCGCAGCTTGAGCGTGTCGACGTCGGCGTCCACGCGCGCGTGCATGAAGACGGCGGCCAGGCGCAGCGCCAGCACGGCCTTGGCCAGGTCGGGCGACGCCAGCACCTCGCGCACCTTGCGCAGGTTGCCCTTCTGGCCCAGCACGATCATGCTCATCAGGCGCTGCTCGCGCGCCGTGAAACCCGGCAGGTCGGCATGCTCGACGATGTACGCGGCATGCTTGTGCGCCCCCGTGTGCGAAACGGCCAGGCCCACCTCGTGCAGCATGGTGCCGCGCAACAGGTGGTGGACCACCGCTTCGTCCTGCGGCGCGAGCTTGTCGAACAGCTTGCGCGCGATGTTGGCGGTGCGCGCGGCCCGCCCGGCATCCACGCCGAAGCGGCGCATGCAATCCTGGATCGCCAGGTCGCGCCGGTCCTGCCGATTGGCGCGCAGCTCGAGGTCGGACAGCACCCCGAGGCGCAGGCCGGCATTAATCGCTGTCATCGTCTTGACTCCCAGTTCCTGCATCACGCCGATCAGGATGGACAGGCCGCCCACCATGACGATCACGCGCTCGCGCTTCACGCCCGGCAGGTCGAACGCATCCACGTGACCCAGCTCGATCAGCTTGTCGCGCAGCGCCAGCAGACTGGCGAAGGACATGGTGCCGTCCCCCAGGCCGTTCCTGGCGATGACTTCGTTGATCGCGCGGATCGTGCCGGACGAGCCGTACACGGCCTCCCAGCCATGTTCGCGGAACTGCCCGGCCAGGTCCTCGAAGCGGGCGCGCGCCGCGTTCACCGCCGAATGGAAGGCATCGGCGCTGATGTGGCCACCCTCGAAATAGGCGGCGCTCTGCGGATGGGTGCCGATGCTGAACGACTCCACCATCCGGATCTCGTCGCCCAGGCCCGCGATCAGTTCCGTCGAGCCGCCGCCGATGTCGATCACGAGGCGCTGTTCGGGTTTCGCGCCCAGCGCGCGCGCCACGCCCATGTAGATCAGTCGCCCTTCCTCTTCGCCGGAGATGATCTCGATCGGGTAGCCGATCGCCTCCTCCAGCCGTGGCAGCACCTGCTCCGCGTTGGTGGCCACGCGCAGCGTGTTGGTGGCCACCACGCGCACGGCGTCCAGTCGGTACTGGCGCAGGATGGCGCCGAAGTCGCGCAGCGTTTTCTGCGCCGTGGCCTGGGCGTCCGTCCCCAGCACGTTGCCCGGTCCGAGGCCGGCGGCCAGCCGGATCGGGTCGCGCGCCGTGCGCACGAGGTGGATCTGGCCGGCGATCGGTTCGCCGATGTGGAGACGGAAACTGTTGGAACCGAGGTCGACTGCTGCGTACATGGGGCTCTTACCGGAAGTGAAAGGTGCGCTTGGTGCGCCTGGTGTGCGCACAGTCCGGAGTATAGCGGGATGCGGCGCGCGGGGCGCATCCCGCCGCGGCGTCAGCGCAACGCTTCCACGAGCACGCGGCCTTCGGCGGCCGCCGGCGCGCGCACGCGCAGGATGTGGGCGAGCGTCGGCGCGATGTCCACGACCTCCGTGTACTGGCCCACGTCGCCCGGGCGGATCCAGCGCTTGCCCATGATGAGCAGGGGCACCGAGCTGTCGTAGTTGTACGGGGTGCCGTGCGTCGTGCCCGACGTGCCGCTGCCGAAGAAGGAATAGGCGCTCGGCACCACCATCAGGTCGCCGGACATCTGGCGGTTCCAGGCGCGCTGCATCAGGAGGCCCAGGCGCGACGTCGCGGCCACGCCCTGCTCGAGCTGGGTGCGCGTGAATACCTGGGCGATGTGGGGCTGGGCCAGCAGGTGGCGGGCCGCCGCGTTTTCGACGTCGGCGCGCGCCAGGCCGCGCTTGTCGATGGCGGCGTAGTCGAGGTAGACCTCGGGCAGCATCGACTTCCTGACCAGGCCCGCGGCGCCGAAGCGCGTGGCCAGCGCCTTGTCCAGCCCCTCCAGCAAGGGCTTGGGATCGATGCGCTGCGCGTCGATATGGCGCGACTGCGAGAACTCGGGCGTGTTCGAGAATCCGTGGTCGGCCGTCAGCACGACCAGCACGTTGTCCATGCCGATGCGGCGGTCGAGGAAGTCGAAGAACGTCGCGATACGGCGGTCGATCTGCTGCAGGTGGTCGTGCGACATGCGGCTTTCCGGGCCGTAGGCATGGTTCACGTAGTCATGGCCGGACAGGCTGATGCCGAGGATGTCGGTGGCGCCGCTCGGGTTGCTGCCCAGCTGTTCGCCTTCGACGGCGGCCTGGGCGAAGTCCAGCGTCAGCTCGTCGACGGCGGGGCTCGTCTTCAGGCGGCCGTAGTAGTCGGCGTCCGGCTTGCCGCTCTCGCTGTAGAAGGTGAACGGGAAGCGGTTCGGGCTCTTGGTGGTCGCTTCCGGATACGGCGCGTCGTCGGCATACGCGGCTTCCGCCAGCAGCGGCTTCCACGACTTGGCGTAGTAGCGGTCCTGCGGCTTGCCCGCCTGGAAGCGCTCGACCCAGGCCGGGTGCTGCTGCATGTAGTAGGTGCTGCTGGCGAAATCGCCGGTCTTGTCCATGAACATGTAGGCGGTACCGGTCTTGCCGGCCAACAGGATCGCGCCGCGGTCCTTGCCGGACACGGTGAGCACCTTGCTGCGGTTGCCCGTCGCGTAGCGCAGCTGGTCGCCCAGCGTGTCGACGCGCAGGTTGGCGGGCGAGGTGCCGTCGTGCGCATCCGTCTCTTCCCCGATATAGGTGAAGCGCTTGTCCTCCGTGCAGTAGACGGAGTTGCCGTCGGCGTCGAGCCAGTTGTTGCCGATGATGCCGTGGCGGTACGGATAGGCGCCGGACAGCACGGCCGTGTGGCCGATCGCCGTGACGGTCACGCCGTGCGCCTGGTGCGCGTTGCTGAAGCTCGCGCCCTGCTCCAGCAGGCGGCGCAGGCCGCCCGGGCCGAACTGGTCGCGGTAGCGCTGCACCTGTTCGGACGGCAGGCCGTCGATCACCATCACCACCACGAGCTTCGGCTTCGCCGCCGCGGCCGTGGCGGCGCCGGCGGGCTTGGCGGCGGCGGGAGCGGCGGCGCCCGCCAACGGCGCGAACGAGGCGGCGCCGGCGAGCAGCAGGATGGACAGCGTGGACATCGTGAGGCGGCGTGGGCGGAAGGCGGTGGGCATGGCGGTGGTCGAACTCCGTGGCATGGTGGATGGGTGGGACCCGACATTGTAGCGGCCGCGCGTGTCAGCAGCATGACAAGGTGACGGCTCCGCAGATGGGTAACGGGTCCGAAAAAGGGTGGCGGCTCCGCAAAAGTGACGAAATCGAAACAAATCGCGAAAAGTGCGTGACAGTTGCACGTTCGCAATTTATGCTGACCGCTTATCAATATTCCGGCCGAGACGCACCCGGTGTCATCCCCCAGCCCCTCCATGCTCCATGTCACCGATATCGACGGCTGGCGCGAACGGACCTTTTCTTCCCTGCTGTCCGTCGTCCTGGTGGTCGGCGCCCTCTCGATCGTCGCCATGGCCCCCTTCCTCGTGCAGCACGGCATGTGGCAGGTGGCGCTCGCGGACGCGGTTGCGCTGGCCTGGCTGGTCGCGGTCTGGCGCCACAAGGGACTGTCGTACGCGACGCGCGTGCTGCATTTCCTGGCCGTCGTCTACGGACTGTCCGTCGCGCTGATGCTGACGGTGGGCGCGGCCAGCCTCAGCTACTTGCTGGGGCCGCCGCTCGTGGCCGCGATCCTGCTGGGCCTGCGCCCTGCGATGCTGTCCATCGCGCTGGGCGCCGTCACCCTCGTCGCACTAGGCGCGTCAGGACACATCAGCCTGAGCGTGCCCGGCTGGGGCAGCGACCCGTTCAAGCCCTCGCTCGTCGCGGCCCTCAACTATGCCACCGTGGGGGCGATGCTGACCCTCACCTGCAGCACCCTGCTCAAGGGCCTGTCGCTGTCGCTCGCCCAGGCGCGCACGGCCGCCGCCACCCTCGAAAACAACCAGGCGGTGCTGCACGACTTGAACAGCGAGCTGGAACTGACTTCCGCCGCCGTCGCGCGCCTGAACGACATGGTGCTGATCGCCCGGGCCGTCGACGACGAGGACGCCGCCCAGCCCATCACCTTCGTCAATGATGCCTTCGTGCGCCGCACCGGCTATGCGCGCGAGGACATCGTCGGCCACAGCCTGCGGGTACTGCAGGGGCCGGGCACCGATCCGGCCGTCATCGCCCGCCTCGTCGACGCGATGCGCACGGACCAGCCCTGCAATACCGAGCTGATGAGCTACACGCGCGGCGGCGAAGCGTACTGGGTCGAGCTCCAGATGCTGCCGTTCGCGCGCTCCGGGGCGCGCCCCAGCCACTGGGTCGTCGTCGGGCGTGATGTCACCGAGCGCCGCGCCGCCGCCGACGCCATCCACCGGCTGGCCTTCTACGACGTGCTGACTGGCCTGCCGAACCGGCGCCTGCTGATGGAACGCCTGGACGCGATCCTCGCAGCGGCAGGCACCGGCGGAGAACTCGCCGCCGTGCTGTACCTGGACCTGGACAACTTCAAGAACGTCAACGACGCGCGCGGCCACGCCACCGGCGACGCCCTGCTGCGCCACGCGGCCGCACGGCTGGCGGGCGCGGTGCGCCCGGGCGACACGGTGGCCAGGATCGGCGGCGACGAATTCGTGGTCCTGCTCGCGGGTCTGGCCGCGGCACCGCAACCCGCCGCGCGCACCGCGCTGGACGTGGCCGACCAGGTGCGCGCGGCGCTGGCCGCGCCGCTGGACCTGGACGGCCAGCCCTACCAGATCGCCGCCAGCATCGGCGTCGCGCTCGCCCCGCGCGCCGGCGCGGAATCGGCGACGACGGCGCACGACCTGCTGCGCGAAGCGGACACCGCGATGTACCACGCCAAGGCCGGCGGCCGCAACGGTGTCGTGCTGTTCGAAGGCGCCATGCTGGCGCAGGCCCAGCACCGGCTGACGCTGGAGCACGACCTGGCGCGGGCGCAGGACAACGGCGAACTGGCGATGCACCTGCAGCTGCAGGTCGACCGGGGCGGCACCCCTGTCGGGGCCGAGCTACTGATGCGCTGGCAGCGCGCCGACGGCACGATGGTGCGGCCCGACGTGTTCATTCCCGTGGCGGAATCCAGCGGCCTGATCGTCGCGCTGGGCAACTGGGCGCTGCGCCAGGCCTGCGCCACCTGGCTGGCGTTGGAACGGGCCGGACATCCGCTGCCCCTGTCCGTCAACGTCAGCCCCCTGCAGTTCCGCCAGCCCGACTTCGTGCAGCAGGTGCGCGCCATCCTGGCCGAAACGGGAGCGCCGCCCAGCCAGCTGATCTTCGAAGTGACGGAGGGACTGCTGATCGAGGACATCGGCCAGACCATCACGCGCATGCACGAACTGGCCGCCCTCGGCATCCGCTTCTCGGTCGACGACTTCGGCACCGGCTACTCCAACCTGGCCTACCTGAAGAGAATGCCGCTGTACGAGCTGAAGATCGACCGGAGCTTCATGCACGACACGCCGAACGACCCGAGCAGCACGGCGATCGTGCAGGCCATCCTGGCGATGGCCGGCCACCTCGGCCTGCGCGTCGTCGCGGAAGGCATCGAGACGGAGGCGCAGGCGCGCTACCTGGCCGCGCACGGCAACCCCTGCATGCAGGGTTACCTGTACCACCGACCGATGCCGCTTGGCCAACTGGTCGAGCGGCTGCGCGGCGCCTAGGCGGCCGCGCTTCAGCGTCCGGGGCCGGTCCGGCCCAGCCGCCGCGCGGCCTGCATCGGCGGCGTGTCGCCCAGCGGCAGCAGGCCGGCGCAGCGCGCCAGCGCCCGCACCAGTGGCGCCTCCCCCCGCCTCAGGCCGCGGCCGCGCAGTTGCGGCAGCGAACGCACGGGTTCCGGCACGATGTCGACGGCGGCGCGCACCAGCAGCCGCTGCAGCCAGCGCATGGGCCGCGGCAGCAGCGGCGCCGCGGCCATGATGCGCATGAACTCGTCCAGGATCGCCGAGCCCTCCAGGCCCGGGGCCGTCGCCGCCAGCAGCGCTTGCCACTCCGCCCGCGAGCGGGGCGCGCCTGTCGCGCCGTACAGGCGCGCGGCCGCCTGTCCCTCGGCGAAGGCGGCATCCCGCTCGGCCGCCGACAAGGGCCGCACGTAGGCATGGTAGGCCTGGGAAAACCCGAACGTGGCGGTGGCCTGCACCCAATCGAGCAAGCGCGGGTCGTTGGCGCGGTAGGCGACGCCGTCCGGCGTGCTGCCCTGCACGCGGTCGTGCATGCGCACGACGCGGGCGATCAGCGCCTCGGTGGCGGCGCGGGGTCCGTAGACCGTCATCATTGCCGCGAAGCCGGTGCGGCGCAGGCGCAGCGCCGGATCGCGCCGGAAGCCGCTGTGGTCCCACACGCCCGAGCGCACCGACGGCTCGGCCAGTTCCAGCAGCACCGCCGCCACGCCGCCGACGAACAGCACCACCGGATTGGCGAACACGCGCCACGACACGCCGCCGGCCGGCGCCAGCGCCGGCTCGCCCGCCGGCTGGCTGAAGTCGAACGCCATCCCGGGCGGCGGGCGCAGCAACTCTCGTAGCGTGTCGAGCATGCGGTCTCCTGGCGGTACTGTCCGTGTCGCTCAGACGGTGAAGGCGCTGGCCAAGCCCAGCGTGCGGAAGCGCTCGACGACGAAGTCCACGAACACGCGCGTCCTGGCCGGCAGCAGCCTGCGGCTCGAATAATAGATGAACAGCGGTCCCGTGTCCGCATACCACTCCGGCAGGATGCGCACCAGTTCGCCGCTGGCCAGGCGCGGCCCCGCGTGCGGCATGGGCAGCAGCGTCAGGCCGAGTCCCGTCGCCGCCGCGCTGGCCATCGCCTCGGGGTCGTCCAGCACGGCCACCGGACGCAGCTCGGCGGCGGCTTCGCGGCCGTCGTCGGTGCGCAGCGTCCAGCTCTGCAGGCGGCCGCTGCGGATCGCGCGGCGGCCGATGCCGTCGTGCGCCGCCAGCTCTTCCGGCCTGCCTGGCGTGCCGCGGCGCGCCAGGTAGGACGGCGCGGCGACGGCGATCACCCGCACCCTGGCCAGTTCGCGCGCGACCAGGCCCTGCGTGAGCTCGACGCCGCCGCCGATGGCGACGTCGAAGCCCTCGGCGATCAGGTCGACCTGGCGGTTCTCGAAATGCAGGTCGGGCAGCACGTCCGGGTAGGCGGCGTGGAAGGCGTCCAGCAGCGGCACGATGTGCATCCTCCCCACGGCCGGCGCCAGCGCCACCCGCAGCTGGCCGGACGGGTGGCCGGCGCCCTCGCGCAGCACCGTCATCGCATCCTCGATGCGGTGCCAGGGCTCGCCGACGGCGGCCAGGAACTGGGCGCCTTCTTCCGTCAGGCGCAACTGGCGCGTGCTGCGCTGGAACAGGCGCACGCCGAGGCTGGCCTCGAGCCGGGCAACGTTCTTGCTGACGCCGGCCGGCGTCAGTCCCAGCCGGCGCGCCGCGGCGGAAAAACCGCCTTCTTCGGCGCTGGCGATGAAGCTGTCGAGGTGGGTGAAGGCATCCGTCGCCATGGTGGACCTGTTACCGGGAGTTGAAATTGATGTGCTATCCAGCCGGCTAGTTTCAACCGGCGGTTGGAATGATACTGCATGCATTCCCTCTCGATACCAAGGAGCCCATCATGAACCAGCCTCTCAACGACAAAGTCGCCTTCGTCACCGGCGCAGCGCGCGGCATCGGCGCCGCCATCGTGCGCCGCCTCGCCGCCGACGGCGCCACCGTCGCCTTCACCTACCAGAGCAGCAGCGCCACCGCCGACGCGCTGGCCGCCGAAATCGCCGCCGCGGGCGGACGCGCCCTCGCGCTGCAGGCCGATGCCACCGATGCATCCGCGGTCGCCGCCGCCGTCGATACGGCGGCCGCACGCTTCGGCCGCATCGACATCGTCGTCAACAATGCCGGCATCTTCCTGCCGGGGACGCTGGACGATTTCTCCCTCGCCGACTTCGACCGCACGGTGGCCGTCAACCTGCGCGCCGTGTTCGCCACCGCGAAAGCGGCCCTGCCCCATCTCCCGGATGGCGGACGCATCGTCAACGTCGGCAGCACCAACGCCGTGCGCGTGCCGTTCGGCGGCGCCGCGTTCTACGCGATGAGCAAGTCCGCGCTGACGGGACTCGCCAAAGGGATGGCGCGCGATCTGGGGCCGCGTGGTATTACTGTCAACAACGTCTTGCCGGGCCCCGTCGACACGGACATGAACCCGGAAGGCACCGACTTCGGCCGCTCGCTGCACGCCTTCATGGCGCTGCCGCGCCACGGCCGGCCGGAGGAAATCGCGGCGCTGGTCGCCTGGCTGGCCGGGCCGGAGTCGAGCTTCGTCACCGGTGCCGACCTGCTGGCGGACGGAGGCTTTGCCGCCTGAACCAATCGAAAAGAGGATGCAGTGAACACGAATACCGCCACGCACAGTGAGACCAACAGCGCACTCAACGCGCCCAACCAGTACGCCGACCTCGGCGACCGCCGCCTGGCCTACCGCTCGATCGGCGACCCCACGGCCAAGCCGATCCTGCTGTGCGTACGTTTTCGCGGCAACCTCGACCTGTGGGACCCCGCCTTCCTCGACGCGCTCGCGGGCCACGGCCTGCGCGTGATCACCTTCGACTACGCGGGCTGGGGCCTGTCCAGCGGCGAACGCCAGATGAACCCGGCGCTGCTGGCGCGCGATGCGGTGGGCCTGATGGAAGCGCTGGACCTGCGCGACGCCGTCATCGCGGGCTGGTCGCTGGGCGGCATGGTGGCGCAGATCGTGGCGGCGACCCAGCCGCAGCGTCTGTCCCACGCCGTCCTGATCGCCACCGCCGCGCCGGACGTCGCCGTCAAGCCGGGCGAGGCCCTGTTCAACGAGACCGCCGCCATCCCCGGCAGCAGCGTCGACAAGGACACCATCCTGTTCTTCGAGCCGAAGTCCGCGGCGAGCCGCGCGGCAGCCGCCGCCTCCTACGCGCGCACCTGGGAGCGCCGTGAGGGCCGCAGCCCCGAGATCGACGCCGCCTGGGCCGCCGCCATCCTGGGCCCGACGCCGCGCTTCCCCGCCTTCCCGGCGCCGCAGATCCTGGAAGCACTGAAGCACACGACCCTGCCCATCCTGCACATCGGCGCCGACCACGACATCGCGTTCCCGGTGGAGAACTGGCATGCGCTGAACGGGGTGCTGCCCACGCTGCAACTGGTGACCTTCCCGCAAGCCGGCCACGGCCCGCAGCACCAGTACCCGGAAACGGCAGCCGGCTACATCGCGACGTTCATCAGGACAAGCACCAAATAACCGACGAATGTCCTCCCTCAAACCGGGGTCAGAGCCGGGGTCAGAGCCCGATTTTTGGAAATTGCCCAAAACCGGGCTCTGACCCGGCTCTGACCCCGGTTCGTTTTTTGTCAGCCGACGCGGCGGACGGATTCGCGTACCACCAGGTTCAGCTGGGGCACGTCGACATCGTGCGCTTCGTTGCCGATCATCTTGATGATGGCGCGGCCCAGGCTCTTGCCGACGTCGAACAGCGGCTGGCGCACGGTGGTCAGGGGCGGCGTCGTGTACATGGAGCTGTGCAGGTCGTCGAAGCCGATCAGCGAGATGTCCTCTGGCACGCGGATGCCGCGCCGGTACAGCGCGAGGCGCGCGCCATAGGCCGTCAGGTCGTTGGCGCAGAAGATCGCGGAAAAGCGCTGGCCCGACTCCAGCAGCCGCTCCACGGCCAGCAGGCCGCTCGATTCCTGGAAGTCGCCGGCCACGATCAGCTGCTGCTTTTCCTTGATGCGGTGCTTGGCCAGCGTGTCGCGGTAGCCGGCCAGGCGCGCCAGCGCGTCCGTGTGATCGGACGGGCCCCCGATGAAGGCGATGTTGCGGTGGCCCTGGACAATCAGGTGCTCGACCGCCTCGCACGCGCCCCAGTAGTTGTCGAGGCAGAAGCCGTAGGCGCGCGGCCCCTGCAGCTCGCGGCCGAAGGCGACGATGGGCACACGCTGCGACAGTTTCAGGATCTGCGCGTCTTTCAGCTTGCCGCTCAGGATCACGAGGCCGTCGACGCGGCGGGCGATCAGCAGCTCGATGCGCTCGGCCTCCTCGTCCGCGTGCCAGTGGCCGGACACGATCAGCGGCGCGTAGCCGGTGCCCTGCAATGCCTCGTCGACGCCGGCCAGCGCGTCGGCGAAGTAGCCGGACACCAGCGACTGGGTCAGCACGCCGACCGTGCGCGAGCTGCCCGTCTTGAGGTTCTGCGCGAGCACGTTCGGCTTGTAGTTCAACTTGCTGATGACGCTCTCGATGGCCTGGCGCTTGTCCTCGGACACGCGCGCCGTGCCGTTCAGGAAGCGCGACACGGTGGCGGCGGAAACGCCGGCCACGCGCGCCACCTCGTGCACGGTGACCATTGCGCTGCTGCTGGGCTCTTTTTTCATGGTGCTTTCTTCGTCTCGTGGTTGGCGTGGAGACGGATGTTCCACGCCAGTCAGAACGAGTATAGCAGTGGCGAAACCGATTTCAGAAATAGTTTCATGCAACGTGGCGCGGATTTCCTGAATGCGCGGCCCTGTTACAGAAATGGTCGACCAGCGCCCGATGCGGCGGCAGGTCCGCCAGCGCCTTGCCGGCCACCTGGGCGATGGTGGCGAATTCCTGGCGCGCGGCCGCGCGGCGCGCCGGATCGAGGGCCGACGGATGCAGACGGGTTGCGTACTCCATCCCGTACAGCACGTACTGCCAGCTCGACGGCGGATACATCTCCAGGTCGGTGACGAAATCGAGGCGGTGCGGCGGCCTGGTCTGCCATTGCTCGAGGCGGTCGCGTAGCGAGGCCGGGATCGAGGCCGGGTCGGCGTTGTCGCTCCAGAAGCGGCTGTCCGTGCGCTGCGTCAGGCAGTAGTGCAGCTTGATGAAGTCGACGATGCGCTCGTAGCGCTCACGCATCTGCGCATTGAACTGGCGCGCCGCCGGCGCGAATTCGCCGCCGTGCGGGAACAGGAAGCCGATCAGGTAGGCGGCCGCCTCGATCAGGCCGATGCCCGACGACTCGAGCGGTTCCAGGAAGCCGCCGGACAGGCCCACGGCCACGCAGTTGCCCACCCACTGCGTCTCGCGGTAGCCGACCTGCAGCGCGAGGCGGCGCGCTTCCAGCCCGTCGGCGCCGGCGCCGATGTAATCGCGCAGGACCTGCTCGGCGCGCGCGTCGTCCGTATAACGGCTCGAATACACGTAGCCGATGCCGCGCCGCCCCTGCAGGCCGATGTCCCAGGTCCATCCCGCTTCGTGGGCCGTCGAGATCGTGTACGAGGGGATCGGGGCGTCCGGCGTGGCGTACGGCACCTGCAGCGTGACGGCGCGGTCCACGAACAGCACGTCGTCCACGCGCTTGAACGGCGCGCCCAGCGCGTCGCCGATCAGGCGCGCGCGAAAGCCCGTGCAATCGACGTACAGGCCCGCGCGCAGCGCGCCCTGCTCCGCCGTGTGCACGGCGCCGATCATGCCTTGACCGTCCAGCTCGACGCGTTCGACGTTGCCCAGCACGTGGCGCACGCCCAGCGAGCGGCCGTGTTCGGCCAGCAGGGCGGCGAAGCGCGCCGCGTCGAAGTGGTAGGCATAGTTCAGCGGGCCGAGGAAATCGGGGTCGTGCACGCGCTTCGGGCCGTGGGCCGCATCGGCCACGCGCTGCTGCATGGTGACGGCTGCGGCGAAACCGGCATCGCCGGCGTCGCCGGCGAGCCAGTATGGCAGCAGCTCGAAGCCGCCCTGGCGCTGGCTGGGCTGGCTGAACGGGTGGAAGTAGCTGGCGGGCCCCGCCTGGCCGGGGGCGCGCACCCAGTGGCGGAACGAGATGCCTTGCTTGAAGGTGGCGTTGCAGGACCGGATGAAGCGGGCCTCGTCGATGCCGATCGCGGCGAGCGTGCCGCGGATCGAGGGAAAGGTGCCCTCGCCCACGCCGATGATGCCGAACTCGGGCGATTCCACGAGCGTGACGGGCACGCCGTCGGGGCGGCCCGCGCCCAATTGCTTCGCCAGGAAGCAGGCGGTGAGCCAGCCGGCGGTGCCGCCGCCGACGATCAGTACGCCGCCTCGTGCGGCCGTTTTGTCCGCTTGCATGTCGTCTCCTTCGTCCTGCCGGACGTGTTCTTTTGAAAAATTATGTTTGACATCCGAATTCTGCAGAGTGTACGATGAAATCGATTTCACTTCTACTGAAATCGTTTTCAATAAAAATAATCGCCAAGCCATCGCCGCGCACCCGACGCGGCATCATTATTTGGAGACTGCAGTAATGACCAAGACCGTACCCCACGGCCGGCGCATCGTCACGCCGATCCAGTTCGCCATCCTCTCCCTGTGCACCGGCCTCGCCGCCATGAACGCCCAAGCGCAGGCGACCGACCCGGCCGTGCCGGCCGGTTCGGGCGCACCGGCGGCGCAGACCGCGCCGACCGCCCAGATCGCCGACAACGGCAAGGTGGCCGAAGTCATCGTGACCGCGACCAAGCGTTCCACCTCGCTGCAGAAGACCCCGATCGCCGTCACCGCGCTGAACGCGCAGACGCTCGAAGACAACCACGTGCAGACCCTGCTCGACGTGGTCAGCCTGGTGCCGGGCTTCCAGGCCACCGGCCAGGGCGATCACGGCGTCACCACGTTCACCATGCGCGGCATCGGCAACGACAGCGCCAAGACCGAATACGCCGACCCCGAGGTCGCCGTGTTCGTCGACGGCGTCTACTCGCCGCGTCCGGAAGGCGCCACCAGCCTGCTGTTCGACCTCGACACCATCGAGGTGCTGCGCGGCCCGCAGGGCACGCTGTGGGGCCGCAACTCGACCGTCGGCGCCGTCAACATGCAGACCGCCAAGCCGGTGCTGGGCAACCGCAGCGGCAGCGCCGAGATCGGCCTGGGCGACTACAAGCGCTACGGCGCGCGCGGCGCCGTCAACATCCCGCTGGGCGAGAAGGCGGCGATGCGCGTCGCCTTCGTCCACGAGCAGCACGACGGCTACGTCGATTACCAGCGCCTGCCGAACATCCCCCTCGACAGCCAGCGCGCGGCCTGGGCCGCCAGCGGCGGCGATCCGGCCAAGTTCCAGCCGATCAATCCGGGCCAGTTCGTCAACGGCGGCGACAAGTACAATTCCCAGGACCAGACGGCCGTGCGCCTGTCCTTCCTGTGGCAGCCGACCGACAAGCTGCATTGGAATGTCGCCTACGAGCGCTTCGCCGACCGCGGCACGCTGCCGATCAACCTGATGCAGAACCCGCGCGCCGGCCAGGACTTCTGGTCCACGCTGGCCGACGTGGCGCCGACGCTCAAGCGCGACACCGACTCGGTCCGCTCGCGCCTGGAATACGAGCTGACCCCGGACGTGGGCCTGACCTACATCGCCGGCTGGTCCAAGTTCGACGGCAGCTCGACCTATGACCAGGACGGCGGCGTGGCGATCCCGACCAGCTTCTCGACGGGCGCCACCTACCAGGCCAACAACACCGTCCAGTCGCACTACAAGAACTACAGCCACGAGGTGGAACTGCAGTCGCTGGGCAAGCGCACGGTCGACTGGCAGCTGGGCCTGTACTACGGCGCCGAAGACAACAGCATCCGCTTCGACATCCCGATCTTCAACGGCACCCAGTCGGGCACCGTGAACTGGCAGGGTTCCTTCATCCAGCCGAAAGAGACCGTGAAATCGTCGGCCGCCTTCGGCCAGGCCACCTGGAACATCAACGACAGCCTGCACCTGACCGGCGGCGCGCGCTACACGCACGACAAGCGCACCAACGAAGGCGGCAACGGTTATAGCTGGAACAACGACCTGACCGTGCCGCAGGTGCCGGTCTCGCCGCAGATCGACCCGACCCGTCCGGGCCAGGGCTACACCCCGAACAACCCATCCAACTCGGGCGAGTACACGGGCAGCAAATGGACCGGCCTGGCGCGCCTGAGCTACGACATCGACCGCCGCAACATGGTCTACGCCAGCGTGTCGACCGGCTACAAGTCGGGCGGCCTGCAGGACGGCGGCCGTCCGTACGGCGACGAGACGCTGACCAACTACGAGATCGGCAACAAGAGCACCTTCCTGAACGGCGCCCTGCAGATCAACAACGCCCTGTTCTACGAACGCTTCCGCGGCTTCCAGTTCAGCGCCCCCGTCACCAACCCGGACGGCACCCGCGGCCTGGCCACCAACAACGCCGAAGGCGCCAAGATCTACGGCCTGGAATCGGAAATCACGGCCAAGCTGAGCCCGAACGACCGCATCCTGGCCGCGCTGACCTTCACGCCGCACGCCAAGCTGGGCCACCTGATCGGCGGCTCGAACGACTACGTGCTGCCGGCCTGCAGCGTGCCGGGCATCAGCACCTGCCTGGACGTGACGGGTCACACCATGCCGCACACGCCGAAGTTCTCGGCCCACGTGCAGTACCAGCACGTGTTCCGCCTGGGTGACGGCGAGACGCTGGCGCCGCGCATCTCGGCCCACTACGAGACCAAGACCACGCTGTCGGTGTTCGACCTGGGTCCGGAAGACCGCCAGAAGGAATTCGGCCGCGCCGACCTCGGCCTGCGCTACACCCGCGACAAGTGGTGGCTCGACCTGTTCGTGCGCAACGTCAGCGACGAGAAGATCAAGACCAGCGCCAGCAACGCCTTCGGCGCATGGGTCGGCCAGTACCAGCCGCCGCGCACCTACGGCTTCAATACCGGCGTCGATTTCTGATCCGGCGTAACCGGGCCGGGGCAGCGCGAACGCGCCACCCTGGCCCGCCGCCGTCCAGTATGATATCGTTTTCAAGGCTGCCGGCATCCACGCCGGCGCCCATTCATTTCCCCGACCACCATGACCGATTCCCTTCACTTCCCCCGCGACTTCACCTGGGGCGTCGCCACCAGCGCCTTCCAGATCGAGGGCGCCCACGATACCGACGGCAAGGGCCCGTCGATCTGGGACACGTTCTCGCACACGCCCGGCAAGATCATCGACCATAGCAACGGCGACGTCGCGTGTGACCACTACCACCGCTACCGCGACGACGTCGCCCTGATGGCGTCGCTGGGCGTGGACGCCTACCGCTTCTCGATGGCCTGGGCGCGCGTGCAGCCGACCGGCAAGGGCGCGTGGAACGAAGCCGGCTTCGATTTCTACAAGCGCCTGCTCGACGCGCTCGACGAAAAGGGCATGGCGGGCCACCTGACCCTGTACCACTGGGACCTGCCGCAAGGCCTGCAGGAAGACGGCGGCTGGATGTCGCGCGACACGGCGCACCGCTTCGCCGACTACGCGCACGAAGTGGCGCGCCGCTTCGGCGACCGCCTGGCGACCATCGCCACCCACAACGAACCGTGGTGCACCGCCAACCTCGGCTACGGCAACGGCCAGTTCGCGCCGGGCGTGGCCGACAAGAAGCAGGCGATCCAGGTCTCGCACCACCTGCTGCTGTCGCACGGCCTGGCGATGAAGGCCATGCGCGCCACCCGTACCAAGGCGGAGCTGGGCATCGTGCTCAACCAGTGGACCGCCGACCCGGCGACCGACAGCGAGGCGGACAAGCGCCTGGCCGCGCTGGAATGGGCGAACTCGATCGAGTGGTTCATGGACCCGATCTTCAAGAAGCGCTACCCCGAACTGTCGCTGCAGGCGCACGGCGCCAACGCGCCCGACGTCCACGAAGGCGACTTCGACATCATCGCCCAGCCGATCGACTTCCTGGGCGTGAACTACTACCGCCGCGAAGTGATGAGCGCCGAGGTGCCGCCCAGGAAGCCGGAAGGCGGCATGGGCTTCACCGACATGGGCTGGGAAATCTACCCGCAGGGCCTGACCGAACTGCTGGTGCAGCTGAAGGACGAATACCCGGACCTGCCGCCGGTGTACATTACGGAAAACGGCATGGCGGCCGTGGACCGCCTGGAAAACGGCGAGGTCGACGACCAGGTGCGCATCGAGTACGTACGCACCCACCTGGAAGCCCTCAAGGACGCCATGGACAAGGGCATCGACGTGCGCGGCTACTTCCTGTGGAGCCTGATGGACAATTTCGAATGGAACTCCGGCTATGCCAAGCGCTTCGGCATCGTCTGGGTCGACTACGACACCCTGGAGCGCACGCCCAAGGCGAGCGCCCTGTGGTACCGCGACTTCATCGCCGGCCAGCGCGCTGCGCTGCAGGCTGCCTGACATGAGGGATGCCATGGACGACGTGCTGTTCGGCGGTCCCCGGCTGCTGGCCGACATCGGCGGCACAAATGCCCGCTTCGCGCTGCAACGCGGCCCCGGCCGCATCGAGGAAGTCGCCACGCTCGCCTGCGCCGACTACGCGCAGTTCACCGACGCCGTGCGCGCCTACCTGGCGCGCCACCCGGGCGCGGCGCAGGAAGTGCGCCACGCGGCGATCGCCATCGCCAATCCCGTCGATGGCGACTTCGTCAAGATGACCAACCACTGCTGGCAGTTCTCGATCGAGGCTGCCCGCACGACCCTGGGCCTGGACACGCTGCTGGTGGTGAACGACTTCGCCGCCCTGTCGATGTCGGTGCCGCAGCTGCCCCCGTCCGACCTCGTGCAGGTCGGCGGCCAGGCGCCGCACGCCGGCGCCGTCATCGGCCTGGTGGGCGCCGGCACGGGGCTGGGCGTCGGCGGCCTGATCCCGAACGGATCGCGCTGGACCGTGCTCGCCAGCGAAGGCGGCCACGTCGCCTTCTCGCCTGCGGACGAGCGCGAGCAGGCGATCCTGTCCTACTGCTGGACCAAGTGGCCGCACGTGTCGGCCGAGCGCCTCGTCTCCGGACCGGGCCTGGCCCTGATCCACGAAGCGCTGGCCGCGCGCGGCGGCGCCGCGCATGTTCCTTCTCCCGTGCTGGAGCCGGCGCAGATCGTCGAGCGCGGCCTGGCCGGCAGCGACGCCCTGTGCGTCGAAACGCTCGAGGTCTTCTGCGGCATGCTCGGCACGATGGCCGCCAACGTCGCCGTCACGCTGTGCGCGCGCGGCGGCATCTATATCGGCGGCGGCGTCGTGCCGCGCCTGGGCGACTGGTTCGCCCGCTCGCCGTTCCGCGCCCGCTTCGAGAACAAGGGCCGCTTCTCCGGCTTCACCGCCCAGATCCCCTGCTTCGTGATCCACGCGCCCTACCCGGCGCTGGCCGGTGCCGCCGCGCTGCTGGAGGACCGCCTGCTCGACGCGCGCGCCGCGTTCCAGCGCGCCCCGATCGATTCCGTCACCGCCCCGCCCCATGTCCACGCCTGAACGTTACCGCCACCCGCTGCTGTGGGTCCCGACCGGCTATTTCACGATGGCCCTCGGCTACATGATGCTGACCAGCGTGACCGCCATCATGTTCAAGAACCTGGGCATGAACAACGGCGACGCCGCCGCCTATTCCAGCATGCTGATCCTGGCGTACACGATCAAGCCCCTGTTCGCGCCCATCGTCGAGATGTACCGCACCAAGAAATTCTTCGTGCTGTGCACCCAGGCGCTGGTCGGCGTCGGCTTCGCCGCGGCCGCGCTGGCCATGGGCATGCCGAACTGGATGGCGCTGATGCTGCCCCTGTTCTGGGCCATGTCCTTCATCGGCGCCACCCAGGACATCGCCAGCGACGGCGTCTACGTGACCTCGCTCGACACCCGGGCGCAATCGCTGTACTGCGGCGTGCAGAGCCTGTCCTGGAACATCGGCCCCATCGTCGCCTCCGGCCTGCTCGTCTACCTGAGCGGCAAGCTGCACGTCGAGGTGTTCCACCATGACCCCAAGGTGTTCGGGCCGGACTGGATGGATGCCTGGCGCGTCATCTTCTTCATCGTCGCCGCCATCATCGTGCTGATGGCGCTGTGGCACGTGCGCGTGATGCCGGAAGGCGCGCGCGCGGCCAATACGCCGACCAGCCTGCGCGGCGCGGGCGCGATCCTGTGGGATTCCTTCGTCACCTTCTTCCAGAAGCGCGACGTGTGGAAGATGGTCGCGTTCGCCCTGCTGTTCCGCGTGAGCATCGGCCTGCTGGAAAAGATCGGGCCGTTCTTCATGGTCGACGCGGCCAGCAAGGGCGGCCTCGGGTTGTCGAACGAACAGCTGGGCATCGTCTACGGCACCTATGGCCTCGTCGCCGTGCTGCTCGGCTCCCTGCTGGGCGGCATGTACGTCGCCAAGCGGGGGCTGAAGCGCGTGCTGTTCGTGCTGTGCTGCGCCGTGAACATCCCGAATGCGACCTTCCTCGCGATGGCGATCATGCTGCCGACCAGCACCCTGGCGATCACCGCCGGCGTCGTCATCGAGAAATTCTTCTTCGGCTTCGGCTCCGTCGGCTTCATGATCTACCTGATGCAGCAGCTCGCACCCGGCAAGTACACGACCACGCACTACGCGTTCGGCACGGGCTTGATGGGACTGTGTAACATGATCACGGGCGTCGTCAGCGGCCACCTGCAGGAGATGATGGGCTATGTCGGCTACTTCGTGTTCGTGATGGTCGCCACGATCCCGTCCTTCCTCGCCACCTGGTTCGCGCCCTTCCACCACGACGATGGCATGGGCGGCAACAGCTACGCGAACGAAAGCGGCGTGGCCGAAGCGACGGGCGTGGCGCCCCCGGAGAGCGCGACGCACCGGGCGGCCTGATCGTCTGAGCGTCGTCCCTGCGCAGGCAGGGACCCAATGTGCCTGCGTTGCGGCTGCGCTGGCAAACTTGGGTCCCCGCCTGCGCGGGGACGACGGCATCATCGTCGACGCATCAAATCGGATCCGTCGCCAGCTTCGACCTGCGTACCGGCGCCCTCACCCCATACCGGACGGCCGACTGCCGCACCAGCTGCTCGAACCAGGGCGGCGCGTCCGGCGCGATGACGATGCTGCGCAACAGCCGCGTCGCATCCACGGGCACCACGATGCCCGGATCGGCCGGCGGCCCCGCGTCTCGGCCCGTGCGGTCGATCACCACGCGCACCTCCTTCTCGTATTCGTAGGCCTTGGTTTTATACGCGAAGATGCGCGTGTAGTCGGGCGACACGTCGAGCTTGGGGTCGCGCCAGTGCTTCACGTACTCGACCCGCACGATCGACGTCTTGTGCCCGGCATTGCCCTCCAGTACGTCGGCCAGCTGGCCCACGGTGCTCGTCAGCGCCACCGCGCAATCGGATTTCCCGTACAGCGCCCACATCGCGGCGCTGTCGTCCTGGTTGCGGTGCCAGCAATTGATGAATACCGATTCGCGCATGCGCCGCTTGAACTGCTCGTAATCGTAGTCGATCTCGCCGCAGGCATGGGCGCGGCTGATCTGCTCACGCAGCGTGGGCGTGAACGCGCCCTCGAACTTGTCCGAAAAGTGGTCGGCGCGGCAGAAGAACAGCGTGGAATGCTCGAAGAAATCGAACAGCTTGGCGGCGTCCAGGTAGCGCCACAGCACGGTGTCGCGGCGCAGCTGGCCTTCGATCGCATGTCTTTCGGGAACTGCAGTATCCATCGGCACCGGGCTACCCTCCTCGCATGGCACGATTGTAGTGCGGGCCGGCGATCCCTCGCCCGCAGTCGTGCGCGTGTAGGAATATGCCGTGCATCAGCCTGCCGACACCTGCCGCCGCATTCTCATGGCCGTAGCACTAATCTCCTTTGCGCGGGCGGAGGAAAGGATAGGGATTGACGGCGCCACCCGCCTCATAGATCCCGTAGTGCAGGTGCGGCGGCGTGGTCCTGGCGTTGCCGGTATTGCCGACATAACCGACGATGCTGCCGGCTGCGACGCGCCTGCCGGCATGGACATCGCCGTAGCGGTCCAGGTGCGCATAATAGTGACGCTGACCGCCCGGCCCCAGCACCCACACGACCTGGCCGCCGAGCCGGTTGGTCCCGACCCGCAGCACGACGCCTTCCGTGCTGGACAGCACGGGCGTGCCGCGCCTGGCGAAGATGTCGATGCCCTCGTGCTTGCGCCCTTCGCTGCGCGCCCCACCCCAGGTATCGGCCAGTTGCGCGGGCCTGACCCCGGCCACCGGGACGGGCAGCACGCCCGGCGCCGGCAGCGCCCCCAGGCGGACCATGTAGGCGACGCCCTCCAGCCAAGGGCGCAGCACGCCCTCGGCCGCGATCAGGACCAGGGCGATGAGGAGGCTGCGCAGGAAGAGTCGCATGGATTGCACCGGAGGGCGGCCGTGCCGCGATACGGACCAGATGGGGACGGGCCGGCGATTTCAAGAGGTGTCATGCGGCGCGGGCATGGCGGTCCTGCGTCTGCGTGATGGCGCGGGCGCCTTCATTCCCATTGCTTATCGCGGAAATCGGAAAACGGAATTGGATCCCTATCTGTGTCGGCGCTACATTGCCACTGTCCAACAAAATGCAAGGAACAGCGCCATGAACGCCTTTCGCTCCCCGACCGAACCTTCCGCCGCCGCACAGCCGGCACCGCGCGGCGCCCTTGGCGGCCTGCTGCACGCCATCGGCAAGCGCCTGCGCCGTGGCCTGGCACTGGCCGGCGCCGCCTACGTCGACGGCCACACCCCGTCCGTGTAATCGCGCGTCCCCGTCACCTTGAAAAAAGCCCCTGCTTCGCAGGGGCTTTTTCTTGCCAGGAAGCCAACAGGCTTATTTGCCGACCACCTTCACCAGCTTCGCCATGCCGGCATCGCCGCTCAGCTTGCCCGATGCATCGTTCCAGCGCAGCTTCGTCACGGTCGACTTGCCCTTCTCGTAGTCGTACGAGACGCCGTCGTCGTCGTACAGCGCGAACTCGCCGTCCTTGCCCGGATAGACGAGCACCTGGGCGATGGCCTGCTTGCCCCGGGTCGACTGGACGTCGGCACCCATCGGGATTACAGAACCCGCCTTCACGAACACGGGGATGCGGTCGATCGGGGCCTGCGCCTTGATCCAGCGGCCGCCGCTGAACTTTTCATTGGTCCAGAAGTCATACCAGTCGGTGCCGGCCGGAAGATACACGTCCTTCTCCGTCTGCCCCTGCTCCGTGACCGGTGCCACCAGGAAGGCTGGGCCGAACATGTACTGGGTGCCGATGTTGGCGACGTTCGGGTCGGCGCCGAAGTCCATCCACAGCGGACGCATGAACGGCGCGCCCGTGTCGTGGGTGAACTTCGCCTGGCTGTAGATGTACGGGATCAGCTGGTAGCGCAGCTGGTCGTAGCGCGCCATGATCGTCTCCGCCTGCTTGCCGAAGGACCAGATGTCGGCATGCTTGCGGTCGCCGTGCAGGCGCAGCGTCGGCAGGAAGGTGCCGTACTGGAACCAGCGCGTCATCAGCTCCGGATAATCCTGGTTCTTGCCCACGACGTCTTCCGCACCGGCCGGGTCGACCAGCGGCGGCTTGACGGCCGTCGTGTTCTGCGGGATCTTCTGCCAGCCGCCGATGTCGTTGCCCCACAGCGCGATGCCGGAAGCGACCATGTTCAGGCCCGCCGGGATCTGGCGCTGCAGCGCTTCCCAGGTCGAGGTGATGTCCGATGACCAGAACAGGGCGCCCGTGCGCTGCGAGCCGAGGTAGGCGGCGCGCGACAGGATCAGCACGCGCTTGTTCGGCTTCCACGCGCGCAGATTGTCGGCGAAGCCTTCGACGTGCACGAGGGGGAACAGGTTGTGGTAGCGGTCGCCCGAGCCGATCGAATAGAAGAAGCCGTCCGGCACCAGGTCCGGTTCCGTCTCGTCCAGCCACGGATAGTCGAAGCCGTGCGACAGGATGTTGTCGCGCGACTTCTCGAAGAACCACTGGCGTGCCTTCGGATTGGTGGCGTCGATCAGGCCGCCCGTACGGTCGGAACGGAACGGCAGGCCGTCGACGGTCTTGCCGTCCTTGTCCTTCAGCAGGTAGCCCTTGCGGTCGAGTTCGTTGAAGTAACGGCCCGAGGTTTCGTAGCGCGGCCAGATCGAGATGATCGATTCCATCCCCATGTCGTGCAGCTGCTTGTTCATGCCGTCCGGGTCCGGATACTCGGCCGGGTTGATGTCCATCTGGCCCATGCGGGTCCAGTAGAACCAGTCGACGACCATGACGTCCAGCGGATACTTCTTCTGGCGGTAGGTATTCGCCACGCGCAGCACTTCAGCCTGCGTCTCGTAGCGTGCCTTCGACTGGATCAGGCCGAATGCCGACTTCGGCGGGATCGGCGTCTTGCCCGTCAGGCGCGCATAACCCGAATACAGCTCGTCCGGCGTATTGCCCGTGATGACGAAGAAGCTCACGCGCTCGCCCACCTGCGACTGGAACACGGTGCGGCCGTGGATGGCGCCCTGGAAGCGGGTCGCCGACGGGTTGTCCCAGACGATGCCATAGCCCTTGGACGACACCATGAACGGCACGCACACGCTCTCCCCGCCCGGCGCGTCGTACCAGTGCTTGCAGTCCAGGACGCGGCCGCGCAGGTCGAGGCCGGACAGCGATTCCTGGTTCTGGCCCATGCCGTACAGGTGCTCGTCGCGCGCCGTGTTGAACGAGGCGCCGACCTGGTAGGTCTTCTCGCCGTTGACGGTGTGCGGCGACATTTCCCAGCCGCCCAGTTCCAGCACCTTGTCGCCCTTTGCGTTCAGCACCTGCAGGCCCACCGAGGCGAGCGCCGGCGCGAAGTATTTCTCGCCCTGGCTCGGCGTGCGCGCCGGCGGCGCCGGATTCACGCGCAGCGTCATGCCCTTCGAGACGAACACGTCGCCATCGGCGCCTGCCGTATGGCGGAAGGCGCTGTTGTCGGCCTGCTTCGGCAGGATGCCGTAGCCCGGCCCCTTCAGCACTTCGTCCTTGTCGACCGCAATGGTCACGTGCACGACGTTCGGGCCATAGGCTTCGACGGAAACCCAGGCGCCATTGCGGTCCAGGGTCGAGAGGGGCGTGGCGCACAGGGGCGCAGCGATCGCGAACGCCGATGTTAGCGCGAACAAGGTACGGTTCAGGGTCGGTCTCATCCAGTCCTCTAAAGCAAGGTAAGCGGAGCGTCCGTGCGTGGCGGAGATCGTTACGGCCGAGGAAAGCTGAATGAAAACGGCGCAGGCGCGCCATCCGGCGCCAGCGGCGTCGGTTCGTCTCCCGGCGTAGCGCTGCCCGTGGCGGCTACGTTCGCATTATTGTTGAGACGACATTGTGCATGTTAGCGAAAACATTTGCAAACAGAATACTTTCGCATTCTCTCCGAGCCGCCGGCGCCTGCGCACTTCGCCTATGACGGCGGGTCTGCGAGACGCAACCTCTCCGACGCTGACGGTCAGCTGCCCGGCTTCGGCACCCGCGATGCATCGTGTGCTTCGAAGGCGTCCAGCCGTCCTGCTCGCGAGAACAGGTCAACGGCATCGTCGACCCGGCGTCGCGCCGCGGCGTCCAGCTGCTCGCGATCGTCCACGACCAGCGCATGCATCTGCTGGGGCACGACCACCATGTCGATGAAACGCGCGGCGACGGCCGCGGCCAGTTCCGCCTTGCCGGGATCCGGTTCCGGTCCCGCCAGCGCATGCGCGACGCGCGCGGTGCCGCGATCGCGCTCCATGCGGTCCACCATCGTGGCCAGCTCGGGAAGCCGGTGCGCCGTGGCGATGCAAACCCGCTTGAGCGCAATCGATTCCGCTGCAAGGGCGTGCTGCAACAGTTCGAGGCCGGCGGCGCGCAGGCGTTCGCGCACCGGCACGTCCCGCCGCACGTCCGTCGCCGGCATCCGGTCTTGCTCGACCATCCGGCGCACCACCGCGCTGAACAGGGCCTCCTTGTTGGCATAGCGCGCGTACAGCGTCGCCTTGCCGGCGCCCGCCAATGCCAGGACCTGGTCGCAACTGGTCGCATCGAAGCCGGAGCGCAGGAACAAGGTCGTTGCCGCGTCGAGGATACGCCGGTCCGCTTCGCCTGCCTGCTCGGCGGAGGGTCTGCCGCCGCGTTTGCGTGACGTCGGCGCTTTTTCCGTCATGACCGGATGTGCGTTCACATCCATGTCGAGACACCCGACATAAACTGAACTACATGGTATAGTTTAGTTTTTTTACTAAGAGCTAAAATGACTATGGACATGCGTTTGAAGTTTCTTTCTGACAGTATGAAGACGATCGATTTTGGCATGCTCTCGACCAGAACAGAAGAAGGCGCCTTCGCGAGCCGCCCCATGAGCAACAACGGCGAGGTGGACTACGAGGGCGACAGCTATTTCTTTACCTATGAGGATACGCGGACGGTCGCCGACATCCGGCGCGATCCACAAGTCGGCCTGACCTTCACCGGCAACACCGGGCCACAGGGGCAGCCTCCGCTGTTCATCGCGGTCGAGGGCACGGCCGAGCTCGTGCGCGACAAGGCCGCCTTCGCCGCGCACTGGACAAAAGGACTCGACCGCTGGTTCGCCCAGGGGCCTGAGACGCCGGGGCTCGTCATGCTGCACATTCGCGCCGCGCGGATCCGCTACTGGCACGTTGCCGGGCAAGGCGAGATCACACTATAAACCCGCCGGCGCTTCCGGGCCAGCGCACGCATTCGTCCTCCTCCACCGCTCAATCACAACCTCGAAGGCCACACCATGAACGACGCAATCGACGCATTTCCCATCCACATTCCCGACGCCGAACTGGATGATCTCGACGACAGGCTCGCGCGCACCAGGTGGCCGGACGCCGGGACGGTCGACGACGGATCGCAAGGCCCGCAGCGCGGCCGCATCCAGGCGCTGGTGGAACGCTGGCGCGGCGGCTACGACTGGCGCGCCACGGAAGCCCTGCTCAACGGCTGGGGCAGCAGCCGTACCGTCATCGACGGGCTGGGCTTTCATTTCCTGCACATCCGCTCGCCGGAGCCCGGTGCCACGCCGCTGCTGTTGACGCACGGCTGGCCAGGCTCGATCCTCGAATTCCGCGACGTGATCGGCCCGCTGACGCAGCCCCGGGCGCATGGCGGCCAGGCATCCGACGCCTTCCACCTGGTCATTCCATCGCTGCCAGGGTTCGGGTTTTCCGACAAGCCGACGGCGCCCGGATGGGGCGTCGGCCGCACCGCCCTCGCCTTCGCCGCGCTGATGCGGCGCCTCGGCTACGGCGACCGGTGGGTGGCCCAGGGCGGCGACTGGGGAGCGGCGGTAACGACGGCGCTGGCGCACATGCGCGCGCCGGGATTGGCGGGCATCCACCTGAACATGGTGATGTTCCATCCCACCGAACAGGAAATCGGGGAAGCGACGCCGGAAGAACGGCGCATGCTGGACGACGCGGCGCGCTACCACAAGGAGTATTCGGCCTACATGCAGCTCCAGTGCACGCGGCCGCAATCGCTCGCGTTCGCGCTGGCGGACTCCCCGGCAGGGCTGGCTGGCTGGCTGTACGCCTTGTTCCAGGACGTGTCGGACACGCAGGGCCAGCCGGAGAAGACGATCGCCCTGGACCACCTGATCGACGACGTGATGCTCTACTGGCTGCCCAACGCGGGGCCGAGCGCGGCGCGGTTCTACTGGGAAGCCGCGCGCGAGATGGCCAGCGGCATGCCCACCGGCCCGGTTCCCCTGCCTGCCGGCGTCAGCATGTTCCCCGGCGAGCAGGTTCGCCTGTCGGAGCGCTGGGCAGCATCGCGGTTCGCGGACTTGCGCTTCTTCGGCGAGGCGGAACACGGCGGCCATTTCGCGGCCATGGAGAATCCATCGGCATTCATCGAACACGTCCGCGCGACGTTCCGGACGATGCGCTAGGGGCTGGCGCCGTCGCCGCTCTGCCGGGCGGCGGACCACACCAGGGGTGCAGCATGGGCCGGACTGCGGTTCCACGCTCCCCCTCTTCCCTCGGCCTGGTTCTGGATGCGGCTGTACCCAACCAGCCTGGCCCCCCCCCAGTCGCACATGCGCACACAATTGACAACATGCTGTCAAAGTGTGAGCATGCTGCATGACCAAGGAAAACGATCCACTTCTCATCCGCGAGCTAGTGCTCAACGTCTTCGCCACGAACGGCCGCCTCGTCGACTCGGGTAACAAACTCGTGCGCGACATCGGATTGACGACGGCCTGGTGGCAGGTGCTGGGCGCACTGGGCTATTCGCCGGTGCCCCTGCCGGTCGCGCACATCGCGCGCAACATGGGCCTCACGCGGCAAGCCGTGCAGCGCGTGGTCGAGTTGCTGGCCGAGCGCGGCTTCGTCCGCTTCGACACGAATCCGCACCACCAGCGCGCCAAGCTGGTGGTGCTGACCCCCGCAGGCAGCCGTGCGCTGGCGGCGGCGGAAGCGGAAGTGGCCGCCGTGGACCGGGCCGCGATCGATCGCATCGGCGCCGAACGGGTCGCCGTCGCGATCGATGTGCTGAAAGAACTCAGGGAGGTACTGGTGCAGGTGCTGGACCTGCCGGCAGATACCGCATTCGCAGGACACGTACAGGGAAAGGAACAGGAATGACGACCACTTCCAGGCGTTCGGACTTCGATACCGATGTCATCATCATCGGCGGCGGCCCGATCGGACTGACCACGGCATGCGCGCTGGCCCACCACGGCATACGCTTCCGCCTCTTCGAGCAACGGCGCGAGCCCAAGCCGAACTCCCGTGCCAACAACCTGTGGGCGCGCCCCCAGGAACTGCTGGCAAGCATCGGGATTCGCGATGCGCTGGCCGACAAGGCCTACCGGATCACGCAGATCAACACCATGCTCAATGGCGAGACGGTCGCGCCGATCGCGGTGGCCGACGTCGCCAGCCCGTATCCGGACGTGCTCTACAGCGGCCAGGACGTCATCGAAACGATCCTGGCCGAGCAGGTGCAGGCTGGCGGCGGCGCGGTCGAGCGTGGTCGCAAGGTCATCGGGTTCGAGCAGGACGGGGACGGCGTGACGGTGACGATCGCCACCGTCAGCGAGACGGACGGGCACGAGACCGAAGGGCCTGTGGAGCAGCTGCGCTGCCGCTACCTGGTGGGCGCCGATGGCGACAAGGGATTCGTGCGCAAGACGCTGGGCCTCGATTTCAGCGCCGAGAAAATGCCAAACTGCATGAACCGGCAAGTCGATGCGAAACTGCGCTGGCGCCGTTCGACCGAATTCGACCACCTCTGGTTCTTCTATTATCCGCGCGGCTTCTGCGGCGTACTCCCCGTCTGGGAAGGCTATCACCGGCTGTTCTTCCTTTCCGACGATACGGGGTTGCCGGATCGCGACCCGACGCTGGAAGAGATGCAGGCCATCGCCCGCGAGGTCACGCGGGACGAGACGCTGACCCTGAGCGATCCGGTCTGGCTGACGCACAGCCGCTTCCAGCATGGCGTATCCGCCGGCTATGCACGGGGCCGGGTATTCCTCGTGGGCGACGCCGGGCACCTGACGCTGCCGGCAGGGGGCCAGGGCATGAACGCAGGACTGCACGACGCCGTCGGCCTCGCCTGGCGCCTGGCGATGGTGCTGCAAGGCGCAGCCGGCTCCATCGTGCTCGATTCCTACGATGCCGAACGTGGCGGCGAACACCGCCGCCTCGACAAGCAACAGGACCAGGGATTCCGCAACAGTGTCTACCGTGGCGCGCTCAAGGACGCGGCAATGGGCATCGCCGCCACCTTCCTGCCGAATATCGGCGAACTCATCCAGGGCACGGACGACCTCCAGCAACTGTCCGTGGGCTACCCGGACAGTCCGCTCAACGAGGATCACCTGGGAGGCCTGCGCGAACTGCTGCACCGCCATGTTCCGCATCCCGGCGCACGCGCACCGGATGCGGACGTGATCGCAGAAGGCGGCGCGTCAACGACACTGTTCGCGCATCTGTACAACCCGGACGGCCACACCTGGGGCTGGTCCTTGCTGGCATTCGATGGCCGCGAGGCCGACGCCTTGCCGCAGTTACGCTCCGCCCTCTCGGCCGTCCACGCATGGACATGGATCCGTCCTCGGCTCGTGCTGGGCGCTGCGGTGGCGCAGGCCGGCGACGCGCCGGCCCTGTACGACCTGGATGGCGTGGCCCACGGCGCCTACGGGACAGGCGGCCAGCCGGCGCTCATCCTGGTGCGCCCCGACGGCCACATTGCCTTCCGCGGCCCTGCGGCCAAACCGGATTTGCTGGCCGACTATTGCAGAAAGGTGTTCGGCACAGACCGGGCGTGAACGCCTGCCTCCCTGGCCGATCGCCTCTCGGCACATCGGCGCCGTGTGAAGCGGGCCCCGGGCGGAAGCAGCGCATCGTACGTTGAGTCAGACGACGGCCGTCCCGAACGACTCCGGCCGCCTGGCCAGCAGACCGGACAGCCGCTGCAGCCCCGCCTGCAAGCGTCCACGGTCCTTGATGCTCCCCAGCGAGATCCGGATCGCATTCACGGCCTCGCCGCCGGTGGCGAATGCCTCCGCCGGCGTGACGGCGATGCCTTCGCTGTCGGCGGCCAGCGCCAGTTGCGAGGAATTCCAGTACGCCGGCAACGCCAGCCACACGTGCAGGCCGTCGCCGGCGCCGCCGTAGCGCCCCGCCAGCACGTCACGGGCCATCCGGTGGCGCAGGCGCGCCTCCTTGCACACGCCCTCCATCAAGCGCGCGGCCGAACCGTCGAGGATCCACTGGGTGGCCAGGGCGGCCGTCAGCGGCGTGGCCATCAGCGCGAACGACCTGAGCGCGGCGAGAAAACGTTCGCGTTCGTGCGGATCGCGCAGGAGCACGAAGGCGATCCGCAGGCCGGGCGTCAGGCATTTCGACAGCGTCGACACGTAGACCACCTGTTCCGGGGCGAACGTGGCGATGGGCGGCGGCGGGGCGTCGGCGAGGAGCCAGTAGGGATCGTCCTCGACGATGCGCAGCTTGCAGCGCTTGGCGACGCCGGCCAGCTCCTTGCGCCGGCGTTCCGGCATCGTGGTGGCCGTCGGGTTCTGCAAGGTCGGATTGAGGTAGGCCAGCGCGGCCTTGTGCTCGCGGCACGCCTGCTCCAGCCGCTCGGGCAGCATGCCGTGCCGGTCCCCTTCCACCGCCACGATGCGGCGGCCGAACTGGGTCCCGGCGGCGCGCAGGCCGGGATAGGTCATCGGCTCGGCCAGGATGGTGTCGCCGGGCGCGGTCAGCGCGAGCACCAGCGCGGCGATCGCCGCTTGCGCGCCGGGACAGACGATCACCTGCCCCGCGTCCAGCCGTCCGAACATCGGGGCGAGCCATCTGGCGCCGGCCATGCGGTCGGCGTCGCTGCCCCCGCCCAGATGGTAGGTCATCAGCAATTCGTTGTCCGCGCGCATCAGTACTTGGGAGAGTCCCTGTCTCAACAGGTCGTCGAAATCCACGCCATCCGGCGGGGGCGGCGTGTTCATGCTGAGGTCGAGGACGGATGTCAGCTCGGCTTTCGGCGCCGCGACGTAGGTACCGCGCGCGCCGCGGCCTTCCAGCAGGTTGCGGCGCCTGGCATCGTCGTAGGCGCGCGTGACGGTCGTCAGGTCGATGCCCAGCTGGGCTGCCAGCTGGCGCTGCGTCGGTAGCCGGTCGCCCGGTTTCAGCGATCCGTCTTCCACGGCCGCCTGCAGCGCATCGGCAATCTGCAGGAAACGGGGCCCGCCGCGCGCAGCCAAACGGGGGAACCAGATTGTCAAGCCTTCATCTTGTATGGTTCTCAACTGGGACATTTTGTCTCAATGTATGGAAATTGCTTTCAAGTAGTATGCCCTACAAGTAAGGCGGTGGCGCGAACGGGCAGTGCTTTGCCGACGCACCGTGTCGAGGGAATGCGCCTCGGATCATGCAGTACTAGCCAGGAAAGAATCGACATCATGGATTGGATCCCGATTGTCTTCGCGACGTTCAAGTTGGTCGTGCTCGTGACGGGCATGTTCTTCGCCATCAAGTGGCACTACGACCAGGGGAAGAAGGAGAAGGTGATGGACACGCGCGCGCTGCTGCGCGCGGGCGGGAAAGCGGCCGCGATCTTCGTGGTCGCGCTCGGCGGCATCGGCCTGATCACCTTCGCCCTGATCAGGGTGTTCGGGATGGAGCTGTAAGAAGGTCTCCACCATCCCGCCGCCATCCGGCAATCCCCGGTCGTCGCGGGATGCCGCCGGCATTCACCGGCACGCGGTGCGCCGGCCCAGCATGACGGCGCGCGCCGCTGGGCCAGGCTGTCCTAGGCTGCGTGCGGCAACGCCACCCGCAACTTCGCGGAATCGAACCCTACCCTGACCGCGCCCCAGTGGCGCCCGCCGATCTCCACCGGCATCGACAAGTCATTGATCACCTCCCCCGTATCGCGCAAATAGGTCTGGAACAGAAAAGGCTTGCGGTTCGCGGCCAGCCGCGCCCCGACCGGATCGTCGAAGATGCGCTTGTTGCGGCAGTGGACCAGGTCGTGCTCCCGTTCCCCCGTCGGCCGGCGCGAATATTGCGCATTGTGCGCCGGCGCGTAGCCGCGGTTGTCGACGGCGAGGGAATAGGCGCAGCCCGGGAGCGCGCCCAGCACGCGGTCGAACAGCGCCTGCAAGTCGCGCTCGACGGCGCCGTCGTACGACGTGGTGTAGCGCGGCGGGTCGGAATCCGGGATGGGACGGTAGGCCTGGTCGAAGATGTCGGCGCCGCGTGCCAGGTGGGATTCCAGGCAGCGCCGCACTTCGTCGCGCAGGCCCGTGGTCGCCTCAACAAGGGCATCGAACGGCGTGCCGCCCGTGTGGAAGCCCGCCAGCGTGGCCTGGATGTCCTCGGTGGTGGCGCGCACCTCGTCGACGCGGCGCGAGGCGTCGTTCATTGCCCTGCCCGCCTCGGACGCGTTGCGGGCCACGTCGCCGACCTTGACGCCGATGTCCTGGCTGATGCCGTCCAGCGCCTGCATCGCCTGGGCCATCTCGTTGACGGTGCCCGTCATCCGTTCGAAGTCCGCGACGAAGGACTGGAAGCGGCCGGCGGCCTGCGCCACCTCGCGCGCCGACACATGCACGCCGTCGAGGATGGCGGACGTGGCCCCGCTGGCCGATTCGACCAGCTCGCGCATTTCCCCGTTGGCCCCGGCGATCTTGGCCGTTTCCTCGTTGACGAGCTGGGACAGGCGGCGCACCTCGCCCGCGACGACGGCGAAACCGCGGCCGGCGCTGCCCGCGCGCGCGGCCTCGATCGCGGCATTGATGGCCAGCAGGTTGGTCTGGTTGGCGATGCGGTCGATGATGGCGCCGAATTCGCTGATCGCGCGCGAATGCGCGACCAGTTGCTCGACCGTGCCGGCAAAGCCCTCGACCTGCGACTCGATGGCGCGCATGCGCCGCTCCAGGCTGGCCAGCTCGTCCATCGAGACGCGCGCCGCATCGAGGTTGCGGCCGGCCGTGCCGGCGATCTCGTCGGTGCCGGCCTTGACGCCGGCCGACAGGTCCGTCACTTCGCGGGCGGCCCCGGCCAGCGCCTGGGCGGCCAGCGCCTGTTCGCGCGCGCGGCCCAGCGCATGGTCGACTTCCTTGCGCAGGCGCGCGGCATTGATCGCCGTCGCGATGCTGCCGTCGCGGGCATGGGCAACGAGGCCGCGCAGGGATCCGCGCAGGCGCGTGCCGCCGAGACGGGCTTGTAAGTTCTTCAACCAGCGCATCGATCGTCTCCAGCAATATTTGTTTGAGGAAACTATAGCCTCATCGTTGCGCTGTGTCATTACTCCCGGCAAAAAACCACAGTTGGTTTCAGTCGGATTGTGCCGCCAGGTTGGTGCGCACCCTGTCGAGCAGCGCCATCATCCTGGCCCGCTCGTCTTCGGCGATGCCGGCCAGCGCCGCTTCCGCCAGGCGGCCGTCGTCCCGGTGCAGGGCCGCGTGCATGGCCTGGCCGGCCGGCGTCAGCGCCAGGCGCGTGATGCGGCGGTCCTGCTCGTCCACCGTCGCGTCCACCAGGCCCCGTTCGCGCAGCGTCCGGATCAGGCGCGCCACCTGCGCCTTGTCACGGCCCGCGTGCGCCACCATGTCGCTCTGGGTGGCGCCGGGATGGCGGGCGAAATACCCGAGCGCCTTCGCCTCCATGTGGGCCAGTTCGTGCGCGCCGTCGCGCAGGCTGCGCTGCCGGGCCGAGCGGAACAGATGCATGATCGCATGCATGGCCTCGATGACCTCGCCGGCGGCAGGGGGTTGGTTGACTTTATCAACTTTACTTTGCATAATGGTGGACACTATCAACTAATTTTGGAGCAACGATGCAACAGGATGCCATGCAAACCACGGCCGCCGCACCGGAAATCCAGCGCGTGCGCCATGAACTCAAGCTGCGCGACCTCGAGGTCGTCCGCGTCGAACCGCTGAGCCCCGGCTTCGTCGCCATCACGTTCGGGGGCGAGGCGCTGGCCGACTTCGTCTCGATGTCCTTCGACGACCACGTGAAATTCTTCTTCGACGACGGCAACGGCGATGGCGACCGCGCACCGGCGAGGCGCGACTATACCCCACGCCGCTTCAGCCGCGAAGCGCGGGAACTGGTCGTGGAGTTCGCCCTGCACGGCGAAGGCGCCGCGTCCGACTGGGCGCGCCGGGCCCGCATCGGCCAGCGCATGCAGGTCGGCGGACCGCGCGGCTCGTTCATCATTCCCAAGGAAGCGGCCTGGCACCTACTGGTGGGCGACGCCACCGCCCTGCCCGCCATCTCGCGGCGCCTGGAAGAACTGCCGGCCGGCAGCCGCGCGTTCGTGCTGGTGCTGGCCGACGACGCCGACCGCCGCGCCTTCGCCGGCGCGGCCGCCGCCGACATCCGCTGGTTCGACAGGCCCGAGGCGCTGCTGGCCGCGCTGGAACGGCTGGCGCTGCCGACCGGCCACGGGTTCGCCTGGGGCGGCGGCGAAGCGTCCGTGATGGCGCGGGTACGCAAGCTGCTGGCGGACAAGGGCATTCCGCGCCAGGCAACGCGCGTCTCGGCGTACTGGAAGGAAGGCGTGGCGGAGCACCACGAGAACCTGGAATAAGGATCTGTTACGCTGGCGGGATGCGCATCGTTCCCTTCTCTCCCGCCCACGCCGCCGGCGTCGTCGACGTCATCCTGCCGATCCAGCAAGCGGAATTCGGCATCCCCATTACGCTGGCCGACCAGCCCGACCTGCGCGACATCGCGGGCTTCTACCAGCAAGGCGGCGGCGGATTCTGGGTCGCGCTGGACGGCGACACGGTCGTCGGCACCATCGCGCTGCGCGACATCGGGCTTGACGACAGCGGCCATGGCGACGGCGCGCTGCGCAAGATGTTCGTCGCCGCGAGCCACAGGGGTAAAGCATTCGGCACGGCGGAGCGGCTGCTGGACATGCTGCTCGCCCATGCGCGGGCGGCGGGCATGCGCCGCATCTGGCTCGGCACGACGGACAAATTCCTGGCCGCGCACCGCTTCTACGAGAAGCACGGCTTCGAGCTGGTGGCGCGCCAGGACCTGCCCGCCGCCTTCCCCGTCATGGCCGTCGACACGCGCTTCTATGTGCGCAGCCTGATCGTGGCTGCTACGGCTGCTGCGGCAACTGCCACGTCGCCACCTCGTTCTCCAGCCGGTTGATCACGCTGTAGTTGATCGCGGTCCACCACTCCGAACCTTCTCCCTGCAACGCCTTTTCCGACGCGTCGATGGCGCGGTGGTCGCTGCTCACGAGGTAGTCCTCGGCATCGTTCAGCGATGCGAACGAGAACACGGAGACGGCATCGATCCTGCTGCCCTCCGGGTCCTTCTGCGTCGAGCCGATATTGTGCAGCTGCGCGTAGCGGCGCACGAGGTCGCGCGTGGCCGGCTGGTCCAGCACCAGCGCCGCGTGCTCGCCCAGCAGGCGGTGCTGGAATTCCTCGCGGCTCAGGCCGGGCGCGCGCATGTGGATGCGCACGACGCTGACGGGATCGCGATGGCGCGCGCTGGGCACGATGATGTATTCGCGCGTGATCTCGCGCGTCACCGTGCGAAAGGCCACCTGCTCGTCGGCGACGATGCGCTGGTCGAACTTTTCCTGGCCCAGCGTCTTCCGGATGTCGTCCTCGTCCGCGTAGGCAATGTAGGCGAAGCCGTCCCAGCGCGGGCGGCGCAGCGGCGGCACGTGCTTTTCCGGGTCCGCCGGCAGCTGGCCGTCGTCGCCCACCATGGCGCGGTACGGCGGCGGGAACAGGCTCGATGGGCCGGAGGCGATGCGGTGCACCTGGTCGTAGCGCAGCACCCGTTGCGAGGAGCTGCCCGGCTCGTCCCAGGCGAACTTGGGACCGTGGACCTTGCGCCAGTACTCGTCCCAGTGCTCGAAGGCGAGGTTCGGATCGCCTTCGAGCGCCAGCGCGCCCGGCCGCCAGTTCGGGAAATGCACCTCGTGTCCGTGCCGGCTCTTCGATGCGCCCGCGTCCTGGGGGCGCTCGCCGCGCGGCGTGTCGTCCACCCGGCTGACGAAGGTGGGCGTGACGATCAGTGGCGCGGCCGTCGCCGGCCGGGTGGCGCCCAGCGGCGGGCGGTGTTCGTTGTCGCTGCGTTCGAAGTCCGTGCTCATGCCTTCCTCCCTGCTCGTGAATCGACGGTCGTTCCTACCTTACCTGTTTGCCGGCGCGCGCGCCGCCCGCCTGCCCAGGGCGGCCACGAGCGGCACGGCCAGCGCCGCCAGCAGCGCGATGGCGGCGGACACGTAGCCGACCTGGCCCGCGCCCCAGTGCGAGATGCTCATGCCGCCCACGGCGGCGCCCAGCGCGATGCCGCCGTTGGCCGCGGACACGTTGATCGTGCCCGCCAGCGCCTGGCCGCCCGTGGCCGCCTTCATCACGCGGATCTGGCAGATCGGGTACAGCGCCGTATTCGCCACGCCCCACACGGCCAGCGCACCCACGAAGGCCGGCAGGTGGCCGACGAAGGCCATCGTGCCCGCCATGCCCAGCGCCAGCACGATGCTGAACAGCCCCGTCGTCGCCAGCGGCTTCCTGTCGACCCACAGACCGCCCAGCCAGTTGCCGGCCAGGCCCACGGCGCCGAAGCCCATCAGCCACCAGCCCACCTGCGCGGGGGCGATGCCGGCCGATTGTTCCAGCGTCTCGGCCAGGTAGGTGTAGCCCGTGAACATGGCCGTGAACACCAGCACGGACAGCGCCACGTTGGCCAGGAAGAAGGGGCTTTTCAGGATCTGCGCCTGGCTGCCCGGCGCGGCGGCGTCGTGGCCGCGCACGGCCGGCAGCGTCGCCGCCATCAGCAGCGCAATCAGCAGCGACAGCCCGGCCAGCAGCACGAACGCGCCGCGCCAGCCGACGGCATCGGCCGCCAGCGTGCCGAGCGGGATCCCGAACAGCATGGCGGCGGAAATCCCGAGATAGACGGTCGACACGGCGCGGCCGCCCTTGCCCGGGCCCGCGATCTGCGCCGCCGTGTCGCTGGCAGTGCCCCAGAACACGGGCAGCGCGAGCGCCGGCAGCAGGCGCGCCACGGCCAGCACCCAGATGTTCGGGGCGATCGCGGCGAGGCCGTTGGCGGCCGCGAACAGGACGAGGATGCAAACGAACAGGCGCTTGCGGTCGACGTGCGCCAGTGCCGCCGTGAGGAACGGCCCGCACACCATGACGACGACGGCGAACAGCGTCACCAGCTGGCCCGCGCTGGCCACGGCGATGCCGAGGTCGCGCGCGAGCGCGGGCAGCAGGCCGACGATGAGGAATTCCGTCGTGACGATGACGAAGGCCGCCACGGAGAGGATGGCGATCGACGCGGCGCCGCCGCGAGCGGGCGCGCTGGCCGCCGGAGCGGCGGTGTGAATTCCGGACATTGCAATGCTTTCTTAAAAAATCCCAGGCTCCATGGTATAAAAGACTCAAATTCCCGTGTTGGACATACATTCCTCATTTCTCAAGAAAAAAATTCCAGAATCGATCGCCATGAGTTCCGCCGACCGCCTGAAGGGCCTGGACACCTTCGTTGCCGTTGCCGAAGCCGGCAGCTTCACCGCCGCCGCCGAACGGCTTCACCTGACCAACTCCGCCGTCGGCAAGGCCATCGCCCGGCTGGAGGACCGCGTTGGAAAACAGCTGTTCGACCGCACCACGCGCCGGCTGGCAATGACGGACGCGGGCGACGCGTTCTATCAAACCTGCGTGCGCGTGCTGGAAGAGCTGGAATCCGCCGAGCGCATGCTGGCGGCGGACCACCTGGAACCGGCGGGACGGCTGCGCGTCGACATGCCCGCCACCTTCGGCCGCATGCACGGCATGCCGGCGCTGCTCGCCTTCGCGCAGCAGCATCCCCAAGTGACGCCGCACGTCACCTTCACCGACCGCTTCGTCGATCCGGTCGAGGATGGCATCGACCTCGTGGTGCGCATCGGCGGCGCCGACGCCTGGCCCCCGGCGCTCGCCTGCCGCCACCTGGGCAACGAGGAGCTCGTGTTCTGCGCGGCGCCGTCGTACCTCGCACGCCACGGCACGCCGGCCACCTTCGACGAGCTACGGGGTCACGCGGCCGTGCTGTATGGGCGGGCCGACGGCAGCACCGGTCCCTGGACCGTACGCGACGGGGCCAGGCCGCCCACGCGCCACCATGTCGAGGGGCGCATCGTGCTGGGCCAGGCGGAAGCGCAGGTCGCGGCCGTCGAGGCCGGCCTGGGCATCGCCCAGCTCGCGACCTGGCTCGTGGAGCAGCACATCCGCGCAGGCCGGCTGGTCGCCATCCTGCCCGGGCTGGCGACGCCGGGCCTGCCGCTGCACCTGGTCTGGCAGCGCAGCCGCCAGCATGCGGCCAAGGTACAGGCGCTGGTCGCGCACTTCGCCGACACGCTGCACATCGGCGGCGATACCCGGGCGCCAGCCAGCCGGTGAGCCAGCCAGGCAGGACGCGCGCAGGATTGCCGCGCCTGCGTTTGCGGATTTGCGCTAGCGTATGCCTTGCAGTCCGGCGAGCGCGCCGGGCGACGTCGCGGGAATGCCCCGGGGAGACAAGCCGCATCATGGACGCCATGCCGAGCTACTGGAATACCGAACAGGCCGCCGCGTTCGCGCGCCTGCTGCTCGGCGCGACGCGGCAGTACGGCGTCGTGTTCTTCGACGACGCCCTGCGCATCACCGCCTGGAACGAAGGTGCGCATTTCATCACCGGGTGGCGCGCCGGCGAGGTGCTGGGACGCTCGACGTCCACCCTGTTCGTGCCCGAAGACGTGGAACGCCGCATGCACGAGCACGAAGCGAACACGGTGCGGGTCGTGGGCGTGGCGGAAGACGAACGCTGGCACCTGCGCAAGGACGGCTCGCGCTTCTGGTCGAGCGGCGCCAGCATGGCCATCCAGGTCGGCGACGCCCAGGACACCCGCTTCGTGAAGATCTTCCGCGACGTGACCCACCTGCGCACGCGCATGAGGTACCTCGAGAACGTCCAGCACGAATGCAATCTGCGCCAGCACGAAAAGAACGTCTTCATCGGCACCATCGCGCACGAGATGCGCAATCCGCTGTCGCCGCTGAAGACGGCGCTGGAACTCATGAAGCGCCTGCCGGACCCGAATCCGCGCCATGCGCAGCCGATCAAGATCATGGACCGCCAGGTCGGCTTCCTGGAACGGCTGATCGAGGACCTCGTCGACCTCACCCGCGTCCAGACGGGCAAGATGAGCATCGCCTACGGCCGGGCCATCCTGCAGGAAGTGCTGTTCGAAGCGCTCGATGCCTGCGGCAGCGCGGCCGGGAGCAAGGGCACGACGCTGCACCACGTCATGCCGCCCGTGCCGATCGAGGTCGACGTCGATGCGAGCCGCCTGATGCAGGTGGTCGTCAACCTGCTCAACAACGCCATCAAGTACACGCCGGCCGGCGGCAACATCTGGCTGTCCTGTACCGTCGACCAGACCCACTTCGCCTGTTACGTGAAGGACGACGGCCAGGGCATCGGCGCCGCGCTACTACCGCGCATCTTCGACATCTTCACCCAGGCCGACGGCACGCACGCCGAACGCGGCGCGGGCCTGGGCATCGGACTGTCGGTGGTCAAGGAGATCGTCACGCTGCACGGCGGGACGGTCGAGGTGCGCAGCGAAGGAGAAGGCCGGGGCAGCGAATTCATCGTGCGCATCCCGCAGCGCCATCCGCGCCAGGCCGACTCGGGCCCGCGGCCGCCCCCCGTGCGGTAGGCCCGAGACCGCAGCCGTCGCGGCGCATGCGCCCGGGAACGCGGGCAACGATCCTCCGCCTCAGGGTCCTTCCAGCCGGTGCTCCTTGTCGAGCACATACCGATCGAAATCCCGCGCCAGGAACAGGCGGCCGTCGTAGACGGCGCGCGCCTCCGCCTCCACGTCCGCGATGCCCGCCTGCCCCGGCGCCGGCCGCTCCTGGTAGCGGGGGCTGAAGTGCGTCAGCACCAGGTGCGGGACGCCCGCCTCCTGCGCCATGCGCCCCACCATCAGCGCGGAACTGTGCTGCGGTCCCGGCCCGACTTTCAGGCGGACCGACTCCGTATAGGTGGCTTCGTGCACGAGCACGTCGGCCCGGCGCGCTTCTTCCAGCAGCAGTTCCGGGCGGTCGTTGTCCCCGCCGACGACGATCGTGCGCGGCCGGCGCGGCGTCTGCACGACGTCGTCCGAGCGCACCAGGCGGCCGTCGTCCATGGCGACGTCCTCGCCGCGCTGCAGCCGTCCCCACGCTTCGCCGCGGGGCACGGCGGCGGCGCGCAGGCGGTCCGGGTCGAGCCGGCGCTCGAGCACACGTTCCGTGAAGGTATAGGCCCACGACGGCAAGCGGTGCGACAGCGCCGTCGCGCGCACGTCGAAGTCGCAGAACGGGGCGTGGCCGGGCAGGTCGTCGATGGCGATGAAGTCGAGCGCGAACGGCAGCGCGAGCTCGCTCGTCTCCATCACGGCCTGCAGGAAGCGCCACAGTGGCGGCGGCCCGACGATGGTCAGCGGAGCCGTGCGGTTGCCCATGCCCGCGCTGGCCAGGAGACCCGGCAAGCCGTAGCAATGGTCGCCGTGCATATGGGTGATGAAGACGGCCTGCAGGCCGTGCAGCGTCAGGTTCGTCCTCAGGATCTGGTGCTGGGTGCCTTCGCCGCAGTCCACCAGCACCCAGCCCTTCGATGCGGGCGAATGCAGGGCCAGGCCGCTGACGTTGCGGGCGCGGCTGGGTGTGCCGGACGAGGTGCCGAGAAACTGGAATTCCATGGTGGTCGATGCGAATGGCAATGCCCTATTATCGGGCACGGCAGCGCGGCGCAGCGTCCGCCTCGCTTCGTCGCCCGCAGGACGGTTTCGCGCCGTGCCGGAAGGGGTTCGTCGCAGGCGCCTTGCCCGGCCACGACGGCGGCGGCACAATCACCCATCGAATTACAAAAAGGCAAGATCATGCTGACCCTGGACCGTTTCCTCCCCGCCTGCGCGCCCGGCACGTCCGCCTGGCCGCGCCTGCGCCGCTTCGCGGACGATCTCGGCTGGACCGTCATCGTCAGTACCTGGGCGGGGGTCGTGCTGACGCTCGCCGCCGGCCGGCCGCAGGAGCTGTACGAGCAGGTCGTGTATTCGCTGTGCGTCGGCCTCGTCGCCCTGCTGATCCTGGACGGCATGCGCCTGCTCGTGCTGGGCGACCCGGCACAGCGGCCACGCTGGGCGCGCACGATGCTGGTGCTCATCGTCGCCACCGCGCCCGTCGCCCACTATGCCGGCATCGCGCTTGGGGGACTGGTCCTCGGCCGCCCCGTACCCGACCTGGCCGGCTATCCGAGCGTGCCGCGCGTCAGCCTGGTGCTGTTCACGCTGCTCGCCATCTGCGTGGTCGTGCTGCTGGTGCTGGCCCGCGAACGCGTCGAGCGCATCAAGGGCGAACGGGCCGAGGCACGCACCCGCGCAGAACGCATCGAACGCCAGGCCCTGCAGGCGCAGCTGCGGCTGCTGCAGGCCCAGATCGAGCCGCACATGCTGTTCAACACGCTGGCCAACCTGCAGGGCCTGATTGCCATCGACCCGGCCCGCGCCGGCGCCATGCTCGACCACCTGATCCAGTACCTGCGCGCCACGCTGGCCGCCACCCGCCTGGACACGACCACGCTGGCCGAGGAATGCGACGCCATCGACGCCTATCTGGGCCTGATGGGCGTGCGCATGGGGCCGCGGCTGCGCCATCGCGTGACGCTGCCCGATGCGCTGCGCGGCGCCCGCATGCCGCCGATGCTGCTGCAGCCGCTCGTCGAGAACGCCATCATCCATGGCTTGGAACCGCATGTCGACGGCGGCGAGATCGTCGTCGAAGCGGCCGCGCGCGACGGCATGCTGGAAGTGTGCGTGCGCGATACGGGCATCGGCATTCCGGGCGACGCCGGCGGCCGCGGTGGCGGCATCGGCCTGGCCACCACGCGCGAACGGCTGCAGGCGCTGTACGGCACGCGCGCCGCCCTCGTGCTGGCCCCCGCCACCCCGCGCGGCACGCTGGCGCGCCTGACCATTCCCCTGGAGACCGCATGAACGCCAGCGCCCTCATCGCCGAAGACGAACCGATCCTCGCCGCCGTGCTGGCACGGACGCTGGCCGGGCTGTGGCCCGGACTCACGCTGCTGCCGGCGGCGCCGAACGGCCTCGCGGCCGTGGACGCCGCGCTCGCGCACCGTCCCGACGTGCTGTTCCTGGACATCCGCATGCCCGGCCTGTCCGGCCTGGAAGCGGCGCAGGAACTGGCCGAGCGCTGGGACGGCGCAAAACCCTTCCCCATCGTCGTCTTCGTGACGGCCTACGACGACTACGCCGTGCAAGCCTTCGAGCAGGCCGCGCTCGACTACGTGCTCAAGCCGGTGTCCGCAGCGCGGCTGGAGCGCACGGTGACCCGTGTGCAGGAACAGCTGCGCGCCCGCGACGGCGACACCGCCATGGCCGCGCTGGTGGCGCAGGTGCGCGCGCTGCTGCCGGACGCGCAGGGCGGCGGCCACCTGACGACCATCCGCGCCGCCGTCGGCGCCATGGTGCGGCTGATTCCCGTGCAGGACGTCGTGTATTTCCAGGCGCTCGACAAGTACGTGAACGTGGTCGGCACCGAGGGCGACGCCCTGATCCGGCTGCCGCTGAAGGAATTGCTGGCGCAGCTGGATCCGCAGCAGTTCCTGCAAGTGAGCCGCGGCACCATCGTCAACCTGCGCCACGTGGCGGGAGCGTGCCGCGACGACGCCGGCAAGCTGGCGCTGCACCTGCGCGGGCGCGCCGAACGGCTGCGCGTCAGTCCCCTGTTCGCGCACCTGTTCCGGCAGATGTAGGCGGATCAGGCGCCGGAGACGCGGGCGCGGCTGGCGCGCGGGCGGCGCGGGGCACGGGCCGCCGTCGCCGCGGGGAGGTCCGGATCGGCCGATGCCGCCAGGTCGGCCCAGGCATCGAAGCCCACTTTCAGGATGCGCAGGCGATCATAGGCGCGCTGCAGCGCCGCGCGGCCCAGCACTAGGCGCAGCGGCCCGCGGCCGTCCGTCACGGCGCGCAGGATCGCCTGCGCGGCGCGCGCGAGATCCACCTGCGCACCCTGCCCGACCTGCGCGCCGGTCCCGCCCTGGCGTCCGGCCAGGTCGGCATAGTCGGCAATGCCGGCGGCGCGTGGCGCCGGCAGGTGGCCGGCACCATCGCTGGCGCCGGGATCGACCAACGTCACCTTCACGCCGAACCGCTCGACCTCGTGGAACAGCGCTTCGGCGAGTGCCTCCAGCGCCGAGCGCGCGGCATGGCAGAAACCCTCCCCGGCCGGCACGTGGGCGACGCCGCGCGCCAGCAGCACGATGTGGCCGGCGCGGCGCGCACGCATGCCCGGCAGCACGCGCCGCGCCAGGTTCACGGGCGCGAACACGTTTTCCTCGAACACGGCGCGCAGGGCGGATTCATCCCCCTCCTCGACCGCCCCGAAGTAGCGCTGCTGCGCGCTCGCGGCCAGCACGTCGATGCGGCCGAAGCGCGCCTCGGCATCGCGCAGGGCGGCATCGACGGCGCCACCGTCGAGGACGTCGAGCGCGATGGCGCTGGCCCGGCCGGGATGCCGTTCCACCAGGGAGCGCAGGCGTTCCGGGTCGCGCGCGGCGAGCACGGCACGCTGGCCGGCATCGAGCACCGCTTCGGCCAGCGCGGCCGCCAGGCCGGCGGAGGCATCGGCAATGAACCAGACAAGGGTGGCATCGTTGGGCATCGTTGTTCTCCTCTTGCAGGCGACGGGAATACGCCGAAGAAGCATTCTACGAAGCGCGCGGCCGCGGCTCCATGGGCGATGGTCCGAGTTCCTTGCCTAAAATTCCGAGCAGGCATATGCATGCGGCACCCCATCCTTCCGTATGATTGCCGGCCGGGCCCGCCTGGTCTATCGTGGGAACATACCGACAGGCGATCACGACAGGAGGCGCGCATGGACATGGAAGTTCTCGGCACTGCCGTGCACCCGGGGCCGCTCCCCGCGGCGGCGGCCCCCTCCGCGCCCCGTGACTGGCAAGATGTGCTCGACTATATCGCGACGCACCTCGACGACGACCTCGGCACGCGCGCGCTGGCACGCGCTGCCTGCCTGGACCCGGACCGTTTCACGCAGCTGTTCAGCGCGGCCGTCGGCATTCCGCCGCACCGCTACGTCGCCTGCAAGCGCCTCGAACGAGCGCGCCGGCAATTATTGATGTCGTAACCGTGTCTCCCCTGAGCCGGCCGCCAGGCCGGACTTTCGCCCGGATGCGTGTGCGCGTCCGGGCATTTTTCGCATCCCGCGTCCCCGGCCCGACAAGACCGGAGCATGCGTCGGCCGCATCCACATCGAGACGCCGTGGCGCAAGCTGGACGATAATTAAATTGCTAGACATTAATTTAACTCAAGGATAATATTTCCGGGATTTCTGTCCTGCAACCTCTCACCTTCCCTCCCACGCCCTGGAGACCGCGATGAAAAATGTGCTGCCATCGATGCTGCTCAGCCTGTGTTCCCTGCTCGCCATGCCCGCCCACGCCGGGCAGATCCTGATCGATTTCGAGACCTTGCCGGGTGTGGACGGGATGCTCGGGACGGCGGACGACACCCCGATGCCAGATACGTACCTTCAGCCTCTGCGCGATCAATTCTCGGCGATCGGACTGACCTTCACGCAGGGCTCGCTGCTTCAAGCGTCGTTTTATGACGGCAATGCGGCAAACCATTTCATCAGCTCGACCAGTCCGATCGCCCTGTTGACCAAGCCGGTCACCGGCATCAGCATCGGCAGCTACTCGTACTGGGACGCGGTTCTCACCGCCTACGATATCGACGGCAACGCGATCGCCAGCAGCCGTCTGTCCAATCCCCAAGCAGGCAGCACACCGCTGCGCGGGGAGCTGTCGTTGACGAGCAACCAGCTGATCTACGGCTTTTCGGTACTGCCGGACAATCCGAACTACATCCTGAACCTGGACAATCTCTTGCTGACCACGAGCGATACGAGCGCGGACGTTCCGGAACCACCGTCGACCGCGCTGATTGCGCTGGGCCTGTTGCTGAGCACCTTCTCGCTGCGCAAGCGTTTTGGGGAACGCTGAGACCTTGCGGCGGCGGCCGTGCGTGACAGGACCGGAAGCCGCCGCGCGCAACGCGCCCGTAGCGGCCGCTCCTGCCTGAACCGATGAACGACGACGACCAGTACTACCGCGCCCTGCTGCGCATGCGCATGGTCCGGCAGCTGGAGCGGCTCGCGCCCGCCGAGGGCTACAACCTCTCCCCGCTGCCCGGCGTGCGCTTCCTGCGCTCCAACCGGCCGCTGAGCGCCACGCCGGTGCTCTACGATCCCGGCATCGTCATCGTCTGCCAGGGCCGCAAGCGCGGCTACTTCGGCGACGAGGTCTACGTCTACGACGACCAGCACTACCTGGCCGTCTCGGTGCCCGTGCCGTTCACGATGGAGACCGACGCCAGCATGGACGAGCCCCTGCTCGCCATCTACATGCACCTGGATGTCCAGCTCGCCGCCGAGACGCTGCTGCAGATCGCGCAGCACGGCGGCGCGGAGGGTGGGACGGCGGAGCCGGCTGGGCTGGTGGCCACGCCGATGGACCACCGCATGGCCGCGTCCGTGCTGCGCTTCCTGGAGGCGATGGCGGATCCTTTGCAGGCCGCCATCCTCGGCCCGGCGCTGGTGCGCGAGCTGTATGTGCACGTGCTGGCCGGCGACCAGGGCGCGGCGCTGCGGGCCGCCCTGGCCCGGCGCGGCCCGTTCGGCCGGATCGCCCAGGCCATCCGCCTGATCCACCACGCCTACCGCGACGACCTCGGCGTCGAGCGCCTGGCGCAGGCGGCAGGCATGAGCGCGCCCAGCTTCCATGCGCACTTCCGCAACGTGACCAATACCTCGCCGCTGCAGTACCTGAAGTCGACGCGGCTGCACCAGGCACGCCTGCTGATGGTCCGCGCCGGCATGACGGCGGCCGCGGCGAGCTACGCGGTGGGCTATGCGAGTCCCACGCAATTCAGCCGCGAATTCAAGCGCCTGTTCGGCAGGAGCCCGGCCGCGGAAGTGAAGCGGATGAAGGCGGCGTTCGCCGTGCCGCCCGCGCATCCTGGCGCGGAGTACGTGTCCTCGCACTGAAGCCGTACGATGAATGCGGCGCATGAATACCGGGTATGATTTCGCACCCCACTTTATGAGCCAGGTCCGACGCATGGCGCGCGACAATATCAACGACATCCTCGTGTTCTTCGCCGTGGCGCGCGAGCGCAGCTTCACGCGCGCCGCCGCCAAGCTAGGCATGACGCAGTCGGCGCTCAGCCACATCATCCGCGCGCTGGAGGCGCGCCTGGGCGTGCGCCTCCTCACGCGCACCACGCGCAGCGTCTCGCCCACCGAGGCCGGCGAGCGATTGCTGCAGAACGTGGCGCCGCGGCTGGAAGAGATCGAGGCGGAAATCGCGGCCGTCAGCGACCTGGGCGACAAGCCGGCCGGCACGGTCCGCATCACGGCCATCGACCACGTCGTCGACACGATCCTGTGGCCGCGCATCGCCCCGCTGCTGCCGCAGTACCCGGACCTGCACGTGGAGATCAGTTCCGAGTACCGCCTGGTCGACATCGCGGCGGAACGCTACGACATCGGCGTGCGCCACGGCGACCAGGTCGACAAGGACATGATCGCCGTGCGCCTGACGGAAGATACGCTGATGATGATGGTGGCGGCGCCCGCGTATTTCGCACGGCGCCCGCTGCCGGCCTCGCTGCCGGACCTCATGAAGCACGATTGCATCAACCTGCGCCTGCCCAGCAGCGGCGGGCTGTATGCCTGGGAACTGAAGCACGGTGGGCAGGACCTGGAAGCGCGCGTGCGCGGCCAGGCCGTGTTCTCGAGCCTGTATCCGATCCGCGACGCGGCGCTGGCCGGCGTCGGCATCGCCTTCCTGCCGGAGAGCCTGGTGGGCGACGACGTGCGCGCCGGACGGCTGGTCAGCGTGATGGAAGACTGGTGCCCCCGTTTCCCCGGGCTGCACGCCTTCTATCCGAGCCGGCGCCATTCCTCGCGCGCGCTGATGCTCGTCATCGACGCCATCCGCCACAAGGGTTGACCACTGCATCCGGCCATCGGGCCGGCCGGGTCGTCAGGGCCGTCAGGCCGCCAGCGTCGCGCTGTCGATGACGAAGCGGTACTTGACGTCGCCCTTGAGCATACGCTCGTAGGCGTCGTTGATCTCGCTTGCCTTGATCATCTCGATGTCGGCGACGATGCCGTGCTCGGCGCAGAAGTCCAGCATTTCCTGGGTTTCCGGGATGCCGCCGATCATCGAGCCGGCGATCGCGCGGCGCTTGGTGATCAGGTTGAATACCTGCGGCGACGGGTGCGGCGTGGCCGGCGCGCCGACCAGCACCATGGTGCCGTCGCGCTTGAGCAGGTTCAGGAAGGCGTCCAGGTCGTGCGGCGCGGCGACGGTATTCACGATCAGGTCCAGCGTCTTGGCACGCGCGGCCATCGCATCGGCGTCGCGCGAGACGACGACTTCGTGGGCACCGAGGTCGTGCGCGTCCTGGCGCTTCGATTCCGAGGTCGTGAAGGCGACCACGTGGGCGCCCATCGCACGCGCCAGCTTGATCCCCATGTGACCCAGGCCGCCGATGCCGACGATGCCCACGGTCTTGCCAGGACCCGCGTTCCAGTGGCGCAGCGGCGAGTACGTCGTGATGCCGGCGCACAGCAGCGGCGCGACGGCGGCCAGTTGCGCTTCGTCGTGGCGCACGCGCAGCACGTAGCGCTCGTGCACGACGATCTGCTCGGAATAACCGCCCAGCGTATGGCCCGGGGCGTCCGCGGTCGGCCCGTTGTAGGTGCCGACCATGCCGTCGCAGTAGTTTTCCAGGCCGTCCGCGCAATCGGCGCAATGCTGGCAGCTGTCGACCATGCAGCCGACGCCGACCAGGTCGCCCACCGCGTGGGTGGTGACGTGGGTGCCGACGGCCGACACGCGGCCGACGATCTCGTGCCCCGGCACGCAGGGGAACAGCGTGCCGGCCCATTCGGCGCGCACGGTATGCAGGTCCGAGTGGCACACGCCGCAGAAGGCGATGTCGATCTGGACGTCGTGGGCACCCGGCGCGCGGCGCGCGATGTCGAGCGGTTCGAGGGGCTTGTCGGCGGCGTGGGCGCCGTAGGCTTTGACGGACATGGTATTCCTTTCGTTCGTTGCAATTCGTGGCAGTGGCGACGCCAGGCAAGGTGGAGGACGCCAACGAGGCCCCGCATGATAATGGCGAAACGTCATGCCGAACGGGTCGGACTTTGCATGGCCTTATGAACGGCTATCATGAATACCATCATCCATTCATGAACATTCTTGCTGGAAAAGGTCGGAAACCTCAGCGCGCTCATGGATCAGCCAAATGCGCTAGCATCCCATCAAGCGCATCGCCACTCACCTGTCCTTGCCCATGCATATCGCCGCTCGACCGCCCACGGAATCCGCACGCCAGGCGTCGCTGGACGCGCTGCAGCTCCTGGATACCATGCCGGAACCGGTCTTCGACCGCATCACCCGGCTGACCGCGCGCCTGCTGGGCGTGCCGGTCGCGCTGTTCTCGCTGATCGACCGCGAACGCCAGTGGTTCAAGTCGCGCGTCGGCCTGGATGCCAGCGAAACCCCGCGCGAGCAGGCCTTCTGCGCCCACACGATCCTGGGCAGCGCGCCGATGGTGGTGGAAGATGCGGCGCACGACGCGCGCTTCGCCGACAACCCCCTCGTGATGGGCGCGCCCAACATCCGTTTCTATGCCGGCGTCCCCGTGCGCACGACGCAGGGCCACGCGATCGGCACGCTGTGCGCCATCGATTCGAAACCGCGCGTGCTGTCGCCCGAAGACCGCCAGACGCTGGAGGACCTGGCGGACATCATGAGCAAGGAAGTGCAGGCGCGCGAACGCCTGGACTTCGCGCGCGAGCGCGTGGCGGAGAGCGGCGCCGCCGCACGCGCCAGCGAAGACCGGTTCCGCTCGATCGTCGAGCTGGCCAACGTCGGGATCGCCCTGGTCGCGCCGGACGGCGCCTGGATCAGCGTGAACGCGGCGCTGTGTGCCATCCTCGGCTACTCGGAGCGCGAGCTGATGGGGCTGACCTTCCAGGACATCACCTGGCACGAGGACCTGGACGCGGACCTGCTGCTGCTCGACCGCCTGCAACGCCGCGAGATCCCGCGCTACCAGCTGGAAAAGCGCTACGTGCGCAGGGACGGCAACGTCGTCTGGGCCAGCCTGAACGTGTCCGCCAAGACGGGGCCGGACGGCGCCATCGAACACTACGTCTCCGTCATCACCGACATCGGCGCGCGCAAGGCCGCCGAGGAGGCGATCAAGCAACTGAACATCCAACTCGAGCAGCGCGTCGCGGCGCGCACGCGCGAACTGCAGAACACCAATTCGATGCTGACCGCGTCCGTGATCCAGCAGCGCCGCGCGGAAGGCGCGCTACGCGAGCGCGAGGCCCAGCTGCGCAGCGTGATCGAGAACGCCAGCGACGCCTACATCGCCATGGACGAAGGGGGTGTCGTGCAGGCCTGGAACCGCCAGGCCGAGCAGACCTTCGGCTGGACCGCGCAGGAGGCCATCGGCCAGCCGCTGGCGGACCTGATCGTCCCGCCCGCCTACGCCGAGGCCCATCGCGAGGGAATGGAGCGCTACCTGCGCACGGGCGTCTCGGCGGTGCTGGGCACGCGGCGCGAGCTGCCGGGCCGGCGCAAGGACGGCAGCACGCTGATGCTGGAAGTGCGCGTCGCCGCCCTGGACCTGAACGGCCGGCGCGTGTTCAGCGCCTTTTTGCACGACATCAGCGACCGCAAGCTGGTCGAGGCACGGCGCGACTTCGAGGCGCGCCACGACGCCCTGACCGGGCTGCCGAACCGGCGCGCGCTGATGGAACAGCTGCCCGTGGCGCAAAAGCGCGCCCAGCGTGCCGGCCATGCGCTGGCCCTGCTGTTCATCGACCTGGACGGCTTCAAGGCCGTGAACGACAGCCGCGGCCACGACGCCGGCGACCGCCTGCTCGAACAGGTGGCGCGGCACCTGCGAGCCGCGGTGCGCGAAACGGACGGCGTGTACCGCCTGGCCGGCGACGAGTTCACCGTCGTGCTGGAGAACATGCAGCAGGCGCGCGATGCCGTCGCCATCGCCGAGAAGCTGATCGGCGCCGTCTCGCAACCCGTCGATGTCGGCGGCGGCCAGGTGCAGGTGGGCGCCAGCATCGGCATCGCGCTGTACCCGCCCGCCAGCGCCCTCGACGCGGACGCGCTGATCAAGGAAGCGGACCACTGGATGTACCAGGCCAAGCTGGCCGGCCGCGGCCAGGTGCGCTGGCGCGCGACCGAATGAGCCACGTGCGGCGGGCACGGGGTGCCCACCCGGCGTGAAGGGGTTAGAGCGGATCCTTGAACACCCGGTCGACATAGCACCAGCCCCAGGTCTCGCCCGGCTCGTCGGAGCGGATCACCGGATGGCCGGTCGCGTGGAAGTGGCGCGTCGCGTGCTTGTTCTTGGACTGGTCGCAGCAGCCGACGTGGCCGCAGACGAGGCAGACGCGCAGGTGCACCCAGCTGTCGCCCAGTTGCAGGCATTCTTCGCAGCCGTCGGTATTGCCCTCGCGCGGGCCGACTTCGTGGAAATGCTGGCAATCGTTGCTCATGGAAGCTCCTGTTCAGGCATGCAAAATGCGCACCATCTTACCCCCGTTCCCACCGCGCCAGCCTGGCCAAAGGTCAGGCCCCGGCGCCGCGGCGCTCAGGCGGCGCTCAGGCGGGACGTAGCAGCAGGCGCACCATGTCCTCGCCCACGGCCAGCAGCTGCGCGGCGTCGCGGTACACCCGCTCCATCACGACCATGCCGCGCGTCGCGGTGACGAGCAACAGCGCCGCGGCGGCGGGCGGTAGCGCCAGCCTCCCCTGCGCGTCCGGCTGCGCCAGGCGCTCCTCGACCAGCGCACGCACGGCGTCGAGCAGCTCGCGCAGCGCATCTCGGATCGGCGCATCCATCGCCGTCTCGTCGGTCGCCGTCTTGGTGGTCAGGCAGCCGCGCGACATCGATGCGTCGTCGGCCGCGCCGATCATCTCGACGGCAAACCGGACATAGCGGCGCAGCGCCTCGTCCGGCGTGGGCGCCGCCAGCGCCGCGCGCACCCGCGCCAGGTAGCGCTCGCGGTAGCGCGCATAGATGCGCAGGAAGATCGCCTGCTTGTCGCCGTAAGCGTGGTACAGCGAACCGCGCAGCACGCCGGTCGCCTGCGCCAGGTCCTGCATCGAGGTCGCGCCGAAGCCCTGGCGCCAGAACAGCTCCAGCGCGCGGTCCAGCGCCACCTCTTCGTCGAATTGTTTTGTGCCAGCCATGGCAGCGATTATTCCGATCCTTGACAGCCCTGTCAAGTTTGACTAGTCTGTCAAACATGCCTAACGAACGACAAGGAATCGTCATGCAATCCGCCGCAACGCCGGGATCTTCCACGCGCGCCATCCTCGCCGGCCTGTGCGCCAGCCTGGTCGGCATCGGCCTGGCCCGCTTCGCCTACACGCCGCTGATCCCCGCGCTGATCGGCGCCCGCTGGTTCGCCGCCAGCGACGTCGTCTTCCTCGGCGCCGCCAACCTGGTCGGCTACCTTGCCGGGGCGCTGGCCGGCCGCCCGCTCGCCGCGCGCCTGGGTGCACGCCGCACGCTGCAGGCGATGATGCTGCTGGCCTCGCTCGCCTTCTTCGCCTGCGCCGTACCGCTGAACACGGCCTGGTTCTTCGGCTGGCGCTTCCTGTCCGGCCTCGCCGGCGGCATCGTCATGGTGCTGGCCGCGCTGACCATCCTGCCGCAGGTGGCGCCGGCGCGACGCGGCCTGGCCAGCGGCGCGATCTTCCTCGGCATCGGCCTGGGCATCGCCGCCTCCGGCACCATCGTGCCCCTGCTGCTGGACCGGGGACTGGCGGCCACCTGGGCCGGACTGGGCGCGCTGTCGCTGCTGCTGACGCTGGCCAGCTGGACGTGGTGGCCGCAAGCCGCCGCGCCGGCCGCCGCCCCCGCCGATGTCCCCACGATGGCGCCGGCCCGTACGGGCTTCGCGCTGAAGCTGATCTACGGCCAGTACGCGCTGAAGGCCGTCGGCCTGGTGCCCATGATGGTGTTCCTCGTCGACTACGTGGCGCGCGGCCTGCACATGGACACGCACACGGCCGCGCTGTTCTGGATCGTCTACGGTGCCGGCGCCACGGCCGGCCCCATGCTGTACGGCTTCCTGGGCGACCGCCTGGGCATCGGCAACGCCACGCGCCTGACGCTGGCGCTGCAGATCGCCGCGGCGGCCGCGATGGTGCTGGCCCCTGGCCATGCCGTGCTGGTGCTCGCCACCTTCGTGATCGGCACCTTCCCGTCCGGCGTGGTGCCGCTGACGCTGGGCCGCATCCGCCACACGCTGCGCCACGACACGGCCGCCCAGGGCGCCGCCTGGAGCCGCGCGACGACGGTGTTCGCACTGTTCCAGGCGCTGGCCGGCTATGCCTATTCGTGGATCTTCGCGGCCACCGGTGGCGCGCACCGCGTGCCCATGCTGATCGGCGCCATCGCCTTCGGCCTGGCGCTGCTGTCGGACCTGCTGCTGGCGCGCGCCGCCTGGGCGGCCGCGCCGGATGAGCGGGCCGTGCGCGCATGAGTGCAACGGAGCACACATGAGCGCACATGAGCGCCACCGAGCCCCAGCTTCTGGTGCGGCGCACAATTTTTGTCGTAGACTCGGGGTTGACGTCACTTTGCCCGGAGTTCGCATGTCCCACCCCTCGCCCGCCATCGCCGCCACCCTCCCGGGCCGCGCATGAAGGGATCGTTCCTGCGCTCGCTGTTGACGGCGTTCGACCTGCGCGAGGGCTTGCGCGGCGCCTTCGCCTGCACGCCGATGCTGCTGCTCGGCTGGGCGCTGGACGCGCCGGGCTTTGCCTGGGCCGCCATCGGGGCGTTCTGGACGACGCTGGCCGCCGTTTCCGGCACCGCGCGCCAGCGCTTGCTGGCCATGGTCGACTTCGCGGCCTGGTCGACCGCGTGCGGCGCGGCCGCGACCTGGGCCGCGGACCAGGGCCTGGCCGCGGGGACGCTGGCCGTGCTGGCCGTCGCCGGCGGGGCGGGATTCGTGCGCGGGTGGAAGCCGCATGCCTACCAGGGCGCGATCCTGGTGGCGACGGCCTGCGTCGTGATGATGGACCGCCCGGCGGGCGCGGCCGGCTGGCACTTCATCGTGCCGTACGCGCTCGGCTGCCTGTTCGCGGCCGTGGTGGGCGCCGTCGCCTGGTGGCTGGCGCCGCCGCCGCCGGCAGCGCCGCCCGCCGAGCTGCCGGCGCCCATCGCCCACTATGCGCTCCGCCTCGGACCGGCTGCTGCGCTGGCCTACCTCGTGGTCCACGCGATGGGGCTGCACTACGGCTACTGGGCGACGATGGCCGTCCTGCTGATCCTGCAGCCGGCGGCGGCCGGCATCCTGCCGCGCTGCCTGGAGCGCGCGGTGGGCACCATCGCGGGCACCGTCATCGCGATGGGCGTGGGCCTCGTCGCCACGACGCCGCTGGCGATCGCGCTGGCCGTGTTCCCGCTGTTCGGGCTGACGATGGCACTGCGCGCGCACAGCTACCGCGTGTTCGTCGCCTTCCTCACGCCGGCCTTCATCCTCGTCGCCGACTTCGCGGCGCCGGCCGCCGGCCAGCTGTATGCGCTGGCCCGGCTCGAGGACAACCTGATCGGCTGCGTCATCGCCTTCCTCGCCGCGCTGCTGCTGTGGCCCACGTCCGGGCCGCACGGCTGGGCGCACGAGCAGGCCCGGCGCCGGCCCCGGACGCAGCCGCAGGCTTATCGCTGGCCGAAGGGGCCGAGGTAGTCGCGCTTGCCGATGTTGACGCCCTTGTGGCGCAGGATGTCGTGGGCGGTGGCGACGTGGAAGTAGAAGTTGGGCAGCGCAAAGGTGAGCAGGTAGCTTTCGCCCGTGAACACGGTGCCCTCGATCCAGCCCAGCGTCAGCTCGCGCTCGGCGCCCGCGTCGAGCTGCGCGGCATCGGCGCTTTCCAGGTAGGCGATCGTCTTCGCGATGCGCTCCTGCAGCTGCTGGAACGTGGCCTCGTCGTCGGCGAACGAGGGCGCGCTGCCGCCGCCGATGCGCTGGACGGCGAACTTCGACGTGTCGCTGGCGCGCTGCACCTGGGCCGACAGGGGCAGCATGTCGTCGGCCAGGCGCGCGCCCAGCAGCACCTCGGGCACGATGCCGTGCTGTGCGGCGTGTTCTTCGCCCTTGGCGAGCAGCGTGGACAGGATCTTCAGGCCGCGCACGAACACGGGCACGGTCAGTTGGGACATGGTGAGGGACATTCGATTCTCCTTTCAGGGTGTTCGCATGGTAGCCGAAGTCCAGGCGACGAGCACGGCGCCGGCGATCGCCAGTCCGCCGCCCAGCAGCAGCGCGCGGTGGATGCCCGCGCCATCGACCACCAGGCCGCCGGCGAAGGCGCCGAACGAGAGCGCCACCTGGAAGAACGTCACCAGCAGCGCCTGTCCCGCTTCCTGTGCGCGCGGCAGCGCCTGCAGCATCCACGTCGTCATCGCCACGGGCACCAGGCCGAACGCCACGCCCCAGGCGACGACGGCGACGGCGGCCGGCACCACGCCCTGCCCGGCCAGCAGGGACAGGAGCAGCACGGCGCCGATGGTGGCGGCCGCCAGCAGCGCCGTGCCGCGCACGCTGCGCGCCACCAGGCGTCCGCCGAGGAAGGTGCCGCCGAAACCGGCCACGCCGTAGGCGAGCAGCAGCGTGGTGATCGATTCGTTTGGCAGGCCGAATACCTGCTGCAGCATGGGCCGCATGTACGTGTAGCCGACGAAGTGGCCGGACACGAGGAACAGCGCCACCACCAGCACCGCCCGCGCACGCGGCTCCGCCAGCGGCGCCAGCAGGTCGCGCGGCACGACGGCGCGCGCCGCCGGCATGCGCGGCAGCACCTTCAATTGCAGCGCCAGCACGGCGGCCGCCACCAGCGCCGAGGCCAGGAAGGCGGCGCGCCAGCCGGCCAGCCCACCCAGCAATGCCCCGGCCGGGACGCCGGCGATCGTCGCCAGCGAGATGCCGGCCAGGACGTAGGACATGGCGCGCGGCTGCATCGACGCCGGCACCAGGTGGCCCGTCGCGCCCGGCGCGAACGTCCAGAAGCCCCCGACCACGAGGCCCAGCAGCGCCCGCGCCAGCAGCATGACGGCCAGGTTCGGCGCCAGCGCCGCGAGCAGGTTCGACACGACCAGCACGGCCGACAGCACCAGCAGCACGGTGCGCCGGTCCAGCCGTCCGGACGCGATGATGAGCGCCGGACCCGTCACCGCCGCCACCAGCGCCGGCATCGTCACCATCAGCCCGGCCGCGCCTTCGCTGACGTGCAGGCTCGCGGCGATGGTGGTCAACAGGCCGACCGGCAGGAATTCGGTGGTGACGGAGGCGAAGGTGCTGATCGCCAGCGAGGCGACGGCCAGCCAGGCCGGGGCGGCGGTGGACGCGGTGGCCGCGGTAGACGCGCCGTCGGCATGGGCGCGCGGCCTGTCATCGAGTGCTTGCATGGACATTCCTTATTATTGTGACTTGAAAAAACACAGATACGAGTAAAAAAAATCAGCGCTCCTGCCCCGCCATGGCCACCACATCGGCCAGCGTGCGGCGCGCCAGGCGCTGCTCGAAGCCATCCTGGGCGTCGCGCAGCACGTCGTCCATGCATCCTTTGATATTGCGGCTGATCAGGCAGCGTTCCTGCACCGGATAGGCATGCACGGCGAACGCCGGCGGCGCCTCGCTGGCGCGGTAGATGTCCAGCAGCGTGATGCGCTGCGGCGGCCTGGCCAGCGTGCAGGCGCCGTTCTTGCCGCGGGTGGTCGTCACCAGGCCGGCCTTGGCCAGCTTGGACACCACGCGCCGCACGAAGCTCGGCTCGGCATTCACGCTGCCCGCCAGCTCGGTGGAGCGCAGCGGCTCGCCGTAGCGGGCCCCGAGGGCCGCCATGACGTGGGAAGCGACGGAAAACTGGACGTTGGTCTGCGACATAATGCGACTTTAATCCACACAATACCGGGTGTCAAACGCGTGCCCGCGCGTCGAGGGCGCCGAACACCTCGATCGCCCAGTCGATGAACACGCGCGCCTTGGCATTCATGTGGCGGCTCTGCGGGTACATCGCATACAGCGGATGGCGCGCCAGCCGCCACTCCGGCAGCACCTCCACCACTTCGCCGCGCTCCAGCCAGGGCCGTACCTGGTAGCGGAAGGTCTGGCCGATGCCCAGGCCCGACACGAGCGTCGTCAGGTGCGCCGTGCTTTCGTTGACGGCGATGTTCCCGCCCGGCTGGACCTCGACCAGCTCCCCGCCACGCTCGAAGCGCAGGCTGAACGGTCGCCCCGTCAGCGATGAAAAATAGGCGCACACGCGGTGCCTGGACTCCAGGTCGGAAGGATGCGCAGGCATGCCATGGCGGTCAATGTAGTCGCGGTGCGCGCACAGCACCATGTCCAGCTCGCACAGCTTGCGCGCGATGAGCGTGCTCTCGGCCAGTTCGCCGCCGCGGATCACGCAATCGATGCCTTCGCCGACCATGTCGGCCGGACGGTCGCTCACGCCCAGGCGCAGGTCGATGTCCGGGTAGCGCGCCTGGAAGTCCGGCAGCGCCGGGATCAGCGCGAAATTCGCGTGGGCCGACCCGATGTCCACGCGCAGCCGCCCTTTCGGCTGCGCGCGCGTGCGCCGCGCCTCCCCGTCCATCTCGTCCAGGTCCCCCAGCAGGCGCAGCGCGCGCTCGTAGTACGCGGCGCCTTCGGGCGTCACCGTGGCCTGGCGCGTGGTGCGCTGGACCAGGCGCGTACCGAGCATCTGTTCCAGGTCCTGGATCAATTTGCTGGCGGTGGAGCGCGGAATGTTCAGCTGGTCGGCCGCCTTGCCGAAGCTGCCGGCTTCGGCGATGCGGACGAAGGTGCGGATGGCGAGTAGTTGATCCATGGTGGGCGCGGCAATGAGAGGCCTCGATTGTACCCGCGCGCACGGCAGGTTCAGGCATGCCTGAAAAACCGCACCATTCCTTCGATGTAAACTGAGCCGTCACGCGGGGGGCGTCCCCTACAATGGTTGTCCCTTTACTACTCCGGACCAATATGGAAGCGCTCCTCGACCCGAACATCTGGGTCGGCCTGCTCACATTGATCGTGCTCGAGATCGTCCTCGGCATCGACAACCTGATCTTCATCGCCATCCTGGCGGACAAGCTTCCCCCGCACCAGCGCGACAAGGCCCGCATCGTGGGCCTGTCGCTGGCAATGATCATGCGCCTCGGCCTGCTCACGGTGATCTCGTGGATGGTCACCCTCACCGCCCCGCTGTTCTCCGCCGGTCCGCTGTCGTTCTCGGGACGCGACCTGATCCTGCTCGTGGGCGGCATGTTCCTGCTGTTCAAGGCGACCATCGAACTGCACGAGCGCGTCGAAGGCAAGACGCACGCCGCCGGCGGCAAGCGCGCCTACGCGAGCTTCGCCGCCGTGGTCGCGCAGATCATCGTGCTGGATGCCGTGTTCTCGCTGGACGCCGTCATCACGGCGGTCGGCATGGTCGACGAGCTGGGCGTCATGATGGCCGCCGTCGTCATCTCGATGAGCGTGATGCTGTTCGCCTCGAAGCCGTTGACGCGCTTCGTCAACGCGCATCCGACCGTCGTCGTGCTGTGCCTGAGCTTCCTGCTGATGATCGGCCTCTCGCTCGTGGCGGAAGGCTTCGGCTTCCACATCCCGAAGGGCTACCTGTACGCGGCGATCGGCTTCTCGGTCGTGATCGAGGCGCTGAACCAGCTGGCGCGCCGCAACTTCGTCAAGCGCGAGGCGCGCGTGCCGCTGCGCGACCGCACCGCCGACGCCGTGCTGCGCCTGCTGGGCGGCCGGCCGCGCCACGCGGCCGAGGAGGCCCACGAGGGCGATTCCGCCGCCGTCGGCATCGCGCCGGCCTTCGAGGCGGAAGAGCGGAACATGGTCAGCGGCGTGCTGAGCCTGTCGCAGCGCTCGATCCGCTCGGTCATGACGCCGCGCACCGACATCTCGTGGATCGACATCGACGCCGACCCGGCCGTGGTCCGCGAACGCGTGATGGCCACGCCGCACGGCTTCTTCCCCGTCTGCCGCGGCCAGCTGGACGAGATCGTGGGCGTGGCCAGGGCCCGCGACCTGGTCGCCGACATCGCCCGGACGGGCGCCATCGACCGCGCCAGCATCCGTGCCCCGATCGTCATGCCGGAAGCCAGCGGCGTGCTGAAGGTGATGGAGACGCTCAAGCGCTCGCACGGCCAGCTGGTACTGATCGCCGACGAATACGGCACGCTGCAGGGCCTCGTCACACCGATCGACATCCTGGAAGCGATCGCCGGCGAATTCCCGGACGAGGACGAGCTGCCCGTCGTGCAGGAGACGGGACCGGATCGCTGGCGCGTCGACGGCAGCGCCGACCTGCACTACCTGCAGCAGGTGCTGCAGACCGGGGCCCTGCTCGGCAACGGCGGCGACGCCACCGAGCAAGGCGGCGACAAGGCCGGCAACTACGCCACGCTGGCCGGGCTGCTGCTGGAGCGCTTCGGCGCCCTGCCCGCCGTCGGCGCCACGGTCGACATCGACGGCTTCCGTTTCGCGGTGGCGCGGGTGAGCGAGCACCGCATCGCGCTGGTGGACGTGATGCGCATCGAGGAAGATCCGGGCGCGCCCTGACGCCGGCGCCGGTTCCCCGCGGCCGGGTGCATCGCAGGGCTGGCCGGCCGCCTGGCCGCCCGGCCAGGCTCAGCGCGGGATGCCGGCGCGCCGCTTACGGCGGCGCAGCCACTGCCACACCACGACCGCCAGCGCCAGCGCGGCCGCAACCATGCCCACGCGTGCCAGCAGCAGGAGCGGCGAGACGGCGCCGCCCGCACGCAGCTCCCGCACGCGCGCCGCGTCGATCGCAACCTTGCTGCCGCCGAACGTCGCCATCACGTAATTGCCGATGTCCGCAACCTCCTGGTCGGACAGCTCGCCGGCAAAACCCGGCATGCCTTGCCCATCCTCTGGCCACACGCCCTCCAGCACCGCCATGGCGACGTTGTCCGCGCTCGGCGTGCGCAGCACCGCATGGTTGCGCAGGGCCGGCAGGCCGCGCACGCCGTCGCCGTCCGCCTGGTGGCACGAGGCGCAATTGTTGCGGTACAGGCGTTCGCCGGCACCGATCCGGCCGGCCAGTGCCTCCACGTCGCCGCGCGGCAGCGGCGCCACGACGGCGACGGCGGCGGACGGCGGCGCGGTGGCGCGCTGGCCCGGCGGAAGGTCGTTCAGGTACGTGGCGATGGCGGCGATATCCTCCGGTGCCATCTTCGAGAAGCTCTTGTCGATCGCTTCCAGCATCGGGCCGCCGGCCGTGGCGCCGTTCCGTGCATGGCCCGTGCGCAGGTACTCGACCAGCATGGCGCGGTCCCACCCCGGCTTGCCCGGGCGAATGTCGGGGGCGTACCACGTGCCCAGGGACGCGCCCTGCAGGTAGCGCGATGACTGCTCCGCCATCAGGAAGTTGCGCGGCGTGTGGCAGGTCGCGCAATGGGCCAGGCCCTGGGCCAGGTAGGCGCCCCGGTTCCACTCGGCCGACCGGGTCGTGTCGGCTTCGAACGGCTTGCCGTCCAGGTAGAGCCAGTTCCAGATGCCCATCGACATGCGCACGCTGAAGGGGAACGGCAGCTCCGTGCGGGGCGGCGACGTGTCGTCGGCGCGCACGCCGTGCATGAAGTAGGCGTACAGCGCGGCCGTGTCGTCGTCCGTGATCCTGGCATAGGCCGTGTAGGGCATCGCCGGATACAGGTGGCTGCCGTCGGCACGCACGCCGGCGCGCAGTGCGCGGGCAAACTGCTGCTGCGTCCAGGCGCCGATGCCGTGCGCGCGCGAGGGCGTGATATTGGTCGAATAGATCGTGCCGAGGGGGCTGGCGATCGCCACGCCGCCGCTGAACGGCGCCTTGCCGGCCGCCGTATGGCAGGCGGCGCAGTCGCCGGCGACGGCCAGGTAGCGGCCGCGTTCGATCAGGTTGGCATCGGCATCGGCCGCCCGCCCCAGGCCGGCCGCGCCCAGCAGGACGAGCGCGCAGGCGAGCCGCTTCAGCAAGGTGGACATCGCGTCAGCCATGGCGCATCTCCCCCGCGATCCGGTCGGCCGTGCGCAAGGCCAGCGCGACGGCCGTGAGCGTGACGTTGCACGTGCCCACGGTCGGCATCACGCCGGTGCCCGCCATGTACAGGTTCGGGTGGTCGTGCGCGCGGCCGTCCGGGTCCGTCACGCTGGTGGCGGCATCCTTGCCCATCGACAGGGTGCCCGTGATGTGCTGGCGGTTGCCGAAGGTACCCTCCTTGCTGTGCTTCACGTTGGTCGCGCCGAGCTGGCGCGCGATCTCGTCGTAGCGCGCCCGCGTTGCCGCGGTCCCCTTGCGCACGTAGTCGTCGACGTTCCAATGGATGCGCGGCACAGGCAGGCCCAGTACGTCCCTGGCGCCTCCCAGCATCACCCGGTTGTCCGGATCGGGCAGCTGCTCCAGCGCGTTCTTGAGGCTCACGCGCCTCGACGCGCGGTCGCGGATCGCACCCTCCAGCTTGACGCCGTAGTAGCCTTCGCCGATCAGCTCCTTGGTGACGGATGCCACCTGCGAGGCGTTCGAGATGTCGATGCGGAACGGCGCATGTACCGGACGAAAATCGCCGTCGCGGAACTGCCCGATCGAGCAAGGGCTGACGGGGCCGCGCCCCGGCCACACCGGCTCGTCCATGTCGAACGTGACGCCGATGGCCGGGTGGTCGCACAGGTTGCGGCCCACATTGTCGCTGCGGTTGGCGATGCCGGTCGGGTAGGCGCTGCTGGCCGACATCAGCAGCAGCTTCGCCGACTCGATCGCGTTCGCCGCCACCACGAAGGTCCTGCCCGTGACACGGTGGCTGACCTTGTTCCAGTCGTAGTAGTGGACGGCGACGATGGCGCCGCCCGCGTCGTGCTCCAGCCGGTAGGCGACGGCCTCCGTGACGACGCGTACTCCGGCCTGCTCGGCGCTGGCGGCGGCAATGCCGCCGTGGTACTGGGCGTCGATCGGACACACGGGCATGCAGTTGTTGTTGCCGCAGCATGCGGGGCGGCCATCGAAGCTGCGGCTGTTGCGCGCGGTGCAGTCGTCGATCACCCTGAACTGCGGCGCCAGGCGTTCCGTGATGCGCTGCTGGAACCACGACGCCGGCACGCGCTCCATCGGAAACGGCCGCGCACGCGGCGAGCCGGTATCGGGCGAACCGCCGACGCCGGCGATCGCCTCCGCTTCGTAGTAATACGGTTCCAGCTCGTCGTAGCCGATGGGCCAGTCCTTGCCGACGCCGTATTCGCTGTGCGTGCGGAAGTCGTTGGGCAGGTAGCGCCACATCTGCGCGGCCCAGTGCCAGCTGGTCCCGCCCAGCATGCGGATGTACTGTGCCTGGAACGCGAGCGGACCGGCCTGCTCGATGTAATGGTTGGGCTCCGGTGTGAAGGTCGGGTGCGGCGCCTTCTCGGAGAACGGATACGGCGACATGAAGTCCGACTTGAACGGCGAATCGCGGTAGCGCTCGACCAGTTCGCCGCGCTTGACGCGGGGCCCGGACTCGAGCATCAGCACGCTGTGGCCAGCCAGCGCCAGCTTGCGCGCCAGCAGCGAGCCGCAGATGCCCGCGCCGATGACGACGACGTCGGCGGACAGGCCGCCGGCGACGTTTGCAGAAAGATTGGTACTCATAACATCTCGTGGAAGTTGTCGTTCAGGGCCTGGCGGACCAGGTGCCGCAGGGGCCGTAGGAAAAGCTGGGCGGGACCAGTTCGGCGGCGACGGCGCGGTTGGCGAGCGTCTCGACATAGGCGATGCAGGACGCCTTCCCGCCCTTGCCGACGACGCCGAGGTACCAGGCCTGGAGGATCGCCTGGGCCAGTGCCTGCTGCGGCTTCTGCGCCTCGGCGAATGCGGTCCTGTCGTCCGCCAGGCCGTCGCGCGACAGCACGTCGCGCAGGGCGGCCAGCGCGGCATCCAGGTCGGGCGTGGCCTGGCGCATGGCGTGGTAGAGCGCCAGCGCCAGCGCCGGGTCCGGGTCGGGCTTGCCCGTCAACCTGCGCGAGACGTCCGTGAAGTCCGCCATGCCCGGACCGGCGGCATCGACCGCCGCCCTGGCCCTGGTCGCGGAGAGCAGGCGCCCGGCACTGCCGGCCAGCAGCGCGGCGCCAAGGGCCTGCAGTGCGCGGCGGCGCGAGATCGGTGCCGGCTTCATCGCGCACCTCGCGATGCGCGGCGGCGGCGCACGACCAGCACGGCAAGCACGACGACCAGCAGCGCCCCGGCGGCCATGCCCAGCCGGGCCACCAGCAGCAGGTGCGATCGGGGACCGCCAGCGCGGATGCTGGCCACGTCGTCCGCCTTGACGGTCGGCGCGCCGCTGCCGAACCGGACCTGCAGGTAATTGGCCAGCGCCGCGACCTCGTCGTTCGACAAGTGGTTGAGGGCATTGGGCTGCGCGCCGAACGGCGGCATGAACACGTGGCCGTCCTGCGTCTCGCGGTCCACACCCAGGAGGATCGTCGCCACCAGGTTGTTCTTGCTGACGGTCGCGGAATTGTGGAACAGGCTCGGGTAGTAGCCATCCGCGCTGCCCTCGCCGCTGGCGCCGTGGCAGGAGGCGCAGTTGGCCGAGTACACCTGGGCACCCATGTGCTGGCCCTGCATGCCGGCGGCGTACCCCTTGCCGCGGATGTCGGCCAGCGCGTTGCCGGGCTTGCCCTGGCCGAAGCGCGCGGTGGCCTGGCCCTTGCCTTCCCCGGCGTCGACCGGCGGCAGCGACTTGACGTACACGGCGATGGCCTTCAGGTCGGCCTCCTCGAGGCGGCTGAAGCTGTAGCCGATCGCTTCGGCCATGCTGCCGGCCGCCTGGGCCTTGCCTTCGACGCGGCCGCTGCGCAGGTATTGCACCAGCTCGGCCTCGCTCCAGCTGCCGATGCCGGCCGTCGGGTGCGAGGTGATGTTCGGCGCATACCACGGACCGACCTGGCTGCCGGCCATGGCGAGCTCCTTCTTTTCCTGCATCAGCGCGCCGCGCGGCGTGTGGCAGGTGCTGCAGTGGGCCGCGCCTTCGGCCAGGTAGCGGCCGCGCAGCCATTCGGGCGAGCGCCCCGCCTCCGGCTTGAGCGGCTGTTCGTCCAGGAACAACGCGTTCCACACCTTCATGGAAGCGCGCACGCCCATCGGGAACGGCAGTGCGGTCGGCGTCGTCTCCCTCTCGACCGCCGGCACGCCCTGCATGAAGTAGGCATACAGCGCATGGACGTCGGCGTCGGACAGCGCTGCATACGCCGTGTATGGCATGGCGGGATACAGCGGCTGCCCGTCGGCGCGGATGCCCCTGCGCAGCGCATCGGCGAACTGCCGTTCCGTATAGTTGCCGATGCCGTAGCGCTTCGACGGCGTGATGTTGGTGGAGACGATGTCTCCACCCGGCGAGGACAGCACCAGGCCGCCCGCCATGGGCTGCCCCTTGTGTGCCGTGTGGCAGGCCATGCAGTCCGACGCCGTGGCGAGGTACTTGCCGCGCGCAAGCGTGGCGGCGTCGACGCCCTGTGCGGCGGACCGGCCCGCGCAGGCGATGAGCGCGATGGCAATCAGGTTCGTGATCCAGGTCCTCATGTCAGCCCTTTCGCATCTGGCGGATGATCGCATCGGCGGCCTTCAGGCCGAGCGATACCATGGTGATGGTGCTGTTGCCGCAGGCCGTGCTGGCCATGGCCCCGCCCCCCGGCAGGAACAGGTTGTCGTGGTCGTGGGCGCGGCAGTCGACGTCGACGACGGAGTCGCGCGGGTCCAGGCCCATGATCGTGCCGCCCATGATGTGCTTGCTCTGGGCGAACTTCGGACTCAGCTTGATGTCGGTCGCGCCCATCGCCTCGGCGATGCGCTTGCCGATGGGGACCGAATACACCTCGGCCGACTTGCGCGTGTAGTCGCCGACGTCGTAGTGGATGGCCGGCTTGGGCAGTCCCAGCCAGTCCTTCTTGTCGGACAGGGTCAGGCGGTTGTCGGCGTCCGGCAGCACCTCGTGCGCGAGCACGATGTCGGCCGTGCAGGCCGTCATGCGGCGGATCTCGGCGTCCAGCGCCTTGCCGACCAGGCCCTTCTTCAGCGCTGCGAAGGTGACGAAGCGGTTGCGCGCGAAGTTATTGAAGCGGAAATAGGCGCCGGCATGCTCGGCGCGGAACGCGCCCTGCGACGTTTCCATGATGCCGCTGTTGACCACGGGACCGACGCCGGCCCAGTAGGGTTCCTCGAGCGTCAGCGTCATCGTCAGCTGCGGATGGTCCATCATGTTGCGGCCGACCTGGTCCGAGCTGTTGGCCAGGCCGTTCGGATTGCGCGCGTCCTGCGACATCAGCAGCAGCTTCGGCGTCTCGATGCCGTTGCAGGCCAGGACGAACAGCTTGCCGGTAATGCGGTGCGAGCGCTTGTCCGGGTCGAAGTAGTGCACGGCCTCGATACGGTTGGCGGCATTCGTCTCGACCCGGTAGACGACGGCATCGGCCGCGATCACGGCCCCCTTCGCCTCCAGGCGCGACAACGCGGTCGCGGCGTCGTACTTGGCGCCGACCGGGCACACGGGCACGCAGTTGTTGTTGGCGCAGCAGGCGGGTCGGTCGTCGTAGGGCATGCCGCTGTTGCGCGCCTGCGCCGTCGGGATGTTCCTGTAGCCGAGCGTCTCCACGACTTCGGTGAAGCGCTGCTCGCCCGGGCCGAACGGCAGCGGCGGCATCGGGTACGGCCGCGAGCGGGGCACGCCCCCGCTCGCGGGCGGCCACTGCAGCGCCGGATCGGACGGCCCGCAGATGCCCAGCAGGTGCTCGGTGCGCGCATAGTAGGGCTCCAGCGTCGCATAGTCGATGGCCCAGTCGCGGCCCACGCCGTACAGCGTTTTCAGGCGCATGTCCTGCGGTGTCAGGCGCCAGCAGGTGCCGGCCCAGTGCCAGGTCGAGCCGCCGGCGTAGCGGATGAAGGTCTGGGCGTACTTGTCCGGCCCGCTCAGCTGCAGGTAGGCCTCTTCGGGCTTGTCGGTCGCCGGCATCGGGTGCGGCGCCCACGGCTTGGGCGGATAGCAGGACGAGGGATCGCCCTTGAGCGCCAGCGGCAGGTTGCGGAAGTTCTCGACGACCTCGGCGCGGTCCACGCGCGGGCCCGCTTCGAGCATCAGTACCGAGAGGCCGGCGTCCAGCAGTTGTTCGGCGATCGCCACCCCGACCACGCCGGTGCCGACGATGACGACGTCGGCGCTTTGTTGTGTAGGCATATTCGTGTTTTTTCTCTGGTGGCCGCGCTCAGAAGCGCGGCATGGGGAACAGCGGCACGATGCTCCGGTGCCACAGGTTGGGGCCGGAAAAGCCGTAGGACGGGATGGCGACGGCATCCGCCGTGGTCCGGTAGGTCAGCGCTCCTTCATAGCTGAATACCTGCGCATCCTTGTGCGCCGACGAACAGCCCGTGTACCAGGCGAAGATCACCCAATGGGCGAAGTCGCGCAGCGGGCCCGCGGGAATTGCATCGAAAAAGTCCTCGACCGCGTGCCCGTTCTGCTTGCGGGCGATGTCGGCGATGGCGCCGATCATGTCCGCGCTCGCGGGATACGTGGCCGCCGCCGCGGCCGCGATGCGCGCGCCGACGGCGGCGTCGAGCTGGTGGTTCACCAACAAGGAGGACAGCTGCATGAACGGTGCCACCGCACCGGCGGCGGCAGGCGCGGCCCGCTCCCCCCAGGCGGGCATGCCGCCCCAGCCGACCCATGCCGCGGACACCGTCATCGTGCCAAGCAGGAACTTGCGTCTTGAGATAGCCATATCGTTGTGTTGCTTTCTTTTCGATGGCCCGGCCGCCTGGCGACCGGGCCGGGATGGTCAGAACGCGTGGCGCAGGCCCAGCGTGAAGGCGGTCTGCCCGCGGCTGTCGGCCACCAGGCCGGTCTGGGACACGCCCAGCACGGCGCCCGCGTCGACCTGGCTCCCGGCGTTGCTCGACAACGTGCGGCCGTGCGCATGCTGGGTCGCCTCGAGCAGGTAGACCACCGTGCGCTTGGACAGCCAGTACGCCTGCATCAAGGAAAATTGCAGGTAGTTGGCCGGGTCGGTGATGCCGTTGGACCTGGTGGCGCGCGTGTCGGCGACGGCGGCACCGAAGGCCCAGGGGCTCGCCGTTGCCCAGCCGGCCAGCAGCGAGGCCGTATTGAAGGTGGCCGTGTCGCGGAACAGCGAACGCTCGTTGGGGCGGTATTGCACGTTGCTTAGCGTGGCGCCCAGGCTGACCCGGCCGATCTCGTAGCGCAAGCCCGTGGCGATGTACTGCACGTCGCGCGCCGACAGGTAGCCTGCATTCACGGCCGACTTGGAGAAGCTGCCCGCCGACGTGGCGTCCCAGTTGGCCTGGTTGGTGCCGTTTTTCAGCAACTGGTAGCCGAGCGCATAGTGCAAGGGTCCGCCGTCGTACTTGACGGCGGCGCTGTACGACGCCCCGGCGCTGCCCGAACCCTCGGCCTGCTCGCCCGCCGCGACCATCGCGCCGACCGTCACGCCGTGCCATTCGGCAGACTTGTATTTCACGGAATTGTTGTTGCGGATCGTGACGTCGAAGCCGTCGATGTCGCCGGCGTGGTCGCCCGCCGCGCCGGTCACCACCGGCAGCGGGCCCAGCGGCGTGAGGAAGTCGAAATACGGCGAGTACTGGCGGCCCGCCGTCAGCGTGCCCAGGCGCTTGTTGGACACGCCGACATAGGATGCGCGGTTGAAGATGCTGCCCGCCTGGGCAGCGGTGCCGTCGTCGATGTTGTATCCCGCTTCCAGCACGTACAGCACGCTGGTGCCGTTCCCCAGGTCTTCGCTGCCCTTGAAGCCGATGCGGGTGCCGTCCTTCGGGCCGCCGCGCATATAGGTCCGGGCGGCGCCAGCGCGGTGGTCGAGGTGCGTGATCGCCGCGTCGGCGATGCCGTACACGGTCATGCTCGATTGTGCCGCAGCCGGCAGGCAGGCGCCGGACAGCAGCATGCCGCCCAGGACCAGGTAAGGTGTTGGTTTCATCTTGTTTACCTTGAAGGATGCCGCCGCCGGCTGGCCAGGCCAGCGGCGTCATGCCGTTCATTTCAGTGAAGTCGCTAGCGCGACGAAAAACCCGGGCGCAAGCACCCGGCCAGCCGCGCCGTCAGCGCGGTATCCAGTGGCGGTCGAACACGCGCTCGACCGCGATCACGATGGCGGGGGTCGCCAGCGCGACATACATATTGTCAATCCCGTAGGGATTGCCGAGCAGGTACCAGGCAGTGGTCGTCACCACGGCCGCGAGCAAACCGCACGCCGCGCCCCGGCCGCTGCCGAAATGCGGCAGGTACAGGCCGATCACCGCCACGACGGAGATCGACAGGCGCAGGGCGCGCGTGAAGAACGAGAGTTTCAGCAGGCCCGGCGCGAGGAACACGCAGGCCAGCGGCACGACACCGACCACCAGCGCTATCCAGCGCATGGTGCGCAACTGCCGCGCGGGCGTCGGCTGCCAGTACGGGAGGTAGAAGTCGCGCACCACCAGCGAGGCAATCGCCAGCGCCACGGTGCTGACGCCCGCGAAAATGGACGCCACCATGGCCACGGCGACGAAGCCGGCGGCGTAGACGTTCATCTCCTGCAGGAACATCGGCAGCGCGTACAGGCTCGGAACGTCCGGGTACAGCATGCGCGCGGCCACGCCGATCAGGCCCAGCGCAATTCCGATCGGCAGCGCCAGCGCGGCCGCGACGAAGGTGGAGCGGCGCGCCGCGTCGGCGCTCCTGGTCGAGGAGATGGCCTGCACGATGTATTGCGTCGAGAAGATCGCACCGACGTTGCCGATGAAGAAAGCGACGATCGTCGAGGCGCCGAGCCCGCCGTCCCAGCTGAAGTAGAACGCCGGCAGCGCGGCCTTCATGGGCGTTACCCCGCCCGTCAGTCTCAGCGCCACGGCCAGCACGACCGCGATGCCCAGGTACTTCATGGCGCTGTGCCAGATGGTCACATAGGCCACGCTCTTCATGCCGCCGAACGCCACGTAGAAGGTGCCGACCAGCGCGATCGCGCAGGCGGCCAGCGGCAGGTCCAGCCGCAGCACGGCGGCGACGACGGCCGCCCCGCTCAGGTAGTTGCCCACGTTGACCAGCAATAGCGCATAGATCATGATGAACGAGACGATCATCTGCGTGGGACGGCCGTAGCGCTGGAAGATGGCGCCGGAAATCGTGTATTCGCCGGAATCGTACAGTTTGCGGGCCAGGACCATGCCGAACAGCGGAAAGCCGACCGCCACGCTCAGTACTGCCCAGGAGGCGGCCATGCCCGACTCGAACGCGGCCTGCGCGGTGCCGATCATCGACTTGGTGCCGACGAATTCCGACACCATCAGCACACCCACCACCAGCGGCGACAGGCTGCGCGCGCCGACCATGAAGTCGCTCGCCGTCGTGCTGCGCCAGCGCGCGGTCAGCCATGCGGTGAGTGCGACGTAGAGCCCCACCATCGTGACGATGATGACGGTGTCCTTGGATGCGAGAGTGTGCATGCAAGTCGTGTCCCGGCCGGCGCTAGCCGTTCACGCGGTGGGCGGCGTAGCCCCCGGTCGCCTGCAGCGATTTCGACAGTTGCCGGGCAGCGGACAGCACGGCGTCGACGGCATTGTCCTTGAACTGGGCGAGCGAGACGCGGTGCACCGACGCCGCCACGCTGAGCGCGGCCACCGGCGTGCCGTCGACATCCAGCACGGGCACCGCCAGCACGTACACGCCGGTGACGGTTTCCTGGTCCGACAGCGCATAGCCGATCTCGCGGATGTGCTCCAGGCGCGCCAGCAGCGCATCCATGTCCGTGATCGTGGTCGCGGTGAGCTTGACCAGCGGCTGTCCGGCCAGCACCTTGCGCTGCGTCTCGCGGGGCAGCCACGCCAGGATCGCCTGGCCCACGGCGGTCGAGTAGGCGGGAACCCGGCTACCGATGCGCACGTCGACGCCCAGCTGCGTCAGGCCCGCCTGAACGCGCTCGGCATACATCACGCTGCTGCCGTCCAGCACCCCGATCGAGGCCGCTTCGTTGACCTCGCCCACCAGACCACGCAGGATCGGACGGGCATGCGTGCGCAGGTCGGAGCGGGCGATCGCGTGGAAACCCAGGTCCAGCACCTTCAGCGACAGGCGGAACCGGCGGCTGTCGTCGACGCGGTCGACATAGCCCAGGTTGACCAGCGTATTGAGGAAGCGGAAAGCAGTCGCGTTGTCCATGTCGGCCTTGCGTGCGACCTCCGCCATCGTCAGTTCGGGCTCCTGGGCGGTAAATGCCTGCAATACCTTGAACCCCTTGGCCAGCGACTGGACAGTGTTCTTGGCGGCATTCGTCGTATCTGCGGGTGCGGAATCGGTCTTTTTCATGGGCTGCTCGATGAATAATTCGGAATGCGAATTATAGTTCGAAACATGGGCAACATCGTGCCCGGCCAGGCGTTCCGCCTTCCGGGCTTCTGAATTATTCGGAATGCGAACTTAAATTCGCATAAAGAAAAATTATAAGCTATCTTATACAAGACTTTCGATAAAGTCCCTCTTCTCGGTATGGTTTTTGAGGCGGCAGCCGCGTCCCGCGGCGCATGGCCAGTGCCGGCGCGGGTACCACGATGCGGCCCCGTCCAGCCGCCGCGCCGGCTCGGCGGCTCGGCGGCTCGGCGGCACGACAGCATGATCCCGCCTCGGCTGCTATGCCACCTGGGCCGGATCGAGCACGAGCGCGACGCGCTCGGCCAGGTCGTTGATCGTCGCCGCGTAGTGCTGGAAATGCGGCGTGGCGCGGTGGGCGGCGACGGCCGCGTTGTCGCGGTACAGCTCGTCCAGCACGAAGCGGCGCGCGTCGCCCTCCCCCTGCTCCTGCCCCTGCTCGCGCCACACGTCCCAGCGCAGGTTGCCCGGCTCGGCGCGGCAGTGCGGCGCCATGTCGAACAGCAGCGCCTCCAGCGCTACCGCCTTGCCTGGCCTGGGGGTGAGTAGTGCCGTGATCTTGACGGTATCCTTCATGGTCGACTCCTACGGGTGGTTGATGGTGTCATGTCCTCGTCTTTTACCACATCCGGCGGGGGATCCGCCGCCCCTCCCCCGCGCCGCCGCCCGCTGAAGACTTCGCCGATCCGGCGTACGATGGGCGTTTCATCTACAGGGAGATGCCCATGACCCAACCGCTCAACGACAAGCTCGTACTCGCTTCCCGGCCCACCGGCCTGCCGCGCCCGGACGACTTCCGCCTCGAACGGGAAGCGCTGCCGGTCCCGGGCGACGGCCAGGTGCTGCTGCAGGTGCTGTACCTGTCGCTCGACCCGTACATGCGCGGCCGCATGGACGACGCCAAGTCCTATGCCAGGCCCGTCGACATCGGCGCCGTGATGGAAGGCGGCACGGTGGCGCGCGTCGTCGCCTCGCGCCACGACGGCTACGCGCCAGGCGACATCGTGCTCTCGCACTCCGGCTGGCAGCGCTATGCCCTCGACGACGGCGCCGCCCTGCGCAAGCTCGACCCGTCCGCCGCGCCCATCAGCACGGCCCTCGGGGTGCTCGGCATGCCAGGCTTCACGGCCTGGTCCGGCCTGCTGCAGATCGGCCGTCCGCAGCCCGGCGAGACGGTGGTGGTGGCCGCCGCCAGCGGCGCCGTCGGTTCCGTCGTGGGCCAGATCGCGCGCATCCACGGCGCGCGCGCTGTGGGCATCGCGGGCGGCGCCGACAAGTGCGCGTTCGTGCGCGACGTGCTGGGCTTCGACGCCGTTGTCGACCACCGCGCACCCGACTTCGCGGCGCAGCTGGCCGCCGCCTGCCCGGACGGCGTCGACGTGTATTTCGAGAACGTGGGCGGCCGCGTGTGGGATGCCGTGTTCCCGCTGCTGAACGACTTCGCGCGCGTGCCGGTATGTGGACTGATCGCCCAGTACAACGCGCTGCCGCAGGCGGAGCCGGGCCCCGACCGCCTGGCGCTGGCCATGCGCGACATCCTCAAGAAGAGCCTGCTGGTGCGCGGCTTCATCCAGCGCGAGTTCGCGCACCTGCGGCCGGCGTTCCTGGAACAGGCGCAGGGCTGGATCGCCGACGGCCGCCTGCGCTACCGCGAAGACGTCGTCGACGGCCTGGAGAACGCGCCGGCTGCGTTCATCGACCTGCTGCAGGGCCGGAACTTCGGCAAGCTCGTGGTCAAGGTCGCGGACTAGACGCCAATCGCATAAGGCGGGCCGGGCACGAACGAAAAACAGATATGGATGTGCGCTATCGGTCGTTCATTTTTGTAGCGGACGCGATTAAGGTGGGCCCTCCATCCCCGATCCGACCCGCCATGACCGATGCCCTCACGCCCAGCCTGACGCCACCCGGCGCCGCCGCGCCCTGTCGACGCCCGGCCGATCCGTCCTCCCCGCCGGCGCTTCCCGTCTACCTCGACCACGCCGCGACGACGCCCGTCGACCCGCGCGTCGCGCAAGCCATGCTGGTGTACATGACCGAGAAATTCGGCAACCCGGCCAGCACCTCCCACGCATTCGGCCTGGACGGCGCCTTTGCCGTGGAACGGGCGCGCAAGCAGGTCGCCGCCCTGATCGGCGCCGCCGCGAGCGACATCGTCTGGACGTCCGGCGCCACCGAGTCGAACAACCTGGCGCTGAAAGGCGCGGCCCACGCACATTGGACCAACGGCGGGCGCGGCGGGCACCTGGTGACGGTGGCGACCGAACACAAGGCCGTGCTGGACACCATGCGCCGGCTGGAGGGCGAAGGTTACGACGTCACCTACCTGCAGCCGCGGCCGGACGGCCTGGTCGACCTGACCGCGTTCGAGGCGGCGCTGCGCCCGGACACCATCCTTGCCTCCGTCATGATGGTCAACAACGAGATCGGCGTGATCCAGCCGATCGCCGCACTGGGACGCCTCTGCCGCGCCCGCGGCGTGCTGCTGCACGTGGACGCGGCGCAGGCGGCCGGCAAGCTGCCGATCGACGTCGACCGCCTGCAGGTCGACCTGCTGTCGCTGAGCGCGCACAAGCTGTACGGCCCGAAGGGCATCGGCGCGCTGTACGTGCGCGGCGCGCCGGCCGTGCGGCTGGAGGCGCAGATGGATGGCGGCGGCCACGAGAAAGGCCTGCGCTCCGGCACGCTGCCCAGCCACCAGATCGTTGGCATGGGCGAGGCGTGCGAACTGGCGCGGCTGGAGATGGCGGGCGAATCGGCGCGCATCGCGGCCTTGCGCGACCGCCTGCGCGACGGCCTGGCGGCCCTGCCCGGCGTCAGGTTCAACGGCGACCTGCAACAGCGCATCCCGCACAACCTGAACGTCAGCTTCACGGGCGTCGGCGCCGAGTCGCTGGCCGACCGGCTGCCCGGCATCGCCGTATCCGCCGGTTCGGCCTGCAATGCCGCCAGCGCCGCGCCATCCTACGTGCTGCGTGCGCTCGGTCTGTCCGATGCGCATGCGCGCAGCGCGATGCGCATTTCGCTGGGCCGCACGACGAGCGCCGCCGACATCGATTACCTGCTGCTGCAACTGCGCCTGGCCTTGCACTAGCGCGGCCGGCCCGGGCCTAGAGCGGCGCCGGCGGCTCCGCTTCTTCCACCGGGGGACGGCGCCCGCCATAGCCGGCACTCATCGCCGCGCCCACCGACGAGGCGATCACGAGGCCGATCGCGAGCCACTGCGTGGCCGTCAGGCGCTCGCCCAGCATCAGGAAGCCCATCAGCGCGCCGACGGCCGGCTCGGCGCTGAGCAGCGTGCTGAAGGTGTTCGACGGCAGCCGGCGCAGCGCCACCATCTCGAAGGAATACGGGATCGCGCTGGAGAACAGCGCCACCGCCAGACCGAGGGCCAGCACGGATGGCGCCAGCAGGCTCGCGCCGGCGTGATAGGTGCCGACGGGCACGGCGACCAGGGTGCCGAGCGCCACGCCCCACGCCGATCCGGCCGCGCCGTAGGCGCCGGCGACCCGCTTGCCGACCAGGATGTAGACGGCCCAGCAGCAGCCGGCCAGCAGCGCGAAGCCGATGCCGCGCCAGTCGAGCCGCGCGCCGTGCGCCGGCGTCGGCAACAGCAGCGCCAGGCCGGCGACGGCCAGCAGGATCCACAGGAAATCGATGCGCCGTCGCGAGGTCCAGACGGCGACGGCCAGCGGTCCGGTGAACTCGACGGCGATCGCGATCCCCAGCGGGATATAGGCCAGCGAGGAGTAGAAACTCAGGTTCATCACGCCCAGCGTGCCGCCGTACAGCAGCAGCGCACGCGGGTCCGCGCGCCAGCCCCCGCGCCAGGGCCGGAACACGGCGCACAGCATCAGCGCCGCGAAGAACAGGCGCAGCGCGGTGGCGCCGGCGGCGCCGACCAGCGGGAACATCTGCTTCGCCAGCGAGGCGCCCACGGTGACCGACAGCAGCGATGCCATCAGGGCGCCGTAGGGCAGCAGCGCCGCCAGCGGGGTGGCGGCCGCGCGCGCGGAGGGAGAGGCAGGAGGTGTCATGCGGGATCCGGTCGGATGAAACGACCGCTACGATAGCATCAAACCGCCGTACTCCCTCCGGTACTTCTTCCCGCCATGCTTCGCCATGCGGACGGCGCCACGCCGACGCTGCCCTTGAAGCGTCGGTTGAAGTGGCTCTGGTCGGCATAACCGCATTCAAGGGCGACGTCGGCCAGCGGCATGCCGCGCCGGATCAGGGCCTGGGCGTGGTGAATGCGCACGGCGTTCAAGTAGACGTGCGGCGCCACGTGGAAGGCAGCGCCGAATGCGCGCGTGAAGTGCGCGCGCGACAGGCCCGCCACGCCTGCCAGTTCCGCGATGGTCAGATCGCGTTGAAAATGCGCGCGGATGTAGTCCTTCACCCTGAGCAGGGCGGCAGCGCCGGGGTCGCGCGGCGGCGCGGGCAACACCTGGGGCCGTTCGCCGTGGCGTGCCAGCGTGTTGGCCAGGAAGGCGCCCAGCAGCGACTCGGCACGCAGCGTGTCGGATGGGCTCTCCAGCAGCGTGCTGGTAAGCATGGTAAACGCCGTGGCCAGGCGCCGGTCGGTCGCGTGGGGCGCCGCGAAATACGGCTTGCCGTGCAGGCCTGCGTCGGGATCGAGGCAATCGCGCACGAAGGCTTCCGGCACGTACCAGATCGCGTACCCGAAACCGTCGGACCGGCCACGGCTGCCGTCATGATCCTCGTCCGGATTGAACAGCACCAGGTCGCCGGGGCGGCTGTCGTGGACGCGGCCCCTGCAGCGGAATTGCTGGATCCCGTAGGTAGTGACGCCGATCGAAAAGCAGTCGTGGCTGTGACGCTCGAAAGCATGGTCGCTGAAGCTCGCCTGCATCAGCGTGATGCCGCCCGCCAGCGGCGAGAATCGTGCCGCGTTCCCGGCCGGCCTGTCGTGGGTGTCCATGCAACGATTGTACAAGACGGGACGACGGCGGACCGGCACCATGGCGTTTTTTCCAAAGGATCCGCCATGCCCTCTCCCATCGACCTCGCCGCCAAGCTTGCCACCTTTTCCGAGGCCTGGCAGCCGCGGACGGTGACCCTGTTCAATGGCCACGACGTGATGGTCGCCAGGCTGCGCGGCGAGTACCACTGGCACGTCCACCCGGACACCGACGACTTCTTCCTCGTGCTGGACGGCCGGCTGGAGATCGACCTCGAGGACGGCACGACGGTCGCGCTGGCGCCGGGCCAGTTGTACGTCGTGCCGCGCGGCGTGCGCCACCGGCCGCGCGCGGCGGAGGAAGCGCAGATCCTGCTGATCGAGCCGACGGGGACGCCCAACAGTGGCGATCCGCTGACGGCGGCGCCGCGCCGGGTCATCTGAACCGGGAGCGCCGCCGCGGCTCAGTGTGCCGCGATGGCCAGGTAGCGCTGCACGGACAGCGCGGCGGGACGTCCTGCCGCCTTGTCCAGCTGGAATGCCGACACGGCCGACGCCAGCGCCTGCGCCTGTTCCTGCAGCGCGTCGGCCGCGGCGGCGGCTTCCTCGACGAGGGCGGCGTTCTGCTGCGTCACCTGGTCCATCTGGGCGATGGCCTGGTTGATCTGCTGGATGCCGCTGCTCTGCTCTTCGCCGGCGACCATGATTTCGCCCATGATGCCGGTGACGCGCGCCACGCTGTCGACGATCTCCTGCATGGTGGCGCCGGCCTTGTCGACCAGCTGGGCGCCCGTGTCGACGTTGGCGACGGAGGCGGTGATCAGTTCCTTGATCTCCTTGGCGGCCGAGGCCGAGCGCTGCGCCAGGTTGCGCACCTCGCCCGCCACGACCGCGAAGCCGCGGCCCTGCTCGCCCGCCCTTGCCGCTTCCACGGCGGCGTTCAGTGCCAGGATATTGGTCTGGAACGCGATGCCGTCGATGACAGTGATGATGTCGACGATGCGCCGCGACGATTCGTTGATGTTGCCCATCGTGTCCACGACCTGGGACACGATGCTGCCGCCGCGCACGGCCACTTCGGACGCCGAGGCGGCGAGCTGGTTGGCCTGGCGCGCATTGTCGGCGTTGTTGCGCACGGTGCTGGTCAGCTCCTCGAGCGACGCCGCCGTCTCCTCGATGCTGCTGGCCTGCTGTTCCGTGCGGCTGGACAGGTTCAGGTTGCCGGCCGCGATCTCGCTGCTGGCGCTGGCGATCAGGCCGCTGCTGTCACGAACGCTGCGCACGGTCGTGGCCAGCTGCGCCTGCATGTCGGCGAAACCGTGCAACAGCTTGCCCATCTCGTCGTGGCGGTCGAGGTCGACGTGGGTGGACAGGTCGCCGCGGGCCATCGCGCCGAAGTGCGCCAGCAATTCGTTCAGCGGACCGACGATGGCGCGCACCAGCGCGACCGAGGAGGCGACGATCAGCAGCACGCTGACGACCATGCCGCCGACCAGCGCATAGAAGATGTTCTGGTCCAGGCGCAGGCTGCGCTCGTACTGTTCCTTCGCCATCGTGACCTGGTAGTCGTCCAGCTTCTCCGATGCCTTGTTGTACTCGCCATAGCTGGCCGTCAGCTCCTTCATCGCGAACCGGTCCACCGTCGCCATATCGCCCTTGCGAACGGCGTCGGCCAGCGCCACCAGCCCCTGGCGGACGTAGATCTCGCGCTTGGCGTCCACGGCCTGCACCAGGCGTTTTTCCTCCGGGTCCTGCGGCAGCGCCATGTAGGCGGTCCAGGCCTTGTCGGCCTGCACGAGGAAGCCGTTCGCGCGCGAGAGCGTCGCCTCGACATCGGGCGCGTCCGGGTGCAGCGCCGCGCGGTCCATGGTGAAGCGGGCGCGCGACAGGAAGTTCTTGGCCGTGTTGACGGCAACGGTCGACTTGAGCTGGTCCGTATAGACGTTCTTCAGCGAGGCTTCCGCAGCGTGCATGCCGAACAGCCCGAGCACGGCAAAGGCGAGAAGGATCAGGCCAAGCAGGCCCATGGTGGCGATGAGGCGGGTACGTATGGACAGTTTCTTGAACATTTTTTGGGTTTTATCGAAGACTGAAATTGAATGCGTCGGCAGCTTGGAGACGCGTCGGACTGCGAAAAAATATTTCCGCTATACAACTATAGGGCAGAATTATTACCCTCATTCAATATCTTTATGGAAATATCATCGGGTTCAATTTTTCGTTGCCTCAATGCAACATACGAGTAACGAGGGGGTGGCCGGAAGCCTTTCGCCAAACGCGCTATAGTGGATGGAACACAGCGTTTCGTCCCGGCACGCCGCCGGGATGGCTGGGCAACGATGAAAGGAATCGACGTGAAACAAGAAACCGCAATCCTCGCGGGCGGCTGCTTCTGGGGCGTGCAGGACCTGGTCCGCAAGCTGCCGGGCGTGATCTCCACCCGCGTCGGCTATTCGGGCGGCGACGTCCCGAATGCGACCTACCGCAACCACGGCACCCACGCCGAGGCCCTCGAGATCGTCTTCGATCCGGAGCAGACCAGCTACCGCCGCCTGCTGGAATTCTTCTTCCAGATCCATGACCCGACGACGCGCAACCGCCAGGGCAACGATGTCGGCACCAGCTACCGCTCCGCCATCTTCACCACCAGCGACGAACAGCGCGCGGTGGCGCTGGACACGATCGCCGACGTCGACGCGTCCGGCCTGTGGCCCGGCAAGGTCGTCACCGAGGTGCAGCCGGCCGGCCCGTTCTGGGAGGCGGAACCCGAGCACCAGGACTACCTCGTCAAGCATCCGAACGGCTACACCTGCCATTTCGTGCGCAAGGACTGGCGCCTGCCGCACCGCGGCGAACAGGCGGCCTGAGTCTCTGCCTCACCGTCGGCCGGCGCGCGACCGCGCCGGCCCCGGCATCGGTCGCGCGGCGCGCTTGTCGTGCGACCTGCCCCTCCTCCCGGCGCTATCATCGGCGCCACAGCGATCATTTCCCTATTTGCGCCCGGTCATCTGTTCTCGCCGAACCAACCGGATACACGCGGGTCAATCTCATCACGCGGATTTCATTGTCGCGAGAGACCAGGGGAAGCTCCTCCAGGGAACGCGTCGCCATTCAGCCGGCGGCACGATCCGGATGCGCGCATGGACAAGGAATCGACGGGAGCACGGGAACACATGAAGCACTGCGTGATCGATGCCAGCCACCACGTCGACGCCAACCCGTTCCAGAAACGGGGGACCGATATCTACCGCTGCAAGGACTGCGGCTGCATCATGGCCGACGTCGCCTTCGACGCGGCGCAGTATGAATCGGACAACTATTACACGCTGATCCACAAGACCGTGGACAACATCGACAGGGAATGGGGGTTCAGGTGGCACCACATCCTGAACCGCATCCAGTCCTGTGGCCATCCCGCGTCCCTGCTCGACGTCGGCGCCGGCAACGGCTATTTCGTCGCGCTGGCCGGCCGGGCGTTCCGCATGCAGGCCAGCGGCATCGAGCTGTCCGAGCAGGAGATCCGTTTCGCCAGGGACAAGGTCGGCGTCGAATTGATCCGCCAGCGCGTCGAAGAGCACGAGCAGGTCTACGACGCGGTGACCTGCTTTAACGTCATCGAGCACGTTCCCGATCCGCGCTCCTTCCTGGCGTCCGTCGTCGCGCGCATCAAGCCCGGCGGCCTCCTCGCCTTGACGACCCCGAATCCCGGCTGCATCCATGCGCGCATCCACGGCATCGAGCAATGGGGGATGGTGGACCCGCCCCACCACATCAACCTGTTTTCGCGCGCGTCGCTGGCCGACATGCTGCGCCAGGAAGCGCTGCAACCGATCCGCTACGAGACGCTGAGCACCTATATCAATTTCGTGCGGAACGTCGATACACGCCACTTGCTGTTGAGAAGACTGTTTTTCCAGCTCCTGCGACTGGGAAATCTTGGGGCGGACCATTTTTTCATCGCGAGAAAGCCGGATGCGGGGGCTGCCATTGGCGTACCGGCGCACGAGGCAGGCGATTCATCGGTTTAGGCAAGGATGCAAGGCGATATGGCCTGCCATTCGGCGCTGGCGAAGACTACCATGCAAGCTCGTTTTTACAGAGGAGGAATCGCATGGCATCCGCCAAACTGTTACTCATCAAGGGCGTGAGCAGCGGCTTCGGGCGCGCCCTGGCAAGCGAAGCACTGGCCGACGGCCACCACGTGGTCGGCACCGTGCGCAGCGACGACGCGAAGCGCGCATTCGAGGCGCTGGCGCCGGGACGCGCGCACGCGCGCATCCTGGACGTGACGGACGTCGAGGCCATCGACGGCGTCGTGGCGGCCATCGAGGCGGACGTCGGCCCCATCGACGTGCTGGTCAACAATGCGGGCTACGGCCACGAAGGGATCCTGGAAGAGTCGCCGCTGGCGGAAATGCGCCGCCAGTTCGACGTCAACGTGTTCGGCGCCGTGGCCATGACCAGGGCCGTGCTGCCCTTCATGCGCGCGCGCCGCCGCGGCCACGTGCTGAACATCACGTCGATGGGCGGCTACATCACGATGCCCGGCATCGCCTACTACTGCGGCAGCAAGTTTGCCCTCGAGGGCATCTCCGAGACGCTCGCGAAAGAGGTGAAGGGGTTCGGCATCGCCGTCACCGCAGTGGCACCGGGCTCGTTCCGCACCGACTGGGCCGGCCGGTCGATGCAGCGCACGCCGCGCTCCATCCCCGACTACGACGCCCTGTTCGATCCCGTGCGCGAGGCCCGCGCGGCAAGGAGCGGCAAGCAGCCGGGCGACCCCGTGAAGGCGGCGCGCGCCATGCTGTCGATCATCGGGCACGACGATCCGCCCGTGCACCTGCTGCTGGGCAGCGATGCACTGGAGCTCGTGCGCGGCAAGCTGGCCGCCCTCGCGGAAGAACTCGACCGGTGGGAAAGCCTGACGGTGTCGACCGATGGCTGAATCGCGATGAAGGCTCAGGCTCCGGCCGGGCCGGCGCCCTCCTGCGCCGCGTTCACGAGGTTGGTGCGAAGGTTGACGATGGCCTTCTGCAGCGCCCGGAACTCGTCCGGCGCCAGGCCGGCCGCGCGGGCCGTGATCTCGCGGTAGTCGAACGCCTTTTCGCGCAGCGCGCGCCCCGCCTCCGTCAGCGAGATGCGCACGCTGCGCTCGTCTTCCTTGTCGCGCTCGCGCCGCACGTAACCCATCGCTTCCAGGCGCTTGAGCATGGGCGTCATGGTGCTCGGCTCCAGGAACAGGTTCTCGCTCAGTCCCTTGACCGTCTGGTTGTCCTGCTCCCACAGGCAGATGATGGTGACGTACTGCGTGTACGTGAGGCCGAGCGCATCGAGCACGGGTTTGTAGACGCGCGAATAGGCCAGGTTCGTCGAGTACACCGCGAAGCACATGAAGTCGCCCAGCTTGGCGACGTTCTCGCGCCGTTCCTTGGTCTTGCTCATTTGAAATCCCATACTATTTATCGAGATAACGATTATCGTACTTGAAAAACGTAAGCGTCGCAGGTAAAGTTATCGCAATAAGAGTTACGACAATAATTTTATGTGACGAAAGGAGCGACACCATGCCAGCGCCCGACCACGTACTGGTGGTGGACGACGATCGCGGGATCCGAGAACTCGTCTGCGCCTACCTCGACAAGCAGGGCCTGCGCGCCACCGGCGTCGCCGACGGGCGTGCCCTGCGCGCCGCGCTGGCGCGCTTCACGCCCGATGCGATCGTCCTCGACCTGATGCTGCCCGGCGACGACGGCCTGGTGCTGTGCCGCGAGCTCCGCGCCGGCAAGCACCGCGCGGTGCCGATCGTGATGCTGACGGCGCGCGACGAGGAGACCGACCGCGTGGTCGGGCTCGAACTGGGCGCCGACGACTACATGCCCAAGCCGTTCTCGGTGCGCGAACTGCTGGCGCGGCTGCGCGCCGTGCTGCGGCGCACGCGCATGCTGCCACCGAACCTGCAGGTCACCCAGGCCGCCGCCATGGTCGGATTCGGCGACTGGCGCCTCGACACGACGGCGCGCCACCTGCTGGACGCCGATGGCGTGGCCGTGCCGGTCAGCGGGGCCGAGTACCGCCTGCTGCGCGTATTCCTCGACCACCCGCAGCGGGTGCTGAGCCGCGAGCAGTTGCTGGAATTGACCCACGGCCACGACGCCGACCAGTTCGACCGTTCGATCGACCTGCTCGTCAGCCGCCTGCGCCAGCGCCTCGGCGACACGGCGCGCGAGCCGCGCTACATCAGGACCTTGCGTCACGAAGGCTATGTGTTCGCCATGCCGGTCCGCGTGCTCGAGGGCGCGCCATGAGCGGCTGGCGCGCGCGGCTGGCAAGGCTGGCGCCGCGTACCCTGTTCGCGCGCCTGTCGCTGATCCTGCTGGCGGGCATGGGCGCGGCCCAGCTGCTGTCCGCCGGGCTCGCCGTCGGCGAACGGGACGACGTCAACATGGGGGCGATGGTCGACACCGTCGAAACGGACCTGCGCAGCGCGGTCGCCCTCCTCGACCGGCTGCCGCGCGCCGAACGGGCCGCCTGGCTGCCGTGCTTGGAACACGGGGGCTACCGCTTCCTGGCCGGACCGGGAGACGCGGGCCCGCCCGTCCAGGCCCCGCTGTCGCTGCGCGTGCTGCGCTCGGCCACGCGTGCGCTCGCTGCCACCCATGCATTCAGCGCCAACACCGTCGCAGGCGAACGCGAACGCTTCCAGGTCCATGTGCGGCTCGCCGACGGCGATCCCGTCACCATCGAATTCCGTCCGCGCCGCGGCCTGCCGCTGTCGCCGTGGCTGCCCTACGTTCTTGCGGGACAATTCGTGCTGGTGGCGCTGAGCTGCTGGGCCGCCGTGCGGCTCGCAACGGCGCCCCTGCGCGACCTGGCCGACGCCGCCGACGCGCTCGGCCCCGACCTGCGCCCCTCGGCCCTGCGCGAGACGGGGCCGTCCGAAGTGGCCCGCGCGGCCCGCGCGATGAATGCCATGCAGCGCCGCATTGCCGGCTACGTCGACGAGCGGATGCGCATCCTGGCCGCGATCGCGCACGACCTGCAGACGCCCATCACGCGCATGCGCCTGCGCGTCGACATGATGGACGACCCCGTCCAGCAGCAGCGCCTCGGCGCCGACCTGCTGGAGTTGCAGGGGCTCGTGCGCGAAGGCCTCGATTACGCGCGCGCCATGCACGGCCAGGCGGAAACAGCGTGTCCCACCGACATCGCCAGCCTGCTCGACAGCATCGCGTTCGACTACCGCGACGGTGGCGCGTCCGTCCAGGTCGAAGGGGCGCGCGGGGCCGTCCTGTCCACCCGTCCGAAAGCGCTGCGCAGGATCGTGTGCAACCTGGTCGACAACGCGCTCAGGTACGCCGGCACGGCCGACATTGTGCTCGACTGCGCGCAGCCGCAGCGTCCGGCGATCCGCGTGCTCGACCGCGGTCCCGGCATCCCGGACGCCGCGCTGGACGCCGTGTTCGAGCCGTTCTTCCGGCTCGAGGGTTCGCGCAACCGCGACACCGGCGGCAGCGGCCTCGGCCTGGCCATCGCGCGCCGCCTGGCCGCGTCGCTGCCGGGAGAACTGACGCTGCACAATCGCGCCGAAGGCGGGCTGGAAGCACGGCTCGTCCTGCAGCGCGCCTGACGGGAGAACGACGATGCACGCAACCATTTCCGCCACCTTCCTGCTGGCACTCGCCGCGTTCTCCGGCAGCGCGCACGGCGCCGACGGCGGACGGCTGTGCACCCAGGGCGGCTGCACAGCCGGTCCGGTCGCGTCGGCGACGGTGCAGGAAGCGATCCGCGGCGCGGCACGCGAGACGGGCGGCGCCGGCGCATCCGGCAGGCGCGCAGCGCAAGGACATTCCGAAAGTGCACCGGCGAATGCCTCGGATGGCGCCGACGCATGGAAGCGCGCGCTCGGGACGCAGGATGGCCGCGAAGCGTACGACTGCGCGCTCAGCTTCGGCATCGGTGGCGCGGTGCGCGGCGATGGTTTCCTCGGCACGCGCATCCTGGGACGCACGCAGGTCTGGCGCGACAAATGACACGGCGGCGATCGCCGATCGCCGCCGCTCGTTCCCACCGCGCGGGATGTGGTTCAGCCGAAGGTGAAGGCGTAGGCCCTGGCCCCGGCGTCGAGGAAGCGGATCTCGGCACGGCGCCGGCGCACCGTGCCGCCCTGGCGCACCAGCTGGTACAGCCGGGTGGCGTCGACCGTGCCGTTGCCGTCGGCATCGATGTCGCTGCCGTGGTCCGCGCCGGGCGGGCGGCCGTCCAGCGTGACCCGGATGCGCACCTTGCGGCCGGCCTGGCCGGGGCCGGCCACCAGGTGCAGGTCGCGCGCCCCGAACCGGCAGGCGATGGCGGCGCCGCCCTCGTCGGCGCGGATGCTCTCTGCCCCCACCGTCCAGCGTCCCGACAGGCCCCACTCGTTCAGGTCCAGGCCGCCCACCGAATACTGCTGCGTACCATCCTCGCGCAGGCGCTCCGGCGAACGGAAATGGACGGCCTTGTCGTAACCCAGGTAGGTTTCCTCCGATTCCAGCCGGCCGAGGTCCGGCGCCATCTGCTCGGCCCCGGCCCTGGGGTCGACCAGGCCCATGTCGGCCAGCGGCGCGCCGCGGGTCTCGGCCAGCAGCGCCTGGATCGCCCGCTCCATCCTGTCGTACTCTCCTTCGCCGAACTGGTGGTGGCGGATCCTTCCCTCGGCATCGACCAGGTACAAGGCCGGCCAGAAGCGGTTGCCCCAGGCGCGCCAGATGCGCTGGCTGCTGTCGACGGCGACCGGAAAGTCGATCCCGAAGCGGGCCAGCGCCGCGTTCACGTTGGCCAGCTCCTGTTCGAATGCGAATTCCGGCGTGTGCACGCCGACCACGACGAGCCCCTGGTCGCGGTACTTCCGCGCCCAGGCCCGCACGTAGGGCACGGTGCGGATGCAGTTGATGCAGGAATAGGTCCAGAAGTCGACCAGCACCACCTTGCCGCGCAACTGGCGCGCGCCGAGCGGCGCCGAGTTCAGCCAGGTGGACGCTCCATCGAACCCGGCCGCCCTGCCCTCCACCGGCAGCGTGCCGCCGCCGGAGAACGGGGCGGCGCCAGCAGCCAGGGCGGCCAGCGCCGATGCCAGCGCGGATGCGATGGTGATGACGGCCCCGCGTCTTGTCATGTGTCGTTCCATGCCGTGCTCCCTTCTGCAGTTTCCATGGGCGTCGCGCTCACCGCAACGGTCCGTCGATCACCACCGCCGGCTTGTCCCTGGCGACGAGATAGGTCGCCAGCTCCGCGGCATTCCCTGCGCCGACGTTACGGGCCGAATGCGCGACGCCTTCGGGAATATAGAGCGATTCGCCCGTCTTCAGGACGACGGTCTTGCCGTCCAGCGCATATTCGATCGTCCCGGCGAGCACGTGGGCGATTTCCACGCCCGGATGCGTATGCCTGGGAAACGCCGCGTGCGGGCCGAAGTCCACCCTCACCTGGATGGCGTCGCGGTTGCCATCGAAGGCGTGGCGCACGAGCTCGGTGCGCCCGATGCCGTGCGCATCGGCTTGCTGCGCCAGCGACGGCAGCGGCGCCGTGGCCGCAATCAGGAGCGCGAGCGCGCCGGTGGTGCCAAGTAGCTTCATCATGGTTCTCCTTCGAGCGATACCGTCCTGCCCGGCGCCGGCATGGCGCCGTTCCAGCAGCGGCGGCCAGGCCATTACACCCCGCGCGTTTGTCCGCAAGATGTCCGGATTGTGTCCATGGGGCTGCCGAACATGTCCGCGCCGGCGACGGACACATGCGCCGATATCGGGACACCATGCGGGCGACGAATCATTTATCGAAATAACGATCAAGGCACTTGAAACCCGGCGCGAACCGGGATAAAGTTACCTCAATAATCATTATCGCGATAACTTAAATCCTTTTCTCTTCACAGGAGCACACCATGATCCGACATGACAAGCATCTTTCCCTTCGTGCCATCGCGCTGGGCGCACTGGCGGCAGCCCAGTTCGGCATGCACGCCCCGGCGCGGGCCGCCGCGGACGCGCCGTCGGCGCAGGCCAACTCGCCCGCGCGGGCGGATGCGTTCGCGGTCATCAAGCACATCGATGCCGGCGACCTGAACGTTGGCTATGTGGACGAAGGCCCGGCCGGCGGACCGGTCGTGATCCTGCTGCACGGCTGGCCCTACGACATCCACAGCTACGCCGACGTCGTTCCCCTGCTGACGCAGGCCGGTTATCGCGTCATCGTTCCCTACCTGCGCGGTTTCGGCAGCACGCGGTTCCGCGATCCGCAGGCGCCGCGCAACGGCGAGCCGGCGGCACTGGCGTCCGACGTGATTGCATTGATGGATGCGCTGAAGATCGACAAGGCCATCCTTGCCGGCTACGACTGGGGCGCGCGCAGCGCCGACATCGTCGCCGCGCTGTGGCCCGGGCGCGTCAAGGGCCTGGTGTCCGTGAGCGGCTACCTGATCGGCAGCCAGGCGAGCGGCAAGGAACCCTTGCCGCCGCAGGCGGAACTGCAATGGTGGTACCAGTTCTACTTCGCCACCGAGCGTGGCCGCATCGGGTACGAACGCAACCACCGCGACTTCGCCAAGCTGATCTGGCAACTGGCCTCGCCGCAATGGCATGTCGACGACGGCACGTTCGCGCGCAGCGCCGCGGCGCTCGACAACCCGGACCATGCCGCGATCACGGTCCACAACTACCGCTGGCGCCTGGGGCTGGCCCAGGGCGAACCGAAGTACAGCCAGCTGGAAGCCAGGCTGGCCACGCTGCCGGCCATCACGGTGCCGACGATCACGCTCGAAGGCGACGCCAACGGCGCGCCGCACCCGGAGCCCGCGGCCTATGCGAAGCGCTTCACGGGCAAGTACAGGCATGTGCTCGTCGAGGGAGGCATCGGCCACAACCTGCCGCAGGAGGCCCCGCGCGCATTCGCCGATGCCGTCATCGCCGTCGACCGTCTATGATCCCGCCGGCGTCGCCATGCTGGCGCGCCGGGACGAACGTCACTGGCCAGCGCTCGTGACGCGCCAGACGATGTTGCCCACGTCGTCGGCGATCAGCAGGGCGCCTTCGGCATCCTGCGCCAGTCCGACCGGCGCGCCGTACAGCTGCTTTTCGTCCTTCGAATGGAAGCCGGTGACGACGGGCTGGGCCGCGCCCTTGGGCATGCCGTTTTCGAACGGCACGTACACGACCTGGTAGCCGCTCAGCGGCGAGCGGTCCCAGCTGCCGTGCTCGGCGACGAACGCGCCGCTCCGGTATTGCTGCGGCAGGCCGGTCCCCGTGTAGAACAGCAGGCCCAGCGCGGCCACGTGCGAACCGAGCGCGTAATCCGGCTTGATCGCCTTCTTGACCAGGTCCGGCCGCTGGGGCTGCACGCGATGGTCGACGTGCTGGCCGTAATAGCTGTACGGCCAGCCATAGAAGCCCTTCTCATGGACCGACGTCATGTAGTCCGGCACCAGGTCCGCGCCGATCTCGTCGCGTTCGTTGACGATCGCCCACAGCTTTCCGGATTGCGGCTCCCATTGCAGTCCGGTCGGGTTGCGCAGGCCGGATGCGAACACGCGGCTGGCCCCCGTTGCGGCATCGACCTCCAGCACGGCGGCGCGGCGGTATTCGACTTCCATGCCGTTTTCCGTGATATTGCTGTTCGAGCCGCTGCCGACATACAGCTTCTTCCCGTCCGGACTCGCGAGCAGCGCCTTCGTCCAGTGGTGGTTGACGGTGCTGGGCAGGTCGCCCAGTTCGGTGCCCGGATCGGACATCTTCGTCTCGCCCGGCACGTAACGGTACTTCATGATGTTGCCGGTGTTCGCCACGTACAGCGTGTCGCCCACGAGCTGGACGCCGAAGGGGGAATGCAGGTTCTCGATATAGACGTGCTGCTCCCACTCGCCGGCCGCGCCGGGTTTCTTGCGCAGCAGCGTGATGCGGTTGCCGCCCTTGCCGCCCTTGCCGGAACGGCCCTTGACGATGCCCGCGATGACCTGTTTCGGCGTGGTGACGGCCTCTTCCCCCGGACCGTTCGCTTCCACGACGAGCACGTCCTGGTTTGGCAGCACCAGCAGCTGGCGCGGGTGCTTCAGGCCGGACGCGATCTTCTCGATGCGCAGGCCGGCGACGACCTGCGGCTTGGCGTCCCCTTTCCAGCCGACGCCTTCCGGCACCTGCATCGGCGGCACAAGGAAATCTTTCGCCTTGGGCAGTTCCGGATTGGCGCCCAGCTGGCGCGACGGGTCGACGCTTGCCTTTTCGGTGCAGGCGCCCAGTACGAGCGACAAACCGGCGGCCAGCCCGAGCGCCCTGCCCCAACGGGTTTCACACTTGGCCATGGCCGTATTCCTTGTAAGTGACATGTGTTCCGGCCAGGACGATCCTGCCGATGCCCATCGCCAGCACGGTCGCGACGGACAGCCAGACGGCATCGGGGATCACCGCATAGGCGTCCCGGCTGTGCACGAAGGCATTCACGAGCGCCGCCACGATGGCGGCCACGTTGAGCCAGAAATTGACGGTATGGCCGGTCGTACGGACACGGCGCTTCTGGAACCAGACCCGCCACAGATTGATCAGCTGGGGAATGATGGCGAAGACCAGGCCGATGGTCACGAGCCACGCTGCGCTTTTCAACCACAGGACGTTGGCGGTCTTCGCATAGATGACGTCGAAGATCAATGTGCCCACGAAGAAGCCGAAGGGAATCGGGTCGAGCACATCGAAAACCGCCGACGCCACGCTGAAGCGCGGCGGAGAATGTTCTGTTTTCATGACGCTGCTTTCTATCGAAATATTGGCGATGGTGCGGCCAGCCGGCAGCACGCGCGCGCACCGCACCAGCCGCATTGGTCGTCGCAGCGTAGCACGAATGACCACACTTCCGTCGCCTGGCTGAGCCTGGATGACTCCGCTTCCAGCAGGGTGCGTGCGCGCCGCCCGCGGGGCAATGCGAAGTCGAAATGAATAAATGGCAAACAGATACAACCCTTGCCGGGCGGACTTCATATAAGATTCATTTCGGTCACAACGAACAACCAGAAACCAACCCGCCCCTGCATGCGCCTACCACCTGCCATCCGCCCGGCCCTGCTGGGGATGATTCTTGCTCTGCTGCCCGCGCTGGTGCAGGCGGGGGCGCAGGCGTCTGCGGCCGCGCCGGCAAGCGCACGCGCCGAGCCGGACGCCAGCCTCCTGTACACGAGCTGGACGGCCCACGAAGGCGCCCCGACCGGCATCACCGGCATCGGCCAGACGCCGGACGGCTGGATCTGGATCGGCAGCGCCTCGGGCCTGTACCGCTTCGACGGCATCCGCTTCCTGCGCACGCGGGGTGCGCAAGCGCCGCTGTCGGCCGGCATCTCGACCATCGGCGTCCTGCGCGACGGCACGCTGTGGGTCGGCTACAAGTACGGCGGCGTGAGCCTGATGCGTGACGGGCGCATGCGCCACTTCACGCTGGACGACCCCGCCACCCCGGCGGGCACCGTGTTCGACGCCGTCCAGGACGCGTCCGGCCGCACCTGGCTCGCCACCAGCCGCGGCCTGTACTACCTGGACGGGCAGTGGCGACGCCCCGACCCCGCACTGGGCATACCGCCGGGCCGCATCTACAAGCTGCTGCTGGACCGGCGCGGCGTGTTCTGGCTGCGCGGCGAGCGCCACGTCTACATGCTGGCGCGGGGGGCCGAGCGCGTCGTTCCCGCACTGGCGCTGGCCGACATCAGCTACGGCGCCCTGGCGCAGCATCCGGACGGCAGCGTCTGGGCCGTAAACATCGACACGCCCGGCATGCACATGCTCGCAGGGCCGGACGACGGTCCGCCGCTGCGCTGGGACGCCGGTATCAGCGCCGGGGTACTGGCCTTCGACCACCTCGGGCGCGCCTGGGTGGACGGTCCGGACGGTCTCGAACGCATCGGCCACGAGGGCACGCCGGCCCCGCGCCGGCGCCACCCGGTCGCGCGCGGGGCCGGCGACAGCACCGCGAACGTCGTCTTCGAGGACCGCGAACAGAACATCTGGATCGGCAGCGAAAACGGGCTCGCCCGCTTCAAGGAGCCACGCCTGAGCGCGCTGCCCCTGCCCCCCTACCAGCGCGCGTCCGCGCGCGCGGTCGCCGGCGGGCCGGGCGGCAGTGCCTGGCTCGACAGCCTGTACCTGGCGAATCCCGGCGCGACGCCCAAGGCCTTCATGCCGTCCGGCTCCGTCAACGACCTCATCACCGCGCTGCACCGCGGCGCGGGCGGCGTCGTCTGGATCGGCCGCTACAACAGCACGCTGCAGGTCCTCGAGCACGGGCGCGTGCGCACCATCGGCGCGCCGCCCGGCGTCCCGGGACGGGGCGCGATCTATGCGCTGGCGGAGGACAGCGCCGGCGCCCTGTGGGTCAGCATGGGTCGCAACGGGCTGTACACCTTCCGCGACGGGCGCTGGTCGCTCGGCGGCGGCGTGCCGGCGCTCACGACGTTCGCGGCTTCCACGGTGGCCACCGATGCGCAGGGCGGCGTCTGGCTCGGTTCGGTGAACAACCAGCTGCTCGTGGCGCGCGCCGGTGCGGTGGACCGCTACGGACGCGCGGACGGCCTCGCCGTCGGCACGGTGGTGCAGATCCTGCCGGCCGGTGGCGGCGCCTGGATCGGCGGCGAAAATGGCCTGAACCATTTCGACGGCAAGCGTTTCGCCCCGGTCGTCGGCGACCATGGCGAGCCGTTCGCCGGCATCACCGGCCTGGTCTTCGGGCGCGACGGCACCCTGTGGATCAACGGCAGCGGCGGCATCTCGAGCATCGCGCCGGGCGAACTGGCGCGCGCGCTGCGCGAACCCGACCATCCGGTGCGCTTTTCCCGCTTCGACTACCGCGACGGCGTGGTCGGCACGACGAGCGCGATCGTCCCCGTCCCGTCGGTGGCCCGCAGCGACGACGGCACGCTGTGGTTCACGACGACGGGTGGCGTGTACAGCGTCAGTCCGGCCGGCCTCGCGCGCAACCTCCTGGTGCCGCCGGTCGCGATCACCGGCCTGCGCCTGGGCGGCACCACCCTCGAGCCTGCCGACGGCCTGCGCCTGCCGGCCGGGACGGAGACGCTGCAGATCGATTTCACCGCCCTGTCCTACCAGGAGCCGGGGCGCATGGCGTTCCGCTACCGCCTGACGGGGGTGGACCGCGACTGGCGCGACAGCGAAGGCCAGCGTTCCGCGAGCTACACGAACCTGGGTCCCGGCCGCTACCGCTTCGACGTGCTGGCATCGAACAACGACGGTGTCTGGAACAGGCGCGGTGCGTCGACCTCGTTCGACATCGCGCCGCGCCCGACGCAGACGGCCTGGTTCAGGACGCTGTGCGCCGCCGTCCTGCTGGCGGTGCTGGCCGCCCTGTACCGCTGGCGCACCAACCGCATCAAGCTGCGCTACCGCGAGCTGATGCACGAGCGCCTGGCCGAACGCGAGCGCATCGCGCGGGCCCTGCACGACACGCTGCTGCAAAGCATGCAGGGACTGATCCTGCGCTTCCACGGCATGGCCAAGCGCTGGCCGGCGGGCAGCGAGCAGCAGCGCGGCGTCGAGACCATCCTGGACCAGGCCGACAAGGTGATGGCGGAAGGCCGCAGCGAGCTGCTCAACCTGCGCCCGCGCCCGCAGGCGGGAGACGATATCGCGGGTGTGCTCGCCCGCTTCGGCGCATCGCTGCAGGAACAGTTCGGTCCCCGCTTCACGCTCGTCGCCGACGGGGACGTGCGCGCGATCGAGGCCGCGGCGTGGGAAGAAATCTACTGGATCGGGCGCGAGGCGCTGTTCAACGCCTACCAGCACGCCCAGGCCACGCACATCGAGCTGGAACTGGTCTACGGCGACGACTTCGGCCTGATCGTGCGCGACGATGGCTGCGGCGTGGACGACAGCGTGCGGCAGGATGGCGGCCGCGAGGGCCATTGGGGCATGCGCGGCATGCACGACCGCGCGCGGGCGCTGGGCGGCGACATCGAGATCTGGAGCCGGCCGCAGCTGGGTACCGAAGTGGTCCTGCGGCTGCCCGGCGCACGCGCCTACGCGGCGGCGGGCGCGGGCGCCGGAGCGTGGCGCAGGCTGCGCGCGCTGATGGCCGGCGAGTGGCGGCACTGAGCCCGCCGGCTCAGGCGGCGGCCATGCGCACGCGGAAGAAGGCGTTCACCGTCAGGCGCCCGGCGAGCGGATCGTCGACCATCAGCTCGGGCGCGCGCAGGTCGCCCGAGTGGAATACGGCGCCGTCGTAGAAGATCGCCCGGTTGTAGCGCGGAGGGATCGTCAGCACCTTCTCGAAATGGCGGCTCGATGCGATGGCGAACGTGGGCGACCCGTCGGCTGGCGGCGCCTCGCCGGCCAGCTCCTGGCGTTTCATCTCCTGCAGCAGCGCCGTGATCTCCTGCATCGGCACCGTGGGCTTGAAGAAGCTCGTGCCGCCGTAGCGCTCGTCCTTGAACAGGTACAGCACCATGGCGGCCATGCCCTCGCCCACCGGCAGGCCGTCAGAGTCGCGGTGCGGCAGGCGCTGGGCCGGCAGCACCTGGTCGGGACGGCGCGTCACGAGCGACAGGCGGCTCGCCATGCCGAGGATGCGCCGCGCCTTCAGCGGCGTGCGGGCGTGCTGCAGGAAGGCGTCGCGCACACCCGCCGCGAAGGTGCCGCCCAGCGCCAGTTCCGGGCCCGGATAGTAGTTGCGCGGGTCGTCCTTGAAGTGCGCGCGGTTGCGGGCCGCGTACGCAACCAGCTCTTCCGGTTCCAGCATGAAGTCGTCGATGACGATGCACTGGTAGTCGTCGAAGATCGGCACCACACTCACCTGTGGACGGGGATTGAGCAAGGGAAGCGCGGCGGCGCCGACTTGTTGCGGCGGGGATGGAAGCGGTTGCGGCATGGTGGATCCGGGCTTCGCAGGGCGAAGGAACGCGACAGGGCGACCATGGTAGCAACGGCCCTGCCGCGTGTCCATCAGTGCTTGATGCCCTCGCGCTCGAGGAAGTCCAGCAGCGGTCCGGGTTCGTCGGTCTGGACCGTGTCGATGCCCGCGGCAAACAGCTCGGCCCACGCCCTGCCCGACGTGCGCAGGGCCTCGAGGTCGCCGCCCTTGCCGATCACGCTGATCACGCCGACGGCTGTCAGGGTATTGGCCCACAGCCGCACCCCCGCCCGTGCCGCCAGCTCCTGCACGGGCTTGAATTGCGCCTGCGGCAGGAAGACCAGCTCGACGCCCACCGGCTTGCGCTGCGCCGCCAGCTGGCGCGCCACGATCTGCGCCGGACCGTGCGAGGCAGCCTGGGATCCAGCCCAGGGCCCGACGACGGGCATGTAGGGAACGTCCGCGAACGTCGGCAGGTCGGCCTGCGCCTGCGTCGTATTGCCGTCGACGACGTTCTTGACCAGCACGTAGCGCGCCATGCCATGGGCACTCGCCTGCGCGACGACCTCGGCGTAGATGTCGCGCTCGTCCTTGACGTCGAGATTGAGCATGATGCGGCCCTTGGCGGCCTCCAGCATCTCGGCCAGCGTCTGCACGCGCTCGTCGCTGAGTTCCGGCGACATCGCGCCGCCGAGGTTCTGCTTCAGGCGCAGGCGCTTGAGCTGGGCCAGCGTCATGTCGGCGACCTTGCCGCGGCCGTCGGTGGTGCGGTCGACCGTGGCGTCGTGGATGACCACGAGCGTGCCGTCGGCGGCGCGGCGCACGTCCAGCTCCATCATGTCGACGCCGAGCTGCACGCAGTGCTCCAGCGCGGCGCGCGAATTTTCCGGCACGGCGGGTAGCGCCAGCCGGGGCGACGCGTTATGGCAGCCGCGGTGCGCCGCGATGAAGATGCCGGCGGACGGATCGTCGAGCTTCTGGCGGATCTTGTCCGCGCGGGTGGCGGCCATGCCGGGCGCGAGCCAGCAGGCGGCCAGCACGCACAGCACCGCCCTGTGGAGGGAAAACAGGAATGTTCTCATATCGGGTCCGGGTCGGGTATTCAGAAGTTCGGGGTATAGCGCAAGCCGATCCACGCGACCAGCGGCACCGAATAGGTATCCTTCAGCAGGTTCTGTCCGGGACCGGTCAGGCTCGTCATGCGGCTGCGATGCAGGTTCTGCACCTGGCCGAACAGCGTGAGCGTGGGCGTGAACCTGTAGCTGGCCTGCAGGTCCACCTGGGAACGGGGCGCCCAGTACAAGTCCTGCCACGGAATGTCGGGCACGATGGAACGCAATGCCTTGCCCTGGTAGTTGTAGGCCGCGCGCAGCTCGAGTCCCTTGCGCGCATAGAAGACGGTCAGGTTGCGCGTCTGGTTCGGCTGCCCCACCAGGCGGTCGAGGTCGCGGCTGCCGCCGTCCGCCTTGCGCACCGCCATGCTGCCATCGAGTACGCTCCAGTTGGCGCTGAAGCCAACGTCGGCCAGCACCGGATGCGCCCAGCCCAGCGAATTGACGACGGCGCTCGCCTCGACGCCCTTCACCGACGCGTCCGACGCGTTGGCCGGCCGGGACACCACCGCGTTCGCATAGGTGACGCCCTGGTAGGTATAGCCGAGCGAGGACTGGTTGAAGATCTCGTCGCGGATATCCTTGTTGAACACGGCCAGCGACAAGAGGCCGTTGGCCGCCTTCGGCAGGCGGTAGTCGACGGCCAGGTCGGTGTTGGTCGACAGGCGCGGCTTGATGTCCGGATTGCCGATCGTGACGGACACGCCTTGCGCATTCGGGTTGCCGGCGTCGCTCGCATTGGTGAAGTTGATCGAACTGCGCGCCGCGTACGAGTCGTAGGTCGGACGGCCGATGGTCTGGCTGGCCGCGGCACGCACGTCCAGCGCGGGCGTCGCCTGGTAGGTGGCCTGGATCGACGGTAGCAGGAAGTGGTAGCTGGAACCGGTCGGCAGTCCGGTCCAGTTGCCGGCCACCAGCGCCCGGCCGTTGGTGCGCTGTTTCGTATGGTCCTCGCGCAGGCCGAGCAGCGTGCGCCACCGGTCGGTATTGAAGCTGCCCTGGACGTAGGCGCCCGCTGTCTTTTCGACGTGCTCGAAGTTGTCCTGGTTGCTGAACGCGGTCTGGTTGGTCGTATTCAGGCCGCCGGCAGCGCGCAGGGCCGCGATCTGGGCCATCGCCGCTTGCGGATCGATGGTGATGAGGCCAAGCCCGCCATGGTTGTACATCAGCGGCGCGCTCGGGCCGGTGAGGCCGGCCAGTGTCAGCGCCGGCTGGCTGGTGTTCGGCTCCAGGTCGTTGCGGAAAATATCGTAGCTGGGACGGTCCAGCGTATAGGAAACGCCGGCGGCAAAGCCCAGTCCCGGGCGGTCCAGCCTGCGGCGGTAGTCGGCGCGCACGTTACCGATGGTATCGGTGGCCGAGCGCACGTAATTGTCGCGGTAGTACAGCAGCTTGTAGTTGGACAGGTCGTTGTAGGCCGCCGGCGATACGTTGAACGAATGGTTCAGGCCACTCGTGTCGTAGTCGAAGCCGTACTCTGGGGTGGCGACCGGGGTGGCGCCGCCGCTGCCCGGTGCGCTGTACGAGGTATTGGTCGCGAACTTGATCATGAGGATAGGCTCGCGGTAGGTGGCGCGCGACACGTTGGCGCGCAAGGCCAGGGTTTCGTCGTCGGACAGCTTCCAATCGACGCCGCTCTGCAGCAGCCTGGTAGCGCTCGTCATGTCCTGCTGCGAGAAGCCGACTTCGACGTCACCCCCCGGATAATGGCCGGACGTCGGCGTCTGGTGATAGACGGTGGCCGTGTTGCGCGGATCGATCAGGTTCTCGTTTCGCTGCATCAGGTCGCGGAAACGGTAATAGCCGGCCGTCAGGAAGCCGTAGACCTGCTCGTTCGGTTTCGCTTCCAGCTTGACCGTCAGGCCGAGGCGGCTGCGGTCGTCCTGCACGTACCAGTACTTGTCCTGCTGCGGCACGGCGTAGCCGTTGCCCAGGTTGTTGCCGCTGACGCGGTTGCCGGCGGCGTCGTAGAAATTCTCGAACACCGTGTCGGTGGTCATGTGCGTGTTGGTGCTCGTCTCCAGCTTCTGGTAGTTGGCCGACACCACGGCACCGTATTCGCGCTGCGGACCGAAGGTGAAGCTGCCGGTCGTGATCAAGCGCTTGCCGATGCGCTCTTGGTCGCGCGGCTCGCCGCTGTCGCTGGCGCCGCCGCCCGATCCCTCGAAGGTGAAGAACGGCTTGCCGCCGCGCTCGAACGCGCTGCGCGTCTTGAGGTCGACGGCGCCGCCGATCGCGTTCGGCTCCTGGTCCGCCGAGAAGGTCTTCGAGACGACCAGTTCGCTGATCATCGACGACGGCAGCAGGTCGAGGCGCACGCCGCGGCCGATCGAGCCCAGGTTGCCGTTCGGCGTGCCCGGCGAGGCCAGCGGCGAGCCGTCGATGGTGACGTTGTTGTAGGCGGCACCGAGACCGCGCAGGACCGGCGTGGCGGCTTCGTCGCGCGGGTGCTCGTTGTCGAGGGTCGGCAGCACCGACAGGCCCGGCACGCGGCGCAGGGTCTCGACGATGGTGTTGTCCGGCAGCCCCTGCACTTCGTTGGCGCTGACGACATCGGCGATGCCGGTGCGATCCAGCTTGCTCTCGATGGCCTTCAGGTAGGCGCGCTTGATGCCGGTGACGTTGACGATGGCGGCGGGCGCCGTTTCGTCCGGGCTTTCCTTGCTGTCCTGCGCATGGGCGTCCAGCGCGAAGCTGAGGACCATCGCCGACGACGTCAGCAGCCAGCGGCGATGGGAAATGGTGTAGTGCATGGTCAGGCTCTCCGATCAGAAGATAGTGGCGACGCGTGATGCCCGTTCGGCCCTTGCGGCCGGCAGCGCATCAGTCGCCGGGCAGTGTAGGCCGGCATCCACGGGCAAGGGTGCGTTTCACGGTGAAATTACACAGTGAAAAACGTAGTGAACGAACGCGGTGAACCATCCCGATGCAATCTGCTTCGCCGCGGCCCGTGCGTGCGCCGCGCGGCATGGCGGCGGCAACGCAAGGACGCGGCAAAGGGCGGGGGAAACGCAGCGAGGACGGGGAGGTCGCGACGACAGTGGCGGGCGGGTGCCGCCCCGGACGCAGGAGGAAGACGCGGCAAGCGAGGAGGAAGGGATTATTCGACGCGCAGGCCGAGCATCTGGATGTCGGTGCTGCCGTTGGCTTGCAGGACGCATTGCAGCAGGACTTCGAAGTCCGCGAGCGTGCCGTCCGGCCGCTCCGCCCGCTTCATCAAGGGCGCCATGGACGCGGGGTTCAGCAGGAATTCGATGGCGGCGTCGGTGCCGGCGGACGTCGTGCCGCCCAGCAGCAGCGTCCGGCCGTCGCCGCTGAGGTTGCGTTTCAAGCCGATCAGCGCATAGCCGCGCCGGCCGGGGTCGTGCCCGGAAAACGCATACGCTGCCTGTTCGCCCTGCGCAGGGCGGTCGTTACGCACGGTGTAGCCGCCGGAGACGGGATCCCAGTCGATGTGGAAGTTGAACTGCTTGCGGTACAGCCCCCACCACGGGTTCGAGTTTTCCACCCCGACGAGGATGGCATTGCCATGCTTCAGGTCCGCCAGCTGCACGTCGCGCGCGAAGCGCACGTGGTAGCGCCGCGGCGCGGCACGCGCGCGCTTGCCGATCTCGGCGGCCAACGTGACGGACGACATGGCGGTGTAGCGCCGCGCGCCGTAATTGACCAGGCTGCCGGCCGGGCCGCCCGTTGCCGCCGGATCTTCGGGTCCGCCATGGAAACCGGATGCGTAGTCGCTCAGCGGCACCTGGCGATGGACGTCGCTCTGGTACATCACGAGGCCGTTGTCGGCCACGATCAACGACGTATCGCGGTCGGCCGGCAGCATCGCGGCCCAGAAACGATCGCTCGGATCGAGCGCCGCGCCGCCGCCCAGCACATACCAGCATGCCAGCGCGAGCAGGCAGCAGCATGCCGCCACAGGCAGGAGGCGCCGACGCGGCGAGCGCGCGGCCGCGGGTGTGGCGGGCGGAGGCGGTGTGGCCGGCGGAGGCGGTGTAGCGGGCGCCGGAGGCGGTGCGGCGGCCCGTCGGTCGCGCCGGCCGGGCGGCTTGTCGGTGTCGACGTCGACGCCGTCCGGTGCCGGCGCCGCTGCCGCAGCTTCGTCTCGAACGTGCATCCCGGCGTCATGGGTCGCCGCGGCGGCGAATACGGGCACGTACGAGCCACGCGGGATGGTGATCCTCAATGCATCGTGGACGCCCTCCTGCTCGTAGTACATGGCAAGACGCTGGCGCAGCAGGCGTGCGCTGCTGCGTACGATGGTGTCGTCGGAAGGATTGTAGTGATCCGGACGACCGAAGACGGCGATGCCGATATGCTGCTCGCACAGCGCCTTTTCCCGCCCTTCCAGCGTGGTCGTGCACACGTAGCGCAGGAAGGCCGACAGGCGCGCGCTCTTGGCGAATGCCCGGCTGCCCAGGACCCGCGACAAGGCGGCCGCGCACTGCGCACGATCGGCAGCCGGCAGCACGCTTTCCTCCGGCCTGATCGCCGTCGCTTCCATGGACATCCGCAGCATGTGTTTGAACGCCGCGATTGTAGATGCCGTTTATGACATCCGCGTGAAGAACGCGGCCGGAGGCACGCCCGCTGCAGCGGCGATTGTCTCCCCACGGGCAACAAAGAATGGCTTTCCGCCGAGTTTATCCCATCCCCACGCGTCGGCATACTCCTCCCATCGGTTGCCGAGGCGAATGCATCCAAGCTCAGGCGCTCCGAACGAACAAGCCCCCAACACCTAGGAGAATTGCCATGAAACGTATCCTGTCCAGCCTCGCCACCGCCCTGTCGTTTTCTGCATTGTCGTTCACCGCGATGGCGCCATCGCATGCGGCCACGCCCGACGTCAGGATGTACCGCCTCGACTGCGGCCACATGACGCTGGGCGACAAGTCGGTCATGTCGGACGAAGGCCTGTACAAGGGCCAGTCCTATGACATCGTGATGTCCTGCTACCTGATCAAGCACGGCGACGACTGGCTGCTGTGGGATGCCGGCCTGCCGAAGAAATACCTGAACGGCCCGCTGACCGAAGGCAGCTTCACGACCAAGCTCGACCGGACCATCGTGGACCAGATCGGCGAACTGGGGCTGCGCCCCGCCGACATCAAGTACGTGGCCGTGTCGCACGCCCACTTCGATCACGCCGGCCAGGTCGACGACTTCCCCAACGCGACCCTGATCGTGCAGCGCGCCGACCTGGAGGCGATGGCGGACACGAAGAAGGCGTCGGCGCACTACATCGATGCCAGCCTGTTCGGCACGCACGTCGCCGGCCAGCGACTGACCCGCGTGAAGGTCGTCGACGGCGACGTCGACCTGTTCGGCGACGGCACGCTCAAGACCATCGCCACGCCAGGCCATACGCCGGGCAGCATGGCCCTGCTGGTCGACCTGAAGCATGCGGGCCGCTACGTGCTCTCGGGCGACCAGTGGCACTTCACCGAGAACCACCAGCGCCACCAGGTGCCGACCTGGAACTACGACCACGCCCAGACCATCAGCTCTGGCAAGAAGCTCGACGCCGTCATCGCCAGCACGCACGCGACGCTCGTCATCCAGCACGAACCGGCCGACAACCGCAAGCTGCCCACGCTGCCGGGCTTCCTCGATTGATGCCGCCTCGCGCCCTGCCGCGGCACGGCGCCGAACCTGCTAGACTGCCTCTCTTCGTTTCGCCGGGAGAGGACATGCAGGACATGAGCGGCGCATCGCTGCAGGACATCCAGGGCTTCGTCGCCGTGGCGCACGCCGGCAGCTTCACGGGCGCGGCCGAACGGCTCGGGACCAACAAGTCCAGCGTCGGCAAGGCCGTGCAAAGGCTGGAGAAGCATCTCGGCACCCGGCTGTTCCAGCGCACGACGCGCGCCGTGCACCTGACGGAGGACGGCGCCATCTACCTGGCCGCGGCACGCGCCGCCATCGACCGCCTGCGCGAGGCCGAGCAGGCGCTGGCCGCCAACCGCGCCGAACCGGCGGGCCGCGTGCGCATCGACCTGCCGGCCGGCTTCGCGAGCCTGGTCTTGCCGACACTGGGGGCACTGCGCGAACGCTACCCCAAGGTCACCGTCGAGATGACGGCGAGCGACCGCATGTCCGATCCGGTGGCCGACGGCTGGGACATCGTGGTGCGCATCGGCCACCTCCCCGCCGACAGCGACATGACGGTCCGCAAAATCTGCGACCTGAAGCTGGCCTTGTACGCGGCGCCGGCCTACCTGCAGCGGCGCGGGCCGGTCGCATCCCTCGCCGACCTCGACGCCCACGATCCCATCCTGTTCCGCAGCATTACCGGCCAGGTGCGCGGCTGGATCCTGGACGACAAGGGCCAGCGCCGCGAAACCATGCCCACCCCTGCCCTCATCGTCGCTGATGGCCGCACGCTCGTCGAAGCGGCGACGCTGGGACTGGGTGTCGCGCAGATCATCGACCGTTTCGCGGCGCCCTACGTCGCCGACGGCCGCCTGGTGCACCTGCTGCCCGACGCCGACGTCCGGACGGCACCCGTGCATGCGCTGATCCCGGTGGGGCGCAGGATGACGGCGAAGACACGGGTCGTGCTCGAGCATCTCGTTCAGACGCTGCAGCGCCAGGCGGGCGAATGAGGCGCGCCGGCCCGCCACGGCGCCGCCGCGGCTCGTTCACGCCGCAATCACGGTTATCCCAGCGATTCACGCCGGGGCCGCCCGGTGGAGCGGAGCCTCGCCTCGATGAGCTCCAGCATTCCCTGCGCGGCACTCGACAACGCGCCCTCCTTGCGCTGCACGATCAGGATGGGCCGGGACACGACATCGGTGTCGAGCGGAATGGCCACCAGGTCCATGCTGCGGAACTGGAACAGCGTCAACTCCGGCACGAGGCTCACGCCCAGGCCATGCCCGATCAGGCCAGCCAGCGTGGCGAGGTGCTCGACTTCCAGCCCCGCGTGATGGACGGCAATGCCGCGCGTGAGCTGGTCGACGTGCTGGCGGACACTGGAGGACGGCGCCAAATGGATCAGTTCGCAACCGGCCAGGTCGTCCAGCGCGAGCTTGCGCTTGCGGGCGAGCGCATGGTCGTGCCGGCACACCAGGTAGAACGGATCGCTGCACAGCGTGCGCGTCGCGAATTCGGCGAGGCTGGCGCCCGGCGCGGTCAGGGCCATGTCGACCTTGCCCTGACGTAGCAGCTGCAGGCACTGGTCGGACAAGGCGTCGAACAGCTGCACCGTGATGCCCGGGTAGCTGCGCTTGTATTCGGCGATCACCGCTGGCAGCGCACTCGCTGCCAGCGACGGCAATGCGGCGATCGCCACCCTTCCCTTCTTGCGCGCGATGAAGTCGCCCATGTCGGTGAAGGCGGCATCGAGGTCCGCCAGCAAGGTGCGCGCGACCGCCGCGAACAGGGTCCCCTCCGACGTCAGCGTGACGTTACGTGTGTCCCGCTCGACCAGTCGGGCGCCGACCACCTCTTCCAGCTTGCGGATCACGGCGCTGAAAGCCGACTGGGACAGGTGGCAACGCTGCGCCGCACGGGTGAAGTGCCGGCACTCGTCGAGTGCGAGGAACGCTTGTAATTGCCTGGTCGAGATATTCGGTGGCATCGCCGCTGGCCCATTCATCGAAAGAACAGCACAATCGATTCAAAAAAACCATTTTACAAGATAAATCGGGTGCAGCAGACTCGTCCCAAGTGCTGCATCGATCGGCACATAAAAAAACGAACGGAGACCTGTATGCTGGCATTGCTCGGCCTGACCACGATCGTCCTCCTGCTGGCGGCGATCCTCACCAAGAAAATGTCGCCACTCGTGGCGCTGATCGCCATTCCGATCGCCGCGGCCTTGATCGGCGGATTCGGCATGGAGACCTCGAAGTTCATCGTCGGGGGCATCACCAAGATCGCCCCGGTGGCGGGCATGTTCGTCTTCGCGATCCTGTTCTTCGGAATCGTCACGGATGCCGGCATGCTCGACCCTGTCATCAACGGCATCCTGCGCCTGGTCGGCAGCCGGCCGTCGCGCATCGTGCCCGGCACGGCGCTGCTGGCGCTGCTCATCCACCTCGACGGTTCGGGCGCCGTCACGTTCCTCGTGACGATACCGGCGATGCTGCCGCTGTACACGCGCCTCGGCATCGACAAGCGCATCCTCGCCTGCGTCGCCTCGCTGGCCGCCGGCGTCAACTTCCTGCCCTGGACCGGGCCGATGATCCGCGCCTCGGCGGCACTGCACATCCCCGTCAGCAGCATCTTCGTCCCGCTGATCCCGGTGCAGCTGGCAGGCCTGGCGTTCGTCTTCGCCACCTCGTGGTGGCTGGGCCGCAAGGAAGAGATCCGCCTGGGCCTGCGCGGCGGCGCGCCGGCCGGCTTCACGCACACGCACGAACTGACCGAAGCGGAAAAGCTGATCCGCCGACCGCAGAACTTCTGGATCAACATCGTGCTGACGGTGATCGTGCTGGGTGTGATGATCAGCGGAAAAATCGATCCGGTCGTCATGTTCATGGTCGGCGTGGTGCTGGCACTGATGATCAACTACCCGAATGTCGACCAGCAGCGCGCCCGCGTCGACGCCCATGCCAAGGCGGCGCTGCTCATGGCCAGCATTCTGTTCGCGGCGGGGGTCTTCACGGGCATCATGAGCCAGTCCGGCATGCTCTCGGCGATGGCCAAGACGGCCGTCGGCTTCGTGCCGGCAGAGCTGGCGTCGCACATCCCGGCCGTGCTCGGGGTGCTGTCCATGCCCCTGTCGATGCTCTTCGATCCGGACTCGTTCTATTTCGGCGTGCTGCCGGTCGTGGCCGAGGTGAGCCATATGCTGGGCGTCCCGCCCGTCCAGGTGGCGCAGGCCGCCCTGCTGGGCCAGATGACCACGGGCTTTCCCGTCAGCCCGCTGACGCCGGCGACTTTCCTCGTCGCCGGCCTGGCCGGCATCGACCTTGCGGACCACCAGAAATACACCTTCAAATTCTTGTTCGCGGCGTCGCTCCTGATGACCGTCGCCTGCATCGTCATCGGGATCTTCCCGCTGTAAGGAGCATCGCATGAAACAGATTCGCATCGGCGCCGGGGCCGGGTATTCCGGCGACCGCATCGAGCCCGCCCTGGAGCTGGCCGAACGGGGCGACCTCGACTACCTGATCTTCGAATGCCTGGCCGAGCGTACCATCGCCCTGGCACAGCAGGCCAGGATGCACGATCCTGCGCTCGGTTACGACCCTTTGCTGGAGCAGCGCATGCTGGCGGTACTGCCCACCTGCAGCGCCAAGGGAATCCGCATCGTCACCAACATGGGGGCGGCCAATCCACTCGCCGCCGCCGCCAGCATCAGGAAGGTAGCGCGTTCGCTCGGCCTGACGAAACTGAAGGTCGCCGCCGTCACCGGCGACGACGTGCTGGAACTGCTGCGCCACGGCGACTACCTGGACGACACGGGGGCCCCGGTGGCGGACCTGGGCGACCGGCTGTTGTCGGCCAACGCCTATCTGGGCGCGCGGCCGATCGTCGAGGCGCTGGAGCAAGGCGCGGATGTCGTCGTCACCGGGCGCGTGGCCGACCCGGCGCTCGTGCTGGCCCCGTTGATCCACGAATTCGGCTGGTCGGCGGACGACTGGGAACGCCTCGGACAGGGTACGCTCGCCGGCCACCTGCTGGAATGCGCGGGCCAGGTCAGCGGCGGCTACTTCGCCGACCCGGGCTACAAGGACGTCGCGAACCTGGCGCGCCTCGGCTTTCCGATCGGCATTGTGTCCGAGGACGGCGCGCTCGAAATTACCAAGGTAGCCGGCTCGGGAGGTGCCGTCACCACCGCGACCTGCGCCGAACAGCTGCTGTACGAGATCCACGACCCGGCCGCCTACCTGACGCCGGACGTGGTGGCGGACTTCTCGCGAGTGACGATGCGCCAGCTCGGGCCGGACCGTGTCGCCATCCGCGGCGCCGGCGGCCATCCGAAGAGCGGCCTGCTCAAGGTTTCCATCGGCTATATCGACAGCTACGTCGGCGAAGGACAGATTTCCTATGCGGGCCCGGGCGCCGTCGCGCGTGCGCGGCTGGCGCAGGACATCGTGGCGGAACGGTTCCGGATCACCGGCATGCCGCTCGACGAAGTGCGCTTCGACCTCATCGGCCTGAACGCCCTCCATGGCGACGCGCTGGCGGCAGGCCATGCGGAGCCCTACGAAGTGCGACTGCGCGTGACGGGCCGCACCGCCACCATGCAGCAGGCGCTGCGCATCGGGAACGAGGTCGAGACCTTGTACACCTGCGGACCGGCGGGCGGCGGCGGCGCTACCAAATCGGCGCGCCAGGTCGTGGCCGTGCGTTCCACCCTGATCCCGGCTGCCCAGGTGCGCACCGCCATCCACGTGGAGGAAATCTGACATGAAAGTACGCGATATCGCACACGCCCGCGCCGGCGACAAGGGCGACGTGTCCAACCTGTCGCTGATCGCCTACCGCATCGACGACTTTGCGCTGCTCGAACGGCACGTGACGGCCGAGCGCGTGCAAGCCCATTTCGCCGGCATCGTGCACGGCGGCGTGCAGCGCTATTCCCTGCCCGGCCTGGGCGCGCTGAACTTCGTCATGCACGGCGCGCTGGGCGGGGGCGTCACGCGCTCGCTGGCCCTCGACGCGCATGGCAAGTCGTTGAGCTCCGCCCTTCTCGACATCGACATCGACATCGACCTCGACTGAGGAACGGCCCGCCGGCGCGGGCAGGAACACACGTCCACACCTTGTCGCACAGGAGATGCCCGGACCACCGGGCAGCGCGCCGCTGCACGCCCTTAGCACGCCACCCGGGCGCCGATCCGGGGACGAAGGCGGCGGTGGCAGCGCGTTTCGCAGTACCAATGGAGGAGACCATCATGAAAAGAACACTCGTCAGCATCGCCCTTCTGGGCGCCATCGGTCCCGCCGCGCACGCGCAGTCGGCGATCACGATCTACGGCCTCGTCGACGGCGGCATCGAAGCCGAGCGCGGGGGCATCGCTGGCAACATCGTCAAGGTGAGCAGCGGCATCGGGGCGGCGTCCCGTCTCGGCTTCAAAGGGGTGGAAGATCTGGGCGGTGGCCTGTCCGCCCTGTTCGTGCTCGAATCGGGACTGCTGATCGATACCGGCACGTCCGACGTGGCCGGCGCGGCGTTCAACCGCCAGGCCTTCCTCGGCTTGAAGGACCAGCGCCTGGGTGCCATCACCCTCGGCCGCCAGTACACCCTGACCTACAACGCGCTGGGCCAGGTCGGCGATCCGTTCGGCGCCGGCCTCGCCGGCAGCGCCAAGAACTTGTTCCCGGTAGCCGGTGCGAACCTGCGCTCCAACAATTCCGTCATCTACACCAGCCCGGCCTGGAACGGCTTGACGGCGGAAGCGCTGTATTCAGTGGGCGAAGTCGCGGGCAACAGTAGTGCCGGCCGCCAGTTCAACCTGGGACTGAACTACACGCGCGGCCCCCTGAACGCCCGCCTGGCCTACAACAACCGCAACAACGATACGGCCGCCGTGACCACGAACGGCATCGGCCACAACACCCTGTTCGTCGCCAACTATGACTTCACGGCAGCCAAGCTGTTCTTCGCCTACAGCGCCGACAAGGGCATGAACAGCGCCCCCCTCAACAATGCCACGCCCAGGCCCTACGGACGCGTCTTCAACCCCAGCCTGAAAGGCGACGACCTGCTGCTGGGCGCCCACATCCGCGTGGGCGCAGCCGGCACGATCATCGCGTCCTATATCCGCAAGAACGACAAGACAGCGCCGAACCAGGATGCGCGGCAGTATGCAGTGGGCTACACCTACGCCCTGTCCAAGCGGACCAGCGCCTATGCCTCGTACGGGATGATCACGAACAGGAACGGGGCGGCGTACACCGTCGGCAACAACAGCGATGCCGGTACCGGCGACCGCGCCACCAATATCGGCGTGAGGCACAGCTTCTAGGGCGCAGCTCACGCCGCGCGCGACGCCTCCGCCGTACCTGCTCGCTGCGGTTTCGGGAAGCAGGTATTGAGCAGCAACAAGCTCAGGATCAGGATGGCGCCGAGCGTCCCCAGCGAATAATGGTAGCTGCCCGTCGCCTCCTTGATCCAGCCGATGAAGATGGGGCTGAAGGTGCCGCCGAGGGCGCCGATGGAGCTGATCAGGGCCAGCCCGCCCGCCGCCGCGCGGCCCTTGAACAGGGCGCTGGGGATCGTCCAGAACACGGCCAGGAAGGCAAACACGGCGCCGCTCGACAGCGTCAGGACCAGCGCCGTGAGGGCGATGCTGTGCGCCGCCAGCGGCAGCAGCAGGAACGTCACGCCGGCGACGAGGCCGCAGCCGATCACGTGCCAGCGCCGCTCGCCGCGCTTGTCCGAGCTGTATCCGACCGCCAGCATGATCACCGTCGCGGCGAGCGCGATCCCGCTGCTCACCCAGCCGACGCCGGCAATGGTCGACACGCCGACATTCTTCAGCAGCGTGGGAATCCACACGAGCAGCGCGTTCTCCACGCAGTAGAATGCGAAGTAGCACAAGGCGAGCTTGTACAGGAGCGGGTCGCGCAGCGCGTCGCCCAGCTGCGCCGGGGCGTTCGCGCCGGCGGCAGCGCCGGGCTTCGCGGCGCCGGCCTGCACGGCCCGCTCCACGCTGCGCTGCTCGTTGTCGTCCAGCCAGCGCGCCTGCGCGGGACGGTCGGCGAGCCACAGGTAGCACACGACGCCGAGGACGATGGCGGGAATGCCTTCGAGGATGAACAGCCACTGCCAGCCGCGCAAGCCCGCGTGGCCGTCCAGTCCCGTCATGATCCAGGCGGCGAGCGGGCCGCCGACGATGCCGGCGGCGGGCAGCGCCATCACGAACAGGCTGGTGATGCGGCCGCGCAGGCGGTCCGGAAACCAGTAGGTCAGGTACAGCAGCACGCCGGGGAAGAATCCCGCCTCGGCCGCGCCGATCAGGAAACGCAGCAAGTAGAACGAATGCTTGCCCGACGCCCAGGCCTGCAGGATGGTGAAGGCGCCCCACAGCACCATGATGCGCAGCAGCGTCCTGCGGGCCCCCACCCGGTGCAGCATCAGGTTGCTGGGGACCTCGAACAGGATGTAGCCGAGATACAGCAGCCCGGCTGCGGCGCCGAACGTGGCTTCGGTCATCCCGAGGTCGCTGATGAACTGCAGCTTGGCGAAGCCCACGTTGAGCCGGTCGATCATCGCCACGACATAGCAGATGAACAGCAGCGGCAGGATGCGCAGCACGATCTTGCGCAGGGTGGCGGATGGGATGCGGTCGTCTTCCATGGTGTTCGTCTCCTTGTCGTCGTCAGCTCGGTGGGCGTGGGATGGAGCGCCGTCCGGATCAGGGCCCGAAACTGGAGCGGGCCTGGATGCCCCAGCGCCCCCCGACACGCGTGATGATGTACAAGGAGTCGTAGACGCCGATCACGGAATCGTCCTCCCGGTAGCGGGTATAGCTGAGGGCCACGTGCACCTTGTCGCCATGGTACTGCACCAGTTCGCGCCGGCCCCAGCGGCTGTACTTCCAGTCGTCCTCTTTCCTGAGCCGGTCGAACAGGTCCATCGGATTGCAGCCCGGGGCCTCGTACACGGTAAACTTGCCGTCAGCCAGGCGCAGGTGGGGGAAATGCATGGTCGCGTCCATGCCGGCCGCATCGTAGCGGTTGAGCGCCTCCATGAACCGGTCGAGTACGTCGATGCATGCTGCGCGGATGTCGTCATTGCTGTCCAAGGTCGTGGCTCCCTGCTGAGGTAGATGGTTGCGGCGCGCCGGCGAGGAAGGCGCGCACCGCGGCCGTGAACGCGGGCGCGGCGCCGGCGTTGCCGAGGTGGGCGGCATCGAGTTCGATGTAGTCGGCGCCCGCGATGGCGGCGGCGAGCTCCCGGCTCTGCGCCGGCGGCGTGGCCCCATCGTGGGCGCCGCCGATCACGAGGGTCGGCTGGCGGAGGGTCGCCAGGCGGTCGCGGAAATCGAAGTCGCGGACCGCGTTGCAGCACCAGCGGTAGCCGGACGGCTCGGTCGCGCACAGCATCGCGCGGTAGAACGCGACGACGGACGGGTGGTCGGCGGCGAAGCCGGGCGTGAACCAGCGCGCCAGCGTGGCGTCCGCCAGCGCCGCCACGCCGGCATCCACGGCCGTCTGGCCGCGCGCCGTCCAGAACGCGGGGTCGCCGAAGCTGGCCGCGGTATTGCTCAGCACCAGCCGCTGCATGCGGTCGCCATGCAGCCCCGCCAGCTCCATGCCCACGGCGCCGCCCATCGACAGGCCGCAGAATGCATAGCGCTGCACGTCCAGGTGGTCGAGCAGTTGCGCGAGCCGCGCGGCGATGGCCCGGATCGAGGGCGTCTCGCGCCAGACCGGGCTGCCGTGGCCGGGATAATCGAAACAGATGATGCGGTGGTCGCCCGCCCAGTCGCACAATTGTTCGCTCCACAGGCGGCGGTTGGTGCCGAGCGAGTTGGCAAGCACGAGCACGGGTGCCCCGGGGTCGCCGGCCACGGCATGGCTTACGCCCGCGTATTCGCTGTGTTGACGCAGCATGGAAAAGTAGGGATTGACCATGGCATGGCACCTCTGATAATCTTTGTTCGCTAGGCGAACGTGTGTTCGTTTTACGTTTTCATTCTATGCGCCACTATAAGGAAGGTCAACCTAGGGAAGGTCAATCTAAGGAGGGTCGACGATCATGAAGGAAGAAAACCAGCCGGATCCGGAACTGTACGTGGACGCGTTCGCGCGCGGCCTGGCCGTCATCCGCGCCTTCGACGCCACCCACCCTGTGCGTTCCCTGGCGGAAGTGGCGGAAACGGTGGGCATCAGCCGGGCATCGGCGCGCCGCCTGCTCGGCACCCTGCTGCACCTCGGCTACGTGCGCACGGACGTGCGCGGCTACTGCCTCAGCCCGAAGGTGATGCAGCTCGGCTACGCCTTCCTGTCCGGCCTGTCGTTTTCGGAAATCGTCGAGCACTATGTCCTCGACCTGGCGGAAAAGACCAACGAGTCCTGCTCCGTCTGCGTGCTGGACGACGTGGAGGTGGTGTACACGGCGCGTGCGTCGACCAAGAAGATCATTTCGGTCAACCTGGCCATCGGCGCCCGCCTGCCGGCCTGGGCGACGGCGACGGGACGCGTGCTGCTGGCCGGCCTGGACGACGCCCGGCTGGGCCCCGCCCTGGCGCGCTGCGCGCAGGCCGAGCTGACCCACGCCACGCGCACCGACCATGCGCGGCTGGCGGACACGATCGAGGAAGTACGGGCGAACGGCTATGCGTACACGTCCGGCGAGCTGGACCTCGGCTTGACGGCGATCGCCGTGCCCTTGATCGACCGCCACGGGCGCACCGTCGCCGCGATGAACGTCGCCGGCCACGTGCAGGCGAATTCGCGCGAGCACATGTTGAACCACAACCTGCCGCTGCTGCGCCAGGCCGCCCAGGAAATCAACGCCACCCTCGCCGCGCGCGGCATCGCCTAGCTGGCCGCGCGCGGCGGCGCGTCAGAACGTCACCAGGCTCTTCAGGCCGAGCACCACGACGTCCGGATTCGCGGACGTGCCGCCCGGATGCTTGACGAACTGGATGTTCGGACGGATGCTCAGCGACGGGATCGGCGACCAGGCGTAGTACACCTCGGTGGCGTATTCGTAGCCGTCGTTGACGACCGTCGCCGCATTCGGATGCAGGCCGTTGACGAAGCGCTGGTGGTTGGCGTAGCGGCCGTTGCCGTGGGTAGCGCCGACGGCCACGCCGACCATGTCGCGCGGACGGTCGAACAGGCCCTTGTACTGCATGCCGACGGCCACCTGGCTGTCCGTGGCGGCCGTGAACTTGTCGGCCTGCGAGGCGTTCAGGAACAGGGTCATGCCCTTGCCGCCGGCACTGCCCGTCACCTGCTGCTGGATGCTGACGTAGCCGCCGTAGGCGCCGTCGCGCCGCAGCGCGACCGCGTCGCTGCTGCCGAGCGGCCGGCGGTTCTGGTCCAGCATCAGGTCCGCGCTGTCGGACGTGTTGTACCACGCGCCGACCTTGTAGCTGCCGGGCAGGCCGTTCACGCTCGGCAGCCAGCCGAACTCGACGGGTATCAGGGCGCCGGTCGTGCCATGCGGATTGTTCGGGTACAGCCCGCGGTGCCGGGTGTCTTCGTCATTCAGATAGGTCGGATCGACCTGGTACGCGCCCACCTGCAGGTAGGTAGTGGCCGAGGTGTTCAGCCTGGCGACGGCGGCCCACACGCTGACGGGCCAGTTGGCCCAGTAGCTGCCGACGATGTTGCCGGGCTGCGCGCCGCAGAAGGTCAGGTTCTGGAAGTCGCAGGTGAAATTGGCGAAGTCGGTGCCGATGGTCATGCGGCCGAACTTCAGCCGCAGCCGGTCGTCCAGCAGCGATTGCTGCAGGTAGAAATTGGTCAGGCGCCAGGTCTGGCCGCGGCCGAAGACTTCCTGCGTCTGCTGGAACGTTCCCAGGCCCGCGTCGGCGTCCAGGCTATGGCCGTTGCGGTCGGTGATGTCGACGTAGAAGGTGCCGCCGGTCCAGCCCAGCAACTTGTCCAGGTCGAGCGTCGTTCCCAGCCGCCACTGGTCGCTGTTGCGCGTCTTGTGGTCGGCGCCGCCCGTGGTATTGCTGGCGATTTCGGACACGTAGCCAAGGTCGAACTTGACGCCCTGTTCGGCCAGCCGGGTGCGCTGGCCGTTCCAGTCGCCCAACAGGTAGGGGCTGGTGTCCAGGTCGGTGGCGGAGGCGGCCTGCGTGGCCAGCATGCCGAAGGCGGCGCTAGCGATCGCCGCGGCGATCACGGTCTTGCTTGGAATGATATTCATAATTTTTTCTGTCGATGATTCAGCGGCCCGCGCGCAGCGGCGCGGCCGCGATGATCCTGGGTTATTCGATCGGCTCGGGGGCATCCGGTTGCCGGGCAGGCCCGTGCGGCCTGCCCGGCACTGCGCGCGGAGCCGGTCCGTCGCGCCGGACGCCTGCCGCGCTTACTGCGCCTGGTGCGACCTGGCCGTCCTGGCGGCAGGTGCGGCGCCGTCCGGCAGCGCGAAGGCCACCATTTCGTCGCCCATCCTGGTGCCGAGCGAGCCGTGGCCGCCCGCCATGACCACGACGTATTGCTTGCCGGTCTTGTCGGACACATAGCTCATCGGGGTGGCCTGGCCACCGGCCGGCAGGCGGGCCTTCCAGATCTCCTTGCCGTTGCGGACGTCGTAGCCGCGCAGGTAGTAGTCCAGCGTACCGCTGAGGAAGGCCACGCCGCCGCCGGTGGTCATCATGCCCGCCAGGCTGGGCACGCCCAGCGGCAGCGCGATCGGAACCGGCGCGCTGTCGCGCGTGGTGCCGTTCTTGTGCATCCAGACCTTCTTCATGGTCTTGAGGTCGACCGCCGCCACGTAGCCCCAGGGCGGCGCCTGGCAGGGGAAGCCCAGCGGCGACAGGAAGGGGCTGATCTCGACCGCGAACGGGATGCCCGTCTGCGGCTGCAGGCCCATTTCGGTGCCGGAGCCGCCGGCGGCGTCGGCCTTGGCGCGCGGCACCAGGCGTTCCAGGAAGCCCATGTAGTCCGGGTTGACGATCAGCAGCTGGCGGACCGGGTCGACGGTGGCGCCGCCCCATTCGAAGATGCCGAGCGGGCCCGGGGAAATGATGGCGCCCTTGCCCTCTTCGCCCACCGTTTGCGGCGTGAACGGCCCCTGGTAGCGGTGGTTCTTGAAGATGATGCGGCACGCCATCTGGTCGAACGGCGTGGTGCCCCACATGTCGGTCTCCTGGATGGGACGATCCGGCAGGAAGCTCAGGGCCGAGAACGGCTGGGTCGGCGACAGCTTGTCGCCGGCGGCGACGTGGTCGGTCGGCACGGGTTTTTCCGGCGCCGGCACCACCAGCGAGCCGTCGCGGCGGTCGATCACGAAGATGTTGCCGGTCTTGGTGGTGGCGACGACGGACGGCACCTTGCCGCGCGGCGTATCGATGTCGACCAGGGTCGGCTGGCCGCCGATGTCCATGTCCCAGATGTCGTGGTGCACGGTCTGGTAGACCCAGCGCAGCTTGCCCGTCGCCACGTCGAGCGCCACGATGGCGCTGTTGAAGCGTTCGCCGTTCTTGTTGCGCTTGCCGCCCCAGGTGTCGGGCGTCTCGTTGCCCATCGGGATATAGACCATGCCCAGCTTTTCGTCGACGCTCGACACGCCCCAGGAATTGGGCGAGTTGCGCACATAGGTCTGGCCTTCCGTGAGCGGATTGGTCTCGTCCGGACGGGCCGGATCCCAGTTCCACACCAGCTTGCCCGTGACGGGGTCGTAGCCGCGGATCACGCCGGACGGTTCGTCCGTCGAATCGTTGTCAGTGACGCTGGCCGCCATCACCAGCATGTGTTGCGACACGGTCGGCGGCGAGGTCGGCATCAGCATGCCGCGCTTCTTGACGGGGTGGCCCTTGTACAGGTCGACGACGCCGTTCTCGCCGAACGACTTGCACGTGGCGCCCGTATCGGCGTTGACGGCGATGAGGGTGCCGTCCATGGTCGGTGCGAAGATGCGGCGCGGGCATTCCATGGCGGATGCGTCGGCCGACACCGTGCCCGGCTTGGCGTTCGACTCGGCCGCCAGCGACGGCGCATTCGCGTCCCAGTAGGACACGCCGCGGCAGATCATGTGCTGGTAGCGCTTGGCGTCGCGGTTGATCTTCGGATCGTGGCGCCAGATTTCCTTGCCCGTATCGGGGTCCAGCGCAATGACGACATTGTGCGGCGTGCACATGTAGAGCATGCCGTTCACCTTGATCGGCGTGACTTCGTTGGCGATTTCGGTCGGGTCACCGGCGCCCTTGAAGTCGCCCGTGTGGAAGCTCCACGCCTGTTTCAGCTGCCCCACGTTGGCCGGGGTGATCTGCGCGGCCGGCGCATAGCGGTCGCCATGGCCGGAACGGCCGTAGGCGGCCCAGTCGTTGGGGGCGACGCCGGCGGCGTCGGGTTCGCCCGTCGCGGCCATGTTCGCTTCCGGCACGTCGCCATGCATGTCGTGGTAGTCCTGGAACAGCGCGACCACGCCGACGAGGGCCGTCACGGCCACCGCGCCGAACAGCGCCTTGCGGCCCATGTCGGCGCCGCCCTCTTCCTTGCCCAGGCGGCGGTCGACGAAGGGCAGCAGCAGCCAGACGGCGGCGGCGAACCAGATGTCGAGGCGCGGCAACAGTTGCCACCAATCAAATTTAACTTCGATCACGGACCAGACGACGGTCAGGACGAGGATCGCGGAAAGCAGGGCGAGCGCCGCGCGGCGCCCCCTGAACACCAGCACGCCAGTGGCGATGAGGCCGATGCCGGCCACGAGGTAGTAGAGCGAGCCGCCGAGGCTCGCGAGGTAGGCTCCTCCGCCCGTCAATACGAGGCCGAGAAGGATGAAAATCGCTCCAGTGACTGTCAACAGTCGCCTTGAGCTAGTAGAGTTCGACACATGGATCCTTCATGAATTAGTTGACATTTATGATATCCACGGGAGACGGATTTGTAAACCGCACGGTTTCCAAATCAATTTTAACAATAAATACGCCTCGAAAGGCTGAGCATCGACATGACGGAACAACCCAAGGCCGGGCGACCGGTCACTAATTGCCCGAAAGAACTACTCGACCGCCTGATCCAGGCCGCCAATGACATCCTCCAGGAACAGGCGGCCGACGCCGACTTCAGCGTGAGCGAACTGGCGCAGCGCGCCAGGATCTCGAAACGGACCGTGTACACGGTCGTCGCGAGCAAGGAGGAATTGATCACCCATCTCATCCGGCGCGGCATCCAGGTGGCCACGACGCGCCTCGAGACGCCGGTCGCGAATGTCGCGGATGCGCGGGATGTACTGGCGTGTTTCCTGAGGGAGTGGGTGGCGTTCGCCAGCGGCCCGCAGGCCGTCGGCATCTATGTCATGGCGATCCGCGAGCGCAGCCGCTATCCGGCCATCGGCGCCGCCTACTACCGCGCACGCGAGGAACAGGGCAAGCAGCACCTGGCCGCCTGGATCGGGCGCATGCAGGACAAGCGCTACGTCGCCGCCGGCGATCCGGCGCTGCTGGCCGACCTGGCATTGATCATGGCGGCGGCCGAACGCCAGCGCAACCTGGCGCTGGGCCTCGATGCACAGATCACGCCGGAACAGACGGAACGCCGGATCGACGCGATCCTGCAGTTCGTGTTCCGGCAGGCCCCGGCCTGACGGGGATCCATGCGTGGTCCGGAAATGCCGGCCTGCGCCCTGCAGGCCGCATGGGCGCTACGTTTCGCCGCCGCCACGGTTGCACACGGCCGTGTGCGGACGAGGTCGGGAACAGGTAAAATCCGGCACTTTCGTCATTTGCGTGGTGTACCTTGTCCCAGGAAAGATTGTTGGATCTGCAAGATCTCTGCACTAACGCGACGGCGCCCCTGTTCATCATGGACGACCGCCAGCATTGCGTCTACATGAACCCGGCGGCGGAGCGGCTGACGGGCTACACGCTGGCCCAGGTGCAGGGGGCGCCGCTGCACGACTTCGTGCACCATACGCGCCCCGACGGCAGCCACTACCCGCTGGAGGAATGCCCGATCGACCGGGCCGCGCCGGCCAATATGCAGGAGCGCGGCGAAGAGGTGTTCGTCCACAAGGACGGCACGCTGTATCCCGTCACGTTCACCGCCAGCCCGATCCGCCGCAACGACCGGGTGGTCGGCACCGTCATCGAAGTGATGGACGCCAGGCCGCAGCGCGAACAGGACAGCATCCGCGAGGCCATGCACGAGATCGGCCTCCTGATCCTGCAGGAACTCGACCACGAGAAGATCGTCCAGGGCGTCACCGATACGGCCACCCGCCTGACGGGGGCGCAGTTCGGCGCGTTCTTCTACAACGTGCGCAACGAAGCGGGCGAATCGTACACGCTGTACACGATCGCCGGCGTGCCCAAGGAAGCCTTCTCGCAGTTCCCCCTGCCCCGCAACACGCGCCTGTTCGGTCCCACGTTCGACGGCGCCGGTACGATCCGCAGCGACGACATCCGCCGCGATCCGCGCTACGGCCATTCGGCGCCCTACCATGGCATGCCGTCCGGCCACCTGCCCGTCTGTTCCTACCTGGCGGTGCCGGTCAGGCTGGGCAACGGCGAGGTGATCGGCGGGCTGTTCTTCGGCCACGAGAAGCCGGGCGTGTTCCGGGAGGAGCACGAAACGCTGGTGGAAACCCTGGCGGCGCAGGCGGCGATCGGCATGAACAAGGCGACGCTGTACCGCGAGGCGCTGTACGCGCAGCGCCGCGCCGAACAGGACGCGGTGGAAAAGCAGCGCCTGTACGAGGAAGCCGCGCAGGCCAACGAGGCGAAGGACCAGTTCCTGGCGACCGTCTCGCACGAACTGCGCACGCCGCTGACGTCGATCCTCGGCTGGGCCCAGATGCTGACGTCCGGGAAGCTTAAGCCGCCGATGGTCGAACGTGCCGTCGCCACCATCGAGCGCAACGCCCGGGCCCAGGCCCAGATCGTCGAGGACCTGCTCGACATCTCGCGCATCGTCAGCGGCAAGTTGCGGCTGAACGTGCAGCTGTTCTCGCCCCACGTCGCCGTGGAGGGCGCGGTCGAAGCGATGCGGCCGGCGGCGCTGGCCAAGTCGGTCGACCTGCAGGTCGTGGTCGATCCGCGGGCCGGGCCGATCTCGGGCGACCCCGAACGGCTGCAGCAGATCGTCTGGAACCTGGTGGCCAACGCCGTCAAGTTCACGCCCAAGGGAGGCCGCGTGCACCTTGCGCTGCAGCGCCACCACTCGAACGTGCAGATCGTCGTCACCGACAACGGCGCCGGCATCCCGCCGGACTACCTGCCGCGCGTGTTCGACAGCTTCACGCAGGTCGACTCCTCGTCGAGCCGCAAGCACGGCGGCCTGGGACTCGGGCTGGCCATCGTGAAGAAGCTCGTGGAACTGCACGGGGGTACCGTCAGCGCCCACAGCGACGGCATCGGCAAGGGCGCCTCGTTCACCGTGAACCTGCCCGTCGCCCCGCTTGCCTATGGCGCCACCCTGCCGCCGCAGCGCGAGGCGGCCGGCCACTACTCGCTGCCGCAGGACACCGAGCAGTTCGGCCTGTCGGGCCTCGTCGTGCTGCTGGTCGAGGACGACGAGGATGCGCGCGGCATGCTGAGTTCCGTGCTGGGCAGCGCCCATGCGGTGGTCGAGACGGCCGGCAACGCCGAGGATGCGCTGCTGCTGTGGGACGGCATCCGGCCCGACATGATCGTCAGCGACATCGGCATGCCGGGCATGGACGGCTATGCGTTCATCGCCGAGATCCGCCAGCGCGAGGCAAGGCTGGGCCTTGCGCCCACCCCGGCGGTGGCCCTGACGGCCTATGCGCGCGTGCAGGACCGCATGCGGGCCCTGACGAGCGGCTTCCAGATGCACGTTGCCAAGCCGGTGGAACCGGCCGAACTGCTGACCGTGCTGTCGACGCTCAAGGCGTGGCGCATCGGCTGATGGACGGCGGCCGGCCGGCGCCGTGGCAGCGGCGCCACAGCGTTGTTCAAGATCCCGTTCGCGGCCGCCGCGCGGCGTTCGATGCGAACACAGTAGCGATATAATTTTGCTCGTCCGTTCGCCCGCATCGCGGCGAACATGTGCGCCGCGCGGGGCGAATGGCGCGAGTCGAGGGCCGCAACGCCGGCCGTCCCCTTTTTCGAGTGTGGCATGATCCTGGCAACAGACCAACATCCCGACGGGCGCGGGCTTTCCCCCGTCGCACTGCAGTTCATTGCGCTCCGCGACGCGGTCATGGACCGCTGGGAGCGCGAGGTGCGCGCGCGCGTGGAAGGCGCCGGCGATTTGCTGGCCCCCGTGCTGACCAACACGCTGCCGGCCTTCCTCGACAATATCGCGGAAGCCCTGAGCCCGGACCACCCGCGCCGCCACGGCGCCAGCGGAACGACGTCCCCGTCCGCGCATGGCGACGAGCGCGCGCGCATGACGCCGTTCGGCCCGGACCAGGTGATCCACGAGTACCAGATCCTGCGCGAGGCGATCGCCACCGAGACGAAGGGACGCATCGCGCTGGACGAAGCGCATTGGACCATCATCGACCGCTCCATCAACGCCGCGACGCGCGAAGCAATCCGCACGTTCACGCGCATCCACGACGACCTGCGGCGCAAGGTGGCGGCGGCGCTGTCACACGACATGCGCACCCCGCTGGCCGTCATCGACTACGGCGCCCAGGTGATTTCGCTCGCGCCGGACCTGGACGTGGCACGCAGGACGGCCTCCAGGATCGAAGAGAATTCCGCGCGGCTCAAGACCATGATGAGCGACCTGCTCGACGCCCTCACCTTCCAGGGCGCCGCGAAGATGCCGCTCAGGCTGACGCGCTTCGACGTGCGCGACCTCGTCGGCGAGCTGTGCGAACAGTATGGCCAGGGCGCCGGACGGCACATCCGCTTCGAGGCGGACAGCGATTCGGTCGTCGGGTTCTGGTGCCGCGACGCGCTGCGCCGGTCCGTCGAGAACCTGGTCAACAATGCGATCAAGTACGGCAACGGCGGCACGATCAGGATCGCCGCCCACGCCACCCGGGGCAGGCTCATGCTGAGCGTGCACAACGACGGCAATCCGATCCCGGAAGACCGCCACGACCGCATCTTCGACTACCTGCACCGCGAAGGCGGCGTGGCGGCCGGCGACGGCTGGGGCGTCGGCCTGCCCTTCGTGAAGGCCGTGGCCGACAGCCATGGCGGCAGCGTGTCGGTGGACAGCGGGCCGGACACCGGCACCACCTTCCTCATCGACGTGCCGGTGGACAGCCGGCCGTTCGTGGACGGGGCGCCCCGGCCCGCGGCGGCCGGACAGTCCGCCTGACGGCGCGGCCTGCCGGCCGTCGCTTATCCGGGCAGGCTGCCCGTCAGAAGGTCTCCCATCCGTCGCCGGCCGCGACCGGCTCGCGCCGGGCCGATGCCTGGCCGGGACGGACGGCGGCGACGCGCCGTGGCGTCCGCACGGCGGCGACCGCCACCGGCTTGCGCGCGACCGCCGTTGCGGACGCGGGATGGACGGCCGGTGGCGCGCTTTCCTGGCCGGTCTGGAAGGTGCCGACCAGCCCCGCGAGTTCGCGGGCCTGTTCCTGCATCGCGTCGGCCGCGGCGGCCGCCTCCTCGACCAGCGCCGCGTTCTGCTGCGTCACCTGGTCCATTTGCGCGATCGCCTGGTTGACCTGCTCGATGCCGGTACGCTGTTCGTCGCTGGCCGCGGCGATGTCGCTGATCAGGTCCGTCACGCGCCGCACGCTGCCGACCACTTCCTGCATCGTGCTGCCGGCCTGGTCGACGAGCCGCGCGCCCGCCTCGACCTGTTCCACCGAATCGCCGATGAGTTCCTTGATCTCCTTGGCCGCGGCGGCCGAGCGCTGCGCCAGCGAGCGCACTTCGCCGGCGACGACGGCGAAGCCGCGGCCCTGCTCACCGGCGCGGGCGGCTTCCACGGCCGCATTCAGCGCCAGGATATTGGTCTGGAACGCGATGCCGTCGATGACGCCGATGATGTCGGCGATCTTCTGCGACGATGCGTTGATTGCGCCCATCGTCTCCACGACCTGGGCGACCACGGCGCCGCCCCGCTCGGCGGTGCCGGAGGCGCCGGCGGCGAGATCGCTGGCCTGGCGCGCGTTGTCGGCGTTCTGCTTGACCGTCGACGTCAGCTCCTCCATCGAGGATGCCGTCTCTTCGAGCGAGCTGGCCTGCTGTTCCGTGCGCGACGAGAGGTCCTGGTTGCCCGAATTGATCTCGCCCGATGCGGTCGCGATCGTCTCGGTGCCCGCACGCACACGGGTCACGATGTCCAGCAGCGCGGCATTCATGTCCTTCAATGCGCCCAGCAATTGGCCCGTCTCGTCCTTCGAGCGCAGCTCGACCTGCATGGTCAGGTCGCCCCGCGCCACGCGCTGGGCGACGCGCACGGCATACGCCAGCGGTCCCGTGATGTTACGGGCGAGCCAGAGCGCCAGCATGGACGCCAGCAGCGCGGCGACGATGCCGCCGCCGACGAGCGTCCACGTCATGGTCCTGCCCAGCGAGGCCACGGCCGCGGTACGTTCGTCCATCAGCGCCGATTCCTCGGCCTTGATGTCGGCGACCAGCTTGCGCATCGCATCCATGCCCGACTTGCCCTTGCCCGCCTGCTCGGCGGCCACCACCGGCGCCATCTCCGCATCCGCGGTCGCGCGGCGCAGGGCGATGGTCGGGTCGATGGCGCTGTCGAGCCAGGCGCGCTGGGCGTCGGCCAGTTGCTGCAGGCGTTGCTGCTGGCGCGGATTGTCCGCGGTCAGGCGCCGCGCCGCCTCGAGGTGGGCGGCGAACGCCGTCTTGCCGCTGTTGTACGGTTCGAGCGAGGCCTCCTTGCCGGTCAGCGCGAAACCGCGCTCGCCCGTTTCGATGTTCACCAGGCTCATCAGCGCATCGTCGACGGCGGCGAGCACCTGGTAGGTATGGACATTCATGTCGCTGGCGCGGCCGAGCCTGGAGAAATTGGCGTATGCCAGGCTGACCAGCAGGACGAGCAAGGCGACGACGGCACCGAAGGCCAGGTACAGGCGGACGCGGATGCGAAGGTCGGACAGTCTCATGGTATGCGAAGTGATAGTTGATCAAGTAGCGCTGACGTTCTCAGCCCAAGAATTACCAGGCGGAAAATATACATGATCCAGGAGAAATGTGACACATCTTGACCGCCGCCGTGACATTTGCGCGACAGCCGGCGGCGGCACGGTGTCCGCCGCCACGCCGCCCGGGAGTGCCCGGTGGTCAGCGGTCTTCGGCTCCGGCGCAGGCCGGCGCCGCTTGCGGGCCGTCCATCTGCGCGGCCAGCAGGCTGGCCAACGCGCCGGCCGGCATCGGGCGCCCGAGCAGGAAGCCCTGCACGTACTCGCAGCCGGCGCCGTGCAGCCAGTCGAGCTGGGCGCGGTCCTCGACGCCCTCGGCCAGCACCGTCAGGCCGAAGCCCCGCGCCAGCGCGATGATGGCGCGGGCGGTCGCCTCGCCGCCGTGCGGCAGCAGGCGCACGAAGCTGCGGTCGATCTTGAGCTGGTTGATCGGGAACGCCTGCAGGTAGGCCAGCGACGAGTAGCCGGTGCCGAAATCGTCGATCGAGAGGCGGATGCCGGCGGCCCGCATCTGCTGCATGAAGGCGATGGCCGTTTCCACCCGCTCCATCAGCATGCTTTCGGTCAGTTCCAGTTCGAGCTGCGCCGCCGGCAGGCCGCTGTCGGCCAGCGCCTGCAGCACGTCGGCGACGAACGCCGGCTCGCGCATCTGCCGGGCCGACACGTTGACGGCCACGCTCGGCGCGGGCAGGCCGGCGCGGCGCCATCCGGCCGCGTCGCGGCAGGCGCGCCGCAACACCCAGTTGCCCAGTGCGACGATCATGCCGGTCTCCTCGGCGACGGGGATGAACTCCGCCGGCGGGACGGCGCCGAGCTCGGGGTGGTGCCAGCGCACCAGCGCCTCGACGCCGACGATGCGCCGGCCGCCGCTCTCGAACTGCGGCTGGTAGTGCACGTCCAGCGCGCCGGAGGCGATCGCCTTGCGCAGTTCGCGCTCGATGCAGGCGCGCCGCTGGGCCGCCAGCGTCATCTCCGGGCGGAAGTCGACGACCTGGTTGCGTCCGCCGTGCTTGGCGCGGTAGAGCGCCGTGTCCGCGCTGCTGACCAGCTCCGTCGCGCTCGCCGCGTCGTCCGGATACATGCACATGCCGATGCTGGCGGTGGCGAGCACCTCGCCGTGCTCGAGCACGATGGGCACGGACAGCGCGCGCACGATGCCGTGCGCCACGTCGAGCGCGGCCTGGCGCTGGGCGACCGGCGTCACGATGACGGCGAACTCGTCGCCGCCGATGCGGCCCACCAGGCCGGCGTCGCCGACCACGTCGCCGATGGACTTCGCCACGCTGCGCAGCAGCTCGTCGCCGGCGGCGTGGCCGGCCGTGTCGTTCACCGTCTTGAAGTTGTCGAGGTCGATCAGCAGCAGCGCGAACACGCCGTGCGGCAGCGCCATTTCCTGCTCCAGGCGCAGGTAGGTGGCACGGCGGTTCGCCAGGCCGGTGACCGTGTCCGTATGGGCCAGCGCGTCCAGTTCGCGCTCGGCCTGGGCCACGCGCGTGCGGGTGCGGCGCAGGATCGGGATGACGAGCGCGACGGCGCCGGCGACGGTCAGCGCCAGGAAGGCCATGTAGTGCAGCATGGCGGCGCGCACGCCGGCGGTACTGACCACGAGGTCCACCTTGCCGATGCGCCGCCCGCGGTACTCGACGGGCGCGCTCACGCGCACGGCATCGGCCGTGCCGGGCAGCAGGGCCGCCAGCGCGCCGGGCTCCCGGCTGCGCTGCGGCGCGAAGCCGACGAAGCGGCGGCCTTCCGCGTCGTCGACCGTGGCCGAGACCAGGTCGCTTGCGTAGCGCAGCGGCCGCAGCATCTCGGCCGCGGCGTCGCGGTCGCCGAACATCAGCGGCGCCGTCACGTTGTCGGCGATGATGCCGGCCTGCACGCGCGCCTCGTCGAGCTGGGCCTGGCGCAGCAGCACGTACTGGTAGACGAGGACGACGATGCCCGCGACGAGCATGGCGACGACGACGGCCACCACCTGGCCGGTGCTGGCCGTGGCCCGGATCGTCGAGCGGTCGCCGCGCCGCCGTCCCGGGTTGCGCGAGGGTATGGATGCGGCGCTCATCGGACGTTGCGCGCGAGCCGCAGCAGGCGCGAGCTGAAGCGGATGCCGGCACGCGCCGCCTCGTGGGTGTCGACGTCGAAGCGGACGTGCTGGGATTCCTCGACGAGGGCGACCGCGCCCGCATAGCCGCCGGGAACGGCGCCGTCCACCACGAACAGGGTGGCGCCGGGGTCCGCCGGCGGATTGCGCGGCGCCTGTGCGCCGGACATGACGGCGATGTCGCATGCCTTCGCGCCCTTCGCGTCGACGGTGGCCCAGCGGCGCCCGTTGACGCTGCGCCCGTCCAGCTGGCGCAGGCTGTCCCACAGGCCGTGCGCCGGGCTGGCGCACACGGCGAGCGCCCCGCTCGGCGCGGCAGGCAGCGGCCAGATCGTGAACAGCGCGATGTTCGCGATATAGGCGGCCTTGAGCTGCTCGTCCTGGCTCTGGGCCAGCGCGGCCGGCGTGGCGCACGCCATGCCCAGCGCCAGCAGCGCGGCGGTCGCGGAAACAATCACGGCCGCCACCTCAGAACCCGTATTCCAGCTTGCCGACGACGGAACGCCCGTCGCGCGCGATGGCTTCCTGCACGAAGGCCGGTCCCGCCGGATCGGCATGGTGGTGGCCGGCGGCGTTGTAGACCGCGAGCGACCAGTTCCATCCGTGCGCGCGGCTGCCGGTCGAACTCAGCACGAGGTTGGCGATGCAGTAGCCGCCCACGCGCGCATGCTCGGTCAGGCGCTGCGTCGCGCACTGCCATTCGCCGGCCAGGCGCGCGTTCAGCAGCGCCAAGGGGACGCTGGCGCCGGCCTTGAGCAGCTGGCGCGGCGAATTCACGAGGCCGCGCCCCAGGGTGTCCGCCGTGCGCTGCCAGCTGTAGCTCACTCGTGTGCGCACGCCGCGGGCATCGGTGTTCTCGCCCGCCAGTTCGACGCCATGCGCACGGGCGCGTTCGGTGTTGGTGAATTGCAGCAGGCCCGTCTCCGGATCCTCCAGCTGCGTGATCAGGTCGTGCATCCGGTAGCTGAACAGCACCGCCGACAGCTTGGCATGGGCGTGCGGGTTGTGCTCCCAGACCAGCTCGCGCGTATGGATGTCTTCCGACAGCAGGCCCGGGTTGGGCGCCTGCCCGCCCGGCACCGGGATCGCGTAGTAGCGCTCGTAGGCATTCGGCGCGCGGAACGCCGTGCCGTAGATGAGCTTGACCGTATCCTTCGCCGTCACGGTGCGGATCAGCGCGATGCGGGGGCTGGTGCGGTTGCCCGCCTCGCTGTCGCGGTCGTGGCGCAGGCCGGCGTTGACGATGGTCGCGCCGTCCAGCCGCCATTCGTCCTCGACGAAGACGCTCCTGCGCGTGCCGCCACGGCGGTCGTCCAGCAGGCTGGCATACGGGTCGATGTCGTAGTTGAACTGGTCGCGCCGGCGGTTGCGGTTCCACTCGACGCCCACGACGATGCGGTGGCCGGCCAGGCCGGCATACGCGGCATGGGCATGCATGCCGTACCAGCTGCCATGATCGCCGTCGACGTTGATGTGCGGGGCGCCCGTTTCGCCCGGGTACAGGCCGTGGGCCAGGTAGTCGGAACGCCCCCAGTACAGGCTGGCCGCCACGTCCAGCGCGGGCGCGAGCGCCTTCTGGTAGTCGAGGTTGGCGAACGCCCTGCTGTCGCGGGTGGCGTCGGGCGCGTCGAACACGGCGCCGAAGGACGCCGTGGCCACGCCCTTGCTGCGGTCGACGTAGCCGGCGCCGAAGGTCAGGCCGCCGCGATGCAGCTTGGCGTACAGGTTGGTCGCGCGTTCCCAGTCCAGGCCATGCGCGATGCCGTTGCCGCCGTCGCCGTCGAACTCCGGAAAATACAGGTCGCCGCCGCGGCGCCGGTAGCTGCTGGCCGACAGCACGGCGTCGCTGCCGTCCTGGGCATGCCAGCCGTAGCTGACGCGCGAACGGCGCTCGCCCTGGCTGCCGAACGACTGCGCGGCCTGCACGCCGGCCAGCGCGCTGCCCGACTTGGTGATCACGTTGATCACGCCGAACAGCGCGTTCGAGCCGTACACGGCCGCGCCGGGCCCCGGCACGTACTCGATGCGCTCGACCAGGTCGATGTCGAGCATCGCATCGTTGCCGAGCGCGGCCTGGTCATACACGTTGTCGTTGGCGCGCACGCCGTCGATCAGCAGAAGGAAACGGCTATCGTAGTCGCCCGGGCGCAGGAAACCGCGCGCGCCGAGATAGGTATAGTTGCGGTCGCTCGACACGTACAGGCCGGGCAGCGACGCGAGCGCGTCCGCCAGCGTGCGCCAGCCGTACTCGCGGATGTCCTGCGCCGTCAGCACGGAGACGGCCGACGGCGCGTCGCGCAGCGATTGCTCGAAGCGCGACGCCGACGTGACGGTCTGCACCTGCATCAGCTGTTCGAGCGGCAGGTCGGCCAGCGCAGCGGGGCGCGTATCGTCTTCGCCCGCGCTGGCGCACGTGGCAGCCAAGGCGAGCACCGCCAGGACGAGCGGCGAAAGCGTGAAGTTCTCGGGCATGATTCAGCGTAGGACATGACGAACCGCTGCCACCCAAGGGGGCAGGAGTTACGGGGCGAAGACGAAAGCGATCGGGGGTGCGGAGCGCGGCAAGCGTGGTGGCAGGCGAATGCTGACCACAAGACAAATTATATTTACCTAGAGAAATATTACCAACGAGAATGTGATTTTTCGTGAGTTTTTGTTGCTATATGACGACGCCAACGTCAAGACAACATCATCTTCACGACACGTTCCAGCTGCGGCAAGGCGATCGGCTTCTGCAATACGGGGATGTCGTCCGGCAGTCCCATCGACGCCACCGTGTGCTGGTCGAGCTCGCTGAGCACGACGATCCGCATCCCCGAATACGGCGACGTCTCGCGCAGCGTCCGGATCATCCGGGAACTGTCCAGGCCCGGCAGGTTCAAGGAAGAGATCAGCAGGTCGGGGACCCGCTCGCCCATCCGCAGCAAGGCTTCGATCCCGTTCGACGTCGCGACCACGTCCGCCCTGGCACTGCACAGCCTGATCTGGAGCGTGCACAGGTCGAGCAGCGTCCTGTCTCCTTCGGCAACCACCACCCGCGGCCGATGCGAGGCCGCCGATATGCGCAACGGCGCCCGCGCGGCTGCCGTTGCTGGCGTGGCTGGCGTGGCTGGCGCGGCAGCTTGCGGCTCGCCGCCATGCCGTTCCACGAGCATGGCTTGCAGGGACGCGCGCGCGATGCGGCGATGGCCGCCCGCCGTTTTCCATGCCTTCAGTTTTCCCGCCTCGACCCAGAGCTGGACCGTCCGGTGCGATACGCCGAGGGCCGCTGCGGCCTCCTTGGTCGTGCACGTGTCGGGCAGTTCCGCGTCACTCGTAGCGGACGCCACATCGATCTCGCTACCGGTTTTTGACATCATTCTCTGTTTGCTTTCTGCAGGCGCATCGACTGTGACGGCGCCACAGCATCGTGATTTAACGTTGTCACACGATTGTAAATACATTCCAGAGAGAAATCTATCGAATTCTCACGTTGCGTTGCCGAGTACTGCGTCGTCGGCCCCGAAGGACTGTCAGACGGTACCGCGGATCGGCGGGAGGACGGCTGGAGGCGATCCGTGGGCGGGTAGCCAGGATCGGAGACGTAGCGCCGTCTCGTGATGCGAGGCCGGCGATATGAACAATGCGGGCGGCGATGCGCGGCCCGACCAACAGCGGATGATGCCATGGGCAAGCTGACAAGTTGCGCTCACCCGGATTACATATTTGTCAGTGTATGCGTCCGGAGCAAGCCATGTCGCGCCGTTGAATCCGCATGCGATGGTGGGGGAGCCGCGCAGACGGGTGGACGGTCCGACGGCGAGGCGAGTGCCGTATCCGGCCGGCCGATGCACATGCCCAAGCAATTAACCAACTAGTTAGTTATAATACCGTCCGCGACAGTTTTTTGTACAACTGACCCAAGAAATGCGGTGCTGCCTGTAGGACGGCACAGAACGGGGCGTCCTCCGTTGGCGCGACTGACAACCGTTGCCTCCTGACGCACGGCCGACGAATGCCCGGCCGTGCCCTCCACCGCTTCGATGCAGGACTCGTTCTCGGAGAGATCTTCAAATGACTAACACTGAAACCCACCCTTCGGCCGCGCTGAAGGCAGGGTGCCTATTGCTCGGACTCGTATTGCTTGCCACGGGGCTGTTCTTCTTCGTCGCCGGCGCCAGGCTGGTCGTATTGCACGGAAGCCCCTACTTCCTGATCGCGGGCGCCGTCATCGTGGCAGCCGCCATCCAGTTCATGCGCCGCAAGGCGTCCGCCGTCATCGTGTACGGCGCCGCCTTCGCCGGCACCGTGCTGTGGGCGCTGGCGGACGTCGGCCTCGATTTCTGGCCGCTCGTGTCGCGCCTGATGCTGCCGGCGGGCCTGATGGTGCTGGCGCTCCTGGCCTGGCCCGCGCTGCGCAAGGCTGCCGGAACGCCGGCCTCGAAGGGGGCCTACGTGCTGGCCGCCGCACTGGCCGTCGGCATGGGCGCCACCTTCGTCCAGATGTTCCAGCCGCATCCGACCGTCCCGTTCCGGGGCACGCCGTCGGCGCTGGTGCCGGTCGCCCGGGGCAAGGAACAGAAGGACTGGAGCAGCTACGGCAACACGCCGGCCGGCACCCGCTTCGCCGCGCTCGACCAGATCACGCGCGACAACGTCAAGGACCTGAAGGTCGCGTGGACCCTCCATACGGGCGACACCCCGATCAGCCCCACGGGCAATGGCGCGGAAGACCAGGAAACGCCGCTGCAGATCGGCGACCGCATCTATCTGTGCACGCCGCATAACAACGTGATCTCCGTCGACGCCGACAGCGGCAAGAAGATCTGGGAGCGCGACATCAACGCGCGCGCCGAGGTCTGGAACCGCTGCCGCGGCCTCGCCTACTTCGATGCGGCGCTGCCGATCGCGCAACCCACGGCCCCGGGCGCCTCGCCCGTCAAGCCGGCCGCGATCCCGGCCGGCGCCAATTGCCAGCGGCGCCTGCTGATGAACACCATCGACGCGCGCCTGGTCGCCATCGATGCCGACACGGGCGCCCTGTGCGAAGGCTTCGGCCAGGGCGGCTTCGTCGACCTGAAGGCCGGCCTGGGCGCGGCCGCCGACCCGACCTACCAGCTGACGTCCGCGCCCACCGTGGCCGGCACCACCGTCGTCGTGGGCGGCCGCGTGGCGGACAACGTCCAGACCGACATGCCGGGCGGCGTCCTGCGCGGCTTCGACGTCGTCACGGGCGAGATGCGCTGGGCGTTCGACCCGGGCCGCGACAACCCCAACGCGCGCCTGCAGCCGGGCCAGACCTATGCCCGCAGCACGCCGAATTCCTGGGCTTCGATGACCTACGATGCGGCGATGAACACCGTGTTCATCCCGATGGGCAGTTCCTCGGTCGACCTGTGGGGCGGCAACCGCACGCCCCTCGACCACCGCTACGCCACCTCCGTGCTGGCGCTCGACGCGAGCACGGGCAAGGAAAAATGGGTGTACCAGACGGTCCACAACGACTTGTGGGACTTCGACGTGCCGATGCAGCCGAGCCTGATCGACTTCCCCGCCAAGGACGGCACGACCACCCCCGCCGTCATGTTCGGCACCAAGTCCGGCCAGCTGTTCGTGCTCGACCGCCGGACGGGCCAGCCGCTCACCCGCGTCGAGGAACGCGCCGTCAAGACGGGCAAGATCGCGCGCGAGCAGTATTCGAAGACCCAGCCGTTCTCCGTGGGCATGCCGCAGATCGGTGCCGACACGCTGACGGAATCGGACATGTGGGGCGCCACGCCGTTCGACCAGCTGATGTGCCGCATCAGCTTTAAGTCGATGCGCTACGACGGCCTGTTCACGGTGCCGGACACGGACGTGTCGCTCAGCTTCCCCGGCTCGCTGGGCGGCATGAACTGGGGCGGCCTGTCGTTCGACCCGAACCACCACGTCGCCTTCGTCAACGACATGCGCCTGGGCCTGTGGGTGCAGATGATCCCCCAGAAGACCGACGCGGCGCCGGCCAGCAACGGCGGCGAGGCCGTGAATACGGGCATGGGCGCGGTCCCGCTGAAAGGCACGCCGTACGCCGTCAACAAGAACCGCTTCATGTCGCCGCTGGGCATCCCCTGCCAGAAGCCGCCGTTCGGCACGCTGTCGGCCGTCGACCTGACGACGCAGAAAGTGCTGTGGCAGGTCCCGGTGGGCACGGTGCAGGACACGGGACCGTTCGGCGTCAAGATGCGCATGCCGATGCCGGTCGGGATGCCGACGCTGGGCGGCACGCTGGCGACGCAGGGCGGCCTCGTCTTCATCGCCGGCACCCAGGACTATTACCTGCGCGCCTACGACAGCGCGACCGGCAAGGAAGTATGGAAAGCGCGCCTGCCGGTGGGCAGCCAGGGCGGGCCGATGAGCTATGTGTCGCCGAAGACGGGCAAGCAGTACGTGCTGATCTCGGCCGGCGGCGCACGCCAATCGCCGGACCGCGGCGACTACGTCATCGCCTACGCGCTGAACCGCTGATCCGAACGAGCAAGAACGTATGCAACTCCACAACGACACCGGGGCCGTGACCGCCATGGCCCCCTCCACGCCATCCCGTACCCGGCGCCCGCACGCGTGGCGCCCCGCCGGCGCCCTGCTGGCGGCGCTGTCCCTGCCGGCGCTGGCCCCAGCGGCCGCCCTGGCCGGCGAGCCGGTGGCGCCCGCCGCGGCCGCCGCTCCCCTCCCCTCGCCCACGCTAACGGGCGACTGGGGCGGCGCACGCACCCGCTACGCCGACGCCGGCGTGACCTTCCGGGGCGACTATGTCTCGGAAAGCTTCGCCAACGTCAGCGGCGGCCAGCAGCGCGGCAGCGCCTACGCCCAGCAACTGCGCCTGGGCGCGGACTTCGACATGGGCCGCCTCGCCGGCTGGCAGGGCACCACCCTGCACTTCACGATCAACGACCGGCGCGGCACGGGCATCTCGTCCGACTACATCGGCAACCGGCTGCCCGTCCAGGAAGTCTATGGCGGCCTGTACACGCGCCTGAGCGAAGCCAGCGTCGAGCAGAACCTGGCCGGCGGCCGGCTCAACCTGCGGCTCGGCTTCTTCGCGATGGGTAACGACCTGGGGGGCATGATCCTGGGCTGCCAGCTGGTCAATGCCGCGTTCTGCGCCCACCCGCTGTCCCTGTCGGGCAACAGCGGCTGGTACAACTACCCGAACGCGCGCTGGGGTGCGGCCGTGCGCTACCAGCTGGCGCCGGAAGTGCTGGTGCGCACGGGCGTCTACCAGGACAACCCGCGCTTGGGCGACAAGAAGAACGCGTTCCGGCCGTTCGCCGCCGGCACGGCGGGCAAGATGCTGCCGCTGGAAGTGGAATACGCGCCGGGCAGCGCGCCGCACAGCGCGGCCCTGCCCGGCCATTACAAGCTGGGCGTGTACTACGATTCGGCGCGCGCGGCGCGCCAGGGCGAAAGCGGCACGGTGGGTGGGCGCTACGGCATGTACGTGCTGGCGGACCAGACGATCTGGCGCGAAGGCCGTAGCGGGCGCGGGGTCGCGCTGTTCGGCCAGTTCACGGCGAATCCGCGCGCGTCGGCGCAGATCACGCGCTGGTATGCGGCCGGCCTGGTCAAGACCGGCACCTTCGCGGGCCGCGATGCCGACACGCTCGCGCTGGGCCTCGTGCATGCGCAAGTCAATCCGCGCCTGCGCGCGCAGGCCCTCGCCGATCCGGAGCCCGGCGACGACACGTCGCTTCCCGCCGGCGAATCCGTGGTCGAACTGAGCTACGGCCTGCAGCCTTTGCCCTGGCTGGGCGTGCGTGCCGACGTGCAGTACGTCGTCGATCCGGGCGCATTCGGCTACCGGTCGACGCGCAATGCGCTGGCCGTGGGCACGCAGCTCCGCATCACGTTCTGATCCTGCGCGTTGCGGCGCACCCTCAGGGGGCGCGCACCGAACGCAGGATCGTGTCGATCACGGATGCCCGGCGCGCCGCGTGCGCGTCGGCCGCGCCCAGGTCTTGGTCGAAGATGAAGCTGAAGGTGTGGCGATTCGACACGTTGTAGAACGACAGCGCGCTGATCGTCATGTGCAGGTCGACCGGGTCGACGTTGGCGCGGAACGCCCCTTCGTCGATGCCGCGCCGGCACAGGTGCTCCAGCACGGCGATGGCAGAACGGTTGATGGCGCGCAGTTCGGGAATCTTGCGGATGTACTCGCCCTGGTTGATGTTCTCGCCCATCACCATGCGGACGAATTCGGGATGCGCGGCATGGAAGTCGAAGCTGGCGCCGACCAGCCTGCCCAGGGCGGCGGCCGCCGGCAGGCTGTCGTCGAGTTGAACCTGGTCCTCGATCTGGCGGAAGCGGCGATAGCTCTCTTCCAGCGCTGCGACGTACAAGCCTTCCTTGCTGCCGAAATAGTAGTAGATCATGCCCTTGTTGGCGCCGCTTTCGGCCGCGATCGCGTCGATGCGGGCGCCGCTCAAGCCCACCCTGGAAAACTCCTGGAGCGCCACGCTCAGGATGGTGGCGCGGGTGCCGTCTTCCTCGGCCGCGGCGGGAGCGGTCTTCGATCTGCTTGCTTTCGTCATCGGGCTATTCTAAACGAAGGCGCCCTGCCCGTGGCCGCCGGCTCCCCGGCCGGTGTCGTCGCGCGCATCAGGACCGGAAGACTGCGTGGAGCATGGACTGGGTGGACATGGACATCAGCTCCATCATCAATTCGCGGACGCCGTCCCACACGATTTGCACGCCCAGGCACAGGAGAATGAATGCGGTCAGGCGCAGGAAGACGGCGGTTCCCGCTTCGCCGATCAGGCGCAGGAAGTGTTCGCCATAGCGGAATGCCAGATACAACAGCACCCCGATGACGGCCAGCGCCACGAGCGCTGCGCCCATGCGCGCCAGCGAAATCGCCAGTTCCATGTCGTGCAGCGTCACGCCCACCGTGATGGCGACGGAGATCGAGGCCGGTCCGCAACTGATCGGGAACGTCAGCGGATAGAAAGCCTGGCGGCGCGCGTGGTCGGACGTGAACGCCTCGGCCAGCGCGGCCCGGCTGTCCTGCATGGCAGGCGTCGCTCCCAGCAGGCGCCACGCGACGGACGCCAGGATCAGGCCACCGCCGATGCGGACGATGGGCAGCGAGATGCCGAAGAAGTCGAGGACGTAGGACCCCACCAGCATCGAACCCGTCATCAACCAGAACATATTGCGCGCGATACGGCGGGCGAGCATGACGCGGGTGGCGGGCAGCGCGCCCTCGGTCATGCTGAGGAAGATCGGTGCCGTGGCTGCCGGGTTCAGGATCGGCAACATCGTGAACAACACGAACAGGAAGCTTTTGGCCCCGACCAGGAGCAGATCGAGCGTCATGCCGTCTCCTTCCGCGCACCGGGCGTCGCTCCGTCAACGAGCTGCTGTCGCATCAGGGCATCCTTCGCGCATGCCGGAACCGGGCATAGCGGTTCAGCAGATCGTTGATCAGCTGCTCGCGCGTGTAGCCGGTGACGTCGTGCTGCTGGTCGCCTTCGGAACTGTAGGCCATCGCCCGGTAGTGGCGGCTGTCCGCGTCCCTGCCCTCGGTCTCGGCCCAGGCGAAACTCGGCGCACGGAAGCTGCGCGCGCGGACCGTGTAGCGGAAGATGCCGCGGTCGCCGTGCGGCACGTTCAGGTCGAGGCGTTTTTCGCCCTCGGTCACTTCCGGCGCCAGACCGCTTTCGCGCAGCTGCGCCGCCACGGCGTCGAGCGCGTTGCGCGCGGGCCCGGCGAGGAATGCCATGATCTCCGGCTAGTCGTAGAAATTGGTGATGCTGGCCAGGCGCTGTTGCCAGCTCAGGCCCACCGCCGGAGGCGAATCGGCGGCGACCGACAGGTCGATCGCCGTCCCTTCCGATTCCGTCTGCAAGGCGCGCAACAAGCCGTAGCACATGAGCAGCATGACGACGGCGAACGGCAAGGCGCTGGCCAGCGCGGCGGTCTGCAGCGCCTGCAGGCCGCCCGCCAGCAGCAGCACGGCCGCCACCAGGCCAGCGCAGATCGCCCAGAAGATGCGTTGCCAGACCGGCGGATTGGGCGCGGCGCCGGACGTGATCATGTCGATGACGAGCGCGCCGGAATCGGCAGACGTGACAAAGAACGTAATGACCAGCAACGTGGCGAGGCCCGAGGCGATCAGCGAAAGCGGCAGTTGCTCGAGTACTTCGAACAGGGCGACCGGCAGGTTGTCGGCGACGGTCTGCACGATCGGCGCGGCGCCGCCAAGGTCGAGGCGGATCGCGGTATTGCCGAAGACGGTCATCCACAGGAAGGTGAACAGCGTCGGCACCAGCAGCACCCCGCCGACGAACTCGCGGATCGTGCGCCCGCGCGAGATCCGCGCGATGAACATGCCGACGAACGGCGACCACGAGATCCACCAGCCCCAGTAGAACAAGGTCCATTTGCCGAGCCATGCATTGGGCTCGTAGGCATACATGCGGAAGGTGCGCTGCACGACTTCGCCCAGGTAGGTGCCGATGTTCTGGACGTAGGCTTCGAGCAGGAACACCGTCGATCCCACCGCGAGGACGAACAGCAGCAGTCCTACCGCCAGGATGATGTTCAGCTCGGACAGCCGTTTCACGCCCTTGTCCAGTCCCGTGCCGGCCGACAGCGTCGCCATGCCGGTGATGACCACGATCAGGATGATCTGGACCTGCGGATTCACCGGCAGGCCGAACAGGTGCGCGAAGCCTGCATTCACCTGCAGCACGCCGAAGCCGAGCGACGTCGCTACCCCGAACATCGTCCCCAGGACCGCGAAGATGTCGATGGCATGCCCCGCGGGCCCGTGGATGCGGTTGCCGATCAAGGGGTACAGGCTCGACCTGAGCGTCAGCGGCAGGCCGCGCCGGAACGCGAAGTAAGCGAGCGCCAGCCCAACGACGATGTAGATCGCCCAGGCATGCAGGCCCCAGTGGAAGAAGGTCAGCACCATCGCGTGGCGGGCGGAATCGATCGTCCGTCCCGGGCCCGTCGGCGGTTGCGCGTAGTGCTGGATCGGCTCGGCGACGCCGAAGAACAGCAGGCCGATGCCCATGCCGGCGCTGAACAGCATGGCGAGCCAGGACAGGTAGCTGTATTCCGGCTCGCTGTCGTCCGGCCCCAGCTTGACGTCGCCATAGCGGCTCATCATCAGGAAGATCACGAAGATCAGGAAGAACGCAACCGACAGGATGTAGAACCAGCCGAAATCGCGCACGATGCCCGCCTGGAGCGCATCGAACAGGCTGCCGACGCGTTGCGGGAACAGGGCGGCGGCGGCGGCGAACGCCAGGATCAGCGCCGCCGATACGAAGAACACCGGCGGGTTCACCTGTATCCAGCGGCGTCGGCTGGAACCTTTGGCGTCGTTCGGCGAGGGATCTGTCATCGTGTTCCTTTCTCGAGCATCGTGCGGGCGGCACATGAAACCGGAGGCGGCAAGGCCGCGCATCGGTGCGGCGCTTGCCGGCGCGCACCGTCGCGGCGGCGGATGGCCGCATCGCGGCTGCCCGAAAATAATTTGGACAAATTTACGTGTTTTTATTATAACATCTCGCCCGGCGGCACCGTAGCGTGCGTCATTGCTCGCGTCCGCCCCGAACAGCCCGTTGCCTTGGCAAATCGACTATACTTGCAGCGGGTGCGCACACATCGTCGTGTGGCAGGGATGCGTCAGGTCGGGCCGCCGCGCAGCATTCGCTCGCCCATGAACAAGGTCCGCCATCCATTTCCCGTCGTGTCCGGCAAGGGACGCATCCGCTCCAGGCACGGCATCCCCGTACCCGACTTCCAGCCGCCGGCATCCGGCGCGTGCATCCTGCTTCAACGCCGCCAGCGGACCCGCGTCCGCCGGCTTGCACGCCCCGCCATTCCTTCCTTGGCCGCACGGCAAACGCATCACCACAATCACGAGGACATCGCATGACAGTCATCCAGCGCGCGCTATCGCAGACATTCACCCGTTTCTTCGAATCGGAAAAAGCCGGAGGCATCGTCCTGATCGCCTGCACGGCCATCTCGCTGCTGCTGGCCAACTCGCCGTTCGGCGCCGACTATCTGCAGTTCTGGCATGTACAGATCGCGGGCTTGAGCGTGGAGCTCTGGGTCAACGATGCGCTGATGGCGATCTTCTTCCTGCTCATCGGCCTGGAGCTCGAGCGCGAGCTGTACTGCGGCGAACTGTCGAACCTGCGCAACGCCCTGCTGCCGATCCTGGCCGCGGCCGGCGGCATCGCCGCGCCCGCGCTCATCCACTTCATGCTGAACCAGGGCTTGCCGAGCCAGCCCGGCATGGGGATTCCGATGGCGACCGACATCGCATTCGCCCTCGGGGTGCTGGCGCTGCTGGGCAAACGCATACCGGCCTCGCTGAAGGTGTTCCTGACCGCGCTCGCCGTCATGGACGATCTCGGCGCCATCGTCGTCATCGCCCTCTTCTATACCGCCAGCCTGTCCATGGCCTACCTGGGCGGCGCGCTGGCCGTGTTCGCCATACTGCTGTTCATGAACAAGCGCCTGCGCATCCTCGCGCTCGCGCCCTACCTCGTCGGCGGCGCCCTGATGTGGTTCCTCATGCTTAAGTCGGGCGTGCACGCGACGATCGCGGGCGTCCTGCTGGCGTTCGCCATTCCGTATTCGGCCACCGAGGACGATGCCGCCTCGCCGTCGCACCGGCTGGAGCACATCCTGCACTTCCCCGTCGCGTTCGTCATCCTGCCGATCTTTGCGCTCGCCAATACCGGCATCGTGATCGGTGCCGGATGGATGGAGGAGCTGGCGTCGCCCAACAGCATGGGCATCGTCGCCGGCCTCGTGCTGGGCAAGCCCATCGGCATCATGCTCGCCTGCCTGGCCGCCGTGCTGCTCGGCCTGTGCCGCCTGCCGCTGGACCTGAGCTGGCGCCACGTGTTCGGTGCGGGCATCCTGGGCGGCATCGGCTTCACCATGTCGATCTTCATCACCAACCTGGCGTTTGCCGGCAGTCCCGCCCTCGTCAACGCGTCGAAGATGGCGATCCTCGTTGCCTCGCTCACCGCAGGCGTCGTCGGCTTCATCTGGCTCAAGCTGTTCGGGCAACCGACTGCCGTGGACACCGATACCGCCACCATGGATTTCGAGGAGTCCCATGCGCCGGGCCGGCGCATGGGCGGCGAATCATGACCGATGCGCTGGCAATGACGCTGGAGCGGGCCAACCTCGCCGCGTTCGCGCAGCTGAACGCCGGCCCGGGCCTGGACGGCCTACCGCTGGCGGCAGCCCTGTTCTCCGCCGTATGGCTGATCTTCCTGGTGCCGGCCAGCCTCGTCGGCCTGTGGTTCAGCGGACAGCATGCCCGGCGCGTGGCCGCCATCGAAGCGCTGGTCGCCACCGCCTGCGCGCTCGCCCTGAACAAGGTGATCGGCACGCTGTGGTATCACGCGCGGCCTTTCGCGGCGGGCGTCGGCAATACCTTCCTGGCGCATGCGCCGACCAGCTCCTTCCCGAGCAATCACGGCACGATCATGCTGACGGCCGCTCTGGTCCTGGCGACCTTCGGCACGCCGGCGGTACGCCGCCTGGGCCTGTTCCTGTTGCCGGTGGCCGCGATCGTGGCATGGTCGCGCGTATTCGTGGGCGTCCACTGGCCACTCGACATGGTTGGCGCGCTACTCATGGCAGCCGCGATGTGCGCACTGGTCAGGACGGCGCCCGCGCGGCGCGGCACTGCCCTGCTCGCGTTGTCGCTGTACCGCCTGCTGCGTCGCGCCCGGTCGCGCTAGCCATGCTCAGCGTGGCGATTCCGCTCAATACCGTCGATCTCGACAATGACGCGCAATCCCTCTCCCATGGAGCGGACCGCGGCCGGCCCCCGCGCCGGCGCCGCCCACCATGCTGATTTTTCCGAATGGCGAGTGACGTCGCGTCAGAAGAAAGGTGACAGTGCTTCGCCGCACGACACGAGCGATTCGCCCGGACAGCCGGTGCGGCATGGTCGGCCGCCCGCTCAACCGTTCGGCCCATCGCGGCGCAGGCGCGCCTCGATCTCGCGCAGCCGGACATAGAAGGCGCGTCCGAGGCGTCCCAACGGGCGGTTGCCGACGTGTTCCAGCAGGTCGATGCGGTGATCCTGTTCGCCCCTGCGGCCCACATACACGGACTCGTCGATGTGCACATGCTCGACGCTGCCCGTGATCCAGCGGTTCGCGCCGACGTCGAGGATGTCGTGCAGCCTGCACTCGTAGGCAATGGGCGCGCGCGCCACCCGCGGCGGCCGGACGACGGTGCTGGGCGCTTCTTCCAGCCCGGCATCGCGGAATTCGCTGTCGCCCGGCGCCAGGTCGGCCGCCGTCCGGACCATCTCGTCCATCAGGTGTTCCGGCACGATGTTCACGACGAACTCGCGCGTGGCCACGATGTTCACGTAGGTGTCCTTCGGGATCCAGGCGCCGCCGTGGTTGTCGCCGCGCGGGCCGCAGCTGAAGCCCAGCATCGGCGGGCTGGGCGAGACGACGTTGAAGAAGCTGAACGGCGCGAGGTTCGACACGCCGTCGGGCGACACCGTCGACACCCAGGCGATCGGCCGCGGCACGACCGAATCGCGCAGCAGGAAGTACATCTCGGTGGGCTGGAAGTCGGCGGCGGAAAGCGAAATGGTCATGTGGTTACTTTCAATGCTGGGGGTCGTAGAGCTTTTCCTTGATGAACAGGGCCGGCACGATCCCGCTCAGGAAGTAGGCCGCGCCCATCACCAGGAAACCGAGCCCGATCGAGCCGCTGGTGGCGAGGTAGCCGATGCAGGCCGGCGCGATCGCGGCGCCCACGCGACCCACGTTGTAGGCACCGCCCACGGCCGAGCCGCGGATCGTTGTCTCGAAGCTCTCGGTCATGTAGGTCGCGTTGACGCCGTACGGAATGCCGTACAGGAAGCCGAACACGATCAGCAGGTACACGATGTTGTCGGGCGTGTTGAACATCACGATCACGGGCAGGAACACGGCCGTGCCCAGCGCGCCCAGCGCGAAGATCGCGCGGCGGCCGAAGCGGTCCGCCAGCCAGCCCGCCGCCACCTTCCCGAGGATCATGGCCACGTAGGTGCCGACCATGTAGCCGGTCATGGCCTTGAAGTTCATGTGCAGCTCTTTTTCCAGGTAGGTCGGCATCCAGTTATTGACGCCGTAGTAGCCGAACTGGAGGAAGCCCGCGGCCAGCGACCACAGGATGAACATGCGCCGGTGGACGGGATTGGCGAAGATCAGCTTCATGGCGCTGACCCGCTTCTCGTCCCTGCGCACCCCGGCGGCGCGGTCGGCGAGCAGCTTCTGGCGCGCGGCGATCCACGCCGGCGGCTCCGGCACCAGGCGCTGCATCAGCACGGCGAGAACGACGGGAATGATGGCGATGTAGAACAGCCAGCGCCAGCCATACGTCGGCAGGATCCAGCCGGCCAGCAGCGTGGCGACCACGTAGCCGACCGACCAGCCGGCCTGCAGGCTGCCGAGGATCGTGGTGCGGCGCTCGGTCGGCACGTATTCCGCCATCAGCGTGTTCGCCACCACATAGACGGCGCCCAGGCCGATCGAGGCGATCAGGCGGAACAACGCGAACTGCTCGAAGTTCTGCGTGCTGCCCAGCACCGCGGTCCCGACCGAGAACAGGGCGATCGTCCAGACCACGGTGCGCACGCGGCCGAAGCGGTCCGCGGCCCAGCCGCCGAAGATGCCGCCGAAGGCCATGCCGGCCAGCGTCACGGTGCCCAGTGCGCCCGCCTGCACCTTGGTCAGGCCGAAGTCCGCGCTCAGGCTGCCCAAGCTGTAGGACAGGAACATCAGGTCCGCCCCGTCGATCATCAGCGCCAGGAACGCGAACAGGAACACCACCTTCCAGGTCTGCTTGTCTTCCGCGGCCGTGACGGCGCGGCGTGCTGCGACTTCCATATCTCCTCCTTGTCGTTATATCGTGCGCTCCGTCCTTCTGGCGAGGCTCAGGTTTGCGCGCGACGGATCATGTTGCGGGCGATGACCAGTTGCTGCACCTGGGTCGTGCCCTCGTAGATGCGGAACAGGCGCACGTCGCGGTAGAAGCGCTCGATGGCGTATTCCGACACGTAGCCGGCGCCGCCGTGCACCTGCACGGCGCGGTCGGCCACGCGGCCGCACATCTCGGACGCGAACATCTTGCAGCAGGCCGCTTCCGTCGAAATGTCTTCCCCCGCGTCACGCCGGCGCGCCGCATCGAGCACCATCGAGCGCGCCGCGTAGATCTCGGCCTTGCTGTCGGCCAGCATCGCCTGCACCAGCTGGAACTCGGCGATCGGCTTGCCGAACTGCTCGCGCTCGATCGCGTAGCGCAGCGCGTCGTCGAGCATGCGCTCGGCGGCGCCCACGCAGATCGCGGCGATGTGCAGGCGGCCCTTGTCGAGCACCTTCATGGCCGTCTTGAAGCCCACGCCTTCCTTGCCGCCGATGAGGTTCGCGGCCGGCACGCGGCAATTCTCGAAGATCACGTCGGCCGTGTGCGCCCCCTTCTGCCCCATCTTCTTGTCCGGCTTGCCGATGGACAGGCCCGGTGTGCCCTGCTCGACGATGAAGGCGGAAATACCGCCCGCGCCCTTGACCTCGGGGTCGGTGCGGGCCATCACGGTGAAGATTCCCGCTTCCGGCGCGTTCGTGATGAAGCGCTTGGTGCCGTTCAGGACGTAGAAGTCGCCGTCGCGCCGGGCCGACGTGCGCAGCGACGCCGCGTCCGACCCGGACCCCGGCTCGGTCAGCGCGAACGAGGCGATCAGCTCGCCCGACGCGAGGCGCGGCAGGTAGTCGCGCTTCTGCTGCTCGGTGCCGTCGACGATGAGACCCTGCGAGCCGATGCCGTTGTTCGTGCCGATCAGCGAGCGGAATGCTGGCGAGGTCTTGGCGATCTCGAAGGCCACCAGCACTTCCTCTTCCATCGTCAGGCCAAGACCGCCGTATTCCTCCGGGATGCACAGGCCGAACAGGCCCAGCTCGCGCATGTCGGCGACGACGTCCGGCGGGATGGCGTCGGTCTCGGCGACGTCGTTTTCGGCCGGCACGAGCCGCTCCCGCACGAAGCGGGACAGCGTGTCGAGCAGCACGGTCATGGTTTCTTGGTCACGTATCATGTTTTTCCTTTGTGTCGAGATTCAGGCACTGCCGCGGCCCATCGAGCCGCCGACCTTGCGGACCAGCTCGACCAGGGCCGGACCGAGTTCCCGTTCCAGGTACTCGCGGCTGCATTTGAATGCGGGCTTGCCGCAGTTGAAGGACATCATGGTGCCGTCCGGCGCACGGAAAGGGACGCCGACGCCGCAGACGTCCTTGTCCCATTCGCCGATCGAGATGCAGAAGCCGCGCTCGGCGTAGTCGCGCACGGCCTGGTCGACGCCGGCCTGCAGGCGCGGCCAGTCGGCCGCATCGCGCTGGCGCAGCTGCTCGAGCAGGCCGGCACGCTCGGGCGCGGGCATACCGGCCAGGTAGGCGCGTCCCAGCGCCGTCGTCGCCAGCGCCAGGCGCGTGCCCACGCCGCGCTGCAGCGTGATCGAGGCGCTGCTGCGCACCGACTCCACGTACACCATCGACAGGCGATCGCGCACGCCGAGCGACACCGATGCCTGGGTGCGCTCGGCCAGTTCGCGCATCAAGGGACGCGCCGTCTCCCGCACGTCGAGCCGCGCCAGCATGCCGAAGCCCAGTGCCAGCACCCCCGCTCCCAGCCGGTAGCGGCCTTCCGCCTCCAGATGGTCGAGGTAGCCGAGCTTGGCGAGCGTGCCGGCCAGGCGCGCGACGGTCGGCTTCGGAATGCCGGTGCGGCGCGCCAGTTCGGTAAGGCCCAGCTCGCGCTCCCGCTCGCCGAAGCAGCGCAGCAGCTCGAGGCCGCGCGCCAGCGCCGTCACGAACTGCCGGTCCTTGCCCTCCCCGCTGTCGTCGAATTGCTGGATGTCGCTGTCGTCGTCCGCGCTGCGCATGCGCTCCTCCCGTTTTCCGTCGTGTCCGGCATCTCCCGGCCGGCCCTCATTTCATCCTGTCATATCATTTCGCGTAATGTCAATCATTTTCAAACCGTTGGTCCGCTATGCGAACCGTTGATAAGATTTATAAAGAAACGCGATAAAACACGTCAGAACAGGCTTTACATGGCCAAAATTTTTGCCTATCCTGCACCGGACAACCTATTTGCGAACCACTGATCCGCTCTGCGAACCACGACATCCATGACCGAACTCGTTCTTTCCTATCCCGAACCTGGCATCGCCCGCCTCCTCATTCACCGTCCTGATGTCCGTAATGCGCTGAACCGCTGCGTGCGCAGCCAGCTGGCCGAGCAGTTCACCGTCCTGGGCCAGGATCCCGCCGTGCGCTGCATCGTGCTGACGGGTGGTGACCAGGTGTTCGCGGCCGGCGCCGACCTGCGCGACATCGCCGAGGCCACGCCGATCGAGATGCACCTGCGCCAGGTCCAGCGGCTGTGGCAAGCGATCGCGGGCTGTCCGAAGCCGGTGATCGCGGCCGTCAACGGCTACGCCTGGGGCGGCGGCTGCGAGCTCGCCATGCACGCGGATATCATCGTCGCGGGAGAAAACGCCTCGTTCGCGCAGCCGGAGATCAAGGTCGGCATCATGCCGGGCGCCGGCGGAACGCAGAGGCTGACGCGGGCCATCGGCAAGTTCCAGGCGATGAAGATGCTGCTTACCGGCCAGCCGCTGAGCGGCCGCGAAGCCTTTGCCGCGGGCCTCGCCAGCGAGGTGGTCGAGGACGGCCGCGTGCAGGAACGCGCGCTGGAGCTGGCCCGGACGATCGCCGCCATGCCGCCGCTGGCCGCGGCCCAGATCAAGGAAGTCGTGCTGGCCGGCCAGGACGCCTCGCTCGACGCGGCGCTCCTGCTGGAACGCAAGGCGTTCCACCTGCTGTTCGCCAGCCGCGACCAGAAGGAAGGCATGCGCGCCTTCTTCGACAAACGCAAGCCCGACTACACCGGGGAATGAGGAGCACGGGATGACATCCGATTTCGACAAGCAAGACCTGCTCGGCGTCGTCGGCTGCGGGCTGATGGGCCGCGGCATCGCCCAGATCGCCGTCCAGGGCGGCATTCCCGTCATCCTGCACGACAGCCGTCCCGGCGCCGCCGAGGAAGCGCGCGAGGCCGTCGCCGCCACCCTGGACAAGCTGGCCGCCAAGGGCAAGCTGTCCGCGCAGGACGCGTCCGACGCCGTCGCGCGCATCGCCGTCGCCGCCACGCTGGCCGACCTCGCGCCTTGCGGCACGGTGGTCGAGGCCATCGTCGAGCGCCTGGATGCCAAGCAGGCGCTGTTCCGCGACCTGGAGGCCGTGGTCGGCCCGGACTGCATCCTGGCCACCAATACCTCGTCGCTGTCGGTGACGGCGATCGCCGCCGCCTGCGAGGCGCCGGGGCGCGTGGCCGGCTTCCACTTCTTCAGCCCCGTGCCGCTGATGAAGATCGTCGAGGTGATCGCCGGACCGCTCACCGCGGCGCCCGTGGCCGACCGCCTGGTGGACATCGCCCGCCGCATGGGCCACGCGCCGGTGCGCGCGAGCGACACGCCGGGCTTCATCGTCAACCACGCCGGCCGCGGCTACCTCACCGAATCGCTGCGTCTCCTGGGCGAGAACGTCGCCAGCCATGCCGAGGTGGACCGCATCCTGCGCGACGCCGGGGGCTTCCGTATGGGCCCGTTCGAGCTGCTGGACCTGACGGGGCTGGACGTGTCGCAACCCGTGATGGAATCGATCTACGAGCAGTATTACCAGGAACCGCGCTTCCGCCCTTCCCCCATCGCGCGCCAGCGGCTCGCTGCCGGACTGCTGGGCCGCAAGAGCGGCCGCGGCTTCTACGCCTACGAGGACGGCAGGAAGCAGGACATTCCCGGCCCGCCGCTGCCGGCCCGCGCCGACGTCACGGCCTGGCTCGATGCGGCCGATGCCGCCGCCTTCCCCGCCGTCGACGCCCTGCTGGACGCATTGCTCGCCGCATTCGGCGGCACGCGCGACCGCGGCGAGCGCCCGGCCGCCGGCTCGCTGTGCCTGGTGCTGCCAGTCGGGCAGGACGCGACCGGCGCCGCCGTCGCCGCGGGACTCGATCCGACGCGCACCTTGGCGCTGGACCCGCTGTTCCTCGCGGGCCGGCGCACGCTGATGACGACGCCCCTGACCGCGCCAGCCGTGCGCGACGCCGCGCACGCGCTGTTCGCGGCGGACGGCACGCCGGTATCCGTGGTGCGCGACAGCGCCGGCCTGGTGTGCCAGCGCGTCGTCGCCACCATCGTCAACATCGGCGCCGACATCGCCCAGCAGGGCATCGCCACCCCGGCCGACATCGACCAGGCCGTCACGCTGGGCCTCGGCTACCCGCGCGGTCCGCTGGCGCTGGGCGACGCGCTGGGCGCCGCGACCGTGATGCGCATCCTGGACGGCCTTTTCGACACCTACCGCGACCCGCGCTACCGGCCGAGCCCATGGCTCAGGCGCCGCGCGCTGCTGGGTGTGTCGCTGCTCACCCCGGACCATTGACGACCAATCCCAGAACAACAGAGAAACCGAGGAACACCATGCTCGACGCTTACATCTATTCCGGCCTACGCACCCCGTTCGGCCGCCTCGCCGGCGCCCTCGCCCCGGTCCGTCCCGACGACCTGGCCGCCGCCGTGATCCGCCAGCTGGTGGCCGACTCCCCGTTCGATGCCGGACAGATCGAGGACGTGGTGCTGGGCTGCGCCGGCCAGGCCGGCGAGGACAGCCGCAACGTCGCGCGCCACGCCGTGCTGCTGTCCGGCCTGCCGCCGTCGATCCCGGGCCAGACCGTGAACCGCCTGTGCTCGAGCGGCATGGCCGCCGTGCTCGACGCGGCCCGCGCCATCACCAGCGGCGAGGGCGAGCTGTACATCGCCGGCGGCGTCGAGAGCATGAGCCGGGCGCCGTTCGTCGTCGCCAAGAGCGAAGCGGCGTTCGGGCGCGATTTCAAGGTGTTCGATTCGGCCCTCGGCGCGCGCTTCCCGAACCCGCGCATCACGGCGCAGTACGGCGGCGACACGATGCCGCAGACGGCCGACAACGTCGCGGCCGACCTGGGCATCGGCCGCGCGGACAGCGACCGCTTCGCGGCGGCGTCGCAGGCGCGCTACGAGGCGGCCCGCGCGGCCGGCTTCTTCGCGGGCGAGATCATGCCGGTTGAGGTCCCGACCGGCAAGAAGACGCCGCCGCGCTTGGTGGCCGAGGACGAACAGCCGCGCCCGGGCACGGACGTGGACACGCTGGCGCGGCTGCGCACCGTCAACGAAGGCGGCGTCACGACGGCGGGCAACTCCTCCGGCCTGAACGACGGCGCCGCGGCCCTGTTCATCGGCAGCCGCGCGATCGGCGAGCGTGCCGGCGCCCGACCGATGGCGCGCATCCTGGCCGGCGCCGCATTCGGCGTCGAGCCGCGCGTGATGGGACTCGGCCCCGCCTACGCGATCCCGAAAGCGCTCGAGCGCGCCGGGCTGACCCTCGCCGACATGGACATCATCGAGATCAACGAGGCCTTCGCGGCGCAGGTGCTGGGCTGCCTGAAACTGCTGGACGTGGCCTTCGACGACCCGCGCGTGAATCCGAACGGCGGCGCGATCGCCGTGGGCCACCCGCTCGGCGCCTCGGGCGCCCGCCTGGCGCTGACGGTGGCGCGCGAGCTGGAGCGGCGCCAGGGCCGCTATGCGGCGATCAGCCTGTGCATCGGCGTGGGCCAGGGCCTGGCCGTCGTCATCGAACGCGTATAAACGGAGGAGCCGCATGTCCGGAACACTGTCGCACCTCCGCGTCCTCGATTTGACGCGGGTCCTTGCCGGCCCCTGGGCCTGCCAGATGCTGGCCGACCTCGGCGCCGAAGTCATCAAGATCGAACGGCCGGGCAGCGGCGACGATACCCGCGCCTGGGGACCGCCGTACCTGAAGGACGAGGAAGGCCGGGACACCCGCGAGTCGGCCTACTTCCTGTCCACCAACCGCGGCAAGAAGTCCGTCACCCTCGACATCGCCACGCCCGAGGGCCAGGCCATCGTGCGCAAGCTGGCCATGGAGAGCGACGTCTTCATCGAGAACTACAAGGTCGGCGACATGGCGCGCTACGGCCTGTCCTACGAGCACCTGAAGGCACTCAACCCGCGCCTCGTCTATTGTTCGGTGACGGGTTTCGGCCAGGATGGCCCGATGTCCTCCTTCGCCGGCTACGACTTCGTCATCCAGGGCATGGGCGGCCTGATGAGCATCACGGGCGAACGCGACGACTTGCCGGGCGGCGGGCCGCAGAAACTGGGGGTCGCCTTCTCGGATCTGATGACGGGCATGTACGCGAGCGTCGCCATCCTCGCCGCGATCGAACACCGCCACACGAGCGGCGAGGGGCAGTACATCGACATGGCGCTGCTGGACGTGCAGGTGGCCGCCGTGGCCAATATGAACATGAACTACCTGGTGTCGGGCAAGGTGCCCAAGCGCCAGGGCAATGCGCACGCCAACATCGTGCCCTACCAGGTGTTCCGCACCCGCGACGGCCATATGGTCCTCGCCGTCGGCAACGACCGCCAGTTCGCAAAATTCTGCGACATCGCCGGCTGCGCGCACCTGGCCGGGGACGAACGCTTCGCGACCAACGCCAACCGGGTACGCAACCGCGAGATCCTCGTGCCGATGCTGGAAGAAGTGCTGCTGGGGCGTACCACCGCCGAATGGGTCGCGCCGCTGGAAGCCGCCGGCGTGCCTGCAGGCCCGATCAACGACATCGCCCAGACCTTCGAGCATCCCCAGGTCAAGCACCGCAAGATGCGGGTCGACCTGCCGCATCCGCAGGCAGGCACCGTTCCCTCGGTGGCCAACCCCATCAAGTTCTCGGCGACGCCCATCGCCTACGGAAGCGCTCCGCCCCTGCTCGGGCAGCATACGCAGGACATCCTGGGCACGCTGGCAGGCTTGTCGGCGGCCGAGATCGCGGCGCTGAAGGACAAGGGCATCGTCTGAATGCCGCGCATGGGGGCCCCCTTCGAGGTCGTACCGGCGCTGGTCGAGGAACCGGGAGTTTGACGATCCGCCAGCGCCACCGGCGCCCCTGCGAACATCATCTCTTCCAATAACGCAGCCACCTCCGGAAGCGGCCTTGCGCATCGAACAGGGCGAACCCGTACGCCAGCCTTGCGGGCACCGTCACGACGATCCGGGTTCCCTGCCCGGGCGTGCTCGCGACATCGATGGCCGCGCCGATGTGCGCCGCGCGTTCGCGCATGCCCGTCAGCCCCCAGTGTCCCGGCCGCCCGCCCCCTTGCGCCACCTCCGGCGCCAGGCCGCTTCCATCGTCGCGCACGCGCAGCGTGAACGCCGAGGCGCCGTAGTCCAGCTCGACCACCACCTGCCGCGCCCCCGCATGGCGCGCCGCATTGAACAGCGCCTCGCGGCCGATCGCGTACACGTCGTCGCGCACCTGGGGCTTGAGCGGCTTGGTCACGCCGGCGACATGCAGCGCGAACGCATGGCCGCCATAGTGCGCAAGCTCCTGGCCGAACGCTTCCAGCGCACGGTGCATTTCGCCGGACGATGCTCCCGCACGCAGGTCCATGATCTCGTCCCGCCCTTCCAGCAGCGTGCGGCGCGCCAGGCGCAGGACGCGTTCCAGCTTGGCACGCTCGCCCGTCCCTTCCGGCAGCGCGTGCAGATGCGCGCCGAACGACATCAGCAATCCCTGCACGCTTTGCAGTACCGTATCGTGCAGCGAACGGGCGATCCGCGAGCGTTCTTCGAGCCGTCCCTGGAGACGCTCTTCCATGCGCCGGGTCAGGTAGCGGATGCGCAGCGCGTAGCCCGCGTACAGCGCCAGTCCGAGCGCGAGCACCAGCGCCAGGCGGAACCAGCCCGTCTGCACGAAGGTGGCGGGGATGTCGATGTCGAGCGTGGCGGCCTGCGGGTTCCAGACACCGTCCTCGTTGGCCGCCGTCACCTCGAAGCGGTACGATCCGGGCGCGAGGTTCGTGTAGGAAGCGGCGCGCCGCCCCATGGCATCCTGCCACGCCGGGTCGACACCCTGCAGCCGGTAGCGGAAGCGCACGCGCTCCGGCAGGGCCAGGGCGAGTCCGGTGAACTGGATACGCAGGTTGTCCGTGCCCCTGGGCAGCGCCAGCGCGCCGCGCCCCTGTACGTCGTGCAGGTCGCCACGGGCCGCCACGCTGCGGATCAGGACGGGCGGCGGCAAGGAATTGCGATAGATATGCGCCGGGTCGACCAGGGCGATCGCACTCCCCGTCGCGAACCATAGCATGCCATCGTCCGCCCGTACGAGGGAAGGCAGCGGGCGCAGTTGCGCCGCTTGCCCGCGCAAGCCGTCCAGGGCGTCGAAGCGCGTGAACGCGACCTCGACATGCTCCGGATCGCGCAGCCAGGCCGCCAGCGCGGCTGCCTCGATGCGGTAGGCGCCGTCCGCGCCGTGCAGCCACAGGTCGCTGTCCTCCAGGCGCACCATGCCGGAGACGCCGCGGAAGGTCTCGCCATGCGTGCCGCGCAGCGCCAGGAAGCGCCCGCCCTGGTACAGCATCACGCCGCGCTCCCCCGCCGCCCACATGCGGGGGCCGTCGCGGTACAGACAGAGGACGCTGCCCAGGCCCAGGCCTGCGCCCTCGCCGAGCCGGCGCACGGCGCCTCCGGACTGTCCCGGCCCCAGGATGCTGATGTGGTTGTGCGCGTGGCCCATCCATACGGCGCCCTGCTGGTCCACCGCCGTGCTGATGACGAATTCCGCCGGCCATCCGGTGATGCCGCCGTTCCGCGTCCACTGGTCGTCCTTCAGCCGATACAGTCCCGCGCTGCCGAACGATACCCACAGCCCCCCGTCCGCATCCTCCTGGATCGCCTGGGTGCCGATGCCGCGCGCCTCCGGCGGCGGACCGATTTCCCGCACGGTGCCGTCCGGCGCCCGGTAGCGCAGGCCCTGATTATGGGCGAACCACAACCCGCCGTCGCGGCTGCGATGGCTCGCCGAAAAATAACCCTTCAGGACGCGACGGCTGGAGCCGTCCGCCGCCATGCTCAGTACGTCGCCGTCGTAGCTGCCGACCCAGATGCGGCCATCGGGTCCCGCCACCATCCCGGGATGGTCGAGCGCGCGTTCCACCTGTAACGGCATCACCCGGTTGCGCCGCAAGCGGTCGAGGCCTCCCGACGTGCCGACCCACAGATTGCCCTCGCGGTCCTGGAAGAAGGATTGCGGCAGCGGCCCGCTCAAGCCGGTCGCCAGCGTGACCCGCTGCGGCGACGACCCGGGCCGGCAGGAACCGGCCACACGCTCGATGGCGTCGGTCTGCATCAGCCACATGCAGCCCTCGCGGTCGAAGCGCAGCGCCGTACCGACCAGGACCGGCGCCATATCCCGCGTCGAGGAAGGCGCGGTCGTGCGCAAGCGGTAGTAGCGGTTCCGGTCGTCTGCGGCCCAGACGGTGCCGTCGGGGCCCTCCGCCATGCTCATCAAGGGCATCCGCGGCCATGCCTGCGTAAAAGCCCGCTGTCCGGGACGGCGGAAGAACGCGCCGTCCATCGACCCCACCCACTCGGTACCGTCGCGCGCGAACAGCACATGGAACGCGGTCTTTTCCGGAAGGCCCACGTCGCGGCCCATCGGCTGGAAGCGTGCCGCCCCGCGCGCGATGCGCGATACCCCGCCCCGCGCGGCGACCCACACGGCGCCATCGGGCGCGGTCTCGATGTGGAAAATGGCGCCGGAAGGCAAGCCGTCGCGGGTGGTGAAGGTGCGCGCGCCGTCCCGGTTCAGCATGGTCACGTTGCCGAACCGGTAGCCGACCCAGAGCGCCCCGTCCGCGGCCGCGGCCAGCGCGAGTGGGTCGGTCGAATACAGCGGGTGGCCGTAGACGCTGTCCTGCCGCTCGAACTGCACGCCGTCGAAGCGGTACAGCCCCGTGGTGGTCGCAATCCACAACCACCCGTCGCGGTCCTGGGCGATCTTCAACACGTCGATCGGGGCCCCCTTCAGGGCATCCCAGGCCGTATGGGTGTAGTCGGACAGGATGGGCGTACGGGGAGCGGCGCCGGCAGGCGCGTGGCTTGCCAGCAGCGCGAGGAGGACGAGCGGGGATGCAAGGATTCGGAGCCAGGACATTCGCAAACCGTTGGCGGAAGAAGCGGCGACATGATCAATCTCGCAAGTTTAATGGCGAATTGTAGGAATGTCATTCGAAACGGACGCAGCACGCCGCGCGCTATCCATTGATATATCTAGACGCAAGCCGGCTCCCCTGACGACAATGCGTCCATGCTTCGAGGGGTCCGCCCCTCGGCTGGTAAATCACGTCGGGCGGCGCACCGTCCCGCCGACGCCATTCAGGGAACACACGCATGACTTGGTCCGACACAGTCTCCCGACGGATCACCGCGCCGCTGGACGGTGCGATCGCGCGCGGCGCCATGCCCCTGCGCGTGATGGTGGTCGACGACCATCCGATGATGCGTGAAGGGATCGCCGCATCGCTCGAGGCCATGGGCGGCATGGACATCGTCGCGATGGCCTGCAACGGCGAAGAAGCCATCGCCGAATACGATCGCAGCCTGCCGGACGTCGCGCTGATCGACATGCAGATGCCGGTGCTCGACGGCCTGCAGGCGATCGCCCGTATCCGTGCCAGGCACCCCCGTGCGCGCATCATCGCCCTGACGACGTTCGGAGGCGACGTCCGCGTCGCGGAGGCGCTGCGTGCCGGCGCCGCCGCCTACCTGCTGAAGGACGTGCGGGCCGCCGACCTCGCGCAGGCCATCCGCACGGTCCACCAGGGGGCGGCGCTGGCCGCACCGGGCCAGCGGGATGCGGCAACGTACCATCCGGCGGATGCGCTTTCCGCCCGCGAACTCGACGTGCTGCGCCTCGCCGCCGGCGGAAACTCGAATCGCAGGATCGGCGAGCTTCTGAATATCAGCGAGCCGACCGTCAAATGCCACATGAGTGCGATCCTCGAGAAGCTCGGGGCAAACGATCGCACCCATGCGGTGACACTCAGCCTCAGGCGCGGCTACATCACGCTCTGAGGCGTGCATGGCGACCGGCCTGGTCCTCCAACCACCTCACTTCAAGAGACCACGATGAAGCTATTCAGACACGGACAACCGGGCAGCGAACGCCCGGGCATGCTGGACGGGCACGGCAGGCTGCGCGACCTGTCCGCACACCTCCCCGACATCACCGCGCAGGCACTCGCCGACGGGAGCGTGGCCGCGCTGGCCGGGATCGATCCGCGCCAGCTGCCCGAGCTCCCCTACGACGTCCGCTACGCCCCGCCGGTCGCCGGCATCGGCAAGCTGGTCGCCATCGGCCTGAACTACCGCGACCACGCCGAGGAAGCCGACCTGCCCATCCCCACCGAGCCGGTGGTGTTCTTCAAGCCGACCACCGCCATCAGCGGCGCCGACGATCCGATCGTCAAGCCGCCCCACGCCACCCGCCTGGACTGGGAGGTCGAGCTGGGCGTCGTCATCGGCAAGCGCGCCAGCTACGTCACGGAGGACCGGGCACTGGATTACGTGGCCGGCTACTGCGTCGTGAACGACGTCACGGACCGCGGCTTCCAGTTCCAGAGCTCCCAGTGGGACAAGGGCAAGAGCGCCGATACCTTCGGCCCGCTCGGCCCCTGGCTCGTCACGCGCGACGAGGTGCCGGACCCGCAGGGGCTGGCGATGTGGCTCGACGTGAACGGCCAGCGCCGCCAGACCGGCAATACGGCCACGATGATCTTCGGCGTGGCGCACCTGGTCGCCTACTGCAGCCGCTACATGACGCTCGAACCCGGCGACGTGATCTGCACGGGCACGCCGCCCGGGGTATCGATGGGCATGAAGCCGGAGCCGCAATGGCTGAAGGAAGGCGATGAAGTGGTCCTGTCGATCGCCGGCCTCGGCGTCCAGCACCACGTCGTGACGGCGTTCGAAGGTCCCCGCGACTAGCCCGACGCCACTCGGCTTCCGCGCGGGAAGCGGAGTGGCTCCGGGACACGGCATTCACGTCGTCCTGAACCAGCCGACCAGCACCGAGATCGTCACGATGGACAGGACCGTGGACACGAGGATGCTGCCGGCGATGCCACCCGCCTCGCGCTTGTACATATTCGCCAGCATGAACGGTCCGGTACCCGTCGGCAGGGCCGCGAGCACGACGGCCATGCCCGTCAATGCCGGCGGCAAATGGAAGACCCGGTCGGCCAGCACCCAGGTCAGCAAGGGCTGGCCGACCAGCTTGAGCGCGACCTGCACGCCGAGCTCCGGCAAGCGTGGCCGCGCCTTCTGCTCGGCGATGAACAGGCCCAGCGCCACCAGCGCGCATGGGCTGGCGGCCTGCGCGAGCAGCGTCAGGAACCGGTTCGCCCCCTCGGGCAACGGCGGAGCGAAACCGGCGTACAAGGCGCCCAGCGCCGGGGCCAGCAGCAGGGGGTTCTTCAGCAGCGACCACCCGACCCTGGCCGCGATGTCCCAAGCGCTGCCCTGCTCCCGCACCCCGAGCTCGACGACCGTGACCGCGACGCCGAACAGCACGCACACGGTCAGGATCGCCGTGATCGTCACGGGCGTCATGCTCGACGGCCCGAACGCCGCGAGGCACAGCGGAAAGCCGATGAAGCCGACGTTCGCATAGGCCGCGTTCAGGCCGTCCAGGCTCGCGTCGGCCAGCGCGCCGCCGCCCGCGCGCCGCAGCACCACGGTCAGCACGTAGATGGCGGCGCTGGCCAGGCCGAAGGCCGCGATGAAGCCGGGCTGGTCGAGCTCCCTCCACGTCGATTTCGCCATGATCTGGAACAGCAGCGCGGGCATCGCGAGATACACGACGAAACGGTTCATCTCGAACGCGCCGGCCGCGCCGATCCAGCCGCGCTGGCGCGCCAGCCAGCCGGCACCGACCAGGGCGAAGATCGGCAGGACGATGGAGAACAGGACGGTCACGTCAGCCCTTCCAGTCGCGCAGGAAGTCCAGCAGCTGGGCGTTGACGATCTCCGGCTGCTCTTCCTGCGGCAGGTGGCCGGACTGCGGCACGGCAAAGGTGCGCAGGTCGCTCGCCATCTCGGACCAGATCGCCGCCATGTCGAACATCTTGCCGACGGCGTGGAAGTCGGCGCCCCACAGCGACAGCGTCGGGCAGGCGATCCTGACGTGCGCGTCGGCCTTGTCCTGCTCCACGTCCTCGGCGATGGCGCGGTAGTCCGCCATCGCCCCGCGCACGGCGCCCGGGCGGCGGTAGGCCTCGACGTAGGTGCGGAAGTCGTCGCCGTCGATGGCCAGCGGGTTGTAGCACCAGTCGGAGAACAGGTGGCGCAGCCACAGGTCCTCGCGGCCCGCGATCAGCGCCTCGGGCAGGTCCGGCACCTGGTTGAAGATGAAGAACCAGTAGGATTTCGCGACCGCGGGGCTGAACTCGCGCGCCACGATACGGGTCGGCACGTTGTCCATCACCACCAGGCGCTCGACCACCTCCGGATGATCCTTGACGAAGCGGGTCGCCACGCGCGCGCCGCGGTCGTGGCCAACGAGCGCGATGCGGTCGATGTCGAGCGCGCGCAGCAGCTCGCGCAGGTCGCGCGCCATGTTGCGCTTGTCGTAACCGCCCGCCGGCTTGTCGGTTTCGCCGTAGCCGCGCAGGTCCGGTGCGATGACGCGGTAGTGCCGTGCCAGCACGGGGATCTGGTGGCGCCAGGCGAAGCTGGTCTCGGGGAAACCGTGCAGCAGCACGACCGGCGCGCCCGCCCCGGCCTCCAGGTAGTGCTGGCGGATGCCGTTGGCGGTGACGGTGTGGTGCTTGATGTCGATGCTCATATTGTCCTCGCGGTGTGATGAAGCGCGTATTGGAGCAAAGGGCTTCTTCCCCGGTATCTGCATAAAGGCCGGGTCCGTCGAAAAGGGGAAAAAATACGACTTTAGTCGGTATGACCCATCGCCAGGGCTTCCTAGACTCCTGCCATTCGACACACCCGGCAGGAACGAGACATGGACGAACACACCCCGCAGGCGCAACGCCCGGCACGCGACCCGGACGCCCCTCATGCGCTTCCCTTGAGACGCCGCGATTTCCTGCGCGGCGCCGCCGGCCTCGCATTCGCGTCCACGACCGCTGCATCGCCTGTTTCCCCTGCCGCTTCCACCGCCTACGCCCCCGGCTTCTTCACCGCCGCCGAATGGGCCTTCGTGCAGGCCGCCGTCGACCGCCTGATCCCGGCCGACGGCAACGGTCCGGGCGCCGTCGAAGCGGGCGTGCCCGTGTTCCTCGACAAGCAGATGCAGCTCCCTTACGGCCACGGCGCCTACTGGTACATGCAGGGCCCTTACCACCCCGACGCTCCGCCCACGCTGGGCTACCAGATGCGCCTGGCGCCGCGCGAGCTGTACCGCGCCGGCATCGCCGCCATCGACCGCGCCGCCCATGCCGCGCATGGCAAGCCGTTCGCCGCCCTCGACGCCGGCGCCCGCGACGCGATGCTGACGCTGGCCGACACGGCCGCGCTGGGCCAGGACACGGCGCTCGCCGCCGCGTTCTTCGGCCTGTTGCTGCGCAATACGCGCGAAGGCTATTTCGCCGACCCCATGTACGGCGGCAACCGCGGCATGGCCGCCTGGAAGATGATCGGCTTCCCCGGCGCACGCGCCGACTTCACGGACTGGATCGACCAGCAGGGACGTCCCTATCCGTTCGGACCGGTCGCCATCGACGGATCGCGGGAGCGCGCATGAAACCGGTCGATGCCGTGATCATCGGCTACGGATGGACCGGCTCCATCATGGCCAAGGAATTGACCGACGCCGGCCTGTCCGTCGTCGTGCTGGAACGGGGCCCGCAACGCGATACGGGCACGGACTTCGTCTATCCGCGCATCGCCGACGAGCTGAAATACGCCGTCCGTGGCGACCTGTGGCAGCCGCTCGCGGGCGAGACGGTGACCGTGCGCCACCGCCCGGGCGAGACGGCCGTGCCCTACCGCCAGTACGGCTCGTTCATCCTCGGCACCGGTACGGGAGGGGCCGGCGCCCACTGGAACGGCCAGCAATGGCGCGCGTCGCCGAACGACCTGCGCCTGCGCAGCGTCTACGAGGAGCGCTACGGCAAGAAGTTCATCCCCGCCGACATGACGATCCAGGACTACGGCATCGCGTTCGAGGAACTGGAACCCTGGTTCGACCACTTCGAGAAGGTCAACGGCGTGGCCGGCATCGCCGGCAACCTGCGCGGAACCCTGCAGGACGGCGGCAACCACTACGAGGGCGCGCGCAGCCATCCCTTCCCCGCCGCGCCGCTGCCGCCGATCCTGAGCTCGCAGCTGTTCGCGCGCGCCGCCGGGGAACTGGGCTACAAGCCCTTCCCCGTGCCGGCCGCGAACAGCACCACGGCCTACACCAATCCCTACGGCGTGCGCATGGGTCCGTGCAACCTGTGCGGCTTCTGCGAAGGCTTCGGCTGCTTCCTGTATTCCAAGGCGGCGCCCCAGACGACGATCATCCCGGTCCTGAAGGGCCGCCCCAGGCTGGAGGTGCGGCACAACGCCTACGCCACGCGGATCCTGCTGGACAAGAGCGGCAAGCGCGCCACCGGCGTGCGCTACGTCGATGCCAGCGGGCGCCAGGTCGACCAGCCGGCGGACATGGTGGTGCTGGCCAGCTTCCAGCTGAACAACGTGCGCATGCTGCTCCTGTCGGGCATAGGCCGCCCCTACGACCCGGTCAGCGGCAAGGGCGTGGTGGGCAAGAACTACGCCTACCAGATCGTCAGCAGCACGACGGCGTATTTCGACGAGGACGTCCACATGAATCCCTTCGTCGGCGCCGGCGCGGCCGGCCAGATGGCCATCGACGACTTCAATGCCGACCATTTCGACCATGCGGGCAAGGGCTTCGTGGGCGGCGCGATGATCTTCGCGGGGGCCACCGGCGGACGTCCCATCGTGCAGATGCCGCTGCCGCCGGACGCGCCGCGCTGGGGCAGCGGCTGGAAGAGCGCCGTGCGCAAGCACTACGCCCACACGAGTTCCGTCGCCACGATGGGCTCCGTGATGTCCTACCGCGACCGCTACCTGGACCTCGATCCGACCTACCGCGACGCCCACGGCCTGCCCCTGCTGCGCATGACCTTCGACTGGCATCCGAACGAACTCAGGATGACCGCCTTCACCTCGGCAAGGGCCGCCGAGATCGTCCAGGCGATGAAGCCGCAGCGCATGAGCCAGCACATCATCAAGCCGGGCGACGCCTACGATGTGCGCGTCTACCAGTCCACCCATAACACGGGTGGGGCGATCATCGGCACCGACCCGTCGAACAGTGTCCTGAACCGCTATTCGCAATGCTGGGACGTGCCCAACGTGTTCGTGTTCGGCGCCTCGTCCTTCCCCCAGAACATCGGCTACAACCCGACCGGCCTGGTGGGCGCGCTGACCTATTTCGCCGCGGCCAGGATCCGTTCCACCTGGCTCAGGACCGGCGGCCCGCTGGTGCACGCATGAGGATGCGCATGAGGACACGCATGCGGATGCGCACCCTGGCCATCGGCATCGCCGCCGCCGCGCTCGCCGCCGGCCTCGGGCTGTTCGGCGCCACGCGCTGGTCGGACGCGAACACGGGCGCCCATCCGCGCGCCGGCAGCGCCGATCCCGCCACGATCGCGCGCGGCGCCTATCTCGCCCGCCTGGGCGACTGCGCCGCCTGCCACAGCGTGGCCGGCCAGCCCCCGTTCGCCGGCGGTCTGCGCATGGAGACGCCGATCGGCGCGATCTACACGAGCAACATCACGCCGGACCGCCGCCACGGCATCGGCAACTACACGCTGGCCGACTTCGACCGCGCGCTGCGCTACGGCGTCGCCAACGGGCACACGCTGTATCCCGCCATGCCCTACTCGTCGTATGCCCGCACGACGCCGGAGGACGTAGCCGCGCTGTACGCCTACTTCATGCATGCCGTCGAACCGGCCGCCGTGCCGGAGCGCCCCAACGAAATCCCGTGGCCGCTGTCGATGCGCTGGCCGCTGACGGTGTGGCGCTGGGCCTTCGCGCCGGAACCCGCGCCGTTCAGCTTCGCGGGCGACCCGGTGCTGCGGCGCGGCGCCTACATCGTCGAGGGCCTGGGCCATTGCGGCGACTGCCATACACCGCGCGGGCCGGGACTGCAGGTACGCGCGTTCGGGCCGCAGGACGGCCCCGCCTACCTGTCCGGCGCCATCATCGACGGCTGGCACGCGCCGAGCCTGCGCAACGGCGACCGCACGACCATCGGCGCGTGGAGCGAGGAACAGATCGCCGAGTTCCTGCGCACCGGCAGCAATGCCCACGGCATGGCCTTCGCGTCGATGAACGAGGTCGTCGCCAACAGCACCCAGTACCTCAACCCGGCCGACGCCACCGCGGTGGCGCGCTACCTGAAGTCGGTCGGGGATGCCGGCACCGTGCAAGGCAAGTATGCCTACGACCCGGCCACCAGCCGCGCGCTGCGCAGCGGCGACGCCGGCGCGCGCGGCGCCATGCTCTACCTAGACAACTGCGCCGCCTGCCACCGTCCCGACGGCAAGGGCTACGAAGGCGTGTTCCCCGCGCTCGCAGGCAACCCCGCCGTCGCGGCGGCGCCGCCGGATTCCGTCATCCGCATCGTCCTCGAGGGCATGCAGACGGCGCGCACGCAGGCCACGCCGGCCCAGTTCACGATGCCGGCCTTCGCGGGCCGGCTGAGCGACGCGGAGGTGGCGGACGTGGCCACCTTCGTGCGCGGCAGCTGGGGCAACCGGGCCCCCGCCGTCGAGGCGCGCGACGTCGCCAGGCTGCGCCGCTAGCACCCACCTTTTCCACCACCAAGCAAGGATCTCACCATGGAACAAGCAACGATCGACACCGCGCGCCGCAGCGCAATCGTGGGCGGCGCCATCGCCACCGCAGCCGCCGTCGCGACGGCGCTGCCGGCCAGTGCCGCGCCCGCCGGCAAGCTGCACCGCACCGCCAGCGTCCTGACGACGCGCGACAACGTCGAGATCTACTACAAGGACTGGGGCCCGCGCGACGGCCAGCCCGTCGTCCTGAGCCACGGCTGGCCGCAAAGCGCGGACAGCTGGGACGCGGCCGCATTCCACCTGGCCAGCAACGGCTTCCGCGTCGTCTTCCACGACCGCCGCGGCCACGGCCGCTCCAGCCAGCCCTGGGAAGGCAACGACATGGACCACTACGCGGACGACCTCGCGCAACTGATCGAGGCGCTGGACCTGAACAACATCATCCTGGCGGGCTTTTCGACGGGCGGCGGCGAGGTCGCGCGCTACGTGGCCCGCCACGGCACGAAACGGGTCGCCAAGCTGGCGCTGGTCTCGTCCGTCACGCCGCTGATGCTCAAGACCGACAGCAACCCGAACGGGCTGCCGATGGCCGTGTTCGACGGCATCCGCGCCGCGTCGCTCGCCAACCGCGGCCAGCTGTACCTCGACTTCGCCTCCGGCCCGTTCTACAACTACAACCGTCCGGGCGCCAAGCCGTCGCAAGGCCTGATCCTCGCGTTCTACAACCAGGGCATGCAGGCCGGCCACAAGAACCTGTATGACTGCATCAAGGCCTTCTCCGAGACGGACTTCCACGAGGACCTCAAGAAGTTCGACAAGCCGACGCTGATCGTCAACGGCGAGGACGACCAGGTCGTGCCGCTCGACGCGGGTGGACGCGCGGCGGCGCGCATCATCAAGCACGCCAAGTTCATCACCTACCCCGGCGCCCCGCACGGCCTGCCCGATACCCACAGGGAGCAGTTCAACGCCGACTTCCTGGCGTTCGCGAAAGCCTGATCCGCGCCGTGCCGCGCCCCCGCCGGCGCGGCACGGGTCCGCCCAACCGCATCGAAAGGACCGATGATGTTCCGCCCCTCTTCCTTCGCCGCCGCCGCCGCCGTCGTGGCCGCGGCGCTGCTGGCGACGCCCGCCAGCGAAGCCGCCGCCCCGATGGCGCGCGGCGACAATCCGGGCTACTACCGGATGCTGCTCGGCGACTTCCAGGTCACCGCCCTGTCCGACGGCAGCCACGTGTTCCCGGTCGACACCGTCATGATCGACACCACGCAGGAACAGGTGGCCGCCGCGCTGGCCAGGGACGACCTGGCGCTGCCGATCCAGGGATCGATCAATGCCTTCCTCGTCAATACGGGCAGCAAGCTCGTACTGATCGACACGGGCGCCGGCGCGCTGTACGGTCCCTGCTGCGGCAAGCTGCTGGACAACCTGCGCGCCGCCGGCTACCGCCCGGAGCAGGTCGACGAGGTGCTGCTGACCCACCTGCACAAGGACCATGTGGGCGGCGTGCTGCACGACGGGAAGATCGCCTTCCCGAACGCCGTGATCCGCGTCGCGCGCACGGACGCCGACTACTGGCGCAGCCGCACGCGCCGCGATGCGGCCCCGGAATTCCTGCGCAGCTTCTTCGACAGCGCCGATGCCGCGCTGGCGCCCTACGAAGCGGCCGGCCGCCTGCGTCCGTTCAGCGGCGACGTGGAGCTCCTGCCCGGCATCCGCAGCGTGGCCGAACCCGGCCACACGCCCGGACACACGGCCTATCTGGTGGAGAGCCGCGGCCAGAAGCTGCTGCTGTGGGGCGACATCGTGCACGTGGCCCCCGTGCAGCTGGCCGACCCGCGCGCCGCCCTCAAGTACGACAGCAGCGACAAGGACGCGCAGCGTGCCCGCGCCGCCCTGTTCGCGCGCGCTGCCGCCGAGCATTTCTGGATCGGTGCCGCCCACGTTTCCTTCCCCGGCCTGGGGCATGTGGCGCGCGACGGCGACCGCTACCGCTGGGTGCCGGCGAACTACGAGGCTGCGCCGGGCAGCGGCCTGTGATCCGCGCGGACGCCACGGCGTCCCTCTTACGACTTCACTCCAGGAACACCCTCATGTCTTACACGATCAAGGTCAACGGCCAATCCCATGCCGTCGACGTCACCGGCGACACGCCGCTGCTCTGGGTACTGCGCGACGTCATCGGCATGACCGGCACCAAGTTCGGCTGCGGCATCGCCCAATGCGGCGCCTGCACCGTCCACGTCGACGGCATGCCGGTGCGCTCGTGCGTGCTGCCCGTGTCGGCCGTCGGCGAACGGCAGGTCACGACGATCGAGGCGATCGGCGAGACCGGCACCGGCAAGCGGGTACAGGCCGCCTGGCTGGCCGTCGACGTCGTCCAGTGCGGCTATTGCCAGTCGGGCCAGATCATGGCCGCGACCGCGCTGCTGAACCACAACCCCGCCCCCACCGATGCCGACATCGACGCCGCCATGTCCGGCAACCTGTGCCGCTGCGCGACCTACGTGCGCATCCGCGCCGCCATCAAGCAGGCGGCCAGCGGCAGGGTCGAGGTGGCCCAGGCCATTCCCGCCGCCGCACCGGGGGTGCGTCCATGAGCGCGCGCGACGATACCGTGGCGGCAGGACGGCGCGGCGTCCTCAAGGCCGGCGGGCTCGCCGTCGGCTTCCTGTGGCTGGGCGCCGGCAAGCAAGCCATGGCGCTCGTCGATCCGCACCGACAGGCCGGCGATGCCGCCGCCGCGGCCGCGGACGGCGCGCCGCCATTCGCCCCGAACGCCTTCGTGCGCATCGATGCGGACGGCACCATCCGGCTGGTGATGCCGGGCGTCGAGATGGGCCAGGCAATCTACACGGGATCGTGCATGCTGCTGGCGGAAGAACTCGACGTCGGCCTGGACCAGATCCGGCTGCAGCATTCGCCACCGAGCGATGCCCTGTACGGCATGAAGCTGCTGAAGGGCCAGATCACGGGCGGCTCGACCGGCACGCGCAGCACGTTCACGGAGCTGCGCCAGGCCGGTGCGGTGGCACGCACGCTGCTCGTCGCCGCGGCGGCGGCACGCTGGAAGACGAATCCGGCGGCCTGCACGGTCGAACGCGGCGTGATCCACCACCGCGCATCGGGGCGCCAGCTCCGCTATGCGGACGTCGCCGTGGCCGCCGGCAAGCTGCCGGATCCGGGCGCGGTCACGCTCAAGCCGCGCAGCGCGTTCCGGCTGATCGGCAAGCCGATGGCGCGGCTCGACGCCGCCGGCAAGGTCAACGGCAGCACGCCGTTCGGCATCGACGTGCAGGTGCCGGGCATGCGCACGGCCACGGTGCGGGCCTGCCCCGTCTTCGGCGGCACGCTGGCCCGGCTGGACGACCGCGCCGCGCGCGCCGTGCCCGGCGTCGTCGACGTGCTGCGCATCGACAATGCGGTGGCTGTCGTCGCGACCCATTTCTGGGCCGCCCGGCGCGCCCTGGACCTGCTGGACATCACCTGGCACCACGGGCCGAACGCCACGCTCACGACACAGCAGCTGCGCGACGGCCTGGCCGCCAGCCAGGCGAACGGCAAGGCCATCGTCGCGCGCGAGGAAGGCAGCCGCCCCGCCGGCGACCTGGTCAGCGCGACCTACAGGATGCCGATGCTCGCCCACGCGACGATGGAGCCGCTGAACGCGACCGTGCACGTGACGGCGCGCCGCTGCGAGATCTGGGCCGGCACCCAGGTGCCCACGCACGTCGTCGCCAACGCGGCGAAGCTCACGGGGCTGCCCGTCGAGGACATCGTGCTGCATCCGCAATACCTGGGCGGGGGCTTCGGGCGCCGCCTGGAAACGGACTACGTCGACCAGGCGGTGAAGTTCGCGCGGCTCGTACCGTATCCGCTGAAGGTCGTATGGACACGCGAGGAAGACATCCGCCACGACATCGTCCGTCCCATGTACCACGACGTCATTTCCGCCGTCGTCGACGGACGCGGCTTTCCCGTCTGGTACGGCGACCGCATCTGCAGCGCCACGGTGCTGGGCCGCTGGCGCCCCGGCAGCCTGCTCAAGAACGGCCTCGACCACGACGTGGTGGAATCCATCGCCGAGATCCCCTACGACGTGCCGCGCATGAAGGTCGAATGGGTGCGGCACGACATGCCGCCCGGGCTGCTGGTGGGCTGGTGGCGCGGCGTGGGCGCGCTGCACAACCTGTTCATCGTCGAGAGTTTCTTCGACGAGCTGGCGCACCGCGCGAAGGCCGACCCGGTCGCATGGCGCCGCGCGCTGCTGCGCGACAATCCGCGCACGCTGGCGCTGCTGGACCTGGCCGCGGCCAAGATGGGCTGGGGTGGTCCGCTGCCCGCGCGCACGGGCCGCGGCGTCGCCGTGGGCGAGCCGTTCGGCAGCAGGGTGTGCGCGATGGTCGAGGTGGAGGTGAGCGCGGAAGGCGACGTGCTCCTGCGCCGCGCCGTCGTGGCCGTCGATTGCGGCATCCCCGTCAATGTCGGTTCGATCGAATCGCAGGTGCAGGGCGGCCTGCTGTTCGGACTGAGCGCGGCCCTGTTCAACGAGGTCACGATCGAACACGGCGCCATCCAGCAAAGCAATTTCAACGACTACCGCATGATACGCATGAACGAAACCCCGCACGTGGAAGTCCACATCGTCGACAGCGGCGAGGCACCGGGCGGCATCGGCGAACTGGGCACCGCGATCGCGGCGCCGGCCCTGTGCAACGCCATCCACGCGGCCACCGGCGTGCGCCTGCGCGAACTGCCGGTGCGCCGCGAGCTGCTGGCACAGAAAGGACGCAAGGCATGAAGCGCACCCTCGTCCTGGTCCCGCTGGCCCTGGCCGCCTGCGCGGCCGCCGCCTACGCCTTCCTCAACCGTTCCGACCCCTCGCCGGGGACGGCGCCCGTCCTGCACGGAGCGCCGCCGTCGGCGGCGCTGGTGGCGCGCGGCGCCTACCTGGCGCGCGCGGCCGACTGCGTCGCCTGCCATACCGCCCCGGGCGGCAAGCCGTTCGCCGGCGGCCTCGCGTTCAAGCTGCCGTTCGGGACGCTGTACGCGTCGAACATCACGCCCGACCGCGACACCGGCATCGGCGCCTGGAGCGACGACGACTTCGTCCGCGCCATGCACGACGGCATCCGCAAGGACGGCAAGCGCTTGTATCCGGCCTTCCCCTACACGTCGTACTCGCAGCTGAGCCGCGACGATGCGCTGGCGATCAAGGCTTACCTGTTCAGCCTTCCCGCGACCCATCAGGCCACGCCGGAGCCGGACCTGGCCTTCCCCTTCAACCAGCGCTGGGCGATGGGCTTCTGGAACGCCGCGTTCTTCAGGAGCGCCCGCTTCGCGCCGGCCCCGGACCGCTCGCCCGAATGGAACCGCGGCGCCTACCTGGCCACCGCCCTCGCCCACTGCGCCGAATGCCACACGCCGCGCAACATCGGCTTCGCGCTGGACCACGGCAAGGAACTGGGCGGCGCCGTCGTCGACGGCTGGCTGGCGCCGAACATCACGCCGGACCCGGTGCACGGCATCGGCGGCTGGACGGACGCCCAGCTCTACCAGTACCTGCGGCTGGGCCACACGCCCGGCCGCGGCAGCGCCGGCGGCCCCATGGGCGAAGCGGTCGAGAACAGCCTGCAATACCTGGACCACGAGGACACGCGCGCGCTGATCGTCTACCTGCGCAGCATCGCGCCGCGCACGGACGGGCCGGCGGGTGGCGCGGGCACGGGCCGCGCCACGGGGTCCGCCGCCGTCGGCGCGGCCGCCTACGGGCCGGCCGCGGACACGCCGGCACAGCTGCGCGCCGGCCTGCGGTTGTTCGAAGGCAGCTGTGCCAGCTGCCACCAGTGGAACGGCACGGGGCCGCAATCGGAGTACGCGGCGCTGGCCGGCGCCCGTTCCGTGCACGATCCGTCGGGCCGCAACATCGTGCAGACGCTGCTGCACGGCGCCCACCTGCGCATCGGCACGCAGGACGTGTTCATGCCGGCGTTCCGGACGCTCAGCGACGCGGAAATCGCCCAGGTGAGCAATTACGTGATCCACCAGTTCGGGGGCAGGCAGGGCGCCGTGACGGCGGAGACGGTGGCGGCGCAGCGCAAGCAGTAGCGGCGCGGACCAGCGCGGACGGGCGCCAAGTTGGGCGTCGGAAGTACGCGCCGCCGTGCTGTCAACTCCAATCCCTACAATAAGCGCACCCAGTTGCCCTTGTAGAGGATCGGCCCGGTGGGACCCTGCGGATCCGGCGAGCCGCCCTTGGGTTCGAGCGACACCGCCAGCAGCGCCACGTCCGCGCCCAGTGCCTGCGTGCCGAGCGCCAGCGTGCTCGCGCCCTCCTTCGGCAACAGGCCGAGCGAACGGGGATTGCCGCGCGCCGGCACGGCCCACAGCTGCAGCGTCCTGTCGTCGGCGACGGCGACATTCCCGACCAGCCGCACGGTGAGCACATTGCGCCGCGTGTCCCCGGTCAGCAACAGCACCGGCTGCGCCTTGTCGTCGGCCAGCGTGGCGACGTAGTCCGGCTGCGCCGGCTGCTGGCGGTAGGCGACCAGTGCGCCGCCGAGCACGAGGACACCGGCCAGCGACACGGCGCCGACCCAGCGCCACAGCAGCAGCGATTCGTTGCGCCAGAACTGCCAGGCGGCGTGGGCGCCGCGCAGGTCCAGCCGCCGTGCGATGGTGTTCCAGACGCGCCTGGGCGGCGTCCGCGCGCCGGCGAATTCGGCCATCGGCGCCAGCCGGTCCTGCCATTCCACGACGGTGCGGCGCAAGGCCGCGTCGTCGTGCAGGTAGGATTCGAAACGGCGCCGCGCGCGGCCGCGCAAGGTGCCGAGCACGTACTCCGCCGCCAGCTTGTCGCGCAGGACCGGTTTGTCGCGCAGGTTCATCGCCGCTCGCCTTTCGCCAGGCAGGTCTTGAGCTTGTCCAGGCTGCGGCGGATCCACGTCTTGACGGTACCGATGGGCAGCGCCATCCGCTGCGCCACGTCGTTGTGCGACAGGTCGTGGAAGAACGCCAGGCCCAGCACCTGACGGTGCAAGCCTTCCAGCGCCGACATGCAATAGGCGAGCGCCCTGGCGTCGCGGCTGAGCGACAGCGAGTCGATCGGCGTCGCGGCCGGGTCGCGCAGCGCGTCGGCGATCCGGGCGTCGAACTGGTCGGCATCGATCTCGGCATCGTTGCCCGTCCGTTGCAGGAGGTCGAAGGCCTTGTTGCGGACGATGGTCGTCATCCACGTCATCGGCGCCGCCAGGTGGCTTTGATAGCTGGCGGCGTTGTTCCAGATCGCGATATAGCCGTCCTGCAGCGCTTCCTCGGCCAGTTCGCGCCTGCCCAGGATACGCAGGGCGAAGCCGAACAACTTGGCCGAGGTGGCATCGTACAACTGGCGGAAGGCGGCGGCGTCCTGCCGTGCCGCGCCGTGCAGCCAGGTGCGCAACTGCGCGGGGTCGGGAGTGCGGGGATCGGACATGCAGGCCTTGTCGTTGGGAGCGCGCGAATACGGTGTGAATGTTGGTTGCAAAAATAGCACGCTTGCTGAGGCGCACGATTGGTTTCCGAGAAATTGTTTTGAGGAACCTGCGGTTTTCATGCCAGCACCCGCGCGAGGAGAACGAGGTTCAAGCCCACGATGGTCGCCGTCGTCACCCAGGCCGCGCCCCGCATCCAGGGCGGGCTGGCGAAGCGGCCCATGATCGCCCTGTCGCTCGTGAAGCGGATCAGCGGGATCATCGCGAACGGTAATTGCAGGCTGAGCACGACCTGGCTGAACAAGAGCAGGCGCCCGATCCCGTCGTCGCCGCAGGTAAGCGTGACGAGGAAGGCCGGTACGACGGCGATCGCGCGGGTGAGGAGCCGCCTTGCCCAGGGCGGCAGGCGCAGCTGCAGGAAACCTTCCATCACGACCTGGCCGGCCAGGGTGGCGGTGACGGACGAGCTCTGCCCCGCCGCCAGCAGGGCGACCGCGAACAGGGTACCGGCCAGCGCCGTGCCCGTGAGCGGCCCGAGCAGCCGATGCGCATCCTGCAGCTCGGCCACGGCGGCGTGTCCGCTGACATGGAACACGGCGGCCGACGTCACGAGGATGGCGGCGTTGACAAGCAGCGCCAGCGCCAGGGCCACCATGATGTCCGCCGTGGCGAAGGCGATCGCGCTGCCTTTGTCTTCCCGTCCGTCACGCCTGCCGCGCGTGCGGACCGTCGACGAATGCAGGTACAGGTTGTGCGGCATGACCGTGGCGCCGACGATGCCGATCGCCAGGTACAGCATGCCCGGATCGGTGACGGTACGCGTGGACGGCAGGAATCCCGCGGCGACGGCCCCCCACTCGGGCCGTGCCAGCACGAGGTTGATGCCGAAGCAGACGAACACGATGCCCATCAGCGCGATCACGAATGCCTCCAGGTAGCGCAGCCCCGACTTCTGCAGCCAGAGGATCAGCAGGACGTCGAGCACGGTGAGCAGCACGCCGACCACGAGCGGTATGCCGAACAGCATGTTCAGGGCGATGGCGGTGCCGATGACTTCGGCGAGGTCGCAGGCGCAGATGGCCAGCTCGCACAACACCCACTGGGCCAGCGCGGAACGGCGCGAGGCATGGCGGCGGCACAGCTGGGCCAGGTCGGCCTGGGCCACGATGCCCAGGCGTGCCGACAGCACCTGCAGCAGCATCGCCATCAGGCTGGACAGGCCCACGATCCACAGCAGCGCGTAGCCGTGCGCGGCGCCGCCGGCCAGGTCGGTCGCCCAGTTGCCCGGGTCCATGTAGCCGACGGCGACGAGGTAGCCGGGGCCGAGATAGGCCCCGATGCGCCGCCACCACGGCCCCACGTCCGGCCCGGCCGTCGCAGTGAGCACGGGCGGCGTCATGTCAGGCGTAGGCCGTGCTCATGTTCAGCAAGCCGTTGGCCCCCTTCGGGAAGAAGCCGCCCATGGTGACGGACTCCTTGGTCAGGTACACGATGTTCAGCACGTCGCCGGGCGTGCGGCTGAAGGCGATGCCGTCCTTGTCCAGCGGGACGATGTTCGAGACCGTGTCGTCGCCGGCCGTGGTGATGCCCTGGTCGACGTCGGTTGCATTGTCCAGGCTGTCGCGTGCGTCCGAGATAGCGCCGGCGGCCGTGCGCAGCGACGGGGCCGTCAAGCCTTTCGTGTACAGCACGGTGCGCACGAGGCCCGCATGGTAGGCCTCGGCCGCAAGAATGCCCGCCGCGGCTTCCAGGAAGGTCTTGTTGCTGATCAGCGGCGAGGCGCCCTTGTAGGCGGTGACACCGACGTCCTCGAAGATGAAGGCGCCGAGCAGGAAGTTCTCGTCGCTGGCATAGGGGTCGAAGGCCTGGCCGGCACCCACGAGGCCGGCGGCACGGGCGGCGTTCGAGAACGCGCCGTTCGGGTCGGTGCCGCCGATGTCGATGGACGGCATCGCCACGGCGGCGCTGCCGAGGGCCTTGCGCAGGAAGCCGACGTGCGCGATCTCGTCCTGGGCGATTTCCTTCGCATATTGCGCGACCAGCGGATCCTTGAACGGTACCGCCTTGCCGCCGGTGACGGTGCCCTGCGTGCCGGCGCCGCCCAGCAGGCTGGCGCTCAGTCCCGTCCCGAACACGGCATACGAATAGAACTGCGCTTCGAGGTATTCCAGGTTGAGGGCGAAATTCAGGATATCGGTATCGGTCGGCTGGGCCGCCTGGGCGACGGCATCGTGGACGGAACCGCCGCACGCGCTGAGCAGCGTCCCGCCGACCAGGCCGACGCTCAGGCCGCCGACATTCTTGAAGAAGGAGCGGCGCTTTTCCAGTTTCTGTTGACGTGATTCCAGTAATGCCAGGGTCAGATTCGTGTCCGTCATGGTATTCCTCCGGTTAATGAAACGTCGAGAAAACATCGCCGGCACCCCACTGAAATTTCGTTGTGGAAAAAGGAAACGCCAGTCGCGCACGGCATGGTGCTTGTACTGGCCGGGACGCCGTTCGGATTCAACTTTTTTCTCGCGTGCGCATGGAATCCGCATGGGGCCGTGCCGCCGGACGAGCTAGCCGATGGTGGGAGCGATGGCGACCTGGCCGCGGTCAACCAAGGCACCGCGCACATATCGCCATCCTTGGGGTCAAACACTTTTCGCGCAGCGGCAGCAGCGCACGTGCCAGAGCGCGGAACATTCCTCACAGGAGGTTTTATGCTAGCAATGACTTATCGTGGACCATACCGGGTCCGGCCCCAGCAAAAGCCGGACCCCGTCATCGAACACCCGGGCGACGCCATCGTGCGGGTGACGCGTGCCTGCATCTGCGGGTCCGACCTGCACCTGTACCACGGCCTGGTGCCCGACACGCGCGTCGGCCATACCTTCGGCCACGAATTCATCGGCATCGTCGAACAGGTCGGCTCGGCCGTCGAGACGATCAAGCCGGGCGACCGCGTGCTCGTGCCGTTCAACCTGTTCTGCGGCTCGTGCTTCTTCTGCCAGCGCGAGCTGTACAGCAACTGCCACAACACGAACCCCGAGGCGACCGCCGTGGGCGGCATCTACGGCTACTCGCACACGACGGGCGGCTACGACGGCGGCCAGGCCGAGTTCGTCCGGGTGCCGATGGCCGATGTGGGACCGTACAAGATCCCCGACGACATCGCCGACGACGACGCCGTGCTGCTGACGGACGCCTTGCCGACCGGCTACCAGGCGGCCGAGATGGCCGACATCCACGAGGGCGATACCGTGGTCGTGTTCGGCGCGGGGCCGGTCGGCATCTTCGCCGCCCGGTCGGCCTGGCTGTTCGGCGCGGGCCGCGTCATCGTGGTCGACCACGTGGACTACCGGCTCGACTTCGTCCGGCGCTACGCGCCCGCCGAGGTCGTCAACTTCCGCGAGGTGGGCGACATGGCGCTGCACATCAAGAAGATGACGGACTGGCTGGGCGCGGACGCCTGCATCGACGCCGTCGGCTGCGAGGCGTCGGGCAGCCTGACCCAGACCATCACGGGACGCTGGACCATGCTGCAGGCAGGCGCGGCCACCGCGCTGTTCTGGGCCATCAACTCGGTGCGCAAGGGTGGCAACGTGTCGATCGTCGGCGTCTACGGGCCGACCTTCAATGCCGTGCCGATCGGTAACGCGCTGAACAAGGGCCTCACGCTGCGGATGAACCAGGCGGCCGTCAAGCGCCATGTGCCGCACCTCATCGAGCACATCCGCCAGGGACACCTGAATCCGAAGGAAATCATCACCCACCGCGTGCCGCTGGAAGAAGTCTCCGACGCGTACCACATTTTCTCGAGCAAGTACGACGACTGCATCAAGACCGTCCTGATTCCTCCGCGCGCCGGCGCGGCGCGTGCGACGGTGGGCAGCGTCATCCATTGAAGGAGCAGCCATGGAACACCAACTAGCCCTGCGCGATCTGGAGGAACAGCGGCGCAATCCCCACCACCACGGCCATGTCGACTACGATCGCCAGATCGACCACCCGCTGGACCGGCACAGTCCTCCCCGCGAGCACTTGCAGCGCATTCCCGGCTGGGGCTCGGACCTCGACCACAAGAACCGTCCGGCCATCCCGATGGAGCGCACCCCGCCGCGCTTCATCCACGTCCCCCAGGGACAGCCGGTGCAGCAGGCCCAGACCGTCGAGGTGTTCTGCTCGCCGGAGCGGCCGGGCATCACGCCGCTGTTCGGCACGGCCCAGCCGCCGAAGTGGCTGTCGGGCGCCATGCGGCGCGTGGCCTACAAGCTGCCGGAAAACGATGTGCGCCACTGGCTGATGCTGATCGCGGCCGACCGCGTCAACACGGTCGAAGGCATCGTGGACGACCTGCGCCATGGTCACGTGCCGAACGTGCTGGGAGAGATGGGCATCCGGTCCGAGCTGCGCTACAACCCGGCCGGGCTGGTGCGCAAGGCGCTGATCACCACCATCGTGGTGGGCGGTGTCATGGCGCTGCTGAAACGCCGCAGGTATTAGCCGTTGCGCCGCGGCCACGCCGCTCAGCCGTGGGGACGCGCTTGGCCTGGCGCGGCGCATCTTGCCGCCAATACGGCGTCCGGCGACCGTCTGGAGCGGAGCGGCAACAGCGACCGCCCCGCTCCAGTGTGTTACAGCGAACGCAGGAACGCCATCAGCGCATCGCGGTCGGCCTTCGACAGCGCCTCGAAGCGCTGGCGCGCACGGTCCGCCTCGCCGCCGTGCCAGAGGATGGCTTCCGTCAGGCTGCGGGCGCGGCCGTCGTGCAGGTAGCCGACGCGGCCGCCCGTGCCCATCACCTTCTCGCTGTAGCCGATGCCCCACAGCGGCGCGGTACGCCACATGGTGTCGCTGGCCTGGCCCTCCGTGAAGCCGTCGCCCAGGTCCTTGCCCATGTCATGCAGCAGCAGGTCCGAGTACGGCCGGATGGTCTGGCTGCGCAATTCGGCGAACAGGTGGCCGTCGCCCGTCTTCATCTCGGCCGTGTGGCAGGCCGTGCAGCGCATCGCCTCGAACACCTTGCCGCCTGCCGCGACCAGTGCCGGCTTGACGTCCATCTCCTCGATCGGCGCGACGCCTTTCGGGAAGCCGCTCGCCAGGCTGCGTTGCGCGGGCACGGCGACCAGGGCCAGGTAGTTGGTGATCGACTGCAGGTCGGCCTCCGAAATCCCCGCCTGCGCGCTACCCGACGCGCACGCCGCCGGACCGTTGTTGCAGGCACGGCTCGGATAGATCGTCGAGGTCACGCCCATGTCCAGCAGCAGCGCTTCCGCCGTCTGGTGGCGCAGCGTGGCCTTGCCCGCCTTCCAGCCGAAGCGGCCCAGGCGCACGGCGCCGCTCTCCGGGTCGAACACGTACTGCGCCGTGCCCTTGACGCCGTCGGCATCGGGGGCGCTACGCACGCGCGCCAGGATCGTCGCTTCGGGCACGGCCTCGAGCAGGCCCGTGCCGATCATCGGCTGGGCCGAGCGCAGCGACACGACGGCCGGCACGGCGCCCTCGAACGCCAGGACGGGCTTGCGCAATTCGACGGTGCTGCCGTCGGCCAGCTTGACGGTGCGGCTCTCGAAACTGCCCACGCGCACGCCGTTGCCCCAGTTCTGCTTGCTGCCCGCCGCCGCCGGCGCGTTCATCTGCACCGCCATGCCGTATTGCGGATGCGGCACCTGCACGCCGGCGCTGGTGAGCGCCGCGACGCGGATCGACATGCTGTCCAGGCGCTGGTTGACCGCCACGGGTGCGGGGCTGCGGCCGTTGTTGACGTGGCAGCCGATGCAGGCGGACTGGCTGAAGCGTCCACCCTGCAGGCCGATGGCGGCCTGGTACGGATCGTTGCCCGGCTCGTTGTGGGCGCCCGTCGTGAAGTTGGTGTGCACGAGGCGGCGGCCTTCGACGAAGCGCTGGATGTTCTGCATGCCCGCATTGTTCTGCGGCTGCTGGAACATGAACAGGCCGTTGTCGGAGTAGTTGTACGACACCGATCCGAGCCCGCCCGACAGGGTCGACTCCGGCAGGGGCACCGAGTTCAGGCGCGGCTGCACGCCGTACCACGGACGCAGGCCGCTGCCGACCACGTAGATCCATTCCGGACCGTAGTAGCGGATGCCGCCGCGGTCGCCCTTCGACGCCAGCGATTCGACGGTGGTGAACATCGACGGCGCGACCTCGATCGCATCGCCCACGACCAGCGCGCGGCTCGGCACGTTCGTGCCGTTCGGCTTGCCGTCCGCGTCGATCCCGCCGTGCCCCGGATACTGCTTGACGAGCAGCGTGCAGGCGCCGTTGATGCCGGTGGAAGTCACCAGGCGGCCAGGCTGCGGGTACGGGGTCGGCGCGCAGACCGGGACGTTGCGGTCCACCAGCTCGCCCGGATTCATCCAGCCATAGCCCGTCACGCCCGCGCGGTCGAAGGCACGGAAGAACGCGACGCCGCCCGACAGGAAGTCGACCGTCGTGTACTGGTTGTAGATCAGCGTCGGCCGCGTGACGCCCGCCACGCGGCTGTTGTCGATGATCTCGATGCCCCAGGTGCGGTTCTGGAAGTACTGCGGCACGAAGGTCAGGTAGTTGCCCGGGCCCTTGTCGAGCGGCAGGCCGGTGGCCTGGTCGACGGTCTCGTTCGGGCCCTCGCCGATCTCGTTCCACTCCTCGCCCCGCTCGCGCCCGTGGCGCGCCATCGCGCGCGCGCCGAAGCGGGTCACGATGGTGCCGTCGGCAAGCGTGAACTGGATCGTCTCCATGGGCGAGGCGGCGGCCGGGAGCGGCTGCATGCCGCCGCCGCCGGCCGGGTACTTCAGCGCCGACGTGGCGCTCGTCCCCGCCGTGTTGTCGCTGCCCGGCGTCTTGAATGCGACCTCGTACAGCGAGTAGCCGTACTTGGTCGCGCGCGCCACGCCCTGCAACTGGATGTAGCGGGCGTTCGCGTTGAGGTTGAACTGTTCCTCGGTGCCGCCCGTCGCGCCGCTGACGTAGCGCAGCTGCGTCCATGCCTTGCCGTCTTCGGAAGCGCGCAGGATGTATTCCTTGCCGTAGGCGTTCTCCCAGACCAGCTTCATGTAGCCGATGGGGACCTTCCGGCCGAAATCGAAGGTGATCCAGGCGCCATCCTCGGCCTTGCTGGCCCAGCGGGTATCCAGCTTGCCGTCGATGGCCTTCGCGGCGGCCAGGCCGCCGTTCTCGTCGCCGGACGAGGCCACGCCCACCGGGACGATCGCGGCGCCCGGCTTGCTCAGGTCGACGTCCGGGGGCGGCGAGCCGGGATCGGCCGGCGACGTCGCTGCGCTGCCCGAAAACGCCTGCATCTCGAAGATCGAATAGCCGTACTGGCCGGAGCGCTTGACCCCCTGCATGCGCAGGTAGCGGCCGTTGGCGCCGAGATTGCCGAAGTCCTCGACGCCGCCCGCGCTGTCCGTCACCGACTTGATCGTCGTCCAGTGGGCGTTGTCGTCGGAAACCTGCAGCAGGTAGGCCGCCGCGTGGGCGTTCTCCCAGCTGATGCGCACCCGGTCGATCGGCTTGGACGCGCCGAAGTCGAGCGTGAGGTACTGGTCGTCCGTGAAGCCGCTGCTCCAGCGCGTGCCGTCGTCGTGGTCGATCGCCGCCTTCGCGTCCAGGTCGCCCCGTTCCGATGCGCTGGCCGTCGCCTGCACCGGCGTCAGCACGCTTTCGGCCGTTACGCTGGCCGCCAGCCGCTTCCCGCTCGCGCTGGCCATTGTCGCGTGGTCGTCCTGCGTCCCGGAGCCGCAGGCCGCCAGCAGTGCGGCCATGCAGCCGGCAAGCGCCAGCGTTCCGGCTGGTGCCGCGCGGCCTGGCATCCACCGGTTCATTCGATATTCATCTTGCATTTTTTCTCCCTGAATAGGCTTTTTTACTCGTCCATGCCGACGCGCCGCGTCGTCGCGGACAAATGCAGCGGCGACAACATTGTTTCAATTAAGATCATCATATTGTCAGCCAAACAAAAAGCGCCGAGATGCGCTTTGTTGATCGACCAGATGGATTGCCGCTCTGACGACCGGGACGCCGTGCCGGGCCGTATTGATGGACATTCTATTTGGTTTATTGCCGTAAATCTATTTCATTCGATGTAAATGAAATTAGCTAAACTGATGGTTATCGACCCTGCGCGCATTCCGGGTGGTGGAAAACAAAAAAGCGACCTGGAGGTCGCTTTTCAGTCACATTGCGGAGGCGGTCGGGCTCCTCACGCCTTGTTGAGCACACTCAGGTTACCCAGTACCGCGTCGAACATCACGCCCAGGCGTGCGCTCTCCTCCGGGTCGTCCGCGAAGAAGGCCTTGTCGATCGCCAGCGCCGAAAAACCATGCATCAAGGACCAGCAAGCAATGGTCGGCGCGAGCGACAAGTCGCCCACCAGCTCCGGCGTGGCCGTGCCACGTACCGCCTTGTCGAGCACCCTGAATGCGCGCAGGCCGGCCTGGTACAGGTTCTCATCGGTGAGATAGAAAGCCGACGTCTTCCACATCAGGCGAAACATGCCCGGCCGCCGTTCCGCGAAGCGCAGGTAGGCATGTGCCAGGGCCCTGATGGTGGCCTGGCGGTCCTCACCCTGGATGGACTCCAGCTCGTCCGCGAAGTCCCGGAATCCAACCGTCGCGACGGCCGACAGCAGCCCGCGCACATCACCGAAGTGGTGTGCCGGCGCCCCCGCCGACACACCCGCGCGCCGTGCCGCCTCGCGCAGCGAGAAGCCGTCCAGGCCCTCCGTCTCGATGATGTCGACGCTCGCCCGGACGAGTGCCTCGCGCAGGTCGCCATGATGGTAGGGCTTCGCGTCCCCGTTGGATGCGACATCCGTTTTCGGCGCGGCGCGCCGCTTTCGCTGCACCGGCTCCTTAACAGTGTTCAGATTTTTCTTGACAGTGTTCAGTTTGGAGGTCATGATCGATTTTAACACCGTTCAAATCAGGTGGGAAGTCCGGTCTCGACCGTGGGACCGCAAGCCGATCATTGCATACTTTGACAAAGGAGAAATCCATGGTGTCGTTTTCCCAAGCAGCGCTCGATGCCTTCCTGAACGAACCTGACGATACGCCATTCGCCATGCTGAACCTGATCCAGCTCGATCCGGATGGGGGCAGCGAGCGTTACGCGGAATACCATCGATTGGCCAAGCCGAGCCTGGCCCGCCATGGTGCGAAAATTCTCTACGCCGGCAATGGCCTCCCGGTGCTCACCGAGGGGAACATCAAAGGATGGGATGTCGTGCTGGTGGTCCAGTACCCGAATCGCGCTGCATTCAAAGCGATGATCGGCGACGCGGAATACCAGGTGGCGTTCAAGGTCGGCGCCTCGGCCATCGCCGACATCGTCCTGCAGCCGTTGAAGGCGATCGACGGATTGTTCTGAGACGGTACGACGTCGGCGCGCTCGCGTGGTCATCCGTCCGCAATGTTTCCTACGTCGACGGCAGTTGCTGGACTTGGCTGCATGAGGGCGATCCGGCATGCCCGCATACGCCGGCCTGCACTTGCCTGAAGGCGCGGCGATCGGCCCGATTCACAAACGATACGATGCGCCGCCCGCCGAAGCGCCAGCGCACCTGCATATTGCACGGCGCCGACGCCACTAGCCGTCGATCCCGTATTGCGCAAGCTTCCGGTACAACAGTTGTCGATGGATGCCCAGCCGGCGCGCCGCCTCCGCGCGGTTTCCCTGCGCCTCGGTCAGCGCATGCTCGAGCATCAGCCGTTCGAGGCGCTCGACGGCCAGCGGCAATGGCTGCGTGAGCCACTCCTCCGGCACTGCGGGTGCGCTAGGAACGGCGGGATTGGACAGCGGCGCGTCCAGGATTGCGTCCAGGTCGGCGGCGCCGATCACGTCATGGCGGAAGCGCGCGTGGCAGCGCTCCATGGCGTTGCGCAGTTCGCGCGCGTTGCCGGGCCAGGGCCGGCGCAACAAGCGCTGCGCCGCGTCGGCGCCGAGCAGCTTGGACGGGCTGCCCGCGGCGGCGCGCTGGAGGAACAGTTCGGCTAGGGGGATGATGTCGTCCGGCCGCTCGCGCAGTGGCGGCAAGCGGATCGGCAGCACGTCGAGGCGATACAGCAGGTCGGCGCGGAACTGGCCATCGCGTACGGCGGCGCCGAGATCGCGGTGTGTGGCCGCGATGATCCGCACGTCCACCCGTACCGCGCGGTTGCTGCCCAGCGGGACGACCTCGCCTTCCTGCAGCACGCGCAGGATCTTTGCCTGCACGTCGAGGGGCATGTCGCCGATCTCGTCGAGCAGCAGGACGCCGCCGTCGGCGGCGCGGAAGCATCCCTCGCGCTCGGCGGCGGCGCCGGTGAACGCGCCACGCACATGCCCGAACAATTCGCTCTCGAGCAGTTCCCCCGGGATTGCCGCGCAATTGACGGCCACGAACGGGCGCCCGGCCCGTGCGGAATGCCGATGCAGCGCACGCGCCACGACTTCCTTGCCCGTGCCGGTCTCGCCCAGCACCAGCACCGGCAGCACGCTCGCGGCAGCGCGTCCGATCTGCTTGTGCACCTCGCGCATCGCGTCGCTGCTCCCCACCAGGTCCCCGTCGCCCGCCGGCGGCTGGGCCGGGGTGGCGGCGCCGGCTGAAGGGCGGCACTGCAAGGCGCTGTCCAGCACCGCGCGCAGCGTCTCGCGCCGTACGGGCTTGGACAAGTGATCGAAGGCGCCCAGGCGCATCGCCTCGATCGTGTTGGCGGCGCCGGCGAACGCCGTCAGCACGATCACGGGCGGTGCCGGCAACGCCGCGTCGCGCAGCGCTGCCAGGGTCTCGAGTCCGTCCATGCCGGGCATGCGGTGGTCCAGGAAGATGGCGTCGAACGGCGGCGCGGACGCGAGCAGGGCCAGGGCCTCGGCGCCGCTCGCGGCCGCCGCGACATCGTGGCCGAATGCCAGCAGCGTCTCTGCCAGCGTGTCGCGGAAGGCGTCGTCGTCGTCGACGATCAGCAGGTGCGCCATGGCAGTTCCAGTGTGAAGTGCGCCCCGGGAGCGCGGGCCGTGTAGATGAGGTCGCCGCCGTGCGCCAGCGCGACCTCGCGCGCCAGTGCCAGGCCCAGGCCCGATCCGTCGGCGCGGCCGGTGTTGAACGGCTCGAACAGGTTCGCCAACAGCGCCGGGGGCACGCCCGGGCCGTCGTCGTCGACCCGCAGCACGAGGCGCCCGTCCGCATGTTCCATGCCGAGTACCACCTGGCCGCCGCGTGGTGCATGGCGTACCGCGTTGTCGAGCAGGTTGTCGACGGCCCGCCCCAGGTGGACCGGGTCGAACACGGCGGCATCCGGACCGCCATGGTCCGCCACCACGGCGACGCCGGCGGCCTCGGCCCGGTGGGCAACCGCGCCCAGCCGCTCGTCGATCCAGGGCGCGAGCGGTACCGGCCGCGGCGTCAGCGTCAGCGGCTGCACCAGGCCCAGCAGGCTTTCGACCAGGCCATCCAGCCGGTCGATCTGGCCCACGATCGCCTGCAGCGCCGCGCCCTGCCGCTCCGGCGTCGCCGCCAGCGCGTTCTCGGCCTTCAGGCGCATGGTCGCGATGGGGTTGCGGATCTCGTGGGCGATACTGCCGCTCATCCGGCCCAGGGCCGCCAGGCGCTGGTCGCGGCTGCGTTGCTGCGCGGCCTGGCGCAGCCACGCATGCGCTTCGTCGAACCGGACCCGGTAGCGGTTGAAACCGTCGACGATGCGGTCCAGTTCGCGTACCCCCGTCGGCGATAGCACAGGCATGGCATCGGCATCCGACTGAGCCGCCGCCAGCTGCGCCTCCAGCGCGCTCACATGGCGCAGGCCGCGCTGCAGGATGGACACGAACCACAAGCCGGACACCAGCACCAGCGCCAGCAGCACGCCAAGGCCCGCACGCAGGCTGCCCTGCGCGTCCAGCATGCCGCCGCCGGCCCGCGTCATTGTCCAGACCGCCAGATCCTGGCGCGCCGCGCGCATCGGGCAAGCGGTGACGATCAGGGCTTCGCGGCTGCCGCGCACCACGTCGGTCTGCAGCCAGCGCGTGCGCGCCGCGCGTGCCGCCATGTCGATGATCAGCGGTTGCTCGGCCAGGGGCACGTCGCGCTTCACGCCGCTGCCTTCATAGGTCGGGTAGGCATACGCGAGTTGTCCGGCACCAGCCTGCCAGATGCCGCCCTCGACCTGCGGCGCCTCGACCAGCACCAGATTCAGCAAGGCGCGCAACAGGTCGACGTCGGGGCCGGCGGGGGTGTCGGGCAGTGAGGCGCGCGCGTAGCGGGTGGCGATGGCCTGGCAGGTATGCTCGGTGGCCGCGCGCGCCGTCGAGATATGGGCGCCGGCGCTGTTGCGGTAAAGAGTGAACATCACCACCGCAAGCGACACGCACATTGCGAACAGCAGGATCCAGAACAGCCCCAGCTGTCCGCGTAGCGATTTCATCGGCCTGCCCTGCCGTGTGGGTGCGTCGAATGGCGTGTCATGACGATAGTCTAGCCGCTTTATGGATGAGCCCCTCGCACGGTTTCGCGGCGCGCGGGAGCCGCGCATGGCCAGCGCTCACATCCACAAGCGGGCGGCGAGCGCGGCGGCGAGCGCGGCCGGCATCGCCACCAGGCCGACCTTCAGGAACTGCCAGAACGACACGTCCAGTCCCGCCCGGCGCACATTGACGAGCCACAGGATCGTGGCAAGCGAGCCCGTCACCGACAGGTTCGGACCGAGGTCCACGCCGATCAGTAGGGCATCCACGATCAGCCTGTCGGGCTGCAGGCGCCCGATCACGGCGCTGGCGACGAGGCCGGCGGGAAGGTTGTTGGTCGCGTTGCTGCCGACGGCGAGCAGGGTGCCCGCGATGGCCGCCGCTTCCCGCACGCCGCCACGCGCCAGCGCGCCGAGCGCCGCCGCCAGCGTGTCGACGATGCCGGTGGCATCCAGGGCCGCGACGAGGACGAACAGGCCGGCCACCAGGGGCAGCACGGCCCAGTTCACGGACCGGATAGTCGCCACGGGCGAGCTGCGCCCCTTGAGCCACACGGCCGCGGCGGTCAGCCCGCCCATGACGGCGGTCGGCGGGCCCAGCGGGATGTCGCGGCTCGACACCACCAGCAGGACGATGGCCGTCGCGACGATGCCCGCCAGCGCCAGGCGGCCGCGACCGTCAAGCGCCGGGGCCCGCACTTCCTTCCGGCAGCGCGCGGCGAGCGCACGCCGCTGCGTCCAGCCGAGCGCAAGATAGGTGACCACGATGGAAGCCAGCGACGGCAGCAGGAAACTGCGCAGCCAGGCTCCCAGCGCCGGCGTGTGATTACCATACAGTACGATGTTGGCCGGGTTCGACATCGGCAGCACGAAGCTGGCTGCATTGGCGACCATGGCGCAGGCGAACAGGTTCGGCAACGGATCGATCCTCGCCTTCCGGGCGGCGGCCACCACGGCCGGCGTGAGCACCACGGCGGCCGCATCGTTCGACATGAAGGTGGTGACGACGACGCCGACGCCGTACACCAGGGCGAACAACCGCCAGCCCGAGCCGCGCGCATGGCCGACGGCGAGCGCGGCGGCCCAGTCGAACAAGCCCGCTTCGCGGCCGATCTCGGACAGCAGCATCATGCCGGTCAAGAACAGGTAGACATCGCTCCCCTGCCCGACCGCGTGCCACGCCACGTCCGCGGGCAGCAGGCGGAGGACGACGAGCGCCGCCGCGCCTGCGACGGCCCAGATGGCCTCCGGCCAGTCATAAGGGCGGATCAGGACCAGCGCCGTCGACGTCGAGACGATCGCCCAGATCGCCCAGCTGGCATGCGCCGTCATTCCCTTGAGCGGCGCTTGCCACCGCCGGAAAGCGTGCCTGCCCACGATGGCGCCCCGTCCAGGGTTTCCGGCATGGCGAACGCGAACAGCACGAAGCCGGCGGCAGCGATGGCGGCCAGGGCGAGGAAGGCCGTCGTCGTCCCTGCATGGTGGGCGAGGAATCCCGCCATGCTGTTGCTCAGCAGGGCACCCACGCCGACGGCGGTGGCCACCGCACCCTGCGCCGCGTTGAAGCGGCCCGTGCCCTTGGTGAGGTCGGCGATGATGAGCGTGGCGACCACGCCGAACACCCCCGCTCCCAGGCCGTCCATGCACTGTACCGCGATGAGGGCCGCGGGCGAGGTGGCGACGCTGTAGAGCAGACCGCGCGCACACAGGGCGGCGAAGGCGAACAGGAACAGCGGCTTGCGGCCCACCCTGCCGGCCAGCCTGCCCGCGAGCGCGGCGACCACGACAAAGACCAGCTGCGACGCCACCATGTAGCCGGAGGTCAGCATGATCGCCTTGCGCACACCCTGGCCGCGCGCCAGCATCTGCGTCACGAGCGGCACCATGGCGGCGTTGGCGAAATGGAAGATCACGGCGCAGGCCAGGAAGACGGCGACGGGGCGCTGCCTGATCAGCTCGCGAAACGCGGGCAACAGGCCACGGAACGCCTGCATGGGCGTGTCGCGGCGATCGGCCGCCCCCTTGCCTGCGCCTGCGCCGGCGCCGCTGCCACCGCGGGCGATGTCGTGGTCTATGTCGTCCGGATTGATGCGCGCCAGGATCAGCAGCGAGAGGGCCGCCAGTGCCACGACGGCCGCGAACATCCATGGCAGGCCGGCGGTTACGCCGACCACGCCCAGGCCGACGGCGCTCGCGACGTTGCCGGCGGCGTTCCACGCCTGGTTGGCGCCGAGTACGCCATCCAGACGCTTGCGCCCGACGATGCCCAGGGCGATCGCCGCCAGCGTGGGCGGAAAGATGGCCCCAGCGGCGCCGATGAGCGCCTGCGATGCGGCGACCACCGCGAACGTCGGATGCAGGGGCGTGACGATGCAGGCGCTGGCGATCATCCCGATGCCGACGGCCAGCAAGGCGCGCTTGGCGCGCAGGTAGTCGACCAGCGCCCCGACTGGCGTTTGCGTCGCGACCTGGGCGATGTTGCCGATGGCCAGGGCGATGCCGATCCCGGCCGGATTCCAGTGCACGGTCGATTGCAGGAACAGCGCCATGTACGGTCCCATGCCGTTCTGGACGTCCGCCAGGGTGAAATTCAAGGCCCGGAGCCAGGCAATGCTCCCGCCGGCGCTGTCCTGTACCTTGCCGTCCGCGCCGGATCGTTCGCCGGAAACGGTTTCGGGCTGGATGGGGATCGTCAATGCGTGCTCCTTCCGGTCACCGCGCAACTCACACGTCAGTGCGCTTTATTGTTCAAGGGTTTGCCATTGAGCTCGACGGCGTCGATGACACGGCCACTGCCGTCGGCCAGGGGACGACCGGGGCCGGACGCCTGCACGTGCGTGCCGAGGGCAATGTCGAGCGCCGCGAAGCGGTCCGGAGGCACGTGGACGAAGTCGCCCGTGTCGAGCACCACCCCGTTGGCCTGGCCGTGGCGGGCGTAATTCAGGCGCACGACTTTGCCCTCGACGCGGCCGGGCTTGCGTACGTCGTGCACCGCCCCGCCCTCGATGAGCGCCAGGCGCTTGAACCGGTACACGGCGTGCGCGCCGTCGCCTTCGGGCCAGGGCCGCGCCTCGCTGCCTTCGATCGTGACGCGCCGCCCGGGCCACAGGTGCTCGACGCTCGACGCGTCGTCGTTGCCATGGTGGAAGACGAACTGCGCCGGGATGCCGTCCGCATCGATCATCATGCCTTCGATGCCGCCCATCGGGCTGTAGATGGCGTGCGTGAACACCCCGTCGATGGACCAGACCTGGTCGTCCTGGTCCTTGTGGTGTTGCCTTAGTTGCACAGCTTCTGCTTTCGGTTTCATATCGATGATCAAATTTGGTAATGGATGACTTTGTTGAAAGCGTCACCCCGCCAGCGGTGTGGACTGGCACGGCGACCCTTTGATATGGCCGGCTCATGCGGCTGGCTCATATAGCCGGCTCATGTAGCCGGTGCGTCTCGAGGCGGCGGCGGCGGGTTGCCCTCGGGACCGGTCGGGCGACGACCTGGCGCGGGGACCGGCGCGCGCTTCCCGGGACGCGGCGCCGGTGCTGCGCCGGGGCCGCGCGGCATCGCCTTGTCGCCGGGGCGTGCGTCGGGCGGGATGGGCGGTGCGGGCGGAGGTGGCGGCCGCACCCCTTCGGCCGGAGGGGCATCGGCGGGCGGAGGGGGTGGCGCCATGGTGGACTGCGCCATCGCGACATGGGCCGCGGCCAGCGTGACGGCCGCGAGGATAATGTGTTTTGCTGACATGACCAATCTCCTTGAAAAGTTACCAAGGAGGTAAGTGCAAAAAGCAGGCCAGACCATTCTGGCCCGGGAGGCGGCTTATTCCCAACGCATGAAGCGGGTGAACGTCCGCTTCGGAGACAACGCGTGTCCGTTTTACGGACAGTCGGGGTTCGTCGCCCCGCGTCGTGCCGCGCTCGTCGCTCGCGACGTGCTAACCCGGCCGTCTCCGTACCGGTTCCGCAACGGCGCGCGCGCTCGTATCGAATCTCGCTGGACCGCAGGATCAGCCTGCGTAGAATCAAAGTCGCCCCCGGTGCTTAACCAACAAGCGAAAGGCATGTATGAACGCCAAATCCCTCTCCCTCATGCTCTGCGCCGCCTTTGCCGCCAGCAGCGCGCACGCCCAGCAGGCCGACCTGTTTGGAACGACCTTCAGTTTCACGGAGTTCGCCGACCGTCACGGCGATCCCGGTGCGTATTACCTGAGCGGCGCATTCCACGGTGCGGACCTCGACCATGACGGCATCCTCGGACTGGCCGAGCTGACGTCGCTCGAGGTGCAGGGCAAGCAGTTCGTCGGCTGCGGCGCGTCGCTGGGCGATGCCTACAACGGCTATTGCGACATCGCCAGCTTCTCGTTCGATGCGGCGAATCACACCCTCGATTTCTCCCTCAAGTGGGGCAACGACGGCTACCCCGGTTCCGCACCATCCTGGGAGCGCAATGAAATCACGACCGGCGACAAGGTACAACTGCTGTACATCGGCCACCGCGGCGACACCTATGGTCCCCTGTACTACTGGACATCGAATACCACGTTGTCGATTCCTGCTGCCGTGCCGGAACCTGCAGAAGTCCTGTTGCTGCTGGCGGGCTTGGTTGTGATGGGAGGCGTTGGTTCGTGGCGGCGTGCGGGCCGGCAGCGCGGCAGTGCACCCGCTTGACGCGCTGGAGGGTACCTTCTACCGCGCCTGACGCTGCCGCGGCTGCGCTTGCGGCAGCGCTGTCTCTAACTCGCGTTCGAAACGGGCCTACGCTCTCGGAAAGAAGGCATGGTTGCACCCATGATCAGGGTTCGAGCAAGAAGTGGCACGAACTCGGCCACGACATCCAAGTTAGCGAGAGGCGCGCAACTTTTCGACTCCCCATGCCGGTCTATTCCGACCGATGCACCATTGCCGCCGAGCAAGGCGCGCTAGTGGCCGCAATGTACGCCGCTTCGAGCGGCGCCGCCTTCAGTGTCATCTCACTGCCAAGTGTTCATGCGCCAGCGTGTGATGTCTCGGCGATCCGGCACGGATGCGCCCATCAATACACGCCAACATTGGCGTATTGCACCATTAATTAATACACGAAAAAAAATCAAGAGTCTGTGCGATGTTGCCGTGCTCGATTGAAATCCAGCTTCGCGGCGCCGCGCATCACGAAGCCATTGCAGCGAGGCCGTGCCTTGATAGGAAGCGCTTGGCTCCCGCACAACAGTTGAAACTCAACAGTGACGTATGTTTTTCGAGAACAACATTATAATTTCGCCGACTTCGCACTTATTTATCGAGGACCATGATGGGATATGTTTCCCCTCAATTGGCGCATTTCCTGCAGGACCCCCAACAGCGCCGGATCCTGCGACTCTCGTTCCCACACGACGACGCCCCCCCCTTCACGCTGCTAGCGAACCGCCTCGACGCGTCGGAAGGCCTGTCGCGCGATTTCGAATTCGTCGTGGAAGTGCTGTCGGACGATGCGCGCATTGGTCTGCGCCAGGTGCTGGGCCGCATGGTCACGATCGAGCTCGTGCGCGGAGACGGCAGCCTGCGGTATTTCAACGGCTACGTCTTCGAGTTCCAGCTCACGCGCACCGATGGCGGATATGCGTTCTACCGCATGGTCTTGAAGCCGTGGATGGCCTACCTGAAACTGCGCAAGGATAACTACGTCTTCCACGACAGCTCGCTGCGCGAACAGACCGAGCAGGTGTTCGCCGACTACAGCACGCACAGCGACTGGGACGCGCGCCTCACCGGCGAGGATCCGAAGGCCACGATGGCCTGCCAGTTCGGCGAGAGCGACCACAATTATCTGAGCCGGCGCTGGGAGGCGGCTGGCTGGTACTACTGGTACGAACACAGCGCGACCGGCCACAAGCTGGTGCTGGCCGACGATTCAACCGCCGCGCCGCCCATCGACGGGGCCGGGCCCGGGATCCGCTTCCAAAAGCACGGCGGCGCGGTCGAGGAGGAAGCGATCGGCAACTGGAGCCCGGTGCGCCGCATCGTCGCCGGGCAGGCGGTGCTGACCAGCTTCGACTTCAAGCACCCGATGCCCGCTACGGTCGACATCCCGTCGGTGGTCGACCAGGGCGACGTGCTGCATGTGGAAGCCTATGAATACGCTGGCGCCTACGGCTTTCGCAGCTGGAGCGACGGCAACGCCAGGTCCGAGCTGCGCATGGAGGAAATCGAGTCGCGCTGCAAGCACGTCGAGGCGGAAGGCAACAACCGCTTCGTCCTGCCCGGCCGCTGGTTCACGCTGACCGAGCACTTCGGGGTTGACGGCGCCGGCGACGGCGCGGAACGCGACAAGGCCACCTTCCTGATCCTGGCCGTCCAGCACAGTGCGGCCAACAATTACCTGCAGGGCAAGGAAGCGGCGCCGGACTACCGCAACACGCTGCTGTGCACGCGTAAGAGCGTGCCGTGGCGGCCGGGCCGCGGCTTCGACAGCATCGACACCCGCATCCTGGGGCCGCAGACCGCGACCGTGGTCGGGCCGCCGAACCAAGAGATCTATACCGACGAGCACGGCCGCGTGAAAGTGCAGTTCCATTGGGACCGCGTCGGCAACAACGACGAACGCAGTTCGGCCTTCGTGCGCGTGGCCTCGAACTGGGCCAGCGAGCAGTACGGCGCCGTGTCGCTGCCGCGCGTCGGCGACGAGGTCATCCTGAATTGGCTGGACGCCAACCCGGACCTGCCGATCATCACCGGCCGCGTCTACAATGGCAGCAACATCTCGCCATGGGAACTGCCGTCGCAGGGCGCGCTGTCGGGCATCCGCAGCCGCGAGCTAAAAGGCGCGAACGGGGCCGGCAACCGCAACAACCACCTTCTGATGGACGACACGAACGGCCAGATCCAGGCCGTGCTGTCCTCGGATCACCAGCACAGCCAGCTGAACCTCGGTTATTTGACCCGGATCACCGGGCGCGAAGGCCGGCGCGATTTCCGCGGCGAAGGCTACGAGCTGCGCACCGACGGCTGGGGCGCGCTGCGCGCTGCCAAAGGCCTCCTCGTCACGAGCTGGAAGCAGTCGATCAACGACGAGGCCACGACCCAGCAGGACAATACGGAAGGCGCGGATACGCTGCGCGCCGTGCTCGACAGCGCTACGAACCGCAGCAAGGCGGCCGAGATGGCCAGCGATGCGCGCGGCGAGCGCAAATTCGGCCACCGCGGCCTCGACAGCCAGTCGGCGCTGCACGAACATACCTGGTCGCTGTCCAAGCCAGTGGTGTTCATCACCTCGCCGGCCGGCGTCGCCACCAGCACACCGCAGAGCATCGTTCACGCGGCCGGCGAAGACCTCGGCAATTATGCCGTCGGCCACCTGGACCTTACAGCGGGCAAGATCCTGTCGCTGAGCGCCGCCCAGGGCGTGCGCCAGCACGTCGAGCGCGGCGGTCACGCGACCGTGGTCAGCCACGGCGACTACCATGTGCACGTGCAGGATGGACAGACAGAGGTGGTGTCGCAAAAAGGCATCACGATCGAGGCCCGGACTGGCGACATCACCCTCAAGACCAAGGGCGGCAGCATCGTGCTGACCGAAGCCGGCGACATCCTCATCAAGGGCGTCCGGGAAACCCATGAGATCGCCGGCACGCTGGAACTCGGCGCGGCCAAGGTCGTCAATAGCGGGGCCGTGCCGGCGGCGCCGAGCAAGCCATTCTGGGGCCAGATGAACGTCGGCAAGTTCAGCCAGCAGCTCGTGCTGGCGGAGGCGCTGCACACGATCGGTGGCAAAGCCGCGCATTACGGCTACAAGATCGTCGGCAAGGATGGCGCCGTGCTCAAGAGCGGCAAGCTGGATGCCGAGGGCAAATCGGAACGCGTGTTCACCGAGGACATGGAAGCGCTGCAAGCCGAGATCGACATGCACGACAGCAAGTGGCAGATCGTGCCGGACGAGCGCCATCCGCTTGATCGCGCGGCCGCCGACGTCGCCGAGGCGCTGGCGACGCCGGTCGGCGTGTCCCTGCTGGCCGACAAGGTGCCGATGCCCGTCGAGACGGCGCGCGGCCTGTTCCGGGCCGACGGCGGCATCGACGCCGGTTCGATCGCCATGTCGGTGTTCGAGTCGCGCTTGAAGTTGCCGGCCGTCGCGATCCTCGAACTGCTGCGCCATGGTGGCATCGATGAGCGCCGCGGCGCCGTCAAGGCAGCCGCAGTGGCCGGCGTTGCCGGCGCCGTCGCCGACGGCGTGCACGAACAGGTCAACGCCGCCAGCGCGCGGCTGCTGGCGGCGCTGGGCGGCGAACTACGGCCGGGCGCCCCGGTGCCGCAGGAGATCCACGGCATGTTCGCCGAAGCCGAGGCGCGGCGCGCGCGGCTGGCGGAGGAGCCGGACGCTGCCGACGGCGCGGACGAGGTGGTGATTGAGGACACCGACGAACTGACCGCGCTGTCGCTGTCGGACGAATTCTCCGCCGGGCTGGACGAACCGCCGTCGGAATCACGCAACCAGGATGGAAGCGCACTGGCGTGAGCCGGCGGCGCGGGACAATGAAGAGAGGAGCATGATGTTCAAGATTTCTTTCACGACACCCCTGGCGGCACGGGCCTGCGTGGCCGCGCTGGTACTGGGCCTGGCCGGCATGGCCGCCGCGGCGACGCCGCTGAGCCACCGCAGCGCCACCATGCAGTGCGCCGACCGCCGCATCACAGTCGAAGCCGACTGCTTCGCATTCACGCCCGGCACCACGATGTGCACGCGCCAGTCGATCCGCTTCGCCGGACCCGACGGCAAGGCGCTGGGCGAGCGCGCGTTCAAGTCGATGCCGCTGAAAAACGCCGACTACCCCGTGGTGCCCGAGCAGATCGGCGAGCTCACCTGCGTCGAGACGCCTGACAAAAAAACCTTCCTCGTCGCGCTGATGGACACCGGCGGCAATTGCGAGGACTGCGAGTGGAACGACGTGTACTCAGCCGACGGTGCCCTCGTCGGTAGCACGCGCAACGGCAAGGAACCCGGCGCGGCGGCCGCGAGCGCCATCGACGCGGCTTACGACGCCAGGAAGAAGCACGTGCTGGGCCACCAGGCGCTCACGCCGTTCTACCGTCTCGGCGGCGCCAGATAATGGCCATCGACTACCGGGTCTTCTATTCCACCAAGGGCGCGGCCTACCGGAAGGAGAAGATCGTCGCGCACTCGGCCTACCTGGTGCCGGTCGACACGCGCCCCGGCCGGCTGGCCGGCAATTCGCGCATCTGGGGCGACGCGTCGCAGGAAGTCCAGCGCAAGGTCATCGACGCCATTATCGCCGCGGCGAAAAAGGATGGCTTCAATATCCGCCGCATGGCGATGCTGCTGGCCATGGCCAAGATCGAGTCGGGGTTCAACCCGGACGCCGCGGCCGGCACGACATCGGCATCGGGCCTGGGCCAGTTCATCAAGAAGACCGGCGCGGCCTACGGCCTGGACGCGAGCAACCGCTTCGAGGTAGGGCCTTCGATCAGCGCGCTGATCGCGTACTTCAAGGAAAACGAGAACATCGCGAAGAAGAACAAGGACCCGGACTACTTCGTCTACAAGTACCACCACGACGGCCCGTACAGCGAGTACGGCGGCACGGCGCTGGCGAAGGACAAGTTCGCACCGCTGGCCGCCGCCTACGAAAAGGCGCTGACGGCCGGGCACGTCCTGACCGTGGTGGATCCCGGCGGCCAGCCGATCGCCGACGCCCAGATCAAGGTCGAGCAGAACGGCAAGGCGGCTGTCATGAAGACCAACGAGCACGGCAAGCTGCCGACGTTCATGGCCAACCCTGACTTCGGCGCCATCCAGGTCTATATCAAGAAGGCCGACGACACGTTCAAGCACCTAGGCGAACTGGCCATCGACAAGCTGGAATCGATGTGGACGCTGGTCGCGCCGAACGAGCGCGTGCCGCTCAACACGCAGCTGCACGAACCGCCGAAGGCGGCTGCGGCGCCGGCTGCCGCCGGCACGCACAAGGTGAAATCGGGCGAGACGGTGTCGCGCATCGCGCGCGACCACGAGACGACCTACCAGGAATTGTGCAAGCTTAACGGCATTGAGAAGCCGTACACGATCTATCCTGGCCAGGTCCTGAAGCTGCCGCCAAAGAAAGGCGCTGCCAGCGCGAAAGCCGCGCCGGCGCCCACACCGAAGCCCGCGGCGCCAGCCGCGCCGCTGCCGGGCAAGCCGACCGTCAGCGAGAAACGCGACGAGTCCAGCCAGCATCCGGTCGCCAAGGTTGTGGCTCCGGGCACGGGGACGATCGAGGCCACGATCGCCTTATGCGCTCAAGCACAAGGAACCGAAATCGATCCACCGCTGCCTGCGCTACGTAAAGCGCGCCTTGTTCGCCACCAAAATGATCCGCAGTTATCCCGGCATCGTCGCCGCCAAAGATTTCGGTCCCTTCCTCGGCACGGAAGGTTTCGCCAACCTCCTGGAAACCAAACCGGGCACGAATCTGAACAATGCGCCGATCGGCGCGATCATCGTGTACCGGCCAGTCGAAATGCAGACGTACAAGGGCGAGACGATCTACGGGCACATCGAGATCAAGACCGAAAAGGGGTACGTCAGCGATTTCCTGAACCCCGTTCCGACGTATTCGACTAACCCGGTGACGATGGTGTCGCCGAAAATGAGATCCATCCCCGTCAGCTACAAGGTGACCGGCATCTGGTTCAAGGAATGAACCACCCACGCCACCGCAACGACCACGCACGCCCATGATGAAACCGATCCTGTCCAGCCTCGCCGCCCTCGCCATCGCCGGCGCGGCCATCCCCGCCCACGCCGCCGACGGCAAGGGCGCCCCGGCGCCGTTCGCCTGTCCGTACTCGAAGGACGTTGCCCCCCATAAGGTGCCGTACGACGTACGGATGAAGGTCCACGACGAACTCGTGCGCCGCTTCGACGACGCGTTCGGCCCCCATCCGGATGGTTTCGGCGACCCGAAGGTCGCGGCGAAGGTCGCCGCAACGCGGATCGACGAGCGCAAGATGGCGGCGCTGGCCGAGGTGTCCGGCTGCGCGGCGCTGTTCGACGCGGACGGGGCATGCGCGCAGTTCTACGATCCCGAGCTGGGCGACCCGCTGTCGGTGATCATGTCCATGAAGAGGAAGGCGGTCCTGCGCCGCCAGTTCGAGGACGCCATCGCGCACCTGGAGCGGCCCGACTACAAGCGCGCCGCCCAGTCGTGCATCAAGCTCGTAGGCGTGAAATGAACCGTCCGGTGATTCGCGTCGGCGATTCGACGTCGCACGGCGGCGCCGTTGAAGAAGGCAGTGCGCATTTCATTGTCGATGGCAAACCGGTCGCGCGCGTCGGCGACAAGGTCAGCTGCCCGCTGCACGGCGACACCACCATCGACAGTGGCAGCGAAACCTACGTCACCGACGGCAGGCCCACCGCGCGCCACGGCGACACCACCGCCTGCGGCGCCACGTTGACGGCCACGCAAGACCATTACTTTATCCGCTAAGACCATGAACCACGCATTGTTCCACCGCCTGACCGGCGCGCTGCTGCTCGCCACCCTCGCCGCCTGCTCGCCCAAAAAGGACGACACTCCCGCTGCGCCGGCGGCGCAATCCGCTGCGCCAGCCCCTGCACCGGCCGGCGCACCGGCCGCTTCCTCCCCGGCACCCGCCATCGCCAGGAAGGCGACGCTCGACTGCGACGACCGGACCCTCGTGCTCGAGGCGACCTGCCGCAACCTGTACGGCCCCGGCCTGCTCTCGTGCAGCAGCCAGTCGCTGGCATTCGACGAACGTCCCGGCGGCGCAAGCAAGTCCGTACGCAGGTTCGAGCCGCATTCCGGCGGCAAGGGCGATGCGGCGGCGGTCGAAGAAAAGATCGGCGCGCTCACTTGCGTCAAGTCGCCGTCAGGCGAGCGCCACGTCGTCGCAGAGATGTTCAACGGCGGCAATTGCCCGGAATGCGAATGGGTCGAGGTGTACGATTGGGACGGCAAGCTGGTCGCTTCCGACCGCGACAAGAGCAAGCCCGATGCCCTGGCCGACAGCCTGTCGTCGGCCGTCGACAAAGGGGGCGACGCGGTGATCGGCAGGACCGAACTCGAGGGCTTCTACACGGCACCGGCGCAGTGACGGGGAATGCCGTGACGACCAGCTTCCCGCAAAAGCCCACCTGACTCATGCCACAACGTTGAGCCACCCCGGCCACCGCGTTACGGTGGGTTCCATGGATAGGTCAATGACTGTGCCCGGCGCTGGATGCGTTTCCAGTGCATGGGCGATCGGGCTTCACCGCGCTGGTCGAGGCCCTGCGTGCCGGTCGACGCACCTACGGCGACATGCGCAAGTCGATAGAATACGTCACGGCGACCCACGTACCGATCGCGCTGCTCGCCCCCTTGCCCCCATCAGCGGAGCCAGGTACATCACGCCGAACGTGACTGGAACATTCACCGCCAGGAGACCGCTGGCCTCGGCGCTACGCCGGGCCAACAGGCGAACCCAGTCCATAGCTAGCCTCGACATGTGCGGAGTCTCATGGTTTGGACCGCAAGAGTTTGTCCAAAAAACCAATTCGCTGGGTATCTCGATACGCAGTGCCATTCTTTTCGCGGGGAATGCTGATGCAAACACAGCATCACACCCGCATGCCAAAGATTGTCGGTCCCATAATAGATTCGGCAGAATAATTGGAGCAATGATGGGGGCATGCCCTCGATAGGTGCATCCGCGCGCCCACGAACGCGATTTGTTAAATCCCGCAATGAAGTTAGCCAATTAATACCTGTGTTGTAACTCTGCCGCACATTCCTCGCTTTGTAGGACATTGCGCTATGGCACGTATCACATTTTCGGATAAGCTCAGTTCCAACGAATTTCCTTCAAGCACTGGTTCTTTCCGCAAACCTTTCCTCGAAGACAACCGTCCTACGATAGCGCATTGTCGCGTTGTCGATTTCCAAGAACAAATAAAACGTGAGGGAAGGCTTCATGCCCCGTCCATTGGTTTCTCCGACCCGCCTTGCATGGTTGCTGGCGGCCGCTTTTTCAGGCACCGGCTGGTCATCGGCCAACGCGCAGACTGCAGCGGACGCCGCTGCCCGCCAGGCCGATGTCCTGCAGCGACAGAACCAGGAACGCATCAATCGCGATATCGAGAATGCACTGCCGCGCGAGCGTGCTTCCCAGGGTATCGATACCCGCGCCTTAGTGCCGAAAGTCGATGCCTCCGCCGCGGGAAAGAAATGCAACCAGATTCAGGTGCTGGCGATCGAAGGTGCTCCCGAGCTGTCGGGTTCCGTGCGTGCAGCGCTGACGAAGAAATTTTCCAACCAATGCCTCGGCGTCGCGGAGATCGAGGAAATCCTCGGCGAAATCACGAAGGATTACGTGCTGCGCGGTTACGTCACCACGCGCGCCTACCTGCCCGCCCAGGATTTGAGCAAGGGCAAGCTGACCATCCTCGTACTCGAAGGCCGCGTCGAATCCGTGGTTCTGACGGACAAGGCGCGCAAGAGCATCACTCCGTGGAATGTCTTCCCAGCTCCTGGCGGCCTGCTGAACCTGCGCGACTTCGAGCAAGGCATCGACCAGCTCAACAAGCTGTCGTCGAACAGCGCCGTCCTCGACATCCAGCCGGGTGAGCAGGCAGGCGCCAGCAAGGTGGTCATCGATAACACGCCCACCCTCCCCTACCACGCCAGCCTGTCGGCCGACAACACCGGCTCCGACAGCACGGGCCGCAACCAGCTTGGCGCCACCGTCAGTGCGGACGACCTGATGGGCCTGAACGAATTGCTGCTGTTCACTTACCGCCGTTCGCAGCCGAACGATAATGCGCGCAAGGGTTCCGTCAGCAAGAGCCTGAGCTTCATCGTGCCATTCCGCTATGCGACGCTGTCCTACTCGGGCAGCCGCGCCCACTTCACGAGCCTGGTCGCGATACCAAACAACGACCCGCTGGCGTTCCAGGGTACGTCGGACAGCGATTCGGTCCGTGCCGACTACCTGGTATTCCGCAACCAGACCACGCGCCAGAGCCTGGCAGCGACGCTGACCGTCAAGGACAGCAAGAACTACCTGGCCGGGAATTTGCTCAGCGTGGCGAGCCGCAAGCTGAGCGTGCTGGACCTCGACTCCAGCACGAGCACCGACCTGTGGGGCGGCGCGCTGTCGCTCGACCTGGGCTGGGCCCAGGGCCTGTCGGCGGCAGGCGCCTTGAAGGATGCCGACAACTTGCCGGATTCGGCGCCGCGCGCGCAGTTCGGCAAGTTCAAGTACGGCTTGAATTACCTGAGGCCATTCCAGATCGCCGGCGTCCATTCGACCTGGACCATGTCGCTTACAGGACAACGCGCACGCGACGTGCTGTACGGCTCGGAGCAGCTCCTGATCGGCGGCTTGTACACGGTACGCGGTTTCGTCAACAACACCCTGTCCGGCGACAACGGCTGGTACGTCCGCAACGAACTTGCGTTGAATCCTGTGCTGCCTTACGCGAACCTGCCGATGCGCCTGTATGCGGGCCTCGATTATGGCCGCGTCAGCAGCCGTGCCGCCGACACCCCGGAAGGCAGCCTCGCCGGCCGGGTCGTGGGCGCCTCTTTCAGCTTCAAGGGCGCCTCGGTCGATGTGTCGAACAGCCGCGCGCTGCGCGAACCGGGGAATTTCAAGCGCGAAGGATCGCGCACCTGGATCCGCCTGAACTTCGGCATCTGACCAATAAAACAAAGAATCGGACATTCCATGAACCGCTCATTCCGTCAAGTCTGGAGCGCCGCGCGCGGCGCCTATGTCATCGCCCCCGAAACCGCACGCGGAAACGGCAAGGCCAGCAGCGCCGTGCGCGCAGTGCGTTCGGCTGCCGTCCTGGCCGTGGGCGCGACCGCGGCCGGCGCCGCGCTCGCGCAGGCGGCCCCCGCCACCGTCGTGCCCACCGGCGCCAATACCAGCGCCTATGTCTCGGCCAACGGCGTGCCGGTTGTGAACATCGCCACCGCCAACGCGGCCGGCCTCTCGCACAACCAGTTCACCCGCTACGACGTCGACGGCAAGGGCCTCGTCCTGAATAACAGCAGCTTCAAGAACGCCGCGGTTCTCCAGTCCAAGCTGGCCGGCCAGGTCGTGGGCAACATCAACCTGAACGCCCAGGCCAAGGTGATCCTGAACGAAGTGGTCGGCACCGGCCGCAGCACGCTGGCCGGCTATACCGAGGTGCTGGGCGGCAAAGCCGACGTCATCGTCGCCAACCCCTACGGCATCACCTGCAGCGGATGCGGCTTCATCAACAGCGACCGCGTGACCCTGACGACCGGCGTGCCGTTCCTTGGCGCCGACGGATCGGTGGGCGGCTTCAAGGTGACCGGCGGCGACATCCTGATCAACGGCGCCGGGATGAATGCCAGCGCCCAGCAAATCCTCGACATCGTCACGCGCAGCGTGCGGATCGACGGCCAGATCAACACCGCCGCGGGCGGTCAGCTCGGCATCTACACGGGCGCCAACCAATGGTCCTATGCCGAGCGCGCGGTCACCGGCGCGTTGACGCCTGAAGGTGCCGCGCCGGCCTATGCGATCGACTCGACTGCCCTGGGCGGCATGTACGCGGGCCGCATTCGCCTGATCGCCACCGAAGCCGGCGTCGGCGTGCGCATGCTGGCCGACGCCTCTGCCGGCAACGGTGACTTCGCCGTCGATGCCGCGGGCAAGGTGCAGGTGCAGAGCCGTATCTCGGCCAGCGCCGATATAGCACTGCGCCAGACCGGCACCACCGGGGACGGCCAGCTCGAGATCTCGGGCGCCAACGGTGCGCTGACGGCCCAGGGCCGGGTCGCGCTCGACACCGCCGGCGGCCTCACCCTCGACGAAGGACCGATCAAGGCCGGTACGACGCTCAGCGTGAAGGCGGCCCGGCTGGACGACCGCTCGGTATCGAAAGCCACCCGCAGCGCCGGCGGCAACGTCGATGTCGCGATTACCGGCAGCGCCACCCTGTCCGGCACCACCTGGGGCGCCGGCGGCCACCTGTCCATCGACGCGAACGGCGACCTGGCGGCCACCAACGCCACCTTGTACAGCGGCAGCGCCGCAGGCAATGCCGACCGCGCCCTCAACCTGGCTGCAGACGGCAACGCCAGCTTCACAGGCAGCAAGCTGACCAGTACCGACGCCCTCGGCGTCACCGCGCGCACGGGCAGCCTGGCGCTGGACGCCAGCACCGAAGGGACTGCCGCCGGCAGCATGGCGCTGGGCGCCGCCGCCAGCTTCGACAACGCCGCCAAGCTGCTGGCCGGCGCCGACCTGAGCGTGGCCGGCACGTCCGGCATGGCGGCGACGAACACTGGCCTGATCCAGGCGCAAAAGAACCTGGTACTCGGCCAAAGCAATGCGCTGGCGCTGCAGAACGCCTCCAGCGGCAAGTTGCTGGGCGAGACCGTGACGGTGAACGCGAGCACCCTCGCCAACGCCGGCGCCGTGCAGGGTACGAACAATGTCGGCATCGTTAGTGTTGGCACCGTGACCAACGCCGCCAGCGGCATGGTACTGACCACCGCGTCCGGGAAGGACGTGGCGATTACCGCCGCATCGCTCGACAACGCCGGCCGCCTGCAGTCCGCCGGCGCGCTCCACTTGCAAGTCGCCGGCGATGCCGTCAACAGCGGCCAGGTACTGGCACTGGCGGCTGCCGACGGCGGGGCCAATGGCGACGTGACGATTGCCGCGAACAGCCTTGGCAACAGCGGCCTGCTGTCGTCGGCACGCACTATCGGCATCCGCACCGTCGCCGGCATGCAGAATAGCCGGCAGATCCAGGCAGACAAGCTGGAGATCGACGCCGGCGGCGTCATCACCAATAGCGGCCCGGATGGGGTGCTGTTGGCCGACAGCGCCATGACGCTCACAGGCGCCGGTCTCACCAACAGCGGAGCCGTACAGGCCAGCGGCAGCATCACGGCATCCGTCGCGGGCAGTGTGACCAACAGCGGCAGCATCGAGACCCTTGCCAAGGGCAGCACCGTGGCGCTGGACGGCAGTAGCGCCGCCAACAGCGGCAAGATCCAATCGGCCGGCAGCGTGAGTGTGCGCTCCACCCGCGGCGATCTGTCCAACACGGGCCAGATCGCCGCCGCTGGCGGGCTCGCACTGAGCGCCGCCCAGGCCCTTTCCAACACCGGGACGGCACTGGCGGGCAGCGATGTCTCGGTCGGCGCAGCAAGCGTCAATAACGGCGGTACGCTGCAAGGGATGTCCGGCGTGGACATCGATGCCAGCGGTGTCGTGCTCAACACAGGCACCCTGCAGTCGCAGATTGCAGCCGGGGTAGTGAGCATCGACGGCGCCAGCATCGACAACCGCGGCACCGTGCAGTCGGGCGGCACCGCCGCACTGACCAGCACCGCCACCGACATCGTCAACAGCGGCGCCGTCGTCAGCGCTGGCAACCTCGACCTACAATCAGCGCGCGTCATCAGTACCAGCGGCACGGTGCAGACGGGTGTCGACCTCCGTGCCAGCGCTGGCGCAATGAGCAACCTCGGCAAGGTCCAGGCTGGCGGCTCGTTCGACGCCGTGATCCAAGGCATCTTCTCCAACAGCGGCAGCCTGCTGGCCTCCGACGCGGCGGGGCACGTCGCCGTGCGCAGCGGCTCGCTCAACAACAGCGGCACTCTGCAGGCAAACGGCGCCAGCATGCTGGCCACCACGGGCGGAGACCTGGCCAACAGCGGCCAGTTGCTGGCTGGCGGCGGCCTTGCCCTGAGCTCATCCGCCGGCCTCAACAACTACGCCGGTGGCGTGGTCAACAGCGGCGCCAAGCTCGTGGCCAGCGCGGCCACGATCGACAACCGGGGCAGCATGCAGACGGACGGCAGCCTGGGCGCCGTTGCCGCTGGCTCCTTGAACAGCAGCGGACTCCTGCTGTCGCGCGCCACGGCGGGCACGCTGACGCTGTCCGGCGGTTCACTGGTCATCAGCGGCACGGTCCAGGCTGCGGGCAATACCGGGCTGGCATCGACCACAGGCGCCGTCATCAACAGCGGCAGCGTGACCTCGGCGGGTGACCTCGATATCCAAGTAGCAACAGCACTGAACAACGTGGGCGCAAGCGCCAAGATGATCGGCTCAGGCGATGTTCGCATCAAGGGCGGCAACGGCTTCACCGTCAACAACGATGGCCGCATCCAGGCCGCCGCCGACCTGACGCTCGGCGCCGCCGGCCGTGCCACCTCGGTGCTGAGCAATGGCGGGACCCTGTTCGGCACGACGTTGCGCTGTATGGCGGCAATGTCACCAACACGGGACGCGTCCAGGCAATGGGCAGCGGCACCGTGTCGGCCTCCAGCTTGAGCAACCTGGGCAGCACTGCCGTGATGATTTTCGGCATCGACCACGGCGACGCCGCCATCGACGTCGCGGGCAGCTTGCAGAACCAGGGGGCCATGCATTCGGGCGGCAACCTCGTGCTCAACGCAGCCTCCTTGAGCAATTCGAACACGGCCGGCATCTCGTCGCTGGCGAACGCCACCATCACCACGTCCAGTGGTGGCATCAGCAACGCCGGCGCCTTGTACGCAGCCGGCAAGCTGAGCACGAGTGCCCTGAACCAGACCATCACCAACACCAGCAGCGGCACGATGGACGCGACCGACATCGCCCTGTCGGCGGGTACCTTCGACAACTACAATTCGGTCATCTCGACCAACAACACCGCCATCAAGACGACGGTGGCATTCAACAACCTGCCGACCGGCGCGGTGCCGAACATCGTGACGGACTACATCACGTACGACGGCTATACGCTGCCCCACGATACGGGCGAATACAACTGCAATATCTTCGGGGCGGCCTGCGATCACCTGTGGGTCTACGCCCAGAACTACCATGTGATCCAGAAGCTGGACCGTCCGATGCCGAGCCAGACGGGCGTGATCATCGCCGGCAACACGATCGACATCGACTTCGGCGCATCGGCCAGCAATGTCGCTTCGCTGATCTCGGCGCCCAACATCAACATCACCGGCTCGGGCACCTTCACCAACCGCGACCTTCACCTGGAGCAGATCGACTATGCCCGCCGGTGGCGCGACTACAAGACCAACAGCACCTTCGGCGACCTGGAGCACGACTACCGTTATGCCACCACGGCCGCAGAGATCGGCAACTGCAACGATGGCGGCTGCTTCAGCGGCAGCGCGGGCAGCTTCGACGGGGCACGGGACGCCGCCTATGGCCTGGAAACCAAGCGCACGACCATCAAGACGTGGCGCGCGGGTATCTATGCCACCAACCTGAACTTCGCCGCGGGTGGACTGCAGAACCTGGGTTCGCCCTACCAGCAGGCGACCACCGCGACCACCGGGAGCGGCACTACCGCGGCCAGCGGCACCACCGCGAGCGGTGCCGGCGTGGCCGGCATCTTCGGTGCCGTCCTGCCCCTCAAGGCTGCCGTGGCCGCGGGCGCGGCCGGCACCAGCAAGGGCGTAACGGTCGCCGCGGCCAACGGCATCAGCTTCACCGGCCTGAACCTGACCCTGCCGACCAACCCGAATGGCTACTTCGTGCAGGCCAAGGACCCGACCGCGAACTACCTGGTCGAGACCAACCCGCTGTTCCAGGTAGGCAGCAACTCGGTCGGCTCGGACTACCTGTCGAAACTGCTCGGCATCGATCCGGAAAAGCAGCAGAAGCGCCTGGGCGACTCGAACTACGAGGCGAAGCTGGTACGCGACCAGCTGATCGCCCAGACCGGCAACAACATCCTGAAAGGCATGAAGAACGAAGCAGCCCAGATGCAGGCGCTGATGGACCAGGCCACCACCCAGTCGAAGAGCCTGGGCCTCGTGTACGGCCAGCCGCTGACCAAGGAACAGGCCGCGGGCCTGACCGAAGACATCGTGTGGATGGTCGAGCAGACCGTCAATGGCCAGAAAGTGCTGGCCCCGGTGGTGTATCTGGCGTCCAGCACCCGCGATGCGATCGAAACCGGCGGTCCGGTGATCTCGGCCACCAACGCCAGCATCAAGGCCGACACCCTGGCCAATACTGGCGGCACCATCAAGGGCGATACGCTGGCGATCGAGACCAAGGGCGACCTGGTCAACACGGGCGGCAAGATCAAGGGCGGCGACGTCTCGGTGAAGTCGACCGAGGGCAGCATCATCAACCAGACCGTGGCCGAAACCAATGGCGGCAAGGCGTTCGCTCGCACCGTCATCGGCGCCACCGGCAGCATCGAAAGCACCGGCAACCTGTCGCTCGACGCGGCGAAGGACATCACGGTCAAGGGCGCCAACGTGAAGGCCGGCGGCGACGCCACGCTGGCGGCGGGCGGCGCGGTCACCCTCGACACGATCCAGGACAAGCGTGTCGATTCGACCTACAAGGCCTCGCAGGGCCTCTGGGGGCTGTCGAGCTCGAGCGAATCGACGCGCACCGCCACCACCACGAACATCGGCTCATCGCTGGAGACCGGCGGCAGCCTGAAGATCAAGAGTGGCGGCGACACCACCATCGCCGGTTCGAACGTGAAGACGGGCGGCGACCTCGACCTGGCTGCCGGCGGCAACGTCAATGTCGTCTCGCGCCAGGACACGGTCGAGAAGTCCGTCTCGACCAGCCACAGCGGCCTGGGCGTGGGCGGCGGTCTGTACGGCTCCACCAATACCACGACCGACAGTTTCAAAGGCCGCAACGTGGCTTCCGGCATCGAGGTGGGCGGCAACGCCAGCATCGCCACCGACAACACCATGACAGTGCAGGGTTCGAAGCTGAAAGTTGCCGGCGACGCCAACATCGCGGCGGGCGACGTGCAGGTGCTGGCGGGCCAGGACGTGGACCGCACCACGTCGGTCACTACCACGACCTCCTTCCTGAAGATTTCGGGAGAAGGCAAAGCGGATTCCGGCGCGAGCGCCGGTTCGAATGCCGGTGCCAATGCGGCCTCCAGCAACAAGAACGGCAAGGCGCAAGCCAGTGCCCAGGCCGGCGCGGGCGCGTCGGCCGGCGCCGAGGCGAGCGCTTCGGCGAGCGCAGGCCTCACGCTGGCCGAGACCACCACCACCAACACCTACGACTACAAGTCGAAGGCGGTGGGTTCGGAGCTCGACATCGGCGGCAACCTGAAGGTCGATTCGAAGAAGGACATCACCCTGCAGGGGGCCACCGTCAACACTGGTGGCGACGCCGACCTGAAGGCCAAGGGCGACGTCAAGATCCTGGCATCGCAGGACATCGACATCTCGACCAGCAAGACCACCACGACGCAGATCGGCCTGTACGTGGATTCCGACAACAAGGCATCGGCCAGCGCGGAAGCGTCGGCCTCGGCCGGCGCCAAGGCCGGCTCGGACCGCTATGGCAGCGCAGCGAGCGCCAACGCCCAGGCCGGCGCGCGCGCCGGTGCCGAAGCATCGTCGGATACCAACATCGACGTGGTCCGCACCATGACCACGGAAAAGAACAGCCTGAACGTCACCAACACCGGCACCACCATCAATGCCGGCGGCAAGCTGAAGGTCGATGCCGGCAACCAGCTTGCCGTGCAGGGTTCGGACATCGGCGGCGAGCAAGGTGTGTCGCTGAAGGCCAAGGACATGAGCTTCACGGCGGCGGAGGACATCAGCGTCACGACGACCAAGACCACCAAGACGAGCGCCGGCCTGTACATCAGCGGCAGCGCCAGCGCCGAAGCGGGCGCGTCGGCATCGGCCGGCGCCCACGCCAGCAACGATGCCGGCGGCACCAACATGGGCATGAACGCGAGCGCCGAAGCGGGCGCCTCGGCCGAAGCCAAGATCGGTGCCGGCATCCAGGCGCGCCATTCGACCGAATCCTCGACCGAAGGGACGACGACGGCACGGGTATCGACCATCCGATCCGGTTCCGGCGACATCGAACGCAACGCCACCGGCAAGATCCTCGACGTCGGTACGGCGATCGAAGCGGGTGGCGACTTCAGCCAGACGGCCGACACCATCGAAAGCCGCGCGGCGAGGAATACCACCTTCTCGAGCAGCGAATCGCAGTCGGATTCGATGCGCCTGGGCGTGTACGCCAGTGCCAACGCGGAAGCCAAGGCCGGTGCCAGCGCGTCGGCGGAGGCCGGTTCCGGCATGCTCGGACCGGGCATGGCCAGCAACAACAAGAGCGAGTCCGAAGCGGGGGCCAATGCCGCCATCGGTGTCGAGGCGCAGTACAAGCACGCGTCGTCGAGCTCGAGCAGCAGCAGTAGCGAGGCCGTCGTCTCGACCATCAAGACGGGCGGCAAGGTCAGCAGCAAGTCGACCAATGCCACCGTGCTGGAAGGCACGCAGATCTCCGGCGATGGCGGCGTGGAGCTGGAAGCCAAGTCGATCGACTTCAAGGCGGCCAAGAACACGGAGACCAGCAGCGACAGCAGCCTGAACGTCGACGTCCATGCCAACGTCGGCCTGAACCTGGGTTCCGACGGCGCCGTGGATGGCGGCCTGGGCGGCGGATTCGACAAAGGGTCGGGCAGCGCTTCCTCGTCCACCGCGGTAGCGGGCAGCATCCAGTCCGGCGCCGGCCTGAGATCAAGACGGCGGGCGACGCGCGCTTCGAAGGTACCGACATCGGCGCGGCCGGCGACGCCTCGATCGCGGCCGGCGGCAAGCTGAGCTTCGACGCGGCACGCAACGAAAGCAGCGAGAGCAGCAAGGCCGCCAACGCCGAGGCCAGCATCTCGGTGTCGAAGTCGAGCAGCGGCAGCGGCGCCGGCCTGGAGGCGTCGGGCGGCTTCGAGAATACGAAGTCCAGCTCGAGCGAAGCGGTGACCGGCAAGATCGCGGCCGGCGGCAACCTGTCGCTTTCATCCGGCAAGGACATGAAATTCGAAGGCACGGCCGTCTCCGCCGGTGGCGACACCGACATCACGGCCGGCGGCAACGTCGACTTCGCCGCGGCACGCAACACGAGCAGCAGCGAGTCGGCCAATGCCTCTGCCAGCCTGTCGTTGTCGGCCTCAAGCAGCAGCGACAAGGCCAAGGGCACGAGCGAAAAGAGCAAGAGCGGTGCCTTTGGCGCCGAAGGCGGCTACTCGACCGAGAAGAATTCGGAAGCCGTGGCCGGCTCCCTGGAGACCGGCGGCAATCTGAAGATCAAGTCAGGCGGCAACGCCAGCTTCGAAGGCACCGATATCGCGGCAGGCGGCGCGGCCAAGATCGATGCCAAGGGCGACGTCAACTTCAAGGCCGCCGAGAGCACCTCCTCGTCCTTCGGCGTGGCTGCTTCGATCGGCATGGAAGCGTCGAACACCACGACGACCGGCGGCAAGGCCGACGCCCCGGCCACCGGCGCCAACGCTGCTGCCGGTCCGGAGACCGAAAAAGAGCGCTCGGGCAGCGTCGGCTTCGAGCTGGGCTCGTCGAGCACCAGCGACAAGAAGGCTGCGACCATCAAGGCCGGCAGCGTCGATATCTCGTCGGGCCGCAATGCCAGCTTCGAAGGCACCAAGGTAGCGGCGGACGGCGACATCAACGTCGCCGCCAAGGGTGACATCAGCGTGACGACGGCGAAGAGCACCAGCAGCAATACGGGCGTGTCGCTGTCCGGTGAGCACGAATCCACGACCAATTCGGGCAATCCGGATGCCAAGGAATCGTCGAGCCGCGCTGGCATCGGCCTGGACATCGGGAGCGCGTCGACCAACGACAAGGCCTCGTTCGCAACGGGCGGCAAGCTGACGCTGGCCTCCGGAGGAAAGACCAGCCTGGTCAGCACCGAGGTGAAAGCCGCGGACGGGCAGGATATCAAGGCGACTGGCGGCGTGACGCGCAGCACTGCGACCGACACCGAAAGCGGCATCCGCATGAATGCCGTGGGACTGTCGCAGACCAAGCCGAAGCAGGAGCCGGCAGCGGCGGCTGCCCCGGCTGCTGGACCGGCCAAGGCGGTTGCGGGAGAAGCCGAGTCGACACCGAAGTCCGGGACTGCCAGCGCAGGCGTCAACGACAAGCCGGCTGCTCCCGAGAAAACCGCCAAGGTGGCACCCAAGCCGGTGGCGAAGAAAACCAATCCGGCCAAGAAGATTGCGACGGAGGCAAAGGTGGCGTCGGAGTCGACCAAAGGGTGATTTGGGGTAATACTGCCTGAAGCATCCGGGGACGCGGCGGGCCACTCTGACGCAACTCGATTGCCGCCAAGGCATGACCATGCCTTGGCTGGCAGCCGGCGACGGATCGATGAAGGTGCGGCTTTTCGGCAGCGCACTCTCAGGTCCCATCGCCGGTAGCGCCATCCGGGCGCTGTATGTCGTCGCTGATGCGTGTTCCTGTAGGTGCGCAGCCAAGCGTGCTCCGTGCACAGGCGCTCTGCTCGCCTGTGGTGCCGCGAAAAAGAAAAAGCGACCTTGCGGTCGCTTTTTCTTTGAATCTTTGGCGGAGGCGGTGGGATTCGTATTGCGCCCTAAAGCCCGCATGGAAACTGGCTCTCGCCCGATACCGTTTATGCGCCTACCCTCACTCATACCCTCTATTGCGTTAATCGTGGCAAGACAGCTTTGGACAACTGTGGACTGTCATACAGGCGAAGTCCGATTGTACCTCCGGTGAGGTGTAAGGCTCGTATGTCGTCGTCTGTACTCAAAACGGCTTGCAGGCAGGCTCGACCTCTACGAATCGAAGAGTTAGCTAAACACCACACTTAGCGCCACACCAGTTCGGCCAAATATGCACTGGATCAACGCGATGACGCAGCCCCACCTCCGACGCAAGGTCCACGCTCGACCCATTGCTGACTTTCCGGCACAAACCGTGCAGGTTACAGGGTTAGCCATTATGTACAAATGCAGCAACCCCCAAAGCTGGCACGACTACTACAGCCGCTTCATGCAGCTTCCTTACGAACGAACCTGGCTGACGCAACGCATCTGTGATACTACGCACGAGGTCGGAGGTTTGGTCTGCGCATGAGAAGCCGACCTGCCAACTGTCTTCCATCGTCGTTCCATCGCCAGTTTCGACATAAGGGGTTTCTTCCCAGCTACGCATTTCGTCTTGCCACCTACGCCTTTCGACTGAAGGGCGCACATGATCCTTTTGGTCGAGCGAGCCATCAAAAGCCGCGAGCCCTTGTACTTTAATTCGTTCACGCATTTGCGGCGTTAGCCTAAAAATAGCAACGCCACATCCCTCCATAAACCCTGATTTACCTTCAATCAAAAGCGCATTGGCCACACCGACTTCAGGCGGAATGAGGCCGCGATACGAGTTTGACTCCCAACGTTTAAAGCCCAGGTACGCGGCGCATGTAAGAACCAAACACAAGGCGACGCACGATAGGATGCCCAGCTTACGATCTAGCCGTGCATTGATCTTATTCGGGAACATAACGTTCGCTTCGCGTTCTGAGTGGACTGCTTAGTAATAGCTCAAGCGCATAGACTCCTTAACAACAACCTATCTTTTACAGGTCCGCTTTTGGCCGATCTCGGCCGTTGGACCCAGCATAGCAGGTTGTCGTCGAGGAAAAGTCACCAACGGTCACGACAGTCCGGAACCGACCCGAAGCGGACGATCACTGCTTCGCCGCTATTTTCAGGTACGCAAGTCGTGCGACCTGAAATTGTTGAAAAGAGACTCGTACCGCCAGCCATCCTCAGCAACAACGGTGCAGTCCGTGGTGTCGACGTTGTAATGAAGAAGTTTGATGGGTGAATCGCCACCACTACGCTAGATACTCCTGAGTCATAATTCTAGGCAAAAGGAGTCAACATGAGTGGAAAGCGGTACACGGAAGAATTCAAGGTCGCGGCGGTCAAGCAAGTGACTGATCGTGGAC
>NZ_JBJCIU010000006.1:0-112962 GCF_044901715.1 Massilia paldalensis
CTCGAGGAACTCGAGGGCAACGATCCGACTGTCGGCACGACCGCTGACGAGATCATCGAACCGGAAGTGGTCGACGCAGCCGATGCCCTGATCGACGCGGTCAGCGCGGAAGCGGCCGACACCGTCGCCTCGATGAACGTGGAAGCCGCTGACGAAAACGCCGACCTGGACGTGGACGCTCTGCTGGATGACGTGGGTGCTGCAGCGCCGGTCGATGCAGCTGCGGCAGGCAGTGACCTGGTGGACGATCTTCTGGAAGACGTGGCCCAGCAAGCGGCCAGCATCGAAGCCAAGCAGAAGCTGTACGCCGAACAAGATGCGCCCGAGATCGGCGCTGCCGGCGACGTGCCGCAGACCGATGCAGACGCCGTCGCTGCAGCCGGCACCGAAAAGAAGCCGCGCAAAAAGAAGGATGCGGCGCCGAAGGAGCCGAAGCCGGCCCGTCCCACCAGCGTCACCCACAAGCCCGGCGACCTGCTGATGGCCAAGCTGGGCGCGAAGTCGGGCGACTACCTGATCTTCGACGCTGACCCCGCCGTCAATGAGACCAAGGTGGCTGAGTTCATCGCGCGGATGAACGACCGCGATGCAATCGCCGACAAGGTGCGCGAGAAGATCATCATGCTCATGACTTGGATGGCGGGCGGCGGTACGGGTACGTTGAACGAAGTGCTGCGTCGCACGTTCACGGTGTTGGCGAAGGACGGGACGCTCACGTCCGGTGACAAGGGCAACCTGCAGCAGGATCTGCTGGCGAAGCCGTACAGCATGGGCACCGCCCGCAGCCAGGCGAACCAGATGTTCATGGCTCTGCCCGAGCTGGGCCTGACGCTCAAGAGCAAGGGCGCCATGGTTCCCAATCCGGATAGCATCATGCTGCAAGCCATCAACGCTCAGCTCGGCTTGTAATCCAACCTGGGGAGGCGCTCGCCTCCCCGACTCACTCACAAATGACTTAGGAACATCATGAACGACAAATTGAAAGGCTTACCCGATGACGCGCTCGTGCGCCTGAAGCTCCAGGTTGACGCTGAATTCAAGCTCCGCAAGGGCAAATTGTTCGCGATCGGAAAGCTGGCTACCTTTTTTTCGGAGAAACACGATCGTGAGATCCAGGTCAAGATCACCGGACGTGGCCCGAAAAACGTGCAAGCAGTGGAATGTGACGACTACGGCAATCCGATCGGTTCGGCGCGCTGGCGAATCCACCCGAGCTTCCTGATGCCGGTACTACCCAAGCCGAAACCCGTCGTGACACCTACCGGTGCTGGCAAGGATCGGCCGACCGCAGTACCTGGAGGCGCCTGGTAATGGGCCAGTGCAGCGAACGGATCGGCGCCACAACTACAACCTGAATGAGGAACAGATGGACCAGAATATCAAACGTCGTACCTTCAACAATACTGCCGCTGCCTTGATCGAGTACGACGCCGGCGCAGCAGCACGCGAAGGCGCCTGGAATCGCGTTGAGCAGAACGTGGACGCGGATGCTGCGCAGCAGGCTGACCTGCTGGCGTTGCGTAAGGTTCAGGAGGCCTTCCACAAGGATACGAGCGACATCAACTCCCTGGACAACTGCTATCGCGTGGACATTGATTTCATGCGGCGTGTAGCGCACGTCGATCTGACTCCTGCCTGACCGCCCTCCCCTAGCGCCCTGTTGGGCGCCATTCTTTGTCTTTACAACAGCCTTGGCTTGTAGGTGGATCGTTTTGACTGCTCGGTTGGTGGATCGTTTTGAGTAGATTTAGGGTGGATCGTTTTGAGCGCTACGCAGGTGGATCGTTTTGACTGCTCAGCAGGTGGATCGTTTTGACTGCTCAGCAGGTGGATCGTTTTGAGCAGATGTCGAAGTTGGAGCTGCCTTTAAGGTTATAACTGGTTAAAACAGGTTAACGCCTGTGGACAAATTGCATAAGCTCTTGATCTGCTTTGTGATATTCGTCATGCCAGGTGGATCGATTTGATCAAATCCAAGATCGATTTGAGTAAAAGCAGGATCGATTTGTGCTGCTGGTGGATCGTTTTGACTACCCTTTCGAACGCTGGTGGATCGTTTTGTGTGCTCAGTGGATCGCTTTGACTAGGCAAATTCGCAGTTTTTGACGCGGTGGTGGATCGTTTTGACTAGTCATGCCTGCGTTTACTCCTGTTGGTGGATCGTTTTGAGTAAAAATTGGTGGATCGTTTTGAGTTACGCTGGTTCCGGTGGTGGATCGTTTTGAGTAGCCGGTGGATCGTTTTGAGCTGCATGGCCTGCGCGCGTGACCTTCACCAGTTTTCCTCCGGCGCCTTCGACAACTTCTCCATGGGACAAGACGCCGGCCTCGATCAGCTCGTCCAGGTAGCGACGGATCACCCGCGGCGTGTCTTTCTTGCTGGTCTCGAGCCTCAGCATCTTGGCAAGCGACTCAGCCAGCACTGCGTTCGGCTGGCGATGGCTACCGAAGTATGCTTGAAGCCGGCGTGCGCCTGCGGACAGGTTCTTGCGCGCTTCGAAGTCGACCAGCGTAAGGTAGGACTCAGCGAAGAGGGTCGTCAGCCTCTTGTTCAGTTTGATTTCCCAGGACAGGTTCCCTTGCGGGATTCCGTCTACGACTTTCGTCGCGCCTGAGAAAATAGGGTCGCCGTCGACCAGCGACATCATCATCCCGCTCAGCTTGTCTTCCGGCGACAGCAGGTTCAACTGTTCGCGTCGCTCAAATTCCTCCAGGTCCGCGTATAGCTGTGCCAGCACTTCGGGCGCGGCGCCCTCCTCTCGCGCGCGTTCGCAGGCAAGTGCCTTTGTCAAACGCGCAGAGTAGACCGTAATGACGCCACCCTTCAGTCGTTCGATGGCGCGGAATATCTCGGTGTAGTAGTGCTGCATCTGCCGCTTGCCGGTCAGCTTGCATAGCTGGGCATTGGAGATGCGAACGGTCATGTCGTCCGTAGACAGCGCGCGTGCCGCATGGGCCAGCGCCAGGAAGATGTCTTCGTCGCTGCTGCGCAGTTCTTCGCCGGTATAGGTGACGGCGCCGGTGCCGAGGACGAATAGCTTTTCGCTCTTGAAGTGGCGGCGCGGCTTGCGTACGTCAGCGCAGGAGAACAAAGCTGAGCGTGCCAATTCGTTCGCGATTGCGCGCCGTTCTTCTGGCCAGAATGACATCTGTGCCGGCGTGTATTTCTCGATTTTTGAGGCGGCGACGCGCTGCTTTAGCTTATCGGTGACAGGCTTATTTGCCATAGAGGGATACGGCTGATAAATAAAGCCAAGGATACGCGATGCGTGGGACTACGGCAATCAGATCAGGGCGCAGTGACTTCTCTGGTGTATGTGCGCAATGCCGCTACTGTGGCTCTTAGTTCTGCTGGGTTCAGCTGGAGTGACTTCACTACCAGGAGAAGTTCTTGTTCGGACCCTGACATGCCACATGTTGGGGGCGGCATGTACAGCCGATCGATCACGTCCAATAGTTCAGGCTGGTACTCGCGCATGGCGAGCTGGAACAGCTCCTTTGGGTCAGCTTTGAACTCCTCGGCAAATTGCTGAACACGTATCAACGGCAGTTTTGCCTTGCCGGCCAGGATCATTGAAAGAAGATTTGGCGGGATGCCGATTGCTTCCGCGATCGCAGCCCGGGTGCGGTGAGCGATTACTTGGTGGAGATGCCGGTCAAGATATTCAACGACTGTTTCCGGCTTTGTTGACGAATATTTCATACATTAACTATAGGCAAATCTCATTACAGGGTCAACGCTGACTGATAGCGCGTCAAAAATGGCGACTATCATATGTGGTGAGATCGCACGGTGAGCAGTTGGATCAGCTTCAATGCACCAGCATACCAGTGCAAAGTCCGATAGCTGTAATCCCTTCTATTAAAGTCCACGGCATATTGACAGGAGTTGTTTTTAGGCAACGACAAATAAGTCATCGGTGACTTGTGCATAAATCAGTAATGACTTACCATGTGTTTGTCGCGACGTGCGACGTACTAGGGAACCACTATGAGCACTCAAACGATGGAAGTCGACTTGTCGACGAAGGACGCGCTGCGTGCGCTGAACGAAATCAACCACAGCCGGACGGTCGCGCTGACTCACCGTACTGGCGATCCGATCGAACACGGCAACGCTTACGAGATCATGGCGGACGGTATGTCGATCGGCATGTTCGTGAATCTGTACATGGACGGCACCTGGACCGCCTCCGCGAATATCGCCCTTTCGGGAGACTGAGCATGGGCAAGATCCACGACCGCCTCAAGGCGGGTCAGCAGCGCCAGCACACCGTTACGGTGGACGCGCGGGTTGCTCACGTCTTGGCCTCTATGACTGGCAAATCCAGGGTCGTCGACACGGCGCGCCGCATGAGCGTTTTCCTGCAGGACTTGGACCGTGTGCGTGCGGACCGGAGCCTGGACACCGCCGGCCGCCATTTCACCATGCAGCGCCTGGCCACCGAAGCGAAGGCACTGGGCCTGAAAGGTCGCTGGAATTTGCTGTGCAACCGGACCCAATGCCTGCGCACGCCGGCTGTCTGGTACAACCGCGGCAGCTACGCTTTCTACTGCGAGGATTGCGCGCGCGAGTTGAACCGCGTGAATGCGCGTGATGCGGAAAACCTTAAACCCGGAACTCCGCTTTGCCGCAAAATCGTAAATGCGGAAGAGGCGGCAGATCTGCACTGCATGTCCTAGAAGTGGGTCGGCTACTCAAAACGATCCACCCACACGCCATTGCCCGCTCTCGATAATAGACCTATCGAAACTGATAACAGAAAGCAACACATGGAACAAACTCGTGCAGCTTATCATGCACTCGACACGACGCTGGCCAAGTTCATGCCTGTCGCCCAACGCATGGTCCTGACCTCCCAGCTCGCTGGCGAGGAGGCCGAGGGAATTGCCCAGTCCGTCAACGCGATCGCCAAGGTCATCGCGGAGATGCCCGAGACCTACCAGACCGAAGGACAATGCGGAAGCGCGCTGGTGCACCTGCACTATTTCATCGGCAGCGTCGAAGCCTGGATTGTCGAGAAGGACCGCGGCGACCCGGACAACGGCGACACGTCCCAGACCCAGGCGTACGGCCTGGTCACGCTCACCGGCAACGTGGAGGACGGAGAGATCGGCTACGTCAACATCGAGGAGCTGGTCGCGGCCGGCGCCGAGCTGGACCTGTACTGGACCCCGAAGACCTTGGACCAGGTGCAGGAGCAAAAGTGAGCATCTACCTGCAACTGCGCGACGCTGGCGTCATGCGCGCGCTGCGCCACCCTGCCCTACGTGGCCTGCCGCGCCTGGCACGCGGCGCATTCTGTGCGGTCTACGACAAGGGCGACACGGTCCTCAAGCTAACGTGCGACCCGGTCTCCTACGAATTCGGCGCCGGTTTTGCGCGTCCGCTTGGTGATCACTTTCCGCAGCTGGTGGATGATTTTGACTGTGTTGGCGAAACCCGGGCCGGCGATCCGCTCTACTTGTTTGAGGTGGAAAAGCTGCAGCCGATCCGGCGAAACACGCGGCGCGAGATCAAGCTGGCGGCGGGCCGGCTGTGCGAATCAGTGGACGCGACGTGGTCGAAACATCGCTGGTCAGTGCGTCACTCCAGCAGTGACAGTGTGGCGTCCTATCGCGCCCTGCAGGAGCTGGCTGCCAACGAGGCATTTCCGAACACCGTGCGTGACGCCTTATCCGAACTGGCACTGTTTGCCGGGAACCATGGAGCGATTGTCGACTTCCACCAAGAGAATGTCATGCTGCGAAATGACACCATCGTCCTGAACGACGTCGTAGTAGGCGAAGAAGCACTTGGCAAGTTCAATCGAAAGCGGCACCCCTGCGGCGGCTGGTGAGGATAAGTCACCGGTGACATTGTCGTGCCTGTAGCTGGGCGCGACAATGAGAACTCGACAACAAAAGCGCAAATGAGGAAATGATGCAAACCTTAATTACGGAACACACGAAGAAGCCTGGTCGCGGCTGGCAAATGGGCCGGCAGGCGCCCGCGAACGACCCGAGCTGGTCGCCCGCTGACCGCGCCTGGATCAACACGCTGATGGAGACCGGCGACGACGTGATTACCGTCGGCGACACCATGTATCAGGCTCAGTGGGTAAAGGACGCGAAATGAGCCTGACGCCACGCGAACACCTGAAGCTCCACGGTTCCCTGCCCGAGCGCCAGCTGGAGCAGTTGATCGAATGGCGCGAGCGCACCGAGGAAGTCGTTAGCACCACCGCCTACCTGCAAGAGGCGCGCGGACAGTATCCGGCTGAGGACTTCTTGGCCTGCCCGATCGAGCGCTTGCACCAGCTGGCGAAGAAGCTACGCGGCGAGAACCGTGAGGCGCTGCTGGGTATCATCGAGTCGCTGGACGACATCGCACAGACCACCTTCAACGCCGCCGACTACGGGCGCTCCGAACTGCGCAAGGCGGAAGCGGCGCTCGGTTCGCTGGATAACGACTGAACAGGAAACCATGAGCTTGACTACTGAACAACACCCGATGACCGAGGTGGAATACGCCAGCATCGGCGGGAGCTGCTGCCCATACTGCAAATCGACTCAGATCGCCGGCGGCAGTGTCGATGTGAACGCCGGCGGCGCCTACCAAGAAGTATCCTGCGGCGCCTGCGATAAGGAATGGACCGACACTTACGCCCTGACCGGCTACCAGGAGACCTGATGAACCTCAACGCGAAAGAAACGGCCCTGATCCTGGCCGGCCTGCGGACCCTGCAGGAACAGATGGTCAACGGCGGTACGCGCGACCTGTCGGCCGGCGTGCTCGAGACCCTGGACGACGCTGACATTGCCGAAGGCGGCATCGACGACATCGACAGCCTGTGCGTGAAGGTGAACACTGACGACAGCGCCGAGCGCGCGCTGAACATCATCGCCACACTGCGCGCCCGCCTTGCCGGCTGGATGGAGATCGCGGACGAGGAAGACGAGCGCGAGCTGGACCAGATCGCCCTGGACGAAGCGGACGACTTCCTGCTCGAGGCGGGGCGGACGCCATGAGCGACGAACCGCAGTTCTTGAACCGCTATCGCCACTGCGAGCAAGAATGGACGGACGAATGGAGCTGCACATGCAACGACCGTTGTCCGACGTGCGGCGCCGAGATTGAGCCGCACTTGTCGGAAGACCTGAGTGTCGGCTTCGATCCGACCAACCCCGGCGAGATCGACGTGGTCGACGAGAATGGAGATGTGATCGGCTCCACCGCGGCGCCGAAGCCGGGCATGGAAACGCCCGAGCTGGACAAGCTGCTGACCGAGCTGATGGACACCGACGTGCCGATGGCCAGCCAGGCGGACCTCAACCACCTGTTCGGCATCAAGCCGGCGCCGCCCAGCCCGTACGGCGAGGAATTCGGGAGCTTTGGATGAGCGCCGGTCGTCACCCGATGCAGGAGAACGCCTGGAACGACATCAAGGAGGTCGAGAAGGCGGCCGGCTGGGATGCCTGCGACGACTGCGGCGAGCCGGTCTCGCTGCTCAAGGAGGTGAAGCTGTCGGAGGGCAGGCAGCGTTACCACTGCACCTCCTGCATGCAGCGCTACAACGTCCGCTGGCACCGGTATACGAACTTCGGCAGCTTCTGATCGTCCACCCACACGCCAGCGCCAGGTCGCGATAATGCATCTGTTGCACGCATTACCGCAAAAGCGCAAAACCTTAAACACAGAAATGAGGAAATAATGAACATTCAAGCACGCACCCGCGCCGACATCAAGCGCGTCGGCTGGTCCGTCATCGGCGTCTTCGCCAGCGCCAACAGCCCGACGTTCGCCTACACGATCGGCGCCACCGAGACCCTGGAAGCACCCGAGCTGCTGCTGTTCGGGCTGCGCGGCGAGTATGCGGCGCCGATCCTGAACTCGCTCAACGAGAAGGTGCGCCAGTCTGGCCAGGCCTTCGCCGACGGCACCGTGGTTGACGACGTGGCCAACCTGCCCTGCGTGATCAAGGACATCAGCCAGCTCGCCGCCGAGCCGTGGTGCGTCCAGGCCCTGCACCTGTACGACGGCACGCGCCTGAACCCGAAGTTCCAGATGGTCGTGCTGCCTGACCAGAAGGGCCTGTTCCCTTGGGATGCCGGCTACGACGAAACGGACGGCCGCATGCGCAAGATCCAGCCCGAGCTGTGGAAGGTGTAAAGGCGCTGTGAGGGCCGACCACCATCGCCTGTGGTGGCCCTCGATAATAGCTCTGTCGCAAATGCGATTAGTCGCAAAAGCGCAAAACCTTAAAACCTGATTCACGGAGAACTGTATGACCATCGCCCACGTTTTATTCCCACCGTCCTACCTGCAGCGCGACGCATGGTTCGCCAGTGCGCAGCCGCAGCTGATCGCTGCGCACCAGGACAACCGCTACCAAACCGCCGGCGTCATCGAGGTGGGCGAGCTGCGCGGCGAAGCAGCGGCGGACGAATGCTTCGACCTGACGAACAATCCGGGCCGCCAGGACCAGCGCGACCAGGCATGGCCACGCCGGCGCTCGATCTCGGTCGGCGACATCGTCCACGTCGACGGGCAGACCTTCTTGTGCCAGAGCGTCGGCTGGGTGGAAATCAGCAAATCCGCAGAATCGTAAATCCTCAAATACGGAAAGGCAGAAATATGGATGACGAAAAGCAACCCCTGCGCTGCCCGAGCTGCGGCAGCGAAGGCGACTTCAAGATTGCGGCGACGGTGTGGGTGAGGGTGGCCGGCGCCGACTCGCTCGCGATCCTGGACGAAGAAGGCGACCGGGAATACGGCAGCGAGGACGCATGCCGCTGCGACGACTGCGGGCATCAGGCCCGCATGGGTGACTTTTACAAGGAAGAAGAATGACCACGACAGCAACGAAGTCGTCCGACTACAAGCACATCGCCGTCTGGGGACGGCGGCTCGGCTCGATGCGCTACTACATCGTCGACCAGCAGGAGCGCGCCCTCGCCGCCGGCGCACCGATCAACGCCATCTATAACCGGTACGCCAGCGACAGCACCGGCCCGACGCGTGAATGGGTGCTCGCCAGCGAGATCAAGGACGACGAGCTGCGCGAATTCATCAACAGCGAGGCTGCGAAACTCAAATAAGGAAAGCCGCAAAACCGTAAAGGAGTAAAACTGGAAATGCAGACCATCGAATGCAAGCGCGTGGACCTGTGGGACGGTGGCGATCGCCATAACTTCGGGTTCCGGATCGCGGCGGACGTGCCTGACAGCGTGATAAAGAAGAACGACCCGCACTGCCTGATCACGAAGGAGGTCATCACCGTGTTCGGCAGTCTCGAGGAGGTGGCCGAGAACAGCGTGCAGAAGCTGCGCAAGTCGGCCTGGGCCAAGCTCTCGCCCCAGGAGCGTCAGGCGCTGAACCTCCAGGAACCCTCGTAGGACACTTGTCGCTCTCCGCGCCGCCAATGCCCATCGCCTATTTCTAGTTGAGAAAATTACCTCATTGAAACAGCGCGACGCGCACTACCTGGAGAGCAACATGCTTTGGATCATCACGAAAGACCACTCCGAGACCCGCCAAGAGGGTCACGTCAATCCCGGCTCCCGCGCGCGCTACCTGGCATGGTCAGGTGCGCCGGCCGAAGCCCGCGACTCCATTCGGTCGACGTGGGCAGAATCCTGCGAAACCGAGTTCCGCTTGCTCGACGCCGACGGCAACGTCTGCTACGAGGGCGTGTGCCACGACCTCGACAACCAAGACGGCGACAGTGCGTTCGAACCGCTGGACTGGGCCGAGGGCCTTATCGGCGCAACGTCTATGCAGTATGGGGTCAAGGGATCGGCCGGCTGGAGGGAACTGTGAGCGCGGCGTACGACGTCACCGACGAAATGATCCGCCAGGTCGTCGGGATGGGCGACCCCTACCAGGCCATCATGAGCCTGATGGATCGAGTGGGTATGCGGCATAGCCACACCCGGATCGAGGCCTACCAGGAGGATGGATGGGTAATCGGCGGACCTCATGCGCGCATGGCGATACTGGTGTACTGGCGTGCGATGGAGCAGCTGCGCGAACCAGAGCTTTGTTGTTAGGCAAACAACAAAACAGGCTTCTCACGCCTGTTTTTGTGTGAGGTTTCCCTTCCATGGAAAAGATTAATGAAATCAATGCCTTATGCCAACATCAGTGCAGAGAACTTGCTTACCAAACGCTGATCTCCTGACTGTGTAGGTCAGCACAGAATATCAGCTCAGCAGAACCATCAGGCAAGCGCACCAGATCGACGCATACGCTCTTGGATTGACCCGGTTGAGACCTGCACACCAACCGAAGTCCCGACGCCCCAGAAGCCCGTTTTGACCCCGGCATGCATAAGTGTTCCTGGCCCAATCCGCGGTATAGTTGAGACAATCAGTCATCGGTGACATATCAATGAGGAGAGATCAATGGAGCACATTCAGGGAACCACTATGCGGATCGACGGGGTGAAGTGCCGGCCGGCAGGCCCGCTGGACATTCAGCTGTACCAGGACGTGACGCGCGCCTCCGTCGAGTACGCGAACGAACATCTGACCGAGGAGATGATCGAGCAGCACACCCCGCCGATCGAGCTGATCCGCCTGACGAACAAGGCAAAGGCAGAGCTGGACCGGATGGGCTTTATGTACACGCCGATCGGGTTGTTTGTCCGCGACGAACCGGACATCCTGCAAGACAGCAGTGAACAGCTCATCGCGGACGGGAAGCACAAAGCCGTGACCGAACTGGCTCGGATCATGCAGATGTAGCACCGGCGCTCCGTGCGGGGTAAAGGCGCCTCATAAAAGGTCAGTGGACAAGAACACGCCTGAAGGCGCACACGGATTATAGCGCTGACAAGACTTATCACCGCCGCATCGTTCCTGAAGTATTTAAGGTTTTAAGGTTTTACAGTTATGAAGTACCTATAGAAGAGGGTGGACAACCCCAAGCACAAAGAGGACATCGGAATGGCCAAGACGCCACCCAAACACTACATCGCGTTCCCGGACAAGAGCTGGATCGACGCGGAGGGATATGACCAGTACCCGGCAGAGCACCGAATGAAGCTCGCCGGCTGTGCCTGCATCCTCGAGAACGACTGGAAGCAAAGCGCTTACCGGGACGACAAGTTCTGGAACCCGGTGACGATCGGCATGAGGGTCGAGCTGCCGAAGAACCACTTCATCGTGTGGAGAACGAACTGGGACGGCGACAACGTGAACACGGCTTTCGCCCAAGACAAGCACCAGTTTGCGGCGAAGGCAAAGCACAGCCCAAACCACATGATCGGCGCGGCCTGTGTGCGGGCAATCTCAATCGCGCAGGCTGAACGCATTGCTCAGGAGAGCAGCTTCTGGAACCCGGTAGACGAGAAGATCATCGATCAGGCCCAGGAGGACATCAGGCAGGAGAGGGCGGCCCGGCGCAACCACTACCCGGAGGCATGGTGAAACCGTAATACCTCAAACAAGGCAATGCGGAATACCTCAAATACGGAAAGCCGCAATTCCTCAAAACCGTATAGACGGAAGACATTGGAGACAACCACGACGAAGGACAACGGAAAGAGCTACAACCGGGAGGAGAACATCACACATGCCTACGATCACATAGACATAGATGCCTGTAGAGAGAACGCCTAACACACGTCGCGCGTAGAAGCCTGCCAGATGTAAGTTTTGCGTGGCTACGTATTGGACACGTCAATCCACGCAGATTCCCGGCAATCCTTCTACCACAGCCCAGAACCCGCATTCCGAGCCGCTCCCAGAGGGAGAAGCACCCAGCGAGGCGCCTCGCAGACCATCCAACCGGCTGCCAGGACCGGGCCTGCCTCGTATAAGGGCGTCGCCAAGGATCTATAAGGGCACCTTACACATCGGCGCGAAATGTATAAGGTCGCATCCTGACTATACCCCGGAAATCTATAAGGTCGACCTTTCGCCAAGGAGAAAACGATCTTATAGGAACGCCAGCTTCGGCGAAGGGCATTTCCGGGGTTCCTCGTGTGCGCGCCCGGCGGCATGCGCTCCGGTCTGGCCAGGATCTTCCAAGGATGTGCCTGCCGGCCGCGCTCGAGCACTCCAGGCGACGCCATGGCGGCTGCAGACAACCTGGTCGGCGGGACGCACAGGGCCGAGCACACGCCTGCTTGCGGGCGTCATACTACTCACTCACCACTGACTTATAAGGGAAGACACCATGAGCAAGACCTTACGACTGGAAAACTTCGACATCGACGCCGACACCAGCGCGACCATCAACGTGTATGACGGCGAGAACGCGCTGATCGGCTTCGTGAAGTTCGACTTCACTGCCTGTCATCACAAGGTCGAGATCAGCCTGCCGACCGAACCGTACTACGTGCAGACCGCGTGCGCCGACGAAGCAGCGCAGCTCCTCGATTCGCGCTTCGACGAAGATGCAGAAGCCTACGACGAGATCACCATCGACCTGTAAGGGCAGGGCGCGCAGGCGCCCTTGTTCCTCCCAGGCCAGGCCTAGGCTTTTCCTCGGCCAGCCGACAGGCCACCAGGCTGCAGGCCGGCACCAGGCCATTCCAAGGCGGCGCCGAGGCCACCAGGCCAGGCGAGAGGGGAGGGCAGAAGGCTAGATTCACCCAGCCACCCAGCGCCAGCCACATGCCTGTTTCTGGTCGCGATCATGACGGTACTGCAGCACGACGCAGCAGCAACCAACCATAGAGAGAACCGCATCATGACCGTCACCACCATCGCCAACGCACACAACTTGACCGCCCGCACCACCCGCGCATCGGCAGCGCTCTTACCCGTAGCGATCACCTCGCACCTGGTCCTGGACAACGACACCGGGCGCGTGGTCGGCATGCAGCGCAGCATGACCCTCCAGGGCCGCTCGTTCAGCAGCGCCATTACCCCGGTGCTGGCATGAGCGCCGACATGATCGCCCAGTACCGGGCCAAGCTGCGACGCATGGGACGCTGGATGCGCCCGCGCTACCTGCGCAATCAGGGCGTCGCCTTCGAAGACGCCTACTTCATCATCTTCGGGCGCGCGCCGCGGTTATAGCGCCGCTGCCTGACCCAGCACAGCAAGGGCGCCGGCGGGCGCCTTTCGTGCGCGCCACCCGCAGCCGAGGAGATGCCATGGAACAGCGCCAGCATGACGGTGGACGCGCTGCCTCGGCGTCGCCATGGAACGGCAGCCGCGGCGACGGTCTATTGGCGGTTCTATGGTCGGCAGCTTCGGCGACGGTCTTTCGGAGGTTTCATCAGCCCGGCGCGCCGTGGACCAGCCGGGCAGCCTGCCCAATGCAGGATGATGCCTGGTGCCCGCCATGGCAACGCCTGACCCAGGAATGCGCCTGAATGAGCGGGCAGGCGGGCGTGCTCGCGTGTACAGGTCCGTTGCGCTTCCGTCAAGCGATCCGCTGGAATACAACACGAATTCTCACGCAAAAATAATTCACGCAAACGCTTGTAAGTCACGACTGACTTATCTATAATTACTACATCGAGACAGACAAAACGATCTGACCGAAGCAGTAAAGCTCTTTAACAATTTAGCGTGTCAAGTAATAGGGCAAAGTCCCGCAGATGAAACGACACAAACACTATTTCAACACTACTTAAAAGGGGTAACAAAATGGGTAAAGCAATGAAAGCATCAACCATCGTCAACAAACTCGCTGCATCGGTTAGCGCCCGCGTTCAAGTCTTATTAGACGCTGGTGAGCACGTCGCAAGCGAGTTTAAGAAAATCAACGAACTCTACCAGCCCGAAGGTAAGCATCGCGGTTCGTTTGAACGTGCGGTCGAAGCGGTTAAAGATCAAATCGATTTCGATTTCTTGCTCAAGATCATCGGTAAAGCAAAGCAAGATGGTGCGAACGATAGCAACTATGTGCAAGCAAAGGTAATCGAGAAAATCAACAAACTGATTTTCGCACTCGCAAATAAAGACTTGCGCGCAACTGACAATCATACGCGGTCGCTGATGGTCAATGCGATGCTCAACGGTAAATTGTCGAGCAAAGCAGCGTTCGCTACGCTGGTTAAAGTCGAATGGGGTGAAGATATTAGCGAAATGCTGCGCGAGCGTAACAACTACACAGCAGGGACGGGCAGCACGCAACTGTCTAGCACGAAAGAGACTATGCGCATTCTCGGTCTGAGCATCAACCCGAAGGGCACGAAAAACGCTGACTTCTGCTTCACTGATGAAGGGCAAGCCCTGTTCTGCGAACGCTTCGAGCGCATTGCAGCGCTGGTGACGAAAGCAGAACAGATCGAAGAAGAACTCAGCGAAAACAAGTAAGTCACAAATGACATATGCAAGGGCAATGCGCCCTTGCATTAAGGGGGAACGATGAAAAGTGAATACCTGAAGCAAGAGAGAGCAAGCAAGGGCAGCGCGCTTGTGGTCGCGCTCGCGCTGCTGTTCGTCGCGGTCGATGTCGCATTGATCGCGCGTCACATGTAGCGCAAGTGGCCAGCCCGTAGCGGGCGCGCACGTCGGGCGCCCAAGGTCGAAGTCCTAGACGGATTTCGCACCCGCCATGGCCCTGCCTTCCTCAACTTCCGACCTCGGAACGACCTTCCTTATATTTCCGGGCGGTTCCGGAAACGCCTATCCTTATACTTCCAGGCCAATGATCCCGGCGCCCAATTCCCCAAGTCCCAGGATCCCAATTTCCCTGATCAGCACTCCTGGACCCCGGACAGCCATTTACGGATTGCCGGCTCGTACTTGCGGACGCCGGCCTCGGCAAAAACGGTCACGTCCGCGGCGCCATCGCCGGCCGCCTTGATCTCGATGACGGTTTGGGTCCGGACGCCCCAGACGCCATGCAGGCCAGTCGTGATCGTGCCCGACTGGGTGTCCGTGTAGAGGTCGCCCTGGACGATGCCCTGCGCCGTGACCAGGCTCCCCTGCTCGCAAGCTCGCTGGCGAGCCAGGATCTCGCGATACGCCGACTGGTAGCCCTGGTTCAAGACGAACGACGCCCTGTGGTCAGGCCCCGCGCTGCGAAGCTCAGAAGGTGCTGTCGCGCAGCCAGTGAGGGATACGAGGGCGCCCGCGAGGGCGAGGTACATGGACTTCTTGAGCATGGGGTTCTCCGCGTGGTTGACGCGAGATTCTACCTTGCCGCGTAGCAAGGACATAGGCTTGCAAAACCGTCAGAACTGAAATACGATTCGCCTTATTCACGGATTGCCGTAAATCCGATTTTGAGGAGATCCATTTGAAAGTCATCGCGTTCCTGAACCAGAAGGGCGGCGTGGGCAAGACCACACTGGCCATCGGTATCGCCACCTTCCTGTCCCGGCTTGGACATCGCGTCCTGCTGATCGACGCAGATCCGCAAGGCAGCGCCTTGGACTGGGCGGCCGCGCGCCAGGGCGATCCCATTTTCCCCGTGGTGGGTCTCCCGCGTCCGACCATCCACCGCGAGATCGACCAGATCGGCGCCGACTACGACTTCGTGGTCATCGACGGCCCGCCGCGCGTGACCGACCTGGCGCGCAGTGCCATCATGGCTGCCGACCTGGTGGTGGTCCCGGTACAGCCGTCGCCATACGACGTATGGGCAGCCGAGGAGATCATCAAGCTGATCGAGGAAGCGCGCATCTATAAGGAAAAACTTAAAGCCGTATTCACGGTGAACCGTAAAATTGCAAACACGGCCATCGGGCGGGACGTAGGCGAGATTCTGGGGCAGTACGCTCTGCCGACGCTGAACTCGACCGTGACCCAGCGCGTCATCTTCGCCGAGGCTGCTGCAGAGGGTAAGGCGGTGTTTGAAATTGATGCGGAGGGTCCGGCTACCCTCGAGATGGCCGAACTGACCCGGGAGATTCAGGAGGCCCTGGCATGAGCACCGGCAAGAAAGTAGCATTCGGCCCGCGGCCGGCGCATGGTACGACGTCGACGCCAGATCCAGAAGCGTGGATCCGCGATCGGGGCGGTGTTGATGATGCCGCTGCAGCACCGGCGCCAGAACCGGAGGTGCCCAAGGAGCCAGCCAAGCGCCTGACCTTCGACATCCCGGCAAGCCTTCACGCCCGGGTGAAGTCGGGCTGTGCCTTGGAAGGTAAGAAGATGAACGAGGAGATCATCAAGCTCCTCGAGGCGCGCTGGCCGTCGAATGCGGGTCAGACGAAACCTTAGCGTGGTTTTTTGATAGCCTTAACGTAGGCGCCTATACCCTTCGGTGAAACTGGTCGATACTCGGCCAATTCAAAAGTGAATTGTGCAAAAGGCTCAAATGACTGAAATTGGCTCAGGCCGGTAATCGCTATCCGGCGTTCGGTTGAAGCCGGTTCGCGCACATTGGTTACTTTGCCGGTAGCGGAATCAAAGTCATAAGGTACATGAACCCTGATTCCGCGATCGACAAAATCCGAGGGATTGCGAGTTACCAGCGGGATATGGTGAACCTTGGCCGTTGCGCCAATAATCGCATCCGGTAACTTCACCTTCGGCGGCACAGCCAAACTGCGCTTTCGTATTTCGATAGCCACATCTGTTACACGTTGGTCGATTTGAATGATTTCAAACTCGGCCAGGACAGCATCAAGCAAAGCTTTTTCATGCTCTCGCTCACCCGCGCGCAGCTCCATGTACGTGATGACACTGATCGCGGGCTTGTCATAATGGGTCAATTCAGCCGTAGCTTGTTTGACGCCATTGAGCATGTCGATGAAAATGTTCGTGTCGAACAGAATCAGTGCCATTCAGCCCTCAGTTGCTCCTGGGCTTCAATGCCGTCCCTTGGAATGTCCGTACGGTCTTTCCACAAACCCTCCGCGGCTTTCAAAGCGGCCAGACGGCGCGCGCGGGCCTGAAGTAGCGCGTCTTCAGCCACTGGTGTGTCCGCAGGCTCTGCGCGGTATTCGTACTCCTTCATCAGGGTGCTCATCTCACACCTCCCTTGCTCAAATATGATCAATGCACCCAGTTTAGCGCATTCATTTGCGACTGTGGTTGTGGCAACCAGGCTAAGTTGACGGCCGCTTGCGCGCCCAGTGATATACTGTTCTTATATACAGTATTTGTTGAGGGGAAACATGCGTGCCGTCGTTCGGTTGCTATTTGAGGATGGAGGCCGGCCATTGCCATTGCACCGCTTGGCGATGCCCCCGCACTTGCATAGCGGACAGTTCGACTTCGGGGAGGTCTACATGCGCGAGTTCCGTCGTACAAGCTATTGCGCCTCCCTCATCACGGACAATGGGGGCAAGCTGACGCTCTACGACGCCGTACTGCGGTATGCCAAGGAGGACGAAATGACGTTCAGCGGCCTGGAACTGGACGAGTTGGGAACCAAGTTCACGGCGATGTCTTGGCGCGTGAAGCTGGTGCCAACCGAATAGCCGCTCACCACGATGTCTGCCGGCGTCGCAGGACGGTCTTTGACTACTTGGCCCGCCAGGCGCGCATGTGATCTTCGTAATCCAGGCTCACCAGTGATCACCTCCGATGTATGAGCCTGTTGGGCGCAAAGGCCTCCCCCAGACATCCACCTCTACCCAAGAGCCGTTTTCCACGTAGCGCAGACAGGCATCGAGCGCTGGCACTTTGACCTCACTGTTCTCGATCTTGCGCCCATCGTCCTTGACATGCAGATAGCGGCCGTCGTCCGTGACCTCGATGTATCGACAGTCGTTGGGGAAATGCAGCTCTAGGCACCGTCGGGTGAAATACCTGCTCACCACACCAGCTCCACGATCGTTGCCGGCGCGTCCGGATCGCTGGTGCGCTTCTTGGAGAGGATCTCCAGCTCGGCCAGCGTCGGGGCGTACCAAGTGCCGTCTTCGCGTCGCACCACCTCGGCCCAGTTGCCCGAATCGACCAGGCTGAGCGCGTCCTTGAAGCTCCAGGGGCACATGCTGCGCACCTGACCGTCTTCGGCCATGGCGCGCCGTAGTGTGCAGCTGTCGTCCTCTGGAAATTCGTACTCGACGTGGTGAATGCGGTCGTTGATCGGCAGGGCGCCTACCTTCATGAAGATGCGCTTCACTGCGAGCCTGCGCGGCCGAGGATGTCGGCCAGCTCATCCGGCGACAGGGATTTGAGTTTGGCCATCGTCTCCCGAGCTGCAGCGCGCTGGGCCAGCTTCGCCTGGCGTTTGCTCTTGAAAAGGCGGTCGAATAACGTGTCCGGCTCAGGCATGTCAATGTCTTCCACCAGCACCTCGATGACCTCGCCCTGCGTGAGCTGATAGGCCTTGGCCAGACGGTGCAGGCGGTCGCGCGCGGCCGGGTCCAGGTCGATGGTGTAGCGGGTGGTCTTGCTGCTCAAGGTATGCTCCGAAGAATAAATCACTGATGAGTGATTATAGTGCGCGAGCGAATATCTCACGCAAAAAAAAAGCGCTCATAAGAGCGCTGGAGGAGACACATCAATGTCGGTGGTCAGGCCACAAGGTCGGCGGTGAAGCCGATCGGCCTTGATTCATCTTTGGCATCGACACCCGGGGAGGCGAAGAAGCCAGGTTGCGCGTTCAACGGGAACGGCACCAGAAAGGCAAGCGCCAGCAGGGCCAGCGGGTTGTGCTCGACGAAGATCACGAAGCACACGGCGACTACGATCAGGATGTTGATGATCAAGGTGTGTTTCATGGCGTCCTTAGTAAGTCATCAGTGAATCAATCATAGCACCGCTACCGGCGCTCTGCAAGCGCCATCTACTTTCGATTTTGCGGCTTGCTGAACCCCAACCACAGGATTTATACTGTATATTCATACAGTGCTTTCGGCGCAATGTTGTGCGTCAGCAAATTGTTGTTGCAAGCTTGAACATTATCGACTAGGATTTGACTTCGCGAAGGAATGTTCCTTTGCTTTTTCCTACGGATAGTTGTTCCTAATGTTGCCAGCCTGCACATACAGAGACTTTACAAACTGCAGAAGATGCGGGTCTTAAAGACTCAATCTTTTGTTCAGCTTTGTTTCCGGTTCGCCGGTTAATAGTTTTTGTATGTGAGTTTGCTGCTCGCTTTATTAAGCCAATGTTTATTAATGCATTGGCAGAGCGAGGATAAGCGTCTGTTTCCCCAATTTAGGGGAAGCGTTATCGTAATTTTGAAAGGAGCAACATGAAATCCCAATATAAAATCGTTCTGACTTCCGCCAATGACTCGCAAGATTGCGAGTCCGAGCATATCAACTTCGATACCTCGCTCACGCCCGCCAATGAGGCGATCCTCGCCCAGGTAGTCACCGACACCATCTGCAAGCTCTATGAAAAGCAGGGGCGCGAAATGCTCTGCGTCTGGGAGGTCGATATGCTCGGCTACGAGGCGGCGTTCTATCAATCGAGCGACAAGCCACGCCCCGCAGCGCAGGCATGATCAAGCCGCGGCGCGCTCCTGCAGCGGGAATCCCATGGCCGGCAGGTCGAAGTCCCTGCCGTTCTCGTAGACGAACCGCTCAAAGCCAGGCGTGCCCTTGATGATCTCCTGGCGTTGCTTCGCATGTCCGACCAGGTAGTCGTTGAAGGCATCGGCGAAGTCCGTGACGTAGCACACGTTCGGACCGACCTTCTTGGCCCGCAGGCCGCGGCCGATGCGCTGGCGCAGCGCCACCTCGGCCTTGCCGCCGCCGGCAAGGAAGACGTGCCCCACCGCCGGCACATCGACGCCCACGTCGAGGATCGTGGTCCCGATCAGTACGTCGATCAGGCCGGCGGCCAATTTCTTCAGCGCGCGCTTGCGCCCGTCCTGGTCGTCCTCGCCACGGATGAAATCGACGCGCAGGCCCACCTCCCGCATTGCAGCCTCCAGCACCTCACCATGACGGGTCTGCTGGATCAGGACCATCGAAGTGAGACCATGATCTGCCATGCGTTTGCACTCGGCGACGATGATCTCGTTGCGATGCTCGTTGTCAACGATACCCAGACGGTACGCTGACTGCCAGCCAGTGCCGCGCGCCAGCTTGGCCGGCTTGTGCCGCAGCGGAATGAACTTGAAGTGGGGCTGCGCCAGGATGCCGCGGTCGATCAGCATCTGCTCGGTGATCTTGATGGCGATCGGGCCGGAGCACGCCATCAAGCGCATGTTCGATTCCTCGTCGCCCTTCATGAATGGGGTTGCTGTCAGCGCCAGGCGATAGTGGGCGTTCTTGCAGTGGCGCAGGATCTCGTAGTAGCTGTTGCCTGACGCCTCGTGCGCTTCCTCCAGGATGACCAAGCCGAATCGTTCGAGCAAGGCGATCGTGCGCGCGCGGTCGCGCATGTGGGCCGACACTTTGACTGCTGCGTCGGCGCGCATGCTCTCGGCCAGCTTCTTTCGCTCTGCCGTCTGGGCGGCTTCGAACACCTTTAGCTTCTCCTTCCTGGCGGCAAGCGGGCCGCCCAGCGCCAGCAGTTGGGTCTCGTAAGCCTTGTAGTCCTTCAGCTCCTTCTTGACGCGGGCGTCCATCATCTTTTCCAGCTCGCCGTCGACTGTCTTCTCCTCGAGGCGCGCGATCAAGGTCTGGACCATCCCGACGCACATCTTCTTGACGGCTTGCCGGCCGTCGGCAGTCGTGTGCCCGAACTGGCCGTCACCCAGCACCGAGACCGGCGTGCCCATTTCTTCGAACGCATCCTTCATCTGGTACATGAGGATGCCGCGCGTGGTCAGGAACAAGGTCGGCAGGTTGATCGAGGCGAAGGCCATGCGCGCGATCCGGCTCTTGCCGCCGCCGGTGGCCACCTGGGCGATGATCTGGCCGTGCTTGCGCAGCCGTTTGACCACCTCGGGCTGGTAGTCGTAGCGCGGGTCGTAGCCAAACGAGTCGATCTCGGGCAGCTCCGGGCCTTGCGGTTCGGGCAGGGGCTTACGGACATGACGGATCTGGTAGCCCTGTTGCCGCAGCTTCGCCGACACGTAATGCACGAAGCCGGCAGGGAAGGTGCCCAGCTTGAAATCGAGGAAGGACGATCGGCCGTCCCAGTTGCCACGCTTGAAGGCGATGCTGTGCTCGGCGCCGCCGACGGCATACGACAGGATGTCCTGGACCGCCAGCTTCACCTCGCGGCTCGGCTCATGCAATTTGGCGACGGTGGCGTTACTCGCGATGGTGATTGTGAGGCTCATTTGGCTTGCCAAGTTTCTAGATTAGGAATAAAGTATAAGTCACCACTGACTTATATGCAATCACACTCAGGTATGCAACAAATTCTCATGCAGCAAGCGGATCCACGGTCACTCAAGCCGAATCCCTGGAACACCAATGTGGTCTCGCCAGACAACGAGGCAAAGATCGATGCCTCGATCAAGCGCCTGGGCATGTTCAAGCCGATCATCGTTCGCATCCTTTCCGATGGGTCGCTGCAAATTCTTGGAGGCGCCCACCGTCGCGATTCCGCGATCCGTCTGGGCATGGCCACCGTCCCGGTGATGAACCTGGGCCACATCGACGACAAGAAGGCCAAGGAGATCGGCATCGTCGACAACGGCCGCTACGGCGAAGACGACACGCTCGGCCTGGCCGAGTTGCTGGAATCGCTGGGCGGCGCCGACGAGCTGGCTGCCTTCATGCCCTTCACCGACGCGGACTTCAGCTCGATCTTCGCTTCTAGCAATATATCGCTCGATGATCTTGAACTCCCGGACGACGACGGGTCAGCCCCAAGCGCACCGGCGCCAAAGGCGGCCCAGACGCACGCCGTCATGCGTTTCAAGGTGCCGCTGGGCGACGACTCCACGATCGCCGACGCCATCGCGAAGGTCCAGAAGGAGCAGGGCTTCACCGACGAGGACACGCTGTCCAACGCAGGTAATGCCCTGGTCCACATCATCAAGCGCGCGGGGTACTGAAATGGCCACCAAGCGCTACGAGTTCTGCGACAGCTGCGTGAACGCCGACATCCCCTACGAGTGCCGGCGCTGCCGCGACGGCGATCAGTTCGAAGCCGTCGACCTGGTCGAGGAGCTGTCGGTCCACGAGCTGCGCTTCATGGCCAATCCCAACTACCAGGAAGACGAATAATGATCCAGTGGTGGCTTTTCCCGTTTCTCTGCACCCTGGCAGCCGTCTTCCTGATGGGCCTGACGCACTACGACTGCAACCTGCCGTATCGGGGCTTCATGACGGTTGCGATCCTGGTCGTTGTCGCGCCGATCCTGACCCTGATGTGGCTTTTCTGTTTTCTTCTTTCCCTGATGTGCCCATGACCCAAGACATCAAATCCAACATCCAGCTGTGGGATACCGCCCGCGTCAAGCCCTACAGCCAGAATGCCAAGATCCACAACGACGCGCAGGTGAGCAAGATCGCCGCCTCGATCGAGAAATTCGGCTGGCGTGGAAACCCCATCGTCGTTGATGAGAACGATGAGATCCTGGCTGGCCACGGCCGGCGCCTAGCCGCGATCAAGCTGGGCCTGGCGAAGGTGCCGGTCCTGCAGATGACCGACATGACCGATGAGGAGAAGCGCGCCTTCCGTCTCGCGGACAACCGCGTGGCCATCTCCGATATCGACGCCGACATCCTGGCCAAGGAGCTGTCCGACCTGGACTTCGACCTGTCCGGCATGTTCGATGCGAAGGAACTTGAATTCGTCACCGCCGACCTGGGCGAGCTGAACCCGGACGCCTTCGTGACCAACATGGACGTGGAACTCGAGCAGCAGGCGGCCGAGACCACCGCAACAATCGCCGCTGCAGCCGACAAGCCTGTCGCGATCGGTAAGGCGCTGGGCTTCAAGACGATCCGCGGCGCGGACGAGCGCGAGGTCGCGATCTTCATGGCCCAGCTGGAGGAGGACTCGGGCATGGCCGGCGCAGAAGCCTTCATGGAATTTGTGCGCACCATGAATAAGTCACCGGTGACGAAATGAAAAGTGAATTTTACTGCTGGCTGGCCAACAAGCTGCCGCGTGGCCTTGCGTACTGGTGCGCGATTCGCGTGATGTCGCACGCTGCATGCGCGAATCCGGCCCAGGAGGTCGACACCCTGACGCCGGCCCAGTGCCTGAAGGCGTGGCCCAAATGACCGAGCTGAAGCGCGGCCGCATTGTCCTGGGCGGCCAAACCCAGACGACCCGGGGCATGGGCTGCCACTGCAGCGGCCCGGCCTACGGCACCCCCTATTGCCCCTGCACGCTCGCGTGGATGCAGGGCCAGGTCGACCCGGACGAGGGCGACCACGACGACTACGAGGATCGCAAGAAATGACCACCTACACCATCGACAAGCGCTACGAGACCTCCGTTGAGCGCACCCCGCGCGTGCTCGCGCTGGCCGAAGCGTTCGGCCTGGGCCTGGACGACAAGGAATTCGTCGTGTTCGACAACCTGAAGCTGGACATCGAGCAGGGCGACGTGGTCTACGTCACCGGCCAGTCCGGCGCCGGCAAGAGCACCGTGCTGCGCGAGCTGCAGCACCAGATGGCCGAGGAGGGCCTGGTCGTCGCTGACATCGACAAGGTCGAGCTGGAAGACAAGCCGCTGACCGACCAGATCGGCGCCACGCAGGAGCAGGGCCTGGCCTACCTGTCGCTGGCCGGCATCAACGACGCCTACCTCTACCTGCGCAAGCCCGCGGAGCTGTCGGACGGCCAGCGCTACCGCTTCCGCCTGGCCAAGCTGATCGAGTCCGGCGCCAAGGTCTGGGTCGCCGACGAGTTCCTGGCCGTCCTGGACCGCACCGCGGCCAAGATCATCGCCTACACGCTGCAGAAGACCGCGCGCCAGGTCGGCGCCACCCTGCTCGTGGCCACCACGCACACCGACATGGTCGACGACCTGGCGCCGAGCCTCTACATCGAAAAGCGCTACCGGGAAAAGATCCTGGTCGAGCGCCCAACCACTGAAGGATCCGAAAATGCATAACACCCACAACACCGCCTTCTTCGACGACGTGCTCAAGGCCTCCTACGCCGAGCCGGTCGTGGTCATGTTCCACGCCAGCTGGTGCGGCCCCTGCAAGTCGATGAAGCCGCTGATCGAGCGCCTGGCCACCGACATCGGATTCACCCTGGTCGGCGTCGACGCCGGCACCGAGCGCCAGCTGGCCGCCAGCGAGAGCGTGCGCGCCGTCCCGACCCTGATCGTCTACAAGGACGGCAAGGCAGTCGGCAGCCCGTCCGCCGGCGCCAAGACCGAGACCGCGCTGCGCACCTTCCTGGCCACCGCAGGAGTCTGGGCATGACCACGTTCGAATGCTTCGCCCTGGCCATGGTCGGCGCCGGCGCATTCCTGATCTGGAAGTGGCCGGCATGATCATCCTGGACAACGAGGACATCCTGGTCGAGCGCCGCGCGCGCCCGGCCGGCCACCGCCTGTCGCTCCTGAACCGCATCTACATCGAGCGCGGCACCAAGGAGGACTGGGAAGTGCTGCACGAGCTGCACTACAAGGCCGACAAGACCGGCATCGGCCCGCGCTACTGGCGTTGCATGCTCGATGGCCAGGTGATCGGCGTGGGCGTGATGACGGTGCCGAAGATGCTGCTGTCCGGCCGCAACGAGGCGATGAAGTACATGCGCCCGAACGTGAACGGCCGCGACACGCGCCTGGTCAACCGCACGCGCGCCATGTGGCTCAACGCCCAGGCCTGCACGAACAGCCGCCTAGTGCTGGACACGATGTATCGCGGCGCCGGCATCGCCTACCGCATGCAGAACCTCATGATGCGCATGACCGGCTGCCGATTCGTCGAGTTCCAGTCGTCGATGAGCAAATTCAACCCGTTCGCGGCCAAAGCCGGCATGCGCTTCACGAAACCGAAGCGCTCGGCCAACTACGCGAAGGGCCTGGCCTTCTTCCAGCGCTGGTTCACCTCGATGCCGATGGATTACGTGGGCATCAAGGAGGAGATCGACGCCATGTCGCCGGCGGTGCAGAAGAAATGCGTCGCCGAGATGCGCAAGTTCTACTACACCTGCTCATCCATGGAAAAGTCGGGCGATAACCGCGCCAACGGCACCAGCCGGGTCGATGGCATGGAAGTGGGCTACCTGCTCAAGAGCCTGCAGCAGTTGGTCCTGGCCAGCCCGCTCTACGGCATCTTCGAAAACCCTGACCACGGCGTCGAGCTGCCCGCGCGCCTGCCGCTGTTCGCGTTCGACAACCAGAGCCTGACCGAACCGCTCGACTTGGCGCGCGCACGCGAGCAAATGAGCACCATCCCGGCCCCCAAACTGACCGACATCCCGGAAGACGAAGATGAACCTGACGACGAAACAGATTGAACTGCTGCGCGTGATCGGCGCCGGCAACGGCCCGGACCAGCCGTGCGACCTGGACGAGATCCTGGACCGGGTCCGCTACGAGACCACCAAGGCGAGCCTGCAGTTCTCGATCCGCGCCCTGGTGGCCCACGGCCTGGTCGAGAAGCTGCCGACGGAGAAGCGCCGCGGGCGCCAGCGCCGGCCGATCGCCGTGACCGAGCTGGGTCGGGGCTACGCTGGCGGCACCGGACCTGGCGCGCGGGTATCCGTCACGCCCGAGGAGGACGAGATGGAAGAAATCGTGGAATTGATGGAGTAGCAACTTATCACTCCCGCGACTGATTGTCCTTTCCTGAACTTATGACTCGTAAGTTGTTTCCATAGGATGAGGTGGACTTATGCTTTCTTTTGGGAAACTTATGCATGACCCCCTTTTCTATAAAGTATTTCATACTTAGAAAACATAAGTATTTAATGAATTACTTTTGGGAAGGGTTGGCGTACATAAGCTCTTCGGAATGCATGAGTTCACTGCTGATAGATAAGTCACCGGTGACTTGACATGATGCGGCAAAAGGATTACAGTCTGCCCGGTATTGTTCCTCCAACGGGCGCCTCTCCCTGCGCCCGTTTTTTTTGCCTGAAGGAATTACAGTAGTGACAGCAGCCGCAAAGACCACGAAAAACCGTCTCACCGTGAAGCAGTGGGCCGAAGCCGAAGCTCTCTGGGAGAGCGGCGCGGTCACGTACGAAGACCTGATGACCAAGTTCGGCCTGGCTCAGTCCTCATTCGAACGGCACTTCAAAAAGAAGGGCATCGTCAAGGGTGCCAAGGCCGCGGCGATCAAAGCCAAGGTCGACGAGAAGCTGGCCGTCGCCGCGATCGACGAGGCGACGATCATCGCCGCCCGGATTAAGGAGACCAAAGAGCAGCACTACACGATGTCGGCCAACCTGTCGAAGCTGGCCTATTCGGAGATCCTGCAGGCGAAGAAGGACGGCCAGCCCGTTGCTGTCGCCATGAACAACCTCAAGGCGCTGGACAAGGCGATGGACGTGCTGGCCAAGGCCCGCACCGAGCGCTACGCCATCCTGGGCCTGGACCGTCCGGACGCTGTGAATCCTGACGAGCTGCCGGAACTGGTGATTTCCGAGCTGACCGCGGAGCAGATCGAGGAGATGCGCAAGCGGGATGAAGCCGACCTGGACGAGCTGCCGGCCGGCGCCAACCAGAGCGTCGTGCAGCCTGACGAGGAAGACATCGACGAGGGCGAGGACGACGATCCTGACGCGGTGGTCGAGGAATCCTGATGGCGATGAAGTCGTCCCTCAAGCTGCACCCCAAGCAGATGCTGGTCTACAAGTCGCAGAAGCGATTCCGCGTCGTGGTCGCCGGCCGTCGCTGGGGCAAGACTGCGCTTTCGCGCGTCCTCATCATCACGCGCGCGCGAAAGCGCAAGTCCAAAATCTGGTACGTCGCCCCGACGTACAAGATGGCCAAGCAGATTATGTGGAACGACCTGCTGGAGGCCATCCCGAAGCGGTGGATCCGCAAGGTCAACGAGACGCGCCTGGAGATCACGCTCGTCAACGGCACCATCATCGAGCTGAAGGGCGCCGACAAGGGTGACTCGCTGCGCGGCGTGGGCGTCGACTTCCTCGTGCTGGACGAATTCCAGGACATCGACGCCGAGACCTGGACCAAAGTCCTGCGCCCGACCCTGGCTGACCGCCAGGGCCACGCGATCTTCATCGGCACCCCGAAGGCGTACAACTACCTCTACACGCTGTACCAGTACGGCCAGCGCGGCGAGGTGTATCTGGACGACAAGGGCCGGGAGCGGCCCAACGCCTGGGCATCCTGGCAGTTCCCGACCATCACCTCGCCCTTCATCCCGAAGTCCGAGATCGAGGCCGCGCGCAATGACATGGACGAGAAATCGTTCAAGCAGGAATTCGAAGCCAGCTTCGAAACCATGTCCGGCCGCGTCTACTACCCGTTCGACCGGATGGAGCACACCGGCAGCTACCCGTTCAATCCGAAGTTGCCGATCTGGGTGGGCATGGACTTCAACATCGACCCGATGTCCACCGTGATCTTCCAGCCGCAGAAGAACGGCGAGCTGTGGGCGGTCGACGAAATCGTCTTGTTCTCGTCGAACACCGAGGAGATTTGCGAGGAGCTGGAGAAGCGCTATTGGCGCAACCTGGTGCAGATTGTGGTCTACCCCGACCCTGCCGGCGGCCAGCGCCAGCACGCGCGCGGCGAGACCGACCTGGACATCTTGCGCGAGAAGGGCTTCAAGCGGATCAAGTACCGCAAGAAGCACCCGGCGGTCGCCGACCGGGTCAACGCCGTGAACCGAATGCTCAAGGCGGCCGACGGAACCATTCGCTTGCGAGTGGACGAAAAGTGCAAGCACTTCATCAACGCACTGGAGCAGACGATCTACAAACCTGGCAGCCGCGACGTGGACAAGTCCGGCGGCACCGAGCACAGCGCCGACGCGGGCGGCTACGCGATCGAGCTGGAATTCCCGGTGCGCAAGGTGGAGATCGGTGGCATGTCTCGATGAGCTTGACACATAAGTCACCAGTGAATTACTATCCATCGCCATGACTACTCGACTTGAAACCGCCAAGCCAGGCGTGATCGGCACTATCGACCCTGTCGAGGCCAGCGCTTCGACGCAACTGGCTGTCCTCACGGATGATCAGAAGCGTCTGCGCGCGCTGATCAGTCGCCGGCACCCGGAATACGCAGAAAGCAAGCCCCACTGGGAATTCCTGGACGCGACCTACGAAGGCGGCCGCGAGTGGTTCCAGAACGGGAACATCTTCCGCTACATCAAGGAAGGCGAGAACGAATATCGCGACCGCCTGGCGCGCTGCTACCGCTTCAACCACACCCGCGAGGTGGTCGACCTCCTGAACAAGTACCTGTTCAAGCAGCACATCACCCGCAACGAAACCGATGCCCCGGAAAGCGTGAAAGCATTCTGGGAGCGCGCCACGAAGAACGGTCTGGGGATCAAAGACTTCGTGCGCAAGGCGGGCAAGCGCGCCTCCGTGCTGGGCCGCATCGGTATCGTGGTCGACAACAACGCCAAGACCGACGCCGTCATCTCCAAGGAAGACGAAAAGAAGGTCGGCGTGCGCACCTATGCGTATGTCGTCGGCCCGACCCAACTGCTGGACTACGCTTTCGACGACGACGGTGAGCTGAGCTGGATCCTGATTCAGGAGGTCGCGCGCGACGCTGCCGACCCGATGACCTCGTCGGGCGCACTGATCCCGCGCTTTCGTCTGTGGACCAAGACCGAGTGGCGCCTGTTCGAAGAGCGCCAGATCGGTCGCACGAACAAGACGCGCATCGTCGAGATCGCCAACGGCCAGCATGCCCTTGGCGTGGTGCCGGTGATCCTGCACGACCACATCATCTCGGACGAGGAATTCACCGCGCCGGCCCTGATCGACGACATCGCCTACCTGGACCGCGCGACCGCGAACTACCTGTCGAACCTGGACGCGATCATTCAGGACCAGACGTACTCCCAGCTGGCCATGCCGGCGCAGAACGTGCTGCCCGGCTCGGACAACTACAACACCCTGATGGAAATGGGTACCAAGCGGACGTTCCTGTACGACGGCGAGGGTGGCGCGCAGCCGTTTTACTTGTCGCCGGATCCGAAGCAGGCCCAGATGATCCTGGCGGTCATCAACAAGATCATCAACGAGATTTACCACACCTGCGGCCTGGCCGGCGAGCGCACCAAGCAAGACAACAGCATGGGCATCGACAACAGCTCGGGTGTGGCCAAGGCATACGACTTCGAACGGGTCAACGCGCTGCTGCAAGCGAAGGCAGACAGCCTGGAAGTCCTCGAGAACAAGATCGTGCGCCTCGTCGCGCTGTGGAACGGCGAAGAGACCAAGGTGGAAAAGGACCTCGTGACCTACCCGGACAACTTCGACACCCGCGGCCTTTACGACGAATTCGACATCTCCGCTCGCCTGATGCTGATCGACGCACCGAAGGAAGTGCGCCAGCAGCAGATGGAAATGGTCATCGACAAGCTGTTCCCGCAGCTGGCCAAAGACCTGAAGGCGAAGATGCTCGAGGCCCTGAAGGACTGGCCGGTCGATCCGATCGAGCAGGCCCAGGCGATGGCTGCGGCCACCGCCCCTGACCAGGCCGCGCTTCAAAAGAGCGCCGCCGGCGAAACCGCCAAAGAAACCATGGCGGGCAAATAACCCAAACCCAGCGGCGCCAAGCGAACAGGCGCCGCGCAACAACCACTTGACCGAGAGATAGGTCAGAAAGGCAACGAAATGCACCCGAAATTCTGGAAGTTCCCTGGCGCCGCATACCGCGATCAAGCCACCGGCGATGAAGGCGGCAAGTCCGCTGGCGGCGGTGGCGCAGCTGAGCCGACCGAAGCGGAAAAGGCCGCAGCTGCGGACGCCGCTGCCGCCAAGGTCGCAGCTGACGCCGGCAAGCCGACTGACGCGGAAGCCAAGCTGCTCAAGGAAGTGATGCAGAAGAAGGAAGCCCTGAAGGTCGCTGAAGCTGACGCTGCCGCCGCAAAGGCGCGCCTGGCGGAATTCGACGGCGTGGACCCGGCCGAGATCAAAAAGCTGCTGTCCGAGCGCAAGACCGCTGAAGAAGCGGCTCTGGCCGCCAAGGGCGATTTCGAAACCCTGAAGACTCGCATGGCCGAGGAGCACACCAAGGTCACGACCGCGCTGCAGGACCAGGTCAACGCACTGACCCAGCAGCTGGCCGCCAAGGACCGCATCGTCGACGAGCTGTCGGTGGGCACCCAGTTCAGCCAGTCCGCGTTCATCAAGGACGAAACCACCATCCCGCCGGCGAAGGCGCGCGCGTTGTACGGCGCGCACTTCGATCTGGAAGACGGCAAGGTCGTCGGTTACGACAAGCCGCGCGGCGCCGCCGGTCGTGCACCGCTGGTGGACCAGCTGGGCAACAACGTTGCCTTCGAAGATGCGATGCGCAAGATCATCGAGGCCGATCCGGACAAGGACTCGCTGCTGCGCTCCAAGGTCAAGCCGGGCGCCGGCAGTACCTCGGCCGCACCGGGCAAGGTCGTGACCCCGCCCGCTGCGAACCTGAACACCACCTCCAAGATCGCCGCAGGCCTGCAGAGCTTGAACCTGCTGGGCAGCGTGAACCAAGTGGCTTAAGCCGTCTCTCAGATAAGTCACCGGTGACTTGACAACACGGCCAATCTGGGGTATTGTCCTGACTCATCCGGTGACTAGAGAGACTTAGGCCAGAGATAACTTTTTTCTTTCTTTTCAAGGATCTAAGATATGCCTTTGCTGCGCCAAGAAGCCGAGCATCTGAGCAATAACCAGCTCATCTCCGGCGTCATCGACGAAATCATCGAACGCGACGACCTGTTCGCCATCCTGCCCTTCCTGAAGACCGAGGGCAAAGCGTACGTCTACAACCGCGAGAAAACCCTGGGCGGCGCCGACTGGCTCGACCCGAACGACTCGATCAACGAGTCGGCTGCTGGCTTCCAGGAAGTCGTGGCGAAACTGCGCATCCTGGCGGGTGACGTGGACATCGACAAGTTCCTGCAGGCGACCATGAGCGACACCAACTCGCAGATGGCCGTGCAGATCGCGAAGAAGGCCAAGGCCGTCGCGCGCATGTTCCACCAGACCCTGGCCACCGGCGACGCCACCGTGAACCCGAAAGCCTTCGACGGCCTGCCGGTGCTGCTGAAGCAGGCCCAGGACTACGCCGCAACCGCTGGCGGTTCGCAGATCGTGTCGGCCGGCGCCAACGGCAACCCGCTGACCCTGACCATGCTGGACGAGCTGTGCGACGCCGTGCCGAACGGCGCCGACGTGATCGTGATGCGTCGCGGCACCATCCGCGCGTTCCGTGCCCTGCTGCGCGCTACCTACGGCACCGACGCTGTCATGCAGCAGCTGGAAAACTTCGGTCGCCCGATGCTGACCCACAACGGCATCCCGGTCATCATGAACGAGTTCCTGTCGGGCGCTGAGACCCAAGGCACCAACGCCAATACCACCTCGGTGTACGCGCTGCGCCTGAACGAATCGGACGGCCTGCACGGCCTGTACGGCGGCGACAACGCCGGCATCGTGGTCGAGAACATCGGTACCGTGCAGAACAAGGATGCAACCCGCATCCGTCTGAAGTGGTACACCGGCCTGGCCCTGAAATCGACCCGCTCGATCGCCGGCCTGAAAGGCGTCACCAACATCTAATCCTTGTGACTCAGTCACCGGTGACTTAGAATAGAAAGGCGAGCTTCGGTTCGCCTTTTTTTACATATTGCAAAGGAAAACCATGAAGCTGCGACTGACCCAACCGGGCTATGAATCCTTTACCGGCCAGATGGGCACGGTGTTCTTCGAAGACGGCCTGTCCACCGCGGACGTGAAGCCGATCGATGCCGTGCGCATGGCGGCCCAGTTCCTGTGCGAATGGGAGGATGGCTCGGCCGCCTCCGTGGCCCAGTCGATTCTGGACCATGCTTTCGCCACCACCAATTCCATCCCGTCGGCGATCAACGCTGACCAGGCGCTGGCAACCCAGCGCGCGGAAGCCGCCCAGCTGGCAGGCCATACGCACCAGCCCGACGGCACCGCGGCGCCGGCGCACCGCTACACCGAAGACGAGCTGTCGGCGATCGCTGACGAGCGCGGCATCAAAGGTCTGCGCGCCATCGCCGAGCCGCTGGGCGTCAAAGGCAACTCGATCTCGGATATGATCCGCGCGATCCTGGGCAAGCAGGGGGCCTAATGGACATGTTTTCCGCAGGTTCGGCGGTTCTGCTGTCGGTACCGCTTCAGGACAAGAGCGGCAACGCGCTTGACGTTACGGCGGTCTCCTATCGCATCACCGACCAGAATGGTGTGGAGCTTGTGGCCGTGACCACGCTGGACGACTTCAGTCCAGGCTCGGAGACCGCGGACATCACCGTGCCTGCGGAAGACAACCAGATGGCCCCGGGCGAGGCGCGCGCCATGCGCAACGTCGAACTGACGTGCACCATTGCCGATGTCAACACCATCGTTCTGCATGCGCCGTACGTCATTCAGGTGGCGGATCCGCTGGTGGTGGGTACAAACTCGTTCTCGAGCTTTGCCAAGGCCGAATTTACGGCGCTGTCGATCCCGGGCCTGACTGCCTGGGCTGCCGCGTCGGAAGACGAAAAGATCGCGGCCCTGATCGACGCACGCGCCCACATCGTCCAGCTATCGTTCGCGCCCCTCAATTCCAACGTGAACTGGGGTCAGGACAGCCTGAACTACATCCCGGAAGGCACCTACGACACCGACTACGTCGGCAACAGCAACATGTTCCTGTTCAACGGCAACCTGGATCTGCTGCGACCGAGCCAGTTCGCGGCGCTGCCCACGCGCTTTGTCGATGCCCTGGTCAAAGCGCAGGTCGCCGAGGCCGACTATATCCTGGGCGGTGGCGACATCGAGAAAAAGCGCCAAGACGGTCTTGTCATGGACAACATCGGTGAGTCGCGCCAGAGCTTCAGGCAGGGCAAGCCCCTGCAGCTGCCGGTCTGCCGCCGCGCGCTGGCGTACCTGTCCTACTTCGTGACCTTTGCCAAGCGGATCGGGCGCTGCTGATGGAATACGACCGCTACGCGCAGTCCGTTCGCGCCGAGTACGAAGTGTTTGCCAGCGGCCTGATTGCGCGCTACCTGGCCGTTGCAAGGACCGGAATCGATGCCGTCGGCGCGTTCCGGCTCGACGCGCTGGCTGGTATCAGCAAGCTCTTGGGGCGCGCCATCGCACTGACCAACGACTACCTCGCCCCGCTGGGCGGTGGCGTCGTCAGGGACGTGCGTGAGCTGCCCTGGCTCGACCAGTTGCGACAGATCGCCCTCAAGAATCTGAACGACATGATCGTCAAGCTGATGGGTGGCGGGGTGCGCCAGGCCGACATGCTCAGCCGGCCGGCTGGCGCCTTCGGTGCGCTCCTGCAGAAGAAGCTGGAAGCGCCACGCCTGACCCTGCGGGACCGCGCCGGCCGTGCCTGGAAGGCCGACACCCTCGTAGCCACCTACGCGCGCGACTTCGCCTACCAGGCTTACCTGGACGCACAGGTGGCGCGCCTGAAGGGGGAGGGCGTTGAGGTGGCTACGATCGTGTATCCGGACCAGACCCACCGCAGCCACGGCATGCAGGTGCGCCTGGACGACATCGACAAGATCCGCAAGACGATCTTCCACCCGAACTCCAACGCACGACTGGTGGCCCATGTTTAAACCGAACCTCCGCTGCCGGATCCAGCTTTCGTCCGGCGAGAACGACGTGTACGGCCAGCCGATCCCCGGCCGCTTCGTCAACGAGCGCTGCGCCGTGGTCAAGCTGGAAATCTCCAACGAGAAGACCTCGGTGCGCGCCGACAGTTCCGCCTCGCGCGGTAATGCGATCGAGGAAGAAGTGGTCTCGATCATCCTGCTGACCAACAAGACCAAGGCGGAGAAGGACGACATCATCGAGGTTTCGGGCGTGAAGCTGCGCATCGCCGCGCGCCACCCGCGCTTCGATGTGACAGGCCGCCTGGACCACTACGAAATCAGAGCAACCATGTGGGCCGAAGCATGAACGTAATGCCACTCGTCAACCGCCTCGAGGCGCTGCAGCTTGGAAAAAAAGGCTCCAGCTTGTTCGTAAACATGCTGCCGGCAGAAGCGCGCCACGGTGTTCTGGTTCGAAGTCCGCTCAATGGCACACCCATCAACTACGAGCTGCCAGGCTACTACCAGGCCAAGTTCACCGTGATCGTGCGCACGCCGGCTGCAGAATACGAGAAGGGGATGGCTCTCATGAAAGAGGTCACGTTTGCGCTGACGGCGAGCAACCTGCAGGTCGAGGACCAATTCTTCAACTACGTTCGCCCGCGCACTCAGCCCGTCGTCTTCCCACTCTCGGCCGGCAACCTGCTGGAAATTTCCGCCCAATTCGACGCGAACTACGTGGAGCAGGTCTGATGGGAGTGAAGGTCAGCGGAACGATCGGCGTGGGCCAGATGCTGCTGCGCCTGGACACGACCGCGAAGCGGCGCGTGCTGCGCGAGTTGTATGCCCAGGCTTACCGTACTCGTGACCTGGCGCGCCGGTTTGCGCCGCACGATCTCGGCAATCTGGAGGAGGCCATCAAGGTTCGTCCGGAGCAGCAAGGTCCGTTGCGCGATGGGGCCGGCCGCTTTGCTCGCCAGGAGATCGAGGTCTACATCGATATGGAGATGTCCGTTCCGGAGCGCCCTGGGAAGACAATCGGCGATTACGCCTATGAAATCCATGAACACCTGTACCCTTATGGCCCTTGGCAGCTGGGGCAGCGCTCCATAGCCAAGCAACAAGGGCAGAGCGAACAGGTTGGCGGCGGCTTCCTCGAGCGCGCGGCCGAGGAAATCGAAGAGCAGCTCGACAAAGTTCTCCTGGACATCCTTCGAGACTTGTAGTAGTGGCCACCACTGATCTTTTATGGTATATTCCAAGATCAGTCATCGATGACTTATCTACCTTTGCAAAGGAGTTTTTGAATGGCAAGTGATACTAAAAACGTCAAGCTGGGCGTGTGCAAGGTCTTCTTCAACGGGAAAGACCTCGGCTACACCCAGGGTGGCGTCGACGTGTCGGTCAAGACCGACACCCACGCGGTCAACGTCGATCAGTTCGGCAAGACCACGATCAACGAATACATCATGGGCCGCACCGTGACCGCGAAAGTCCCGCTTGCCGAGACCACGCTGGACAACATGGTTCGCATCATGCCGGGCGCGACGATGATGGAAGACGGCACGGATCCGGACAAGAAATATGTGGAAGTGACCACCGGCATCGGCACCGATCTGCTGTCGATCGCACGCGAGCTGCGCCTGCACCCCGTCAGCCTGCCGGACGGAGACTTCTCGGAAGACTTCGTGATCCCGCTGACCGCGACCGCCGGCGCCCTGGACTTCGCCTACAAGCTGGAAAACGAACGCATCTTCAACGTCGACTTCACCGGCTACCCGGACCCGGCGACCAACAAGCTGTTCTACGTCGGCAAGCGTCCGCCGGTCTCGTACCCGGCCTAAACGGGCTGTGTAGGTAAGTCATAAATGACTTATTAATTTGACGCCAAACCCAGGCCCGCTGCTTCAAGCGGGCCTGCTTTTACCTGAGAGGAAATACCCATGAAGATCCTGAACCTCGACAAGCTGAACAAGGCGCCGGAGCGCCAACTGACCATCGACGGCGTCGATTATCCGATCCAACCGCTGTCCGTGGAGGGCTTCATCGAGACCACGCGCGCCGTCGAGAAGATCGTCACCGAAGGCGGCAGCCCGGCAGCCCAGCTGGACGTGACCATCGACATGATCCTGCGCCAGGTGCCGACGCTCCCGCGCGAAAAGCTGACCCAATACACCCCCGAAACCCTGGAAGTGATCGTCAAGTTCATCCGGGGCGAAGACGTCGAAGGCGCCGAGCAGGCGGCCGAGGGCGAAGCGGGAAAGTAGACGACCCGCAGGTGGAAGAACTCGACTTCGGGTTCTTCTTCTGCCGGGTCTGCCACTTCTATTCCACCGGCTATGAGCAGGCGATGCGCTTGCCGCTCAAGACGTTCTGGCTGATGTCTTCGAACATCGACCGGATCGAAGCCAAGAAAGACATGCGCGCCATAACAGTCGCCCAGATGGCACAGGCGACGCCCGATGGTGTGCAGAAATTCCGCGACGCGCTGGTTATCGAAGCAGGGGAGATCGTCAAGCTCGACGGCGCCCAGGACGACCCACGCACAGCGAAGCGCGACGAAGCCGGCTTTGCGGACCTGAAGCGCATGGCTGGAGAGGGCATCGGATCACTACGAACGAGGTAAGGCATGGTAGGTAAGGAAATCAAGGTCACACTGTCCCTCGATGACAGTGGTTTTTCGATCAAGACAAAGGTTGCCGGGGAGGGCGTGCGCAACCTGGAGAAGAACCTTGGCGGCCTTACCAGCCAGGTCAACAAGACCGAATCAGCGCTCTCCAATGCCGGCCAGTCCGTCAAGGGCTTCGCTGACGGGTTTGGCGCACTGGAAAAGTCCCTGGCCTCGTCCGTTGCAACCCTGACTAATACCGTCGCGAACAGTTTCAACATGCTCGCGACCCAGAGCAAGCAGGCGACGAAGCAGGTCAAGGACGAAGCGACCGCGGCGATTGACGCGAAGATGCGCGTCCTCAAGACCGAGATCGAGACGAACCGCCAGCTGCTGCAGCAGCGCGGCAAGATGCACGCGGACATGCGCAAGGTCGAGTCCGATGCCAACGCCAAGGCGCTCGCCCTGGAACTGGAAGCCGAGAAGCTGCGTCGCAGCAAGAAGGCCGGCTCCGCGGTGGCCGCCGCCAGCAAGGAAGACGAGGCGGCACGTTACCGCGCCAGCGCCGAGGCTATCAAGGCCCAGGTCGCGGCCGTCGAGCAGTCCATCAACGCCACTCGCACAGAGCAGGCAACCCGCAATTCCCTGATCGCCTCGCTCGAGGCCGAGCGCGTCGCGGCGGTGGCTGCCGCGCAGGCCAAGCGCCAGCTTGCTTCGGTGTCGACCGCCGTCGGCAGGTCCAATGACGCCGAAATTGCCCGCATTCGCGCGGCTGCAGCTCAGCGCGACGCCGCCGCCGGCGCCCAGCAGAAGAAGTCTGCCGAGGACATGGCGCGCTACAAGAAGCAGCTGGCGGACCAAGAAGTGCGAGACGCGCGCGCCGCGGAAACCGAACGCACCCGGGCCGCGCGCGAAGCCGCTGCCGAGCGCCGTCGTATCGCCGCTGAAGAAGCGCGCGCGGTCCGCGCCGAAGCCAAGGCAATCGCCGACATGTGGAAGGGCATGGCCAAGGTATATGCCGGCTCGAAGATCCGCCAGGGCCTGGACAGCTCGGTTGACGCCGCCGACGACAGCGAGCGCTCCCGCATCATGGTGCAGGCGCTGAACCTGCCCAAGAGCGAGGAGCAGGCTCTGTTCTCCAAGGCGCAGCGCATGAGCGGCCAGCTCGGCTTCGCGTCTACCACAGACGTGATCAAGTCGCAGATGTCAGCCATCTCGTCGCTTGGCTACAACCATACCGGGGTGATCGACGACACGCTGGGTCAGGCCATGAAGGCGGCCAACAACATGGAGCTGCTTGGTTTCGGCCACGGCGACATGCAGTCGACGCTTCGGAACATCTACGGTGTGGCCGAGATGCGCCAGCAGACGGGCGACTCGGGCGCCATACTCAAGACGTTCGACCTGCTGAACAAGTCGCTGGTCGGCACCGCCGGCAAGGTCACGCTGGCCGACGTGGAAACCGTGCTGCGTCGTGTCGGCGCGGGTGCGGCGCGCCTGTCCGATGACGGCCTCGTCAACCTCGTCGGCCTGGCCGACCAGTTCAAGGTAGCTGGTGGTGACGGCGGCAACGGCGGCGGCGTGTCCACCGTGGGCACCATCATCAAGATGATGCAGGCGTACGCTACCGGCAAGGGCAAGAGCAACAAGGCGGTCGAGCAGTTTGCCGGCGCCGGCATCCTCGACGAGAAGGGCCTGGACCTGTCGAAGGACGACGCCGGCGTTATGAAGCTGGCCAAGAACGGCACCTTCAAGAACGTCGATCTGTGGCTGAAAGACCCGGTCAAGGCGATGCAGGAGATGGTCCCGCAGATCGTCGCCTACACACGCAAGGACGCAAACAGAAAGAGCTTCTACCAGGGGCGTGACGACAGCCTGGTCGAAAACCAGATGCTGGCGGTTCAGGTCTACCTGCAGAAGCTGGGCATCACGCAGTCCGCGGCGACGGCCGTTACCTCGGTCGGTACGCCGGCGGCGGCTGAGCGTCTGCATCACCAATCTGCGACCATCAACAATTCCGACACCGTCGACCAGACCGCGCTGCGCCTGCAGGAGGCATATGCTGGCAAGGTGAAGGACGCGACTGCGGCCTGGACCAACTTCAAGACGGTAGTGGGTGACAGCGTGCTGCCGGTGATCAAAACGGTCCTGGACTACGTCACCAAGTTCGTCATTTCCCTGAAGACGTTCGCGCAGAACAACCCGCTGGCCACTACGGCGACCACGATTGGTGCGGCCTTTGCCGGCGTGGTTCTGTCCATCCAGGGCTTCCTGTCGCTGTTCGGATCGAACGGCGTGATGGGCGCGATCCGTTCGTTCATCGGCCTGGCGCCGGCCGTCGCCGCTGGCACCGGTATCATGGGCACCGCCCTGAAGACCCTCGGCACCGTGTTCAAGGGCGTCATGGCCGTGTTCCTTGCCTGGGACATCGGCTACATGCTGGGCACCTGGCTGTCCGAGGTCGACCTGTTCGGCATCACCATTGGCCAGCACTTCCAGAACATCTTCACCAACATCGAAGTCGGATGGAAAGAGCTGGTCCTCAACGGTGAGCAAATCTGGGCCAAACTGCGCAACTTGTCGTTCATCGACAGCGATGACGAGTACGCCAAGAAGACCGCGGACATCGAGGCGCGCAAGAAGGTGCTGGCTGATTATCAGAAAATGATGATCATCACGCCGGAAAACAGCAAGCCGCAGGCGCCGCCGAAAAAACCGCTGACCAAGGCGACCGACCACAAAGTGGACGATCCCAAGCCGATCGACGAAGACTTCGCCGACCGCATGAAGGACGCCGCCAACAAGCCGAAACGCGAGCGCGCGGAACGCGACCCGCTGATGAAGGCTCTAGGCGAGGAGCAAGGTCGCATGAACGCGGCCAAGACCAAGCTCGATTCGCTGGTGGCCGGCGGCGAGACGCTGGAGTCGCTGCGTCAGCAGGCAATCGACCTGGTGCGCGGCAAATGGGAAGCAGGCGACTACAGCAAGGATCACAGCGCCGCCGAGAAGGACCGTCCGGACTGGAACGGCAAGAAGATGCAGGACCTGGTCGAGGCGACCCAGAATGCAATGCTGTATAGCGAGCAGGTCAAAGCGATCCAGTACGCCAACGAGCGTGTGGCCGCCACAGCGCTCGAGGCGAACGCATCCCTGAACCTGCTGGAGAAGGGCGGCGTGGCCAAGCAGACGGATGCCTTCAAGGCCCTGTCGAAGGAACTGGCGCGCACCGAGGAGCGCCTTGGCGCCGGCGTTGACGGCTTCAAGAAGTGGGACTTGGCCAAGTCTGAGGCCCTGTTCGGCCAGGCACGTTCGGACACGAACTCGTTCGCCATGTCGTACATCGACAAGAACCGCGAGGGCAATGCTGGACTGCTGCCGACCGAGCGCGCACGTCTGAAGGCTCAGCTGGACGCCCAGCGCCAGAACGAGGAAGCGCAGATCGCGATGCGCCAGGACACCCTGCGCAAGACTTACCAGATGAACCGGGACGCGCTGGAGACGGCCGACCTGGGGCCTGGTATCGAGACCGAAGAGAAGCGTCAGGAGAAGATCACCGCCCTGGATGCACTGTACCAGCGCGAGCGCGATGAGACGGACAAGGTGTATAACGAGCGCCGCCGCATCCGCAACGAGGAAGAAATCCGTCAGCTGGAGTCGTCGGCCGACAAGCTGGCGCGCGAGTGGAAGGACACCTACAAGGCCGTCGACCAGGCGGGCGTGAACGCGATGGACAGCTTCACCTCGATGCTGACGAACACGCTCACCAGTGGCAAGCTGGAGGTAGGCAACTTCGTCAAAGGGATCCTGACAGACATCGCCAACGCGAAGATCAAGGAAACCCTGGCCGACCCGCTCAAGCAGCTGGTAAATACCGGCACGAACTACCTGAACAAGACCCTGTTCGGTGGTGCCGGCTCGGCCGCGGACACGGCCAGCGCCGCGAAGAAGATGGCCGCGGAAACGGCGGCGACTACGGCAACCACGAGCATGAGCAGTACGATCGTGACGATGGTGATCCCGGCCCTGCAGATGATGGCTCAGTCAGCTGCGCAGGCCAGCGGTAGCAATCTTGGCTTCGGCCTTGGCAGCATGATCGGCAGCGCCGGAGCATCGTCTGGCGCAATCGAGAACGTGCTGTTCGCCAACGGCGGCATCATGACAGATATGGGGCCGCTGGAGCTGCGCAAGTACGCCAATGGCGGTATCGCAACCAGCCCGCAAGTTGCCATCTATGGCGAAGCCGGCCCGGAAGCCTACGTTCCGCTTCCAGACGGCCGCTCGATCCCTGTCACGATGAAGGTCCAGGGCGGTAGCCAAGCTGCAGCAGCGCCGTCGGTGGCGGTCAACGTGATCAACCAGACCAGCCAGTCGGTAAACGCGCAGCAGTCGGGTGGCCTGCGCTTCGACGGCAAGCAGTATGTTCTCGACGTAGTGCTGCAGGCTGCAACCCAGCCGGGCGCCTTCCGCTCCTCCATGAAAGACGCACTGAAATGACCAACCCTGTTTTTCCCAAGATGGACAAGGATATGGACTCCTCGCTCTACGCAGTAGAGCAGGAGGACAAGTCGCTCAAGACCCAGATGGATGGCGGGTACGTCGTCTCCCGGGCCAAGCACACCCGCAAGCCGCGCAAGACCTTCAAGATCGGCTACACCGCGCTGCTGGCGCCCGACAAGGGGCGCTTGATGGACTTCTACGATATCGTCGACTGCAGCCTGATCTTCGACTGGTTCGATCCGCCGACCCAGAAGACGTATCAGGTGCGCTTCGCGGCGCCGCCGGCCTACAACTACAAGGGCATTGGCTATACGCAGCTGTGGGACGTCCAGCTCCAGCTCGAGCAGGCGTGAACTATCGGCCCTTGTTCGCGTTTTTATGGGCGTGGAATATCTCATGGTATTGGTCGAGATTGTCCAGAGTCCACCGGCGGGCCAAGATGCCTCTTTTCTGCAGTAGTTCGGTTATATCATTTGCGAGCTGGCCCGCAAGGACATGGGCGTTGATTACATCCGGAAGAGATGCATCGAACAGGCTTGGGTACATCGGAAACAGATGGAAGATTTCCTTCCCATACTCAGTACGAAAGGGCGCAAGCGCAGGGTGTATGACCTGTTTTTCCACCCATTTCATGTCCTCCACCTCCCATGCGTGGAGCATAAAATAAGGCGCTTGAACGCCCGAAGTAAACAAGCTTGCCTCTCTGTCTACTGGATTTTGTGTATGGCCGATTTTTACCAAATGAACAGATTCGATCATCATGGCCATATATACGAATTGCCGCCCAACGCTATTGTCGGGCGACCCCATTGGCATAGGAAGTAAACTCATGTGATATCCTTAGTTTTGAACGAGCTTCAATGCGATTTCGCACGTCCTCTTGCCACGCGCAAGTCCAAGCGCAGAAGTCGCGCCTGTCGGATCCTGCAATACAACGATGTCGTCCGTGGTTTTCTGTTGAACGTACCGAGTATTCGCTTCGTTGAGGGCGTACACAATCATTTGCTCTGGCGTTTGCACATCCTTGAAAGCGTCGGACAGCTTGATACAGGCATTGACATTTGCGCCAATCAAATACCAGGTGTCATCTTTGGGCGCTTCCAATGTTGGCGGCTGCGCGGTCGTCGGGGTTGAATCAGCCACTGTAAGCACTGGCTTCACTTCTTCTTTTACGGATGGCTGCGAGGGCGGGCCGCTTTCCGCTTTCTGTTGGACGAGGCTAGGGGCCTCTTGTGCGTTTCTCGAGCAGCCAGAAAAAGTGAGAGCGAGACCTGCCAGAAGACTTGCTGCATAGAATTTCATGGGCCGCCATTCAATAATTATCGTCTTACTATTTTACTTTCCAAATAGTAATTAGGCCATATGTTTTATATCATGAATAGCAACACCTCACAGAGATCGTTGATAAGTCATCGGTGACTTAGTATAATCGGCCGCTATGGCTAAATCCCTTTCCGTAGCAAGCGTCATCGAGAAGAACCGGATCTCCTCGGACACGCCATGGCTGATCTGTCTAGACATCGACGTGGTTGATCCGGACTCAGGTGTTGTCGTCGAGACAATCCATATTGTCCGGAACACTGAGTCGGTTGGCTTCAACGGGCACGAATATACCCCAGCCTCTTTCGACATTCAGCTGAAGGAGGAGTCGGGCGCCCAGCAGACGGTCAGCCTCACCATCAACGATTACTCCCTGGCGATCCAGCAGCGCATGCAAAAGTACGCCGGCGGCGTCGGTTTCACTGTGGCCATCATGGTCGTCAACGCCGACCAGCTGGACGCGCCACCGGAGATCATCGAGAACTTCGAAGTGGTCGGCGCATCCAGTGCCAATTACGCTTGCTCCTTCACGCTGGGCGCCGAGAACAACATTACCAAGACCTTCCCGCGCCGGCGCCAGACGAAGGACTACTGCCAGTGGCGCTACAAGAGCGATGAGTGTGGCTATTCCGGTTCGCTGGCCACCTGCGATCTGTCCTTGAACGGCACGAACGGCTGCAAGGCCCACCAGAACGTCATCCACTTCGGCGCCTTCCCGGGGATCAACACGCGGGACGTGCGCTATGGCTGATGTATCTGACTTGATCGGCACGCCGTTCGTATATGGCGCGCGCGGCCCTGCCGCCTACGACTGCTATGGACTGGTGATGGAGTGCGCGCGCCGCGACGGCGTTCGACTGCCTGACTTTGGCGCCGATACCAACCAGGGTGTGATCGCCGCAATGATGGGCGCGACACTGCCGCAATGGAGGGAAGTCGATTGCCGGCCTGGTGCCGTGGTCCTCCTGCGGGTCGGCCGCCATGTCGCACACGTCGGCTATGTCGTCGATGGCAATCGAATGGTTCATACCTGGGAAAGCTCAGGCGGAGTCACGACGCAGCGTCTGGACGACTGGAAACAACGGATTGTGGGGTTCTACGAATATGCAGGATAAGACGCAGAAGAAGGTGGCGCGGCGTGGTCGCCCGATGATTCCGGTCATCCGGATCACCAACCCGTTCAACCCTCGCGAGCACACGCGCGAGGAGATCGCGTGGCAGCGTAAAAAGACACTGGGCGCGTATTTCCCACTGGCTGAAGCGGCCCCTGTCGTCGTTTCGGTCAACGGCAAGATCATCCCGTCCGAAAAATTCAGCGTGACGTACCTGGACAAGACGGACAACATCGTGGTCTGCCCGGTCCCAACCGGTGGCGGTGGCGGCAAGCAGGTTCTGTCGATTGTTGCAATGATCGCCGTCGCGGTCACTGCCCCGGCGTTGGCTGCTTCACTCAATGGCGCGCTCGGTTTCAGCACTGCGGCCGGCAGCTTCGCAATGGCAGCTACCACTGCCGGTATCGTCGCTGCGGGTTCGCTCCTTGTTGCCTCGATCTTCGCCCCGCCCAAGCCTACGATCTCGACCGGCGACACCAGCGCGTCGTATGGTGCTGACGGCGCCAAGAACACCTCGGTCGAAGGCATTCCGGTCCCGGTCAACTACGGGCAGTTCCGGATGGGCGGCAACATCCTGGGGTTGTTCACCGAGAACGTCGCCGACGACAATCAGATTCTATACATGCTGCTGTCGGCGGGCGAGGGTCCGATCGCGTCTATTTCCGATGTCGAGATCAACGACAATCCGATCGCCGACTACGGCACCGACGTGGAAATCGAGACCCGCCTTGGCGGATCGCCGCAGGCGACCATTCCCTGGTTCAGCAAGGTTGTCGTGCCGCAGAGTAAGAGCATCAAGCTCGATACCGATTGGACGTACCACACCACCACGACACCGGTCGATATGCTGCGTCTCGACTTCGCGGCCCCGTCTGGTCTGTTCAAGGCTGACTCCAAGAGCGGCAAGACCAATACCTATTCTGTCCCGCTGGAGGCGCAGTACCGGCCGGCCGACGGCTCGGGAGACTGGACTGCGTTCGCGTCTGACGACGTGACGGGGTATTCGGACGCTCATGGCCGCAACGAGGGCGGGAAACTGGTATGGCGCAGCGGCAGCGGAGCGGTCATCACGGATCCGGATGCCCTGACCTATCTGAACAACAACTCGACATCTGCGGCCATCGTTGCGCTCGGCATGGACCTGAGCGTGCGCGTGCCGGTCTACTCGAGTAGCATGGCCATGACCGCTGCAAAGCGTTCGGTCGTACGGCGTTCATACACGTCTACGAAGCTGGCCAACAAGAAGTACGAGGTGCGCGTGCGCCGCACCACCGAGGACAGCAAGGACGACCTGATCGTCGACGACGTGTACCTCACGGACGTGAACGAAATCGTGATCCAGGCAATGAGCTACCCGAACACGGCGCTGCTGGCCCTGAAGATCAAGCTGGGCAGCAAGATTTCCAGCGCGCCAAACGTGACCTTCATGCATGGCGGTCGCCTCATTCAGGCTTACGGCGCCCAGCTGGAGGGCGCTCAGCCTGGCTGGTACACCGCGGCGTCGAAGAACCCCGCCTGGGTGGTCTGGGACATGCTCACGCACCGCCGCTACGGCGCCGCCATGCCGACATCTCGACTCGACTTCCCAGCCTTCCAGGAATGGGCGGCTTACTGCGAGGAGCAGGGGTATGAATGGAATGGCCCGATCGATACCGAAATGAACGTCTGGGATGCTGCCCAGCTCGTGCTGCGGGTGGGCCACTCCCAGCTGGTCAATGTCGGCACCCGCTACACCGTAGTCACCGAGAAACCGGGCGATCCGGTGATGATGTTCTCGGTGGCGAACATGATCGAGGGCACCTTCAAGGAAACGTGGCTGGGCACGCAGGATCGCGCCAACGAGATCGACGTGACCTTCTTCGACAAGACGGACAAGTTCAAGCAGCGCACGGTGAAGGTTTATGACCCGGCAGCGCTGACGGCCGGCGCCAAGCAGCGCACGTCGGCGATCACACTTTATGGCGTTACCGACTACGAGACGGCGTACAAGGAAGCTCAGTTCCAGCTGAACCTGAACCGTTACATTCTGCGCACCGCCGAGTTTTCGGCGCCGCTCGAGGCCGTCGCCTGCTCGGTTGGCGACCTGATCTACATCCAGCACGATATGACCGAATGGGCAGTAGGCGGACGCTTTGAGTCCGGCTCGAGCGCATCCGTTGTCCAGCTGGATCGCCCGGTCAAAATCGATGCGAGCAAGCAGTACAAACTGCTGGCCGCGTTCGATACCGTCAAGCGCGCCGCCGGCGCGGTGCTGTCCGTCGTCGGCACGTCGCTGTTCTTGAGCGGCTATGACGGCAAGTCGCCTGTCAAGCGGATCCAGATCAATGGTCGCGACATGCGCGTGGCCGGGACGTTTGACCACGGTAGCGGCTACGGCATTATCGTGGAGGACACGACCGGTATCTCGCCTGGCCAGTCCTATACCTTGTGGGACACGGACGTGATCGAGGAGTCCAACGTCGTTGTCGAGCCGGGGGAGCGCACTGTCGTGACCTTGCAGACGCCTCTGTCCGTGGCGCCGGCCCAGTTCTCCAACTGGATGTTTGGCGAGGTCGACAAGATCAAGCAGGCCTTCCGTGTGAGGGCGGTGACGGGCACCCACGAATACAAGCGAGACATCGCCGCGATCGAGTACAAGCCGGAGGTCTACGATTTCTCGCGCTATGGCACGAACATGCCCACGATTCCGCCCAAGGACGGCGTGATCAGTGCGGTGCGGGGCCTGACGCTCTACGAAGAGACCTATGTCACCGGCTCCGGCATCGTCTCCAGCGTCGTCGCGTCCTGGAACGCACCTGCCGCCGGCAGCTATGCGGGAGCCTGGGTGTTCGTGCAGAAGAACGATGGACCCATGGTCAAGCTGATCGACGCGAAAAGCGTCACGTCCGCAGTGGTCCCGGCAGAGAAGGGCGACGTGGTCAAGGTGCAGGTTCAGGCCTACGACATCTTTGGCAAGGCCAGCCCGCTCGAGCTGGCTCCCACTGCGACGCATACTGTTGTCGGCGAGGTGTCTGGGATCGACGTGGGTGGCGTTACCGGCGCCGGGTTCACCTGGTCCGGCCGTGACTGCAAGATCAACTGGCGTTACAACTCGACCACGCACAGCTACGAATTCGGATCGGAGCCGACTGGCGCCGACGCCGGCGCGCTCGACCCTCACTTCAAGGACTACGAGATCCGCGTCTACGACAAGGATCATGCGGTCCTGCGCCGAACGGAATATACGGTCGATAACAGCTACACCTACATCTACGACAAGAACTTTGCCGACGGCATTACCCGCCATCTGGTGTTCGAAGTCCGTATGCGGGACACGTTCAACAACCTGGGCGCGCCGGCAACGCTGGAAGCGTACAACCCGCCGCCTCGTATCGTCAGCGCCAGCGCTGTTTCCACGTTCGACTCTGCCACGATCCGGTACACCCATTCGGATGACCCGGACTTCACCGGCGTGCTGTGCTGGCTGTCCCAGAACAAGGGGAACGTCGCCGACGACCTGCCGGATAACGCCTACCTCGTCTACAACGGCCCGGACAGCCAGTTCAGCCTGCCGTCCCTGATGTTCGACGCCGAGTATTACTACCGCCTTGCGGCCGTGGACGCGTTCGGCCCGACCGAGCTGGTTTTCGACGGCGTGCGCACGTTCAAGACCACCAATCTGAATGTGGATGCCATCGCTGACGGCGTGCTCAAGGATTCGCAGCTGATCCCGGCTCTGCAAAGCCGCATCGACCTGATCGACGCCGACGAGTTCGTGGCCGGCAGCGTCAACGCGCGCATCAACTACCTGCGCGAGTCCGTGTTCAAAGGCCCGGACGGCCTGCCGGCGGCGTATGCGCGCATCCAGGCGATCGACGACGTGTCGAGCACCAGCACTTCGGCCAACGCTCGCACGCTCGCATCGACGATTGCTAACGTCGGGCAGAACACGTCGTCGATTCAGGCGCTCAACAACGTTTCGGCCTCGTCAACTTCGGCAGCCGCCAAGGCGCTGTATCAAGTCACCTCGAGGCTGAACAACGTCGGCGGCGTGACCATCGAGCAGGCCTACCAGACCCAGGCCAACCTGGTCGACGGCTTGAAGGGCCAGTACACGGTCAAGATCGACAACAACGGCTATGTCGCTGGCTTCGGCCTGGCCTCGTACAGCAATGCCGCCGGCCAGACCACGTCCGAGTTCATCATCAACGCAGACAAGTTCGGCGTGATCATGCCGTCCTACCCGGGCGTCAAGCCGTTCACCATCGGCACGGTCAACGGCGTGCCGCGCGTGATCCTGTCGAATGCCCTGATCGGCGACGCCAGCATTTCCTCGGCCATGATCGGCAACGCGCAGATCAACAGCCTGAAAATCCAAGGCGAGGCAGTCACGGTCCCGATCGTGTCCTCGGTCCCGGAGAACGGGCGCCGCGGTCGCGGCAAAGGCCTGTTCGACATCGTCAACGAGGGCTATATCAAGCTGGAGCAGACCGGCATGATCTACGTGCTGGCCACCGCCGGCCAGCACTTCCCCGAAAAGAACGACTACTGGACCTTCCAGATTCGCGTCAACGGGCAGACCTTGCGCGACGTAGGCGGCACGGTAGCGCTGGACGCAGCAGCACTGTCGGTGTGCGTGGGCCTGCCGGCCGGCACGCACCATGTCGAACTGGCATGGGCTGGCGAAAAGTCTGTTCGACTCGCCTACAACGAACTCTTCATGATGGGTGTGAAAAAGTGAGCATTCAGTACACAGTTTACGATGAAGTGACCGGGGCAATCCTGCGCACCGGCACCGCGCTGACCGAGGCGTCGGCGCGCCTGCAGGGTAGCAAGCCGGGCACGAAGGTGACGTTGATCGGCAGCGATCCGAACAACGAAGTCGTCGATGTGACGCCGATCGGCATCGACCCGGGTACGCTGCCGCGTCAGGCGATGCAGGTGGGCGGCGTCGCAACGGCCGTCAACAAGTCCAGCATCACGGCCGACGGCACCGATACATTCGTCATTTCTCCGGTCCCGAATGGCGCCTCGTATGACATCTATCTGCCGACCAATCTCGGTCTCGCTCAGCCGCCAGACGGGATCGTCACCGACGGCAAGCTGGAAATCACCACAACCGTACCGGGCGTGTACAGCGTGCGCCTGGCTTTTCAGACCTATATGGATTTTCAGGTGAGCTTCAATGCGAATTGATATCCGTCCAGCGCCGGCCAATGCGCTGAACAACCTCAAGGCTGCAGGCGTTATCAAGGCCATCAACTTGTCCTGGGTGCTGCCTGTATCCGACCCTGGCTACCGGGCCGCGCAAATCTGGGTCAATACGGCGAATGACCGCGAAACCGCGACGCTCCTGGACACTGTCGGCGGCAACACGTACTCGATGGCCGTAACGGACACGAACACTCGCTACTTCTGGATTCGCTCGGTGAACGAGTATGGTCGCACCGACGGCCCATTTACCGGCCCAGCGAGCGCGGCCGGCACCCTGATCAACGGTAGCGACTTCGCGCGCGGTGCCATTGACCTGCAATCGGCTGCCGTTATCGGTAAACTCGCGGCCGGAAATGTCACCGGTCTGGGCGCGCTGGCCATTCTTGATACCGTGGGCGTGGCCAAGATCACTGGTCTGGGGGCGCTGGCAACGCAGAACAACGTAAGTGCCTATCAGGTAACGAATTTGGGCGACCTGGCATACGCCGACTCGATTGCGGCGAACAATATTGGCGCAGGCACGCTGGCAGCCGGTGTGGTCTACGCGGGCAAGCTGAGCGCGGACCAGCTCTACGGCGGCACAATCAGCGGTATCAGCATGAACATCAGCGGTAATCTGGTGGTCAACGGCTCGACCGGTTACACACAGCTTTACACGGCCAATCTGACCAGGTGTACAGGCTCGAATGGTGACGCCGGTGGCCTTCCAGCATTTGCGCCCACCTCATATGGCGCTGGTCCGGCAATCAATACGAATGGCGGGAGCAGTGGTAACGCGATCGTGATCAGCGGCGGGGCCAACGGTATCGTCCAGAATGGCGGTGGCACTAACTGGATGAAAAGTATTGTTTGTATTACCGACAATGCTTTCGACCTTGGCGCTCCATCAAACCGGTGGCGAAACATCGTCGCAGCGAACGGCACCATCGTGACCTCGGACGCTCGCACGAAAAAGGATGTCGAAACTTCCGATCTGGGTTTGTCGTTCATCAATTCCCTGCGTCCGGTCAAGTACCGCCAAATTGTGTCGGAGAACAGATATGAGGACGGCAATCAGCCTCCGGTCGAAGTGGGACCGATGCCGCCTGAAATGCCACCAACGATCACGCCGGTCCCGGGTACTCGTCTGCACTACGGGCTGATTGCGCAAGAGGTGCGCGCCGCATTGCAAGATAACGGCGTAAACGACGCAGGCATTTGGTGCATCGACAACCCAGATGATCCCGATTCTCGCCAGGCGCTGCGCTACGACGAGCTGATCGCGCCGCTGATCAAGGCGGTTCAAGAGCTGAACGCAATTGTCGAAAAGCAGCAGATGCGTATCGCCGATCTGGAAGCAAAACTGGCTGCTTGATTTGTAAGTCACCAGTGATTTATGCTAGACTCGACGCCAATTTCCATATAGGCGATCGAAATGGCGCAGATCAAAAAGACGGTGTCGGTGACAAAGAACAGCCAGACTGTTCTTATCACCGGCGCCGACCTCACGCAGCGGATCAAGAAGAACCACATCTTCCTCATCGAGGGCGAGCTGGTGCCATACACCATCGCTGCCGACTCGACCTATGCCGGCAATGTGACTACAGTCACCCTCACCGGCATGTACAAGGGGGATACCAACGCCAGCGCGCCTGGCGTTTTCGCTGTCGACATGACCTTCCCGGACATGATCCCGACGATTTCGCAAGGGGACGTGGGCACCGCGGCGATCTTCACACAGGCGATGTACAAGATCCAGGACATGGTCACGGCCGTCGCGCCGACTGGTCTGGAGCTGTACACGCAATACTGGACGGACGGTCGTGCCTGGCACGAAGAGATGGGCGCATGGTACGTCGAAGTCGGCGGATGGCATACCGACATTTCGAAGTGGTATTCGGATTCGAACACCTGGCATACCGACGTCCAGAACTGGCGCGCCGATGTCTCGACCTGGCGCCAGAATACGCTCGACGCGCGCGACATGGCACGCAAGTGGGCGTCGCAAACCAGCGGCGAAGTCGTCACCGGCCAGGGCTACAGCGCGCAGTACCAGGCGAACCAGGCTGCGGCCAGCGCGACGCTGGCAAGCAACTGGGCCACGTCGCTGGGCGTGGTGTCGGGCGGCTTGTACGGCGCGCGCTACTACGCGAACGCCGCCGCCGGCAGCGCAACGAATTCGGCAAACAGTGCGACCGCGTCGGCGAACAGCGCGACGGCAGCCGCCACCAGCGAAGCGAACGCGCTGGCCTACAAGAAGGCAGCAGAACAGGCGACCGTCGACGCACCGGCCGTGCATGCCGACCGCCTGGCCGCTGATACGTCGGCATCAAACGCCAAGACTAGCGAGGTCAATGCGCGCACGAGCGAGGTCAACGCTAAGACCAGCGAGAACAACGCCAAGACCAGCGAGAACAACGCGAAGACCAGCGAAGCAGGTGCGCTGTCGTCCAAGAGTGCCGCAGAGGCTGCGCGCGACCTGTCATTGCAGTACCGGGATGCCACTGCTGGCTATGCTCAGGCGGCGAAGGATGCCACCGTCAACGCCATCGCTGTTCGTGAAGACCGCAACGCCGCCGACGCATCGGCTCAAGCTGCAGCGAACAGCGAGGCAGCCTCACTGGCTTACAAAAATACTGCCAGCGACCAGGCGAGCGCTGCAGCAACCTCGGCATCGAACGCGAAAGCGAGCGAGACTGCCGCCGCCGGTAGCGCCAGCGCCGCAGGCACTAGCGCTACGAACAGCGCGACCAGTGCGACAAGCAGCGCGAGCAGTGCTGGTGCCGCGAAAGCGAGCGAGACGAATGCCAAGACGAGCGAAACGAATGCGGCGGGAAGCGCATCGTCGGCCAGCGGTAGCGCAACTACAGCAACGAACAAGGCGAGCGAAGCCGCCGGTAGCGCTACGGCTGCAGCCGCGTCGGCAAGCAATTCCGCAACCAGCGCGACCAGCAGTGCGTCGAGCGCCGACCTGGCGCACAAGTGGGCCGAGAACCCCAAGGACGCCGAGGTGGTGCCTGGAAGCGGCGAATATTCGGCAAAGCACTGGGCGCAGATCGCCGGTAGCCTGGCTTCGGGCGCGATGCTCTACCGCGGAAAGTGGAACGCATCGACTGGCAAATTCCCAGTCACGCCTACGGTCGGCTTCTTCTACATCGTGAGCGGCGCCGGTGTTATCGGAGGCATCGATTATCAAGTCAAGGACATGATCATCTACAACGGCACGGACTGGGACAAGATCGACAACACGGAAAACGAATCCATGGCGGCGATCGAAGCGCTGCGCGCTGAGCTGCGCACAGTCAAAGCTTTGGCAATCCTCGGTTTGTAAGTCACCGGTGACTTGACTATGCTGGATGCTGCCTGTACCATTTCGCAACTATGGAGTTTTGAATGTCTGGACTTTTTGATAGCCAACCGGTAGTAAATATCGGCACGTCGGCCACTCTCATCTATGCGCCGGCCACGGACGGCGTCGGCATGTCTTGCATCGTCGCGAACGCACACTACGCGGCCCTTCCGGTAACGGCGTGGATCGACCGCGCCGGCACCATCATGTACCTGATCCAGGGCGGCGTGCGCGTCAACGCGGGCGACAGCCTGGACATTCTCAAGGGCAGCAAGGTCGCCTTCAAGGCCGGCGACAAGCTCTACGCTTCGTGCCCTGTCGCCAACGTCATGACCGGCATCCTGTCGGCATACAAGGACCAGTGATAGGACGCCATGAGCGCATTTGAAACCCTCGACCTGGGCGGCATCACGCTGCCCGACAACGTTGTGCTGGACGTGTTCTACGGCCTGCGCATCGATCCGACGAACAGCCACTTCAGCATCGATGCGATCCCGCCCGGCCAGGGCACGATCAAGCTGCCGACCGCTGAACTGCAATCCTCCAACGACTACCGCCAGTGGTTTTGGTCGAAGAACCAGCTGCAGTTCTCGATCGACGCCAACGGCCACCTGATCATGAGCGCCGTATGACGACTGTCTTCGACCTGGGCAAGCTGCGCCCGACCTACCGTGGCGACTATAACGCCGCCGCCGTGTATGAATTCAACGATGTCGTGCGCGGTCTCGGTGCCGTGTACGTCTATACCAACAACGTGGCCGAGGCAGGCTTTGCCCTGACCGATGCTACGCACTGGACGCTCCTGATCAACGACGGCATGAACTATCGCGGCGACTGGATCGCCAGCGCCAGCTACGTCAAGAACGACGTAGTGACGTTCGGTGGCGCCGTCTACATCGTCAATGCGAACGTGATCACCGGCGGCGCCGGCCCGGCATCCATGGCGCAGTATTCGCTGCTGGCCGGCGGCACGCGCTGGCGCGGCGCTTGGGTGTCGAATGCCGACTACGTCCCGGGCGACCTGACCACCTCCGGCCTGTCGACCTACCGCGCCAAGAACGTCGTCAAGTCGACGACGGCGCCCAGCGCAGATACGACGAACTGGGAAGTGGCCATGGGCGGCAGCAGCAATGCGGTGGCCAAGGCCGGCGACACGATGACCGGCCGGCTGGTGCTGAGCGGCGGCGTCACGATGGACAAATTCGCCATCGAAAGAATCAACCTCGTCTATGCGTCGCCCACGGCCAACCAGAACGTTTCGCTCGACAGCGGCGCCGCGCACATGTTCACCGGCACGCCGCAGTACGATTTCAATTTCAATTTCGACTGCGCGGCAGGCTTCAACGCGTCGGTCGGCATCGGCCAGGTCGTGACGGCTGTGGCGATCGTGACGAACGGCTCCTCGCCGCATTTCCTGCAGGGCGTGACTGTCGGCGGCACCGCGCCGGCGACGCTGGTCTGGTCCGGTTCGGCGCCAAACGCATCGAATACCGTCGCCAACGCCATCGACATGTACCAGTTCAACATCATCAAGACTGGCGACAACGTCTTCACGGTGTTCGCCTCGCGCACCAAGTATGCGTAAGGAGCCGGCATGCCGCTGATCGAGACCATGGCCGCGCTGCGCTTCGGCTCTGGCGCGGTGGCGCCTGAGAACACCAAGGCCTATCTGTTCACGCGCCTGGGCGTCAGCACCATCACGATCGAGGCGACCGGCGTGTACCGGGTCTATCTGATCGCCGGTGGTGGCGCAGGTGCGCTCGGATATGGCGGCAATGGCGGCGTGGTGCGCGTAGACGTGCCGCTCGTCGCCGGCGAGACGCTGGAGGTGGGCGTCGGCGGCGGTGGCAATCTGGATGGCCACAAGACGCCGTCCAGCTACGCACTGCGCGGCGGGGATGGCGTGGCGAGCGCTGGCGCCGGCGGCGACGGGTCGTACATCAAGGCCGCGGTAAATGTCGGGCGACCGAACTATAGCGGCTACCTGGCGATCGCCGGCGGAGGTGGCGGGTCCGCGGTGCACGCCTATGAAGCCAACCTGGGCGGCCATGGCTACGGAGTCGGCGGAGCGACGTGGTCGGTCAACTGGGCGGACACGCCAAGCCCGGCATACAGTGGTCGAAGCGCCTACAACGCTACGAATCCAGGAGCTGCGGGCGCCGGACAAAGCAACGGATACCCGGGCGGCTCCGCGAACATCGAGGGGAAGCTGACGGGTGCGAATGGCGCGGTCGCCTCCGCAAGTGCAACGCATGGCGGGGCTGGCGGTGGCGGCGCGGGCGGGGGCGCGGGTGGTGCAGGTGGTGGTCCGACTGGAGCTGCGGGCAACCCGGGCGGCAAGATCACGGTGACGTATTCTGTCGCCTACGCAACTGGCGGCGGTGGCGGCGGCGGTGGTCATGCAAACGCTTGCGGCGGCTGTGGAGCGGGCGGTGGGATTCTTGCGTTCACCGGCTATTCGCCTGCGATCGAAGCATGGTCGAGCACCTCCATTCGACCAACGAGCGGCCAACTGTATAACGAGTTCAGGAACCTTGTCGTTCGGGGCCAGAATATCAGCAATCTCGTATCGACCGCTCTGGCCTTGGGTGGCCAGCCTGACGCGAGGGTGGGCGGCGACGGCGCCGTCTTGATCGTTCCAACCTTCGGCACGCCGTCCGCATTCAGCGTTATTTCCTGATGGAGCAAACATGCCTTTTCTGAGCCTTCTGGCCGCCCTGCGCCTGGGCGGCTCCAAAAGTTCCGGTGTTGTGGGCGAATCGGCCAAGATGGTGTCGAAGGGTTCCACGACCTCCCCCATCTATGGCTCTGGCGATGCCAACGGATTTCGCCGCATGTGGCTCAATGGCGGGACACAGACCGGCTTCGCATCTGCCGGGCTGATCACCAGCCAAACGACCGTCTCCGGCGTGTCGAGTCTGTTCTACGACGAAATGATCATTCGCATCCCGGACGAGAACGTGAGCAAGATTCGTATCGCGCTGCAGTCCGGCGGCGGCGGTGGCCCGCACGATGATAGCGATGGCGCAACCGCCTCCGATCCCGGTGCGCTCGGCTTCATCGAGTTCTCCGGCGACGCCCTGAATAAAATTCTTGGCAAGTACATGCTGGTGGTTGTCGGCCGCGCGATTACCGGGTACGGCGACAATACCCTTCCATCTACGCCTTCGCATATTGATCGTGTCAACTTGAACGACGCGATCAGGACGGCAGCGCCAAATGTGACCACGGTGCAGCTCGCTCAGGGTAGCTACGCAGGCTATGGCGCGGTAAATTCCGCCATCGCGATCGCCGACACCATTCAGGGTCTCGACAAGGCGAACAATCCAGACGTGCTGATGTACATTCAGGGCGGTAATGCATCGCCCAATTTCGACGTCGGCGCCATGTATCATTCTGCGGCCTGGGTGAACCCTGCTTATGGATCGGCGAGGGAGACATTCAACGCCTTCAGTACCTACGCGCGCGGCCAGCATGGCGTTTTAAACCCCTCTCCGTGGTCGATCGGGTACGGAGTAGGTTCCTCCATCAAGAGCCGGTTCTGGACCATTCCAAACAACACCGCCGGCATGGGTGGTGCTGCCGGAGACAGCGGCAACGGCAATTACCCAGGCGCGCGCCTTGACGGCAATCCGGCCCTTTTCATCATGGAAGTATCGTGATGCACTTAGCTTACGCCGGGTTTTGCTTTGCCAAGTAAGTCATTACTGACGTATAATCCCACAATGTTAAGGATCCTCGACCTGGAGAAGTAGCAGATGCCCCTTCCGACCATCGACCTCGGCAAAATCAGGATGACCTACAAGGGCGTCTACGATCCGGCCGCGACCTATGAATTCAACGACGTTGCCACCTATGGTGGCAATACCTACGTGTACGTCTATGCGACGGCCCAGGCCGGTCGCAACCCGTCAACCGCAATCGCCTACTGGCTGATGCTGCATGAGGGAACGCGCTTCCGCGGTGCCTTCGCAGTAGGCATGGAGCTATTTGTTGGCGACGTCGTCTATGCCGGCGGCTCGCTGTACCGCGCGCTTAAGGACCACACTAGTGCAAGCGCGGTGGCCGACGAGCAGGCCGGCAAGCTCGGTGTCATCCTGCAGGGCGCGCCTCTGCCGGCGGCCGGTCAGAACGGCAAGATCGTCGGCGTGGTCGGCGGCGCCTACGTGCTGATCGACAACCGCCCCATCGTCATCACCGGCGACACCACGGCCGTCGACGGTGCCACCTACGTCATCGACTATCCCGCGACCAAGCGCAGCTATACGATCACGCTGCCCGCAAACCCGGTCCCGGGAACCTGTATCGAGGTGCAAGACGGGGCCAACATGCTGCAGTCGTATCCCGTCAACGTCGCGCGCAATGGCTCGCTTATTCACGGTGTCAGTGACGACGTGCACCTGAACGTCAACGGCATTTCCATTTCCTTCACCTACGTCAATGCCACCATCGGCTGGAGAATCAACTAAATGACCCTTCCTCTGAAAAACCTGATCGGCGCCACGTTCAGCGATCTGTATCCGAACCGGCCGGTGTGGGCGCTCGTGTCGACCGGCACCACGTCCAGCTTGAACTCGCCGGTTTATTCCACCTACGGCGAGCAGAGCAATTACGCTCCGCTGAACGTCGAATTCCCTGGCACCGCCAAGAGCCGCGCGCGCAACTTCCAGGATGAAATGGCAAACTCTGCCTACACCTTCTCCGGCACCACCGCTGCTCTCACTCTCACCGGCGTCGTTAGTTTCAATGCCGGCATGCTGGGCATTTGCCAGACCGGCACGCAGACCGGCTGCCTGGCCAACTTCGAAGCGTACGACAACGGCAACTATGGCTGGTACAGCTCGGGGAACTCTAGTGCGTTTCAACTCGCAACCGACTCCGGCACCATCGTCGGCGAATCGAACTGGCGTCAATGCTACGATTTGCTGCTGACCAGCACCGGCAAGATTTACAAGGATGAAATCGGTGGCGTGAGCACCACTGCCACTGGCGGCAATCGCCCCTTCATCGATCTGGAAAACAGCGCCATCCCCAACTTCGTCAAGTACGGCACGAACTCGTGGGGTCGCGGTCAGATTGCGCACAACCGCAACACCGGCCGTTTGCTGGTCGCGCAGCCGATCGGTGGCACTAGTGGCACTAAGATCACCTTCCGCCTGCACCTGTTCGACCTGCAAAACAAGATCAGCCGCAACACGACCATCGCCCAACTCAAGCAGTGGATGACTGACGCCACGGTGGCCGGCGCAAATCGCTATCGCTATGTTGACGTGGACCTGGCCAGCCCGCAATGCTACTACGGTGGCACGGCGATCACGCACGACTGCGCCGACACGCAGTTCGCACTGTGCGACAACGACGAAATCTGGGCCTTCAAGTCGTCCGACAATGCCTCTATCGGTCAGAACACGTATGGCAACGTGCTGTTCTCGATCAACCTGACGAACGGCACCTGGCTCACCGGCACCTACGCGGCCACGGCGCGCGTCAATTACTCGGGCACCGGAAACGCTGGTTTGCAGTTCAACGCATATTATGGCGCGCGCCACATGAACTCGGACGACAACTCGGTCATCGCGTTCTACCAGCAGGCTTACTACTACGTCTGCGGCTACTCGCTGGCAATGGTGTCGACCAAGTCGGCCGGCGCCCAGGACTACAACTACGGTTCGAACAACACCGGCGCCATGTTCTCCATCGCGCCTGCCGGCGGCCCGAACTTCGTGATGTCCAGCGCTTCGACGGCCAATAGCGACGGGATTGGACCGGTAATCGGCTTCCTGAACAACGAGACCCTGGCCGCAACCGCAGTCACGCCGAGCTTCGTCGGCTACATGTGGCCTGGCTACAACCGTTCGACCTGCTACGGCACCGCGGACATCGTCTGCAAGGTGCAACCGACCACTGAATGGAAGTGATGATGAAAAAGCAAATTATCTTCGACGAAAATGGCGTCGGCTACGGCGTGGTGATGGTCGAATCTATGCCGGAAGACGCGTTCGAACTCAAGTTCGAATCGAACTTGGCCAATCGCTACAAGCTGGTCAATGGCAAAGTGGTCGACCAGTACAAGGGAAAGACCGAAGACGAAGTGCTCGCCGACATGGCGGCAGCAGCGGCCAAGGAAGCCGAGCAGCGCCTGGCCGAAAAGGCCGCGCGCGACGCGGAGGCTGCCAAGGCCGGCGTTGCAGCCATCGAAAAGGCGCGCGTCATCACCAACCTGCGCTTCATGGATCTGTTCACGGCCGAGGAGCTGCGAACCATCTACACGGTGGCGAAGGCTGACGTGACGGTCGAAATCTGGCTGGACAAAATGCGCGCGGCCAAGGAGGTGATTCTGGACGAGGACCGTACCGTGGCCGGCCTGAATGCCTTGAAGAAGGCGGGGCTGCTGACCGATGCGCGCGTGGCGCGCATTCGCGCCAACCAGCTCCCGGAGCCGGCATGAACTACGAGCAGGCACGAAGCAATATCAAGACGGGCGACCTGATCGGTGTGCGTGACGTGCATGGCCTGCTGGGGAAGGCTACGACCTTCTTCACTCGCAAACCGTACACGCATACTGGCGTGGCAGTATGGGTCGGCGATCGATTGTTCATGGCAGACCTGAACTCGGGCCGCAATGCATTGCATCCGCTGTCTCAGGTCGGCTCGTTCGACGTGTGTGACCCGCCGGCGGACATCCCTCGCGACTTCATCGAACGTGCGATCTTTGACTGGCTGGCCAAGCCGATCGACTACGGCTACCTGGCCTTCCTGGTAATTGGGCTGCGCTGCTTCCTGAAGCTCAAGACCTTCATCCACTGGCGCAAGATCGTCGTGTGCTCAGGCGGATCGGTCACGATCTACGAGCTGGCAGCCGACGCCATGATCCTGGCCGGCAAGGCGCCGCCATCGGCATGGGAAGATCACAACCGCATGCTTTCACCCGGCGAACTTGTGGAAGAACTCGGGCCACCGAAACTCACAATACGGCCTTGAAGATAAGTCATCGATGACTTATAATCGGAGGATTCCTATAAGGATTCTCCGATGAGTACAGAAGTCGCCTCTGTCGCCCTGAAAATTTACCAGGGCGGCACCTTTCGCGAAGGGTTCACCTTCAAGAATCGCCTCAAGAAGCCCTACGACCTGACCGGCTACCGCGCTCGCATGCAGATCCGGGAGGCAGCAGGCACGCTGGTGGCCGATCTGAACACCGAAAACGGCGGCATCGCCCTTGGCGGCCCGGCCGGCACCATCGACCTGTACATCGCCGACGAAGACACCGCGAAGATGACGTTCGCCTCCGCCAAGTACGACCTGTTCCTCCTGGCACCCAATGGGGATGCCTACCCGATCATCGCAGGCACCGTCACGTTGACGAAAGGGCAGACCCAAAATGCCTGAAATCATCCTGCAAACCGTCGAGCGCATCGACATCGTTACCCAGGCTACACAAGGCCTGCCCGGCATTCCAGGGCCGCGCGGCCTGCCTGGACCGCCCGGCGGCGCCACGCTGGAATACACGGCGGCCACCGACGTCGGCGGGCACCGCGTCGTCATGCTGGACCACATGGCCGGCCTGGTCTACGCCAGCGCCACGGACCTGTCGCACATGGGCCGCGTCATCGGCGTTACTGTCGCTGCCGCCGGCGCCGGCGCCCAATGCCAGGTCCAGAACTTCGATCAACTCGAGGAGCCGTCCTGGAACTGGGATACCTCCAAGCCGGTGTACCTGGGCCAGGACGGCGTGCTCACGCAAATGCAGCCGTCACTCCCGAGCGCCAAATTTTCCATGGTGGTGGGTTTTCCTATCTCCAGCACTTCCCTGTTCGTCAACCTGCGCGAACCGATCGTACTTTCCTAAAGGAGCTGTAAATGGGCACTGCCTCGTCCAAGAAATTTCTCAAGAACTCTGGCGGTTACACCGCCGAGGAAGCTGCAGTCACCACGTCCGCCGGCGCGGGCGACGCTGACAAGATCCCGGCCTTGAACGCTTCCGGCGTTCTGGACGCCTCGATCGTAAACGCCAAGGTGCAGTCGGCCGGCGCGTCGGATTCGGGCAAGGTCGTTGCCCTGGACGGCTCCGGCCGCCTGGACCCGACCGTAATGCCGGTAGGCCTGGGCGCCGACACCGCCGCCATCGTCGCATCGGAGGCGCTCGCCGCCGGTGACTTCGTCAACGTGTTCGACGGTGGTTCGGGCGCGTTCAAGGTGCGCAAGGCTGACGCTACGACCAGCGGTAAGCACGCCATGGGCTTCGTGCTCGCTGCGGTCGCATCGGGTGCAACGGCGACGGTGTACTTCGAAGGCACGAATACCCAAGTGTCCGGCCAGACCCCGGGTGACGTCTTCCTGCAGACCACGGCTGGCAAGGGCGCGGCAACCGTGCCGAGCGCAGCGGGCAACGTCGTGCAGAACATCGGCTTTGCCGTGTCGGCGACTTCGGTCAACTTCCAATCCAACCGTCCGATCGTACTGGCATGAGCATGACTTCCGAACAGCAAGCGGCGCTGGAAAAGCTGGCTGGCCGGGCGTTGTCGGAAGATGAGGTTGCGGCAATCGAGCCGCTGCTTCTGATCCGCAACGACGTTGCCATTGCCGACATCATTTCCGTCGGGCGCACCAAGACGCAAGATGCGCAGGTCGGCATCGGCACTATCTTGACCACAATGAAGCCCAACGGCGGCGCCTTCCTGGATGCCATCACCGAACTGGGCAAGACGAACCGCGACGTGTATTGGGGCATGGACATCATCCAGCGCGGCGTGTTCAACCCGGGCCTGGCCGGCGCGCGCGCATTTCTGAACGACCTGAAGGTCGCGCTGCCGCAGTTTGCCGACGACCTCGACAAGATCAAGATGCTTGCCGATCAGCCGGACCCGATTCACTACAACGAAGTGTCTAACGCCCTTAACAAGGCGGAAGGCAGGGAGACGCTGGTATGAGCGGAGAAACCATTGTCGTGTGGGGCCAGATGAAGGCCCTGGAGACGGCGGGCGCGCAGATCGCCAACAATTCCCTGGTCAAGGCAACGACGGGCTACGACCAGGCGGCGGATGGCCTGGGCTACCCGGACGCGCAGTTCGTCCTGAACGTCACCTTCTCGGCCGCGCCGACGGAAAACACGACCCTGTCGCTGTACGCGCGCGAGCTGCTGCCCGATGGCGTGAACAACACCGACGAGCCGGAAACCACGCGCGCCGGTCGTCCGATCGGCTCATTCATCGTGAACAACGTCACGTCCAAGCAGACGCTGACGCTGAACGCCTACGATCTCCCACCCAAGGCCGACTACTACCTGCACAACAACGGTACTGGCCAGGCCGTGGCCGCAGGCTGGGACTTGAAGATCAAGCCTCGTTCGTACAAGGCGGCCTGATGTCGATTCCTCGCCAAAGGCCGCGGCAGTTGATGCCGCAGATCGACTGGTCGCATCCTCTGGCGCGGTATATTTCGTTCGCCTGGGTTGCTGAATTTCCTGACCGGGATTTGGTATCGGGGAAGCTGGGCAAGTGGAACGGCTCACCATTCCCGCGCACTTCGTTCCCCGATGGCCGTATCGCTGGCCAGATGAACGGGAGCAGCATCGAATTTGGCAACATCGCCGGCGCCAACTTCGGTAATCGTTCCGAGCAGACCATGCTGGCCGAAGTGCACATGCCCAAGGGCGGCAACGGTGAAAGTGGCGGCTACATTTGCGGCCGCATCCAGTCGTCCTGGGACTACCACTTGATCGTCGGAGAATCGCGTCAGCTCGGGTACGCAGTTGGCGGTGACTCGTATGGCATTTTCTACCCGTCCACATCCTATATGGGCGGCCTGGCCTTCATGACGGGCAAGCCAGTGCTGTTGGGAGGCACGTACGACCGCGTCAACCGCAAGATTTTCTGCGACGGCGTACCCTTGGCCAGCCAGGCATTTAGTAACGCATTCTCGACCAGCAACGACTCTTTCGCCATCGGCGCGCGCGGCGGCGGCGGCCAGAACGGCTCGTTCGGTTTTTCGGTCGGCATGGTTGTCCTGTTCACCAAGGCCCTGACCGATGCGGAGATGGCCATGATCGGTGGCGACGTGCGTCAGCTTTTCCGGCAGCAGCGGATCCGCGTCTACAACGACGGCACCCAGTTTAAGCTGACCCAGCGCCGCACGCGCCGCGTAGGCAACCGTGCAGGCGTTCCCATGGTCGACTGGTCCAACCCGATTACCAGAGGCCTGCGCATCGCCGTGAAGGGCGGGCACCAGTTTAATCTGGCCAATAATCGGCCGCTCCTGATGACGAGTGGGCGCATCACGCACGGCGCTGGCGCGGACGGCTCGACCGGATGGAGTATGGTCAACGATGGCATTGGCAACATGGGCTGGTATAGCGGTACTGTGGCTTCCGAGGAAATGCGCGGCGTGAACGAAATGACGCTGATGTCGCTGAACTACTGCCAGGCGCCGGTCGACAATCCGGACAGTGTCGGCGCCGACTTCCTACGCCTGACCAGTCAGAACCAGACAGCATATGGCCATGCTATCGGTGTAGACGCGTACAGCCAGCAGAAGGGCCTCCGCGCGAATTTCCGGTTCGCCAGCTATGGCGGCAATGCCGGCGTGTCTGCAAGCGGGCAATTCGCGCAGGGCAATACCTACTGTGTGGCGGCTACCTACCGGCGAAATGACGCCATTCGGCTGTTCAACAACGCGAAGATGGTCGCCTCCAATACGGTAGGCGACTATGCGCTGGACACCGACACGGTCGGCTACGGCATATGGCTCGGGCGCGCCGGTACGAGCGGCACGCAGATCATCATGCTGTCGCTGGCGTGGGACCGGGCGCTGTCGCCGGACGAGATCCGCAGCATGGCAGACGATCCTTGGCAGATCATGAAGCAGCGAACTCTGCCGGTTTACACGCAGTCGATTCAGGGCGTGATTGCAAAGATTCGCGCCGCGCTGTACATGGGCGGGCAGGGCTACGTCATGCAAAGCCCGGGTGGACTGTCCGTGAAACCGCTGGTCTTGGTCAACGGGAGCGTGCGACAGCGCGTCGCGTCCGAGGGTATTCCGCTGGTGCTCGACGAAGGAGTCGTGCGAACGATCGCGGCTGATGAGACTCTGCAAATTTAACGTCTCAAATAAGTCACGAAATACTTACAAACGTGGGGTCTTCCTGTTAGAATCCCAGGCAGACTTCTTTGCGAGCGAATGACGAAGGATCGACATGAATAACGACCAACAAGGATTTGAAATGCCGAACCAGAGTGTTTTCGACCAGCGCATGGACTCCATGGCCGACGAGCTGCGTGAGATGCGCAGCGCCGTCGCAAAGGTCGCGGAGGCATTGACCAAGCTCTCCATCCTGGAGGAGCGCAACGCCATCACCAACCAAGCAATCGAAAAGATCGCCCATCGCCAGGATAAAGTGGAAGAGAAGGTCGCCACGATCGAGCTGGAGCAGGTCAAATTCGAATCGAACGCCAAGGGCATGGCCACTGCCATGAAATTCATGTGGGGCGCCTTCGGCGGCGGTATCGCATACCTCGGTTCGGAACTGATCAAGCAGTTCGGGCACTAATATGGCCTTGACGCCCACACAGTTCAGCGCCGCCCTGCCGCGGGCCGACGTGCAGTTCCTGCCCTGGCTCAACAAGGCCATCGATCTGGCTGAAGCGAACACGCGCAACCGCCTGCACATGTTCCTGGCCACCGTCGCTCATGAATCGAACGACCTCCGCACCCTCGAGGAAAACCTGAACTACTCGGCCGAAGGCCTGCGCAAGACGTGGCCCTCGCGCTTTTCGGATAAGTCATCGGTGACGTATGCTCGTCAGCCAGACAAGATCGCGAACGTCGTCTACGCCCTGCGCGGCGGTAACGGTGACGAGAAGTCGGGTGACGGCTGGCGTTACCGTGGCGCCGGCGCTATCCAGCTGACGTTCAAGGCGAACCAGCTGGCCTGCGCCAAGTTCTTCGGCAAGAAGCCGGACGAGATCGGCGCCTGGCTGCGAACCCCGGAAGGCGCTTGCCTGTCGGCGGCCTGGTTCTGGAAAACCCGCGGCTGTAATGACTACGCGGACCACGACGACTTCGATGGCGTGTGCGACATCGTCAACCTCGGCCGAAAAACGACAGCGCAAGGCGACGCTATTGGCTTCGTGAACCGTCTGGCGCGTCTGCGCGCGATCCAGGTGGCCCTCAAGACCACAACCTGAAGGAAGCGACATGCTCGACAAACTGCGGGGCGCGCTGCGCTCCAAAACCATCTGGTTCAACGCCGTGGCCATCCCGGTGCTTGCCACTATTTTCGACCAGGCCCAGGCCAATCTTGGCGCGCTGGCGCCTTATCTGGCTGACGACAAGATGAAGGTTCTCGCCGTGATCTCGATCGGCGGCAACATCATCCTGCGGGCGCTGGTAACGGAACGCCTGGAGCACAAATGAACTGGCGCATCCATGCCCTGATCGTCGCGGTGGCGCTGTCCGGTGGCTTTTGCCTCGGCTACCACATCAAGGGTCAGGCCGACCAGGCTGCAGTGGTGAAGCAGGCCAGTGCAGCAGTCAAGGAGGCAAGCGCCGGCATCGTGCAATCGGCAGTTCACAGCCAACAGGTCGAGGCTGCGATCCAGCAAACCGACAGCAATATCGACCAGCTGAAAACGGCCGCACAGGCGCGCCTGCAGAAGGGGAAAACCCATGAACCAACCGCTCGCACTGGCCATGGGCCAGACCACGTCGCCACGACCGCCGAGCAACCAGGAGCGATGGCTGACGCTGCTGCTGGCTGCCGCACTGACGATGTTCTTGATTTCGGCACTGTCCGGCTGCTCAACCGCGCCCGCGACGAAGGCACCATGGAGTCCTCCCCAGGCCACGCTCGCTAAGTCCGAGCCGTTGCCGAAGCTGGCCGACGACCAATCCCAGCCCGACGACGCCCAGTCCACAATCGGCATTGCCGATCTCGTGGACGACAACTTCAACCTGGTCAAGGCGTATAGGCGGCTGGCCAAGCGTCACGATGAACTCGTCGATGCGATAATGCAGCACCTGCAGGCGCAAGCCAAATAGTTTAGATTTTGCCTACAGGGTTGCAGAGGCTGCAGTTGACCGGCTCTGGATATGCACCGCACTTTGTCCCGACATACTCGCCCTTGTCGGGATTTGACTTTTCCACACAGTATTTTAGCGTGCCTTTCCTTGGCATACTTATATCCAGGACGTGATAGTCGACCGCCTTATTGACGTCGTCCTGGCTGAAGTTGGCCTTCGGCTCTTTCTTGCTCGGTTTGTCTGCGGGCATATGGAAATAGAATCGCAAGTTGCGAGAATGGCATGATACACGCAAGCGAAACGGGGCGGTTGCATCCTGAAGAAAACGCAGCGCAAATACCCCAGTTTCTTACTGGTAGATAAGTCACCAGTGATGTATCATCGATGGCTGGTTCACCACTCACCAGCAAGGAAGCGGATATGCCCAAGCACCAGTCATCCAACCGCAGCGCGCAGCGCAATGCCAAACGCAGCGGTGCACAGCACGACCAACACTTCCTCGAGGCCATGCCTCCGTCGCGCCCGATCAAGGCGCCGCCGTTCGAACCCAAGACTGACAAGCAGCGCAAATATGCCGCCTCGATGCGCGCGGGCGGTGTCACGTTCGGTCTCGGACCAGCTGGCACCGGCAAAACCTACGTTGCCGGCACGCTTGCAGCTGAAGCGCTCATGGGGCACACCGTCGAGAAGATTATCCTTACCCGGCCGGCCGTGGAGGCAGGCGGCGAGAACCTGGGTTTCCTGCCTGGCGAGAAGGAAGAAAAGTTCGACCCGTACTTCGACCCGTTCCGCGATGTGCTCGAGGAGCGCCTGGGTGCCTCGTTCGTGGCGTACCTGATCAAGGAGGGCCGGATCAAGTGCGAGCCATTTGCGTATATGCGCGGCAAGACCTTCAAGAACGCCTTCGTGATCCTGGACGAAGCCCAGAACGCAACCACCGAGCAGCTCAAGCTGTTCCTGACCCGCGTCGGAGAAGGTGCCACCGTGGTCATCGATGGCGATGAAACCCAGGCAGACATCCGCGACTCCGGACTGATCGATGCGGCGAACCGCCTGCTGCATATCCCGAGCGTGAAGGTGATCATGTTCCAGAAGACCGACATCGTCCGAAGCGGCTTCGTGCAGGAGGTAGTGGAGGCGTTTGAAGCGCCGGCGCCGTCCCGCGTCAATCCGATCCTGCAGCGCTAACCCGCGGCACCGGCCCCTTGTCCTTGCGACTTGGGGCTGAATAGACTTGGGGCCGCCAGTCCCGTTCTATAAGTTTTTAAGTATTATTACAAAACATTATTTAAGGTTTTAAAGATTATATGGAAACCGAGGACATCCCCAATGCGATTGAAGCCACGCACGGCGCCTTCTTCGGTAGCGGTCTGGACTTCTTCACCTGCGAGGCGCTTGCCATTGCGAAGATCGACCGCAAGAGCTTGGCGCTTGAGCCGGCGCTGTACGAGCGGAAGTGGTTCGACTACCGCCGACTGCATCCGACGATGGCCACCTACCTTCTCGCGCATCATTTCAATATCGCGTACGGGCGCATGATGAGCGAGGCATTCGATCACAAGAAGCGTTTCATGGCTGCCTTCAAGGGAAAAGACGTGATGGCCGCGCGGGAGGTGAAGTCCTTCTGGAAGCTGCGGCAGAAGATCGACGATGCCGGCATCCGATACGACTTCTTCTGCCGCAAGGCGATGGAGTGGTGCATGATCAACGGCTGGCGCCAGCCACCCCGCCCCTCGCACGTCAATACTAACGACGAGATGACTATCTGGATCCTCAACCAGTGGGACGAGGAGCGGCGCGCAAAAATCCAGTGGGCGCAAGACAAGCACTTTGCGGCGTCCAACTGGTGTGGTGCGCCCGACCAGGCTGCGTACGAGCAGTACCTGCTGGAACAGATCATGTCCAAACCATTGCCGCATTACGCCCTTCATGCTGCGCTTTATGTTTACGACGCGCTGCGAATAGAAACGGCGATCGCGAAGTTGCCGGCGGCCGCGGTCGATGCAGCCATTCAGTTCGAACGCGACAGATAAGTCACTACTGAACTATAATGTGCGGGTCAGCGCAACACGATGATGCGCATCCACCCCAATACCAGGAGAAACAACATGACTTTCGCACAAGACAGCACCGACGCAATCCGCCGCGACCAGCTCGAGGCGGCCCGCAGCATGCCCGACGATACCGAAGCCCCGCGCCGCACTACCCTGCGCCTCGCGCCTGGCGCTTCGCGTCCTACCGTCGGCGGCCGCGGTAGCGGCGGTGTCATCGAGAAGAAGAAAAACGTGCTCAAGGGGCACGAGGCCTTCCTGAAGGCGCTGGAAATGAACGGCGCTCGCATCGAAGTCGAGAAGTGCGACGGCACCATGTATCGCGGCATCCTCAAGCACACCGACAAATACTCGATCACGCTGAACGTCACCGAGCGCGGCACCGTGGACGAGCCGGAGCTGTTCGACCCGATCTCCGCGCGTGACCGAGTCATCTTCAAGCACGACATCAGCGAGTTCTCGGCGCTGACGCATCGCCCGAACGCACCGGTGGCAACCGAAGGAAACATGTAATGACCGACGCAGTCGCAGAAGCCGCAGAAGAAGCGGTCGTGGCGATGGTGGGCGCTGCAATGAGCGGCGCCGGCTACGCCCCGCCCCCATCGCCGCACGCAGCGCCCGAGGTGCTGTTCGGCGACGAGAAGTTCGAATTCGACGCGGAATTCCAGACCAAGGTGGCCACGCACGCAATGCGCAACCTGGACTTCCTGCGCAAGATTGCCCACCTGCTCAAGCCGGACTACTTCGAAAATGCCGGCGAGGCGGCGATGGTCAACATCGCACTACGCTACTACCGGCAGTACGGCTCCGTGCCGACCGTCCTGGCCGCGCGTGAGTTCTTCGCCGACGACATTCGTGCGAAGGTGATCCGCAGCGACATCAAGCCGGCGGCGATGGATGCGTTCAAGGCCTGCTTCCAGCCGGCCGCGGACCTGTCCGACGGCCAGTACATTGCCGAGCGCGTTGCGGAGTTCGCGCGCCACCAGGCTATTTCGGCCACGATCCTGCAGTCGGTCGACCTGCTGGAGAAGAAGCAGTTCGACAAGATCGCCAAGAACGTCAAGGCAGCGTGCGACGTGGGCATCAACACCGACGGCGAGGAGTACGACTACTACGAGCGCATCGCAGAGCGTACCGCGGAGCGTGCTGACCGCCTGGCGGGAAAGCTGCCGCCGACCGGGATCACGACAGGCCACCGCATGATCGACGACCTGCTCTACCACAAGGGCTGGGGCCGAAAGGAGCTGTCCGTCATCCTCGGTGGCGCGAAGGCCGGTAAGACCACGTTCCTGATCAACGCTGCGAAGGCGGCGTCGCTGGCCGGCTTCAACGTCCTGTACGTCACCTGCGAAGTGGCCAGCCGCATCATCGCCGAGCGTCTTGACGCCTCGATGACGGACACCGAGATCAAGAATCTCATGGCCAAGATGAAGGAGGTCGAGGGCAAGCTGCGGGCGACCATGCCGCGCGCGGGCAAGATCAAGTTCGCCGAATACCCCTCGGGCACCCTGACGCCGTCCATGCTGCGCGCACTGATCGAGTCATACAAGTCGCCGCGCCTGAATCCGGACGGCACCGTGCGAGAGCCGGTCCAGTTCGACATGATCGTCGTCGACTACGCCGACATCATGGCGCCGGACTTCCGGACCCAGGACGCAATCGAAAACAGCAAGGGTATCTACCTGGCGCTGCGTGCGATCGCGATGGACGAGAACGTCGCAATGCTGTCCGCGACGCAGACGAACCGGGAAGGCATGAAGTCGACCGTGGCCACCGCCACGCACGTCGCGGACGACATCAACAAGGTCCGGACGGTCGACATCATGATCTCGATCAACATCACGGACGAGGAGCGTGCGAACGGCGAGGCGCGCCTGTATTTTGCAGCGTCGCGTAACCAGGCGGGCGGGTTCACCATCTTCATCAAGCAGGAGCTGGAGAAGATGAAGTTCATCGCAAGCATCATCAGGGTGGAATAGACATGAAGGTTCTGCGTACGGTGGGGGTGTGGCTGCGTCGTCTGCTCATGGACGACGAACCGCACATCAAGGGCGACGTGAAATACGGGGGCTGCCAATGAGCCACCGCGCCGCGCATTCTCGTGATGAGGAGCTGCAGGAAGCGATCGACGCCATTGACATCGAGTCGTGGCTCGACGCCGAGGGCGTGCGCTACCGCCACACACGCGGCGCGCGCGGCGCGCAGCTGAACGTGAAGGAGTGCCCCTGCTGTGGCAACTCAAGCTACAAGGTCTACCTCAACGCGGAGACAGGCCTGGGAAACTGCTTTCACGGCGACTGCGAGACGAAGTTCAACAAGTGGAAGTTCATCAGCTCCCACTTGGGCCTGGCCGCGCGGGACGTGATCGAGCACATCAAGTCCTATGCCCGGGAACAGGGATGGCGGCCGCCGCGCAAGCGTGCGATCGCCGTGAGCAACCGCGGCGAGCTGGTTTTGCCCGAGTCGATCCCGATGCCGCATGGTGGCCGCAACCTGAAATACCTGGACAACCGGAACATCAATGGCGACATCGCCGCGTATTTTGAGCTGCGCTACTCGCATCGTGGCCACTTCGACTACGTGAACGAGGAAGGCCACCCGATGCGCCAAGACTACTCCAGCCGGATCATCATTCCGATCTACGACCTGGAGGGCGAGCTGGTCTCGTTCCAGGGCCGAGACATCACTGGCGACGCGGACAAGAAGTACCTGTTCCCGCCTGGCTTCTCGTCGACCGGCAGCCACCTGTACAACTGCTACAACGCCATCGGCGTCGAGCATGTCGTTGTCGGGGAAGGAGTGTTTGACGTGGCCGGCATCAAGGTCGCATTCGACCAGGAGGTGACGCTGCGTGACATCGTGCCGATCGGCTCGTTCGGCAAGCACCTGTCGCACGGCGACGCCGACAGCCAACTGACCAAGCTGACGCTGCTGAAGGAGAAAGGCCTTCGCATCGTCACTTTCATGTGGGACGGCGAGCGCCAGGCGATCCGGGACGCGGTGAAAGCGGCGCAGATGGTGGCCAGCGTGGGCATCAGCGCGCGCGTGGCGCTGCTCCCCAAGGGCAAGGATCCGAATGAAGCATCGCCCGAGGAGGTCCGGAATGCCTTCTGGAAGGCGGCCCCGATCAACAACGCCAGCGCCACGAAGCTGCTACTGGTCGCCGAGCGCGACTACGCTTAGGACGGCTTTGCGGATAAGTCACCGATGAGTAGTTTATCCTGACTCTCATCGGTATTATGAATGCATCGACAGCGCACAGTAGCGCGAGGGAAATAATGACTTACAAGATTGACACGCACTACCTGGAGCACAGCGGCGGGACCAAGTTCTACGAGACTGTGCTGATCCAGGAGGACAACGGGCCAGGCCTTTTGATCAAGCGCTGGGGCGCCATCGCCCTCAAGAACGGCGGCGGGCAGACCAAGTACGAGCGCGGCACCCACAGCGTCGTCGCCGGCGAGGCGAACAAGATCCTGCGCGAGAAGAAGAAAAAGGGCTATGACCACGCGACCAAGAGCGGCGCGCTGCACAGCTGGTCGGGCCGCAGCGATGTCGACGCCGTCATGCTCGGCGCGATGGTCAAGCAGCACTACGGTGCCGACACCGCGGCATACGTAAAGGACTACTTCGGGCTGAACGCCGCTGGCGCCGTCGTCAACGAGGAGCCGAAGCCGCGCGAACCCGAGAAGCCGATCGAGCGTGGCGAAACGTGGGGGAGCTGGTGATGCCAGTTAAGGAGATCAGAAACGCCGCGATCAGGGGATTCGTCGGCCGCCTCACCACCGAAATGCAAGACGCGGTGCGCCAGAACATGCTCTGGAACCTGCGCAACTGCATCGCCTACGAGGCGACGCAGAAGAAAGAAATCGAAGAACTGGAAAAGTACGCCGAACAGGTCGCCGCCAAGGGCAGTGACTGGGGCGCCTGGTAATCAAAGGAGCGAACATGAAGAACAACCCGATCACGCACGACACCCCGTTCCCGCCGGATGCATCCGCCGGCGCGAACAACGCTTACTACCTGCACCACTGCGCGGCGATCGAGCGCGGCCCGGCCTACGCTGCATGTCTCTCACGGCTGCACGACATCGCCGGCGGCCGCAGCAACGAGCGCACGTCCGAATGCGAGAAGACCCTGCGCGAAGGCCGCTGCGTCGCCGCTGGCATGCGCGAGCAGGAGCAGCTGGCTGGCCAGGCTCTGTACTACTTCCCGCGCCTGAACAAGCCTTTCCTGCCCGTGTCGGTGGCGGGCGACTTCGGCGTGCTGATCACGAACCACACCGACCCTGCCCTGATCCCGGCGCAACCGAAGCCGTTCGGCGTGCGCGCCAGTGCTCCCAGCAGGCCTACAGCGCCCGCCAGGACGCTCGACGACCACCTGACGACCGCAACCACCAGCGGCTTCGCGGAAGCGCTCAGCGCGGCCGTAGCGGAGGCCGCAGACACGCCCGCGCCCGCGCCCGCCCAGACGCAGGCCTGGCCAATGATGCCCAAGCCGGCCCCGACGCCAGCGCCGGCGCCCAAGGTCGTCACGGCCGGCCCGCCGCCCAAGCCCGCGCGCCCGCCGATGTTGCCCGGCGAAACCCCTTTGCAATACGCCCGCCGCCTGGCGGCCCAATCTACCTAACCTGAACGAGAGACCATGAACTCCAACGAAATCGCACACCTGATCGAACAGGTTGCGGCCACCCCCGGCAAGAACGACAAGATCGCCCTGCTCAAGGCCCACGCTGGCGATGAAACGCTTAAGCGCGTGCTGGCGGCAGCCTACAATCCCTTGATCAGCTACGGCATCCGCAAGGTGCCCGAACGCAAAGCGAATGACGATCCTGCAGGCTGGGAATTCGACGACGACACCTTCGCGCTGCTGGACAACATGGCCAGCCGCAAGCTGACAGGCGGCGCCATGCTCGAGGCAGTCCAGCAACAGGTGAATGTGCTGTCGTCGCGCAGCGCGGACCTGCTGCGCCGCATCCTGCTGAAGAACATGCGCGCCGGCTTCGACGAAGGCACCGTTGGCAAGGTGTGGCCGGGTTTGCTGCCGGTGTTCCCGTATATGCGCTGCTGCCTGCCGAAGGACGCGAAGCTGGAAGGCTGGAGCTGGGCCGAGGGTCAGATCAGCCAGGAGAAGGCCGATGGCATGTTCATGAACGTGAACCACGAGGCCGGCGGCACCGTGTCGATCTACAGCCGCGCTGGCTCGATGTTCCCGATGGAGAAATTCGAATCGCTGGCGGCTGCGGTGCGCGCGACGCTCGACGAAGATACGCAGAGCCACGGTGAATGCCTGGTGCTGCGCGACGGCGTGGTCTTGCCGCGCGAGATCGGCAACGGCGTGCTGAACAGCGTGCTCAAGGGCGGTGACTTCGAAGCGAACGAGCGCCCGATCTTCCTGGTCTGGGACCAGATTCCCCTGTCCGCAGTGAAGGCGAAGGGCAAGCACGAGACCAAGCAGGTCGACCGCCTGGCCGGCCTGATCCGCCAGCTGCAGCGCAGTGTGGGCGGCGTGGTCCAGCTGGTGCCCACCCGGATCGTTCGCTCGCTGGCCGAAGCGTACCTGCATTACACCGAGCTGCTGGCGAAGGGCAAAGAAGGCACCATCCTCAAGAAGCGCGACGCCATCTGGAAGGACGGCACCAGCAAGGAGCAGGTCAAGCTCAAGCTGGAGTTCGAACTGGACATGGAAGTGCAAGGCGTGGTGCTGGGCCGCGACGACACGAAGAACGCCGGCCGCGCCGGTTCGTTGAAGTGCGCGACGAAGTGCGGGCAGCTGGAAGTGGACGTGGCAATCAAGGGCGAGGCGATGCGCGACGACGTGGACGCGAACCCCGAGAACTGGATCGGCGCCATCATGCCGGTGACGGCGAACATGATCATGCGCCCGTCGGAATCGAACAAGCTGCACTCGCTGTTCCTGCCGCGCTTCACGCAAAGCACCCCGCGCACCGACAAGACCGTGGCCGACACCCTGGCGCGCGCCTTCGCGATCGAAGAAGCGGCGAAGCTGGGCCAGCAGATCGCTGACGACTGGAAGGAAGCAGCATGAGCGACTACCGCTTCGAAGTGACCATCAAGGACGCCACCCGCGCGGAGGCAGGTCTGACCCACGACAAGATCGAGGATCTGGTCCACGAAATCGACGCCCACATCTGGGGCGGCCAGTTCGGCGAGGGCAAGAAGGAATGCGGCGCGCTGGTCGAGATCGAGAAGATGCAGCTGGTCGGCGTGAAGGAAGGCCGCGAGGTCGACCTCGGCGACATTCCGCTGTCGCCCGAAATGAAGATGCGCGAGATCGCGCGCCAGTACGGCGACCCCGACAACGAAGACAACCTGGAGGCCAGCACGGCGCTCTACTGCATGCAAGAACTGATCACCTGGATGAAAGCACAAGGAAAGCTGAAATGAGGCACCAATTCACTATCACTATCGACACGGCAGACCTGCTCGTCGCTGAGCGCGTACGTGACCGCGCGGCCGGCGCTATCGAAGACTTCGTGGAAAGCGCCCGGCCCGGCTTCAACATCGACTGCGGCGTGCTCTCCGCGGTCGGCGCCGACAAGGACCAGGCACCGATTGCGGCAGCACGCACCAAGCGCGAAGAAGAAGGCGAGATCGAGTTCGACGACAACCCCAAGGTTGCGCACGGCGACGGCGGCGCCTATGTGCAGGCATGGGTTTGGGTCAACAACAACGAGATCGCCGATTCGGAAGGAGGCCACAGTGACTGACGCTCAAATGCAAGCGCTGCGCGCGACGATGCCCTGGACCGAGCGGGCCTACTCCAACGGTCGGCACACGATCATCCAGGTGATCGACAACCAGGGGCGCGAAGTGCCGCTGCTGACGCTGGTGCCGTTCATGACCGGGATCAGTCACAAGCTGGCCACGAAGGAGAAAACTGCCGAGACGCCGGGGTGAAGGTCCTGTAAACCGCAATTACATTCTGCTATGCTTGGGCGCTGGAGGAAACCATGCCATCGCTCAAGCACTTCATCGCCGGCACTGCCGGCGTTTCTCATTTATCGCAATCCCCACTCTGGGACCAGGACGTGGAAACCATCACGCCGGCCCAGCTCGTCGCGTTCGTCGCGAAGCTCAAAATGGTCAACCGCGGCGACGAAGCGGAATCGGCCATCGATATCGCCATCAAGCAGGTAGCGGAGGTCGTCAAGCGCGGCGAAATCCCAAGCCCGCCCATGCTCGGCTACAGCCGGCCGAACTTCATCGTCATGACGCAGACCGAATTGCGGCGCGGTCTTGCCTTCATGCGCCCCGAGCAGGCCTACGCCATCATGTTCGCGCTGGAAACCGGGCTTTCGTCGCAAGAGGTGGCGCGCCTCAAACACATCGATCTGCACGACCTTCGTCGAGAGCGCCGACTTTCCGAGATCGCGAATGCCTGTCTCGAGCGCATGCCCCGCCACATCATTTCGCCGTATGTGTTCTGGCGCGCGACCCGGCACAACGGCCGCACTGTTACCGCATCCACGCCGATCATGGATCTGGACGAGGCGGTGTTCGATGCCTTCGGCCTCGTGTGGGGAGAATTGGAACAAGGCTATGCGAATTTGATCTACGCAATGGACGAAGACGAAGTGGACGGCCCTCTTTTCGACCTCATGTTTGGCCGTTGACGCGAGTGTGTTACGATTCTGAAAGGACATGTTTATAAGTCCTTGATTATCCACAAGAGACAGCGGATTGCAAAGCCGTTGACGCGAGTTTAGACCGGAGAGGACATGAAGATAGACGTTGAAGGCCTGCAGGGCATGCTCGACATTTACCGCAGCGCCACCGATTTGAAGATTCCGGTCCATGCTTCACTCAAGGGCCACTTCATCAAAAATCGCCAGCAGCTGCTCGACGGCTTCGCCAAGATGGCCAGCGCCCAGAATATGATGCTCGGCTGCCTGGTGCCGCAAACCGACGACGAGAAGGCGCAGCTGATCGAGGCGAAGCGGATCGTCGAGGAGTTCGGCGACTGGGCCAAGGGGATTCAATGAAGTCCGAGCGCGACCTTGCATCACTCGTCGCGCGCCTCGAAGCGATGCTGGGCGCGCAGCCGGCGCCGATCGCACCCACCAGCGAGCACAAGACGATGGGCGGCCTGATCAATGCCTACCTGCAAGCGGTGGCCGTCTCCAAGTCGGACAAGCTGCTGCTGAACACCCTCTATGGAAGGATCGGGAAGGTCGAGACGCCCGTCCTCGGCTACGAATGGATCGAGGAGTGGATTCAGGAGATGAAGGTGGTCGGGAACCTCAACCCATCGACCATCCGTCATTATGTCGGCGCGGTCGGGCGCTGTCTCGACTGGGCCTGCAGAAAGCGCATTTTGTCGACCTCGCAAAACCCGGTCAGACAGCTGCCAAAAAGCTATGCTCAATACACCGAGAGGGACGCCCAGGTGGCGCTCGCGCAGAACCCCGAGTTCACTGTGCAAGAGGATGATGAGCGGGATCGCCGGCTCGAGCACGGTGAGGAAGACCGGATACGCTGGATCCTCGATAGGAACAAGCCCGAAGGGCGCCAGCGGCCCATGCTGCTGACGTATCAGGCTGCCCTTGAACTGCTGTTCGACCTGGCGCTGGAAACGGCCATGCGCATGCGCGAGATATACACGCTGTCACTGGACCAGGTGGACTTCGATCGACGCACGATTTTCCTGGACCGAACGAAGAACGGTGACAAGCGACAGGTTCCCATGTCGAGTGTCGCAGTGGAGCGGATCAACAAGTACCTGGCGCACGTGGCGGCGGGTGAACGGGGAATGGAGAACTATGCGTTCCCGGGTGGCCGGCTGCTGCCGTGGTGGGATGGAAAGGCCAGCTCTCTGACCAGGACGACAGCAATGCTGAGCCGTCAGTTCGGAAGGATTTTCGACGCTGCAGGCTGTCCGGACCTGCGCTTTCACGACCTGCGACATGAGGCAACAAGCCGGTTCTTCGAACGCACCAGCATGCAAGACTTCGAAGTCATGAAGATCACTGGTCATAGCTCGACCAGGATGCTCCGACGTTATAGCAATATCCGAGGAAGCACCCTCGCGGACAAGCTCTGGTAGCCGTAAAACCGCATTACCTTAAAAACTTATCGCCGCCAAAAAGGCGCTATTTCTAGCGCCTGTCTTGGCGTCGTGTCTGGGCATGATCAGTCGGGTTGTCGTCCAAAATGGGAGACCACGTCAATCAAGGCGCGACGGTCTGCCGCCGTCCGAATCTGCGGATCTGGAACGTTCGACTGGCGCACTGTTTCGATGATCTCGATCTCATTTTGTGTCAACAGCGGCGCCTTGAAGATGTAGTCCTTCAGTGCTTCCCAGGTGTCAGGCTCGTACTCTTGCATGGCCAGCTGAAACAGGTAGGTCGGGTCCACTTCAAGTGCTTTCGCCATCGGGCCAACTTTGGCCATCGGGAGCTTGGTCTTGCCCTGCTTGATCATCGTGATGATGTTCGGCTTGTTGAAGCCTGCTTCCCGGGCAATGTCCAGCTGTTGCTTGCCGCAAAGGTTCACCTGCTGAGTGATGTACTCGGCAACGGTGATATTAGGCTTGCTCGGCTTTTTGGCGAAACCCTTGTCGGCTACTGCGTTCATTGTATGCTCCTTAACAGAATGTTGTATTTCCGTGACGCACTATAGTCACTGCTGAATTAATTTACTCAACTATTATAGCCCTCCAGATAGCAAATAATTACTAAGCTGGCAGCCCCAAGTATGCTTAAGTCTTTGATTTCCTGAAGAATTTCTCGATTAAATTTATTTTTTTGTAACAACAGAACTCACTTTTGATTGTCTAAGAAATAACCATAAAGTAAGTCCCGACTGAACTATAATCCCGTACAATGATTGCGTACCGGACACACATAATGCTGGGTCCTAAATATGGGAGAACCTGGAAGTGAGCAACGCCGTAGATGTAGATAAACAACGTGTTATCAGCCTCGAGGACTTCGCGGACCTGCTGGAAGAAAGCAAGGTCGAGAGCGTCCTGGACTTGGGCGGGACGATCCTGCACCGTGTCATCCACCCAGTCATGGGCGCCTTGGTCCTGATCAACACGACCGGGCTGAACGCCTTAGTAACGCTGTAGTACCGAATCACCCAAGCGCCCGTCAGGCGAGAGCGCAGGAGAGATACCAAACCTGCTTGCCCGTCCTGACGGGCGTTTTTATACTTGAATCTATCAGTCACTAATGACTTCATACGGGAGCTAAAAAAAATGGCATCAAACGACCGAATCTTCATTATGCGGGAGGCTATCACAAAACTCACGCAAATGTTGGCTGGACGCGGCATTCAAGTGACGCAGCGTGGTATTTCAGCATACGTGAAGGCGGACAAGACGGGGCGCCCGTATCACGTCAACCTGCCGTATATCCCGGATAACGCGAATATGGAATTGCTCGACGCGATCCAGGGCTTCCTCGATCACGAAGTTGCGCACATCCTGTTCACCGAATTCCCGCTCATGGGCCAAGCGCAGAAGTTCGGCGCCGGTGGGATGCTGAACCTGATCGAAGACAGCCGGATCGAGCGCGCGATGGCCGAACGGTTCCAGGGTTCGGCGGAAAACATGGCCCGCATGGGCAAGTTCTTCCTTGATAAATACACCACGCCGCACATGAAGGCAGCGCTGGAGAGCGGCAACGACGAGGAGCTGACCGCCGTGCTGACCGTGCCGCTGGTGCGCATGATGGCGGGGCAGCAGGTGTTCGCTGAATATATGCGCGACAAGATGCACCACGTCCAGGAGCTGTACGACAAGATCAAAGACCTGCAGCCGAAGATCGCGGCCGCTGCGTCGACGAAGGACTGCCTGAACCTGGCCAAGACCATCGTCAAGCGTCTGCGCGACGGTGAGCCAGCGCCATCGGACGAAGAAGAAGGCAGCAGCCCGATGCCGATCCCGATGCCCACGCCGAAGGGCGGCAGCAAGGCCCCGAAGGGCAAGGACGAAGGCGAAGAAGCGGGCGGGGCGACCGGTTCCCCGACCGCCAGCGACGACTCGGACGACGACGAGGGCGAGAAGAAAGAAAAGGCTGCCAGCGCCGGCGGCAAGAAGGACGAGCGCGACGAAGAAACTGACGAGGAAGAAGCGCCCGCGGCCGGTGACGAAGAGGGCGACGAAGAAGCGGCGCCGGCACCAGCGGCCGACGACGAAGGTTCGGACGAAGAAGTCGACCCGGAAGAAGACCCCAGCGGCGACCTGTCGGCCGGCGCCGGCGGCGACGAGGGTGATGAAGGCGGCGAGGCGGGCGGTGGCCCGATGGAAGCACCGAACGCGGACGACGAAGTCGACATCGCGAAATCGTCCTCGCTGTCGTGGGAAGCAATCGACCGTGAAACCGCGAAGGACTACGATGACGTGGCCTCGGGCCTGATCACCGACACGACCGCGAAGGCCGCCCTGGCGTCGGACTACCTCGTCTACACGACGGACGACGACATCATCGAACCGCTCAAGGTCGGCAGCGGCTACACCGACTCGATGCTGACCGGGCTGCAGGACAAGGTCGACCACATGATCGGGCCACTGCAGAAAGACCTGGAGCGCGCCATCAGCGCCAAGAGCCTGTCGCACTGGAACCCTGGCCACCGTAGCGGGCGCCTGAACGCTGCAGCGCTGTCGCGCCTGGCCACGCAAGATACCCGCGTGTTCCGCCGCAAGGTCGAGTCCGAGACGAAGGACGTGGCGGTCGAACTGCTGGTCGACTTCTCCGGTTCGATGGACGGCGAGAAGATTCACACGGCCACCCAGGCAGCGTACGCGCTGTCGGCGACACTCGACCGCATCGGTATCCCCAACGAGGTCATGGCGTTCACCACCGGGGCGGCAATGGGCGGCGGCGACCTGAACAAGATTCGCGAGGAGGAGGCAAAGATCGGGCGCCAGTACAGCCGCTACGAGCAGCTGTATATGCCGGTCCTCAAGAGCTTCGCCGAGCGTATGGGTACGGAGACGAAGAAGCGCTTTGGCTGGCTGCCGTACACCAGCAGCATGCGCAACAACGTGGACGGTGAATGCGTCGAGATCGCCGGTCGCCGGCTGATGGCCCGTCGCGAGAAGGGCAAGATCCTCATCGTTCTGTCCGACGGCGCGCCGCACGCATACGGCTATACGAACACGCTGCAGCCACACTTGAAAAAAGTGGTGGAGAACCTGTCGCGCACCGGGATGAAGGTGATCGGCATCGGCATTCAGTCCTCCGAGGTGAAGAAGTTCTACCCCAAGAATTTTGTCATCAACAAGGTCGACGAGCTGCCGGCGGTCGTGATGAAGGAGCTGCGCCAGCTGATCGCCGGCTGACCTCTTCGGATTACCGCTCGGATAAGTCACAAGTGACTTGATAATCCGGGCGGTAATCGGTATCATGCTTTCTGTTGCAGCACTAAATCGAATTTTACTAATCGGGCGAGTAGCCCACCGTGGAGAACCACTATGACCGAAAAAATCACCTGCAAAATCTGTGGCGCGCAAGAGCACGTCATCAAGACTCACCTGGCCAAAGACCACCCCGAATGGACGGTCGAGCGCTACCAGACCGAATACCCGGAAGCCCCGGTGATCTCCCCGTTCGCACAGGAACTGCTGGACAAGAAGCGTCGCGAGCGTGAAGCTGCAGCCGGCGCGGCGCCGGCGGCCACCACGATGGAAATGGCTGGCACCGCCGCCGCTTCCGTTACGACCCTGATCCCGAAAGGCCACCCAACGAAGCGTCCGCTGCACGAGACTTTCGAACTCGGCCGCGTGAAAGCCGCCCTGAGCGCCAAAGGCGATCCGATCCCCATCAGCGTGCTGTCGGCGCATGACCAGCAGGACATGGTGCCGGCGATTTCGGACAACTACGTCTACGACATCGACGAGCTGAAAAACGTGATCCTGGCTCTCGAGCTGAACATTCCGTGCCTGGTCTGGGGCCACAAGGGCGCGGGCAAATCGGAACTGCTGGAGCAGGTGGCTGCGCGCACGAACCGCCCGATGATCCGTGTTCAGCACACGGTCAACACCGAAGAGAGCCACATCGTCGGACAGTGGACGGTCAAGGGCGGTCAGACCGAATTCGAACTCGGCCCGCTGCCGCTGGCGATGATGAATGGCTGGGTCTTCTGCGCCGACGAATACGATTTCGGCATGCCGTCGGTCCTCGCGGTGTATCAGGCCGTCTTGGAAGGTAAGTCACTGGTGATTAAAGAAGCGCCCGCAGACAAGCGCATCATCAAGCCGGCACCTGGCTTCCGCTTCGTGGCCACCGGCAACACGAACGGTTCTGGCGACGAGTCGGGCCTGTACCAGGGAACCATGATTCAGAACTCGGCCAACTACGACCGCTTCGGCATGGTGATCAACAAGAAGTACATGGAGAAAAAGGCAGAGAGCCAGATCCTCCAGAACCACTGCAAGCTGGTGGCCGACGACGCCGACAAGATGGTCGAGTTCGCCACGCTGGTGCGCCAGGCATACGACGGCGCCAAGATGAGCGACACGATCTCGCCCCGTACCCTGATTTACGCGAGCCGCATCGGCGTGATGCGCGGTTCGTTCCGCGTCGGGCTGCAGCTGTCCTTCATCAACAAGCTGGGCAAGATCGACCGCGAAGTGGCTGACGGCCTGGCGCAGCGGATTTTCGGGTAATTGGCAGTAGAGGGGATAGGCATCATGAACGAAACGCTCAGCTTCAAAGAAAACATCGGCCTGGTCCACTTCCACGCCAAGCGTGGGTTTGCGCGGGCACAGCAGGCGGGCGTTCCCCTCTCCTACGACGACATGTTCCAGGAGGCGTCGCTGGCCTTCGTGATGGCCACCCGCGGGTTCGATCCCGAGGCGGGCGTCAAGTTCTCGGCGTACTACACCCGCGCGGCGCACAGCCACTTCAGTAAGGCGATCGGCAAGTTCACCGGTGTGAAGCGCTTGACCGATGAAATGAAGGAGGAGGTTGCCGCTCGCGAAGAGGAGAACGCGCGCCGCCGCGCAGCCGCCCAGAAGGAACTGCCGTCCATTCAATACGGGATCGGGGCACAGTGTTTTGACGACATCGGGCGACCTGGCGGAGAAGGCAGTGGCGACCTGTCATTCGAGGAAACGATCGCCGGCGACTTTCAGTCGCCCGAGGAGATCATCGAAACGAAGCAGCTGATGGACCGGGCGATGGCGAACCTGTCACCGCTGGCAAACCTGATGGTCGATTGGCTGCGCGACCCGCCGCTGGAGCTGGTGAACGAACTGCGCAGCCAGCGTGCCCACGCTGCCGTCGCCGAAGAAGTAGGCGTGCATGCGCGCGCCATGAAGGAAGGACTTTCGCTCGTCACCGTCAAGAAGTTCCTGACGATGCTGGGCGGCGCTACTGAGCGCGAACTGTCGATGGCGGAATGCGAACTGCGCAACGCCGTCAAGTATATCGAGGAAGCAGCATGATCGAACAAAAAGCCCCTGGCTGCTTTGGCGCCGCAAGCGTCTACAGCCAGGATTCATCGGTGTGCAAGGGCTGCGTGGCCTACGACCAGTGCAACAGCGCCTCGTTGGCCACCCTGGAGTCGATCCGCGCGACGGTCGACGTGCGCGACCTGCTCAAGCGCCACGCTGTCGCCCGGGCGAAGGCGGCGCCGGCACCGGCCCAGACCAAGGCAGTCGAGAAATCGCCGATCAAGGTGTCGCAGCCGAAGGTGTCAAACAAGCCCCTGACTCGCACCACGGCCCAGGAGCGTGTGACGTTCGCCCTGACGGTGGAGATGACCAGCACGATCGAGCGCATCGCTGCCCAGAACAAAAAGGCGGCTGACCAGGCGACGACGCTGTGCAAGATGGGTCGCATGAACGACATGCGCGCCATGCTCCCGAAGCGTATGAACCCGTTTGCAGAGGGCGGGCCAGCATACCTGCGCGTGGTCTGCAATCACTTGATAAATGGCGGTTTCACGCGTGCGTCCCTGCGCGTGGCGATGGCCCAGGAGTTGGGCTGGAGCGAGGAGACCGCCGCATCGCACATTTCGATGGCGATTGCGGTGCTGGGAGCGTTCAGGATCGTTGGTAAGGACGGCGACAACATCGTTCTGCATCCTGGTTTGGGTTGAGAGAATTTACGTCACGCATCACGAGAAAGAGGCAGCAATGAACATCAACCACGCTCTGTCTGTACGCAGCGATTTCTCCATCGGACAGTCGCTGCTGCAGGCAGACCATATCATCGACGAGGCCAAGAAGCATGGCTACGAATCCGTCGCCCTGGTGGACGACATGTCGATCCACAACATGGTCGACTTTTCCAACAAGTGCAAGAAGGCTGGCATCAAGCCGATCATCGGCTGCCGCCTGCGCGTGGTCGACGATCCTACCTACCGCAAGCCGAGCAAGGCATCCGGCGAGGTGGAGAAGCCGAACCCACTCGTCATGCTCAAGGTGTACGCCGTCGACGAGACCGGCATCCAGAGCCTGCTCAAGCTGCTGACGAAGGCTAACAGCGCGGAATACTTCTACTACCACAGCCGTTGCGGCTGGCAGGACGTGCTCGCGATGGAGGGCATCATCGTCACGACCGGCGACTTCTACGGCGCCTTCTCGCACCCGATGCGCGACGACATCTTGGCCAACCTGGCTGCCAAGTTCGGCAACCGCTTCTTTGTGGAACTTACGCCGATCGACACGCCGCTGTTCGACCGCATGAACGCGCTGGCCCTGCAGGCGCTGATGGGAAGCCCGGCGCTGCAGCCGCTCGTCACCTATCCCTTCATGTACCGCGACGACGCGGACGCCGACACCCTGGAGGTGCTCAACGTCATCACGACGCAGAACAAGATGTCCACCCCTTGGCGCCCGAAACAGGCGGTCAAGGAGTTCGGCTTCAAGGCCCCACTCGATATCGGCAAGCGCATGCTCGCCGCCCACAAGCGCGCCGCCCAGTGGAGCGGCGTCAGCCAACCTGGTCTGTGGAAGCAGGGCCTGGTCAACATCGAGAAGGTCGCGGGCCTGTGCACCTACGAGTTCAAGAAGCACCCGGTCTCGCTGCCGCAGATGGCGCCCAACGAGTTCGAAGCGCTGGGCCAGAAGTGTATCGCCGGCTGGAAGAAGCGGTTCGGCCAGGAGGTGCTGGGCCACCGTCCCAGCGCCGCAGACATGCCCACGTACCAGACTCGCCTGAAGTACGAGCTGTCCGTCTTGAAGAAGATGGGCTTCGCCGGCTATTTCCTCCTGGTAGAGGACCTGGTCATGTGGGCCAAGAATAACGGGATCATCGTTGGCCCTGGTCGCGGCTCCGTGGGCGGCTCGCTGGTTGCGTATCTGATCGGCATCACCGACGTGGATCCGATCCGCTTCAACCTGCTGTTCGAACGCTTCATCAACCCCGAACGTCTTGACCTGCCCGACGCCGACCTGGACTTCATGTCCACGCGCCGCCACGAGGTCATCGAGTACCTGACGGCCAAGTATGGCGCCGACCGCGTCGCCGGCATTTCGAACTTCTCGACCCTCGCGTCGGCGTCTGCCCTGCGCGACACCGGGCGCGTGTACGAGCTGGATAACCTGGCCCTCTCGGTGACGAAGCTGGTCCCAAAGGAGCACGGCCAGTCGATGACCCTGACTGCCTCCGCCGACGCGGTGGCCGACATCGAGAAGTTCCGCGACGAGCACCCCGGCATCTGGGGCCACGCCCTCAAGCTGGAAGGGGTCATGCGCAACTTCGGCCAGCACGCCGCGGGCACAGTCGTCGCCGGCGAGCCGCTGGTGAACCGCGCCGTCATCGAGACCAGGAGCGACGGCATTCCGGTCACGAATTGGGACAAGCGTGTGGTCGAGGACTGGGGCCTGGTCAAGATGGACATTCTGGGCCTGTCCACGCTCGACGTGCTGGAGATCGCCCGTAAGTACATCAAGGACCGTCACGGCAAGGACATCAGCTACGTGAACCTGCCGCTCGAGGAGCCGGACGTGATGGCTGCATTCGCGCGCGGCGATACGACGGGCGTGTTTCAGTTCGAATCGCCCGGAATGAAGAAGCTGCTGAAGGACTTGGCCAAGGGCGGCCCGCTCACGTTCGAAGACATTTCGGCCGCGACCGCGTTGTATCGCCCGGGTCCGATGGATTCGGGCATGCTCGAGGACTTCGTGGCCATCAAGCAGGGTCGCAAGTCGCCGTATTACGAGCATCCGAACATGGAAGCGGCGCTGGCCACCACCGGGGGCGTCGTCGTGTACCAGGAGCAGGTCATGCAGCTGTCCGTCGACCTGGCCGGCTTCACCGGCGCCGAAGCGGACAACCTGCGGAAAGCTATGGGTAAGAAAGACGCCGACAAGATGGCGGAAATGCGCGACAAGTGGGTCAAGGGCTGCGAGGACAAGTCAGGAATGGACCCTATGACGGCGGGCCAGCTTTTCGACAAGATCGAATCGTTCGCCGGCTATGGCTTCAACAAGTCGCACTCGGTCGAGTATTCCGTGATCTCGGTGTGGACAATGTGGGTGCGCGTGCGCTACCCGGCCGAATACTTCGCCGCCTGCCTGTCGATCGTCGGCGACGAGAAGCTGACGGGCCTGGTCAACGATGCGCGCAGTTGCGGCATCGAGGTGCTGCCGCCGGACATCAACATGTCCACCGACCGCTTCACGATCCCGGACGACAAGCACCTGCTGGCCCCGTTCAGCAAGGTCATGGGCATTTCGGAGAACACGGCGCGCCGCATCGCCGAATTGCGCGAGCAGAACCGCGGCTGGATCAAGGTGCGCGACAAGAAAAAGCGCGACGGCACCCTGGAGCCGGTCTACGGCCCGGACGACAGCGCGCCGGTCAAGGGCCGCTTCGACACCATCGAGGAGTTCTTGCAGACCGCTGCGCAGCCGGGATCGAAGGTCAATGCGCGCGTGGTCGAGAACCTGCGCCTGGTCGGCGCCCTCGCCTCGATCGAACCTGGCGCCAAGCCTGCCCGCGACCTGTCGCGCCGCAAGGACCAGACCGAACTGATGCCGGGCCTGATCATCGATGCCGTCAAGGCTGATCGCACCACGGACGTGACGGAACCCTTCGTGAAGGCGAAGATCATTCACATCGTCCAGGACTACCGCGGCTGCAACGCCTGTGACCTGGCCGGCCAGCCGCATCCGGCGATCCGGATGAAGTCGAACGTCAAGTTCATGGTCGTGTCCGACTGCCCGAACTGGCAAGAGGAGAAGGCCAACAAGCTGATGGAAGGCGACACCGCTGACTGTGTGAAGACTGCGATCAAGGAAGCGGGCATCGCACCGGGCGACGGGTATTTCACGACGCTGGTGAAGGCCAAAAAGAACGATAAGTTCTTGACCAACCAGCAGATGAATGGCTGCGCGCAGTACCTGTCCCGCGAGCTGGACGTGCTGAAACCCCCGATCATCGTGGCGCTGGGCGCAGCGTCGATCAAGCGTTTCCTCCCTGGTCACAAGGGCGGCACCACCGAGCTGATCGGCAAGGCGATCTACGACGCCAAGCTGGACGCGACCATCGTGTGCGGACTGAACCCGCAGCAGATTTACCACGACCCGGCGAAGCAGCTCGTCCTCAACGACGTGTTCGCCAAGGTAGCGGAGATTCTGTCGTGACCAATGACGACCTGAACCGATGCGCCGCGCAGGTGGCGGACATCTTTCAATCCTACGGCCGCTTCAACTGGTGGGTCGACAGGCTGCACAACATGCAGTTCATCGAGGACCAGAAGGACGGCGGAACGATGCATCAGGCGTTCTACCTGCACGCCATCAGCATCGCCGATAAGACCGGTTTTCACTTCGACGGTCTGACCTAAATTGCCGTGCGCGGGAGGGTTCCCTCTCCTGCGTGCGATCTGTACCATCAACCTGTACTACCACTCTCAACTGGAGAAATGAGCATGGCAACCGCACAAAAAGAAATTCCGATCGGCGATGACGAGCTTGACGATCTGATGGCCCAGCTGGAGGCCGAAACCGCTGACGTGGTCGACGCGCCTGCAGCCTCACCGGCGCCGGCTGCGGCTGCCGACGATGACCTGGACGCCCTGGCAGCGGAACTGAACGGCGATCCGGACACGAAGGCGGACGACACCCCGTTCGAACCGGTCGCAGCCACCGACAAGGATGCGGAAATGGAAGCCGAGCTGGCCCGTATCGCCGCCGAGTTGGAGCAGAAGAAGCCGACCGCTGCTGCTGCGCCGGTCGAAAGCAACCCTGACGACGAGCTGGCCGCTCTGGCTGCGGAGCTGGAAGCAACCCCGGCCCAGGATGCGAAACCGGTGACGCCGCCGGCCACGCCCGCCGCCAAACCGACCGCCCTGGAGCTGGCCAAAGCTGCTCGCGCCAAGGTCGTGAGCGAGGAAGTGCAGCTCGCCCCGGCATCGAAGCCGATGCCCACCACTGCGGCGACCAAGCCCACCCCGGAACCTGAACCCGAGCCGATCGTCCACCTGGAGGGCGAAGAAGCCCTGGCGGCCGTCGCTGCATCGCTGGAGCGGGAAGGCGCGACCCTGCGCGTGGCTCCGACCCCGACGCCCACTCCGACGCCGGCGGCCGCGGCTGCAGCGCCGAAGAAGGAGCTGAACCACTACATCGACATGGCCGAGTTCCGCGACGACATCAAGGTCTCGATCAACACCCTGGACGACGCGATGATGCAGCAGGCAGGCCTGCGCGCCTACCACGGCGAACAAGCCGCTCATGCCGAAGCGCAGCACTCGCGTCTCAAGCTGCGCCACGAGGTCGTCGAGGCCCGCCTGTACGACAAGCACCGCAAGGCCCTGGCCCTGACCGGCGAGAAGGTGACCGAGAAGATGGTCGAAAACGCCGTCAAGCAGGATCCGGAATACGTGTCGTCCAAGAACCGCGTGATCGAGGCCGAGACCATCGCTGCCGTGCGTCGCTCCTGCACCGACGCGCTGCGTGACCGCAAGGACATGCTGGTGCAGCTGGGCGCCGACCGCCGTGAAGAAGGCAAGGGCCAACTGCGCATTCTCGCCGCCGAGGGCAACCACCAGGACAAGCGCGCGGCGGCCGCCCAAGTCGTCGGTGGGCTTCGCAGCGCCTAAGATCACTTTTGCCTACCTGTGGCCTCAAAAGTAAGTCACAGGTGAGCTATAATGTGAATGCCCGACGACGAAAGTCTGACGGAACTTAACCAACTGAAAAACCTACCCACGAAAGAACTTATGGACAAGAACAAACTGATGGAAATGATGCTGGCGAAGAAACAGTCCCTGAAAAAGACTGAAAAAACCGCCAAGCTGGAAGCCGGCGAGAATCGCGTGGTGATCCTGCCGGGCTGGCGCGCCGAAGACCCGACGTGGTATCACGACTTCGGCCAGCACTTCATCAAGGACGAGGCCGACCAGATCAAGGCCGTGTATCTCTGCACGCACGCCACGTTCGAAAAGGACTGCGCAGTCTGCTCGGCGTTGGCCGCTGCAACCCGCGCTGCAGCCGACGACGCCCTGACCGAAGTCCTGGGCAAGGCGAAAGCGAGCCGCACCGTTCTGGTCAATGCCCTGATGCTCGACTCGAAAGAGCCGAACACGCCGGTCATCCTGGAACTGAAGCGCGGCATCTTCGAACAGATCCTGGACATCGTGATCGAGTACGAAGGCAAGCCGCTGGACCCGGACGCCGCGATCATCCTGAAGCTGTCGCGCGACGGCAAGGGCCTGAACACCAAGTACAGCGCCATGCCGACTGCCAAGACCCTGAAGGTTCCGGCCGCCGTCCTGGGCAAGCTGCACAACCTGGATGACTACGTCAAACAGGAATCGGAAGAACAGGAACGTCGCGCGATCGGCGCCATCAACAGCGTCGCTGGCGTTCTGCCGGCACCGGGAACTGGCGCAGATACACCGCGCACCCGCCCTTCGGCGCTGGCTGCACCGAAGGGTGCCTCGACTGACTTCGAAGACGTGCCTGACTTCGACAACAGCCCGAGTGCATCGGCTGTTACCGATCCGTCGCTGGACTCGGACATCGACGCGCTGCTCGGCGAACTGCCCGAGTAAGTCGCCGGTGACTGAGTGAGGAGCCGGCCTTGTGCCGGCTCTTTTTCCCTTCGGAGAGACAAATGGCACAAAAGATTCTTCTGATCGACGGCAACGCGATCGGCTACGCCGCCCAGCAGGCGACCAAACTGAACGCTGGCGGCATGGAGACCCAGGCTGCTTTCGGCATCACCAAGACGATCCGCGAACTGCGTATCGAGAACCGCTCATTCGTCCCGATGGTCCTGTGGGACGGTCGCGCCGACTGGCGCTTCAAGCTGCACCCCGAATACAAGTCCAACCGTCGCGACACGCCCGAGAAAGTCGCGATGAAGGCGGCATACGCCAAGCAGAAGCCGTTCATCGAGCGCCTCCTGTCCACCCTCGGCGTTCGCCAGATGACCGCATATGACCGCGAGGCAGATGACTTGGCCGGCTACTTCGTGCGCAAGCTGTCCGCCGACCCGGCGAATGAGATCGGCCTGATCACTGGCGACGGCGACTGGATGCAGCTGGTGCGCCGCAACGTGTGGTGGAAAGACCCGCGTAACGACGCGAAGCTGACCACCGCGGCGAACTTCTACAACAAGACCGGCTGCAAGACCCCGTTCGCCTACCTCGAGACGAAGATCCTGGTGGGCGACACCTCCGACTGCATCTCCGGTGTGGGCGGGATCGGTGAAAAGGGGGCGCCAGAGTTCATCGCTGAATTCGGGAGCGTACGCAATTTCTGGCATCGCTGTGACAGCGGTGAGTTCAAGCCCCGACTGAAAAAGCACATCGGGCTGGCATCGCCCGAGGGCCGCGCGATTTACAAGCGCAACTTCCAAATGATGCAGCTGCTCCAGGTCGAGCCGCCGCCCAAGTCGCAAACGAAGGTCGACGGCGGCAAGTTCGACAAGGAAGCATTCGCCAAAGTGTGCGAGGAACTGGCCTTCGGCTCGATCTTGCGCAACCTGGACGAATTTACCAAACCTTTCGCAAATTAAGGACACCACCATGACCGCAGCAGCACTGATCGCAGCCTTCGACAAAGAGTTCGGCGGCAATGCCGAGCTGGAGGCAATCACCTACCTCGACACCGGTTTCGCGCCGCTGAACTACGCGATCTCCGGAAAGTACGACGGCGGCCTGGCCTACGGCCGCATGTACGAAATCTTCGGCGAGTCCGGCACCGGCAAGACCGCGATCGCCACCGAGCTGATGACCGCGGCCCAGCGCCTGGGCGGCGCCGCCGGCTTCATCGACTGGGAGCGTACCTTCAACGAGGAGCTGGCCCACCACGGCTACGGTCTGAGTACCGAAAAGCCGCTCTGGTTCTACAAGCGCCCCAGCACCTGGGAGGAAGGTAATACCCTCGGCGCCAAGTATTGCCAGTGGATCCGCGCGAACAAGGTGATCCCGGACACTGCGCCGATCGTCATCACCTACGATTCGATCGCCAGCGCCATCCCGCAGTCGATGGCCGAGAAGGAATTCAACGAATACAGCATGAACGACACGACGGCCCTGGCGCGCGTGACATCGACCACCCTCAAGTCGATGGCCATGTTCGCCGAGCGCTTCAACGCCATCTTCGTTTACCTGAACCAGATGCGCCTGAAGCCGGGCGTGGTCTACGGCGACCCGCGCACCACCCCGGGCGGTAAGGCGATGGAATTCTACGCCACCGCGCGCCTGGCGCTGGGCAAGGAGAAGGTCATGCAGCAGGTGGCCGGCCAGAAGGAATTCGTGGGCCAGAAGATCGGCATCCAGGTGGTCAAGACCAAGCTGACCAAGCCGTTCAAGGAGACCGCGATGCGCATGTCCTTCGACGACAACGGCATCGCCTTCTTCGACAAGGAATTTTCCCTGATCGAGGAGCTGGTTGAGGCCAAAAAGCTGACCGAGCCGCGTAAGGGCTTCTACGACTGGAAGGGCACGCAGTATTCCAAGAAGCAGCTGGCCGAGAAGGTGCGCGCCGAAGGCCTGGGTCCGGAACTGATCGCGATCCTGACCAGCTAAGTGCCTGATTTGTAAGTGGTCCGCTCACTATAATTCATCAGGGAATCGCCCCTGATGGATTATGGAGACAGCAGTGCAAGTTCAAGTTTTTGGCTTCATTCCGCCGATTGCTGGCGTGGACGACGAGTTCAACACCTTCCGCCTGGGCCACACGATGCTGAAACGTGTGGCGCCAGGCGATGAGGTCTTCCTGATGGACGAGAAGACCAAAATTGTATTCGGGCGCGCTCGCGTGGAGAGCGTCGAGGGCGGCACGCTCGGAGAGCAGTGCCTGCTGCATGCGGACAAGAACCACCGGGAAGTGGGTAGCGATGCCCCGGAAACTGCACCGGAAAGGTTGTTTGCCTACATGCAGAAGATTTATGGTCCGCACATCGCAAAGCACAATAAGCGTAGTTGCGTTATCTATCTCAAGAGGTTGGAATGAGCGTCGAATTTACCGATATTCTGCAGTTACCAAAGCACAGGGGGAAGACCGTCCAACAGGTGTTTGATATGGACCCGAGCTACCTGCTCTGGCTGCGCGACAAAAAGAAGGATGAGGGCCGGCCGGACTACTTCGATCCAGAAGTGCTTCGCGCCCTCAATGGCGCCATCAAGAGAGACAAGTGGCTGGCCAAGATGCGTGAGCAGTGGAACGAGACACGAGATGGTCGCGTGCTTCCGCCAGGCGTCGTTGCCAATCCCGGCGCGACCACTCCGACGACTACACCGGCGCCGTGGGACGAGGAGCGCCGCCCTAGCCTGTCGGAGATTACCGAGGCCCAGGAGCGCCAGCGCGTTTATGCGGAGTCGTGGGGGAGCTTCTAAGTGGCAAGAGAGCAGCACAAGGTCGCCGGCCGATTCTACGGCGTCTGGTACACAACGGAGGGCGGCAACCGGCTCTACCTGGCCCACCGTAAGCGTGATGCAGTCTGGCGCGAAAAGAACGCCTGGTGCCTAGACATCTATACGTTGGAGCGTTGCCGCGAACAGGGCGTGAAGGCAATCGGAATCATCGTCAAGGACGGCTCCCAGCGCCTCATCTGGCTGACGTTGGTCGAGGACTTCTTCGGCGAGCACAGCTTTTCGCACTTCGCGCACGTCCGTCAGCGCGGGCTGCCGCTTCCGCGCTTCCGTGTCGACCCAATGAAATCCGAGAAAGTAATTGCGAAGTCTCTCAGGATCAAATAGCAAAGATAAGTCATTTATGACTAAATCCTGTCATCAGCTGGTATCATGCTACTGTTGAAAGATTCGAAGGGACTCAATGATTGCAGCAGCACTTCTTTGTTTGGCGTCGGCCGTGTACCACGAAGCTCGCGGGGAATCGACCGCAGGACAGCAAGCGGTGGCGCTGGTAACGATGAATCGCGCGGAGGGAAATCCCCGACGTGTCTGCCGAGAGGTTCACAAGACTGGCCAGTATTCCTGGGTTGGCAAGGGTCTACCGAAGAAGGAGCGCGAAGCCTGGCTTCACAGCCGCGAGATCGCCGCTGATGTACTCTACGGGCGGGTCGATGACTTTACCGGCGGCGCGACCTACTTCCACGCAAAGGCTGTGCGGCCGGTCTGGCGCCACAAATTGAAGTACCTGATGACCATTGGAGGTCATCGTTTTTATCGTCCTTACAAGTAAGTCACCACTGAGGAAAACCATGGAAAAACCATTTGGACTCATAAGCGACACGCACAACCATGCCTGGTCAGCGTTCGCTGAAACCCTGCCGACGGGCGTCAATAGCCGCCTGCAGCAGATCCTGGATGAGACCGTACGCGCGGCCACCGAGGTCAAGAAGGTCGGCGGCGACACGCTGTACCACGGCGGCGACCTGTTCCACGTCCGCGGCTCGATCGCGCCGAGCGTGCTCAACCCGACCCGCGACTGCTACAAGCACATCGTCCAGGAGCTGGGCGTGCGCGTGGTCATCAACGCGGGCAACCACGACCTGGAGGGCAAGGAAGCCGCCCGCATTTCATCGGCAATCACCGCGCTCGAGGATGTCGGCTGCATCGTCGTCAACCAGCCGAGTTACCACGCCTTCGACCACATGGTCGTCATCCCCTGGATCGCCAGTATCGAGAAGCTGAAGGAAGCGATCGAGCACGTCGACCCGGCAGACCGCGCCGGCACCGACCTGCTGCTGCATGCCCCCGTCGACGGCGTGATTCCAGGCCTGCCCGATCATGGTTTGAGTGCCGAATACCTGGCCAGCCTGGGCTTCCGTCGCGTGTTCTCGGGCCACTACCACCACCACAAGCCGATGGAAGACGGCAAGGTCTTCTCGATCGGCAACCTGACCCCGCAGACCTGGAGCGATGTCGGTACCAAGGCGGGCTTCCTGATCGTGGTCGGCGGCGACGTGACGTGGTTCAAGAGCCATGCGCCTGGCTTCGTTGAAATCGACGGCACCACCGATCCGGACGAAGTGCCGCTGATCGCCGATGGCAACTACGTGCGCATCAAGACCAGCAGCACGAAGGTCGCCGACCACGAGGCGTTGCGCCAGTTCCTGACCGACTCGGGCGCCGCCGGCGTGACGATCATTCCGGTGAAGGATCCGGCCAGCGCACCGACCGCGCGTGCAGGCGGCTCGATCCTGAAGGCCGGCGCCACGCTGGAGCAGTCGATCGGCGACTTTATCACCGCCAAGGGCTTCTCGCGCGCGGCCGATCTGTCCAAGGTCTGCGCCGAGATCCTCGCAACCGTAAGGAGCGTCGCATGAGCCAGGTCGGATCCACCATTTTCATCGACGAGCTGAACCCGGGCGAAAGCTGGGCCTTGATCGCACATTCCGCCATCCGGTGTAACGAAGACATGACCGGCTGCAGCGGCATCATGGCGACCTCCAGCGACATCGAGGCGATCATCAAGGCCGACGGCATCGAACATCTGTTCATCTTCCCGCTGGACACCGACCCGGCCGGCCTTTACCTGTGGCGCGGCACCGTCGATGAAGACGGCGACCAGCTGGGCACGACCGAGCGCCTGCATCCAGACTGCATGCAGCACTGGATCGACAACCACGGACAGAAACCGTAAGGACAACAAATGGACATCACCAATCTCTCTATCCGCAACTTCCTGACCGTTGGCCATGCGGAGATCCAGCTCGACCAACGTGGCCTGGTCCTGATCCAGGGCGAGAACACCGACGATACGTCGGCCGCCTCCAACGGCGCCGGCAAGTCGTCCATCGTCGACGCGATCTGCTGGGCGCTGTACGGCACCACGGCGCGCGAAGTATCGGGCGATGACGTGGTCAATACGACCGCCAAAAAAGACTGCGGTGTCGAAGTGACGCTCGACGACGATGGCAAGGTCTATCGCGTCACCCGCTACCGCAAGGACAAGATCAACAAGAACCAGCTGTTCGTCCAACAGAAAGACGGTAGCGCCTGGATCGACCTGTCCAAGGGCACCGACAAGGAAACGCAGGAGGTGGTCCGCAAGGTCATGGGCTGCAGCCTGGAAGTGTTCGTCGGCGCGATCTACGCGGGTCAGGAGGCGATGCCGGACCTGCCGGGCATGACGGACAAACACCTGAAACTCCTGATCGAGGAAGCGGCCGGCGTCGAGGAGCTGGCTGCAGCGTACACCGAAGCATCCAAACGGGCGCTGGCGGCCAAGAAGGACTTCGACGCTGCCGGCGCCGCGGTCAAGTCGCTCAAGCAGCGCCTGGACACGATCAGCGGGGAGCTGACCGCTGCGGAGGGCCAGCACCAGCTGTTCGAGGACGGCCGCAAAGACCGTGCGCGCGCCGAGCTGGCTCGCACCAAGCCGCTGCAGGACCAGATCGCCGGCGGCGAGGGCCTGATCGACGCATACGACGAACCGGCGCTGCTGGCGCGCAAGGACGTGCTGGAGGGCCAGCTGGCCGGCCGGCGAGCGGAAGACGCGGAGCTGGGGCGCCTGCAGACCGCGGCGCGCAACGCCGATCGCCTGGCGGCCACCGCGCGCGCGACGGCGGAGGGCCTGAAGCGGGAATCCGACCGCCTTGAGAACGACCTGGTCAACATCGACGCGAAGGTCGGCACGCCCTGCGGTGAGTGCGGTAAGGCGTACTGCGCGCACGACATGGAAGCGGCCCGCGCGGCGCGCACCACGTCGATCGTGGCCAAGAAGAACGAGCTGGCGCTGGCGCTGCGCGAGTACAAGGCAGCGAAGGGCGCCGCCGAAGCCGCCATGACCGCGCTGACCGAATTCAGCGGCAAGATGACCGACGTGTCGGCGGCCGCCGCCGAGCTGGCCAAGATCAACACCGACATGTCCATCCTCTCCCGCCTGAAGGCGCAGATGGCGGCATGGGGGCGCGAGGTCGAGAACGTCAAGGTCGACGCCAAGGGCAAGCTGACCGAGCCGAACCCCTGGCAGAAGGTCGTCGAGTCCAAGCGCGAGGATCGCCAGCGCGTCGAGAACCAGATCGGTCTGGCGGAAGACGAAGCCAAAAAGCTCGAGGACATCGCTGACCTGTACGACAACGCAGCGAAGGTCTTCGGCCCCGCGGGCGTCCGGGCGCACATTCTCGATACCGTAACGCCATTCTTGAACGCGCAGACCACCGAGTATCTGGGTGCACTGGCGGACGGGAACATTCATGCGACGTGGTCGACCCTGGCGAAGACGGCGAAGGGCGAGCTGCGCGAGAAGTTCAACATCGAGGTGGAGAACGACAAGGGCGGCAAGACCTTCAAGGCCCTGTCCGGCGGCGAGAAGCGCAAGGTCCGCATCGCGACGAACATGGCGCTGCAGGACATGGTCGCCTCGCGCGCCGAGAAGCCCATCAATCTGTGGATCGGCGACGAAATCGACCACGCGCTGGACGAACCTGGCCTCGAGCGCCTGATGACGGTGCTGGACCGCAAGGCGAAGGAGCGCGGCACCGTGCTGGTCATCAGCCACAACGCGCTGACCGACTGGATCGACAACGTCATCACCGTCAAGAAGACGGCAGGCGTATCGGTCGTGTCCGGCGCCACTCACCGTGGCTTCTAAACGCGACGACTTTCTCGATGCTGTGGGCTACCTGATGGCGACGCCAGGTGCCCGCAGCGACGATCCCATTTTCACGACCCCCGCCGAAAAGGTGTCTGGTCGTGAAGTGGATTGGGCCATCTTGGACGAGCCGTATATGCGCGACCTGAAAAAGATGCGTCCGGAAGACTTTAACCGGCTGTACAACGTGGAGTTCACCATGAACAAAGAAGCACACTCCGAAGTATCACAGGCGCTCGACGCGCTTGCTGCCCGCATGAGCGACTACTTCGCCGAGCGGACCGAATCAGAAGTATCGACGACGCTGCTCTCACCAGGCCAGCTGACGGTCGAAGTGCCGGGCAAGGGCTACCGCAGGCAGAACCACATCGGCGGCGAGGAGTTCGTCGCTACGTCGGTGCGTCAGGGCGCCGCCGGCAAGCTGATCTTCGTGTTCAAGCCGACGGCCGCTTCCCAGTACACGAAGATGGAAATGAATGAAGTCGACGCCGCCGCCAACCTGGATGGCTTTCGCGCGACGATGAACCTGGCCGCCGGCGGCGACTTCTTCGCCGAGATCCGCTCGATCCGCGCGCTGGCGACGAAGGAGAAGGAAGCGAAGGAGGTCGTCGAGAAGGCGGCCGTTTATGCCGATTTCGGCTCTTGGTAAAAAGAAAGGAAGCAGATGAGCAACATTATGAAGATCGTGGGCATGGACCCGTCCATGTCCAATTTTGGCCTGGTGCGCGCGGCCCTGGACATCGACACCATGAAGTTCACGGTGCAGAGCATGGAAGTGGTGCGCACCGAACCCGAGAAGGACAAGAAGGCGCGCAAGCAGGTGCGCAAAAACAGCGAAGACCTGGACCGGGCGCGCCTTCTGTACTGCGGGGCGATGGGCGCCATCGAAGGCGCGTCGATGGCCTTCATCGAGGTGCCGGTCGGTAGCCAGTCGGCGCGCGCGATGGCCTCCTACGGGGTGTGCCTGGGCGTCATCGCGGCCGTAGCGGAGAGCCTGCCTATCATTCAGGTCACGCCCAACGACGTGAAGCTGGCCGGCTGCGGTATCAAAACCGCGACCAAGGGCGAAATGATCGAAGCGATGGTGGAGAAGTATCCCGACGCGCCATGGCCTCGCTACGAGCAGAACGGCAAGGGCTTCAAGAAGGGCGACATTCACGCCGGCGAAGCTGAGCACCTGGCCGACGCCTTGGCCGCGATCGAAGCCGGCCTGGTCTCGGATGAATTCCGCCAGACGATGGCGGTCTTGAAATCCTCGCCGTTGTTCAAGAGCCTCATGAAGGCGGCCGCCTGATTGCATCCGCATAGATAAGTCACGACTGAACTATAATTGGTCGTTACCTATCGAAGCAGGAGCTACTAGTGGCCTCATTGATCGACATCTTCAAACCAGGCTGGTCCACCAGCCGGCCTGGTGACATGAAGAACCCCTCCCACATGGGCATGGATCACATCACCGATCGCATGCCGCACCTTGCCAAGCCGACCAAATCACCCAAGTCTACCGGCGTATTCACCGAGGTGGCCGCTAAAGCAGAGGCGCTTGAACGCCAGAGGCGCGACCAGGCAAAGCTGCGCGAAGACTTTATGGCAATGATCAAATCTGGCCACGGCGTCGCGGGGCCGCATGGGATGCGTCAGGTGGTCAATGAGTTTGGCGAGACTGAACTCGTCATGACGAACGGCGCCATGCGTCAGAAGGTAGAGGCGGCGATGAAAGCGGAGCGCGATCAGCTTGTCGCTGCCGGGATCGACATCATCGCCGGCAAACCGGAACCCAAGAACCCCGACCGCCCGCAGACTGAAGTGGATGCGTGGTAGTTTTTGACCCTTATAGTAAGTCATCAGTGACTCAACTATAATCCCACCCCCAACCAAAGCAACAAGGAAAAGCAGAATGCAAGTCACTAAGCGCAACGGTTCGCGTGAACCGCTGGACATCGCCAAGATTCATAAGCAAGTCGAGTACGCATGCCGCGGCCTGAACGTTTCGCAGTCCGAGCTGGAGCTGGGCGCCAACCTGCAGTTTTTCGACGGCATCAAGACCAGTCAGATCCACAACGCCATGATCGGCAGCGCCGCCGGCATGATCTCGGTCGACTGCCAGGATGCGACCTTTGCGGCCGCCCGCCTCGTGCTGCTGTCGGTCTACAAGGAAGCCTGGAACGACATCGAGTACCCGCACCTGGCCACCTACATCGAAGCCGGCATCGGCGCCGAGAAGCTGCACCCTTCGCTGGCCCGCCTGTTCGTCCTGGAAGACCTGAACGACGCCATCCGTCCGGAGCGCGACGAGCAGTTCAACTACATCGGCATCCAGACCCTCGCCGACCGCTACCTGATCCGCAACAAGGTCAAGCGCATCATCGAGTTGCCGCAGCACTTCTTCATGCGAGTGGCCATGGGCCTGGCGCTGCGCGAAGCAGACCCGACCGCGCGCGCCATCGAGTTCTACAACGTGCTGTCCTCGTTCGACTTCATGTCGTCGACGCCGACCCTGTTCAACGCCGGCACCCTCCACAGCCAGTTGGCCAGCTGCTTCCTGAACACGGTCAAGGACCAGATTTCGGCCGACCTGGACGACCCGCAGTTCGCCTCGATCTACGGCACCATCGAAGAATGCGCGAACCTGTCGAAGTACGCCGGCGGCATCGGCACCGACTGGACTCGCGTGCGCGGTGAAGGCGACTGGATCAAGGGCACCGACGGCATCTCCTCGGGCATCGTGCCGTACCTGAAGGTCTACAACGACACCGCCGTCGCCGTGAACCAAGGCGGCAAGCGCCAGGGTTCGTTCGCCCCGTACCTGGAGCTGTGGCACCCGGACGCCTACGACTTCATGGACCTCAAGAAGGAATCGGGTGACGACCGCCGCCGCGCGCACGATACTTATCCGGCATGGTGGGCGTCGGACCTGTTCTTCAAGCGCGTCGAGGAACGCGGCACCTGGTCCTTCTTCTCGCCGAAGGATCACCCGGAGCTGCATGAGCTGTACGGCGACGCCTTCGAAGCTCGCTATACCCAGCTGGAAGCCGAAGGCAAGTTCGTGAAGACCGTGCCGGCGATCGACATGTGGAAGCGCATGCTGGCGTCGCTGTTCGAAACCGGGCACCCGTGGATCACGTTCAAGGACGAGATCAACCGTCGCAGCCCGCAGCAGCACGTCGGCGTCGTCCATTCGTCGAACCTGTGCACCGAGATCACCCTGAACACGTCGGACGACGAGACGGCCGTCTGCAACATCGGCTCGATCAATGCCAAGACCCACGTCAAGGACGGCAAGCTGGACGTGGAGAAGCTGCGTCGCACCGTACGCACCGCCATGCGCATGCTGGACAACGTCATCGACATCAACTTCTATCCGTCGTACCGCGCCAAGAAGTCGAACCTGCGCCACCGCCCGGTCGGCCTGGGCCTGATGGGCTACACCGAATACCTCGTCCAGCTGGGCGTGGACTGGGAAAGCCAGGCACACCTGGATGCGGCTGACGTGCTGATGGAGCACTTCTCGTTCTACACGATCGAGGCATCGTGCGACCTGTCGCGTGAACGCGGTGCCTACAGCACCTTCCCTGGCTCGCTGTGGTCGCAGGGCATCCTGCCGATGGATACCGGCGCGAAGGACGTGCGCGCTGAACTGGTGACGCCGCGCGAGCTTCTGCCGTGGAACCAGCTGCGCCAGAAGGTCGTGACCTATGGCATGCGCAACAGCAACACCATGGCGATCGCTCCGACGGCCACGATCAGCAACATCGTCGGCACCACGCCGACCATCGAGCCGATCTTCCAGCGCGAGTACACGAAGAAGAACCAGTCCGGCCCCTTCATCGTGGTCGATCCGTGCCTGCGCTACGGCCGTCCGGAGCTGTGCAAGGAGTCGTTCGACATCGACGCTGACTGGATGATCGACGCCGGCGCCGTCCGCCAGTTCTGGCTCGACCAGGCCCAGTCGCTGAACATCTTCGTCCCGTTCGGTATCAAGGGCAGCCGCCTGTCCGCGATCTACCTGCGCGCCTGGAAGCGCAAGCTCAAGACCACGTACTACCTGCGCGGTCAGAGCGCCATCGTGAAGGACCAGCCGGCTGTGAGCGAGGAGAAGCTGGCGCAGCTGGTGCAGTCCGCACAGGGAATGCTCAACGGCACCCGCACTTACGAAGAAGTGCGCCGGGAAGTTCAGGACGCGGGCCTGCTGCCGCCGGTCGACGACGAGGACATGTCGAACAAGCTGTGCAGCCTGGACAACCCGGACTGCGAAAGCTGCCAATGATCGTCGCAGGCTCGAAAGTCGGTAAGTGGACCGTCCTCGAGCCTGCATCGCCCGACAACGCTGGCAAACCCCGCTGGATTTGTCGGTGCGAGTGCGGCACCGAGAAGCCGGTGAAGCAGCGCCTTCTGGTGATTGAGAAGTCACGCTCCTGCGGCTGCGCCCGACGCCAACACCTGAGCGAATCCAACACGAAGCATGACGCCAGCTTCACGCCTGAGTACCGGTCCTGGACCGCGATGCTGAGTCGGTGCCGCGATTCAAACAACGACAGCTACCACTATTACGGTGGGCGCGGCATCAAGGTCTGCGCCCGCTGGCAAGAGTCGTTTGAGGTCTTTCTTGCCGACATGGGCAAACGACCGGAGGGAACCAGCATCGACCGCTGGCCCAACAACGACGGCAACTACGAACCAGGCAACTGCCGCTGGGCGACACCAAGCGAGCAAGCCAACAACAAACGCAACAACCGAAAGGAAAAATGATGACCCAAAGCCTTATCGAAAAGATCAACAACCGTCGCCTGATTCAAGGTCCGGAAGACAGGGTGATGTGCATTTCCCCTTTGAAACACAAATGGGCGATGGACGCATTCAAGAAATTTCGAAAAAATGATTGGTTCCCCGAATCCATCGCCATGGGCGACGACGTGACCTGCTACCGCAACAAGCTCGACGACGCCGAGCGCCGGCTGTACGACAAGGGCCTGGCCTTCCTGTCGAACCTGGACGCCTTCCAGTTCGAAAACCTGACCACCAACATCAGCGTCCACGTCACCAGCCCGGAAGCCCAGATGGCGTTCTCGCGCCAGGCCTACGAGGAAGCCAACCACGTCACCGCGTATTCCCTGATGGCTGAAGCTGTGTCGGCGAACCCGCTGGACATCTACGGCATGTACGAGAGCGACCCGGTGCTGGCGGCCAAGAATCAGCTGGTGCTGGACCAGAACGACGAGCTGCGCGGCGGCTTCACCCCGACCAAGTTCGCCCTGGCGATCGTGTCCAACATTTGCCTGGAAGGCATCTATTTCTACACCGGCTTCTTCGGCTTCTACCTCCTGGCCAAGAACGGCAAGATGCTCAAGTCCGCGGACCAGATCAAGTACATCAACCGCGACGAGGAAGCCCACCTGGCCTTCTTCATCGACATGTACCACTGCCTGAAGGCCGAGCGTCCGGAAATCTTCACGGCCGCCTTCTACGCCGCCGCGGAGAAGATCGTGCGCGCTGCTGTCGAGCTGGAGACCGCATGGGGCAAGCACATCATCAGCGGGGGCGTCCTGGGCGCTACCGACGCGATCATCACCGACCGCGTCAAGTGGCTGGCGAACCAGCGCACCGATCGCCTTGGCTGGGCGCCGCTGTACCCCGGCGTGAAGAACCCGACGCCTTGGGTCGAGAAGATCAGCGCCATCAACGGCGTCGAGGTCAACTTCTTCGAAGGCAAGCCTACCGACTACCAGACCGGCGGCGCACTGTCTTTCGACGACTTTTGAGTCCGAAGAAGTAAGTCACGACTGAACTATAATATGTAAGTGAGCGGGGCGACAACGCCCCGCAGATGAAGGAGTAGGAAGTGGGAAACGTCGTCGAATTATTCAAAGCACGCCCTCAAGCGAAACCTGCAGCCGCCGCACCGCGCGCTGCAGCGCCTGTCGAGCAGCGTGAGCAAGGCCCGACCATCCTGGCCAACGCGGGCATGCTCGCCCACGCCGGCATGGAGGGGCTGAACCAGCTGGAGCAGGAGGGCACCGCGATGCAGGTTCTGTCGGCGCTTCTGTTCTACGCCCACCAAGGGCAAGACGATGGCAAACGCGCGCGCCGTGCTGTCCTCGCCATGCAGGAATTGCTGGGCGGATCGCCCGAAGCCGCTTAATTGCCGGTTTCGATTTCATAAAATCGTATTACTTTAAATACAGAAATACAGAAATGACCATTACCGCAAAAGTTGTCGAGCACAGTATCGCGCCGCACGGCAAGAAGCTTGCAACATACCAGCTGCGTTACCCGCGCTTCATCCACGCTGAGCTGATGACGCATCGTGTATTCAGCCGCAACGCCAGCAGCAGCCGCGCGATCCCGGTCGCCAAGATGATCGCCGAGGTGCGCAGCGCGCCGGCAATGCCGATCCACTGGGGCAAGAACCAGCCTGGTATGCAGGCGCACCAGCAGCTGACCGGCGACGAACTGTTTCGCGCCAAAGCACGCTGGATGCTCGCCGCTGAAGTCGCTGCGAACCAGGCAGAGGCGATGGCCGAGATCGGCGTCCACAAGCAGGTCGTCAACCGCATCCTCGAGCCGTTCCTGCACATCAGCGTGATCGTGACCGCCACCGAGTTCGACAACTGGAACGAACTGCGCGCCCACCCGGACGCCCAGCCCGAGATCCACGAACTCGCGCTGCAGATGCAGGCAGCCATCAGCGCCTCGACGCCGGTGTTCCGCCCGATGGACCGTTTGCACGAACGCGCCTGGCACCTTCCGTATGTAACCGTGGCCGAGCGCCAGCAGTACGCAGACCAGCCGCTGTTCCTGGCAAAGCTGTCGGCGGCCCGCTGCGCCCGCGTGTCTTACCTGACGCACGACGGCCGCGAGCCGCTGATCCGGGAAGACCTGAAGCTGTTCGACCTGCTCGTAGGCGCGCGTCCGCTGCACGCTTCGCCGGTCGAGCACCAGGCGTACCCGATGCCGCTGGCCACCCAGCAGTCGAAGAACTTCTTCGGCTGGCGCCAACACCGCGAACTCGTCGAGTTCGACATCTACCACCCGCAACCACAATCCTGAAGGAAGACCTCATGTTTGCAAAGAAAACCACTGCATCCGTCCTCGCCGGCTTCAACCGCACGCTGAATGACCTCCGTGCCGTCGAGCAGGAGCATGCCGCCGAAGCGGAAAACAAGCGCATCGAAGCAGAGCAGGCCCAGGCTGCGCACCAAGCCGCGCTGACCGAGGCAGCAGCCGCACGCACGGTCGCCGGGCGCATCGAGGCGCTGCTGGCCACCTCCGGCCTCGCTGCTGACGACGACGACGAAGGCATCGGCCTGGCCGTCGACGACGGCATCGGCGGCGCCGCACCCCTGCGTTCTGTTGCATAAAGGCAACCCGTTAGATTAACCCACAACCGCGGCGCCGCCGGCGCCGCATAACGTCAACAAGAAAGCAGACCATCACATGGATTCGAAAACCTACATCCCCCAGGCGATCCGTACCGAAGCGGTGCCGGCCCAGCTGAACATCAACGAAGTCGCCTACCACGCCGTGCTCGAGATCGCTATCGCGGCCGCCAAGCTGGCTGACCAGTTCAAGCGTCGCCTGTACTACCCGACCCCCGAGAAGGATGTGCGCCTGGACCGCGAGAAGATGCTGGACAGCCTCAGCACCCTGCACGGCCTGTCTGGCTTCCTGGGCGGCGCCCTGAACTCGGGCCTGGACCTCAACGACCGCATGTCGCCGGACGAACTGACCCGCATGACGGCTGACCTGCCGCCGGAAGTGCGCGACTTCAACCTGAGCAAGCTGAACGTGCGCCTGAACCACGCCGCGCTGGGCTGCTTCACCGAGTCGGGCGAGCTGCTGGAAGCGGTCAAGGCTCAATACGAGACCGGCGCCATCGACAAGGTCAACTTCGGCGAGGAAGTGGGCGACATCGAGTGGTATCAGGCGATCGGCTTCGACGAAACCGGCGTCACCGAAGCCTCGTGCCGCGAGAAGAACATCGCCAAGCTGCGCAAGCGTTACCCCGAGAAGTTCAACGGCCTGGACGCGACCGAGCGTGATCTGGCGGGCGAGCGCGCAATCCTCGAGGGTGAGACCTCACACCTGCTGGCCTCGCCGGCGAACGCTGCCCACCTGGAAGCTTCCCTGGCACAGGCTGCAGCTGGCCAGGCCGTCGAACGCAAACTGATCGAGGGCTAATCATGGCAAGCAAAACCAACCGCTACCCGCGCACGAAATTCCAGCTGACGCCCAGCATGAACGTCCGCGAAATCGTCCTGGTCGGCCCGGCGCAAAGCCGTTTTGGCGAGCGTTACGGCTATGGTGTCGATGCGAAAGGAAAGCAGCATTACCTGGCTTGGCTGCATGACACGCGCCAAGCGGCACTCGAGGCAGGCGAAGTGAAAATGGCCGAACAGGAAAAGCGCCTGGAAACGGCGAAGGTGAATGTTGCCAAGCGCCGTGCGAATCTGGATAAAGCGAAAGGGGCCGCTGCGTGATCGGTCTGATCGGCGGGCACCGCGTCGGGAAGACCTCCCTGGCGAAGGCGTATGCGGAGAAGAACGATGCCGTTTTCCTGGAGACTTCGGTCTCCTCGATGTTCAAGGATATGGGCCACGACCCGGCCGGCACGTTCGACTTCGCTACCCGCTTGACCATCCAGGAGGAGATCCTGAAGCGCCTGGACGTGATCTATGCCGCCCAGCCGGTCGACCAGGCGGTCATCACCGACCGCACGCCCATCGACCTGCTTGGCTACACGATGGCCGAAGCGGTCGGCATGACGGTGACGCCGGAGCTGCAGGACCGGTTCGACGCCTACGTGCGCGACTGCTTCCGGGTGCTGAACAAGCGCTTCGCCACCGTGGTGCTCGTCCAACCAGGCATCCCGCTTGTCGCCGCGGAAGGCAAGGCGGCGATGAACAAGGCCTACATCGAGCACCTGAACAGCATCATGTTCGGCCTGATGATGGACGAGCGGACACGGCCGGCGCACTACTACATCCGGCGCACGATGCTCGACTTCGACGACCGCCTCGCGGCGTTGGAGAGCGCGGTAGGCAAGGCTGAGCGTCTGGCGCACGACCAGGTTGGCGCGTACATCACGGCCGGCGGACTCGTCCACTAGGACACGTCAGGCTAAGTCACCAGTGACTTGTAAGTCCTGACTTTTCTCGATAACATGATGGTTATCGGTAACGCGCAACGTAGCGCAGGGAACATCAAATGACGAACACCGGCATTCCGGAATTAAAGGACGAGATCAATCGAAAGGCGTTTGAAACCGTCGAGTTCCTCTACAACGGGCTGGACAACGGCAAGCTGACGGCGCCGCAGTTCTCAACGGGTCTGGACACGCTGTTCATGGCGGTATCCGGCTTGGTCGATCGCGGCGTCATCGACCTGATCACCGCCGGCAGCGACTACGTCCAGGAGAACAAGGCCCAGCTGATCGCCAAGCGCGCTCTGTACGGCGCCGACGGCACGGTCGTGGTGCTGACCCGCCAGCTGGGCGCCGATTCGTTCCTGGTCGAGATTTATAGGGCCGGCCGTCGCGTCAAGCATGAGGTCAAGGACTACACGCTGGCCAAGCAGGCGACCGACGCCATGAACATCATGACGGACAAGCTGCTCGCCGGCGGCTACGCCGAGCTGTAGGCCCGCCATGAAGTCCGCAACATCACTGGCTGCGCTCCACTCCATCGACATGACCGAGCTGGAGCAGAAGGTGCTGGACACGATCGGCGGCGCCGGTGCGCGCGGCTGCATATCCGACGAGGTCAGGGCGGCATATCCGCTCCTGTCCTACTCGTCGATCACTGCCCGCTTCGCGGCCCTGGAGAAGAAGGGCGCGATCTATCGGGCTGGAGATACCAGACGCGGCGACAGCGGCCGCCGGCAGCAGGTTATGCGCCTTGCTGCGTACGCCGCGACCGTGCCACGCACGAAGCCGCTGGCGGTGCCGAAGAAGAAGCGTAGTGGGTTCCTTAAGGGGCTGATGTACGCGACCAGGATTGTCATCAACGAACCGGACTTGCATTCCGCAAAGAAGGCATTGAGAAAAGAACTGCTGAAGGCAGCAGGAAAATAGGAGAAGAGCATGAAAACCGAAAAGGACCAGTGGCTTGCTGAAAACATGAAGGACGGCGAGCTGTACGCCGGCATCGTTCTCGGCACCGAGGGGAGTCCCGACTATCATCTGGTGCTGTTGCCCAACCAGGCGACTGATGTGAACTGGTCGGCGGCGCGTCAATGGGCGTTCATGCGCGAGGCAGCACTGCCGACTCGCCGCGAACTGGCGCTGTTGTTCGCAAACCGGCGTGACCACTTTGACCGCATCTGGTACTGGGCGGATGAGGAGCATGACACGCGCCCTCAACTGGTGTGGGGGCAGAACTTCGCCAGTGGCATTCAGACTGTCTACGGGAAGCCGTTCCGCGGTGCGGCCTGCGCAGTGCGTAGGATCGAAATCTAAAGTGATGGCAGCGCGCATTCGCACATAAGTCCGCAAATATAAGTTTCAAACGCACTATAATTAATAAGTCATCGGTGACTTTACCGATTAACCAGGAGAAAATCATGACCATCGAAAGTAACGCCGTCGTCTACAACCCCAATCACCTGCTGGACATCCTGCTGGCCAAGATGCAGCTGAAGAACGACGCCGCCCTCGCCCGCATGCTGGAAGTGGCACCGCCGGTCATCAGCAAGATCCGCCACAACCGCCTGCCGGTAGGCGCCTCACTGCTGATCCGCATGCACGAATGCACCGGCATGAGCATCCGCGACCTGCGCGACCTGATGGGCGATCGCCGTACCAAGCACCGCCTGTCCAATGCGCAGGGCAATCCGGCCAAGACCGCAGGTGCGTCCAATGGCTAAGAAGGTCGGCGACTACAAAATCCCGTTCGATAAGGCGGGAAACCAGTTGCACTACGAAGGCTATGGGAATACCGACTGGCGCGACAACGCGCCCTTCGAAGACACCCTGACCTACGAAGGATTCAGCCACGGTCGCAGCGCAGCCTACTTCCACTTCAAGCGGAAGGACGGCGCAGGCGTCACGGTGTTCATGAAGGAGATGTCGGAGATGATCCCGCGCCTGGTCAACGGGCAGATCAGCGGCACCTTCGCCTTCGTGAAGCGCGGCAAGAACTACGGCTGCACCATGCAGTAAGAATTTACAGATTTACGACAACCCTCAAATAAGGAAGCAACATGAAAGTTACGAAACACCAAGCCAAAGACGGTTCCCTGCACGACAGCGCCAAGCTGTGCGAAGCGCACAACCGCAAGCTCAAGCTGGCGCCGGCGATGGAAAAGTTCGTCAACAGCCTGGCAGCCGATGCCCCGGGCTTGGGCAAGACCGACAACGAGCATCCGGTGATCTACCTGGAAGACCTGCCGGCATTCCTGACCGCGCACGCCGAGCTGCTGCAGGCTACGATCGTCAACGCCACCGTCGTGCGCAAACCGCGCAAACCGAAGGCGCCGGCCGCCAACGACGGCAAGGCAGCTGCAGCGTAATGGCCCGTCCGAGTGATGGCGGCAAGGGCAGCGATCGCCGCCGCGAGAATGGCGACGTCTACCGCCAGAACCATGACCTGATCGACTGGGGGCGTAAGCCTTCCCAGCCGGTGCAGCCACCGAAACCGGCGCAGCCTCAGTCCAACTGGGCGTGGCTGCGCACCAACCACGACGAATGACATGGCACTCACCCGCGTCATCCTGCTGCTGATCGTGCTGTTTGCCGGCGCCACCGCGCTGGTTTGGGCGCTGAGCAGCACGCCGTTCTTCAACAAGGGGCGGCTCAAGACGATCATGAAATGGACAGCTATCGGCGTCGCCGCCCTGGTCCTGACTGTGTTCGCTTTCCTGTCGATCTTCTCGTTCGACCACGCTGTATAACCACAACCACCTGAAGGAGCATCACTACATGAAGAAATTTCTGTCCACCCTGCTGTTCGCTGCGGCCGCCGCCATTAGCCTGACCGGCTGCTACGGCACCATCGAGACCGGCAATGCCGGCCTGCGGACCAACTTCAACGGCACCACCGACCAGAAGGTCGAGCCGGAAGGCTTCTACACTGCTGTGACCGGCCACGTCGACCAGTACACCCTGAAGGAAGTCGGCGTCGACCTGCCGAACCTGCAGCCGAAGGCGAAGGACAACCTGTCCCTGCGCGACCTGGACGTGTCGATCTTCTACCGCGTGAACAGCCCGCAAGCGCTGCGCGCCCTGGCGGTCAAGTACACCGGCCAGTCTGTTCAGCCGCAGGGGTCGAGTACCTACTTCCCGGCATACCGCCTGGTCGAATCGCTCGGCAAGAGCGAAGCTGCGAACGCCGTGTCCAAGCACGACAGCCTGACCATCCATACCCAGCGTACCGTGTTGGAGTCGGAGATCAAGACCGCCCTGCAGGCCAGCCTGAATACCTCGGATCCGAACTCGTTCACGATCACCAAGGTCGTCGTGCGCCAGATCCTGACCGACCCGACCGTGGAACAGTCGATCCGCAACGTCGTCGCCAAGGGCAAGGAACTGGAAGCCGCCACGCTGCAGGTGCAAGTCGCCGAGAAGAACGCCGAAGCCGTCGCCAAGACCGCGAACACGCTGACCCCGGCCTTCCTGCAGCACGAGTACAACCAGGCGCTGCTGAAATTCGCCGAGAAGGGCGGCACCGTGATTCTCGATGGCTCGTCGAGCGGCAAGATGATCAACGTGGGTCGCTAATCCTGGGCTGAGTCTTTACCATGCACATAAGTCATCAGTGACTTGTGTGCATCAATAAGGGTTCAACAAAGGAGGAAAACATGCCTGTATCGCAACCGAATTACAAGCTGCTAGGCGACGCTTACGCGATCATCGGCGGCATTCCCGAAAAGCGCTTCAACCTCAACTTTATTGCGAGGGGCACCCAGGACGGCGGCATCGCGTGCGGCACGATCGGCTGCGCGATGGGATGGCTTGGACTGCATCCCGACTTCAAGCCGCTTCTGAACATGGGCAACGATGGAGCGCCGAAGTGGACGGTAAACGGCAGGCGCTTCTCATGGTACGCCGATGCGGCCGCAGCACTGTTCAACATCCGCGAGTCAGACGCCGAAAACCTGTTCAGCTTCCGGGGCGGTAGCAAATACGACCACGCAATCAATCGTGCCGGCCGCGTGAACGACAAGGAGCGCTGCCTTAAGCGCATTCGCATGTTCCTCGACGAGAAGGGGATCCAATCGTGCTGATCAATGGCATCGACACCGAGACCACCGGCGTGGACCAGGCGAAGGGCGACCGCATCATCGAGATTGCGATCCTGACCTTCGACTTCGCCTCTCGCAAGCTGGTCGACAAGTACGTCCAGCGCATCGACCCGGAGCGCCCGATCGCCGCAGCGGCGCAGGCAGTTCACGGCATCTCCTACAACGACCTGGTCGGCATGCCGAAGTGGGAAGCGGTAGCGCCCGAAGTGTCCCGCCGTCTGGCGATGGCGCCGATCGCGGTGGCGCACAACATGAACTTCGACGGCCCGTTCATCGCCGGCGAGCTGGCGCGCCTGGGCCTCGCGGTCCCGAACATCGAGCCGTTCTGCACGATGGAGAACGGGCGCTGGGCAACCTTCGACGGCAAGTCGCCCAAGCTCGGCGAGCTGTGCTTCGCGCTGGGCGTGCCCTACGACAAAGCCAAAGCCCACGCTGCTGACTATGACGTTCTTGTAACTATGGCGTGTTTTTTCAAAGCCCTGGACCGCGGCTTCTACCGACTGCCTGACGGTCTTGAGCTGGCGAAGGCGGCGTAAATGGAACGAGAGTTTCATGGGCACGGCAGTTCGTCCGATCCGACCTACAGCAAGTACCAGGCAATGAAGCAGCGATGCCTGAACCCAAAGCACAAGTCCTATGCGGACTACGGCGGGCGCGGCATCAAAGTCTGCGATCGCTGGCTCGAGTCTTTCGCCAACTTCCTTGCCGATATGGGCGTGGCGCCGGATGGGATGACCATCGAACGGGACAAGTCGGATGGGAATTATGAGCCTAGTAACTGTCGCTGGGCCACTAAGCAGGAGCAGGGCAAGAACACGCGCAGCAACGTCAAGGTGGAAATCGACGGCAAGTCCTATCCAACCCTGCGCGACGCCGCTATCGCGCATGGGCTGCCATACGGCACGGTCAGGATGAGAACGGCTGGCTATGGGTGGTCCATCGAGCGTGCGCTGAAAACGCCTATAGACACAAAGAAAAGGAAGAAAGCATGAATACGAGCATTACCCCGCCGGTCCTTCAAACGAAGGAACAATACGACGACGCTATCCGTATCTGTAACGTCATGGTGGACATCATCCCGGAGTCGATCGGCGATGATCCGCAGCATCCATTGATGCCGATGATGGAGTCGCTGATGAATGCGATCGGCGCATGGGAGGCGGCCGACCCTGAAATGCAGGTGTTTTTCAAGGAGCTGGCGTCATGATGGCGTGCTTGTTCAAGGCGATCGACCGCGGCTTCTACAAGCTGCCCGAGGTCGAGCAGGCCCGCGCAGCAGCATGAGCGCCGACGACACCGAGCTGATGGCCCGCCGGGGCCGCTACCTCACCGACTTCGCGCTGCGGATCGGCTGGGACAAGGACGGTCCCGAGGGCGCCTTCGAATACGTCCAGCGCACCAGCTACGCGCAGGGCCTGGGAGACGCAACGAAGGCCGGCTGGAAGGAGGCAGCGATCGCCTGGCGCGTGTGCGGGAGCATCCACCTGCAGTACGCGCGGGGCAAGGATGCGCTGTTCACCAGCCGGCAGGCCGACTACCAGCGGCACTACGACGCCGCCATCGGGAAGCTGGGCGATGAGTGAGTGGACCAGCCAGGGCACCCCAGCGATAGGGGTCCACCGTACCGCCAGCCACTACTCGGAAATGAGCCTGGATCGACCTCGATTCCAGCACTGGAACGGCAAGCATTGGGGTCAGATTGGCCTCACCACCGACGAAGCCGTCGCCTTCGCGGATAAACAAACGCAGTACACCCCGTCGACGTGGCGGACCATACAAGGAGCAATACAAGCATGAGAGGCGAACGTTACCGCGACACCTTCGCGGGCAAGGGATCGGCGCTGCACGAGGCGCTGGTCAACAACGACGGCCGGGCCGCCACCCGCATCTACAACGACACGACGGCGCGCTTCGACGCGCTGTACCCAGGCGCGAAGGATGACCGCCGCTGGTTCGAAAACTGGAACGAGGCTGACGACCTGGCCAAGCTGAAGGTGGCAGGCCTGCTCGAGGAGTCATGCGCATGACCGTCACCTGCCCATACTGCAACCAGCCGGCCAAGCTCGTGACCGGCGCCGGCGTGTACAAGCCATGTCCGCCAGATCTCCTGCAGCGCTACTTCTGGCGCTGCGACCCCTGCGACGCGCACGTCGGCTGCCACCGCGCGAACAACGGCCAGCGCCGCACGTTCAACGACGGCACCGTGCCTCTGGGCCGCCTGGCCGACGCCAAGCTGCGCATGTGGAAAGGCAATGCCCATGCCGTGTTCGACGGACACTGGCAGCGCGCCGTCGACCAGGAGATCGCGGCGAACGGCGGCCGCGCGCCGAAGGGCGTGAAGCAGCGGCACCGCACGGCGGCATACGAGCGCCTGGCCAAAGACCTCGGCATCGAGCAGAAGGACTGCCACATCGGCATGTTCGACGTGGAGACCTGCCAGCGCGCGGTCCGCATCTGCGTCGGCTGGATGAAGGGAGCGCAGGCATGACGCGCGTGAGCATCCCCGACTATGTCGCCCAATGCGACGAGGACCAGCTGCACAACCTTGTCAGCCAGGCGAACCGCCGCATCGACGAGATCAAGAAGACCGGCTGGGTGCGCCTGTGGACCCTGAACGTCAGCTGGGCCAACCTGGCCTGGTTCGCAGAGGACGACTACGAGGCTGCGGTAGAACACGTCGCTGAGCTGGTCAAAAAGTCGGCCATGAAACACCCGAACACGGATATCGAAATCACGATGACCCGAGAGCGCTACCGGCCCGACGAGGTCGAGCGTCTGCTGTCCTACACTCCGAAGAAGGAGAAGAAATCGTGAGCCAAGACCTGATCACGCGCCTGCGCGCGCGTCCCTGCGAGAACATCAGCCCGCCGGCGATCGAGCTGGAGGCCGCCAACCGCATCGAGCAACTGACCAGCGAACTCGACCGCGCCAAGCGTGCGCTGGTTCGCTCCGGATTTGAAGATCACGGAGCCGCGGAATGGAAGCCTCCAATCGGACGCTCACCGTTCCGGCCGATCAACATGAACAACCACTTCCAGTTGACGCTGACCGCACGCGGCGCAGTGGTCTACAACAGCTACTTCCACCAGTTTCCAGCCGACGTGCGCCCGGCCGAGCTGGCGGCCGGCGACGTGCTCGAGGACAGCTTGTGGCACCTGATGCACATCTTCGGGCCGCACATGTTCAACGGCTGTCAAATCCCGTTCGAAGGCAATGTTGTGACGCCTATGAACGACTAGCGGATTTGTGCTCGGCGGGGTGCGCGCCTGACCCTGCCGCCGAGAACCGACCTCGATAATACAAACCTCACAACACAAGGGAGCAACCCAAATGCAGCAAGCACAGACCACCGCAGCCACGATCACCGACCCGACGTTCGCGTACGTGACGGCCGCCTCGACCGACGTGACCCGCACCTTCAAGAAGCACGGCTGGACCGAACCCGATCGCGACAAGCAACGTGCAATGAAGCGCCTACTGAACCAGCTCGACAACATCGACGACCTGGATGCTCAGCTGGCTTCGGCGCGCCTGTAAGAATAAGTCACAGGTGATCTATAATGGCAAAAGTCCTATACCAGGACCGCGACGGTAAGCGGATCGACGGTGAGCAGTACAAGCAAGCTCGCCAGGATCCCAGCTATGTCCAGGTGCGGTCCTACGACAACAATCAGGTGCGCGCCACGGTCGAGTGGATCGGCCGCATCGAGAACCCGCAGGACCAGTTTCCGGACTACTACAAACTGTTTCGGGTCGACGTCTGGAATTACACCGATGGTGGACAGCTGGCGAAGGATCCTGCATACCCGCAGTTCTTCAGCAACGAGGCCGCCGCTGCGAAGGAGTACGAGGCGTTCATCGAGCGTTGGACAGAAGCGGAGCGCATGGCTGACGGCGAGCTGGTGGAGCATGGCAACACCCTGCTCCCGCCACCGCCGCCCAATCCTGACGCTCCGGCGTCGATCCCGCTGGATGATGATGTCGCGGGGGTAGGAGCATGGTAGCCCGCCGTCGACCGCTGAAGGACAGCGACATCTTGCGCAAGGCCCGCCGGGTGATCGAGAGGCGCGATCCAGGGGGAATTTGTCTCGCGATCGGCCAGGTCGCCGGTCGTAAGTACCGCGAGCAGGGCAACAGGCTGATCGAGTGGGTGGGCAAGATGTTGGATGGCCACCTGTATTACTCGTGGTGGCTGCGTCAGCACCACCCGGACGTTTATGCGAAGGTCTGGGAGACATGGCAAATGACTGGCAGGCGTGGCTCGCCCTGGCGTGGCGGCCGCCTGGCTTGGCTGGACTGGATGATCGCCGAATGCGAAAAAGAGGAGGCAGTACATGGCTAAGAAGAACCGCTACTCGACCTCGGACAAGATCAACGAGATCGTCCGGGCACTGATCAAGGCAGGCTGGGAGCTGATCCGCCACAAGCGGCATCCACGCCTGCGCTCCCCGGACGGTAAGACGCACCTGACCGTCCCGTTTACGCCGAGCGACCACCGCGCGGAGCGGAACTGGATCAGCCAGATACGTCTCCAGGGCGTGGCAGTGCCGGTGTGAGGGAGATCACGTCGCGTTGGCCAGGTTGTCTTATAGAGGCGCCTGGCCACTACAGTTTCGTGGAGATACATCGACCATTTTGCAACTAACGAACAGGCGTTTCCATACGCCTCAACTTCGTCTACAGCAAAGCCGAGGCCAGAGAACGCTAATGCGGAGCTGATAGCGCATGTCCGTTAGTTGCAAAATATAAGGATAGGTGTTTCGGGCCTGGCTCACGCCTGCTCTCTCGCGGTATTCGCGCCCGCGCTCATGCGCCCGGTCTGGTCACTGTTCCTGCACCGCGGCACTCATCCTGTCGCCTACCCTTCTCCGCCTGGTGGATCGCTTTGTGTGCCTGGCCTCAACCCGTAAAGTTCATACATCGACAACGCAGCAACACAGCGAAAGCGACGCAGTAAGGGGATCGAAAGTAGCCAAGCAAATAGGTTCTACCGCCGCAAACCGGTCTGCATACTAGAGTCATCGCGACGTGCGATTAACCAACAAATGGAGTTGAGAAACATGGCTAAGAAATCGAATCAGGCTGCAGAAAACACTTTCAACATGACTGCCGCGGTCGACATGGGCGCTGCGGTGGCGGTTCCGGAAGATGCGGTGCTGGCCGGGCTACTCGAGGAACTCGAGGGCAACGATCCGACTGTCGGCACGACCGCTGACGAGATCATCGAACCGGAAGTGGTCGACGCAGCCGATGCCCTGATCGACGCGGTCAGCGCGGAAGCGGCCGACACCGTCG
>NZ_JBJCIU010000007.1:0-98311 GCF_044901715.1 Massilia paldalensis
TACTCGCTCGCGGCCTCGCTGACCATGCGCACGGCGCGCTCGATGACTTCGGGGGAATACTTGGGTTGCTTCTTCATAGCTCCATTTTCTCAAACAATGGAGCCTCTACAAAATCCGGGGCGGTTCATTCCGCTGAGTTGCATATAAATTTGTTGGATTTCTCCGATGAGGCGCTACGACAGAGGTTACCAGTGTGGGAAGCCCTTTCGGAATTCTGGCTCGACACAGAGTTAACAGACATCCAACTCGACTGGATCGCTCGCTCAATCGCCGACTCTCCGTACTCTTTTTCAGAGATTCGCTCAATACATAACTTTGAAGTGGCCCCAGCCTTATGTGTGAACGCCGCGAGTCTCGCTGGCGAATGGGCAGGTTTTGAATCAGAGTGGCTAAAGTCAAGATGCATCAGATTCGCGCTTCGGCGCGCGTCGTACGGACATCGAATCAACGTATTTATACAACGTCCATTTTTTTGGTTCTTTACTGCTAGTTACTGGCGAGTTGTCTTACCTCGTGTGAAAAGATTAAGAAACGAAGTCTGCGAGTAGTCATCACAAATGCCCGCAAGGGGTCGATTGCGGTCATTCAATAGAAACAGCCTTCGGACAGGAGTGGACGATTGGCGTTCAATACCCAGGGATCTGATTTTGATCGAAACTCAAGAAGGAGTGTCTTCAAGATTCGGCGTCGCGGGCAGTCCGCCCGTTGCTGGCCAAAAGCTTGGGGTTGCGCTTGCAACAGTCGGGAAGTTACCAATTAATGGATTACGCATTTGCCTTGACGGAACGTGCGGGTGGTTCATCTGGTGTGGCAAAGATGCTTCTACCGCTCCCAACTTTTATCAGCCGCTTCACGTCGAACACATCGCCGGCTATTTGCCGTCAGTCATACCTTACTTGTCACTGCCGCCGGGCTACAGATTTCATATCGCTGAAGGATACGAAGACGTCTGGTTCGACTCGACGCTGTTAGGGGACAAGTGACCGTCCGATTCAAGCCCACGGCTGCTTTCCAGAACCTTCTCAAATGGGCCAGAAGCGGCCGTTGATACGTTTGCACACTTAAAATCGTTGATTGCGGATGAGTATCCCTATAAATATCGAAGGTAAGCTGCTAAATAGCGAACACACCGACCATAGCGTAATCGTACGGAGCGATGCTGAGGCGACCGGAGGGTTCTTGATTTACGAATGGTGGATGGGTTCGACAGGACCGAACGAGCACGGTGCATTCGACAACTGGGTCGAGGACGAAACTGAGCTTGCAGCGTACTTTGACGAAGCCGGTTGGCAGGTTGATTGGGACAATCCCGGCTAGTACGCAGAGAACATCGTTATGCTCGCCATGTCTGCTCTGGGTCGCTTGCCGCCGGTCGTGACAGTACGCGACTTTTCCTCAGCAGCATCTTGCTATGCTGTTCCGACCGGCCGGGTTCGGCCATGAGCGGTCCTTCGCACACCAATTTCTTATAGCTATGAAACTACTTAAAGGCGAGTTCGTTCAACTCGATGGGTTGCCTGCAGTTGTTGTTGGATTACCCGGTGATCCGGGCGTCCCAAATGACCATGTAGCCCTTTGGTTTGGACATGCGGGGGCCGTACGAAAGTCACAAGGCGGGACGGGCGACATTGTTCCTGAGGTGTGGACGGTGCCAACGGATCTATGTGAATCCCGGATGGCTCCTAAGTTTAACCACTGAGATACGGTTATTTTTATTGTCCGCTCCGGGTCGGTTCCGGACGGCCGTAACCGTTCGTGACTTTTCCGGCATCGCAAACTGCTATGCTGAGTTGAACGGCTGGGTTCGGCCAAATGCGATCATTGATGGCCCGTGTCATCACCCGAACGGCAACAGAACATATGCGCGCAAAGATTTATGACCGGCATGGCATTCAGATCTTCGAAGAGGACTGCCGGTTCTTCGTCCGCTACGATGCTGGCGCCCACATGATAGCCCCACGATTGGACGAGATCTCTCAAGAAGAGGCTGGCCGAGCGATGACCAGGCCTACAGCCGCAGAGCATGTCCTGCTTACATTGCAAAAGCGTTTGCAAGCAGCCGGTATTGATCCTTACAAGGCGAATATTTAGGCGAGCGTCCGCAATGGGTCGGAAGCCGCCGTTCGAGCACCGTACAGCCCGAGGCATATCCGTGGAACGGTCGAAAGGCAGATTAAAAAACGCTAGCTGGCACCCGCAGTCCAGCCGGTGCCGACGCAAGGAAAAACGATGTTCCGAAATTTCAAGATACTGCGCAGCCTTCCATTGTCGGCTGCGGCAGCCCTCGCTTTACTCACCGTCGCCGGTACGGCAAGCGCTGCATCGATGCAGGAGGTGGATGCCGCTTTCAGAAAGTATGGCTTCGAATACCGCAAGGCCGAACGTCCGTACGGCTTGCCGATCAAGGCCACGCTGTCCCGAGTGAACATTGGCGACAAGACCTATGAACTGGACCTGGCAAGCCCTCTCACCAGGCAGGGCGTGGATGGCGCGATCCACGATTATTTGTTGCGGCACGCGGCCGATGAACTGCACGTGATCAGCATGCTCGTGGGTGTACCGATGGGAACGATCAAAGTCGATCCGGACCAGGCATCCGTGGAGGAACTGCACTCGGCCCTGATCAAGCCCCCCTTTGCATCATGGCGCGCCCGGCTCGCGCCCTTCGAGGACAACGGCGTCACCATCCAGGCGCACTGCGACTTCCACTTCGTGCAACTGGAGGGAAAGTACTACCAGCTGTACTTCGAGGATGGCGGTTCGTACAAAACAAGCCACGAGCCGGGTTGCGACATGCGTCGTAGCGACTATCGCCATACCAATTGAGACCTCTCGCCTGCGGGATCGACGGCACGCGGGGGTATGCGCTCAGCGGCTGAGCGGATGCGCTGGTCGACTCAAGGCAGTCGAACTCGACAGCATCCCGGGCATCAAGCAGCCGCCACGAACGACTCATGCGATGGAAAACCCGCGCGCATCCATGCCATGTCGATGCCGAGCCGGTCGACCACTTCTCCCGGCAGCGTGTCGATCACCGTGGGGGCGTCGTCCGGCGTGTCGGCCAGAAGACTGGCCAGGTGCACGACGCCAGCCAGGCGGGAGAAACGCGGTGCATCCATCGGCATCGATGCGCCCTCGACGGCGGTCACGATCCGATCCGGGAAATTCCAGCGCCGCGCCAACTCGGCCGTGATCGCGCTCTCGGACAGCCCCAGCAAACGTCGTTCTCGCTCCCAGCGCGCGCCAGGCAGGTGCGGCAGCTGTTCGATCTCCGCGAACGCCGACGGCGCCACTTGGTAGATCAACAGTTCGCCCAGTCGCAGGATCATGCCGGCCAGCCAGGCGTCGTTGCCATCCACGTTGGCGCCCCTGGAAAGCCAGCGGGCGTAGCCTGCGCACGTCATGCTGCTGTTCCAGAATTCCTTCGTATCCAGACCGGGCAATTGTGGGAATGACTCAGCGAAGCAGGCAGCCAGCGCGAGCGTGCGGATGTGGGCGATCCCCGTCAATGCGATGGCCTCGTCGAGCGAGCTGATGGTGCGGCTGGCGCCAAAGCGTGCACTATTGGCCAAGCGCATCAGCTTGGCCGTCAGGGCCGGATCACGTGCGATGATCGAGGCAATCTGTTTGGTGGAGATGTCCTCGTCGCCAAGACTGGCAATCAAGGCATGCGCCACGTCGGAAATCGTCGGCAGACGGACATGTTCAAAGAAGCTGGCAAGGGTAATCATGGCTCTACGTGGTATATCGTCCGGCGGACAACGTCAATACAATCTAGTGTAATGCCACTGCGCAATATTTTCGTGTTTTTCCGGATTTATCGTTTATATGTTGTCGAACCGCAACATCGCCCGAGGAGCACGTCGTTTCCCCGATGCTGACCGGAAGCGCGCAGGAGTGCTCGCCGTCGATACCATCATCTCTCCCCTTTTCCTCGCCTTCTCAAAAATCCAGTTTACAAGATTTACTTGTCCACTATACTGGATATCATGGACATAAACCTTCTCATTGCCGCCCGCATCCGCGCCCTGCGCGACGAGCGCGGCCTGTCGCTCGCAGCGCTGGCCGAGCGCAGCGGCGTCAGCCGCTCGAACATCTCGCTGATCGAACGGGGCGAGAGCAGCGCCACCGCCACCGTGCTCGACAAATTGAGCGCCGCGCTGGGCGTTACCGTCGCCTCGCTGTTCGAGCGCGATGCCGACGTTCCCTCGCCCGTCGCCCGCGCCGCCGATCAGCCGGTATGGACCGATCCCGGTTCCGGCTACGTGCGGCGCAACCTGTCGCCCTCGGTGCCGGCGCCGATCCAGCTGGTCGAGGTCAGCTTCCCGCCGGGCCAGCGCATCGCCTACGAGACGTCGGCGCGCGACGTCGACGTGCAGCAGCAGGTCTGGGTCATCGAAGGCACGATGGAAGTCGGTGTCGGCGACGAGCGCTGGCTGCTCGCCGCCGGCGACTGCCTGGCGATGCGCCTGGACCGGCCGATCACCTACCACAACCCGACCGCCGCGCCGGCGCGCTACCTGGTGGCGCTGGCGTCGCCGTCCCATCCACCCGCAAGGAGATCGACATGAATGGCCATCCAACGCTACGCACGCTCGGCGCCGACGAGGCAATCGTCCGCATTGGGGAACTGGCGCGGGTGCTGGTCGATTGCGTCGAGGATGGCGCGTCGGTCAGCTTCATGCTGCCGATGGCGCCGGACAAGGCCGAGCGTTTCTGGCGCGGCGTGGCGGCCGGCGTCGCGCGCGGCGAGCGCACGCTGCTCGTCGCCGAGGTGGACGAACGCATCGCCGGCACCGTGCAGCTGGTCACGGACCTGCCGGAGAACCAGCCGCACCGGGGCGAGGTCGCGAAGCTGCTGGTCCATCCGTCCGCGCGCCGCCTGGGCCTGGGACGGCTGCTGATGCAAGCCGTCGAGGACGCGGCACGCAGCCAGGGCCGCAGCGTGCTGGTGCTCGACACGTCGAACGCGGCCGCCGAACGCCTGTACGAAAGCCTCGGCTGGCAGCGCGTGGGCGCGGTGCCGGACTATGCCTGCCTGCCGGACGGGCCGCTGTGCGCGACCACCTTCTTCTACAAGCGCGTCGAGCGCGCCGCGGCGGGCATCGCCGAATTCGCTTGACCGGCTGCGCCGCCCTGCTCGATCATCGTCGCTCCAAAACTCATCGGGAGACGAACATGAAGCGACTGATCCTGGCCGGCATGCTGGCCCTCGGCACCGTGCACGCGGCCCAGGCCGACGACGCCCTCAAGGCGGCCATCGCGAGCAAGGACCGCACGCTCGCCAACGTGGCGCGCGACGCGGCGCGCCATCCGTACGAGACGCTGACCTTCTTCGGCATCCGGCCCGACATGACCGTGGTCGAGCTGGCGCCGGGCGGCGGCTGGTACACGGAGATCCTGGCGCCCTACCTGCGCGACAAGGGCAAGCTGATCGTCGCCGGCGAATCGCCGTCCTCGACCGATGCGGGCGCGCGCCGCTATGCCGACAACCTGGGCAAGAAACTGGCCGCGAACCCGGCCATGTACGGCAAGGTGCAGCGCGCCGTGTTCGAGCCGCCGCGCGCCTACGACATCGCCCCGGCCAACAGCGTCGACATGGTGCTCACCTTCCGCAACCTGCACAACTGGATGGGCGAAGGCGACGAGGGCCTGAAGAAGACGCTGGCGGAGGTCTACAAGGTCGTCAAGCCGGGCGGCATCCTCGGCATCGAGGACCATCGCCTGCCGGCGTCGCGCAAGGCCGGTTCCACCGGCGGCTACGTGCACCAGGACTACGTGATCAAGATGGCCGAGAGCGTCGGCTTCAAGTTCGTCGACAAGTCCGAGGTCAATGCCAACCCGAAGGACACGGCCGATTACGCGAAGGGCGTCTGGTCGCTGCCGCCGACGCTGGCCAACAAGGACGTCGACCGCGACAAGTACCTGGCGATCGGCGAGAGCGACCGCATGACGCTCAAGTTCGTCAAGCCGAAGTAAGCACCTTCCATTTTTCCAATACCGGGCCGGCCGGCGATGGCATCATGGCGTTTTCACAGGAGAACGCCATGATCAAAGGATTGCGCACCGTGAAGTACCCCGTCGCCGACCTGGCCCGGGCCAAGGACTGGTTCGCCGAAGCGTTCGGTACGGCGCCGTACTTCGACCAGCCGTTCTACGTCGGTTTCAATATCGGCGGCTTCGAGCTGGGCCTCGTCCCGGACGGCACGCCCGGCACCGCCGGCTCCGTCGTCTACTGGGGCGTGGACGACGTCGCTGCGGAAGCCGAGCGCCTGGTCCGGCTGGGCGCCACCGAGCACGAACCCGTGCAGGACGTGGGCGACGGCATCCGCGTGGCCGAATTGAAGGACCCGTTCGGCAACGTCATCGGCCTGATCGAGAACCCGCATTTCGACGCCGCCGCCGTGCGCTAGGAGCCTGTCCGGGCAGGCGCCAAGCGGCGACATCTGCATTTCATTCCGCGAAACCTGCCGCCTGTCGCAATGCGGGGTGCGTTGCCGCGCGCGGGGCCGTACAGTACGGTATCGCCACCGTACGGAGCTTCGCCATGCTGGAACTGCAGAACGTCACCAAAACCTTCGGCAAGCAGGTCACGGCCGTCGACGACCTGTCGCTGCGCCTGGACGCGGGCGTCGTCGGGCTGATCGGCCACAATGGCGCCGGCAAGACGACGCTGATGCAGATGATCGCCACGCTGGCGCGGCCCACCTCCGGCCGCATCCTGTTCGATGGCAGCGACATCGTGGCGAAGCCGGAGGCGATCCGCGCGCGCCTGGGCTACCTGCCGCAGGACTTCGGCGTCTACCGCAACGTGTCGGCGCTGGAATTCATGCAGTACTTCGCGGCGCTCAAGGGCGTACGCGACCCGGCGCGCATCCGCCGCCTGCTGGAACTCGTCAACCTGCACGAGCAGGCGAACCGCATGGCCAGCACCTTCTCGGGCGGCATGCTGCGCCGCCTCGGCATCGCCCAGGCGCTGCTGAACGACCCGGACATCCTCGTCGTCGACGAGCCGACGGCCGGCCTGGACCCGGAAGAGCGGCTGCGCTTTCGCAACCTGCTGGCCGAACTGGGCTTCCATAAACTCGTCATCATCTCGACGCACATCGTGTCCGACGTCGAGACCATCGCCGGCCATCTTGCCATCATGAGGAGCGGCCGGCTGGTCGCCTTCGACACGCCGGATGACATCCTCGGCCGCGCGCGCGGCCAGGTCTGGACGGCCAGCGTCGACGCGGCCGAATACGACAGCCTGCGCGCCTCCACCCACGTGCTGCAGGCCCTGCGCCAGGGCAGCCGCTTCGCGCTGCGCATCGCCCATCCGGGACCTCCCTGCCTGGGCGCGCAGCCGGCCGAGCCGAGCCTGGAAGAAGCGCTGATGGCGCAGCGCTACGCGGTGAAGGAAGCGGCATGAATGCCTACCTGATCCGCACGTTGGCCCTGCTGGAAGCCAGGACGCGGCTGCGCCGGCTGTCGACGCTGGCGACGCTGCTGGCGATCGTCGCGCTCACCTGGCTGATGATCTCCGACCCGTCCACCGGCCGCACGCTGATCGCCATGGGCGGCGCGCGCGTGCGCTACACCAGTTCGGCGCTGGCGCTGGGCAGCGCCGCCCAGGCCTCGCTGCTGTTCGCGCTGGCCGGCTTCTACCTGCTGCGCGGACGCATGGCCGAGGACCTGCGCAGCGGCCTCGCGGGCGTCATCGGCGCCAGCCCGGCCGGCAATGCGTCCTTCCTGCTGGCGCGCTGGTGCGGCGGCGTGCTGTACCTGTTGGCGCTCGTGGCCGCCTTCATGGCCACGATCCTCGCCTGCCACCTGCTGCGCGGAGAAGGCCCGCTCGAACCGCTCGTCTACCTGCAGACCTATGCGCTGGTCATGGGGCCCATGATCCTGTTCGCCGCCAGCTGCGCGCTGCTGTTCGACAGCTGGGCGCCGCTGATGGGCAAGGCCGGCGACCTGCTGTACTTCGTCATCTGGATGAGCCAGGTCGGCATGATGGCCGGCGTGGTCGAAGGCGCGGGACCCACCGCCATCCCCGTCGACTTCACGGGCATGAGCGCCGTGATCGCCACGCTGGCCGCCTATGGCGACTTCCGCGACACGATGGTCGGCATCGCCAGCTTCGACCCGCACCTGGCCCCGCTGACGCTCCCGGCCTGGACGTGGACGGCCCGGGTAGCCGGCGTGCGCTGCGTCGCCGCCGTGCTGGCCCTGGTCCCGCTGCTGCTCGCGATGCGCCTGTTCCACCGCTTTTCGCCGGACCGCGTGAAGCCGGCCCGCGCCCGTGCGCGCCGCTCGCCGCTGGCGCTGCTCAACAGCTGGCTGCGTCCGCTGGCGCGGCTGGCGCAACCGCTGTTCGCCCTGTCCGCGCGCCTGCACGGCATGGCGGGACAGGTGCTGGCCGACGTCGCCCTGACCCTGGCGGGGGCGCCGGCCGCCATCGCCGCGCTGCTGGCGGCCCAGGTGCTCGCGCTGGCGCTCGATGCGCGCATGCTGCCGGGCCTTGCGGTCGCCTGCGTCGCCTTCTGGGGCATCCTCGCGAGCGAGCTGTCCACGCGCGACGGCGACGCCGCCCTGGACGGCATGGGTGCCGCCGTCGCGGGCGGCGCCGCGCGGCGCTACTGGCGCCAGCTGGCGGCCGCCCTGGTGCTGGGCCTGATGTTCACGGGGGTGGCCGCGCTGCGGCTGGCCGTTGCGGCACCGCTGCGCGCCGGCGCCCTGGTGGCAGGGATGTTCGCACTGGCGGCGCTGGCCACGCTGCTGGGACGCGCGAGCGGCACGGCGCGCACCTTCCTGGCGCTGTTCCTGTTCGGGCTGTACGTCAGCATCAGCGCCGCCGACGTGCCGGCGCTGGACGTGGTCGGCTTCCACGGCACGGCCACGCTCCCCTCCGTGCTGGCCTGGCTGGGCGTGGGCGGGCTCGCCGCCCTGGCCGGCTACCTGTGGAACCGCCACGCCCTGGCGCACGGCTGACCGGTTCGCCGCAGGCCGCGCACGGCTGGTCGCAGCATGCTGGACCCGCGCATGCGCGAGCGCTAGCGTGGGGACTTTCATCACACCGGGAGTCCTCATGCACGCCAGCCGCCTGTTCTCGACCTTCGCCCTCCTCGCCGCCTGCTGCCTCGCGCCGGCGCGCGCAGCCGACGATGCGCATGCCGCCGACCGCGCCGCGATCCAGCAGGTCGTGCAACAGTTCCAGGACGCCATCAAGGCCCACGACGGCAAGAAGCTGGGCTCCCTGTTCCTGCAGGACCACGACAGCTGGATCTCGGTTCTCGACGACCGCACCTGGAAGGCTGCCAAGGCACGCTTCCCGGATGCGGAGAAGTACCGGAGATCGAGTTGGAAAAGGTTCGCGGCCATGATCCAGGACGACAAGGGTGGGCCCGTCGAGGAGCGCTTCTACAACGTGCGCATCGAGACCAACGGCACGGTGGGCTCAGTCTACTTCGACTTCGACTTCCTCGACGACGGCAAGGTCACCAACCGCGGCGCCGAATCCTGGCAGATGGTGCATGCGGAGGACGGCTGGAAAATCAGCTCCATGCTGTTCTCCATCGATCGATAAGCCGCTAGAATTGCAGCGCCAACATCGTTCCGGACCCATCGCGTGAAACAAGCGACGCCCCTGCTCGTCCCCGTCCTCGCCGCCCTGCCGGTCTGCGCCTGCATGGCGATCCTGGGCCTGCCAGCGCTCGGCCACGGCCACGCGATCTGGTTCCGTGCCATGTACATCGCGGCCTGCATGGCGTGGATCGTGCTGCTGGCGGCGCTGCAAAGGACCATGTGGCGGCGCGACGTGCACTGGCTGCCCACGGGCCTCGTGCTGGTGAGCGCCAGCTACGCCATGTCGGTGCTGAACAACCTGCTGGGCCAGCGCCTGGAGATCGGGCTGGGCCTGATGGACCGCTACCACTGGGACGAGCTGACGCGGGGCCTGGACGGCTGCTGGCTGGCGCTGCTCGTGTTCTGCGCCGTGCATGCGCTGGCCGTCTACTACCTGTCGCTGCAGGGCGCCCAGCTGCGCCTGGCCCAGGCCCAGGCGGCCGCGCGCGACGCCGAGCTGCGCGCGCTGCGCCTGCAGGTCAATCCCCACTTCCTGTTCAATACGCTGAACGCCATTTCCGCCCTGGTCGCGGCCGAGGCGAACGGCGATGCCAACCGCATGATCGGGCGCGTGGCCGACTTCCTGCGCGCCACGCTGGCCCACGACGGCCGCCACGAACACGCGCTGGCCGAGGAACTGGCGCTCACCGAGGCCTACCTCGACATCGAAAAGGCGCGCCTGGGCACGCGCCTGCAGCTGACCATGAAGGCGGGCCCGGACCTGCTCGACGCCGCCGTGCCCTACCTGATGCTGCAGCCGCTGGTGGAGAACGCGATCCGCCACGGCATCGCACCGCTGGCCGCGCCGGGACGCCTCGACATCCGCATCGGTCGCGAGGGCGGCCGGCTGCTGGTCGACGTGAGCAACGACGGCCGTCGCGGCGCGGACGCGGACGGAGCGACTGGCGCGGGCGGCGGCATCGGCCTGGCCAACGTCGCCGAGCGCCTGCGCCACCTGTACGGGGACGACCAGCAGGTCGATGCCGGCTGGCGCGCCGACGGCCGCTTCGGGGTGCGCATCGCGCTGCCGCTGCAGCGCACCGGCCGCGCGGCGGCGAACGACGCCAGGGTGGCGGCATGAACGTAATGAGCAGAATGAACGTCAGGCTGCGCGTCGCAATCGTCGACGACGAGCCGCTGGCCCGCCTGGCCGTGCGCACGCGCCTGGCCAGGCATCCCGGCATCGAACTGGTGGCGGAATACGGCGACGGCGACACGGCTGCCGCCGGCCTCGCCGACGTCTGCCCCGACCTCGTGTTCATGGACGTCGAGATGCCCGGCCGCAGCGGCCTCGAGGTGCTGGCGAGCCTGCCGCGCCAGACCAGGCCGATGGCGATCCTGCTGACGGCTTACGACGGCTTCGCGCTGCAGGCCTTCGAGCTGGCCGCCATCGACTACCTGCTCAAGCCGATCGACGACGAGCGCCTGGACGAGGCGCTGGAGCGCGCGCTGGCCGCCTGGCCCTGGCGGCGCGCGCCGCTGCCCGCCCAGGCCCCCTGGACGCGCACCTTCAGCGTGCGCGCCGGCAGCCGCACCGTCCTCGTCGACGTCGCCGACGTCGAGCATATCGAGGCCGACGGCGACTACGCCACGCTGCACGTCCAGGGCAAGGAATACCTGGTGCGCGAACGCCTGCACGCGCTGGCGCTGCGCCTCGATCCGCAGCAGTTCCAGCGCGTGCACCGCTCCAGCATCGTGCGCCTGGACATGGTGGCCGAGCTGCGCGCGCTGACCAACCGCGACGCCGTGCTGCGCCTGCGCGACGGCACGCTGCTGCGCGCCAGCCGCACCTACATGCCGGCGCTTGCCGACGCGCTGGCACGGCGCGCCCGCGCCGCCGATACCGATACCGACACCGTTTCCCTCCTGGCCCCGAAAGTCGCCTGATGCCCCCTTCCACCATCCGCCTGCAGGGCCTGGATACCCTGCGCGCCTGCGCCATCGTGCTCGTGCTGATGTCCCACTATGCCGGCTTCGTCAGCCACGCGCCGACCTTCGGCATCCTCGGCGAGGTGGGCTGGTCCGGCGTCGACCTGTTCTTCGTGCTGAGCGGCTACCTGATCGGCAACCAGCTGCTCGCGCCCGTCGCGCGCGGCGAAACCTGGTCGACCGGGAGCTTCTTCGCGCGCCGCCTGCTGCGCACGCTGCCCAACTACTACGCCATGCTGGCGATCTACCTGCTGCTGCCGCACGGCCCGATCGCCGGCTCCGGCATGCCGCCGCTGTGGCAGATGCTGACCTTCACGCAGAACATGGGACTGGCCTACGGACAGACCTTCACCCACTCCTGGTCGCTGTGCATCGAGGAACAGTTCTACGTCGTGCTGCCGCTGGCCGTGCTGGCACTGGCACGCGTGCGCCGGCCGGCGCGCCTGGCCTGGTGCGTGCTGCTCGGCGCGGCAGCGCTGGGCGTGGCGGCCCGTGCCGCCGCCATGCTGCACGGCGGCCACGACGCATTCGCGGCCGAGGTCTACTACTCGACCCTGTGCCGCTTCGGCGGACTGCTGCCCGGCGTCGCCATCGCCATGCTGAAGAACTTCCATCCCGCCCTCTTCGCGCGGCTGCAAGCGCATGCGAACGCCATCTTCGCGGCCGGCCTGGCGACGACGGCGTCCGTGCTGTACGCCATCGCCGAGGAAAACATCAGTCCTTTCGCCGCGACGACGTTCGGCTTTCCGCTGGTGGCGGCCGGCTTCGGCCTGCTGGTACTGTCCGCGCTCGGCCCGCGCTGCATCCTGAACCGGGTGCGCGTTCCCGGCGCCGCCAGCCTCGCGCTCTGGTCCTACGCCGTCTACCTGGCGCACAAGCCGATCTTCATGGCGATCCGCCCGCAGGCCGGGCGCCTGGGCATCGATACCGGCGCGCCATGGTGGATCGCCGCCATCATGGCAGCGGGCATCGGGGGCGGCTGGCTGCTCTACCGGGTGGTGGAAACCCCGTTCATGCGCCTGCGCGAACGCTGGTATCCGGCCCGGCCGGCGCCTGCCGTGGCGGCCGCCCAGGCGCCGGGCGGCACGGCCGTGCAACCCTGAAACCTCGGCACGGCGTGGCCGCTTTCACTTAGAATCGAGGTTTTGGGCTCTCCGACGGAGCAGTTTTGCATCACCCGAACGTCCTTCCCTCTTCCGGCGCGCCGATCCGCGTCCTGGTCGCCGACGACCACCCCCTCATGCTCGACGGGATCGCGACCGCCCTCGAACGCCAGGGCGGCTTCGAGATCGTGACGCGCCTCCACGATGGCGAGGCGGCCATCGAGGCATGGGAGCGCGCACGCCCCGACGTCGGTTTGATCGACCTGCAGATGCCCATCAAGGACGGCATCGAGACGATCCGCACGATCCGTTCGCTCGACCCCGGCGCGCGCCTGGTCGTGCTGACGACCTACCGGGGCGACGCCCGCATCGCGATGGCGCTCAAGGCCGGCGCCCGCGCCTACCTCGGCAAGAACGCCGGCGGCGACGAGCTGGCCCGCACCGTGCGCGACGTGCACGAGGGCCGCTACGTGCTGCCGCAGGCACTGCGCCAGGAAGTGACGCGCCATTACGCGGGCGACGCACTGTCGCCGCGCGAACTGGACGTGCTGCGCCTGGCCGCGCGCGGCCGCTCGAACCGCGAGATCGCCGCGCTGCTGGGCATCGGCGAAGCCACGGTCAAGACCCACATGAGCACCATGCTCGTCAAGCTTGGCGCCAGCGACCGCACCCATGCGGTCACGCTGGCGGCGCAGCGCGGGTTCATCGACTTCTGAACGTGCCCCCCGGACCGGCGACCATGAAGGTTTTCCTGACCTCCCTCCGCCAAGCGCTGCACGGGCTGGCCGGCCTGCTGGCCGCCGCCGCGATGCAGGCCGCGGCGGCCGGCCCCGCGCTGTCGAACTACCAGCACACGCGCTGGACGCAGGAAAACGGCGGCCCGCCCCAGGTGAGCGCCATGGTGCAGACGAGCGACGGCTGGCTGTGGCTGAACACCATCGACGGCCTGTACCGCTTCGACGGCCTGCGTTTCGAACGCTACGCGCTGCCCGGCGGGACGGCGCCGAAGCGCATCTTCAATATCGAGGCGCACGGCCGCGACCTCTATCTCACCTATCTGGGACGTGGCCTCGCGGTACTGCACCCGGACGGGCGCCTTGAGGAACTCTCGGCCGGCGCAGGCAGCCCGGAACGGCCTATTTTCGCCGTTGCCGTCGACGCCGAGGGCAGCATCTGGACCGCCGGCGTCGAGGGACTCCACCGTTTGCACAAGGGACGCTGGACCCTCGTACAGGAAGGACCAGAATGGCGCACGTCGGAATTCGGTAGCCTGCTGCGCGACGGCGACGGTACGATCTGGGCCGCGAACGCCTACGGCACGTGGCGCCTGGACCGGACGCGTGGGCGCTTCGACAAGTTGTCCGGGCGTGGAGGACGGCTCGCGCTGGCGCCTGACGGGGGCGTATGGCTGCTGGGAGACCGGGCGGAATACGCCCTGCGACTGGGAGGATCGGCCAGCGCCGGCGCGACCGCGGCCGATGTCGATGCGGGCTACGCGCATAATACGGGCCTGTTCGATGCCGACGGCACGCTATGGTCGCTCGAGTGCCCGGAACGGCTGTGCCTCGTGCCGGATGCGGCCAAGCGCTCGGCGCTGGCGCCCCGGCGCGACGCCAGCGTGCGCATGCCACCCTCCTTCCCCTTGTCCGGCAACGATGCCGCGCTCGTCATGCGCGACCGCGAGGGCGACCTGTGGATCTCGACCGAGGCGGGCCTGGACCGCTTCCGCGCAAAGCGCGTGCTGCCGTCCGGCTTGGCCAAATCGGGCGACCGCTACACGATCGCCGCCGACGACACGGGCCAGGTCTGGGCAGCGGAGAAAGGCACGGGTACGCTGTGGCGCCTGGCGCCGGGCCAGGCGCCCCGCGCAGAACCGGGCGCGTGGGCCAACGTGGTGGCGAACAGTCCCGACGACACCCTGCTCGTCGCGGGCAAGCGCAGCATCCAGCGCCGCTCGCGCACCGGCCGCGAGGACATCTCGCTGCCGCCCGGGCCGGACGGCAAACCGACCGACATGCACGTCATAGGCATCCTCGACGACGGCAAGATCATGTGGGTGGCGGCGCCGGAAGCGGGCCTGATCGGCTGGAATGGCAAGGCGTGGCTGCCGCGCAGCGCCTTCAACCTGCCGCGCGACATTTACCTGGCGGTGCGCGACGAAGACGGACGCCTGTGGCTGGCGACGTCGGAGGGCAAACTGGTGCGCTACCAGGACGGCCGGCTGACGAGCTACGACATGCGCATGCTGGGGATGGGGTCCGGCATCTTTCCCGGCGAACCGCTGGTCGTCTCCGGCGACAAAGGCTCGGCGGTGTTCGAGAACGGCACGTTACGCCTTCTGCGCGCCGCCGATCCAGACGTCCTGCGCAATGTTTCGGGTCTGGTCGTGGGTGCCGATGGCGACCGCTGGCTGAACGGCACCGCCGGCCTGGTCCACGTGCAAGCCGCCGACTGGCAGCGCGCGATGCGCGATCCCACTACTTCCTTGCGCTACGAATTGTTCGACGCGCCCGAAGGCTTCCCCGGGCAGTCCACGGTGGGCACGCGCATGCCCACGGCACTCACCGCCGATGGCCGTCACCTGTGGTTCGTGGCAGGAGGCGGCGTCGTTACCGTCGACACGGCGAGCCTGCGCCGCAACACGGTGGCGCCGCAGCCGCTCATCCTCGACCTGGCCACCGACCAGCAACGCTTCGACGCCGCCGCGCCGCTGCGCCTGCCGCCGGGATCGAACAACTTCCGCATCCGCTACACGGCGCCGGCGCTGCGCGCGCCGGAGCGCCTGCAGTTCCAGTACCGCCTGGACGGCGTCGACGCCCTCTGGCAGGACGCCGGCACGCGGCGCATGACGGCCTATACGAACGTGGCGCCGGGCGACTACGTGTTCCGCGTGCGCGCCGTGAACGAGGACGGCGTCGCCAGCGCGCAGGATGCGGCCTTGCGCCTGACCGTGGAACCGACGCTGGCGCAAAGCCTGCCTTTCCGGATCGCCTGCGGCGTCCTGCTGGCGGCGCTGGCGTATGCGCTGCACCGCTACCGCGTGCGCCAGCTGACGCGCCGGCTGACGGAGCGCCTGCAGGTGCGCAACGACGAGCGCGAACGCATCGCCCGCACGCTGCACGACACCATCCTGCAGGCCGTGCAGGTGCTGATGCTCAGGCTCGACGGCCTGGCCGCGTCGCTGCCGGACGGCGACCGCGCGCGCGACGAGCTGCGTCGCGCGCTGGGCGACGCGGCCGGCGCGATCGACGCGGGCCGCGACCAGGTGCACGCGCTGCGCGGCGGCGCGCCGCGCCTGGAAGACGCGATCGAGGATTGCGCCGCCACGCTGCGCGGCATCCATCCGGGCGTCGCCTTCGCCTTGCGCATCGAGGGACGCGAGCGGCGGCTGGACGACGCGGTGGCCGACGAGGCGGCACACATCGTGTGCGAGGCGCTGCGCAACGCCTTTGCCCACGCCGGCGCGCGCCGCATCGAGGTGGTGCTCGGCTATGGCCGGCGCGCGTTCGATGCCAGCGTGCGCGACGACGGCCGCGGCCTCGATGCCGAGGTGGCCCGTACCGGCTACCGCAGCGGCCACTGGGGCCTGATCGGCATGCGCGAACGGGCCGAACGCATCGGCGCGCGGCTGGCGCTGGAGAGCCGGCCGGGCGGCGGCACCGCCGTCGTGCTGGCCGTGCCGGCCGCGCGTGCCTACGCCGGGGCCTGAAGCTCCCTATCCCCTGGCAGGGGACTTTTTGTGCACGCGCCGTGGCCGGACCGGTTGGAACCTGGGTGCCATTTTCGTCCATGAACATGGATAGTCATTCTACAAAATGCGGATTTCAACACCCATGTGGAAGGACTAGACTTCCTCCATCGATCAACGACGGAGGACACCATGAACAAATTCGCAGGAAAAATCGCACTCGTCACCGGCGGCTCGTCGGGCATCGGCCTGGCCACCGCCAAGCTGTTCGCGCAGGAAGGCGCACGGGTCTTCATCACCGGCCGCCGCCAGGCGGAGCTGGACGCGGCCGTCGAGGCCATCGGCCATGGCGCCATCGGGGTGCGCGCCGACTCGGCCAGCAACGCCGACCTGGACCGCCTGGTCGACACCATCCGCGAGCGCGCCGGCCGCATCGACGCGCTGTACGTGAACGCGGGCGGCGGCGGCATGCAGCCCCTCGGGCAAATCACCGAAGAGCAGTTCACCGACACCTTCGACCGCAACGTGAAAGGCCTGCTGTTCACCGTGCAGAAAGCGCTGCCGCTGCTGTCCGACGGCGCCGCCGTCGTGCTGACCGGTTCGACGGTGGGCATCATGGGCACGGCCGCGTTCAGCGTCTACAGCGCCAGCAAGGCCGCCGTGCGCAACCTGGCGCGCAGCTGGATCCTGGACCTGAAGGAGCGCAAGATCCGCGTCAACGTTGTCAGTCCCGGCCCCGTGCACACGCCGGGCCTGGTCGACCTGGCCGGCGACGACAAGGCCGCCCAACAGGGCCTGCTCGACTACCTGGCCAGCCAGGTACCGCTGGGGCGCGTGGCGCAGCCGGAAGAAATCGCCAAGGCCGTGCTGTTCCTGGCATCCGACGACGCCAGCTTCATCAACGGCGCCGAGCTGTTCGTCGACGGCGGCATGGCCCAAGTCTAATCTAACAGGAGCGAAACCATGACCGACAACGAACGCATCATCCGCCATCTCTACGAAGTCGCCGAAGTGCAGGACAGCGCCGCCTTCGTGAAGCTGTTCGCCGACGACGGCTACTTCTACGACGTCTCCGCGGGCGCGAAATACTATGGCCAGGACATCGGCAAGACGGTCGACATCTATGCGACCGCCTTCCCGGACATGCACCGCGAGCTGGGCAACTTCTACGTGACGGACGACACCATCATCGTCGAGCTATCGCTGAACGGCACGCACAAAGGCCCGCTGGTGATCCCGGCCGGGACGATCGCCCCGACCAACCAGCGCATCCAGGCACCCTGCTGCGACGTGTTCAAGCTGAAGGACGGCAAAGTCGAATTCTTCCACTGCTACACGGCGGCGACGATCCTGTTTGCCCAGCTGGGCATCCTGGGCAATATCGGGGCGGTGCTGCAGCCGCACGACGGGGCAGGGAACGCATCATGACTGCACACGACAAGACCCAGGCGACGGAATACGTCGTCAGCGCCTACTACCGCGTCCATCCGGAAGACCGCCAGACCTTCATCGACGCCGTCATCCCCGACATGACGGCGGCCGCAAAGATGCATGGTTGCGTGTACTACGCCTTCGCCCAGGACCTGACGGACCCGGACCTGTTCCACCTGACCGAAGGCTGGGCCGACGAAGCATCCTACGAGGCGCACGAGAACGCGCCGACCTTCCTGACGGCCTTGCGTACCGTCGTGGAGAATGTGCGCATCCTGGACCGCCAGGGCGTGCGCTACCAGGTGGCGAAGATCGTACTGGACGACCCGCGCGGACGCGTGGCCGACTAGCAGCGCGCGCCGTCGCCCTGTGCAGGCGTGATGGTGCCATTGGCACTGTCACCCTGATTGTTCATGCATCGTAGCTGCGCCGGCAAGATTGGGCGCCTGCCTGCGCAGGGGCGACGTGGCTTCAGATCCCCCCGCCCTTCTGCTTGACGATCGGATCCTTCGTATGGGTCCAGCCGCTCAGCAGCGAATACCCCACCGCCAGCAGCGTCGGCCCGATGAACAGGCCGACGAAGCCGAAGGCGATCACGCCGCCCAGCACGCCCAGCAAGGTCAGAAGGAACGGCAGGCTGGAGCCGCGGCTGATCAGGACGGGACGCACGATGTTGTCGACGCCGCTGATGGCGAAGAAGCCCCACACCAGCATGAAGATGCCCCATCCCGTTTCTCCCTGGGAGAACAGCCAGACGGACGCGCCGCCCCAGATGACGGGCGGACCGACGGGGATCAGGGACGACACGAACACCAGCACCGAGAGCAGCAGCACGGCCGGCACGCCGGCCAGGGCGAAGCCGACGGCCGCCACCAGCGCCTGGGCCAGCGCCGTGCCGAGCAGGCCGTACATCACGCCGCGCACGGTCTGGCTGACGATGTCCATCACCGGCGCCGCTTCCTCGTCCATGATGCGCCGCATGGCCGCGCCGATGGCCGTCATCAGGGTGTCGCCGTCGCGGTAGAAGAAAAAGCTGACGAAGGCCGCGAGGCTCATCTGCACGACGCCGGTGCCGAGCATGATGCCGCCCGCCAGCAGCCAGCGGCGCGCCGGTTCGACCATGCGCTGCGCGAGTTCCAGCATCTGCTCGCGGCTGGCGACGAGCTGGCGCAGGTAGAGGTCGACCTGTTCGCCGACGAGGGGAATGTCGCGGATCCACGCCGGCGGCAGCAGTTCGCCGTGCGCCAGCGCGTACCGGAGCTGGTCGAAGGCGTTGCCGATGTTGTCGGCCAGGTTCCAGGCGACGAGGGCCAGCGGGATGATGACGAGCAGCGTCAGGGACAACGTCATGGTCAGCGCCGCGATGGTGCGGCGGCCGCGCATGTGGCGCAGCAGGCGCTGGTACAGGGGCCAGGAGGAGATGACGACGGCGGCGGCGAACAGGATCGCGGCCAGGAAGGGCCGCAGCACGTACAGGCAGCCGAGGCCCAGCAGGATGACGGCGGCGTAGCGGGTATAGTTTTTACCGAGTCGCCGCTCCATGCCACCTCCGCCGTCGTGTTATCGAGGCCTCAGGATAACAGCTGTCGGATGTCGTGGACGATGGCGTCGGCGCCCTGGCCGTGGCGGATGAACAGGCGCAGCCTGCCCTCGCGGTCGAACACGTAGCTGCCGGCCGTGTGGTCGATGGTATAGCTGCCCGGTTCGGTGCCCGGCACCTTCGAGTAGAACACCTTGAATTCCTTGGCGACGCGGGCGGTCTGCTCGGGCGAGCCGCGCAGGCCGACGAAGCGCTTGTCGAAGGCCGGCGCATAGGAGGCCAGCAGTTCCTGGGTGTCGCGCTCCGGGTCCAGCGTGATGAAGGCGACCTGCACCTGGTCCGCCTGCGGTCCCAGCTTCTGCATCACGGTGGCCATTTCCGCCATCGTGGTCGGGCACACGTCCGGGCACTGCGTATAGCCGAAGAACACGACGACGACCTTGCCCTTGTAGTCGGCCAGCGTGCGCGGCTTGCCCGTGTGGTCGGTCAGCGAGAAGTCCTTGGCGTAGTCCAGGCCCGTGACGTCGGTGTTCTGGAAGCTGGCCTGCTTGCCCGGCAGCTTGTCGCAGGCGGCGAGCGAAGCGGTCAGCAGCATGGCGGCGACGAGGGCGGGCAGCAGTCTTTTCATGGGCTCAGAAATTCAGGTAGTGCTTCACATAATGGTCGACCAGCAGCGCCGCGAACAGCAGCGCCAGGTAGACGATGGACCAGGCGAAGGCCTTGCGCGCGACCTGGTCGCTGTAGTGCTTGTGGATCAGCCAGCCGTAGCGCAGGAACACGGCGTTCAATGCGACGGCGGCGGCCAGGTAGACGACGCCGCTCATGCCCACGGCGTACGGGAACAGCGTGCAGGCGGCCAGCGCGATCGAGTACAGCCAGACCTGCAGGCCCGTGTACTGCATCCCGTGCGTCACGGGCAGCATCGGCAGGCCGGAACGGACGTAGTCGTCGCGCCGGTACATGGCCAGCGCCCAGAAGTGCGGCGGGGTCCAGACGAAGATTATCAAGACGAGCAGCCAGGCTTCCATCGGCACCGTGCCGGCGACGGCGGCCCAGCCCAGGGCCGGCGGCATCGCGCCGGACAGCCCGCCGATGACGATGTTCTGCGGCGTGTTCGGCTTGAGCAGCACCGTGTAGATCAGCGCATAGCCGACGAAGGTGACGAAGGTCAGCCACATCGTCAGGGGATTGACCATCGTGTACAGCACGCCCATGCCGGCGCCGCCGATGGCGCCGGAAAAGACCAGCGTCTGCATCGTGGACAGCTCGCCCATGGCGGTGGCGCGGCGCGCGGTGCGGGCCATGCGCGCGTCGATCTCGGCTTCGATCAGGCAGTTGACGGCGAACGCGGCGCCGGCCAGCAGCCAGATGCCGAGCGTGCCCCAGAACAAGACGTGCCAGCCGGGGAAGCCGTCGGTGGCGAGGAACATGCCGATGACGGCGCAGAACACGGCCAGCTGGGTGACGCGCGGCTTGGTGAGCGCCCAGTATTGCGCGATCCGGTTGGGCGGTTTGTGGGTGGCGGTGTGGGTGATCATGGATGGCTCGCGGGTGCCGGGGAGCGCCGTGCGCCCTGCGGGACCGGGTCGAGTTGGTACTGTACCTTGTAGTTTAACATGGTCACCAGCAGGACGAGGGCGGCCGCCCCGGCGTTGTGCAATACCGCCAGCGCCAGCGGGAAGCTGAAGAACACGGTGGCGATGCCCGTCAGGGCCTGGGCCGCCAGCACCAGCACGAGGTTGCGCGCCGTCGCATGCAGGCCCGGCACGCGCCACGCGCGCCACGCCGTATAGCCCAGCACCAGCACGACGACGGCGGCGAAGTTGCGGTGCACCCAGTGGATCGCCGTCAGCGCGGAAAACGGCAGGTAGTGGCCGGCCGCCGTCTTGCCCAGTTCGCGCCACAGCGTGAAGCCGTGTTCGAAGTCCATCTCGGGGAAGACTTGCCCGTTACACAAGGGGAAGTCGCTGCACGCGAGCGTCGCATAGTTGGTGCTCACCCACCCGCCCAGCGCCAGCTGCAGCAGCAGGACGGCGCCCGACAGCCAGGCCAGCGGGCGCAGGCGGCGCAGCACGGCCGTATCGCCCAGCGGCGGCCGCGGTTTCAGCAGGTTGTCTTCGCGCCCGCCCAGCCAGACGACCAGGGCCAGCAGCGTCACGCCGAACAGCAGGTGCAGCGTGACGATCACGGGCTGCAGCTTCAGGGTCACGGTCCAGGCGCCGAACGCGCCCTGCACGCACACCCACAGGAACAGCACGGTGGGCAGCAGCGGGTGGAAGGCGCGCGCGCCGGTGCGGCGCCACTGGATCCAGGACGTGATCATGAGGGCCATGATCAGGACGCCGATGCCCATTGCCAGGTAGCGGTGGATCATCTCGATCCAGGCCTTGGCCACGGTGACGGGGCCGGTGGGCATCAGTTCCTCGGCGGCGGCGATGTGCTCGTGCGCCAGGAACGGGTTGGCCAGGCCGTAGCAGCCCGGCCAGTCCGGGCAGCCCAGGCCCGAGTCGGTCAGGCGGGTGAAGCCGCCGAACACGATCAGGTCGAAGGTGAAGAAGGCGATGATCCAGACCAGCTTGCGGTACTTGAACGGGTCGGCCGACATCCAGACCATCGAGAGGGGAATGCAGGCCACGAGCAGGCCGTGGATCAACAGTTGTGCGAGGTGCGATGCTTGCATATGAATCAGGGTTCAGCCGATGGACGAGGCCTTCAGCAGTTTGTAGATGTCCTTGTAGACCTTGCGCGGTTCCGGGTCCTTTGGAAAGCGCATCATGAGGTGGCCCAGCGGGTCGATCATGTAGAGATGGTCGCCGGCCGTGGTCCCGGCGTCCGCAGGAAGCCATTGTCGCACCGCCGCCGGATCGGCGCGCAGCATGTGGGTGCCGTCGTATTCGCGGATGACGATCGTGTCCAGCGGCTCGCGGTCCGTGATCAGCCAGACGCGCTCGATGCGGTCCATCTCCTTGCCCTGCATCAGGCGCAGCTGGCGCATGGCGAACAGCTGCTTCTGGCAGGCGTCGGCGCAGGCCGCCGGCGCCGCCATCAGCAGCACCCACTTGCCCTTGAAGCTGGCAAGCGGCTGCCGGCGGCCGTCGAGCGTGGTCGTGGCCAGGCCGGCCGGGACCGGATGGGCGCGCTGGTCGACCAGGGCGCCGTAGTTGTTGCGCTGCTCGGGCTTGATCACGTAGTAGGTGAAATAGGACGCGATCAGCGGCGACGCGCACACGAGCAGCACCAGCCACAGCATGCGGCGGCCGCGTCGCTTTGCTTTCTCGCCGCCCTGCTCCGGTGCGACGATCGATGCCTCAACCGGCAGTTTGTCTTCCACGTCGAAATCCTGTCATCACAAAAAACACGCACGCCATCGCCGCCAGCGCATACCACTGGAAGGCATAGCCGCGGTGGCGGTCCACGTCCAGCGCGGGGGCGGGCCAGTCACGTACCAGGCCGTCCGGTGCATACGCAGGATTCCCCGTCTGCTCGACGAGGAACGGCAGCAGGGCCAGGCCGCTTGCGCGGGCGACGTCGGCCACTTCCAGGTTCTGCACGATGGCATGCGGCGCCAGCGCCGGCGGCGTCCCGATCTGCATCACGCGCGCCGGACGCGGCACGGCGATGCCTTCGATGGTCTGCTCCCCTTCCGGCACGGGCAGCGCCGGGATGCGGTCGTGCGCGCCCGGGTCGCGGGGAAACCAGCCGCGCGCCACCAGCACATGGCGATCGCCCGCAGCCGTTATTTTAAACGGCATCAGCAAAACGAACCCGCTGCGGCCCTTGAGGGGCCGGTTGTCGAGGTAGATGGGCCAGCCGCGCACGAAGCGGCCGGTGGCGACGACGCGGCGGTATGCGGTGGCGGCCGGATCGATGGCCTCCCGGCCCAGCCGCAGCGGCGGCGCGGCGGCGCGCTGCACGAGGCGCACCTGCAGCGCCGTCTTTTCCTCGGCGCGCCGGGCCTGCCAGTTGCCGAGGACGATGCCCAGGACCACCAGCGCCGCCGTCGCCATGAAGGGAATGATGCTAAAACGGAAGCGCAATCGCATTACAATGGGATCCTGATCGTTGCATTTTCCTCACGCTTCCTTTGCCAGGGTCCGCCATGAAAATCGTCGTCGCCATCGCCTTCGTCCTCATCCTCGGCAGCCTGGCGTCGGCCTTGTTCTTCCTGATGCGCGACAAGGGACGCAGCAACCGCACCGTGCAGGCGCTGGCGCTGCGGGTCGGCTTGTCGATCACGCTGTTCCTGCTGGTACTGTTTTCGTACAAGATGGGGTGGATACAGCCGACGGGGTTGCACTAGCAACCCCGTCGCCCCTGCGAAGGCAGGGGCCCGATATTGCGTGAGCGGCCGCGCAAGCGACATTGGGTCCCTGCCTTCGCAGGGACGACGGTCTTGACGCCGCGATGCTTGTCAAAGCCAGTACACCACCACGTACAACCCCAGCCACACCACGTCCACGAAGTGCCAGTACCACGCCGCCCCTTCGAAGGCGAAATGGTGCTCGGGCGTGAAGTGCCCTTTCAGCACCCGGTACAGCACCACGGACAGCATGATCGCCCCCATCGTCACGTGGAAGCCGTGGAAGCCCGTCAGCATGAAGAAGGTCGAGCCGTAGATGCCCGAGGTCAGCTTGAGATTCAGTTCCGAATAGGCGTGGTGGTATTCGTAGGCCTGGAATCCCATGAAGACGGCGCCCAGCAGGATTGTCAGGAACAGCCAGAACGCCGTCTTCGACCGGTGGCCGGCGCGCAGCGCGTGGTGGGCGATGGTCAGCGTCACGCCCGAGGTCAGCAGCAGCGCCGTGTTGATGGTCGGGATCGGGAACGGCCCCATCGTATTGAACTGCTCGACGGTGCCGGCCGGCCCCGCATTGCCCCAGTGGCCGGCGAAGTCGGGCCAGATCACCTTGTGGTCGAGGTCCGCCAGCCAGGGCATCGAGATCGCGCGGGCATAGAACAGCGCGCCGAAGAAGGCGCCGAAGAACATCACTTCCGAGAAGATGAACCAGCTCATCGACCAGCGGTAGGACGCGTCGATGCGCGGGCCGTACACGCCCGATTCCGATTCGCGGATGGCGTCGCCGAACCAGCCATACAGCACGACCAGCATCGCCACGATGCCGGCCAGGCACACGCCCATGCCCCAGCCGGCGCCGTTGACCCAGCCGGAGGCGCCCGCCATGGTGACCAGCATCGAGATGCCGGCGGCCAGCGGCCAGCGCGACGGCCCGGGAATGAAGTAATACGGTGCGGTGTGTGGCGTAGCCATTCTCTTTGTCTCCTCTCTTCGTTCAACCATGCGTGACGGCGAACCGCACCAGCAACAGCAGTACGCCAATGAAGATCGCGACGCCGAGCAACGCCCCGGCGATGACGTACAGCGGGTTCAGGCTGGCCGCGTCGCGCTCGTAGTCCTTCCCCTTGCGGATCCCGAAGAAGGACCAGAACACGGCCTTCATCGTGGCGCCGAACGAGGCCGGGCGATCCTGGGGCCGTTCGTGCTGCTCCATCAGATCCCCTTGGCGGCAACGGCGCCGCCGATCTCGAAGAAGGTGTACGACAGCGTGATGTTCTTCACCTCGCGCGGCAGCGCCGGGTCGATGAAGAACACGACGGGCATCTGGCGCGCCTCGTTCGGTTTCAGTACCTGCTCCTGGAAGCAGAAGCATTCCACCTTCTTGAAATGCGGCATGGCCGATTGCGGCGCATAGCTGGGAATCGCCTGCGCCTTCACCGTCCTGGCCTGGGTGTTCACGACTTCGTAGACCACGGTCGCCATCTCGCCCGGATGCACGTCGATGCTGCGCTGGGTCGGGCGGAAGCGCCACGGTCCCTGGGCGTTGCCGTCCAGTTCGATGGTGACGGTGCGGGCCAGGTCGACCTGCGTATTGGCGGGGCGCTCCACCGTGCCGTCCTTCTGCGTCAGCACGTTGATGCCCAGGACTTCGCAGACCTGGCGGTAGACGGGCACCAGCGCATAGCCGAAGCCGAACATCACGCAGGCCACGACCACCAGCTTGGCCAGCGTGACGCGGTTCAGCCGCAGGCGGCCGCTCTGTTCGACACGGGGCGCGTCGGCGTGCATGTCAGCTCATCCAGAGGCGCTTGACGAACAGCGCCACGAAGAAGAACAGCGCCAGCGCACCGACCCACAGGGCCGTGCGCAGGTTGTTCGGTTTGTGCGGTGCCATGACATCCCCTCACTTCACCAGCGGCGGATTCTCGAAGGTGTGGAACGGCGCCGGGCTCGGCACGGTCCACTCCAGTCCTTCCGCCCCTTCCCACGGCTTGGCCTCGGCCTGGACGCCGCCGCGAATGGTCGGCAGCACGACGAAGAACAGGAAGTACACCTGGGACAGACCGAAGCCGAAGGCGCCGATCGACACGATCATGTTGAAGTCGGTGAACTGCACGGCATAGTCGGCGTAGCGGCGCGGCATGCCGGCCAGGCCCAGGAAGTGCATCGGGAAGAAGGTGACGTTGAAGGTGATGAGCGACAGCCAGAAGTGGATCTTGCCGCGCAGTTCCGGGTACATATGGCCCGTCCACTTCGGTCCCCAGTAGTAGAAGCCGGCGAACAGCGCGAACAGCGAACCTGCCACCAGCACGTAGTGGAAGTGGGCGACGACGTAATAGGTGTCCTGCACCTGGATGTCGATCGGGGTCACGGCCAGGATCAGGCCCGTGAAGCCGCCCATCGTGAACACGAAGATGAAGCCGACGGCGAACAGCATCGGGGTCTCGAAGGTCATCGAGCCCTTCCACATCGTCGCGACCCAGTTGAACACCTTCACGCCGGTGGGCACGGCGATCAGCATCGTGGCGTACATGAAGAACAGCTGGCTCGTCACGGGCATGCCGGTGGTGAACATGTGGTGGGCCCAGACGATGAAGGACAGGATCGCGATGGAGGCCGTCGCGTACACCATCGAGGCATAGCCGAACAGGGGTTTGCGGGCGAAGGCCGGGATGATCTGCGAGATGATGCCGAAGGCCGGCAGGATCATGATGTAGACCTCGGGGTGGCCGAAGAACCAGAAGATGTGCTGGTACATGACGGGGTCGCCGCCGCCGGCCGCGTTGAAGAACGAGGTGCCGAAGTGGCGGTCGGTGAGGGTCATCGTGATGGCGCCGGCCAGCACCGGCATCACGGCGATCAGGAGGTAGGCCGTGATCAGCCAGGTCCAGCAGAACATCGGCATCTTCATGAGCGTCAGGCCCGGCGCGCGCATGTTCAGGATGGTGACGATGATGTTGATCGAACCCATGATCGACGAGGCGCCCATGATGTGCAGCGCGAAGATGGCCATGTCCATGCCCGGTCCCATCTGCGTGGACAGGGGCGCGTACAGCGTCCACCCCGCCGCGGTGGCGCCGCCCGGCACGAAGAAGGAGCCGGCCAGCAGGAGCGCGGCCGGCGGCAGCAGCCAGAACGAGAAGTTGTTCATGCGCGCGAACGCCATGTCGGACGCGCCGATCTGCAGCGGGATCATCCAGTTGGCGAAGCCGACGAAGGCCGGCATGATCGCGCCGAACACCATCACCACGCCGTGCATCGTGGTCAGCTGATTGAAGAACTCGGGACGGAAGAACTGCAGGCCGGGCTGGAACAGCTCGGTGCGGATCATCAGCGCCAGCACGCCGCCCGAGAGCAGCATGGTGAAGGCGAACCACAGGTACAGCGTGCCGATGTCCTTGTGGTTGGTGGCGAACAGCCAGCGGCGCCACCCGTGCGGGTGGTCGTGGGCGTGGTCGTCGTGGGCGTGGCCGTGTTCGTGAGCCTGGTCGATGGTGCTGGAAGTCATGGCGGTTTCCTGTTCGAGCTGGACTGCTTCGTGGGCCGCCGATGCGGCTGTCGGCCCCGTCTCCGTGAATCCGTTGTACTTGGGTTCCCGCCTGCGCGGGAACGACGTTACGTTATCTCGTGGCTGCTTATTTTCCGCGCGCGGCGAGGACGTCGGCCGGTTGTACGATATTCTCCTCGGCCTTGTTCGTCCAGTTGTTGCGTGTGTAGGTGATCACCGAGGCGATGTCGGTGTCCGACAGCTGCGGCCACGGCGGCATCGCGCTCGGGTACTTGCCGCTGTGCTTGCCGTGCAGGAGGACGGCGATCTGTTCCGCCTTCGGCCCCGTCACGACGGGCGAGCCGACCAGCGAGGCGAAGGCGTTCGGCACGCCCTGGCCGCTGGCCTGGTGGCAGGCCACGCAATTGGTCGTGTAGACCTTCTCGCCCCTGGTCTTGAGTTCGTCGATGGTCCAGACCTTGTTCGGGTCGTCGGCCAGCGCCGCCATCTTCTTCTTCTCGCCGGCGACCCAGGTCGAGTACTCCTCGGCCGAGACGACCTTCACGACGATTGGCATGAAGGCGTGCTCCTTGCCGCACAGCTCGACGCAGTTGCCGCGGTAGGTACCGATCTGCTCGGCGCGGAACCAGGTGTCGCGCACGAAGCCGGGAATCGCATCCTGCTTGACGGCGAAGGCGGGGATGGTCCAGGAGTGGATCACGTCGTTGGCCGTCAGCACCAGGCGCACCTTCTTGTTGACGGGGACGACAACGGGATTGTCGACTTCGAGGAGGTAGTTCTCGGTACGGGCGACGGTCGGCGCGATGCCGGGCTCGCCGACCTGGGTGCGCGGGGTGGCCAGGTTCGACAGGAAGGAAATGCCCTCTCCCTCCCCCTTCAGGTAGTCGTAGCCCCATTTCCACTGCATGCCCGTGACCTTGATGGTGAGGTCGGGATTCGACGTGTCCTTCATCGCCACCACGGCGTGGGTGGCGGGCAGCGCCATGCCGATCACGATCAGGAACGGGACGACGGTCCAGGCGATTTCGACGGCGGTGGATTCGTGGAAGGTGGCGGGCTTGTGGCCCAGGGATTTGCGGTGCTTGAACACCGAGTAGAACATGACCCCGAACACGCCGATGAAGATGACCAGGCAGACGATCATCATCCAGTTATGCAGGCTGTAGATGTAGGCGCCGATGCCCGTGACGGGCGCCTGCATGTTCAGCTGGTGCTCCAGCGGCCGTCCGGTGACGACGGGATCCGCCGCCAGCACCGGCACCGCGACCGAGGACGCGAGCACTGCCACCGACGCTTTCAATCGCTTTGCATAAGTCATGTTGTCCCCAACCACCCAAAAAAAGTGAATTTTCTTAAACGGTCGGCAATTCCATGAACGAACTGCTGCCGCTCCGAAATCCTTATCTCCTTCGCCATCCGGTTCTCACGTGCGACCGGGGGCTGGCGACGGCTTTTTTGCTGACTTGATGTTGCTGCAATAGGTTGACTGCAAGCTGCTGGAGCTGCCTATTTTTTGTGCTTTTTTACGACTCCGCGTGAAAAAAGTGTCATTGATTATACTGAAATGGCTAATTTTTATTCAAGGAAAATCTCCGCGGCATCACGGCGCTTTTGGGGGGGTACGCGGCTGGAAGCGTACGATGGCCTCTCCCGCCGCCGTTGTCTTGGGCGCGGGCCGGAACGCGTGGCCGTAGATCACCTCGAAGGTCAGGCCGAGCTTGCCGTCCGGACGGCGCTGCGCTTCCAGCGCGTCCAGCATCCGCTGCCAGGCCGCCCGTCCGGCCAGGCCGCGGCCGCGCGTGTCGAGCGGATTGCCGCCGAAGGCGCGCACGTCGGCCAGCAGCGCCGCCGCCGTGTCGTAGGTGACGGTGATCTGTTCCATGTCCATGACGGGCGTAGTGAAACCGACCTCGACCAGCTGGTCGCCGAAATCGTGCATGTCGACGAAGGGCAGCGTGTGCGGCGCCGCATCCATCGCCGCGAACGCGCTGCGCAGCTCGCGGAAGGTGTCTGGCCCGAAGGTCGAGAACATCAGCAGGCCCTCCACGCGCAGCGCGCGGCGCCATTCGGCGAACACGCGGTCCGGCTGCGGATGCCAGTGCAGCGCCAGGTTCGACCAGACCAGGTCGAGCGAATTCGTCGCGAACGGCAGCTGGCCGAAGTCGCCGCAGACGAAGTCGATGCCGGCCTTGGCCGGCAGCAGGCGGCTGAGCAGCGAACGGGGCGCCTGGGTGGCGCGCGCCGCTTCCGCCAGCACGGCCGGCGCCGAGTCGAGCCCCAGCACCTGGGCCGCCGGATACATCTTCTGCAGCTGGGCGATGTCGGCGCCGCTGCCGCAGCCGGCGTCGAGCACCTGGCGCGGCGCCGTCTTCACGAGCGCGAGCCGGTCGAACATGCGGCTGGCGACCTCGCGGCGCAGGAAGTCCGAGCGGGCGGTCCGGGCCGGATCGTTAAACATCTGGCGCACGCGCATCAGGTCGATGGGCGCGCTCAATTTGGAAGAGGCTTGGGGCGAAACCATGGTCAACTGCTGTCAAATGGGATAATGGCGGCAGTGTACATGGTTGTCAGTAATTAAGCCGACGGGCCGACCAATGAGCCAGCCGATGAGCGACCGATCGTCCCTGCCCGCCTCCGTGCACCGGCGCCGCTGGCCGCGGGCGCTGCTGAACGCGCTGCTGCCGTCGGTGTGCGCCTTGTGCGGAGGCGGCTGCGACGGGGTCGTGTGCGCGGGATGCCAGGCGGCGTACGTGTTGCCGCGGGTACGCTGCGCGCGCTGTGCGAATCCGCTGCCGGAACCGGACGCGGAAAACAAGCGCCTCATCGTCGTTCCCGGCATTGCCGGAAACGACTCCCGGCGCGGGCCGGGATCGAATCCGGCGTTGCCGGTGGCGCATGCAGCATTGGGTCCTGGCCTGCGCCGGGACGACGTGGTGTGTGGGGCGTGTTTGTCGGACGCCCCCGCCTTCGACGCCACCGTGGCCGCCGCCGACTATGCGCCCCCGCTCGACCAGCTCGTGCTGCAGCTGAAATTCGGCGCCCGCCTCGCGCTCGCGCCGTGGTTCGCGCGCATGCTGAGGGATGCCGTGCTGGCCCGTCCGGACCTGGCCCTGCCGGACCTGCTGTGTCCCGTGCCGCTGGGCGCGGGCCGGCTGGCCGAGCGCGGCTTCAACCAGGCGCTGGAAATCGCGCGTCCGCTGGCCGGCGCGCTCGGGGTAGCATTGCATCCGCGGCTGGCGGCGCGCACGCTGGAAACGGTCGCGCAGTCCGGCGTCGCGCCGGCCCAGCGCGGACGCAACGTGCGCGGCGCGTTCGCCGTGACGGACCCGGACCTTGTGGCGGGCCGGCACGTCGCGCTCGTCGACGACGTCATGACGAGCGGCCATACGCTGGGCGAACTGGCGGCGACGCTCAAGCGCTTCGGCGCGGCGCGCGTGACGAACCTGGTCGTCGCCCGCACGCCACCTCATTTGTAGGGTGGGCATCCCATGCCCGCCATCACGCGGCATCAAAGGAGAATGTTTTGTTTCACGTAGTCCTGGTCGAACCAGAAATCCCGCCCAACACGGGCAACGTCATCCGCCTGTGCGCCAACACGGGCGCCCAGCTGCACCTGATCGAACCGCTCGGCTTTCCGCTCGACGATGCGAAGATGCGCCGCGCCGGCCTCGATTACCACGATTACGCGACCATGAAGGTGCACAAGAACTGGGAGGCGTTCCTGGCCGACGCCAAGCCGGACACGCGCCGCATGTTCGCGATGACGACGCACGGCTCGGCCCCGTTCGCCGACGTCGCCTTCCAGCCGGGCGACGTGTTCGTGTTCGGCGCCGAATCGCGCGGGCTCGACCCGGCGCTGCGCGAATCGTTCCCGCCGGCGCAGCGCATCCGCCTGCCGATGATGCCGGGGAACCGCAGCCTGAACCTGTCGAACACGGTCGCCGTGGTCGTCTACGAAGCGTGGCGCCAGAACGGCTACGCGGGCGGCGGCTGACGCCCGCTCATTGGCACTCGCGCTGCATCATCAGGAGGTGCTGCTCGCGCTCTTCCGGCAGCATGCCCGGCATGGCCTCGGCCAGGATGCTCTGGCGTTCTTCCGGCGTGCGCGCACGCTCGAGCCGCTGGTTGAGCGTGCACATCGGGTGGTGGTCGCCCATGGCGGCTGGCTCCCCGTCGCCGGACGCCGTCGCCGATCCGGCCGTGCCGCTCGATCCGGCACTGGCGCCGGCGCCGCGGTGCGGCGGCGGATGCTGTTGCGCGGGCGCGCTCGCCTGCCATGACTGGCAGGCAGCCAGGGCGGCGGCAAGGAATGCGGCGAACGGCACGGGCAGCAGCTTCATGCGGCATCCTTTCGCCCCTGTTCGACGGGGCGCCCCCGTTCGACCTTGCTTGCGCCGCGCGGTTCCGCGGCGCTCAGCCGCCGAACTGGCGGATCTTGGCGACCAGCCTGGTGGTCGAGCGGTCGTGCTCGAAATCGATCGCGACGGCCTTGCCGCCCTGGGCGATCACTTCCTTCCCTTCCGGGATCTGGTCCATGACGTAGTCGCCGCCCTTGGCGTAGATGCCGGGGCGCGCTTCGCGCACCACTTCCAACGCCGTGTCCTCGTCGAACTCGACGACCAGGCTCACCGACTCCAGCGCGGCCAGCACGGCCATGCGGTCCGCCAGCGTGTTCAGCGGGCGGTCGTCGCCCTTGCCCAGGCGTTTCACGGACGCGTCCGTGTTGACGGCGACGACGAGCGAGGCGCCCAGTGCGCGCGCCTGCGCGAGGTAGGTGACGTGGCCGCGGTGCAGGATGTCGAACACGCCGTTGGTCAGCACGACGGGTTGCGGGAGTTGGGCGATGCGGGCCGGGAGGTCGGCGCGGGTGGTGATTTTTTGTTCGAAAGTGGGCATGGTTGGTGTCGTGGCGGCTCGCGCGGCGTGGCTTCGGCGCGCTGAAATTGGGTCCCTGCCTTCGCAGGGACGACGGTGGCTTTTATACGGTCAACTTGCTTTCGGTGCGTCGTCGTCCGATTCGTCCATCAGCATCGACAGCTCGGCCGGCTTGGCGGCGCCTTCGCCGGGTGCCTGGCGTTCGCCCGACAGCTTGATCTGCAGGCGCAGGCCGTTGGCGGAATCGGCGTTGCGGATCGCCTCGTCGTAGCTGATGAAGCCCGCGTTGTAGAGGTCGTACAGAGCCTGGTCGAACGTGCACATGCCGAGTTCGCGCGACTTCTGCATGATCTCCTTGATGCTGTGGAAGTTCCCTTTCAGGATCATCTCGCCGATGGTCGGCGTGTTCAGCAGGATCTCGATGGCCGCCTTGCGGCCCTTGCCGTCCTCGGTGCGCACCAGGCGCTGCGAGACGATGGCGCGCAGGTTCGAGGACAGGTCCATCAGCAGCTGCGGGCGGCGCTCCTCGGGGAAGAAGTTGACGATGCGGTCCATCGTCTGGTTGGCATTGTTCGCGTGCAGCGTGCCCAGGCACAGGTGGCCCGTCTCGGCGAACGCGATCGCGTGTTCCATCGTCTCCGTGTCGCGGATCTCGCCGATCAGGATCACGTCCGGCGCCTGGCGCAGCGTGTTCTTCAGCGCGTTGTGCCAGGACAGCGTGTCGACGCCGACCTCGCGGTGCGTGACGAGGCAATGCTTGTTCTTGTGGACGTATTCGACCGGGTCCTCGACCGTGATGATGTGGCCGGCGGAATGGCTGTTGCGGTAGTCGATCATCGCCGCCAGCGTGGTCGACTTGCCGGAGCCGGTGCCGCCCACAACCAGCACGAGGCCGCGCTTAGTCATCACGACGTCCTTCAATACCTCGGGCAGGTCGAGCTTCTCGAAGGTCGGGATCTCGGAGGCGATCGTGCGCACCACCATGCCCACGCTCTGCTGCTGCACGAAGACGTTGACGCGGAAGCGGCACACGCCCGGCAGCGAGATGGCGAAATTGCATTCCATCTCGGTCTCGAACTCGGTGCGCTGGCGTTCGTTCATCAGGGCCAGCGCCAAGGCGCGCGTGACCTCGCCCGTGAGGCGCTGGTTACTCAATGGCTTCATCGCGCCCTGGTGCTTCATGCTGGGCGGGAAGTCGGCCGAGATGAACAGGTCGGAGCCGCCCTGCTGGTGCATGACGGCCAGCAGCTTGTGCATGTAAGCCTGGGCTTGTTCCGGGCCGAAGGTCGAGGACATCGTGGATTCTCTGTTAACACATGGCAATATTGCCAGGCCAGTCCATTATATCGGCAGCTTTGACGGTAAAATAGTATGCATCTGCCTAAATCTGCGGCAAACGTGTTCATCGAGACACGGCTCGCATCCCTGATTCGACCATGACCCTGACCGAACTGAAGTACATCGTCGCCGTCGCCCGCGCACGCCATTTCGGGCACGCGGCGGAGGCCTGTTTCGTTGCCCAGCCCACGCTGTCCGTCGCTATCAAGAAGCTGGAGGACGAGCTGGGCGTGACCCTGTTCGAGCGCGGCGGCTCGGAAGTCTCCGTGACGCCGCTGGGCGCCCAGATCGTGGCCCAGGCCGAGCGCGTGCTGGAACAGACGGCCGCCATCAAGGAGCTGGCCAAGCAGAACAAGGACCCGCTGTCCGGCCCCCTGCGCCTGGGCGTCATCTATACCGTCGGCCCCTACCTGCTGCCGCCGCTCGTGAAGAACCTGATCGAGAACGTGCCGCAGATGCCGCTCGTGCTGCAGGAGAATTTCACGGTCAAGCTGCTGGACCTGCTGCGCCAGGGCGAGCTGGACGCCGCCATCATGGCCCTGCCGCTGCCGGAACACGGCATGGCCGTGCAGGCCCTGTACGACGAGCCCTTCGTCGTGGCCATGCCCAAGGACCACGCCTGGGCCAAGCGCAAGGACATCTCGGCCGAGGACCTCAAGAGCGAAACCATGCTGCTGCTGGGCACGGGCCACTGCTTCCGCGACCAGGTGCTGGAAGTGTGCCCGGAAATGGCACGCTTCTCGTCGAACCCCGGCAACGGCATGCAGCGCACCTTCGAAGGCTCGTCGCTCGAGACGATCCGCCACATGGTCGCGAGCGGCATCGGCCTGACGGTCCTGCCGCGCGCCTCGGTGCCGGACATGAAGGACCCGAACGGCATGCTGACCTTCGTCCCCTTCCAGGAACCGGCGCCGTCGCGCCGCGTGGTGATCGTCTGGCGCAAGAGCTTCACGCGGCGCGCGGCCATCGATGCGGTGGTCAATGCGGTAGCGGAGTGCCATCTGCCCGGGGTGGAGATGGTGCAGCTGCAAGCTGCGGCCTGAGTAAACCCCCGTCGCCCCTGCGCAGGCAGGGGCCTAATTTGCCGTCGTGGCCGTGCTGGCGAAATTGGGCCCCTGCCTGCGCAGGGGCGACGTATCGGCTGAGTTACGCCCGGCACACGCTACAATTCGGATTTGCAGATTCTCAATCCGAATTCCTCCATGAACAAGCTGGCGCTGTACTTCCGCCTCGTCCGGGCCGACAAGCCCATCGGCATCCTGCTGCTGTTGTGGCCCACGCTGTGGGCCTTGTGGATGGCGTCAGGCGGCCATCCCGATCCCCTGATCCTCGCCATCTTCGTGCTCGGCACGGCGCTGATGCGCTCGGCCGGCTGCGCGATCAACGACTACGCCGACCGCGACTTCGACCGCCACGTCAAGCGCACCGTCGACCGCCCGCTCACCAGCGGCAAGATCAAGGGCTGGGAAGCGCTGATGGTGGCGGCCGTGCTGGCCATCGTCTCCTTCCTGCTGATCCTGCCGCTGAACGCGCTGACCAAGCAGCTGTCCGTGGTGGCCGTGATCGTCGCCGGCAGCTACCCCTACTTCAAGCGCTTCTTCGCGATTCCCCAGGCCTACCTCGGCATCGCGTTCGGCTTCGGCATCCCGATGGCCTTCGCGGCCGTGCAAGGCCACGTTCCCGCAGTCGCCTGGTGGCTGCTGGTGGCGAACGTGTTCTGGTCGGTCGCCTACGACACGGAATATGCGATGGTCGACCGCGACGACGACCTCAAGATCGGCATCCGCACGTCCGCCATCACGTTCGGTCGCTACGACGTGGCCGCCATCATGCTGTGCTACGCGGCGGCGCTGGGCATCGACCTCGCCTGCGGCTGGATGCTGGGCCTGCGCTGGTGGTTCGTGGCCGGCGTGGCCGTGGCGGCGGCGATGGCGCTCTACCACTACACGCTGATCCGCGGCCGTGACCGCATGCTGTGCTTCAAGGCCTTCCGCCATAACAATTGGTTGGGTGCCGCACTATTCTTCGGTGTCGCGCTAGACTATGCTTTAGGATAATATTGTCCAATAAACCATAGCCAACAGAGAGGCCCACCCATGATGGAAAAAATCCCGACCCAGACCGGCGCGCGCGACCAGCTGCTGTCCGACCTGAAGAACGTCGTCCAGGACGCCGAAGCCTGGCTGCGCCACAGCGGCCACCTGACGGGCGAGGAGTTCAAGGCGGCCAAGGCCAAGTTCGAGCGTACCCTGGTCTCCGCCAAGGAAAACATCATCCACCTGGAAGAAGCCGTGGTCGAGAAGACCAAGGTCGCCGCCAAGGCCACCGACGAATACGTCAAGGAAAATCCGTGGAAAGCGGTCGGCCTGGGCACCGCGATCGGTGTCGTGCTCGGCATGCTGATCGCCCGTAAATAATGGCGATCTTCGCGGCCGCAGGCCGCGCCGCCTCGACGCTGGCCACCATGGTCGGCACGCGCCTCGAACTGGCCGCGGTCGAGTTCCAGGAAGACGCGCGCCGCATGCTGGGCCACGTCGCCCTGGCCATCCTCGCCGTGTTCCTGCTGGCCGCCGGCTTCATGCTGGGCGCCTTCTTCGTGATCCTGCTGTTCTGGGATACGTACCCGCTGCAGGCCACGGCCGGCATGGCGATCCTGTTCGTCGTCATCGCCCTGCTGATGCTGCTGAAGGTGCGCTCGTCCCTGAACGCGAAGCCGCCGCTGCTGGCAGCCACGCTGGCCGAACTGCGCAAGGACGTCGACTACGTGCGCCAGGCCGCGGCCATCCGCGATGCCGAGGCGCATGCCGAAGCCAACGCCGCAGTCAATGCCGCCTCCGTGCCGGGAGCCGCCCATGAATAAGCCATCGCTCGCCGAACGCCGCCTGGAACTGATCTCCCGCTGCGCCGAGGAGCGCGCCGAACTGGCCGATGCCGTGCTGGCGCTGCGCCCGTCGAACGCCCTTGGCCATCCGGTGGCCGGCTTCGTCGTCGGCCACAAGAAGGCGGTGCTGGCCTCGGCCGCCGCCATGCTGGGCGTGATGCTCGCGCGCCGCAAGACCATCGCCGCGCTCGCCGGCACCGTCATGACGGGCATGAGCATGGCGCGCAACGTGCTGGGTGTCGTGCGGCAGTTCCGGCGCTAGACGCAAACGCGCGGTCCCAAACGACGTCGTCCCTGCGCAGGCAGGGACCCAGTTTCAAGTAGCGTCAGCGCTACATTGGGTCCCTGCCTGCGCAGGGACGACGGTCTTAAAGCCAACGCTTCAGTTGGCCTTACCCAATTCCTCGCCCAACTCCTTCCCCCGCGCCGCCGCCGCCTTCATGGCCGCGACGATCGCCTCCTTGACGCCCGCCCCTTCCATGCTCGTGATGGCGGCATGCGTCGTCCCGCCCTTCGACGTGACGCGCTGGCGCAGCACTTCCACGCTGTCGTCGGACTGCGCCGCCAGCTGGGCCGCGCCCGTGAACGTGGCGAGCGCCAGCGCCTTGCCCTGCTCGGCCGACAGGCCCATCTCGACGGCCGCCTGCTGCATCGCCTCGAGGAAGTAGAACACGTAGGCCGGGCCGCTGCCCGACACCGCCGTCACCGGATCGATCAGGCTTTCCTCGTCCAGCCACACGGTCTGGCCGACGGCGCGCATGACGCTGTCGGCGGCTTCCTTCTGGGCCGCGCTCACGCCGGCCATCGCGACCATGCCCGTGATGCCCTGGCCGATCAGCGCCGGCGTGTTCGGCATCGTGCGCACGATGGCGCCGTAGCCGTTCAGCCAGCGCGACAGGTCGGCGCCGCGGATGCCGGCGGCGATCGACAGCAGCAGCGGGCGGTTGCCGAGCTGCGACTGCAAGTGGAGCGCGACGTCGCGCATCTGCTGCGGCTTCACCGCGAGCACGATCACGTCGCTCGCCGCGACCCCGGCGCCGATGTCCGGCGCCGTCGTCACGCCATAGCCCGCGCGCAAGCGCTCCAGCGCTTCCGGGTCCGGATCGACCACGTGGATGTCCTGTGCCTGCGCGACGGCGCCGACGAGGCCCGCGATGAGGGCGGTGGCCATGTTGCCGCCGCCGATGAAACTGATCTTCATGCTGCTCCTGTTCGCTGATGTCATTCCGCTGATGTCATTCGTAATGGCGCGCGCCGAAGATGGCGCTGCCCACGCGCACGATGGTCGCGCCTTCCATGATGGCCGCGCCCATGTCGCCCGACATGCCCATCGACAGCGTGTCGACGGGAATGCCGGCGGCCGCGAGTTCACCGGCCAGCGCGCGCAGGCGCGCGAACGGCGCGCGCTGCAGCGCCGGGTCGGCCTGCGGCTCCGGGATCGCCATCAGGCCGCGCAGGCGCAGGTTGGGCAGCGCGACCACGTCCCGCGCCAGCGCGAGGAGTTCGTCGGCACGCACGCCGCTCTTGCTCGCCTCGCCGCTGATATTCACCTGCAGGCAGATATCGAGCGGGCCGCGCTCGGGCGGGCGCTGTTCCGACAGGCGCTGGGCGATCTTGAGGCGGTCGACCGTGTGCACCCAGTCGAAGTTCGCGGCGATGGGGCGCGTCTTGTTGCTCTGGATCGGACCGATGAAATGCCATTCGAGCACCAGGTCCGGTCGCGCTTTTGCGACAGCGGCGATCTTGTCGACGCCTTCCTGCACATAGTTTTCGCCGAAGGCGCGCTGGCCCGTGGCGAGCGCCTCGAGTACCGCTTCCGCTGGGAAGGTCTTCGAGACGGCCAGCAGCCGCACCGTCGAACGCGCCCTGCCGGCGGCCTGGCAGGCGGCCTCGATTGTCGCTTCGACAGCTTGCAAGTTGGCGGCGATTGTGGACATAATGGTTTTCTGTAGGAAATATTTTTCGGTTACACGCACTCTCGCCGGACAGGCCACGCAAGGGCACAAGGATTATAGGCTAATGGACATTTCGGAACTCCTCGCTTTCTCGGTCAAGAACAAGGCCTCGGACCTGCACCTGTCGGCCGGCCTGCCGCCGATGATCCGCGTGCATGGCGACGTGCGCCGCATCAACCTGCCGCCGCTGGAGCACAAGGACGTGCACGGCATGATCTATGACATCATGAACGACGGCCAGCGCAAGCAGTACGAGGAGATGCTGGAGTGCGACTTCTCGTTCGCGATCCCCGGCCTGGCCCGCTTCCGCGTCAACGCCTACAACCAGGAACGGGGCGCGTCCGCCGTCATGCGCACGATCCCGTCCAAGATCCTGTCGCTGGAAGAACTGAACGCGCCGAAGATCTTCGGCGAGCTGGCGCTCAAGCCGCGCGGCCTCGTGCTGGTGACGGGCCCCACCGGCTCCGGCAAGTCGACGACGCTGGCCGCGATGGTCAACCACCTGAACGAGAACGAGTACGGCCACATCCTCACCATCGAGGACCCGATCGAGTTCGTGCACGAATCGAAGAAGTGCCTGATCAACCAGCGCGAGGTGGGCCCGCACACGCTGTCGTTCAACAACGCGCTGCGCTCGGCCCTGCGCGAGGACCCGGACGCGATCCTGGTCGGCGAGCTGCGCGACCTGGAGACGATCCGCCTGGCGCTGTCCGCGGCCGAGACGGGCCACCTGGTGTTCGGCACGCTGCACACCTCGTCCGCCGCCAAGACCATCGACCGCATCGTCGACGTGTTCCCGGCCGAGGAAAAGGAAATGGTGCGCGCGATGCTGTCGGAGTCGCTGCAGGCCGTGATCTCGCAGACGCTGCTCAAGACCAAGGACGGCTCCGGCCGCGTGGCCGCCCACGAGATCATGATCGGCACCCCGGCGATCCGCAACCTGATCCGCGAAGCGAAGATCGCGCAGATGTATTCGGCGATCCAGACCGGCTCCAACGTGGGCATGCAGACGCTGGACCAGAACCTGACGGACCTCGTGCGCCGCAACGTGATCTCCTCGGCGGCCGCACGCGCCGCCGCCAAGATCCCCGAGAACTTCCCGGGTTAAGGACTGCCATGGAACGCGACCAGGCCGCCAAATTCATGTTCGACCTGCTGCGCCTGATGGTGGCGAAGGGCGGCTCGGACCTGTTCATCACGTCCGGCTTCCCGCCCGCGATCAAGATCGACGGCCGCATGACGCCCGTGTCGAGCCAGGCGCTGTCCGCCTCGCACACTGCCGACCTGGCGCGCGCCATCATGAACGACAAGCAGGCGGCCGGCTTCGAGCTGACCAAGGAAGCCAACTTCGCCATCAGCCCCGGCGACCTGGGACGCTTCCGCGTCTCCGCCTTCATGCAGATGGGCGCCGTGGGCATGGTGCTGCGCGTGATCACCACCACGATCCCGAAGTTCGAGGACCTGGAATTGCCGGACGTGCTGAAGGACGTCGTCATGACCAAGCGCGGCCTCGTCATCATGGTCGGCGCCACGGGCTCGGGCAAGTCGACGACGCTGGCCGCGATGGTCGGCTACCGCAACGACAACAGCTACGGCCACATCATCACGATCGAGGACCCCGTCGAATTCGTGCACCCGCACCGCAACTGCGTGATCACGCAGCGCGAGGTGGGCGTCGACACGGACAGCTTCGAGGCCGCGCTGAAGAACTCCCTGCGCCAGGCGCCGGACGTGATCCAGATCGGCGAGATCCGCGACCGCGAGACGATGGAACACGCGATCGCCTTCGCCGAGACGGGCCACCTGTGCCTGGCCACGCTTCACGCCAACAGCGCCAACCAGGCGCTGGACCGCATCATCAACTTCTTCCCGGAAGAGCGGCGCCAGCAGCTGTTGATGGACCTGTCGCTGAACCTGAAGGGCCTCGTGTCGCAGCGCCTGATCCCCAGGAAGGAAGCCAAGGGCCGCGTCGTCGCCATCGAGATCCTGCTGAACTCCCCGCTCATCTCCGACCTGATCTTCAAGGGCGAAGTCCACGAGATCAAGGAGATCATGAAGAAGTCGCGCGAACTCGGCATGCAGACCTTCGACCAGGCGCTGTTCGACCTGTACGAGGCGGACAAGATCAGCTACGAGGACGCGCTGCGCAACGCCGACTCCGTCAACGACCTGCGCCTGAACATCAAGCTCAACAGCAAGCACGCGAAGAACCGCGATTTCTCGGCCGGCACCGAGCACCTGGGTATCGTTTGATGGGATGGCGGGAGGGGTCAGAGCCCGGTGTTGCTTTCGAAGGGCTCTGACCCCGGTGTTCAGCCGCGAACCTTTGCCGTACACTCTTGCCTTTGAATCAACTCGAAGCAGGAGACGACGATGAACGTATTCGATTTCCAGGCCACCTCCCTCGACCGCAAGCCGGTGGACCTGGCCCAGTACCGCGGCAAGGTGCTGCTGGTCGTGAACACGGCCAGCAAATGCGGCTTCACGCCGCAATACGAGGGCCTGGAAAAGGTCTACCGCGAACTGCACGCGCGCGGCCTGGAAATCCTGGGCTTCCCCTGCAACCAGTTCGGCCACCAGGAACCGGGCGACGAAGCCCAGATCGGCGCCTTCTGCGAAAAGAACTACGGGGTGAGCTTCCCCATGTTCGCCAAGGTCGACGTCAACGGCGACGCCGCGCATCCGCTGTGGAAGCACCTGAAGGAAAGCGCCCCGGGCGTGCTCGGCACCGAGGCCATCAAGTGGAACTTCACCAAGTTTCTCGTCGGGCGCGACGGGCGCGTGCTGCACCGCTATGCGCCGACCACGAAGCCGGAAGAGATCGCGGACGATATCGAGAAGGCGCTGTAATCACAGCGGCTCGCCCAGCAGGTCGCGCAGGTACAGAAACGTCGTTCCCCCTTCCCTGCGCACGGTCCCCGTCCAGTGCGAAGCGGGATTCCGGGCGCACAGCCACTCGCGCTGCAAGGCCGACAGGGCCTTGAAGCGCACCGGGAAGCCGGACTTGCCGGCCTCGGACTCCAGCATTCCCGTCAAGTCGGACGAACGCGCGTCGCACGTGGTCAGGCGCATGTCTCCCCAGGCCGACACTTCCCTGTCCTCGTAGGCCCCGGCATGGGCCGCGAGATAGTCCGTATCCACATAGCGGTACTCTTCCGCCACCGCATCCAGCTTGCACGCGGCGCCGATCCGCCCCAGCTGCGCGATGCGCTCGTCCATGCGGTCCGCGGCGCAGCGGGCGACGGCCTGCGGATCGTCGTCGGACAGGAGATTGGAGCAGGCGTTACGGTCGCGCAGCCAGAACTTCTGGGTCTGGCGCAGTTGTTCGCGCTCGGACTCCGGACATTGTGCGAGGCGCTGCGCGAAGGCGGCAGCCATCTTGCGGTCGGCCGCGACGAGGGCGGGACTGGCGCACATCGCCTTTTCCACCGGCGTCGCGGCGGCCGCGCAGTGCATCGGGGCCGACGCCGCCGGTCCTGCCAGGCAGGCCAGCGCGCCGGCGAGAAAGATCGAAGAAAGACGTAACGGTGCCGATGCGATGCCGCCCATGGCTGCCCTCCCGGTAGCTGAAACCCGTGATGGTGCCATGGAACGGACAACGCAACACTATCGAATCGTCACCGCCATGCTCATTTCTTCGGCACGATCCGGATCGCCTGCCCGCCGCCCGGCGCCAGCTTCAGCTGCAGGGTGTCCTTGGCCGTCACGGTCTTCGTCTCGACGACGAGGTCGAAGCGGTGCGCGTTGCGGTAGTCGGCGGCATCGCCGTCGCGGTAGATCTCGGCCACGTACTGTTTATCCTTGTCGAGGAAGGACAGCGGCAGCGGCAGCGTGCGTGCGTTGCCGTCGGTGACGGCGCCCACGTACCAGCCGTCGGACTTGCGGTCCTTGCGCGCCATCGTCACGTACTCGCCCACGGCACCGTTGATCACGCGCGTGTCGGCCCAGTCGGTCGGCACGTCCTTGATGAACTTGAACGCCTTCGGGTACTTGGCGTAGTTTTCCGGGATGTCGGCCGCCATCACGATGGGCGAATAGATCACGACGAAGTTGGCGAGCTGCTTGGCCTGCGTCGAATTGAACACCTTGTTGTCCGCGCCGACGAGGCTCAGGACGCCTGGCGTGTAGTCCATCGGGCCGCTCAGCATGCGCGTGAACACCAGCTTGGCCTCGTGGTCGACGGGGTTCGGCGGATTGCCCCAGGCGTTGTATTCGACGCCGCGCGCGCCTTCGCGCGACAGCCAGTTCGGATACGTCCTGCGCAGGCCAGTGTCCTTGATGGGCTCGTGCGTGTCGACGGCGATCTTGTAGCGCGCCGCCTCCGTCACGGCCTTCAGGAAATGGCGCACGCCTTCCTGCGAATCGTAGTTGCCGTAGTGTGGCCTGCCGTCTGCACCAGGGAACAGCATCGTGCCCGCCTCGTGCACATAGCCCGACTTGACGCTGTCCACGCCGTACTTCGCATACAGTTTATACGCTGCGTCCATCTGCTTTTCGTAGGCAACCAGGTTGCCGCCCGTCTCGTGGTGGCCGATCAGGCGCACGCCCTTCTGCTGCGCATACGCGGACAAGGCCGGCAGGTCGAAGTCCGGATACGGCTTCGTGAAGCTGAAGTCGGCGCCGCCGTGGCCCCAGTCGCTTTCCCAGCCCTGGTTCCAGCCTTCGACCAGCACGCCGCGGAAACCGTTCTGGGCGGCGAAGTCGATGTATTTCTTCGTGTTGTCGGTGGTGGCGCCGTGCTTCGGTCCCGCGTTCCAGGTCGTCTGCTGCAGGTGCATGCCCCACCACACGCCGACGAACTTCGACGGCTTGACCCACGAGACGTCGCCCAGCTTGTTCGGCTCGTTCAGGTTGAGTTCCAGGTCCGACATGTACAGGCCGGCCGCGTCGTCGGCGATGCGCATCGTGCGCCATGGCGTCGTGAAGGCGCCGTGACGCACGACGGCGGGGCCGGTGGACGACGGCACCAGCTGGGCGCGCAGCTTCTGTCCTTCGACCTTGCGCAGCCACATCGACGCGTAGTCGACCAGCGCCGCTTCGTGGAAGGCGATATGGGTGCCGTCGTCCAGGCGCACGGTCAGCGGCGTATTGGCGGTACCGATTTCCTTCAGCGGGGCCTTCTGCACCAGCTCTTCCAGGCCGGGCAGTTCGCCGGCCGGGATCCACCAGGCCGTGGCCGGCTGGGCGACGACGAATTCGGTCAGCTCGTCGGTGATCTCGACGTCCTTCAGTTGCGGCTGCGACGGGAATTCGTAGCGGAAGCCGACGCCGTCGTCGTAGATGCGGAAGACGACGACGAGGCCGCGCTTGTCGCGGTTCTTCTGCTCGACCTCGACGCGCAGCTCGCGGTAGTGGTTGCGCACGTAGCGGCGCTCGCCCCACGGTTGTTCCCAGGTGTCGTCATGCTCGCTGGTGCGGCTGTCGCGCACGCTGAAGCCGCCGTCCAGTTTGTGGGCATTCGCGAGGTTGAAGCCCAGGCGCGACAGCCCGATGACTTCCTTGCCCTTGCGCTTGACGTCGTAACCGAGTTTGCCCATCGGGTCGAGTTGCACTTCCACGGCCAGGGCGCCGTTCGGGGACGTCGCGCTGGCGACCACCTGTTGTGCCCAGGCGGCGGAAGCTGCCATGTAACTTGTAAACACCGCAGCCACGGCAAGCAGTCGGATACGCATCTGTCTCACTCCTGTTTTGCCGGATTGCTGGAGATCCGGCCATGTTATGGGAGTGTAATATTACTACAGCGAACTCATCATGCGACGCGCTTCAGGCAACCTGCAGACCCAGCGTACGTACCAGCTCGGCGGCCTGGCGCGGCGAGATGGTCGCTCCCAGGAACTGCTTCGCGTTGGACAGCTTCAGGCCGCCGAGATCCGCCCCGCGCAGGTCGGCGCCGTCGAACCGCGTGTCCTTGATGTGGGCATCGCGCAGACTGGCATTCTCGAACACGGCGTCGCGGAAGTCGCAGCCGGACACATCCGCCTCCGAGAAATCCAGGCCGGTCAACGTCGCCTTGCGGAAGGACATGCGGCGCAAGTCGGCGCCGACGAGCAGGCAATCCTCGAACGTGAGGCCCAGCTGGCCGACTTCCTCGAATTGGGATCCCGTCAGCTTGCAGCCGCGGTAGGTCGCGGAAGCGAGCTTGGCGCGGCGCCAGCTGGCGTTGTTCAGGTCGCAGGCGTCGAAGCGGGCATCGACCAGGTCGGCCGATTCGAAATCGGCATGGCCGCCGCGGCAGCGCTGCCAGCGCGTGCGGCCCAGTTTCGCCGCATAGAACGACGCTTCGGCGAGCGCGCAGTTGCGGAAGCTGCAGTCCTGCAGGTCCAGGCGCGACAGGTCGGTGCCAGACAGGTCGCACTCCTCGAATACGATCAGTCGGTCGTCGGCCAGCAGTTGTTCGATGCGTGGACGCGAGACGGTTTCGCCGGTGAGGGTCGTGGTGGATTTACTCATGAAGCAGAAATGATCAGGTGACTTGACCGTCGCCCCCGCGAAGGCGGGGGTCCAATTTTGTCGAGGCCGTGGTAGCGCATGCAGAAATTGGGCGCCTGCCTTCGCAGGGCGACGGCGTATTGGCGACGGGGAGCGGGCTAGCGGGTCTCGACCCGCGCCGACGAGTGAATCGTGCACCCGCGGTGCACGTTCTCGAGGAAGCGAATGGCCTCCTCCAGCCTGCAGGAACGGGGCAGCAGCCGGCCCAGCGACTCGTCGTCGACCAGCTTGTCCACGCCGTAGGCGATCGCACGCGAAATCTCGCGCGCCTCGCGGCCGTCGCTGTTGTACAGCGCATCGTAGACCCCGACCTCTTCCCACAAGGGCACGTAGCCGGGGCTGATGCTGTCCTGGAACGCGACCGACGGCGCCGCATCCTCGTCCTGGGAAATCAGCCGAAACACGAAACTCACGGAAGCCTCCAATTGCAAAAATCCGGGCGCCGATGCTACCACGGTGCCGGTTTTCGCGCCGGTGCCGTCCTCAGGCCGGTACGCCCGCCATTGCCCTGTCCACCAGCTCGATCCAGTGCGACACGGGCGTCGCCGTTCCCGACTGCAGATGCCCGATGCACCCGACATTGGCCGACACGATTTCCCTCGCCCCCGTCGCTTCCAGGTTGGCCAGTTTGCGGTCGCGCAGCTGCTGCGCCAGTTCCGGATGCAGCACGGAATACGTGCCGGCCGAGCCGCAGCAGAGGTGGCTTTCCGCGCACAGCACGACGTCGACGCCGGCCGCGCGCAGCACGCCCTCGACCTTGCCGCGGATGCGCTGCCCGTGCTGCAGCGTGCACGGCGGGTGGAAGGCGACGCGCTCGTGGATGCGGCCGGCCAGGCGCGCGGCGATCTCGCCTTCGAAATCGCACACGATCTCGGACAGGTCCTTCGTCAGCGCGGCGATGCGCGCGGCCTTGTCCGCATAGGCCGGGTCGCGGGCCAGTAGGTGGCCGTAGTCCTTGACCGTGACGCCGCAGCCGGACGCCGTCATCACGATCGCCTCGATGCCCTGCTCCACGTACGGCCACCAGGCATCGACGTTGCGGCGCATGTCGGCCAGGCCGCCGTCCTGGTCGTTCATGTGGAAGCGCACGGCGCCGCAGCAGCCGGCACGCGGCGCCACCAGCAATTGCACGCCCAGCGCATCGAGCACGCGCGCCGTGGCGGCGTTCACGTTCGGTGCCATCGCCGGCTGCACGCAACCTTCCAGTACCAGCATCTTGCGCGGATGCGCGCGCGTGGGCCAGTGGCCGGCGGCGGGCGCCGGCTGCAGCTTGCCGCGCAAGGTTGCCGGCAGCACGGGCCGCGCCAGCTGACCGGCGCGGAACGCGGGCTTGAACAGGCTGGTGCGCGGCAGGAATTCCTTCAGCGTCGCGCGCTTGATGCGTTCGCCCGCGGGACGGGGCACGCGCGCCTCGACCACCTTGCGGCCGATGTCCACCAGGCGCCCGTAGCGCACGCCCGAAGGACACGTCGTTTCGCAATTGCGGCAGGTAAGGCAACGGTCCAGGTGCAGCTGGGTCTTGCGCGTGGGCGCCGCCCCTTCCAGCACCTGCTTGATCAGGTAGATCCTGCCGCGCGGCCCATCCAGCTCGTCGCCCAGCAGTTGGTAGGTCGGGCAGGTGGCGGTGCAGAAGCCGCAGTGCACGCAGGCGCGCAGGATCGCGTCCGCCTCGATGCCGTCGGGCGTGTTCTTGATGAAGTCGGCGAGATTGGTTTGCATGTCAGGCCATCCTTGCGCGATCGAAGATGCCGGCCGGGTCGAACCCGGCCTTCAGGCGTTCGTGGATGCGGGCGACGGCGGGCGCCAGCGGCTGGAACACGCCCACGGCCTTGTCGCCGCCGCGGAACAGCGTCGCATGGCCGCCCGCGGCAACGGCCGCGCTGCGGATCCGCCCTGCCGTGGCGGCGTCGCCCGGTGCGCGCAGCCAGCGCTGCGCCCCGCCCCACTCGATCAACTGGGGACCGAGGTCGAGCGCGGCGGCGGTGGACGGCAGCGACAGGCGCCACACGGGCAGGTCGCCGTCGAAGAAGGCGTGGCGCTGCTCGCGCAGGCTGGCCCAGAACGGCGCGCAATCCGGCACAACCTCGCCACCCAGCGTGCGCCGCGCATCGTCGACGGCGGCGCGCGCGCCGGACAGGCGCAGCGCCAGCCTGCCCTCGTGCCAGCAGCTGGCCGATATCGGCAAGGGCCGGCCGCCCCATTCGTTCAGCATGCGGAGAGCCCGGGCCTCGTCCATGGCGAAGCGCAGCGTGGTCTCGGCCACCGTGCGCGGCAAGACCTTTACCGACACTTCCAGCAGCACGCCCAGCGTGCCGAGCGAGCCCGCCAGCAGGCGCGCGACGTCGTAGCCGGCCACGTTCTTCATCACGCGGCCGCCGAAGTTCAATACGTCGCCCTTGCCATCCAGCAGCTGCGCGCCCAGCACGAAATCGCGCACGGCGCCCGCATTGGCGCGGCGCGGGCCGGACAGGCCGCTGGCCACGGCGCCGCCGATGGTCGCGTGCGCGCCGAAGTGCGGGGGCTCGAAGGCGAGCATCTGGCCGCGCTCGGCGAGCGCCGCCTCGACCTCGGCCAGGGGCGTGCCGCAGCGCGCCGTGATCACCAGTTCGGTGGGTTCGTAGTCGACGATGCCCGCATGCGCGCGCGTGTCGAGGATCTCGCCGTCGAGCGGGCCGCCGTACCAGTCCTTGCTGCCGCCGCCGCGGATGCGCAGCAGGCGGCGCTCCCGCACCGCCGCGAGCACCTGCTCCCGGAAGTGTTCAACCATGGTGTCTCCATCATTTTTATCTGTTCAGAAGCGCGGCAGGTGCGCGAACGGCAGCGCCCCGCCGTGGACGTGCATGCGTCCCAGTTCCGCGCAGCGGTGCGGCGTCGGAATCGCCTTGTTCGGGTTCAGCAGCATGGGCGGGTCGAAGGCGCGCTTGACGGCGAAGAAGGCTTCCAGTTCCTTGTGCGAGAACTGCACGCACATGGAGTCGATCTTTTCCACGCCCACACCATGTTCTCCGGTGATGGTGCCGCCCACTTCCACGCACAGCGCCAGGATGGCGGCGCCGAAGGCTTCCGCGCGGTCGAATTCGCCCGGCTGGTTGGCGTCGAACAGGATCAGGGGGTGCATATTGCCGTCGCCGGCGTGGAACACGTTGGCGCAGCGCAGGCCGTAGGTCGTCTCCATCTGCGCGATGCGCTCCAGCACGTGGGCCAGGTGCTTGCGCGGGATGGTGCCGTCCATGCAGTAGTAGTCCGGCGAGATGCGGCCGGCGGCCGGAAAGGCGTTCTTGCGGCCGGACCAGAAGCGCTGGCGCTCGCCCTCGTCCTGGGACACGGTGATGGCGCTGGCGCCAGCCGCGCGCAGCACGGTCGCCATGCGCTCGATTTCCTCGGCCACTTCCAGCGCCGTGCCGTCGGCCTCGCACAGCAGGATCGCCGCCGCCTCGAGGTCGTAACCGGCCTTCACGAACGGTTCCACCATGCGCGAGGACGTGCGGTCCATCATCTCCAGGCCGGCCGGGATGATGCCCGCCGCGATCACGCTGGCCACGGCGTCGCCGCCGGCCGCGACGTCGTCGAACGAGGCCATGATGACCTGGGCCAGCGCCGGCTTGGGCACCAGCCTGACGGTGACCTCGGTGACGATGCCGAGCATGCCTTCGGAGCCGATGAACACGGCCAGCAGGTCCAGGCCCGGCGCATCGAGCGCTTCGCCGCCCAGCTCGACGACGTCGCCGTCGATGGTGCACACGCGCACGCGCAGCACGTTGTGCACGGTGAGGCCGTATTTCAGGCAGTGCACGCCGCCTGAATTCTCGGCGACGTTGCCGCCGATCGTGCAGGCGATCTGGGACGAGGGATCGGGGGCGTAGTACAGGTCGAACGGCGCGGCCGCCTCGGAGATCGCGAGGTTGCGCACGCCCGGCTGCACGGTGGCCGTGCGGGCATACGGTTCCACGCGCACGATGCGGTTCAGGCGCGCGGTGGAGATCACGACGCCATCGGCCAGCGGCTGGGCGCCGCCGGACAGGCCCGTACCGGCGCCGCGCGGCACGATCGGCACCTGCAGCTCGCGGCATACGCGCAGGATCGCCAGCACCTGCGCCTCGCTGTCCGGCAGCGTGACGATCATCGGCATCTGGCGATAGGCGGCCAGGCCGTCGCATTCGTAGGGACGGGTGTCTTCCGGATCGAGCAGGATGGCCCGTTCGGGCAGCACGGCGCTCAAGGCATGGGCCACCTGGCGGCGGCGCGCGGGATCGACTGAAATCGAGGGAACCATGCGCCGATTGTAAGCACAATTGCATCGATTTGGCGTATCCTCCGCCTATCTTTTTTCGTAAGGCAGGTACAACCATGGGTAATCGACTCTCGAAGATCTCGACCCGCACGGGCGACGACGGCACCACCGGCCTGGGCGACGGCAGCCGCACCGGCAAGGACAGCCTGCGCATCCACGCCCTCGGCGACGTCGACGAGCTCAATTCCTTCGTCGGCCTGCTGCTGTGTGAGGACATGCCGGCGGCCATGCGCGAACAACTCGTCTCGATCCAGCACGACCTGTTCGACCTCGGTGGCGAGCTCTGCATTCCCGGCTACCAGATGATCAAGGACGACCACGTCGCGCGCCTGGACGGCCTCGTCGAGCACTACAACGCCGACCTGCCGGTGCTGAAGGAATTCATCCTGCCGGCCGGTTCGCGCGCCGCCTCGCTCGCCCACGTGTGCCGCACCGTGTGCCGGCGCGCCGAGCGCAGCATCGTCGCCCTCTCCGCCGGCGAGACGATCAACCCGCAGCCGCGCCAGTACGTGAACCGCCTGTCCGACCTGATGTTCGTGCTGGCGCGCGTGCTGAACCGCTTCGCGGGCGGCAGCGACGTGCTGTGGCAGCACGAGCGCAAGCGCGGCTGATGGGAGGGACGGACAGCGACGTCTTCGACGTCCGTTTCTACCGCGGCAGCCAGAACTGGCCCTCGAACCCCTTCCTGTTCCAGGGGCCGGGCCAGCTCGTCATCGAGCCCGACTTCCTCGTCCTGCGCGGCAGCAGCCACCGCTCGTTCCGTTTCCCGGCGCGCGCCGAGCAGCGCGTGCGCATGGTCGACGTCGTCAACGTGCGCACCGAAGGGCCGGACGTGCTGTTCGACATGCTCACGGTGGACGGCATGCGGGAAGTGGGCTTCAGCGCGGCCGATGCGGACACGGCGAAGGCCATCGCCAAGCGGCTGCCGGCACGCTGGACGCCGGAATTCGAGGTCGCCTACCAGGAGCGCGCCGTCTTCCACGACCGCATCGACTACTGGAGCCCGTCCACGCCCGTGATCTGGGGCCTGCTGGCGGCGAACATCGGCATCTTCTTCCTGATGTGGCTGCAGCGCCACGGTCCCGGCGCATTCAGCATGCGCACGGTGATGGGCTGGGGCTCGCAGGTGGACGCGATGCTGCGTTCGTTCCAGCTGGTCGAGTGGGGGTCGAACGTGGGCCGCCTGACGCTGCACGGCCAGCCCTGGCGCCTGTTCACGTCGATGTTCCTGCACGGCGGCCTGCTGCACCTGGCGTTCAACATGTTCGCGCTGTGGCAGGTCGGCCGCCTGGTCGAACGGATCTTCGGCAGCCTGCGCTTCGCCTGCCTCTACCTGCTGGCCGGCCTGGCGGGCAGCATGGCCAGCGTGCTGTGGAACCCGCACACCAACAGCGTGGGCGCCTCGGGCGCCATCTTCGGCATCATCGGCGGCCTGCTCGCCTTCATCCGGCGCGAGAACAGCGGCGTGCCGCCGACCGTCGTGGCCGACCTGCGCGGCTCGATCCTGCCCTTCCTGCTGTTCAACCTGACGGCGGGCTTCCTGTATCCGCACACGGACAACGCGGCCCACCTGGGCGGCCTGGCCGGCGGCTGGCTGGCGGGGCACCTGCTGGCGCGCTCGCTGCACGTGCCCGGACAGGCCCGCGCGTGACACGCAGGACGGGCACCATGTGCCACCCTACTTCTTCGCCAGCAGGCGGTACAGGACATCGAGGTCGACCGGCTTGACGAGGTAATGGTCGAAGCCGGCGTCCAGCGCACGCTGGCGGTCGCTGTCCTGGCCGTACCCGGTGATGGCGACCAGCATGGCGTCCTGCGTCGCGGGCTGGGCGCGCAGGCGCCGCGCCAGCTCGATGCCGTCCATGCCCGGCAGGCCGATGTCGAGCAGGCACACCGCGGGACGGTCGGCGCGCGCATGCTCCAGCGCGCGGTACGGGTCGTGCTCGATGCTGACCTCGTGGCCGGACGCTTCCAGCAGCATGGCCAGCGTGGCGGCCGCATCGACGTTGTCGTCGACCACCATGATGCGCGTGCCGCCGCCGTGCGCCGCGGCGCCGTCCGTGCCCGGCCCGCCCGTGTCCTGCGGCGCCGCCGGCAGGCACGGCAGGGTCACCGTGAAGCGGCTGCCCTTGCCGATGCCCGCGCTGTCGCACGCCACCCGGCCGCCATGCAGCTCGACCAGGCTACGGACCAGCGCCAGGCCCAGGCCCAGGCCGCCCGAGGTGCGGTCCGACGTGCGCTCGGCCTGCGCGAACAGGTCGAAGGCGCGCGCCACCAGCTCCGGCGCCATGCCGATGCCGTTGTCGCGCACCGCGATCGCCACCTCGCCGTCGTTCACGGCGGCGTAGAGGGCGATGTCACCGCCTTCCTGCGTGTACTTGGCGGCGTTGTTGAGGATGTTCGCGATGACCTGCACCAGGCGCTTGCCGTCGCCCTGCAGGAAGGCGGCCTGCTGCGGCACCTGCACCGACAGGCGCTGGCGCCGCGCCTGCACCAGCGGCGTCGCCTGCTCGACCGCGTCGGCGATGACGTCGCGCACGTCGAGCGTGTCGCATTCCAGCTCCACCAGGCCGCGCGTGACGCGCGACACGTCCAGCAGGTCGTCGATCAGGCCCGTCATGTGGGCCACCTGGCGGCCGACGATGCGGCTGGTCTTGCGCACCATCGCTTCGTCGAGCTGGGCGCGCTGCAGCAGCTGCGCCGCCGCGCCGATCGGCGCCAACGGGTTGCGCAGCTCGTGCGCGAGCATCGCCAGGAATTCGTCCTTGCGGCGGTCCGACTCCTTCAGCTTTTCCTCGGCCAGCTTGCGTTCCGTGATGTCGCTGGCGGTGCCGATCCACTCCTTGATCTCGCCGTCCTTGTCCAGCATGGGCACGGCGCGCGACAGCGTCCAGCCATGGCCGCCGTCGATGCGGCGCACGCGGTGCTCGAGCTCGAACATCGCTTTCTCGCGGATCGCCCTGGCGATGGCGGCGTGCAGCGCACCCTGGTCCTCGGCCGGGATGTAGTCGTCCAGCCAGAAATGGTTGGGGTCGAGGGTGTCGCGCAGGAAGCCGCGCCCTTCGAGCGCGCGCAGCTGGCTCCAGTCGGGGCTCATGCGGTAGATGACGTCGGTCGTGGCTTCCGTCAGCGCGCGCAAGCGGCCTTCGCTCTCGCGCAGCGCCCCGGTCGAGCGCACCTGCTCCGTGACGTCCTTGTTGGTGTGCAGGATGCATTCGATGCGGCCGTCGCTGCCGACGATCGGCGTGCTGGTCGCATCCCAGAAGCGCTCCTCGAAGACGACCTCGCCGCTGGGCAGCGTCACGGGAATGGGATAGCGGCAGGCCGGCAGCGTATGCGTCTCGCCGGTCGCGAGGACGTGCGCGAGCGAACGCCGCAGATCGGTTTCGCCCGTGTCCTCGGCATCGTCGGGATTGCCCGGGAAGGCCACGAACAGGCTGGTGCCGACCAGCTCCTCGCGGGTGCGGGCCGACGCCTTCAGGAAGGTGTCGTTGACCGCGAGGATGATCGCTTCCGGCGTCGGCGACAACAGGTAGTTGCCGCTCGGGGAGCTGTTGAAGACCGACTCGAACAGGGCTGGCGAGAGCATCGTTGGCGTCGACGTCCGGAAGGTTGCGCCTGGGTTTGCGTCAGGTATTGTTCACCACCAGCCGTGCACCCTTGATGCCGAAGCGCTCGCGGATCGACTTGGCGATGCCCGCCGCGTCCAGGCCCACGGAGGCCAGCAGCAGCGCCGGGTCGCCATGGTCGATGAAGCGGTCCGGCAGGCCCAAGATCAGCAGGGGCTTGGCGATGCCTTCCGCGGCCAGCGCCTCGGCCACGGCCGAACCGGCGCCGCCCATCGTGCAGCCCTCTTCCACCGTGACCAGGTAGTCGTGCTCCTGCGCCAGGCGCTTGACCAGTTCCACGTCCAGCGGCTTCACGAAACGCATGTCGGCCACGGTGGCGTCCAGCTCGCCGGCGGCGGCCAGGCTCGGCGCCACCATCGAACCGAAGGCGAGGATCGCGACGCCCTTGCCTTCGCGCTTGACGACGCCCTTGCCGATGTCCACGGTGTTCAGCGCCGTCTCCAGGGCCGCGCCGACGCCGGCGCCGCGCGGGTAGCGCACGGCGGCCGGGCCCGGGTAGTGGAAGGCCGTGGTCAGCATGGTGCGGCACTCGTTCTCGTCCGACGGCGCCATCACGACCATGTTCGGGATGCAGCGCAGGTAGGCCAGGTCGTAGTTGCCCGCATGGGTGGCGCCGTCGGCACCCACGATGCCGGCGCGGTCCAGCGCGAAGGTCACGTCCAGGTTCTGCAGGGCCACGTCGTGGATCAGCTGGTCGTAGCCGCGCTGCAGGAAAGTCGAATAGATCGCCACGACCGGCTTCATGCCCTCGGTGGCGAGGCCGGCGCCGAAGGTCACCGAGTGCTGCTCGGCGATGCCGACGTCGAAGTAGCGCTCCGGGTATTCCTGGTGGAAGCGCACCATGCCGGAACCCTCGCGCATCGCCGGCGTGATGCCGACCAGGCGCTTGTCGGCGGCGGCCATGTCGCACAGCCAGTTGCCGAACACCTCGGTGTAGGTGATCTTGGACGCCTTGGCCGGCTTGATGCCTTCGCTCGGGTTGAACTTGCCGGTGCCGTGGTACAGGATCGGCTCGGCCTCGGCCAGCTTGTAGCCCTGGCCCTTCTTGGTGACCACGTGCAGGAATTGCGGGCCCTTGAGCTTCTTGATGTTTTCCAGTGTCGGGATCAGCGAATCGAGGTCGTGGCCGTCGATCGGGCCGATGTAGTTGAAGCCGAATTCCTCGAACATCGTGGCCGGGACCACCATGCCCTTCGCGTGTTCTTCCAGCTTCTTCGCCAGTTCCAGCATCGGGGCCGGCAGCATCGACTTGCCGACGTTCTTGGCGGCCGCGTAGAACTGGCCCGACATCAGGCGCGCCAGGTAGCGGTTCAGCGCTCCCACTGGCGGCGAAATGGACATGTCGTTGTCGTTCAGGACCACGAGCAGGTCGCAATCCTCCTCGACGCCCGCATTGTTCAGGGCCTCGAAGGCCATGCCGGCGGTCATGGAGCCGTCGCCGATGACGGCGATGGCCTTGCGTTTCTCGCCCTTGATCCGGGCCGCCTGCGCCATGCCCAGCGCCGCCGAGATCGAGGTCGACGAGTGCGCGGTGCCGAAGGTGTCGTACTCGCTCTCGTCGCGCTTGGGGAAGCCCGACAGGCCGTTGTGCTGGCGCAGCGTGGGCATGCGCTCGCGCCGGCCCGTGAGGATCTTGTGCGAGTAGGTCTGGTGGCCGACGTCCCAGACGATGCGGTCGTACGGGGTGTCGAACACGTAGTGCAGCGCGATCGTCAGCTCGACGGTGCCGAGGTTGGACGACAGGTGGCCGCCGGTCTTGGATACCGAGTCGAGCAGGTAGCTGCGCAATTCGTGGGCCAGCGGGGTGAGCTGGGTACGCGGCAGCTTGCGCAGGTCGGCGGGGTCGTTGATGGTCTCTAGCAGGTTCATTTATGCCTTCCGCTGCACGATCAGGTCGGCCAGTTCGCGCAGCCGCAGTGCTTGTTCTCCGAACGGGGCCAGCGCTTCGTGCGCTTGCCGCCGCAGTTGTTCCGCCAGTGCCTTCGAGGGCTCCAGGCCCAGGATCGACACATAGGTCGGCTTGTTCGCCGCCGCGTCCTTGCCCGCCGTCTTGCCCAGCGTGGCCGAGTCCTCGGTGGCGTCGAGCACGTCGTCGACGACCTGGAACGCGAGGCCGATGGCTTTCGCGTAGGCGTCCAGGGCTTCCAGCTGGGCCGGACCCAGGTCGCTGCCCGCCAGGGCGCCCAGCAGCACCGACACGCGCAGCATGGCGCCCGTCTTGAGCTGGTGCATGCGCTCGAGCTGTTCCAGCGTCAGCGCGACGCCCACGCTGTCCAGGTCGATCGCCTGGCCGCCGCACATGCCGGCCGAACCGGCCGCTTCGGCCAGCAGGCGCAGCATCGTCACCAGGCGCGCCGGCGGCACGTCCGTGGCGCCGGCCAGCACGTCGAAGGCGCGCGCCTGCAGCGCGTCGCCGACCAGCAACGCGGTCGCTTCGTCGTAGGCGACGTGCACCGTCGGCTTGCCGCGGCGCAGGGCGTCGTCATCCATGCACGGCATGTCGTCGTGCACGAGGGAATACACGTGGATCATCTCGACGGCGCTGGCGGCGCGCGCGACCGCGTCCGCCGGGGCGCCGAACAGTTCACCGCTCGCATGCGCCAGCAGCGGACGCACGCGCTTGCCGCCGCCCAGCGTCGTGTAGCGCATGGCGTCGTGCAGCTTGGCCGGTTCCTGCGTGGCGGCCGGCAGGAAGCGATCGAGCGCCGCCTCGGTATCGGCCTGCACGGTCTTCATCCAGTCCGCGAAAGGCAGGGAGGCGCTCATTCGTCCTCTCCTTCCGTGCTGAAGGGCTTGAGCATCTCGCCTTCCAGCACCTTCACTTGCGCCTCGACTTTCTCGAGCTGGGCCGCGCAGTAGCGCACCAGTTCGGAACCGCGCGCATACGCGGCGACGGAAGCTTCCAACGGCAATTGCCCGCCTTCCATCTGGGTGACGAGTTGGGCCAGTTCGGCCATCGCCTGCTCGAAGTTTTCCGGCGGATTCGCAGCCGCGTCGGTGCTCTCCGCGTTTGTTTTCTTTGGCATAATGTTTTTGATTGATTCGGGGGCATGGCAGTACGCTTGCAACCGGTGCGCCACCTGCCAGTCTAACCGCTTATTGTAAAACAACCCACCCCCGCATGACGGCGCACGTCACGCCCTCAGCTTGCAAGCAAGGACACATTTTATCGCAAAGCGCCGAGCGTCCCCGCCAAACCATGCTATTCGAACAATTTTTGCGCGCGCCGGCACCACAATCTCGAGCGAGCCCGAGACTAGCCTACCCTTTACGGGCTATAATCTCCGGTTCTGTCTCCGAAATACCGTATTCCGCTCTTTAAAAATATCGGTTCTCGGATTCTTTCTCTTCTTTTGGTGAATGTGATTAAAGGGGGGTTGGGATGTCCGATCTGGCTACCCACGCCAAGCTGGCGCGTTCGCACGCGCAGCTTCCGGTAAATGTCTACTTCGACGAAGCGCTGCTGCAGCGCGAAATGCAGCAAATGTTTCTGAAGGGGCCGCGCTACGTCGGCCACGAGCTGATGGTGCCCGAAAAGGGCGATTTCGCCACCCTGAAATCGGAGAACGAAGGTCGCATGCTGGTGCGCAACGCGCAAGGCATTGAACTGATGTCCAACGTATGCCGCCACCGCCAGGCCCTGATGTTCAATGGCCGCGGCAACAGCAACAACATCGTGTGCCCGCTGCACCGCTGGACCTATGACCTGAAGGGCCAGCTGATCGGCGCGCCGCACTTTGCGGACACGCCCTGCCTGAACCTGTCGACGACCCCGCTGCAAAGCTGGAACGGCCTGCTGTTCGAACAGAACGGCTATGACGTGATGGACAAGCTGCGTACCCTGTCGGTGACGAAGGACCTGGACTTCTCGGGCTATATGTTCGACCACGTCGAGGTGCACGACTGCGACTACAACTGGAAGACCTTCATCGAGGTCTACCTGGAGGACTACCACGTCGAGCCCTTCCACCCGGGCCTGGGCAACTTCGTCAGCTGCGACGACCTGCGCTGGGAATTCGGTCCGGACTACAGCGTCCAGACCGTGGGCGTGCACCGCGGCCTGCAGAAGTCCGGCTCGCCGGCGTACAAGAAGTGGCAGGAAGCGGTCCTGAAGTTCAACAACGGCCAGGCCCCGAAGTACGGCGCCATCTGGCTGACGCTGTATCCGAACATCATGGTCGAGTGGTACCCGAACGTGCTGGTGGTGTCGACGCTGTGGCCCCTGGGTCCGCAGAAGACCCGCAACGTGGTCGAGTTCTACTATCCGGAAGAGATCGTGCTGTTCGAGCGCGAGTTCGTGGAAGCCGAGCGCGCGGCCTATATGGAGACCTGCGTCGAGGACGACGAGATCGCCCTGCGCATGGATGCCGGCCGCAGGATCCTGATGGAACGCGGCGTGACCGAGGCGGGCCCGTACCAGTCGCCGATGGAAGACGGCATGCAGCACTTCCACGAGTGGTACCGCGGCAAGTTCGGCGACATTCCGCCGGGAGCCTGATGCCGGCGCTCTGGATGCTGTTCGCCAGCTTCATGTTCGCAGCCATGGGCGCGGGCGTGAAGCTGGCTTCCTCCCTCTTCTCCACCTCGGAGATCGTGATGTACCGCGGGATCATCGGCACGCTGCTGCTGCTGCCCGCGATCCGCCTACAGGGCGGGACCCTCCGTACCGCCTTCCCGAAAGAGCACCTGTGGCGCAGCATCGTCGGCGTCGTCTCGCTGTGGCTGTGGTTCTACGCCATCTCCGCCCTGCCGCTGGCGACCGCCGTCACCCTCAACTACATGGCGCCGATCTGGCTGTCCGTCTGGATGCTGGCGTCCGGCTGGTGGAAGGGCAAGGACATTCCCGAATGGCCGCTCGTGTTGGCGGTGGCGATGAGCTTCGTCGGCGTCACGCTGGTGCTGCAGCCGGCCGTGGCCACCAACCAGTGGCTGGGCGGCGTGGTCGCCATCGGCTCGTCGGTGGTCGCCGCGATGGCCTATATGCAGGTGCGCCGGCTGGGCCAGATGGGCGAGCCGGAATACCGCGTGGTGTTCTATTTTTCCGCGACGATGGCAGTGGCGGGCCTGATCGGCGCGCCGTTCGAGAACGGCGTCGCGACGCCGTTCCACGCCGTGACCCCGAAGGGCGCCGCCCTGCTGCTGGCGATCGGCATTCCCGCCCTGCTGGCGCAGATCGCGATGACGCGCGCCTACCGCGTCGGCAAGGTCCTCGTGATCGCCAACCTGCAGTACACGGGCATCGTGTTCTCCAGCCTGTGGAGCATGTTCTTGTGGAACGACCGCTTCGACTGGCACGTCTGGACGGGCATGGCCGTGATCCTGTGCTCGGGCATGGCGGCGACGTTCTACAATACGAGGCGCACGGCGCGCGGCGCCGTCGTCAAGGATACCGATCCCATCGCCAGCGAAGCCTGAGGAGAACCCCAGCATGTACACGACCCTGATCGAAGCCGCGGCCCTGGCCGCCCACATCGACGATCCGAAGTGGGTGATCGTCGACTGCCGCCACGACCTCGTCAACCTCGGCGCCGGCCGCGCCGCCTACGACGCCGGCCACATCCCGCACGCCGCCTTCGCCGACGTCGAGACGGAACTATCGGGCGCCAAGCGCGGCGCCGACGGCGCCTTCCGCGGCCGCCACCCGCTGCCGGAAAAGGAAGCCTTCATCGAACTGCTGCGCGGCCTGGGCGTGAACGACGACAGCCAGGTCGTGGCCTACGATGCCCACGGTGGCATGTTCGCCGCGCGCCTGTGGTGGATGCTGCGCTGGGTCGGCCACGAGGCCGTGGCCGTGCTGGATGGCGGCCTGCCGTCCTGGCAGGCGGCGGGACAGCCGCTGGTGATGGAAGCGTCGCCGCCGCGCGAGCGCGGCAATATCGCGCCACGCGACGCACTCGTGACGACCGTGGACGTGAACGACATCCTGCATGACGTGGAACATCGCGCCGATCACGGCGGCCGGACGATCGTCGATGCACGGGCACCGGACCGTTTCCGCGGCGAGAACGAGACCATCGATCCGGTCGGCGGCCACATCCCGGGCGCGAAGAACCGCTTCTTCAAGGACAACCTGCAGGCGGACGGACGCTTCAAGACGCCGGAGCAGCTGCGGACGGAGTGGGAAACGGCGGTCGGTGATCCGAAGGATGCCATCATGCAGTGCGGCTCGGGCGTAACGGCCTGTCACAACCTGCTGGCGCTGGAAGTGGCCGGCATGCGGGGCGCCAGCCTGTATCCGGGTTCATGGAGCGAGTGGAGCGCAGACCCGGCGCGTCCGGTGAAGACCGGCGCGGCCTGACCGTCGCCCCTGACCTCGCCGGCCGCCTTGGCAGGGGCCCAATTTTTGGCGTGTCAAGGAAATTGGGTCCCCGCCTGCGCGGGGACGACACCTGTTTTCAGTCAGCGACTGATCGCATACGGCGCCGGCAGGAAGTCCGCCAGCGAGAACAGCACCACGGACACCAGCAGGACAGCCAATACGTAACCGAAACGCATCGGTTTCTGCCGCAATGCCCCAACCACTCGATCGACCAGCCCGTCCATGCTTGCCTCCGTCCAGGTAACGGCCCCAGCATAGGTTGCAACCAGTAAACTTGTCAATCCTGTCGCACAACAACCACGCGAGGCCGGCCTGACGAGCATCAGCGGGTCTCAGTGCTCTCAGTGCCCATGCGTCAGGAGCAACACCACGCCCACGCCGACGGCGATCAGGAGCACCTGCGGAATCGATTCGCGCACGGTGGCGCGGCGCTGCATCTGCGGCATCAGGTCGCTCACGGCGATGTAGATGAAGCCCGAGGACGCGAACACCAGTACGTAGGGAATCAGGTCGCTGGCCTTGTCCAGCGTGTAGTAGCCGAGCAGGCCGCCAGCCACGGCCAGCAGGCTGCACAGCAGGTTGAACACATAGGCGCGCACGCGCGAGAAGCCGGCGTTGAGCAGCACGATGAAGTCGCCGATTTCCTGCGGGATCTCGTGGGCGATGATGGCCACGCCCGTGACGATGCCCAGCTCCGGATTGGCGAGAAACGCCGCCGCGATCAGGATGCCGTCCGTGAAGTTGTGCATGCCGTCGCCGATCAGGATCATCCAGCCCGCCTTGCCCGCCTGCATCGCGTCGTGACCATGGGCGTGGCGGTGGCCGTCGCCCTCGTGGCAGTGCGAATGGCGCAGGAGCGCCACCTTCTCCAGCAGGAAGAAGGCCAGCAGGCCGCCCAGCAGCGTGGCGAACAGCTTGTGCGGGTCGGCCTTCGACTCGAACGCTTCCGGCAGCGCGTGCAGCAGCGAAGTCGAGAGCATGATGCCCACCGACAGGCTGACCATGCGCTCGACGACCTTCGACAGCAGGGTAAACGAGAACACCGCGGCGGCCGTGATGCTGACGACGCCGGCCAGGCCGGTGGCCAGCAGGATGGAGATGAGAATCGGGTCGATGTGAAGCCTCTTCTTATGCGTGATGCAGGCACGCCGGGATAGCGGCGCAAACCGGGCATTGTACCTTCACCGGCGTGCGCTCGTGCAATCATGCAAGGTCGTGACGCCGAGGCCTCCGCGATCCCGCGAAGACTTGCCATTTTAGCAGCGCTCGTTTGATGCCGGCGTGGGCAGCGCGTCCATGCCCCGCGTCCATTGATGCCACATAAAGCCGGGTCCGCGCCATCTCCTAGAGTGCGTGTCTCACCCACTACTGGAGAGAACATGAGCATCAATATGAAGATGAGCGTGAAGCACGTCCTGGCGGCCGCCCTCCTCGCCGGCGGCATCGGCAGCGCCGGCACGGCCGGTGCGCAGCAACTGGCCGGTGTTTCCGTCGGCCAGCTGCGCTGGGAGCTGGTCGACCTGACGCCGGACGACGGCATCACGCCCTGGATCGGCATGAACAGCTATGCCACCCAGTCCTATGCCAGCATCTACGACCAGGAAGGCAACGAGATCGACGGCGTGCGCATCGACCGCTACGGCACGACCGGCTTCGACAACGGCTACGCCAGCATGCAGGCGAACGCGCAGCCGGATGCGGCCAATGTGCTGCTGACGGTCCACAGCGGCTACGGCTACGTGAGCGCCAACCGCAGCTTCCGCTTCATCCTGTCGCCGCACACCCAGGTAAACTTCTTTGCCGACGCCGACCTGTGGGCGACGCCGGAGAAGCCGGGCGCCTCCTGGCCGAACGCGCTGGCCGAGCTGTACGGATCGCTGCCCGGCTACAACGACGGCGAACGTTTCATGCAGAGCTTCCACCTCACGGACGGCACGCTGCACGACACGCTGACGGTATCGGCGGCGTCGCAGGGCGAGTGGGTGAACGGCTATCTGGCACTGGATGCCTATGCGGTGGCGGAATCGCATGCGGCGCCGGTGCCGGAACCGGCGACCTACGGCATGCTGGTAGGTGGTGTCGCGGTGCTGGCGCTGGCGGGACGGCGGCGCCGGATCGCTTGATTCGACTGCGCATGGTGGGCATGTGATGCCCACCCTACGTCAAGCGCCGGTAGGGTGGGCACCACGTGCCCACCATTGCTGGCTCAGTGAGCTTCCTCCCAATTGCGTCCCACGCCCGTCTCCGCCACGAGCGGCACCTTCAGCGTGGCCACGCCCGCCATCAGCTCCGGCAGCTTCGCCTTCACCAATTCCAGCTCCCCTTCCGGCACCTCGAGCACCAGTTCGTCGTGCACCTGCATCACCATGCGCGTGCCCAGGTTTTCCTGTTCGATCCAGTCCTGCACGGCGATCATCGCCAGCTTGATCAGGTCGGCGGCCGTGCCCTGCATCGGCGCATTGATCGCCGCGCGTTCGGCGCCGGCACGGCGCGGGCCGTTCGGCGAATTGATCTCCGGGAGCCACAGGCGGCGGCCGAACACGGTCTCGACGTAGCCGCGCTCCTTGGCCGCGAGGCGCGTCTCGTCCATGTAGCGCTTCACGCCCGCGAAGCGCTGGAAGTAGCGCTCGATGTAGTTGCCGGCGGCGCCGCGCTCGATGCCCAGGTTCTGGGCCAGGCCGAAGGCGGACATGCCGTAGATCAGGCCGAAGTTGATCACCTTGGCGTAACGGCGCTGCTCGCTCTGCACCTCGTCGGGGGCCACGTTGAAGATCTCGGCGGCGGTGGCGCGGTGGATGTCCTCGCCCGCGGCGAAGGCGCGCAGCATCGCCTCGTCGCCCGAGATGTGCGCCATGATGCGCAGCTCGATCTGCGAGTAGTCGGCCGACACGATCACGTTGCCCGGCGCGGCGACGAAGGCTTCGCGGATGCGGCGTCCTTCGGCATTGCGCACGGGGATGTTCTGCAGGTTCGGATCGCTCGACGCGAGGCGGCCCGTGATGGCCACGGCCTGCGCGTAGTTGGTGTGCACGCGGCCCGTCTTCGGGTTGACCATCTTCGGCAGTTTATCCGTGTAGGTCGACTTCAGCTTCGACAGGCCACGGTGCTCCAGCAGCACCTTCGGCAGCGGATAGTCTTCCGCCAGCTTCTGCAGCACTTCCTCGTCCGTGGACGGCGCACCGGTCGCCGTCTTCTTGATGACGGGCAGCTGCAGCTTGCCGAAGAAGATCTCGCCGATCTGCTTCGGCGAACCGAGGTTGAACGGACCGCCGGCGATCTCGTACGCCTGCTGCTCCAGTTCCATGATGCGCGCGGCCAGCTCGTTCGATTGCACGGCCAGCAGGTCGGCGTCGATCAGCACGCCGTTGCGCTCGATCTTCTGCAGCACGACGGAGGTCGGCAGCTCGATCGTGCGGTAGATACGGTTCAAGCCCTCGTCCCCTTCGACATAGCCGATCATCTTCTGGTGCAGGCGCAGCGTGATGTCCGAATCCTCGGCCGCGTACTCGGTCGCGCGTCCCAGCTCCACCTGGTCGAAGCAGATCTGGTTGACGCCCTTGCCGCACACGTCGACGAAGGGAATCGTCGTGTAGCCCAGGTGGCGCAGCGCCATCGTGTCCATGTCGTGCGGCTTGTGCGATTCGAACACGTAGGATTGCAGCAGCGTGTCGTGCACGATGCCGCGCAGCTTGACGCCGTGGTTCTCGAAGATGTGGCTGTCGTACTTGAGGTTCTGGCCCAGCTTGGGCTTGTCCGGGTTTTCCAGCCACGGCTTCATGCGCTCCAGGACCATCTCGCGGTCGAGCTGCTCGGGCACGCCGGCATAGCGGTGCGCCAGCGGGATGTAGGCGCCCTTGCCCGCCTCAACGGATAGCGAGATGCCGACCATTTCCGCCGTCATGGGGTCGAGCGAGGTCGTCTCGGTGTCCACCGAGGTCAATGCCGCCGCATCGATCAGGGCCAGCCATTTTTCCAGCGCCTCCATCGTCGTGACGGTCTCGTACTCGCCCTTGATGATCGGCATGCCTTCCTGCGTGTCGCCCGCGCCTTCCGGCGAATTCAGCGCCACCGGCGCGGCAGCCTGCGCGCCCGGCATGCCGTACTTGGCAGCATTGCCCGGGCCCAGGTCGCGCAGCATGGTCTTGAAGCCGTAGCGCTCGAAGAAGGCACGCAGCGCCTCCTTGTCTTCCGGCCGGCCGATCAGGGTTTCCTCGAACGACACCACGTGGGCGGCCAGGTCGCAGTCGGTCTTCACGGTGATCAGTTCGCGGCCCTTCGGCAGCCATTCCAGGGCGGCCTGCAGGTTCGCGCCGACGGCGCCGCCGATCGAGGCGGCGTTCTCGATGACGCCGTCCAGGGAGCCGTGCAGCGTCAGCCACTTGACGGCCGTCTTCGGGCCGCACTTGGACACGCCCGGGATGTTGTCGACGGTGTCGCCGATCAGGGTCAGGTAGTCGATGATGCGGTTCGGCGGCACGCCGAACTTGGCCATCACGCCAGCCTCGTCGAGCTTCTCGTTGCTCATCGTATTGATCAGCATGACCTTGTCGTTGACGAGCTGGGCCAGGTCCTTGTCGCCGGTCGAGACGACCGTGTTCATGCCGCGCGCCGTCGCCTGCACGGCCAGCGTGCCGATCACGTCGTCGGCCTCCACGCCTTCGACCATCAGGATCGGCCAGCCCAGGTGGCGCACCACTTCGTGGATCGGTTCGATCTGCTTGGACAGGTCTTCCGGCATCGAGGCGCGCGTGGCCTTGTAGTCAGGGTACATGTGGTCGCGGAAGGTCTTGCCCTTGGCATCGAACACGCAGGCGATGTAGGCGGCCGGGAAGTCGTTGCGCAGGCGGCGCAGCATGTTGACCATGCCGTGCATCGCGCCGGTCGGGTAGCCGTCCGGGCTGCGCAGGTCGGGCAGCGCGTGGAAGGCGCGATAGAGATAGCTGGAACCGTCGACGAGAAGCAGGGTATTGTCCATGGAGGAAACGTGTTGTTGGTTGGGGCGCCGTCACGGGGCGAACGATGGCCGCCGTGGCTGCAAGATGGTGCGCCATTATCGCAGAATCGGGAAGGCAAAAAGCACGCCGGCGGCCGGCTTGGCGCCTGCATGATGACCTTGCTTCCAAGATGGGGATGCAACGACACTTTTCACAGGGAAGCGGCGCTGTTTGTTACAATGAACTAAACGACAAAGGTGACCATCATGCTGCGACCAATTTCCCGTTCCGCCCTCCTCGCGCTGTCGCTGGCTTCGCTGGCCGGCATGGCCGCGGCCCAGCAATCCGGCAGCCAGCCCGCGCCGAACCAGGCGCCGCCGCGGCTCGACCGCATCGAGCCGGGCAGCGACGTGCCGGCGACCACGATCCCGCCGAAACGCGGCACCGAGATCAAGGAAACCCGCGACGGCGGCCAGGTCACCGAAGTCGAAGTGACTGCCGGCGGCAGCCACTACTACATGAAACCGAATGCCCAGCCAGGCAACGCGCAGACCAACTCGATCCGCGCGCCGCAATGGAAAGTGGGCGAATTCGACTTTTCGGGCAAGCGCAAAGCCACGAACGACAGCGCCACCCCGACCCCGGCCGACGTGCCGCCTCCTCCTCCCATGCCCGCCACGAACGGGTCCGGAGTGAAGTAAACCGTCAACCGGGCGGCCGCCGCGCGCGGCCGCGACAGCGACCCTCTATTCCTACCACGATGGCAGTATTTACTTCGGTCACACTGGACGACCTGTCCCAGTGGATCAAGCAGTTCCCCCTGGGCCGCGCCCTCGCACTCGACGGCATTTCGAGCGGCATCGAAAACAGCAATTTTTTCCTCACGACGGAACGCGGCGAGTTCGTCCTCACCATCTTCGAAAACCTCGACTTCGAGCAACTGCCCTTCTACGTGCAGCTGATGCGCCACCTGGCCGAGCGCGGCATTCCCGTGCCGGCGCCCGTGCCGAACGACGCGGGTGAGCTCGTCGTCGCCCTGCACGGCAAGCCGGCCGCCATCGTCAGCAAGCTCGAAGGCAGCTCGCAGATGGATCCGCAGCCCGTGCACTGCGCCGAGGTGGGCACCATGCTGGCCCGGATGCACCTGGCCGGCCAGGACTTCGGCCTGCGCCAGCCGAACCTGCGCGGCCTGGACTGGTGGATCGAGACCGTTCCCAAGGTGCTGCCGTCGATGGATGCGGCAACGGGCGCCCTGCTGCAGTCCGAACTAGCGTTCCAGCGCGAATTCGCGGCTGGCACGACCTATGCGGACCTGGCGCGCGGCCCCGTGCATGCGGACTTGTTCCGCAATAACGTGATGTTCGTCGGCGAGCACCTGAGCGGCTGCTTCGACTTCTATTTCGCCGGCTGGGATGCCTGGCTGTTCGACCTGGCCGTTACCGTCAACGACTGGTGCATCGACCTGGACACGGGCCGCCTCGACCCGGCCCGCGTGCAGGCCCTGACACGCGCCTACCACGCCGTACGGCCGTTCACGGACGGCGAACGTGTTGCCTGGCAGCCCATGTTGCGCGCGGCGGCATTGCGCTTCTGGGTCTCGCGCCTGTACGATCTGTATCGACCGCGTGCCGCCGAACTCCTGACGCCGCACGATCCGACCCACTTCGAACGCGTGTTGCGCGAACGTATCGCTGTCCCCGCACCTGACCTGACCGCATGAACAACTTGCCCGCAAGCACCGGCTGGGAATGGCTGAAACAAGGCAGCGCCCTGTTCCGCAAGCAACCCCTGGCGCTGACCATCCTGCTTTTCGCCAACATCGTGTTCAGCATCGGCATGTCCGCCCTGCCGGTCCTGGGCCCCGTGCTGGCGATCGTCCTGATCCCGTCGTTCTCGATGGCCTTCATGCGCGCCTGCCTGATGATCGAGAACGGCGACCGGGTCACGCCGGAAGTGCTGCTGACGGGCTTCCGCCGGCCGGTGCTGGCGCCGCTGTGCAAGGCCGGCCTGGTCTACCTGGCCGTGTCGCTGGTGCTGATGGTGGTGATGCGCTTCACGGTCCCGACGGAATTCCTGCAGCAGATGGCCGCCGCCACGGCCGCCGGCAAGGCGCCGCCCCAGGTCGAGCTGTCGCACCTGCTGCGCATCTTCGGCACCTTCGTGCTCAATACGGTGGTGCTGGTGACGCTGTGCTTCGTGGCGCCGCTGACCTACTGGAAGCACATGGGGCCGGGCAAGGCCACCTTCTACAGCTTCTTCGCCGTGCTGCGCGCGGCCGGGCCGTTCATCGTGATGCTGGCCTCGTGGTTCGCCATCTTCTTCGGCGTGTGCATCCTGGCCGCCCTGATCTTCGGCGACGCGGCCGTGGGCCGCGCCGTGATCATGTGGCTGATCTTCCTGTTCGTGCTGCTGCTGCAGTGCGCGATGTATGCGGGGTACACGACCATCTTCGGCAAGCCGCTCGACAAAGGTCCCGTCGCCGCCTAGGGGTCAGAGTCCGGTGTTGAAGGTTGGACTCTGACCCCGGTGCTCAGCCCGCACCATCTCCGTTCACCGGCCAATCCGCTCCAGTTTGGCCACCGACAGATCCAGCACCTTCATCCCCGCCGCGCCGAAATTGATCTGGGCGCGCGCATTGGTCCCGCCCCCCTCGATATTCACGATCACGCCTTCGCCGAAGCGCGCATGGCTGACCGACTCGCCGATGCGCCAGCCGGTGCCGTTGGCATTGCTGGACTTCTGCGTGATCTGCTTGGCGATCTGGTTGTCGACGCCGCCCTCGCGGAAATTGGCGTCGTCCCAGGCGGTGGTCGACTTGCGGCCGGCGAACCAGTTGGTCTGCACGCGCGGCGTCAGCCACTTGATCGCTTCTTCCGGCAATTCGTCGAAGAAGCGCGACTTCATATTGAAGCGGGTCTGGCCGTGCAGCATGCGCTGCTGGGTAAAGCTCATGTACAGACGCTTGCGCGCGCGCGTGATCGCCACGTACATCAGCCGGCGTTCCTCGTCCACGCCATCCATCTCGCGCGAGCTGCTCTCGTGCGGGAACAGGCCCTCTTCTAGGCCCGTGATGAACACGGCGTCGAATTCCAGGCCCTTGGCCGAGTGCACGGTCATCAATTGCATGGCGTCCTGGCCGGCCTGGGCCTGGGCGTCGCCCGCCTCCAGCGAGGCATGCGACAGGAAGGCCGACAGCGGCGACATCACGGTGGTCAGCGGCGCATCCGCATCCAGCAGTTCGACGCCGTCCGCCATCACGATGGCGTCGCCGCTGGTGGCGGCCGCCTGCGGGCCCAGGTGCGCCGGCGCGTTCACGCCGAAGCCCTCTTCCTGCACGAACTGGGTGGCGGCGCCGACCATCTGCTGCAAGTTCTCGATGCGTTCCTGGCCTTCCTTCTCGTTCTCGTAGTGCGCCAGCAGGCCGCTGCGTTCCAGCACCACGCGCACCATTTCCGGCAGCGGCAGCTGCTGGGTCTCGAAGCGCGCGCCCTCGACCAGCTTGACGAAATTGGACAGCGAGCTGCCGGCCTTGCCCGTCATGTGCGGCACGGCCGCGTACAGCGACACGCCGTAGCTTTCGGCCGCCATCTGCAATTGCTCGAGCGAACGCGCGCCGATGCCGCGCGTGGGGAAGTTCACGACGCGCAGGAACGCGGAATCATTGTGCGGATTGTCCATCAGCTGCAGGTAGGCGATGGCGTGCTTGACCTCGGCGCGCTGGAAGTAGCGCAGGCCGCCGTACACGGTGTACGGCAGGCCGGCCGCGAACAGCGCGTGCTCCAGCACGCGGCTCTGGGCGTTGGAGCGGTACAGCACGGCGATCTCGCTGCGCGGCATGCCCTCGGCCATCAGGCTCTTGGCTTCGTCGACGATCCACTGCGCCTCTTCCAGGTCGGACGAGGCTTCGTACACACGCACCTGCTCGCCCTGGCCCGCATCCGTGCGCAGGTTCTTGCCCAGGCGCTTGGCGTTGTTGGAGATGAGGACGTTGGCGCTGTCGAGGATGTGGCCGTGCGAGCGGTAGTTCTGCTCCAGCTTGATCAGGTTCTTGACCTCGAAGTCGTGCTCGAAGGCCTGCATATTGCCCACGTTGGCGCCGCGGAAGGCATAGATGCTCTGGTCGTCGTCGCCCACGGCGAAGATGGCGCCGCCGGCCGGTTCGTTGTAGCCGGCCAGCAGCTTCAGGAGGTTGTACTGCAGGTCATTGGTATCCTGGAACTCGTCGACGAGGATGTGGCGGAAGCGCATCTGGTAATGCTGGCGCAGCGGGTGGTTACGCTGCAGCAGCTCGTAGGCGCGCAGCAGCAGTTCCGCGAAATCGACGACGCCCTCGCGCTGGCACTGCTGGTCGTACTGCTCGTACAGCTCGACCATGCGCTTCTGCACGTGGTCGTAGGCTTCCACGTCATGGGCACGCTGGCCGTTGTCCTTGGCGTTGTTGATGAAATACATCAGGTCCTTCGCCGGGAACTTTTCCGTGTCGACGTTCAGCGCCTTCAACATCCGCTTGATCATCGACAACTGGTCCTGCGAATCCATGATCTGGAACGAAGCCGGCAGCGCGGCGTCGCGGTGGTGCGTGCGCAGCAGGCGGTTGCACAGGCCGTGGAAAGTGCCGATCCACATCGCACGGGTATTGATCGGCAGCATCGTCGACAAGCGCGCCAGCATTTCCTTGGCTGCCTTGTTGGTGAAGGTCACGGCCATGATGCCGGCCGGCGACACCTGTCCCGTCTGGATCAGCCAGGCGATGCGGGTCGTCAGGACGCGGGTCTTGCCGGAGCCGGCACCCGCCAGGATCAGGGCACTCTGGGACGGCAGCGTGACGGCCGCAAGCTGTTCGGGATTCAGGTTGTCGAGGAGATTCATCTGGCCATTATACCGTCGGGGGCGGTGCCCGGCAGGCACCCGGATGCAATTTTACTGTTTATCTATACAGTATCGCAACAGCCGCACTTGTGTCCAGAAAACTATTCCAACGCGGAAAATAACGCACAGTGGCGACATGAAAACGGCAATTGGCGTAATTTAAAAGCAGATCGACCAACAGGAGAAAAGCATGCTGAATCGTGTAGTGACCGTGGCCGCACTGGCCGTAGGCGGCATGATGCTGTCGAAAAAATTCAAGAACAAGGCCTCCGGCATGGATTCGGGGATCATCGAAGCCATCGAGGTAAACGTGCCGGTGCGTACCGCGTACAACCAGTGGACCCAGTTCGAAGACTTCCCACAGTTCATGGCCAGCGTCAAAGAAATCCGCCAGCTGGACGACAAGCACCTGCACTGGAAAGCCAATGTCGCCGGCGAAGACAAGGAATGGGACGTCGAGATCACCGAGCAGATCCCGGACGAGCGCATCGCCTGGCGCAGCACGTCGGGCGTGCCGAACGGCGGCGTGGTGACCTTCCACAAGATCGCCGACAACGTCACGCGGGTGGTCCTGCAGATGGATTACCAGCCGGAAGGCGCGCTGGAAAAGATCGGCGATGCCCTCGGCGCCGTCCGCCTGGAAGCGCGCGGCAACCTGCAGAAATTCAAGGACATGCTCGAAGCGCGCGGCAAGGAAACGGGCGGCTGGCGCGGCAGCATCTCGCAGCACTGAGCCAACGGTCTCGGGAACGCCGCCATGCGCGGCGTTTTTTATTGCATGTGGGCGGACTATTTTGGCCGGGGTCGGCACTTCCGTCACCGAACTAACAGAAGCGGCCTCGGCGCTGGGAGTAGCATGGCGTGGCGGCATATCGCGGATGTGCCGGCCACATTCCCTGGAGAATCCCATGCCCACGAACATTGATCCGACTCGCCGGTTGACGCAGGACGCGTCGCTGGACGAGCACCCGGTCAAAAGTTTGCTGCGCGACCACAACCTGGTGCGCAAGCTCGCCGACCACTACTTGAACGACCATAGCAAGGATGCCAGGAAACAAGCCGCCATCCAGCTCGTGCAAGCCGTCCACAACCTGGAGCGGCTGAAGGAAACCGTGTTCTATCCCGGCGTGCGGCGCGTGGCGCCGAACCTGGTCGCGCACCTGGAAGAAGAAAGCCTGGACGTCGACGACGTGCTGGCGGCCCTGAGCGGCATGGCGATGGACGACGCGCGCGCCGAACCGCTGCTGCGCGAACTGATCGAAGCCGTCACCAGGCATATGCGCGACGAGGAAACCCAGCTGTTCCCGGTGCTGCGCCAGGCGGCATTCGACCTGATGCCGATCGGGCTGGAGATGCGGGCGTTCGAGGCGAACCTCGTGCATATGCAGGCGCGGCGAAGCGATCGCATGAATCGCCACTGACACCCATCGACGTCGTCCCTGCGCAGGCAGGGACCCAATTTCTGCGAGCAATTCGGCACCGCATGCAAAATTGGGGGCGATAGTGCCGGCGGCACTATCGCCCCCTTCGCGGGGACGACGTGGTTTAAGTTTCGCTTACTGAATTACCACACCCTGCACTGCTTCGCCTTCTCCTTCACCATCGGCTGCCCCGGCTTGCACTGGAACGCCTGCTGGAACTGCGGCATGTTCACCACCAGGCCGTTCACGCGGTAGCGTCCCGGCGAGTGCGGATCCGTCAGTGCGCTCACGCGCAGGTTTTCCGGACGGTCGTTTTCACAGGCCCACTGCGCATTGCCGACGAAGAAGCGCTGCTCCGGCGTCAGGCCGTCGCGCAGGCCCGGCTGCGCCTTTTGCGGCATGCTGGCCATCTCGTTCTGCCACGCCATCCAGCCCAGGATCAGGCCGCCCAGGTCGGCGACGTCCTCGCCCAGCGTCAGCTTGCTATTGATCTTGATGTCGTCGACGACCGTGTACTGGGCGTACTGGTCGGCGATGCACTGGGCGCGTTCCTCGAAGGCTTTCGCATCCTTTTTGGTCCACCAGTCCTTCAGGTTGCCGTTGGCGTCGAACTGGCGGCCTTCGTCGTCGAAGGCGTGGGTCAGTTCGTGGCCGATCGTGCCGCCCGTGTTGCCGTAGTTCGGCGCGTCGTCCATCTTCGGGTCGAACAGCGGCGGCTGCAGCACGCCGGCCGGGAAGTTGATGTCGTTCATCTGCGGATTGAAATAGGCGTTCACCGTCGGCGGCGTCATGCCCCATTCGCTGCGGTCGAGCGGCTTGCCGATCTTGGCCAGGTCGCGGCGCATCTCGAACTGGTTGCCGCGCTCGACGTTGCCGGCGAAATCGCCCGGCTTGACCGTGTAGCTGGAATAATCGCGCCACTTGTCCGGATAGCCGATCTTGTTGACGATGGCGGCCAGCTTTTCCTGGGCCTTGGCCTTGGTCTCGGCGCTCATCCAGTCGAGTTCGTCGATGTCCTTCTTCATCGCCTCCTCGATCTGACGCGTCATGTGCAGCGCCTTTTCCTTCAGCTGCGGCGAGAACGCGCGGCCCACGAATTCCTGGCCCAGCGCTTCGCCCAGCTGCTGGTCGACCAGCGCCACGCAGCGCTTCCAGCGCGGTTGCTGCTGCTGCACGCCGCGCAGGGTCTTGCTGTAGAAATCGAAGTGCTCGTTGTCGAAGTTCGACGACAGGCGCGAGGACATATTGCGCGCCACGTGCCAGCGCAGGTAGGTGCGGGTGGCCTCGATGTCGCTCGTCTTCCACAGCCTGGCCAGCGCCTTGAAGAAGGCCGGCTCGGTGACGTTGAAGCTGGCCTGCCCTTTCTCGCCGATGCCGTCCAGGTAGGCATTCCAGTCGAAGCCCGGGGTCAGCGCCTGCAAGCCCTTGGCATCGACCTTGTGGAACAGTTTGTACGGATCGCGCTTGTCGACGGTCGACAGCGAGGCCTTGGCCAGCGCCGTTTCCATCGCCATCACGCGCGCGGCGTTCTTCTGCGCCTGGGCCGGGGCGTCGCCCAGCAGCTTGAAGGTATTGGCGATGTGGGCCACGTACTTGGCGCGCACGTCCTGCGATTTGGCGTCCGTCTTGAAGTAGGATTCGCGATCCGGCAGGCCCAGGCCGCCGGCGAAGGCGAACGCGATCACCTTCGAGGAATCGGCGAAGTCCTGGCTCGACCCGAAACCGAAGAACAGGCCGCCGTCGGCCAGCGCCAGGTGCAGGCCGGCCAGCGCCTGCGGCAGGTCGCGCTGCGAGCGGATCGCGGCGATCCGGTCGAGATAGGGTTTGAGCGGCGCGGCGCCGCGCGCCTCGATGGCGCGCTCGTCCATGCAGGCGCCGAAATAGTCGCCGATCTTCTGCTGGTTCGCAGTGCGGCCGTCCTGGCGCTGCGACAGGTCTTCCAGGATGCCCCACAGGTAGCGGCGGTTTTCCTGGGCCAGCTTGCCGTACACGGACCAGCGTGCCTGGTCGGCCGGGATCGGATTGTTCTTCATCCAGCCGCCGCAGGCGTACTGGTAGAAGTCGACGCACGGGTCGGCCGTGCGGTCCATCGCATTCACATCCAGGCCGGGCGTGTACGGGAACGACGTGGCCGGACGCTCGGCCGCCGCCGGTGCGGCCGCGGCGTCCTGGGCGGATGCCGGCGCCGCGGCGCCGAGGAAAGACGGGAGGAGTGCGAGGAGAAGTGCTAGGCGGACTGGGCGCATCGCAGATATTCCGGATAAAGGTTGTCAAGCACGCAAGGTGCGGGCGGCCATGCTCTCATACTTCGAATTACGCGGCAATATTTATTGCCGATTAAATCTATCCAATTATCACGAATTAAAAAATTAATTGGAAATAAAAAATGCGGCATCTATTTCCTTATCGGGAAATACATGCCGCATTCGGCATCCGGCGATCAATGCGCGCAATCCGGAGATTCGAGCGCGCCTGATCGCGAGATAATCCGGGCCTGGAATCGGGCGCTTAGAACTTGAAGACGACGCCGACGCTGTAGTTGGTGGTGTCGCTTGCCGGTTTCTGCACTTCGGCGCGGCCCGAGATGGCCGGGGTGAAGTTGTAGTTCAGGCCGATACCGTACAGGACCTTGTCAGTGTCTTCGCCGTACGAGTAGTTACCGTACGACGCTTCGGCGCGCAGCTTGTTCCAGCCCAGGCGGCCGTAGATGTCCAGCTGCGGGTTCAGCGGGTAGAAGCCCAGCACCGACACGTGGGTCTGCTTGGCCTTCAGGTCGACCGAGGCGCCGTTGAAGAACTCGACGTCGTACTTGCCCAGCTGGCGGTAGCCGGCTTCGATGGCGAAGTACTGGTTGAAGCCGTAGCCGATGAAGCCGCCGAAGCTGCCCTTGGTGTCCAGGTCGTCGATCTTGGTGGCACCGCCGTCGATACCGGCGTAGTAGGAGGTCGGGGCGGCTGCGAACGACGAGGATGCCAGCAGGGTCAGTGCCGCTGCTGCTGCGATTTTCTTGAACATGAGTTTCCGATGTGTGGTTAATCTATTTTTATTAATAATTGAAAGCCAATTTCAATTACCGGCGCGGATTATACAAGATCGATTTTGAATTTGCACGACGGTGGTGCAATCGTGTGCGTTTCTGGATACGCCCGGATAGGGTTTTGCATTTAATACGTGCATATAATCGAGCACTGTCGGACGATAAAAAACAAAAGGGACATGCATCGTTTCCGCATGTCCGTTTGCATGGAAAAGAGAATGGCTCAGCCCTGCGGCGCCGGCGTTGCCAGTCCCCTCGCCATGGCGTCGCGGATCACGGCGCGCACGGCCTTGTCGGCGCGCTCGCTTTCCCGCTCCATCTGCTTGCCCAGCGCATCCATGCGTTTGCCGAGCTCGTCAATTGGCTTGCTGGCCTCGTCCATGCGCAGGCTGACCTGGCGCATCGACTGTTGCGCCTCGCGCTGGGCCCGCGATTGCGCGGCGTCGCCCATCTCGGCGCCGAGCCGGGACATGTCGCCCTGCAGTTCGGCCATGCGGGCCTGCAGGCGCGCGCGCTCGTCCGCGTCGGCCCGGGCCATGCCGCGGCCGACCTGTTCCATCTCGCGTCCCACCGCGGACATGCGCCGTTCGACGTCCTTGATGCGGCGCTCGTCGGGCTGCATGGTCCCGGCCGTGCGGTCCATCTCCCTGCCCAGCGCATCCATTGCCTTGCCGTGACGGTGCATCTCCTGGCCATAGGCCCCCATCTGCTTGCCCAGGCGCTCCACCGGCTCCCAGGCCGCATGCACTTTCGCCAGCGTCGCGCCGTCCTGGATCACCCAGGCCTTGCCGCCTTCGCGCACCCACAGGAATTCCCGGTCGCCCACCTGCTTGCGCACTGCCTTCAGCCTGCGCCAGTCGTCGGCCTCGCCGGTGATCGTCATGCCGCGCTCGTTCGCGCCGACGAGCGCATAACTGTCCACCGTGCCGGGCTGGCGGGCGGCATGGGCGCCAGCCGTCAGCGCCAGGCCCAGGCACAGGCCGGCGAGGATGCGGGAAAGCGGTGCGGCGCTGCGGCGCGCCTCGGATGTGTGCCGGACCATGGGTTCCTCCTTCGTTCGTGGTGTAAGGACAGGACCCATCATGGGCGTGCGGGGGTGTCGCGGCCAGCGGGCTGCGACGAACTGCCGGATCGGCGGAACAGGCGGAAAAATCGGGGGAAGGACTGCCGCCATGCATACAAGCGGCAGTGGAGCGACCGGCCGGCCGCGCAGGACGACCGGTAACGCGGGATCAGTACACCACGACGGAGCGGATCGATTCGCCGGACTTCATCAGGTCGAAGCCTTCGTTGATGCGGTCGAGCGGCAGGTGGTGGGTGATCAGGTCGTCGATGTTGATCTTGTTTTCCATGTACCAGTCGACGATCTTCGGCACGTCGGTACGGCCGCGGGCGCCGCCGAATGCGGAGCCCTTCCATTCGCGGCCCGTCACCAGCTGGAACGGACGGGTCGAGATTTCCGCGCCCGCTTCCGCCACGCCGATGATGATCGACTGGCCCCAGCCCTTGTGGCAGCACTCCAGCGCCTGGCGCATGGTGGTGGTATTGCCGATGCACTCGAACGAGTAGTCGGCGCCGCCGTCGGTCAGCTGGACGATCGCGTCGACCACGTTGCCGACGTCCTTCGGATTGACGAAGTGGGTCATGCCGAACTTGCGCGCCATGGCTTCGCGCTCCGGGTTGATGTCCACGCCGATGATCTTGTCGGCGCCGACCATCCTGGCCGCCTGGATCACGTTCAGGCCGATGCCGCCCAGGCCGAACACGACCACGTTGGCGCCCGCCTCCACCTTGGCCGTGAAGATCACGGCGCCGATGCCCGTGGTGACGCCGCAGCCGATGTAGCAGATCTTGTCGAACGGCGCGTCATTGCGCACCTTCGCCACGGCGATTTCCGGCACCACGATGTAGTTCGAGAAGGTCGACGTGCCCATGTAGTGGTAGATCGGCTTGCCGTCCAGCGAAAAGCGGGACGTAGCGTCAGGCATCAGGCCGCGGCCCTGCGTCGAGCGGATCGCCTGGCACAGGTTGGTCTTCTGCGACAGGCAGAATTTGCACTGGCGGCATTCCGGCGTGTACAGGGGGATCACGTGGTCGTCCTTGCGCAGGCTCGTCACGCCCGGGCCCACGTCGACGACGACGCCGGCACCCTCGTGGCCCAGGATCGCCGGGAAGATGCCTTCCGGATCGGCGCCGGACAGCGTGTAGTAATCGGTGTGGCAGATGCCGGTGGCCTTGACCTCAATCAGCACCTCGCCCGCCTTCGGGCCTTCGAGTTCGACTTCTTCGATCGTCAGCGGCTTACCCGCTGCCCACGCAATCGCTGCCTTGGTTTTCATATGGAATTCCCCTGGATGGTTGTGCAATCGTGCCATTATCCGCACAAGCCCGGCCGCGGCCAAGGGGCGCTTCGCTCCGTGTCTGGAATTGGTGTGATAATGACCGGATATGTCAGCAGCAACCACCTCTCCCCGTCCCGCGACGGCCATCGACATCGTCGTGTATCCCGGCTTCAAGGCGATGGAAGCGATCGGGCCGATGTCCGTGTTCGAATACGCCAACGTGCACCTGCGCCGCGACGGCAAGCCCGACGGCTACGACGTGCGCATCGCCGCCATGCGGACGGGCCACGTGCCGTCCGATACCCTGATGAGCCTGCACGCGACCAAGGCGCTGGACCCGCTGGCGCTGCCGCACACGGCCATCGTCGTCGGCGCGCGCGACATCCACGGTGCGCTGGCCGAGGGCGGCGCCATCGTCGACTGGGTCGCGCATGCGGCGCCGCGCCTGCCGCGCCTGGCCGCCCTGTGCTCGGGCGCCTTCTTCCTGGGCGCCGCCGGCGTCCTCGACGGCAAGGCCGCGACCACGCACTGGAGCGTGGCCGAGCGCCTGCAACGCGACCATCCGGACATTGCCGTCGATGCCGACGCCATCTTCGTCCGTGCCGGGAACCTGTGGACGTCGGCCGGCGTGACGGCGGGCATCGACCTGGCGCTGGCCCTCGTCGAGGAGGACTTCGGCAAGGAGCTGGCGCTGCAGGTGGCCACCGACATGGTCGTGTACCTGAAGCGGCCCGGCGGCCAGTCGCAGTTCAGCGCCCACCTGCTGAGCGAACGCACGGCGCGGCCCGGCATCCGCGAGATCCAGAAATGGATCCTCGATAACCTGCACGAGCGCCTGTCCGTGGCCCAGCTGGCGCAGAAGGCGATGATGAGCGAGCGCCACTTCGCCCGCCTGTTCCTGCAGGAAGTGGGGCTGAGCACCCAGGAATTCATCGCCGCCTGCCGCTTCGAGCGGGCGCGCCAGCTGCTGGCCGACGTGGGGCTGCCGCTCAAGACGGTGGCGGCAAGGGCCGGCTTCAATGGCGAGGCGCAGATGCGGCGCGTGTTCCAGAAACGGATGGGGATCGCGCCGACCTTGTACCGGGATCGGTTTGCGACGACGGGGGTTGCCGCTGAAGGATGAGCCGTCGCCCCTGCGCAGGCAGGGACCTGATGTTGCACGCGTCGCGTTAATGCCGGCAACACTTGGGCCCCTGCCTGCGCAGGGGCGACGGCGCGGTGTGCTTACTTGCTCCGCAGCCGCGCCGCAAACGCCCCGTGCAGGCTGTTGAGCAGCTCTTCCGCCGCCACCATCTGCTCGGCCACCTCGTTGATCTTGCGCCGGCTCGAGCGCGCGTGGTCGCGCAGCACCTCGAACGCCGTGTTGCGGTCGGTCTGGAAGCGCGCCATCAACAGGCCCACGGCCAGGCTCGTCTCGCGGCCGGCGGCCAGCGCGGCGTTCAGGTTGACCTCCGTGCGGCGCAACTGGCGGATCTCGTCGGCGCGCGCGAGCGCGGATTCCAGCGCCGGCAGCAGGTGCGTGGCATCGATCGGCTTGACGAGGAAGCCGACGGCGCCATGGGTGGCGGCCGTGCGCGCCGTCTCGCTGTCGTCGACGGCGGACAGGAACATGAAGGCCACGCCCGTATGGTCGCGCAGGCGGCGCGCCAGGTCGAGGCCGGACATGCCGGGCATGCTGATGTCCAGCAGGGCCAGCGCGATATCGGCCTCGCGTTCGGCGATGCGCTGCAGCGCTTCCGGCGCGGAAGCGGCTTCGATGGTGTCGTGGCCGGCATGGCGCACTACGGTGGACAGGAATTCCAGCATGACCGGGTCGTCATCGACGAGCAGGATCAGGCGGCGGGAGGAAGCGGGAGAACTCATCGGCAGTGTGCTCGGGCGACGAAATGAAAGGATGACAACGGCGAGCGTTTGTGCGGCCGTCGTTAGTTGACCAAAAATATATCACGCACACTTACCTTTCGCCACCAAAAATGTTTCCATACAACAAATATATGCCGAACGACCGTGCTACAAAAACCGGCACGGCGCCATCGCAGTTGACCGGCCGTCATCTATAATGGCCGTTTCGCCGAACTCCAACATACCGAATACAAGCCACATCATGGAATTAGCAAAGTCTTTCGAGCCAGCCGACATCGAACAGTTCTGGCGCACGGAATGGGAACAGCGCGGCTACTTCGCCGCCACGATGGATGAGAACAAGCCGTCGTTCAGCATCCAGCTGCCTCCGCCGAACGTGACGGGCACCCTGCACATGGGCCACGCCTTCAACCAGACCGTGATGGATGGCCTGACCCGCTACTACCGCATGCGTGGCTTCAACACTGCCTGGGTCCCGGGCACCGACCACGCCGGCATCGCGACCCAGATCGTCGTCGAGCGCCAGCTGGACGCCCAGAAGATCTCGCGCCACGACCTCGGCCGCGAGAAATTCATCGAGAAAGTCTGGGAGTGGAAGGAAAAGTCGGGCAGCACCATCACGGGCCAGATGCGCCGCCTGGGCGCTTCCGCCGACTGGAACCGCGAATACTTCACGATGGACGAGCCGCGCACGAAGATCGTCGCGGAAGTGTTCGTGCGCCTGTTCGAACAGGGCCTGATCTACCGCGGCAAGCGCCTCGTGAACTGGGATCCGGTGCTGGGCACCGCCGTGTCGGACCTGGAAGTCGACTCGCAGGAAGAAGACGGCTCGATGTGGTACATCCAGTACCCGCTGGCCGACGGCTCGGGCCACCTGACCGTCGCCACCACCCGTCCGGAAACGATGCTGGGCGACGTCGCCGTCGCCGTCGACCCGACCGACGAGCGCTACACGCACCTGCACGGCAAGATGCTCAAGCTGCCGCTGGTGGGCCGCGAGATCCCCGTCATCGCCGACAGCTACGTCGACAAAGCCTTCGGCACCGGCTGCGTGAAGATCACGCCGGCGCACGACTTCAACGACTATGCCGTCGGCCAGCGCCACAACCTGCCGATGCTGTCGATCATGACCCTGGACGCCAAAATCGTCGACGACGCGCCGGCAGCCTACCGCGGCCTGGACCGCTTCGCCGCGCGCAAGCAGATCGTCGCCGACCTCGAAGCGCAAGGCCTGCTGGAACAGGTGAAGCCCCATAAACTGATGGTGCCGCGCGGCGACCGCACGGGCGTCGTCATCGAGCCGATGCTGACGGACCAATGGTTCGTCGCCATGAGCAAGCCGGCACCGGAAGGCACGTTCAATCCGGGCAAGTCGATCACCGAAGTGGCGCTGGAAAAAGTCGCCAGCGGCGAGATCAAGTTCGTGCCGGAGAACTGGAGCACGACCTACAACCAGTGGCTGGGCAATATCCAGGACTGGTGCATCTCGCGCCAGCTGTGGTGGGGCCACCGCATCCCGGCCTGGTACGGTCCGGAAGGCCAGATCTTCGTCGCCCGCAGCGAGGAAGACGCGAAGGCGCAGGCGCTTGCGGCCGGCGTCACCGGTGAGCTGCGCCGCGACGACGACGTGCTCGACACCTGGTTCTCGTCGGCGCTGGTCCCGTTCTCCACCATGGGCTGGCCGGAACAGACGAAGGACATGGACATGTTCCTGCCTTCGTCCGTGCTGGTGACGGGCTTCGACATCATCTTCTTCTGGGTCGCGCGCATGGTCATGATGACGGCGCACTTCACGAACAAGGTGCCGTTCAAGACCGTCTACGTGCACGGCCTGGTGCGCGATTCGTCCGGCCAGAAGATGTCGAAGTCGAAGGGCAATACCCTCGACCCGATCGACCTGATCGACGGCATCGACGTCGAGTCGCTGGTGGCCAAGCGCACCACGGGCCTGATGGACCCGCGCGCCGCCGAGAAGATCGCGAAAGCGACGCGCAAGGAATTCCCGGAAGGGATCCCGGCCTTCGGCACCGACGCCGTGCGCTTCACGATGGCCAGCTACGCATCGCTGGGCCGCAACATCAACTTCGACCTGGGCCGCGCCGAAGGCTACCGCAACTTCTGCAACAAGCTGTGGAACGCGACCCGCTTCGTGATGATGAACACGGAAGGCAAGGACTGCAGCCAGCCGCAGCCGGAAGACCTGTCGCAGGCCGACCGCTGGATCATCTCGCTGATGAACCGCGTCGAGCTGGAAGTGGCCAAGGGCTTCGCCGACTACCGCTTCGACAACATCGCCTCCAGCATCTACAAGTTCGTGTGGGACGAGTACTGCGACTGGTACCTGGAACTGGCGAAGGTCCAGGTCCAGCAAGGCACCGAGGCGCAGCAGCGCGCCACCCGCCACACGCTGCTGCGCGTGCTGGAAGTGATCCTGCGCCTGGCGCACCCGGTCATCCCGTTCGTCACCGAGGCGCTGTGGCAGGCCGTGGCGCCGCTGGCGGGTAAAACGGGCGACACCATCATGCTGCAACCGTACCCGATCGCCGACGAGTCGCTGATCGATGCGGACGCGGAAGCGTGGATGGACAACTTCAAGCGCTTCACGGACGCCACCCGCAACCTGCGCGGCGAGATGAAGCTGGCGCCGTCCGTGCGCGTGCCGCTGATCGTCGAGCCGCACGGCGACGCCGACCGCGCCGCCGCCCAGGGCTTCGCGCCCTACGTCCAGCTGCTGGGCAAGCTGTCGGAAGTGCAGATCGTCGACGCCCTGCCCGATTCGCCGGCCGCCGTCGCCATCGTCGGCACCACCAAGCTGATGCTGAAGGTCGAGATCGACGTCGCCGCCGAGCGCGAGCGCCTGAAGAAGGAAATCGCGCGCATCGAAGGCGAGATCGCCAAGGCCAACGGCAAGCTGTCGAGCGAGAGCTTCGTCGCGCGCGCCCCGGCCGCCGTGGTCGCGCAGGAACGCGAGCGCGTGGAAAACTTCAGCGCCACGCTGGTCAAGCTGAACGAGCAGTTCGCGAAGCTGGCGACGGCCTGACACCGCCAGTCGCTCCTTGAGAAGCCGCGCCGGGCCTTGCCCCGCGCGGCTTTTTTCTTGGCGCCACACTTTGTGCATCGCGGCATGCCGGATTCGGCGGTTCAACCGTGCGTCTTTTCCAGAACCAATTAATTACACTCCGTAAAGTTTTTCCCGACATGTCCATCCGGAGACACCCATGACGCAACTCAGCCAAGCCCTCGAACGCCCCTCGGTCCCGACCCATACGCCGCACCTGCGCAGCCACATCAAAGCGGCGGCGGACCACCTGCACAACGACTCCGAAGAAATGCGCCAGTGCTCGCCCGAGCAGGTGCTGTACCACGCCTATATGCAGGCCGGGGCGCCGCACGGGCCCGTGCTGTACGCGGTGAAAGGCGAACACTGGAACGGCGTCAGCCCGAAGTTCCTCGAGTTCATCAACGCCTTCCAGTTCGAACGGAGCGACATGGGGTATGCGGAGTCCGGCTACGGCATCCAGCGCCACCGCAACTTCATGCGCCGCCTGATCGTGAACGAGCACCACCTGGAGCAGCGCAAGCCGGCGGCCGGCCTGGACATCGACGTCGGCTGCCTGGCCATGACGACCCGCATGGCCATGTACGACATGGCGAAGGTGGCGCTGCGCCACTCCCGGGAACAGTTTCCCGGCAAGACGCCGGTGGCGCTGGTGCCGACGCCCGCCTGGGACTACCGCGGCATCTTCAAGGACGTCGGCTTCGAGATCGTGTTCCTGCCGCTGGGGCCGCAGAACGGCTGGCTGCCGGACCTGGGCGAATGGGACCGCATCGTGCGCGCCACCCTGGCCGACGGCACCCGTCACATCTGCATGACCGTCAGCAACCCGCAGCACAACCCGACCGGCATGCAATGGCCCGTCGAAGTGACGCAGTACCTGCTCGCGCTCGCCGCCGACCAGGGCGGCTACCTGCTGCTGGACGACGCCTACTATTGCGTGCACGACCCGCGCGTGCCCGTCGTGAACCACCTGAAGGCCGTGCTCGATGCGTTCGACGTGAACGGCGGCGACAATGTGCTGGTGCGCTCCGGCATGTTCGAGCGCTGGGTGGCCACGCGTCCGTTCGGCAAGCAGTTCTCGTGCAATACGATGGGCGTCGCCGCCATCACCACGTCGCCGAAGATGCTGCGCCAGCTGAGCCGCGAGTCATGGATCAACCGCTACCACACGAATACCCATAACGCCGAGCTCATGTGCGCGTGGCTGGCCACGCCGGAAGCGGCCGACTGGACCATCGAGACGGGCCTGTTCTACACCCGCCAGAAGGACCTGGTGCGCACGCGCCTGCTGGAACGCATGGGCTGGCAGGCGGCCGGCATCTGCGCCGGTCCATCGACCTCGTACATGCTGATCGAGATCCCGACGGTGTACCAGCAGACCGACGGCGGCATCGACCGCTTCCGCGACGACCTGTTCTTCGCCACCGGCACGCTGGTCTCGGCCTCGCTGTTCAACCAGACGGCGCAGGTGCCGTTCGTGCGCCTGCACCTGGGCAGCCACCCGGAAGTGATCGAGGAATTCCTGCGCCGCTGGGAAGCCGCCGGCCTGCGCTACGACATGCCGCAGACGTTCGGCGGCAAGGAAGCGCTGGCGCGGCCGGTCGCGCCGCCGGTTTTCCGCCAGGAAGCCTGACGCGACGGGTGTCGGATGAAGTTAACCGAACGACCGTTCGATTTGCTACACTGGTGCCCACAACAACGTCAATGGAGACCGCCATGCGCACCTTCCTCACCGCTTCCCTGCTCGCCGCCGCCTTCGCCGCCCCGCTCGCCTTCGCCCAGGAATCTCCCGCCGGCCTGTGGAAGAGCATCGACGACGCGTCCGGCAAGCCCAGTGCCCTGATCCGCATCACGGAGAACGGCGGCGTCCTGCAGGGCAAGATCGAGAAACTGTTCCGCACGCCGGACCAGGACCAGAACCCCACCTGCGGGCTGTGCACGGACGCGCGCAAGGACCAGCCGATCGTCGGCATGACGATCCTGGAGGGACTCAAGAAGGATGGCGATGAATACAATGGCGGCCAGATCCTCGACCCGAAGAACGGCAAGGTCTACAAGAGCAAGCTGACGGTGCGCGACGGCGGCAAGAAGCTGGAAGTGCGCGGCTACATCGGCATGCCGATGCTGGGCCGCTCGCAGATGTGGCTGCGCCAGGAATAAAGGCGGCGCACGTTCTCCGTTGCGCGGAACCGTCGCCCCGGCGCAGGCCGGGGTCCAAGTTGGTGGCGCAGCGGCATTCAGGAAGAACTTGGATCCCGGCCTGCGCCGGGACGACGTGTTGTTGCCGGCCCGGCGACTACTTCGGCCGCCGCGCCAGATGGCGGTCCAGCGCGTTGCCGAAGCGCTGGCGGTCGGCCTGGCTGAAGGCGGAAGGTCCGCCCGTGTCGACGCCGCCGCTCCTCAGCTCTTCCATGAAGGCGCGCATCGTCAATTGCTGGGCAATATTGTCCTTGGTGTAGAACTCGCCGCGGGGGTTCAGCGCGTCGCCGCCCTTCTCCAGCACCCTTGCCGCCAGCGGGATGTCGCCGGTGATCACCAGGTCGCCCGGCGCCAGCCGTTCGACGATTTCCGTATCGGCCACGTCGGCCCCACTGGGCACTTGCAGCGCGCGGATGAAGCGCGAGCCGGGCACACGCATCAGCTGGTTCGCCACCAGCGTGACCTGCAGTTCGAGCCGGTCGGCCACGCGGAACAGGATGTCCTTGATGACGGCGGGACAGGCGTCGGCATCGACCCAGATCTGCATGGCCGTCAACCCGGCGGCAGGTTGTCCCACAAGTCGCCCGTCGGGCTGATGCGGGGTGCGGCGACGCCGAAGTGTTTATAGGCCAGCGGCGTGGCGATGCGGCCGCGCGGGGTGCGCTGCAGGTAGCCCTGCTGGATGAGGTAGGGTTCCAGCACGTCCTCGATGGTGTCGGCCGCCTCGCCGATCGCCGCCGCCAGGTTGCCGATGCCGACCGGGCCGCCGGCGAACTTGAACAGCACGGCTTCCAGCAGCTTGCGGTCCATCACGTCGAAGCCGACCGTGTCGACGTCGAGCATGCGCAGCGCGCGGTCGGCCATGTCCTTGGTGATTTCGCCGTTGCCCTTCACTTCCGCATAGTCGCGCACGCGGCGCAGCAGGCGGTTGGCGATACGCGGCGTGCCGCGCGCGCGCTTGGCGACTTCGCGCGCGCCCTCCTCGTTGATCGGCGCCTCGAGCAGCGCGGCGCTGCGCGCGACGATCTTGGTCAGTTCGTCGACGTTGTAGAACTCCAGGCGCGCGACGATGCCGAAGCGGTCTCGCAGCGGATTGGTCAGCATGCCGGCGCGGGTGGTGGCGCCGACGAGGGTGAACGGCTGCAGGTCCAGCTTGACGGAGCGCGCGGCCGGGCCTTCGCCGATCATGATGTCGATCTGGTAGTCCTCCAGCGCCGGGTACAGGATTTCCTCGACCACGGGCGACAGGCGGTGGATCTCGTCGATGAACAGGACGTCGTTGGCTTCCAGGTTGGTCAGCAGCGCGGCCAGGTCGCCCGGGCGCTCCAGCACGGGACCCGAGGTCTGGCGCAGGTTCACGCCCATCTCGCGCGCGATGATGTGCGCGAGCGTCGTCTTGCCCAGGCCGGGCGGACCGAACAGCAGCGTGTGGTCGAGCGCTTCCTGGCGCTTGCGCGCGGCGTGGATGAAGATCTCGAGCTGGTCGCGGATCTTTTCCTGGCCGACGTATTCTTCGAGATGCTTGGGCCGCAGCGCGCGTTCGATCGCCTCTTCGTTGGGCGAAGCGGGGGCGGCGTCGATGACGCGCTGTTCGGTGAAATTGTCGGTCTGGATGCTCATTGCTAGTTCCGTATCACCGTCGTCCCTGCGCAGGCAGGGACCCAAGTTTCAAGCGTCGCGACAGCGTATGCAAAATTGGGTCCCCGCCTGCGCGGGGACGACGGTGGTGTTTTACGCTTTCGAAAGGGCCTTCAATGCCAGCTTGATGCCATCCGACACGCTGGTACCCGCCGGCATGTTCTTGGTGGCGATCAGCGCTTCCTTGTCAGAATACCCCAAAGCCAGCAGCGCATTGAGCACGTCTGCCTGGGCATCGTCGCGCGGGGCGCCGCCGACCACGCCGATGTCGGCGCCCAGCTTGCCCTTTAGCTCCAGCAGCAGGCGCTCGGCCGTCTTCTTGCCGATGCCCGGCACCTTGACGAGGCGTCCCGCCTCCTGCAGCGTGATGGCCTGCGCGAGTTCCGCCACCGTCATGCCGGACAGGATCGACAGGGCCATGCGCGCGCCGATGCCGGTGATCTTGATCAGCTGGCGGAACACGGCGCGGTCGCCGTGCGTGCCGAAGCCGAACAGCAGGTGCGCATCCTCGCGCACCACGTAGTGGATGAACAGCGTCACCTTCTCGCCCGTGTGCGGCAGGTTGTAGAACGTGCTCATCGGCACGTCGACCTCGTAGCCGACGCCGTTGCAATCGACGAGGACTTGCGGCGGATTCTTTTCCAGGAGGATTCCGGACAGACGACCGATCATCGGTGACCTTTCAATGGATGGATGGCGTTACACCAGGCGGCCGCGCTTCATGTGCAGCGTCGGTTTCTTCGGATTGGCCGGCGCCAGCGCGCCGACCAGGCCCAACGTGTCGTGGGTATTGGCGTGGCAGATCGCGATGCCGAGGGCGTCGGCGGCGTCCGTGCCCGGCAGGCCCGGCAGCTGCAGGAGGCGCGCGACCATGTCCTGGACCTGCGCCTTGACGGCCTTGCCCGTGCCGACGACGGCCTGCTTGACCTGGGTGGGCGTGTACTCGGCCACGTCCAGGTCGGCGCCCACGAGGGCCGTGATGGCGGCGCCGCGCGCCTGGCCCAGCAGCAGCGTGGACTGCGGATTGACGTTGACGAAGACTTTTTCGATGGCCGCGCAGGCCGGCTGGTAGGTCGCGACGATTTCGCTGACGCCCGCCAGGATCACTTTCAGGCGCGGCGGCAGCGCCCCCTCCGAACCCGTCTTGATGGTGCCGGAAGCGATGTAGCGCAGGCGGTTGCCTTGCTTTTCGATGACGCCGAAGCCCGTCGTGCGCAGGCCCGGGTCGATGCCGAGGATAATCATTATCGAATGTTATACCGGCGGCGGTATTTCGTGAAGAAAATACTGTCTAAAAACACAGGTTTCGACGGGTTCATGGTGGGCACGTGGTGCCCACCCTACGGCTAGCGGCGGAACACCGGGGTCGGAGTCCAACCGTCAACACCGGACTCCGACCCATCCCACCATGCGTGAACCGTCGATATCAATGACGGAAGTGACGCGTACCAGTATAGAGCATCACCACGCCACGCTCGTCCGCCGCGTCGATCACTTCCTGGTCGCGCATCGAGCCGCCCGGGTGGATCACGCAGGTCGCGCCCGCGTCGACGACGACGTCCAGGCCGTCGCGGAACGGGAAGAAGGCATCCGACGCCACCGCCGAGCCGGCCAGCGACAGGCCCGCGTTCTGCGCCTTGATCGAGGCGATGCGTGCGGAATCGATGCGGCTCATCTGGCCGGCGCCGACGCCCAGCGTCATACCACCGCCGCAGAACACGATGGCGTTCGACTTGACGTACTTGGCCACGCGCCAGGCGAACATCAGGTCCTGCAGCTGCTGCGGGGTCGGCTGCTTCTTGCTGACCACGCGCAGGTCGGCCAGCGCCACGTCCTTGGCATCCGGCGATTGCACCAGCAGGCCGCCGCCGACGCGCTTGACGTCGAACAGGTTCTGGCCGTCGCCGAGGGCGATCTCGAGCAAACGTACGTTCTGCTTGGCCGCCATGATGGTCAGCGCTTCGGCCGTGAAGGCCGGGGCGATCACGACTTCGACGAACAGCTTGGCGATCGCTTCCGCGGCGCGGCCGTCGACCGGCACGTTGAAGGCGATGATGCCGCCGAAGGCCGAGGTCGGGTCGGTCTTGAGCGCGCGCTGGTAGGCGTCCAGCGCATCGGCGCCGATCGCCACGCCGCACGGGTTCGCGTGCTTGATGATGACGCAGCCGGCCGGCTGCTCGAAGCCGCCCAGCGATTTCACGCATTCCCAGGCCGCGTCGGCATCGGCGATGTTGTTGTACGACAGTTCCTTGCCCTGCAGCTGGCGGTAGTTCGCCAGACTGCCGGCGGCCGGGGCCAGGTCGCGGTAGAACGCGGCGCTCTGGTGCGGGTTCTCGCCGTAGCGCATGCCCTGGACTTTCTCGAAGTGCAGGTTCAGCGTCTGCGGGTAGGCGGCGCGGGTGGTGTGCTCGCGGTCCTCGCCCAGGCTGGTGAGATAGTTGGTGATGGCGCTGTCGTATTGCGCGGTGTGCGCGAACACTTTCTTGGCCAGGCGGTACTTGGTGTCATAGCCGACGTTGCCGGCCACCTCACCGGTGCCCTTCATCTCGGCCAGCACCGGACCGTAGTCGGCCGGGTCGACGATGACGACGACGTCGCGGTGGTTCTTGGCCGCCGAACGCAGCATGGTCGGGCCGCCGATGTCGATGTTCTCGATCGCGTCTTCCAGCGAGCACTGCTCCTTGGCCACGGTCTGCTGGAACGGGTACAGGTTGACCACCACCATGTCGATCTGCGGAATGCCGTGCTCTTCCAGCTTGGCGACGTGATCCGCCAGGTCGCGGCGGGCCAGGATGCCGCCGTGGACCTTCGGGTGCAGCGTCTTGACGCGGCCGTCCAGCATTTCCGGGAAACCCGTGTAGTCGGCGACTTCGGTCACCGGCACGCCGTTATCCTGCAGCAGCTTGGCGGTGCCGCCGGTGGACAGGATGTTCACGCCGAGCGCGGACAGCGAGCGCGCGAAATCCAGCACGCCGGTCTTGTCGGAGACGGAGATGAGAGCTTGTTTGATCATGGGAGTGCCTGTTGATGAAAATTCGGTTGAACGCGGACATCAAGGAGGCAGCGTTCGACGCGATCCGGCACGCCGCAGCCTCCTGCCAGCGGCTTAGAGCAGCCCGTGCTCCTGCAGTTTCTTGCGCAGGGTGTTGCGGTTGATGCCCAGCATCTGCGCCGCATGCGACTGGTTGCCTTCGGCGCGCGTCATCACCACTTGCAGGATCGGTTTTTCGACGGTCAGGAGCATCATGTCGTAGATGTTCGACGGTTTCTGCTCGCCCAGGTCGTTGAAATAGTCTTCGAGGCTTTTCTGAACGACTTCCTGGATACTTTCTTTGCTCATGTCTGCTGCTTATCCTGGTTAAATGCTGCTTGTGGCAGCGTCCGTCTCCGAATGTTCTTCTTGTTTTCTGCTGCGGCTTCAGGCAGCGATCAGCTGGTCGGCCGTTTGTGCGGGCCGGTATTGTAACCGCTCGCCGAACTCGTGTTGCGATTTGAAAAATGCATCCACGGCCGCCAATTGTTCCGCGGTCGACTCCAGGCGGTTCATGCTCTGGCGGAATTCCTCACCGCCCGGCAAGTCCTCGACGTACCAGCCGATGTGCTTGCGCGCCGTGCGTACGCCCAGGAATTCACCGTAGAACGCGTAGTGGGCCGGCAGGTGTTCGTTCATCAGGCCGCGCACTTCCTCGACCAGGGGCGCGGGCAGCAGTTCTCCCGTGCGCAGGTAATGGTCGATCTCGCGGCAGATCCAGGGGCGGCCCTGGGCGGCGCGGCCGATCATGACGGCGTCCGCGCCCGTGTAGTCGAGCACGAACTTCGCCTTTTCCGGCGTCGTGATGTCGCCGTTGGCGACGACGGGAATCGAGACGGCCGCCTTGACGGCCTTGATCGTGTCGTACTCGGCTTCTCCCTTGTAGCCGTCGGCGCGGGTACGGCCGTGCAGCGTCAGCATGGCGATGCCGGCCTCTTCGGCCATGCGCGCGATGGTCAGGGCATTCTTGTTCTGGCGATCCCAGCCGGTGCGGAACTTCAGCGTGACGGGCACGTCGACGGCATTCACCACCGCCTCCAGGATGCGCTGCACCAGGTCTTCGTGCTGCAGCAGCGCGGAACCGCACCAGTTGTTGCAGACCTTCTTGACCGGGCACCCCATATTGATGTCAATGATCTGGGCGCCCCGCTCGACGTTGAACTTGGCGCATTCGGCCAGGTCGTGCGGGTCGGCGCCGGCGATCTGGACGGCCTTGGGCTCCATCTCGCCCGCATGGTCGGTGCGGCGCGCCGACTTTTCGCTGGCCCACAGGCGCGGGTTCGACGCCGCCATTTCCGACACCGCGTAGCCGGCGCCGAGCTGCTTGCAGAGCTGGCGGAACGGCCGGTCCGTCACCCCGGCCATCGGGGCGACGAACACATTATTGCGCAGCGTATAGGGACCAATTTGCACGGCAGAAAATCATCGGAAAGATCGGGAACTCGCTATTTTACCCGAAGTGCTGCTTAATTTCTCAGCACTATTTTTTGCGAGCTGTTGCGCACATGACATAAATAGGCTTGCAAAACGGGGCGCCCGTGCCCACGGCGTCCGTGCCCACGGCGTCCGGACTGACGGACTCCGTGCTCAGGGCAATTCGTCGAGCACGCCCGGACGCAAGTGTTCGACCTCGCCCCAGCTGTACAGTTCGAGGCGGCCATCCGCCGGGTGATAACGGAAGCGGTTAATGCTGGCGTTATAGACCTTGAAGTCGCGCGGCGTGTCCAGCGGCAAGCCGCGCGCCAGGCGGTAGGCGCATTCCAGCACGCCGCCATGGGCGACCAGCGCCAGCGTCGTGCCCGGGCTGGCCGCGGCCAGGCGCAGGATGGCGCCGGTGCAGCGGGCAAAGAAGGCGCGGAAGGTTTCCGCCGTGTTGCGCCCCGGCGGCAGGGAGGCGTCGACGTCGCGCGCCTGCCAGGCGGCGAACTCGCGCGGGAAGCGCTGCTCGATCTCGCTGTACAGCAAGCCTTCGAAGCCGCCGTAGCCACGCTCGCGCAATTGCGCGTCCTGGCGCAACGGCAAGCCCTTCGTGTCGGCCACGGCCTGGGCCGTCTGGCGTGCACGCATCAGGTCGCTGGAGACGACGGCATCGATGGATTCGCCGGCCAGCGCCGCCGCCAGCAAGGCGGCCTGGCGCTCGCCTTCCCCGTTCAGCGGGATGTCGAGGTGGCCCTGCAGGCGGCGCTCCGCGTTCCAGGCGGTTTCGCCATGGCGGATCAGGAGGATGTCGGTGGGTGCGGCGTCGGTATCGGTGGTCATGCGTCAGGAAGGTTGCCCGATCAGGTCGGGGACCGTGCCGGGGTTCAGCGTATAGATGCCGAAGATGCGCGCCTCGTCGAGGATGTGGCCGGTGATCGCCAGGCGTGCTTCCTGCCCGGTGAAGCGGCCGTCCAGCGGCAGGCGCGGGATGTCGAGCGCGTACAGCGTAAAGACGTAGGTGTGCACGCGTTCGTCGTTCCAGGGCGGGCATGGGCCGTCGTAGCCGAAGTACTCGCCGGCCATGTCCGGATCGTTCGCGAACCAGTTGGTGTAATCATTGACGCCGTGGCGCAGCTGGTGCTCGGTGCCGTTCTTGATCGTGAACGGCACCAGCGGCCCGGGTTTTCCGCCCGGGGTCACCATGTCCGAGAACAGGCCTTCGGCGAAGGACTTCAGGCAGACGGGGATGTCGGCCAGCACCCAGTGGTAGAAGTTCTGGCGCGGCACGGCGTCGGAGACCGTGCGCCCCTCCTGGTTGACGTCCGTGCCGACGGCGGGCACGTCGAGGTCGTGCGCCAGCAGCAGCAAGGACTGGGTCCCTGCCGGCACCTCGTCCCAGGCGATGTGGGGGCTGCGGTTGCTCGACAGCCGCACATGGCTGTCCGGATCCATTTCCGCGAACGCGCAGCGCGGCGGAATCATGTCGCCTTCGGTAAAGGAATCGCTCCAGATTTTCATGATCGTGTCTCCTGCCACCCTACCCATATGACCTGCGCCCGGCGGCGCAGTTTCATCCAATCAGCTGGCCGGCTTGGGTGGATCAATGCGCAGCCAGAAGGTGACCGGTCCATCGTTGACCAGGGCCACCTGCATGTCGGCGCCGAAGCGGCCGGTCTCGACGATAGCGTGGCGTTCGCGCGCGCGGCGCACGACATGGTCGAACAGGCGGCGGCCGTCCTCGGGGGCGGCGGCGGGGGAAAACGACGGGCGGGTGCCGGAACGGGTGTCGGCCGCCAGCGTGAACTGCGGCACCAGCAGCAGGCCGCCGGCGACGTCGACGACGCTGCGGTTCATTTTGCCGGCCTCGTCGGAGAACACGCGGTAGCCGAGCAGCTTCGCCAGCAAGGCCTCGGCTTCGCGCTCGGTGTCGCCCTTCTCGGCGCACACGAGCACCATCAGGCCGGGCCCGATCGCGCCAACGACCTCGCCGTCGACGGTGACACTGGCCTGCGTCACCCGTTGCAGCAGGCCGATCATGCGCTCAAGGTCACGCGGGCGAACTTGCGCTTGCCGACCTGCAGGACGAAGGTGCCCGCCTGGACCTGCAGTGCCTTGTCCGACACGACGGCGCCGTCGATGCGCACGCCGCCCTGGTCGACCATGCGCATGGCTTCCGAGCTGGACGCGCACAGGCCGGTCTGGCGCAGCAATTGGGCCAGGCCCAGCGGCGCACCGGAGACGGCCACTTCCGGCACGTCGTCCGGAATGCCGCCCTTGGAGCGGTTGACGAAGTCGGCCAGCGCATCCTCGGCCGCCTGCTGCGAATGGAAGCGGGCGACGATTTCCTGGGCCAGCGCGACCTTCGCGTCGCGCGGGTTCCTGCCGCCCTCGACCTCGGCCTTCAGCGCGGCCAGGTCCTGCAGCGAGCGGAACGACAGCAGCTCGTAGTACTTCCACATCATCACGTCGGAGATGCTCATCAGCTTGCCGAACATGGTGTTGGCCGGCTCGGTGATGCCGATGTAGTTGTTCTTCGACTTGGACATCTTGTCGACGCCGTCCAGGCCTTCCAGCAGCGGCATCGTGAGGATGCACTGCGGCTCCTGGCCGTAGTCTTTCTGCAGTTCACGGCCGACCAGCAGGTTGAATTTCTGATCCGTTCCACCTAGCTCAAGGTCAGCTTTCAAAGCCACGGAATCATAGCCTTGCATCAAAGGGTAGAGGAACTCATGCACCGAGATCGGAGTCCCACTCTTGTAGCGCTTGGTGAAGTCGTCGCGCTCCATCATGCGGGCCACGGTGTAGCGTGAAGCCAGTTGAATCATGCCGCGCGCGCCCAGCGGATCGCACCATTCGGAGTTGTAGCGGATCTCGGTGCGTTCGGCGTCGAGCACGAGCGAGGCCTGCTTGAAATACGTCATGGCATTCGCCTCGACCTGCTCGCGGGTCAGCGGCGGCCGGGTGACGTTGCGGCCCGACGGGTCGCCGATCATCGACGTGAAGTCGCCGATCAGGAAAATCACCTGATGGCCCAGGTCTTGCAGCTGGCGCAGCTTGTTCAGCACCACGGTGTGGCCCAGGTGCAGGTCCGGGGCCGTCGGATCCAGGCCCAGCTTGATGCGCAGCGGGGTGCCGGTCTGTTCCGAACGGGCCAGTTTCTGGGCGAATTCGGCTTCGATCAGCAGTTCGTCGACGCCGCGTTTGGTAATCGCAAGCGCTTCTTTTACAGCGTCAGACAGGGGAAGAGGCGCGGCTGCACTTGTCATTTGTGCATTACCAGATGTTTCTGCGGAGGTCATAAAAATCTTGTAGGAGTAGGACTAAAACGGTTGTAGGACCCCATACTTTGGTATAATTCGCGATCCCGTCAATCTTGCTGCATGAAAAGTTTTACCGACAACAAGAAGCAAAATAACAACAAAGTGGTGTTGGTCTAGGCTGTTCAAGCGGTAAATTTTAACTGATTGCATGAACCCTATACAGAAAATCACCGGCAAGCGCTGGTTCGGCCTGGCCGAGACGAGTCGCAAGACCCGCATCATCGCCGGCGGCACCGCAGCACTTGCCCTGTGCGCGTTCGGTGCCACCGCAGTCGCCCCGATCAGCCCGGATCCCGCCGACCTGCCGGTCAAATCGATCTCCCAGGACCTGCAACTGCCGAACCTGTCGGACCAGATTGCCGCCCTGCAGCAAGACGAACAGCAATTCATCCGCGAAGAGCGCGTCCGCCCGGGCGATTCCCTGGCTTCCGTGTTCACCCGCCTCGGCATCGAAGACCAGCAAGCCCAGGCCTTCGTCCGCTCCGACAAGACGGCCCGCGCCATCCTCTCCCTGAAAACCGGCAAGCGCGTGCAAGCCGAGACCGACGAAAACGGCATGCTGCTGACGCTGCGCGCTACCGTTCCCGTCAACGGCAACGAATTCAAGACCATCACCGTGTCGCGCAAGGGCGAGAAGTTCGTCTCCGACGTGGCCCCGGCCCAGCTGGAACGCCGCGTCGAGATGCGTTCGCGCGAAATCTCGACCTCGCTGTATGCCGCCACCGACGCGAATACCGACGGCGCCCAGATCCCGGATACGGTGGTCAACCAGATCATCGAGATGTTCTCGACCAATATCGACTTCCGCGGCGACCTGAAGCGCGGCGACCGTTTTAACGTCGTGTATGAAACGTTCTGGATGGACGGCGAGATGGTCAAGACCGGCCGCGTGCTGGCTGGCGAGTTCATCAACCGCGGCGTGGCCTACCAGTCGGTCTGGTACGAAGACCCCGTTACCAAGCAGGGCGGCTACTACAGCCTGGACGGCAAGTCGCTCAAGAAGGCCTTCCTGAAATCCCCGGTCGCGTTCAACCGCATCTCCTCGGGCTTCTCGATGCGCGTGCACCCGGTGTTCGGCACCTGGAAGCAGCACAAGGGCGTCGACATGGCCGCCCCGATGGGCACCCCGATCCGCGCGTCCGGCGACGGCACCGTGGACTTCGTGGGCGTCTCGAACGGCTACGGCAACATGGTCGTCCTGAAGCACTGGTCGAACTACAGCACCGCCTACGGCCACATGAGCCGCTTCGCCGCGAACCTGCGCAAGGGCCAGAAGGTCGCCCAGGGCGACGTGATCGGCTACGTGGGCACGACCGGCTGGGCCACCGGCCCGCACCTGCACTACGAATTCCGCATCGGCGGCCAGGCAACGGACCCGATGAAGCTGAAGAACCTGCAGCAACAGCCGCTGACCACGGGCGAACTGAACCGCTTCCGCACCGCGGCGGCCGACATGTCGCACCGCTTCTCGCTGCTGACCCCGGCCGGCGGCGCGATGGCTGCCCGCTGATCCGATCCAGCCCCGACAAGAACGCCTTGCCCGCCCGCGGAGCAAGGCGTTTTGCTTTGGGGCGTATGTCCGTAGGGTGGGCACCACATGCCCACCCAGCGCCGTGACGCGAACACCCGGTGGGCACATGGTGCCCACCCTACCTAGATAGAGACCAGACCATGGCTGCTTCCACTCTCTACATCGGCCTGATGTCCGGCACCAGCCTGGACGGCGTGGACGGCGTGCTCGCCGACTTCTCCGGCCGCGGCATCCGCACGCTGGACGCCGCCTTCGCCCCCTTCCCTGCCGCCCTGCGCACCGAGCTGATGGCCTTGCAGGCCGCCAGCGCCAACGAGCTGGAACGCGAAGCGCTGGCCGCCAACGCGCTGGCGCGCTGCTACGCCGAGTGCGTGCAGGCGCTGCTGGCCAAGGCGCCGGGCCCCGTGCGCGCCGTCGCCGTGCACGGCCAGACCATCCGCCACCGCCCCGAACTGGGCTTCACGCGCCAGACCAACAACCCGGCCCTGCTGGCGGAATTGACGGGACTCGACGTGATCGCCGACTTCCGCAGCCGCGACGTCGCGGCCGGCGGTCAGGGTGCCCCGCTGGTGCCGGCCTTCCACGAAGCCCGCTTCGGCAAGCGCGGCCAGGTACGCGTGGTGGTGAACATCGGCGGCATCGGCAATATCAGCGTGTTGCACGGCGACGGCCGCATCGGGGGCTACGACACGGGGCCGGGCAACGTCCTGATGGACTTGTGGATCGCCCGCCACCTGGGCAAACCCTACGACGAGGACGGCGCCTGGGCCGCCAGCGGCCGCGTCGACGACGCCCTGCTGCACACGCTGCTCGACGAGCCCTTCTTCCGCCAGCCGCCGCCCAAAAGCACGGGCCGCGACCTGTTCCATGCCGACTGGCTCGACGCCAGGCTGGCGCGCCATCCGGGCCTGGCCCCGGCCGACGTGCAGGCGACGCTGACGCGTTTGACGGCCGTCTCGATCGCCGACGCGATCTGCCAGGAAACGGAAGGACGGGCCCCGCACGCCGTCTACGTGTGCGGCGGCGGCGCCTACAACCCCGTGCTGCTGCGCGACATCGCCGACGTCCTTGGCGGCAAGGTTCCGGTGGAATCGACCGAGACGCTGGGCGTGGCGCCGAACCGCGTGGAAGCCCTCGCTTTCGCCTGGCTCGGCTACCGCTTCATGCGGCGTCAGCCGGGCAATCTGCCGGCCGTCACGGGCGCGGCGGGGCTACGGGTGCTGGGAGCATTGTACCCAGCGTGATCCGGCGGGCGTTGCTGCCAGGAGCCAGTGCTCCTCTCCTGTGATGGACCAGCTCACCTTCGGTTTTATTCGTGCCCGCGATGCAAAGCATCATGTCGCGGATCGGGAAGTGGTCGAGCGCCTTGCCGGAGACAGACTTCGGCGATGACCAGGTTCGGCACCCAGGACAGCCATGCGATGCACCGGTAGGCAATGGCGAAATCGAACCCGGTCACTTGGGATAGCGGCAGGTAGATCCTGAGCGTGACCGCCGCAAACGTCAGTGCGTAGGAGCGGATCATCCAGGCCCGGTGCCGCGAAACATCGCGTGCACGCGCGCTGCGCCAGCCCTGCGTCGTGGCGTAGAGCCACAGCGCACCGAGCGCGCCAAAACCCGACGCCGCCACCGGACCTGTGGAGATGCCTGCGGACAGGACGAGTGCCGAGACACCGCCGGCGATGCAACCCGCGACATAGAGCCGCCCGCTCGCGCGATGCAGTCCGGGCCAGCGCTGCCGCACGACGCCGGACAGTTGCAGGGCACCCAGTATCAGGGCGGTCGACGCCGCGCCGGCATGCACGACGATCCAGTGGTCGAAGAACCGGTTCGCGAGCACGTTCGGCGGCACCGGTCCGACCTTTGCAATATAGCGACAGGAAAACACGCCGACACACACGGCGAGCAGCGCGCCGCCGTACCGAACCGGCCACGGGTTGTTCGTGCGCATGGCTTAGAGCGTCACGACGAGTTTGGCGGCGGACACGCCGGCTTCATGCATTGCCATCGCCGCAGGTATCGCCTCCAGGCCGTGACCCGCCACCTGGCAAGGCGGACTGGGTTCGAATGCGCCGCGCGCCAGCGCCTCCGGCAAGTAGTCCTGGAAAATCATCGGACCCACCTCGTTGTGAATCAGTGCGGTGCCCCATACGAAAGGCGTCGCGACACCGCGCCGCTTCGCACGCCACATCAACTTCAGCAGCCCGGTGGCGTTATTGACGAGGATGGGCAGCAGCTTGCGCAAGCGTCCGCGACCAATGGGAATGCCATCGAAGGTAGCGGGTGGCGTGACCACCGCCACGGTCGACGCGCCGCCCGCCGCGACCACCAGGTCCAGGCAGGCGAGCGCTGCGCCCGGACCGATTGCCACCGCGCCGGCACAGCGCGACTGTCCGAGTGCGTTCACCAGGTCGGCCACGACGGTGGGGCTGCGGTAATCGAATGCCCGGCGCGCCCCCAATGCCCGGACAAATTGGCTATTGTTAGGGGAACAGGTGGTCAGCACATCGTAGCCGGCGGCGACAGCCAACTGGATCGCATTGGCACCGACGCTCGTCGAACCGCCCCAGACGATGACGGTCTCGCCGCGGCGCTGCCGCTCCAACTCGGGCGGCGCGAGGGCCAGGAACCCTTCCTGGAACAGGGCGCAGGCCGCGGTCGACACGGCCAGCGGCAGCACACTGGCCTCGTCGTAACTCATCGCGGCGGGCAATGGCGTCATCATGTGTTCGAGCAGCACGACGTAGTCCTGGAACGCGCCTTCCGCCGCGCGATTGCGCCCCTTGTCGACACCGCCGGCCAGCCCAAGCACACGATCCCCGGGCTGGAAGCGGGTGACGTCCTCCCCCACTTCGACGACATCGCCAGCCAGATCGTGACCGACGACCATGGGATAGTTCAGCCACGGACTGGCAAACGCGCCGATGGTCTGGAGATGACGATCGAAAGGATTGAGTGCGACGGCGCGCGTGCGCACGACCACTTCGCGGCCGCGCGGCGCGGTATAGGGCGCCGGCCCCACGCTGAACGGCGCCTGCTTGGCAGGAAGCCACAAGGCGTTGTTGACGGTATCGTGCATGATGCGCTCCGAGATGACGAGCGCACAGTGTATGGAGCGATACGTGGATGAACAATGCGCAAAACTCCCCGAGTTCGTCGCATTCGTCCAAGAACCCTATGTCCATCATTATTTGCCGCGTACATCGATGGCAGCGATATGATGCGTGCTTCACACGCTTGCGTTGGCCTGATGATGGATCCGTTGTCCGATGTGCTGTCGATGTTGCGCCCTACCGACTACGCCTTTCGCGGCCTGGAAGCGGGCGGAAGCTGGTCGCTCCATTACCCGGCCGATGGCTCGCTGAAGTGCTTCGCCGTCACCTTGGGCAGTTGCTGGCTGTATGGCGATGCGCCGATCGGCCGCCGCCAGTTGCGGCAAGGCGATGTGGTGATGGTGTCGGGCGGCACGGCCTTCCGTGTGTGCAGCGACCTGGAACAGCAACCGGTCGATGTCGCCGAGGCATTGACGGTCGTTGGTCCAGGGAATGTGGCGCAGATCGGGACCGGCATCGACTGCGCCGGGCTGGGTGGCTATTTTGGCTTTGGCAATACCCATGCAAGCATCCTGCTCGCCATGTTGCCGCAGGTATTGCACGTCTCCTCCGCCGCAGGTGAAGCCTTGCGCCTCTCGATTGCGCGGCTGATGGAAGAACTGCGCTGCCCGCGGCCAGGCGGGCAGCTGATGGCCAGCCATTTTGCCCAAGCCCTCCTCATCGAAGCCTTGCGCCATCACCTCGACGGCGCGGCGCCTGGCCGGGGAAATTGGCTGTACGCGCTGCAGGACAGCAAGCTCAGCACGGCGCTCGGCGCCATTCACGCGGAACCGGGACGCCCCTGGACCGTCGCCCTGCTTGCCGCCACCGCCGGCATGTCCCGTTCGGCGTTTGCCGCGCACTTTGCCGAAACAGTAGGCGAAGCGCCGATGGCGTACGTCACCCGCTGGCGCATGCTGCTGGCCTGCGAACGCCTGGCCGTCAAAGGAGCGACCATCAGCCGCGTCGCGACATCGCTCGGCTATGAGTCGGACAGTGCCTTCGGGGCAGCGTTCAAACGCGTTCTTGGCGCGTCGCCGCGGAAAGTCAGTGAGGCGTCATGAGACGTCGTGCGATTCATGAGCCTGCATCGTGCACTGCCGATTACAAACATCCCGCTATGTGGGCGAACGGTAAAGTTCACCACAAGCCACTATGACGCGGACCGATTCCGAATGTTCGCTCATGGCAGGAAGTGGTCTCTACTGATGACCGCAAATCGACCCATTGCGGACGTTCGTAGCGGCATCGAACTACTGTGCCCAGCCTCACCTTATCGGGCGATATATGACGTTTTCTAGTCGCTCATCTGCATAAGCATCGGAGTTCGTTAGGTGACCATCATAAGGTCCGACTTTGGATATAGCTTTCCCGTCCTTTAAGACGATTTGCAGGCCATGTTCTGGCTCCCAGTCGCAACTGCACTCGATAGATACGTAGATTTTCTTATCGCCATACGACCGGCGGGACACAACCACTTCTTCTCCGAACTCTACGTGACTCCAGACTTCACTAGGTGTTTTGATGCTGACGTACTCTTCGTCCGAAGGATGGACTTCCCCCACTCCGGTGGACATTTCTGACCTATGATTTGAGCATAGGAGAAATGAATGAGTACACAGCGTTACACACCTGAATTCAAGGAAGAAGCAGTCAGACAGGTGGTAGAGCGGGGTTA
>NZ_JBJCIU010000008.1:0-92398 GCF_044901715.1 Massilia paldalensis
AGTTATGCCTGATGACCATAGCAAGTCGGTACCACCCCTTCCCATCCCGAACAGGACCGTGAAACGACTTTGCGCCGATGATAGTGCTGCAACCAGTGTGAAAGTAGGTTATCGTCAGGCTAGTTATATGAAAAACCCCATCAGATGATTCTGGTGGGGTTTTTTGCTTTTGGGCGCTGCATTTGCATTCTGAACCGCATGGTGAACCGCATTTCCACGCCCACGATGTGGTTTTTTGCGACATTTGTATGACTAATGGGAAACTTTCCATTGGATGCTTGCCAACATTTACGGTAGCATCTCGGGCTTTGCCATTAAAAATTCAACATGAAAGCAGACCGCGACACCGATGCACGGGCCACGCGCAGCAGGGCGTTCCGCCTCGCCGCCCTGATGGTGTCGTTCGCCTGCGTGACCGTCGCGATCACGGCCTTTCTGCTGCTGACGCTGGTCGACCATTTCGCCATCAAGCACGCCTCCGAAGAAGCGCGCCTGCGCCTGGAGCAGCTGTCATGGCAGATGCGCGATTCTCTCGACCACACGCTGGAGCAGGCGGTGCGCGATGTCCGCTTGCTGTCCGCACTGCCCGCCATTCGCCTCAAGAATGATCCCGATCTTGCCCGCGGCGTGCTCGAAAGCATGCAGCGCAATTATCCCGACTACGCCTGGATCGGCATCGCCGGCATCGACGGCAAGGTAAAGGCAGCTACCGGCCGCTTGCTCGAAGGCCGTGACGTCACAGGACGGCCCTGGTTCAAGGCCGGCCAGCGCACGGCGATCGCCGAGGATTATCATCCGGCCACGCTGCTGGGCGAGCTGTTGCCGCGTGCGCCCGATCCCTGGCGTTTCGTCGATCTCGCCGGCCCCATCCAGGACGAACGCGGCGTGCCCATCGGCGTCCTGGCCATCCACCTGAGCTGGAAATGGGCGCGTTCGCTGGCGCGCAATCTGCTGACGCCGGCCCTGCGTGGCTACGGCGCCGAGATCCTCGTGGTGCGCAACGACGGCGTCGTCCTGCTCGGCCCCGACGGCATGCTGGAGAAGCGCGTCGCCACCGAAAGCCTGCGCCTGGCCCAGCTCGGCCGCACGGGGGCCATCGAAGAACAGTGGGCCGACGGCAAGACCTATGTGACGGGCTACAGCCAGACCGGACGCACGGGGGAGCGGACCAGCCTGCGCTGGAGCGTGCTGGTGCGCCAGACGCGGGAGGCGGCCATGGCATCGGCGCACGACTTCGAACGCCGCGCATTGTGGTTGAGCCTGGCACTGGCGACGGCGTTGGCGGCCGGGGCGGCGCTGCTGGCGCGGCGCCTGGTGCAGCCATTGAAGGTGCTCAGCGGGGCGATCGAGGACATTGCCCATGACCCCGCCGCGGCCACGCCCGCAGCGATCCCCAACGTCGGCGGCTTCCACGAAGCCCAGGTATTGTCGGAAGCGATGCGCGAGCTGTTGCGCAGCGAAGGCCGCCACCGCGAGGCGCTGGAGCGGATGAATGCGCAGCTGGAAGACACGGTCGCCGAGCGCACCGCCGAATTACAGGAATTGTTGATGCGCGACGTGCTGACTGGCTTGCCGAACCGCCGCGCCCTGATGCAGATGCTGCCGGAGGCAATGGCCAGGACGGCGCGCCTGGACCGGCCGTGCGCGCTGATGTTCCTCGACATGGACGGGTTCAAGGCCATCAACGATACCCACGGCCACGAAGAAGGGGACGCATTGCTGCGCCAGTTCGGTCAGCGCATCCAGGCCAACATCCGCGAAACCGACCTGGCGGCGCGCCTGGCGGGGGACGAATTCGTCGTCGTGCTGGAATTGTTAAACGATGGGAGCGAGGCGCAGGCCAAGGCGGAATCGCTGCTGGAGAAGTTGTCGCAGCCGTTCACGCTGGCCACGGCGACCGTGCAGGTGGGCGCGAGCATCGGTGTTGCCTTGCAGATGCCGCGCGATATGCAGGATCCGGCGCGCCTGCTGGCCCGCGCCGACAAGGCCATGTATCAGGCCAAGCGCAGGGGCAAGGGCCGGGTGGCAATCGTGGCGCCATCCTACGGCGGCGCCACGATCGCCTGAGACGTCAGGGCGTCAGACGTGCGTCCAGTCAAACACCCCACAGCACGTCGCTGCCCTGGTCGCGGGCCGCGCGCAGCATTTCCAGCAGCGGATAGGCGCGCGTCGAGAAGCTGACGGTCTGCACCTGCTCGTGCTCGGCATCGGCATTGTCGCCGTGGTGCGCCTTGACGTCTTCCTCGAGTTCGTCGGTCGCCTGGTGCTTGCGGCTTTCCTCGATCTCGCTTTCCAGCAGCTTGACTGCCTGGGTCGATTCGGCAGCGGTAATGACGCCGCGCTCGCTATCCTTGTGCAGCAGGTCGAGGATGCGCTTTGCGTGTTCCTGGTACATCAGAACGTTGGGATAGGCCTTGGATTTGAAAGTGATCAGCATAGTTTTGTTTTTCCGGTCAATCGTTAGTAATCGAACGATATCACGACTCGACTTAGGCGGTGGTTAACGCCCATCTTGACGGCGGCGCAGCAGCCAGGCAAGCAGGAGGACGATGCAGCCGGCGGCCAGCGCCAGCGCGGCGCCCGCCAGCGTCCATCCCGATGCCCCGCCGGCCAGCGCGACCAGCAGCCAGCCCAGGCCGCCCCAGCACAGCGTCGACACCAGTTCGAACATGCTGCACAAAAAATTCTCCTTGCCGCGCGCCTTGAAGTTGCTGCGCGGGGCCGGCCGTCCCACCCACTGGACGATCAGGGCCGCGCTGACGACGGCCGCCACCGTCGTGAACGCGACCAGCAGGCCCGCCAGCGGCGCATGCGCCACCAGCCACAGCAGTGGCAGCGCGACCAGCAGCAGGGCCGGCATCGCGGCCGCGGCCAGCTTGGCGAGGCGGATCGTGCGCACGGCCGCCGGCGACGACAGCAGCAGGTCGGGCGCGTCCTCGGCCGAGATCACGATCCAGGCCAGGCCGCCCGTCAGTGAGCTGCACAGCAGCGTCAGGCCGGCGCCGATGGCGGGATTGACGCCTGTCCCGGCCCGGCCGCCGTCGCGCAGGATCAGTAGCAGCAAGGGCAACAGGTACAGCGTCTGCAGCAGTACCTGCGAGATCAGGTGCGGATCGCGCGCGACCAGGCGCCATTCCTTGACGACGATGGTGTCGAACAGGCTGGCGCGCACACGCAGCTTGAGCGCACCGGCCGGCCGGGCGGCGGCGCGGGCGCTGCCGGCCGCCTGCTGCAGGCCGTGCACGAAGAAACGGTGCGTGCGCCCCACCGTCAGGAAGAAGGCGGCGCCGGCCAGCAGGAGCGCGCCCAGCAGCGGCAGCGGCTCGCCGAAGGCCGCCCGGCCGGGCAGCCACAAGGGGCTGTCGGCCGCCAGCAGCGGATGCCGGACCAGCGCGGCGACGGCCGGTCCGACGCCGGCGCTGCGTTCGTGGCCCAGCAGGTTGCCCAGCTGCGTCAGCAGGAACAGCGCGGCGCCGGCCACGGCGGCGAGCACCTGGGCCAGCACGCGCGTGCGACGCGCGCCGAGCACGCGCACCAGCGCCAGCGTCAGCAGCATGGCGGCGCAGGCGGCCAGCATGGCGGTGCCGGCGACGGCGACGTAGATGCCGAGCCAGCCCGGATGCCCGCGCACCAGGCCCACGTTGGCGAAGGGCGCGAACAGGTACAGGAACAGCGCCGCCGTGCTCGCCGTCACGCCCAGCAGGCGGACGGCGAAGATGCTGCGCGAGGGCAGGGGAGACGAGAGCAGCAGGTCCAGGTCGCCCCGTTCGAACAGCGCCAGCACGCAGGCCTTGAGCGCCGTCGCCAGCATGAAGGTGGCGCAGATGGCCAGCACGACCGTCGCAAGGGGCGCCAGCAGCCCGGCCTCGCCCGCGTTCGCCTTCGACAGCAGCGCCCACGCGAACACGTGCAGGGCGACGAACCCGGCGATCCAGGCAATGATCGCCGCCGTGCCGGGACGGCGCTTGCCGCCACTGACCGCCGCGCCATACCAGGCCTGGCGCAATTCGTGGCCGAGCAGCCAGCGCGCGCTGCCGGGCGGCGCACCGGCGCCGATGCCCATCATGCCGTTTGCCCCTCGGTCAGCTGCAGGAACACGTCTTCCAGGCTGCCGCCGCGGGTCTGCTCGCGCAGCGCGTCCAGCGTGCCTTCCGCGATCAGGCGGCCCTGGCGGATGATGCCGATGCGCTGCGCCAGGCGTTCCGCCACTTCGAGGATATGGGTCGTGAGGATCACCGTGCCGCCCTTGGCCACGTGCGACAGCAGCAGGTCCTTGACCTGGCGCGCGGCGGCCGCATCGAGGCCCGTCAGGGGCTCGTCGAGGATCAGCAGTTCGGGATCGTGGATCAGCGCGCCGGCCAGCGCCAGCTTCTGCTTCATCCCCCGAGAGAACCCCTCGGTCAGCTCGTGCGCATGCCTGGCGAGGTCGAGCCAGTCCAGCAGTTCGCGCGCGCGCGGTTCGGCGTCGAGCGCGCGGATGCCCCACAGCCCGGCGACGAATTCCAGGTACTCGCCCGGCTTGAGCTTCCCGTACAGCAGCGGGTCGTCCGGCAGGTAGGCCATGCGCCGCTTGGCGCCGGCCGGGTCGCGCGCGAGGTCCGTCCCCAGCACCTCGACCTGGCCTTCGTCCGGCGCCAGCAGGCCCGTCACCATGCGCAGCGTCGTCGTCTTGCCGGCGCCGTTGGGGCCGAGCAGCGCGTACAGCTCGCCGCGCCGTACCGTGAGGTCGAGGCCGTCGACGGCCGGGCGGCCGAACGACTTGCGCAGCGCGCGCAACACGAGGGCGGGGGAGGAATCGGTCATGGAAAAGCCTCAGCGGGGCGTGAAGGAGGTGAGGAATTGCTCGACCTGCTCGGCCGGCATCGCGGACACGGGGCCGACGACGATCGCCTGGTAGATGCGCTTGCCGCGTGCCTCGACGCGGCCGACGACGCGCAGCGGCACGCCGTTGCGCATGCCGCGCGCATCGATGGCGGCGGCCGTCGGTGCATCGGCGCCCGCTGCCGCCGCGCCCTGGGGCGCAGGCGGTGCGGCGCCGATATTGCGCGCCAGCGCCAGCCGCATTGCCGCCAGGGCCGCCTGGGCGCGGGCGGCGTCGGGAGCTTCGGCCGTGCCGACGGCGAAGGTGGCACCCTCGACCTCGGCCGCCGTCATCGTCATGGCGACGCGCAGGCCGTCCAGGTCGATCTCGCGGGTGAAGGTGGCGGGCTTGGCCGGGAACAGCACGCGGTAGGACGCGTCCGGGCCGGCGACTTCGCGCCAGTTGTAGGTGGGGTTGCAGCCGGCGAGCGGGACCAGTGCCGACAGCAGCACCAGGACGAGCGCCAGGACGGGAGCAGGGCGGGAGCGCATGTCACGATGGTAACAGGCCCCCGCCCAAAGGGATAGGCGTTGCCAGGCAGGGTGGGCGCCGCGGCGGCGCCCCGCGCCTCAGGCGCCGACCGGGATCGGGTTCTCGGCCATGAACTGGTTGAACTCGTTGACGAACTTGTGCTCGTTCGGGCCGGCATTGTTGCGCAGTCCGGCCGCCAGCTCGACCACCACTTCTTCCTTGTCGGTGGCCAGGCCCTGCATCGTCTGTTCGATGAAGGCGTCCAGCGGCATCGCGCGCGGGTCGGTGCCCTTGTAGATCAGGTCGGTGTTGACCCAGGGCGGCGCGATTTCCTGTACCTTGACCGAGGTGTCGCGCAGCATGAAGCGCTGCGACAGGGTGTACGAATGCAGCGCCGCCTTGGTGGCCGAGTACACGGCATTGGTGGCGATGGGCACGTAGGCCAGGATCGACGTGTTGTTGACGATGTGGGCGCGCGGCTGTTTCTTCAGGTGGGCGACCAGTGCGGACGTCATGCGGATCGGGCCCAGCAGGTTGGTGTTGATGGTCGACAGTGCCGTCGCCTCGTCGATATCCGCCGACGGATCGTCGAACGGCATGATGCCCGCATTGTTGATCAGCACGTTGAGCGTCGGGTAGTCGGCGATCAGGCGGGCGCTGGCGCGCTCGATGCTGGCCGGATCGGCGATGTCCAGTTCGATCGCGTCCATGCCCGGATTGGCACGGGTGACTTCGTCCAGCAAGGCCTTGCGGCGGCCGCCGATGATGACCTTGTTGCCCAGCTTGTGGAAGGCTTCCGCGAGGCCGCGGCCGATGCCCGAGGTGCCGCCGGTGATGAAGATGGTGTTGTTGGTCAATTGCATGATGTTCTCCTAGAAATGGTATCGGGCGATATGCCGTTATCGAGCGCTGAGCTCATGGGAAACATCTTCGCCCGGAATGCGCTCGTCCGAAAGACAAAGAAGCCTCGTTTTGAGACAATATGTGTGCACACACACTATCTTCTGGCCTATCTGTCCTGTCAGTTGTTCCAGCAAGGCCGCCGATGAGTGTCGTATGATTACCATCATGCACTGCAGCAAACTTGTCGTCCTCATGCCAGGCCGGCGGCTTGCTCCTGCTTTTATCGACACATAGAGGACATCATGAAACGCAGTATCGGACTCCTGTTCCCGCCCGGCTTCCAGGCCCTGGACCTGATGGCGACGACCGTCTTCGAACTGGCCAACAACCTCAGCGACGAGACCCACTATGAAGTGACCATGCTGTCCGAGCATGGCGGCCCTGTCACCAGTTCCTCGGGCGTGAGCGTGCTGACGGAACCGGCCAGCCGCCATGACTACGACACGCTGCTGGTGGCAGGGCAGATGTTGCCCAACAAAAAGCCGACGTCGCCGGGCTTCCTCGAGATCCTGCGCCAGGCCAACGGGAAGGCGCGCCGCATCGCCAGCATCTGTACCGGCGCCTTCCTGCTCGCCGAAGCGGGACTGCTCGACGGCAAGCGCGCCACCACCCACTGGCAACTGGCGCGCGACCTGCAGCGCGCCTATCCGAAGCTGCGCGTCGAGGAAGACCGCATCTTCATCAACGAGGGCAAGATCTGGACCTCGGCCGGCATGACGGCCTGCGTCGACCTGTGCCTGGCCATGGTCGAGAGCGACCTGGGCGTGGACCTGGCGCGCAATATCGCGCGCCAGCTGGTGGTGTACCACCGCCGCAGCGGCGGCCAGTCGCAGTTCTCGGCCCTGCTCGAGCTGGAGCCGAAGTCCGACCGCATCCAGCAGGCGCTCAGCTATGCCAAGCAGCACCTGCGCAAGCCCCTGTCCGTCGACGAATTGGCCGAGGCCGCCAACCTGAGCACGCGCCAGTTCAGCCGCACCTTCCGCATCGAGACGGGGCAATCGCCGGCCCGCGCCGTCGAGGTGCTGCGCGTGGAGGCGGCGCGCGCCATGATCGAGACCAGCAACCATTCGATCGACGTCGTCGCGCGCGAAACGGGCTTCGCCGACCCGGAACGCATGCGCCGCGCCTTCCTGCGCGCCTTCGGCCAGCCGCCGCAGGCCATCAAGCGTGCCGCGCGCGAGCAGGCGGCCATGGTGGCCAGCTACGCCTGACGGTTCGCCACGCCCGGACATGTCCGGAAACGAGGCTAATTAGTCCCACGCGTCACCTCCCGTTCTGAAAAGATGGGCTCGTTATTGGATCCGGCACCCCCCGATCCGATTCCGCCATCCGATCAGAACAGGAGTTGAGATGAACGCGCAATCCAAGACACTGCCCAAGGGGCTGTTATATACCCTCGCGCTGGGTACCTTCGCCATCGGCACCGAAAGCTTCATGATCGCCGGCCTGCTGCCGAGCATCGCTTCCGACCTGGCGGTGAGCGTCGCCCAGGCCGGCCTGCTCGTCACCGCCTTCGCGCTGACCTATGCCGTCGGCGGACCGCTGCTGGCGATCCTGTCCGGCAGCTTCGAGCGCCGTACCGTGCTGGTCGGCGGCATGGCCGTGTTCGCGGTCGGCAATGCGCTGGCCTGGGCCAGCCACAGCTATGCCGGCCTGCTGGTCGCGCGCGTCGTGCTGGCGCTGACGGCCGGCCTGTACATGCCCAGCGCGAACGCCCTGGGCAGCATGCTGGCGCCGCCCGAACGGCGCGGCCATGCGCTGGCCATCGTCAACGGCGGGATGACGCTCGCGATCGTGGCGGGCGTGCCGCTCGGTACGCTGCTGGGGACCCACCTCGGCTGGCGCGCGACGTTCGGCGCCGTCGCCGTGCTGTCGTTGCTCGCCGCCGTGGCGCTGGCGCTGGGCCTGCCGAAATCGGTCGGGGCCGGTGTGCCGCCTCCCAGCCTGAAGGCGCGCCTGGACGCCGCGCGCCAGCCGGGCGTGCTGCCCACGCTGTTCGTGACCATGTTGTGGGGCATCGGCACCTATGCGCCATTGACGTACCTGGCGCCCTACCTGGCGCAGGTGGCCGGCATGCCGGCGTCGAACATGAGCATGGTGATGCTGCTGTGGGGCGTCTCGGCCGCCATCGGCCTGGCCGTCGGCGGGCGGGCCACCGACCGTTTCGGTTCCTTCAACGTGGTGATCCCGGCGCTGGGCCTGTTGACGCTGGCGTTCTATTACCTGTCGAGCCTGGCAGGCTTCGGCCACTGGCCGCTGCTGCTCACGCTGCCCGGCATCGTCCTGTGGGGCATGGCCACCTGGGGCTTTTTCCCGGCCCAGCAGAACATGCTGGTCACCCGTGGCGGCGTGGCGCTGGCGCCCGTGGTGCTGTCGCTGAACTCCTCGTTCCAGTATGCCGGCTTCTCGCTGGGCGCCGTGGTCGGCGGCTGGACGGTCGCGCACCTGTCGGCCGGCGCCGTCGGCTGGGTCGGCGGCACCTTCGAGCTGGCTGCCGTCCTGCTGACGCTGGCCATCGGGCGCCAGCGGGTGCCGGCGGCTACCGTCGGGGCCTGATTCAGCGCCTGCATCAGCCTTCGCGCAGGCCTCTGCGGTACTGGATCGCCTCGGCCACGTGGGCCGCCTGCACCTCGCCCGATGCGGCGAGGTCGGCGATGGTGCGCGCCACCTTCAGCACCCGGTGGTAGGCGCGCGCCGACCAGTGCAGGCGTCCCATCGCCTCGCGCAGCAGCGCTTCCGCCCCCGGGCCCAGGCGGCAATGGCGGTCGATCTCGCGCGTCGTCAGCGCGCGGTTGGCCTTGCCCTGGCGCTCCAGCTGCAGCGCGTGGGCACGGGCCACGCGCGCGGCGATGGCGGCGCTCGCCTCGCCGTCGGCCAGGCGGGCCATCGCCTCGGGCGCCATCGCCGCCACCGGCACCTGGATGTCGATGCGGTCGAGCAGGGGACCGGAGATGCGGTCCTGGTAGCGCTGCACGGCATCCGGCGTGCAGCGGCAGGTCGCCGACGCGTGGCCCAGCCAGCCGCAGGGGCAGGGATTCATGGCCGCGATCAGCTGGAAGCTGGCCGGGAAGTCGGCCTGGTGCGCGGCGCGCGAGATCGTGATCTCGCCGGATTCGAGCGGTTCGCGCAGCACTTCCAGCACGCGCCGGTCGAACTCCGGCAACTCGTCCAGGAACAGCACGCCGTGGTGGGCCAGCGAGACTTCGCCGGGGCGCGGCACGGTGCCGCCGCCGACCAGCGCCACGCCCGAACTCGTGTGGTGCGGACTGCGAAACGGACGGCGCCGCCAGCGCTCGATGGCGAAGCCGCCGGCCAGCGACTGGATCGCGGCCGATTCCAGCGCCTCGTCTTCCGACAGCGGCGGCAGCAAGCCGGGAAACCGGGCAGCCAGCATGCTCTTGCCGGCGCCGGGCGGTCCGATCAGCAAGGCCGAATGCAGCCCCGCGGCCGCCACCTCGAGCGCGCGCTTGACCTGCTGCTGGCCCTTGACGTCGGCAAAGTCCGGGTACAGCGGCAGCTGGTCCGGCAGCACGGGGCGGTAGCGCGGCAGGCGCCCGTCCTCGTCGCGGGCGGCGAAGTGCGCGCATACCTCCAGCAGCGTGCCGGCCGGATGGATGACGGCATCCTGCACCAGCGCCGCCTCGTCCGCATTCGCCGCCGGCAGCACGAAGCGGCGCACGGGCTCTCCCTCCGCGCGCCGGCGCTGCATCGCGAAACTCATCGCCAGCGCGCCGCGCACGGGGCGCAAGTTGCCGGACAGCGACAGCTCGCCCGCGAACTCGTAGCCATCCAGCTCGCGCCCGGGGATCTGTTCGGAAGCGGCCAGGATGCCCAGCGCGATCGGCAAGTCGAAGCGGCCCGATTCCTTCGGCAGCTCGGCCGGCGCCAGGTTCACGGTGATGCGCCGGTTCGGTACCTCGAAGCCGGAATTCTGCAGCGCGGCGCGCACCCGGTCCTTCGCTTCGCGCACTTCGGCGTCCGGCAGGCCGACGATGTGCATCGCCGGCAGCCCGTTGGCCAGGTGGACTTCGACGCTGACGGCGGGGGCATCCATGCCCGCCAGGGCGCGGCTGCGGAGGACGGCAAGGCTCATGGGATTCCTGTGAACGCGGGACCCGCACGATAGTGCACGCTTGCGCACGGCGCGGCATTGAGCGCTGTTAATCGTGCAGGGCGGCGGCCGGTGTTTCCGCTCTCGGACGCGCGCGCCAGCCATCCTCGCGCGGGTCGGGGAACTTGCCGATCATGAAGTCGATGAAGGTCCGCAGCCGGGCCGGCAACTGGCGCCGGCTGGGATAGGCCATGACCACGTCGAGTTCGCCCAGGTAGTGGTCGGGCAGCAGGCGCACGAGGCGGCCGCTGTCGAGGTCGCCGTTCAGGGTGAACGAGGTGCGCAGCAGCAGGCCGGCGCCGTCCAGCGCGCAGGCGCGCAGCAGGTCGCCGCTGTTCGAGACGACGCGGCTGCTGACGGGAATCCGGAAGCGTTCCTTGCCGCCCTGCGCGAAGACCCAGGCATGGCGCAGTTCCTTGTGCGAGAAATTCAGGCACACGTGCTGCGCCAGCTCCTCCGGCGTGCGCGGGGCGCCGTGGCGCCGCACGTAGTCGGGCGAGGCGCACACGACGACCTCGGACACGCCGAGCTGGCGCACGACCATCGACGCATCGAACGGCTGGAAGTTGGTGAAGATGCCCACGTCATAACCGTCGCGCACGATGTCCACCTCGTGGTCGGACACCGTCACCTCGAGCCGGATGCCGGACTGGCTGCGCAGGTATTCGGGCAGGATGCGGTTCAGTTCGGGGCCGAAACTGCTGGGCGCGAACAGCTTCAGCGTGCCGCGCGCCTGGGTCGCGTCGGCGCCGGCCAGCGCGCCCGCTTCGTCGAACGTGTCCAGGATCTGGCGCGCCTTTTCCAGGTAGGCCTTGCCGGTATCGGTGAGCGCCAGGCGGCGCGTGGTGCGTTGGAGCAGGCGCGCGCCGAGGTGCCGTTCCAGGTCGGCCACGTGGCGGCTGACGACCGCGTTCGACATGTTCAGCACCACGCCGGCGCGGGCGAATCCCCCTAGCTCGGCAACCCGGACGAACACCCTCAACGTTTGCAAGCGATCCATCTGTCGGCTCCCGCGCCGCGGCCGCCGATGGGGGCATCGTGCAGGCGGGCGCAGCAGAGGATTCTACCTCCATTCGCCGGAGACGTCGCCGCCGGGGCTAGTCGATCCTGGCGTTGCCGGAGGCCGACCAGCCCTTGTCGTCCACCGCCGCCCAGCCCGCGTCGCGCCCGTCGAGACGGCGCATGCGCGCTCCCGCGCCGGCGAGCAGCCCGGCGGGGGCGGGGCAGGCGAACGTGGTGTCGACCAGCGTGTATTCGGCGGCCAGCCGGCCGACGGGCTGGATCGCCGCCGTATCGATCCTGCCGTTCGGGTGCCACAGGTCGTCGCGGACGTGGAAGCGCAGCACCTCGCCGAAGACGACGTGGTCGCCCACCTCGCCCAGGCCGACGATGCGTTCGACCCGGCATTCCATCGCCACCGGCGCGCCGGCCACGCGGGGCGGGCGGATCAGGTCGCACGGCTGGCGCTCCAGCCCCGTCACGGCGAATTCGTCCACGTCGGCGGGATGGTCGACCGCGCTCGCGTGCATCTCGTTGACGTGGGCGAGCGACACGATGTGCACGGCGAATTCCCCCGTCTCGCGCATGTTCGCCAGCGTGTCCTTGGGCGTCGCCAGGTCGGCGCGCGGCTGGATCGTCAGGCTCACCATGGGCGGCTTGCGCGCCACCACCGTGAAGAACGAGAACGGCGCCAGGTTCGGCACGCCGGCCGCCGACACCGTCGATACCCAGCCGATCGGCCGTGGCAGGACCGTGCCGATGAGGATCTTGTAGAGCGCCGGGGCGCCGAGCTGCTGCGGATCGATGATCAAGTCGGTCTCCTGTCTGTCGGGGAGAGGGGCGGGACGCCCTGGTCTTGCCAGTGTAGGCAGGCCGGCGCCGCGGATAAACGCCGACGGCGGCACGACAGCATGTACGCTGGCGTAACAATCGGCTCCCATGCGGCCGGGCGATTGTTCCGGTTGCCGCAATGCTCCGTTGCCGGCCACGTACTGTGCCCGTGCACTGGCGCTGCCTACACTGTGTCCGGCACGTGGCGCACCGGCGCCGCCGCCGATCCACGGAGGATGTCCATGCACGTCAGGCATGCAATCGAATTCACCGGCGAACACGAGGTCGCGCTGCGCGGCTGGCTGTTCGTCCCGGCCGGCACGGGACCGTGGCCCGCCATCTCGATGTGCCACGGCTTCGCCGCCGTCAAGGAGCACGGGCTCGAGCGCTTCGCGCGCGCCTTTGCCGATGCGGGCTTCGTCGTGCTGGTGCACGACCACCGCAACTTCGGCGCCAGCGGCGGCCTGCCGCGCCACGACATCGATCCCGCCATGCAGCTGGCCGACTGGCGGCGCGCGCTGAGCTTCCTGGAGGGGCGGCGCGAAGTGGACGCCGGGCGCATCGGCATCTGGGGCACGAGCTACAGCGGCGGGCACGCGCTGGTGCTGGCGGCCGTCGACCGGCGCGTGCGCTGCGTCGTCGCGCAGGTGCCGACGATCAGCGGCTACGAGCAAAGCCGGCGCCGGGTCGCCCCCGATGCCATGCCGGCCTACCTGGACCTGCTGGCGGACGAGCTGCGCGCCGTGCACGCCGGCCGGGCGCCGCGCACGCAAGCCGTGGTCGCCGACGACCCCGCGCAGCCGGCGGCCTACCGTTCGTCCGAGGCGCGCGACTTCTACCTGCAGGACCTCGGCGGCGCCGACTGGAACAATACGGTCACCGTGCGTTCCAGCGACCGCGCGCGCCAGTACGAACCAGGCATCTGGGCCGCGCGCATCGCGCCGACGCCCCTGCTGATGGTGGTCGCCGACGACGACCGCGTGACGCTTTCCGACCTCGAGCTGCAGGCCTACGAAGCGGCGCTGCAGCCCAAGCGCCTCGTCCTGCTGCGCGGCGGCCACTTCACCCCGTACGACACGCATTTCCCGATTGCCTGCGGCGCAGCCCGCGACTGGTTCGCCGAGCACCTGGGCGCCGAATGAGCGCCGCCATGTCCACCGAAGGAGAGACCATGCCCGTATTTCACTTCCACGTCCCGCGCGGCTTCGACGTCGCGCGCAAGCACCGCATCGCCGATGCCGCCAACCAGTCGCTGGTCGATGCCCTGGGCATTCCCGAGGGCGACCGCTTCGTCACCATCACCGAGCACGGTCCGGGCGAGCTGCACATCCATCCGACCTTCATGGGCATGCAGCGCAGCGAGGGCGCCGTCATCGTCGACATCCTGATGGGCGCGCACCGGCCGCTCGAGCAGAAAAAGCAGCTGTTCGCCACGCTGGCGGCCCTGCTGGAGCAGCAGGCCGGCATCCGTCCGGACGACTTGTTCATCGCCGCGATTCCGGTCCCGAACGAGAACTTTTCGTTCGGACGCGGCCTGGCCCAGCTGGCCGAGGGCGCCCCCAAGTGGTAAGCCGGCGCATACCGGTCCTTGACGGAGAAGCGACATGAGCAATGCACCGATCGTCGAAGCCTGCAGGCTGGCCTACTCGGGCTTCGAACGCAACCGCCGCGACGCCCTGGCCCCGTTCCTGCACCGCGACGTGGTCTTCGAATTTCCCGAGTCGCTGCCGTACGGCGGCCGCTACGAAGGTATCGAGGAATTCACGGCCTGGTGGGCGGTGCTGTACGCCGAGTACTACGACTATTTCCACTACGATGCCCATGCCGTCATCGACGGCGGCGACCATGTCGCGGTGCCCGTCACCGCGCGGGCGCGGGCCCGCAACGGCGCGCAGATGGAGAACGAGCACCTGTTCCTGTTCCGCATCGAGGACGGCATGATCGTCCACGGCAGGATCTATGCCGACACGGCCAAGGGCCGCGACGTGCTGGCCGGACAGGCGCCGCGCCGCTATCCGAAGCTGGATGTCGTCCGTGCGGCGGGCCTTCCGGGGTGAACGGGCGCGCGCTCTGGTAATGTAGCGGATTCGGCGTCTGCCGACCGTCATCGTCACCCATGCACCGCATCGTCCTCGCCGTCCTCGGCATCGCCATCCTGTTCTGCCTGCTCTGCGGCCCCGCGTGGTACGTTGCGCTGCGCCTGTGGCGGCGCGGCGACCTCGATGCGTTCCGGCCCCTGCGCGCCGTGTGGGTGACGCAGGCGGTACTGGCGTGCGTCCTGTTGTTCGGCGCCGATTCGCTCACGCTGGCCAACCCCGCCGCCTGGATGGTCGGCATCTTCCTCGGCGTCAGCCTGGGCGGGGCAGGGCTGTTCGGCGGCTGGCGCCTGCTAAGGCGGCGCTAGTCCGCGCAGCGCCGCGTCCAGCACGGCGCGCACGCGCGGCGAACGCTTCATGTCCTTGTGGTAGCCGGCCCAGACCGTGCGGCCCGGCGGCGCCTCGCCCAGGTCGAGCAGGACCAGGTTCGCTGACGCATCGCCCACGCAGCGCGGCAGCACGGCGATGCCGGCGCCGGCCGCGCACAGCCGGGCCTGGACGTCGCGGCTGTTGGCGCGCAGGCCGATCGCGGCATCGGGCAGGCGGCCGGTCAGCCAGGCCACGTCGGCGAGCGTGCCGAAGCCCGTGTCCATCGTGATCAGGGTGTGGTTCTTGCCATTGCCCTTGCCATCGCCGTCGCGCGGCAGGCCGCAGCGCTCCAGGTAGGCCTGGCTCGCATAGGCGCCGAAGTCCAGCGCCACGGCGCGTACCTGCACCACGTCCGGTTCCTCGAATTCGCGGAAGCGAAAGCTCAGGTCGGCCTCGCGCCGCGCCAGGCTGACGAGGCGCGTTTCCGTGACGAGTTCGATCGCCAGGCCCGGATAGTCGATCCGCAAGCCGGCCAGGATCGGCGCCAGCAGGTGCACGCCGAACCATTCCGTCGTCGACACGCGCACCAGACCCTCCAGTTCCGACTCGCCGGCCAGCTTGCGCTCGACGGCCGTCGCCTGTTCTTCCATCCGTTCGATATTCGCCAGCACGGACTGGCCTTCGATCGTCAGCACGTAGCCGTCCGCCGTGCGCTGGAACAGGGGGCGGGCGAGCGCGTCTTCCAGCGCCTGCAGGCGCCGGCCCATCGTCGGCTGGGACAGGCCCAGGCGGCGCGCCGCCTCGCTCAGCGTGCCGTGGCGGGCAATCGCGAGGAAGACGCGGTAATCGTTCCAATCTGCGTTCATTCAAAAATGAATCCGGACTATGCGGATGCGATGGTTTTCATTCAAAAAAGCATGACGTAAGCTGATTCTATCGATCAATATCAGGAGCGTCCACCATGTCTACCCCTTCCAAGCTCGCCGCGGCCGCACTGTCCGCCGTGTTCGCCGGCGCCGCCGCAGCTGCCGCGACCGCCGCCCCCGTCCTGAAAGTCGAGGCGAGCAGCGACACGATGATCTGGAACGCCGTCGCCGTCGACGGCAAGCGCGTCTTCGTCGCCGGCCCGCGCTGGACCGGCTCGCAGGGCCCCGCCCTGGGCCTGATCGGCAAGGACGGCAAGCCCGTGCCGTATCCGGACGCGGCCTGGAACGGCTGGAAGGAGGGCGGCGACAACGGCCGCGCCTTCGTCAACGTGAATGCGATCCACCTCGACGGCCGCGGCAGCCTGTGGGTCATCGACACGGGCTCGCCCCAGTTCGGCGGCGATCCGCTGCCGGGCGGCGCCAAGGCCGTGCAGATCGACCTGAAGAGCAATCGCGTCGTGCGCACGATCGCCTTCGGCCCGGACGTGGCGCTGCCGGGCAGCTATGTCGACGACATCCGCTTCAACGGCCGCCACGCCTATCTCACCGATGCGGGCAAGCCGGGCCTGATCGTCGTCGACCTCGATACCGGCAAATCGCGCCGCGTGCTCGACAACCATCCTTCCGTGGTGGCACCCAGGACCCGTCCGATCGACGTGGCCGGCACCATCGTGCGCGGCGCCGACGGCGAACCGCTGGCCGTGAACGTCGACCCGTTCGAGCTCAGCCTTGACCGCAAGACGCTGTACTACGGCCCGCTGACCGGACCGTGGTCGCAGGTGCCGACGCGGCTGCTCGACGATCCATCCACGACGGCCACGACGCTGGCCGCCGCCGTCAGGCCCTGGGCCGACCTGCCGCCGATCGGCGGCTCCGTCCTCGACGCCAGGGGCAACCTGTTCTATACCGAGCTGCGCACCAGCAGCCTCGTAAAACGCGCGCCGGACGGCAAGGTCACGACCGTGCTGAGCGATCCGCGCCTGCACTGGGTCGACGCCCCCACCATCGCGAACGGCCGCATCTGGCTGCCCGTGGCGCAGATGGACCGCGTCCCCGTCTTCAACGGCGGCACCTCCAAGGTGCAGCAACCCGTCACCCTGTACAGCATCGACATGAAGGAGATCCAGCAATGACTACCCGTACCGGCCAGCCGATCCGCCTCGGCTACATCGACCTGTCCTTCCACCTGGCCAGCGCCGGCGTCGTGCAGGAAATCCTGGAGCGCCACGGCCACCAGGTGGAATTGCGCGCGGCGCCGCACGAAGCCATGTTCGAGCTGCTGCATGCGAAGGAAGTGGACATCGTCTCGTCGGCCTGGCTGCCGGCCAGCCACGGCGGCTACCTGGCGCCGTCGCTCGATGCCGTGGAAAAGCTGACGGTGCTGTACGAGCCGTACTGCCTGTGGGGCGTGCCCGACTATGTGCCGGCCGACGTGCTGGCCTCGGTCGAGGACTTGAAGAAGCCGGAAGTGCTGGACAAGATGGACCGTGTCATCGACGGCATCAATCCCGGCGCCGGCATCAGCCGTTTTTCCGCGGCGATGATCGATGCCTACGGCCTGCGCGACGTCGGCTACCGCTTCGAACCGGGCAGCGAGGCGACGGCGTTCGCCAAGTTCGAGCGTGCCGTCGCGGACCGGCGCTGGCTGGTGCTACCGCTGTGGAGCCCGCAGTACCTGCACCACGATTACCGGATCCGCTCACTGGTCGAGCCGAAGGGCATGCTGGGCGGCCAGGACGAGGCGACGCTGGTGGCACGCAAGGAGGTGCTGCCGGGCATCGCGCCGGCCGCGTTGGAAGAACTGCGGGGACTGTACCTGGGGAACGATGTGGTCACGGACCTGGAACATGCGATCCGCGTGGAGGGATTGAGTGCGCAGGAAGCGGCGCGGCGCTGGCTGGATACGCAGCGCATGGCAGCTTGATACGCATGGTGGGCAGGTGACGCCCACCATGCGCCGGACGTATCCGTAGGGCGTAGCACGTAGGGTGGGCACCACGTGCCCACCGTATCACCACCCCACCGGTCAGACCTTGGCGGTCTCCGACGCCGCCAGCTTCGCTTCCAGCTCCGCCACGCGCGCTTCCAGCGCGTCCAGCTTGGCACGGGTCTTGGCCAGTACCTGGGCCTGGATGTCGAACTCCTCCCGCGTGACCAGGTCCAGCTTCGAGAAGCCCTGGGTCATCATGGCCTTGACGTTGCGTTCGATGTCCTTGGCCGGGGAATTCTCGATTGCCTGGTTGAGCTTGCCTTGCAAGTCATTGAAGAAGTTATTCATTTCACAGTGTTCCTGGTAAAAGGCGCGCGCACCACAATGGTGCGCAGAATCCTGAATTAGTGCGTGCACCGCAATGGCGCAGGCGTCAAGACAGGTATTGCTTTTTTTTAACCCCATGTTGCGATGGAATACCCCAAAAACAAGGGGGCATGCATCGGGCACAGGGTTGGCACGCATCCTGCTAAAGCATACCTAAAACATAAGAATCCCAACAAACTGTTGCGCACAATGCTTCGGTTTCAGGCGCTTCCGACTCGACAGGGTCGCGAACACGGATTGTAAACCGCATCACCAGCACATGACCAACAACGAGGGAGAGTCGCATGACGCATGACGGCAAGCATCACCGCAACAAGTGGGCCCGGGTTGCAGTACTGGCAGCGACCGTGTTCGCCACCGAGATCGCAAGCGCGCAGGAACAGCAACCGGAACACACGATCAGCTACAACGCTGCGATCAGCAGCGACTACCGCTACCGCGGCCTGTCGCAGTCGCGCCTGGACCCGGCCGTCTCGGGCGGGGCCGACTACACGCACAACCCGACCGGCCTGTACGTGGGCACCTGGCTGTCCTCGATCAAGTGGACGAAGGACCTGGGCGGCGACGGCAACGTCGAGTGGGACATCTACGGCGGCAAGCGCGGCAACCTCAGCGACGCCATCACCTATGACGTGGGCGGCCTCTACTATTTTTACCCGGACAACGGCCTGAAGCCGAATGCCAACACCTTCGAACTGTACGGCCAGCTGGGCTACGGTCCGGCCTACATCAAGTATTCGCATGCGCTGACCAACCTGTTCGGCACCGCCGACAGCAAGCAGAGCGGCTACCTCGACGTGGGCGCCAACGTCGACGTCACCAACGGCTTCGTCGTCAACGTGCACGTCGGGCGCCAGCGCGTGCGCCACAACGGTTCGCTTTCCTACACTGACTACAAGATCGGCGTCACCAAGGACCTGGGCATCTGCTCGGTCGCTCTCGCCTGGGTGAAAGCCGACACCAGTGCCTACCTGAGTCCATCGGCCGAGAACCTGGGCAAGTCCGCGGCCCTGCTCACTGTTTCAAAAACTTTCTGAAGAGGCAATAGCATGAAAATGATCACCGCCATCATCAAACCCTTCAAGCTCGACGAGGTCCGCGAGGCCCTGTCGGAGATCAACGTGCAGGGCATCACGGTGACCGAAGTGAAGGGATTCGGCCGCCAGAAGGGCCACACCGAGCTGTATCGCGGTGCGGAATACGTGGTCGATTTCTTGCCGAAAACCAAGATTGAGGCGGCAGTCGACGATGCCATCGTCGACCAGGTGATCGATACGATTCAGAGCGCGGCACGCACCGGCAAAATCGGTGACGGCAAAATTTTCGTCTCCAATCTGGAGCAGGTAATCCGTATCCGTACCGGCGAAACCGGCAACGATGCGCTGTAAGGGGAAACCATGATCCGTACTATTACTAAATTGATCGCAGGCGTGTCCGTCGCCGTGGCGCTGGGCCTGTCGGGCCCGGTCCTCGCGCAGGATGCATCCACTTCCGCGGCCCCGGCCGCCGCCACGGCCGCCGCGCCCGCAGACACTCCGGCCGCCGCACCGGCCGCGCCCGCCGCCGCCGCACCGGCAGCCGCCGAAGCGAGCCCCGCCGCGGCACCCGCCGCACCGACGCCGCAAAAGGGCGACACCGCCTGGATGTTCGTCGCCACCCTGCTGGTGATCATGATGACGATCCCGGGCCTGGCCCTGTTCTACGGCGGCCTGGTGCGCTCGAAGAACATGCTGTCCGTGCTGATGCAGGTGTTCATGACGTTCGCCGTCATCATCGTCCTGTGGTGCATCTACGGCTACTCGCTCGCCTTCACGGAAAACAATGCCTTCATCGGCGGCCTCGACCGCGCCTTCCTGAAGGGCATCTGGGATCCGGTCAAGGCCAGCTTCACGACCGCCGCCACCTTCAGCAAGGGCGTCGTCATCCCCGAATTCATCTACGTGGCCTTCCAGGGCACCTTCGCCGCCATCACCTGCGGCCTGATCGTCGGCGCCTTCGCCGAGCGCGTGCGCTTCTCGGCCGTGCTGCTGTTCATGGTCCTGTGGTTCACCTTCGGCTACCTGCCGATCGCCCACATGGTCTGGTTCTGGACCGGTCCGGACGCCATCACCAGCGCCACCCTGGCCACTGAAACGGCCAAGGCCGGCTGGCTGTGGCAGAAGGGCGCGCTCGACTTCGCGGGCGGCACCGTGGTGCACATCAATGCCGCCGTCGCCGGCCTGGTCGGCGCGATCCTGATCGGCAAGCGTATCGGCTACGGCCGCGAATCGATGGCCCCGCACTCGCTGACCATGACCATGATCGGCGCGTCGATGCTGTGGGTGGGCTGGTTCGGCTTCAATGCCGGTTCGGCGCTGGAAGCGGGCGACGTCGCCGCGCTGGCCTTCATCAACACCCTGCTGGCCACCGCCGCCGCCGCCGTGTCGTGGGTCTTCGGCGAATGGATCACCAAGGGCAAGCCGTCGATGCTGGGCGGTGCCTCGGGCGCAGTGGCCGGCCTGGTCGCCATCACCCCGGCCTGCGGCTACGTCGGTCCGATGGGCGGCCTGATCATCGGCCTGGTGGCCGGCCTGGTCTGCCTGTGGGGCGTGAATGGCCTGAAACGCCTGATCGGCGCGGACGACTCGCTGGACGTGTTCGGCGTGCACGGCGTGGGCGGCATCCTGGGCGCACTGCTGACCGGCGTGTTCGCCGCGCCGCAGCTGGGCGGCCAGGGCATCTTCGACTACACCACCAACAAGATGTCGGCCGATCCGTACTCGATCGCCAGCCAGGTGCTGATCCAGGCGGAAGCCGTGGGCACCACCATCGTCTGGTCGGCCGTGGTCGCCTTCATCGCCTACAAGATCGTGGACGTGGTCCTCGGCCTGCGCGTGCCGGAAGACCAGGAACGCGAAGGCCTGGACATCACCAGCCACGGCGAGTCGGCCTACCACTCGTAAGATTCGGAATCTCCTGCGTCCGTCGGCGCTTCCAGGGCGCCCGGGGTATCCCCGGGCGCTTTTTTTATTGCTTGAGGGGATCTGGGCTTTAAAATGCGCGCTGGCGCCCCAATGTGAGCCAACCAAACCGCCAAAAATAAAGCCTGAAGGACGTCATCGTTATGGTTCCCCACCTCGCCACCGCATTGTCCGGTCCGCTGCTGGACCTGGAAAAGAAGATTCTCGAAGCCACGCCCGCCATCGAGCGCTGGTTCCGCCTCGAGTGGCAGGAGCATACGCCGCCGTTCTACTGCTCCGTGGACCTGCGCAATGCCGGCTACAAGCTGGCGCCCGTCGATACCAACCTGTTCCCGGGCGGTTTCAACAACCTGTCGACGGAGATGCTGCCGCTGACCGTGCAGGCCGCCATGGCCGCCATCGATAAATACTGTCCGGACGCGCGCAACCTGCTGCTGATCCCGGAAAGCCATACGCGCAACCCGTACTACCTGCAGAACGTGCAGCGCCTGATGCAGATCTTCCGCCAGACCGGCCTGCACGTGCGCCTGGGCTCACTGTCGCCGGAAGTCACCCAGCCGACCCCGCTGGCGCTGCCGGACGGGAACATGCTGGTCGTGGAACCCCTCGTGCGCTCGGCCAACGGCCGCCGCGTGGGCTTGGCCGACTTCGATCCCTGCACGATCCTGCTGAACAACGATCTGTCGGCCGGCATCCCGTCCATCCTGGAAAACGTCCACGAACAGTCGCTGCTGCCGCCGCTGCACGCGGGCTGGGCCGTGCGCCGCAAGAGCAACCACTTCAAGGCCTTCGACGAAGTCGCCAAGAAATTCGGCAAACTGATCGACATCGACCCCTGGCTGGTGAATCCGCTGCACAACAAGTGTGGCGAAGTGAACTTCCAGGAAGACACGGGCATGGAATGCCTGGCCGACAACGTGTCGGCGCTGCTGTCCAAGATCAAGAAGAAGTACAAGGAATACGGGATGAAGGACCAGAAACCCTTCGTCATCGTCAAGCCGGACGCCGGCACCTATGGCATGGGCATCATGACCGTCAAGGATGCGAGCGAGGTCAAGGACCTGAACCGCAAGCAGCGCAACAAGATGTCGGTCATCAAGGATGGCGTGACCGTGACCGACGTCATGATCCAGGAAGGCGTCCCGACCTTCGAATCGATCAACGATGCCGTGGCGGAGCCCGTCGTGTACATGATCGACCGCTACGTCGTGGGCGGCTTCTACCGCGTGCACGCCGAGCGCGGCGTCGACCAGAATTTGAACGCGCCGGGCTCGCAATACGTGCCGCTGGCGTTCGCCCAGCAGCATGCGGTGCCGGATTTGAAGGCCAAGCCGGGCACGGCGGCGCCGAACCGCTTCTACGTGTACGGCGTGGTGGCGCGCCTGGCGCTGCTGGCGGCGTCGCTGGAACTGGAACGCACGGATCCGGATCCGGAAATTTACTGACAGGGGTCAGAGCCCGGTTTTGCTTGTCGGGGCTCTGACCCCGGTGTGTGCAAACCCGAGCCGCTGCACCGGTTCGGGCTTGCGCGCCATGTAGATGAAGTGGGAGCGCAGCAGCGGCACGCAGGTGGCCAGCAGCTCCGGCAGCATCCAGGGCAGGCTGGCCAGCGCCCTTCCCAGCGGCGGCGCCAGCACCAGGCTGCGGTAATGGCGTTGGGCGGCCGGCCAGAAGCGCAGCAGCTCGACGTCCGCCACCTTGCGCACCTGCGGGTTGCGCGGATTGTCGTAGCGGAAGTCGAAGATCATGGTCCAGCCGCCCGGGCGCAGCACGCGCCACATCTCGGCCGCCAGCGCGCGCCGCAGGTCTTCGTCGAGGATCGAGGAAAACACCGTGTTGGCGCTGACCAGGTCCATGCTGTCGTCGGGGAAGGCCTCGGTGCCGCCGAGGTGCCAGCGCACGCCGGGCGCGCTGCGGCTGCGGGCCTGGTCGAGCCGGTCCTGCTGCAGCTCGGTGGCGGCCAGGTGGGCGGGCGTGGCGCCCCAGTCGATCAGCTGGCGCAGGAAGCCGCCGTTGCCGCAGCCGACGTCGAGCACGCGCACGGCCGACAAATCGCGGCCGACGGTAACGGCCAGCAGGGCGGCCAGCGTGCGTGCCCGGGCCGCTGCCTGGCGCACGATTTCCGGACGGTGCCAGGCGTAGCGGGCGAGGGCGGCCCCGCCATGCCACTTGCGATAGACCTGGTTGATGCGCTCGTGTTCAGCCCCCTCGTTCATGGCCGTTCCTCCTTCGTTCGCATCTTCCCAAGCATGCCGCATGGATGCTTGAGGGGTCGCAAACGCGAAGGGGATAGATGACTTTTTGCCAAGGGGAATCTGCCGGGGCGCTTTCCGCGGACATCGGCATTTCCGGCTAAAATCGAGGCATTGTCCTGACTGGAACCATCATGAAAATCGCTTTTCTCGCCGATCCGCTGTCCGGCTTCAAGATCTACAAGGACTCGACCTTCGCCATGATGCGCGAGGCGGCCCGCCGCGGCCACCGGGTCTATGCCTTCGAACAGCGCCACCTGGTACTGAACCAGGGGATCGTGACCGCCGAAGCGACCGAGATCACCCTGACGGGCGACCCCGACGAGTGGTACGTCGCCGGCGCGACCGAGACCGTGCCGCTGTCGGCCTTCGATGCCGTCATCCAGCGCAAGGACCCGCCGTTCGACATGGAATACGTGTACGGCACCTACCTGCTCGAGCAGGCCGAGCGCCAGGGCGCGCGCGTCTTCAACAAGCCCGCCGCGATCCGCGACCACAACGAGAAGCTGGCCATCGCCCAGTTCAGCCAGTTCACCTCGCCGACGCTGGTGTCGTCGTCGCCGACGCAGCTGCGCGCCTTCCACGCCGAGCACGACGACGTGATCTTCAAGCCGCTGGACGGCATGGGCGGCGCCGGCATCTTCCGCGTCAAGGACGACGGCCTGAACCTGGGCTCCATCATCGAGACGCTGACCGACAACGGCGCGCGCACGATCATGGCGCAGAAATACATCCCCGCCATCGTCAAGGGCGACAAGCGCGTGCTCGTCATCGACGGCAAGCCGGTGCCGTTCGTGCTGGCGCGCATCCCGCAGGGCGGCGAAGTGCGCGGCAACCTGGCGGCCGGCGGCCTGGGCGTGGCCCAGCCGATTTCCGACCGCGAGCGCGAGATCGCGGAAAGCGTCGGCCCGCTACTGGCCGCCCGTGGCCTGTTGCTGGTAGGATTGGATGTGATCGGCGATTTCCTGACGGAAGTGAACGTTACCAGCCCCACCTGCTTCCAGGAGATCTTCGACCAGACCGGATTCGACGTCGCGGCGATGTTCATCGATGCCGTCGAACGGAACGTCTCTGGTAAATAAACGGGAAATGACATGGTAGGCATCCTGCTGATGACCCACGCTCCACTGGGTCAGGCATTCATCGCGGCGGTCGCGCACGTGTTCCGCGCACCCGTCGAGCGCTTCGAGGCGATCGACGTCACCGCGGACCAGGACACGAAGGAGATCGACGCGCTCGCCAAGAGCGCGATCAAGCGCCTGGACGAAGGCGATGGCGTGCTCGTCATCACCGACGTCAAGGGCGGCACCCCGTCCAACTGCTGCAACTGCCTGACCGATCCCGGTCACGTGGAAGTCATCGCGGGCATCAGCCTGCCGATGCTGCTGCGCGCCATCACGTATCGGCAGGACACGCTCGACGTGGTCGTCGAGATGGCGCTGGCGGGCGCGCAGAACGGCGCGGTCAGGGTGGACAACCGGATTCGGGTAGGTTCCTAGCCTATCCCCATAACAACGACAACGAGCGGGCAGACCTCATCGACTTATGATTCAGCAAGAACTCGAAATTATCAACAAGCTGGGCCTGCACGCCCGCGCCTCCGCCAAGTTCACCCAGCTGGCCGCAAAATTCCAGAGCGACGTCTGGCTGTCGCGCAACGGCCGCCGCATCAACGCCAAGTCGATCATGGGCGTCATGATGCTGGCCGCTGGCAAGGGCGCGAAAGTCACGCTGGAAGCGGAAGGGCCGGACGAGCAGGAATGCATCGCGGCGCTCACCGCGCTCATCAACGATAAATTCGGCGAAGGCGAGTAAATGCCGGATACACGGGCAGGGCGCTTCCAGGGACCATCGATGGCATCGTTCACTTTGCACGGCATTCCGGTCTCGCGCGGGATCTCGATCGGGCGCGCGCACCTGCTCACGCCGGCCGCGCTCGACGTCAAGCACTACCTGGTGCCCGAAGAGCAGGTCGAGGCCGAGGTCGAGCGCCTGCAGCACGCGATCGGCGAGGTGCACCGCAACCTGCAGGAGATGTGGACCGAGCTGCCGAAGGACGCCCCCACCGAGCTGGGCGCGTTCATCGACGTGCACGTGCTGATCCTGTCCGACCCCATGATTTCCGAGGCGCCGCTGGACATCATCCGCACGCGCCACTACAACGCCGAATGGGCGCTGGTCACGCAGATCGACGAGCTGTCGGCGCAGTTCGACGAGATCGAGGATCCGTACCTGCGCGAGCGCAAGCAGGACATCCAGCAGGTGGCCGAGCGCGTGCTGAAGGTGCTGATGGGGACCGAGCTGCATGCGCCGCCGGTCCCGCCGGCGGGCGAGGATCACTTCCAGCCGCAGATGATCGTGGTCGCCCACGACATCTCGCCGGCCGACATGCTGGCCTTCCGCGACCGCTCCTTCGTCGGCTTCGTCACCGACGTCGGCGGTCAGAATTCGCACACGGCCATCGTCGCGCGCAGCCTGGACATCCCGGCCGCCGTCGGCATGAGCCAGGCCTCGCGCCTGATCGAGCAGGACGACTGGGTGATCGTCGACGGCGACGCCGGCGTCGTCATCTGCAATCCCAGCGCCCTCGTGCTGGAGCAGTACCGCGCGCGCCAGCTCGCCCTGATCAAGGCGCGCAAGCGCCTGCTCAAGCTCAAGAAGACCCCGGCCGTCACCAAGGACGGCACGGCGATCACGCTGCTGGCCAACATCGAGCTGCCCGACGATTGCGGTCCGGCGCTGGATGCGGGCGCCGTGGGCGTGGGCCTGTTCCGCTCCGAGTTCCTGTTCATGGGACGCGGCGCGCAGGGACTGAAGGTGCCGGGCGAGGACGAGCAGTTCGAGCAGTACCGCAAGGCCGTGCTGGCGATGAAGGGCCGCCCGGTGACGATCCGCACGCTCGATGTCGGCGCCGACAAGCCGCTCGACCAGGCTGAGCACACGGCGCTGAATCCGGCCCTGGGCCTGCGCGCGATCCGCTATTGCCTGGCCGAGCCGCAGATGTTCCTGGCCCAGCTGCGCGCGATCCTGCGCGCCTCCGCCTTCGGCAAGGTGCGCATGCTGATCCCGATGCTGGCGCATGCGTTCGAGATCGACCAGACGCTGGGCCTGATCGCGCAGGCCAAGCAGCAGCTGCGCGAACGCAACATCAAGTTCGACGAGGCGATCGAGGTCGGCGCCATGATCGAGATCCCGGCCGCCGCGCTGGCGCTGCCGATGTTCGTCAAGCGCATGGACTTCCTGTCGATCGGTACCAACGACCTGATCCAGTACACGCTGGCCATCGACCGCGTCGACTACGAGGTCGCGCACCTGTACAATCCGCTGCATCCGGCCGTGCTGCAGCTGATCGCGATGACCATCGACGCCGGCCGCAAGGCGGGCATCGACGTGGCCGTGTGCGGCGAGATGGCGGGCGACGTCAAGCTCACGCGCCTGCTGCTGGGCATGGGCCTGCGCGAATTCTCGATGCATCCGGCCCAGCTGCTGGCGGTCAAGCAGGAAATCCTGTCCAGCGACGCGCAAGCCCTGACGGCGCGCACCAAGCGCATCCTGCGCGCGATGGAGCCGGCGGCGATCGCCGAGGCCGTCGAGCAGCTGCAAACCCTTTAAACGATTTGGCGTCGACGCCGTGCCCGGCACTACCGCGGCACGGCGCGCACATAGAACAACGAGTCTCATGGGATCCCTTGGAATAGTCTCCCCCCAGGCGATGCACTTCGCCGAACCGCTGCGCCTGCAGGGCGGGGCGTCGATCGGCGACTACACGCTGATGTACGAAACCTACGGCACGCTGAATGCCGACAAGTCGAACGCCGTCCTGATCTGCCACGCGCTGAACGCCTCGCACCACGTGGCCGGCCATTACAACGAGCCCAAGAGCGCGGGCTGGTGGGACAATATGGTCGGCCCGGGCAAGCCCGTCGATACCGACCGCTTCTTCGTCATCGGCGTCAACAACCTTGGTTCCTGCTTCGGCTCGACGGGGCCCATGCACACGAATCCGGCCACCGGCAAGCCCTACGGCGCCGCCTTCCCCGTGGTGACGGTGGAAGACTGGGTCGCGGCCCAGGCCCTGCTGGCCGACCGCCTCGGCATCAACCAGTTCGCCGCCGTCATGGGCGGCTCGCTGGGCGGCATGCAGGCGCTGGCCTGGAGCATCATGTTCCCCGAGCGCCTGCGCCACTGCATCGTGATCGCCTCGACCCCCAAGCTGTCGGCCCAGAACATCGCGTTCAACGACGTCGCGCGCCAGGCCATCCTGACCGACCCGGACTACCGCGGCGGCGATTTCTACGAACACGGCGTGGTGCCGAAGAACGGGCTCAAAGTGGCGCGCATGGTCGGCCACATCACCTACCTGTCGAACGACGACATGGCGGAGAAATTCGGCCGCAAGCTGCGCAACGCGGCCGAAACCAACGACTACAAGTTCGACTTCGGCATCGACTTCGAGATCGAATCCTACCTGCGCTACCAGGGCGACAAGTTCTCCGAATACTTCGACGCGAACACCTACCTGCTCATCACCAAGGCGCTCGACTACTTCGATCCCGCGCGCGAGCACGGCGGCAGCCTGGCCAAGGCGCTGGAAAACACGAGGGCGCAGTACCTGATCGCCTCGTTCACCACCGACTGGCGCTTCTCGCCGGAGCGCAGCCGCGAGATCGTGGAAGCGCTGCTGGCCAACCGCCGCAAGGTGAGCTACGCCGAGATCGACGCGCCGCACGGCCACGACGCCTTCCTGCTGGAAGACGCGCGCTACATGAATATCGTGCGCGCCTACTACGAGCGGATCTGGGAAGAGAGCAATGGCAAGCAGCGGGAGGCCGCATGAAATTCGAAGACCTGAGCACCCTGCGCCCCGACCTTGCGTTCATCGCGCACTGGGTCCAGGAAGGATCGCACGTGCTGGACGTGGGCTGCGGCGACGGCGCCATGCTGCGCTACCTGGAGACGGGAAAGCACTGCACGGGCTACGGCGTCGAGATCGCTGACGACAAGGTGCTGGAAAGCACGCGGCGCGGCATCAACGTCATCCAGCACGACATGGAAGAGGGGCTGGACCTGTTCGGCGACAACGCCTTCGACATGGTGCTGTGCCTGTCCTCGCTGCAGATGATGCAGCACGTCGAGGCGCGCCTGCGCGACATCGTCCGGGTCGGCAAGGAAGCCATCGTGTCCTTCCCCAACTTCGCCTACTGGCCGCACCGGGCGGCGCTGCTCAAGGGCCGCATGCCGCTGTCGCGCTCCCTGCCGTACCAGTGGTTCGACACGCCCAACGTGCGCTACGCCACGATCTACGACTTCAAGGACCTGGCCGAGAAATGCGGCCTGGAAGTCATCGAGTATGTGGCGCTGGCCGAAGGCAAGCTGGTCTCCTTCCTGCCGAACCTGCGCGGCAGCCTGGCCGTGTTCCGGCTGCGCAAGAAGGATCTGGTCGTCAGCTGATCTATCGTGTGCTGTACGTACGTGCTTTTTGAGAAGATTCTTGTCAAGAACGTACAAGGATACCCGACCATGAACAAACTCATTCGCGTCAAACACGCCGCGCTGCTGCTCGCGCTGTGCGGCACGCTGCAAACAACGCCCGCCTTCGCGCAGGACCAGGTCGTCCAGGACGGCATCGCCGTCAAGCCCATCGAGCGCGACGGCCTGCGCGGGCGCTGGCGCGACTTCACGGCGCCGGAAAAGGCGATCAACGAGCAATCCGCCCAGCAGTACACGGCCCTGGTGTCGCAGGCGCGCGAAAAAGGCGTGCTGGTGCCGGAAAGCGATCCGCGGGTGCAGCGCCTGCGCGCCATCGCGCGCCGCATCATCCCGAACACGGCGCGCTGGAACGACAGCGCCCAGGGCTGGAAATGGGAAGTGAACCTGCTCAAGTCGGATCAGGTGAACGCCTTCTGCATGCCGGGCGGCCGCATCGCCTTCTACACCGGCATCATCGAGAAACTGAAGCTGACCGACGACGAGATCGCTGCCGTGATGGGCCACGAGATCGCCCACGCGCTGCGCGAGCACGGGCGCGAGCGCCAGAGCAAGGCCACGACGACGGGCCTCGTCACCGGCATCGGCGGCGCGCTGGCCTCGGCCTGGCTCGGCTACGACGTGCGCAGCATCGCCAACAGCGCCGGCCAGCTGTACGTATTGAAGTTCTCGCGCGACGAGGAACGCGAGGCCGACCTGGTCGGCCTGGACATCGCGGCGCGCTCGGGCTACGACCCGCGCGCCGGCATCGCGCTGTGGAACAAGATGGCGGCGCTGGAAGGACGGGGCGGGAACATCGAGCTGCTGTCCACGCACCCGGGCGGCGCCAACCGCATCGAGCAGATCCAGGACCACATGAACGTGCTGCTGCCGCTGTACGCGCGCGCCAAGGGCACGTCGGTCGAGCGCCTGCCGGCCTACCGCAGCAACGTGGCGTCACGCTAGGGAAGGGATGGCACGTTTCGTCAGGAAAGGCCACCAGGCCGCCGCCAATGCCGTCGTGCCGCTGCCCGTGCGCGACGGCGTCGCGCCCAGCTACCTGTGGATCACGGAAGACCGTCTAGGGGGCATGCTGGCCTTCCTCGAGGAGCGCTTCGGTGCCGTGGGCGGTCCGTCCTGGGCCGAGCGCCTGGCGCGCGGCGACGTCGTCGATGCGAAGGGCGAGCGGCTGCAGCCGGACAGCCACGTGCGCCAGGGCATGCGCATCTGGTATTACCGCGAACTCGACGCGGAAACGCCGATCCCGTTCGAGGAGCGCATCCTGTTCCGCGACGAGCACCTGCTGGTCGTCGACAAGCCCCATTTCGTGCCGATGATCCCGACCGGACGCTTCCTGCGCGAGACGCTGCTGGTGCGCCTGAAGCACAAGCTCGGCCTGCCGCACCTGACCCCGATCCACCGCCTTGACCGCGAGACGGCCGGCGTCGTCATCTTCTCGCACAACCTCGACACACGCGGCACCTACCAGTCGATGTTCCAGAAGCGCAGCATCCGCAAGGTCTACGAGGCGCTGGCGCCGGCGCTGGAAGGACGCGACTTTCCCTTCACCTACCGCAGCCGCATGGTCGACGGCGAAAAATTCTTCGTCATGAAGGAAGAGGCGGGCGAGCCGAATTCGGAGACGCTGGTCGAGATGATCGAACGGCGCGGCGGCCTGGCGCGCTACCGCCTGCATCCGCACACGGGACGCAAGCACCAGCTGCGCCTGCACATGGCCTCCCTGGGCGTGCCGATCCTGAACGACGCGTTCTATCCGGTCGCGCTGCCGTGCAAGGGCGACGATTTCTCGGCGCCGCTGCAGCTGCTGGCGCGCCGCATCGCCTTCACCGATCCGCTGACGGGGGAAGAGCGCGCGTTCGAGAGCGTGCGCACGCTGGCCTGGCCCGCTACCTGAACGCACCGCCGCGGCGGTCGTGGTATCGTTCCACCTGTTCCGTTTCCCAATCCGCCCATGCCGTCCCGTCCCGCTACCGACGCTCCCGTTGCCACGACGCCGTCCGGCAACTGGTTCCCGTCCTTCTTCGATCAGGCGCCGCATTTTGCCGTGCTGCTGGCGCCGGACGGCACCGTGGCCGAGGCCAACCGCGTGTCGCTGGAAGCCGGCGGCTATGCGCGCGCCGACGTGGCCGGCCGGGCGTTCTGGGAGTGCGGCTGGTGGGACGGCGCGCCCGGCCTGGCGGGCCAGGTGCGTGCCAGCGTCGAGGCCACGGCGGGCGGGGACACCGTGCGCGTCGAGGTGCCGCATTTCTGCGCGAACGGCGAACGCCGCTTCATCGGGCTCGTGCTCGCTCCCGTCACGGGGGCGGACGGGGCGCCGCTGTTCATCGCCGTCACCGGCACCGACGTCACCGAGCGCTACCGGGTCGAGGAGCGCCTGCGCCTGCTCGACCGCATCGGCGAGGCGACGCGGGTCGCGTCCGATCCCAAGGTGATCATGGACGAGGCCACGCGCCTGCTGGGCGAATACCTGGGCGCGACGCGGGTGGCGTACGCCGACCTGGAGGCGGACAACGACCGCTTCACCATCCGCCACGACTGGCGCGTGCCGGGCGCGATCAGCACCGTGGGCGTGTATTCGCTCGACCTGTTCGGCTCGCGCGCCCGCGCCAACCTGCGCATGGGCCGCAACCTGGTGATCGGCGACGTCGACCGCGAACTGGCGCCGGAAGACGGCAAGGACATGTTCAACCAGATCGGCATCAAGGCCATCGTCTGCTGCGGCCTGGCCAAGGGCGGCCGGCTGGTGGCGATGATGGCCGTGCACCAGGAACAGCCGCGCGCCTGGACCATCGAGGAGGTCGCCCTCGTCGACGCCGTCGTCGAGCGCTGCTGGGCCCACATCGAGCGGGTGCGCTCGACCGAGGCGCTGCGCGCGGCCGACCGCCACAAGTCCGAATTCCTGGCCACGCTGGCGCACGAGCTGCGCAACCCGCTGGCGCCGCTGCGCAATGGCCTGGACATCCTGCGCCTGGCCGACGGCAACCCGGCCCTGCGCGTGTCCGTGCGCGACACGATGGACCGCCAGCTGCGCCACATGACGCACCTGGTGTCCGACCTGCTCGACATCGCCCGCGTCGCCAGCGGCAAGATCGTGCTGCAGAAGGAGATCGTGGACGTGCGCGCCGTCGTCGAGAGTGCCGTCGAGTCGACCGCGCCGCTGGTCGAGGGGGCGCGCCACCGGCTGTCGGTGACGCTGCCCGACGTGCCGGTCGCCATCGAGGCCGACGCCGTGCGCATGAGCCAGGTGATCGGCAACCTGCTGACGAACGCCGCCAAGTACACGGCGCCGGGCGGGCGGATTACGCTGGACGTGGCGCTGGACCGCGTACCGGAGGGCGACGCCGTCGTCATCGCGGTGGCCGACGACGGCATCGGCATCCCGGCCGAGGCGCTGGGCGCCGTGTTCGAGATGTTCACCCAGGTGGCCAAGAACATCGACCGCGCCAACGGCGGCCTGGGCATCGGCCTGTCGCTGGTAAAGAAGCTGGTCGAACTGCACGGCGGCACCGTGCGCGCGGCCAGCCCCGGACCGGGGCAGGGCAGCACGTTCACGATCCGCCTGCCGCTGGCGGTGCAGGGCTTGCCGCCGGCGGGCGCCGAGGACGACGCCCCGATGCCGCAGGATGGGCATGGCCCCCGGCGCCTGCGGGTACTGGTCGCCGACGACAATGCCGACGCCGCCAGGATCCTGGCCGGCCTGCTGGAACTGGAGGGACACGAGGTGCGCATCGCCGCGGACGGCGTGGAGGCGCTGGACGCCGCGGCGGCGTTCCTGCCGCAGCTGGCGTTCCTCGACATCGGCATGCCGCGCATGGACGGCTACGAGACGGCGCGGCGCCTGCGCGCCATGCCGCAACTGGCGGCCTTGACGCTGGTGGCGCTGACGGGCTGGGGCGCCGCGGAAGACCGGGCCCGTTCGCAGGCCGCGGGCTTCGACCGCCACCTGCTCAAGCCCGCCGCCGCGGAAGACATCCGGGCGGCGCTGGCCGGCGCCGCTGGGCGCGACGATCAGGGCTTGTAGTCGATGATCAGGGGCGCGTGGTCGGAGAAGCGCTCGTCCTTGTAGACCGACACGGCATGCGCCTTCGATGCGATGCCGGGGGTGGCCACGTGGTAGTCGATGCGCCAGCCCACGTTCTTCGCATACGCCTGGCCGCGGTTGCTCCACCAGGTGTACTGTTCGGGGCGCTGGTCGATGCCGCGGTGGACGTCCACCAGGCCCAGCTCGTCGAAGATGCGCGTCATCCACGCGCGTTCTTCCGGCAGGAAGCCGGAATTCTTCAGGTTGCCCTTCCAGTTCTTGAGGTCGATTTCCTTGTGCGCGATGTTCCAGTCGCCGCAGACGACGATCTCGCGGCCCTCGGCCTGCAGCTCGACCAGGTGCGGCAGGAACACTTCCATGAAGCGGAACTTGGCTTCCTGGCGCTCGGGCGACGAGGAGCCGGACGGCGCATACAGCGAGATCACGGTCAGGTCGCCCACGTCGACGCGGGTATAGCGGCCTTCGTTGTCGAATTCGGTGCAGCCGAAGCCGATCTTGAACGCATCCGGCTTGGTGCGGCTGTAGACGCCGGTGCCCGAGTAGCCCTTCTTCTCGGCATAGTGGAAGTGGCCGTGGTAGCCGTGCGGCGCCAGGAATTCCTCGGTCATGTCGGCGAGCTGGCACTTCAGTTCCTGGACGCAGATGAAGTCGGCGTCCTGCTTGGCCAGCCAGTTGAAGAAGCCCTTCTTGTGGGCGGAGCGGATGCCGTTCAGGTTGGCGGAAATAATTCTTGGCATGATCTACACGGAGCTGAGCACGATTGCGAGGCCGACAGTGTAGCGTGTTTTGTCCGCCATCAACATGCTTGCCAAGCCATCAAGCTTGTTGCTGCCGGCCGTCGGCGGCCCGGCCGGTATGCGGGCCGGGCGGCCGGGCTACAATATCGCCTTTACAGAAAAACCGGAGCACCCACGTGGACAACCTGCGCCAGCAATTCATCGCATTCTCAGTCGAAGCCGAAGTCCTGAAGTTCGGCGAATTCACCACCAAGGCCGGCCGCCAGTCGCCTTACTTCTTCAATGCCGGCCTGTTCCACGACGGCGCCACGCTGGGCAAGCTGGCGCAGTTCTACGCCCAGACCCTGCTCGATTCGGGCATCGCATTCGACATGCTGTTCGGCCCCGCCTATAAGGGCATCACGCTGGCCTCGGCCACCGCCGTGGCGCTGGCCGCCAAGGGCCGCGACACCTCGTTCGCCTACAACCGCAAGGAAGCCAAGGATCACGGCGAAGGCGGCACCATCGTCGGCGCCAAGCTGGCCGGCAAGGTCGTGATCATCGACGACGTGATCTCGGCCGGCACCTCGGTGCGCGAATCGGTCGCCATGATCCGCGCCGCCGGCGCCGAACCGGCCGCCGTGCTGATCGCGCTGGACCGCATGGAACGCGGCGGCAAGGACGGCGTGCTGTCGCCCCTGTCGGCCGTGCAGGAAGTCAGCCAGAACTACGGCATCCCCGTCATCTCGATCGCCAACCTGGCCGACCTGTTCGCCTACCTGTCGGCCGATCCGGCGCTGGGCGCCTACAAGGATGCGGTGGCGGCGTATCGCGCGCAGTACGGCGTGTAAGCGATGAAGCGCCTCGTCCTGATTCCGGCCCTGCTAGCCGCCATGGCGCTGGGCGGCTGCGCCGTCCACATCCCGCACGAGGAAATGACGCCGATCGCGCTCGACGTGGCGCGCCCGCATCCGCAATCGGTGACCGTCACGACCCTGCCCAAGCCGGGCGCCGATCCGGCGGCGGCATCGACGGTGGCCGCGATGACGGAACTGCGTACGGCGCTGGACGAATCCATCCGCGGCTACAAGGTCTTTGCCGGCGTCAAGCCGGAAGGCGGCGACTACCGCTTGAGCGTGCAGGTGCGCGAGGTGGCGACGCCGGCGTTCGCGATCGCCTTCACCTCGACCGTGACGCTGGACTGGACGCTGGCGCGCGCGGGCGGCGCCGTCGTGTGGCGCGAGACGATCGCGACCGACTACACGGTCGGCGGCGACGAAGCCTTCGTCGGCACCGAGCGCCAGCGCATGTCGATCGCGGGCGCGGTCCGGAAGAACATCGGGATGGGGCTGCAGCGTATCGGGGCGCTGGCGCTCTGATCGCCATGAAAAAAACCGGGGCAAGCCCCGGTTTTTTTCATGCAGGCGGCAGCGTTCAGCCGGCCAGCTTCTGCTTCAGCAGCTCCGTCACCTGGGCCGGATTGGCCTTGCCCTTCGACGCCTTCATGCACTGGCCGATGAGGGCGTTGATCGCCGCTTCCTTGCCGGCGCGGTACTGCTCGACCGACTTGGCGTTATTGGCCAGCACCTCGTCGACGATCGCTTCCAGCGCGCCCGTGTCCGAGATCTGCTTCAGGCCTTCGCGCTCGATGATGGCGTCGGCCAGGTGCTCGTCTTCCGATTTCGCTTCCCACATCAGGCCGAACACCTTCTTGGCGGCGTTGTTCGAGATGGTGCCGTCGGCGATGCGCTTCAGGAGCAGGGCCAGCTGCGAGGCCTCGACCGGCGATTCGGCGATGTCGATGCCTTCGCGGTTCAACGTCGACGCCACGTCGCCCATCATCCAGTTGGCGGCGGCCTTGGCGTTCTCCTTGCCGGCCTTGGCGACGACGGCTTCGTAGTAGGTCGCCATCGCCTGCGACGAGGTCAGGATCAGGGCATCGTATTCCGGCAGGCCGTAGTCGCCCGTGAAGCGCGCGCGCATCGCGGCCGGCAGTTCCGGCATGTCGGCCTTGACGCGCTCGATCCAGTCTTGCGAGATGGTCAGGGCCGGCAGGTCGGGGTCCGGGAAGTAGCGGTAATCCTGCGCGTCTTCCTTGCTGCGCATCGAGCGGGTTTCCTTCTTGTCCGGATCCCACAGGCGGGTGGCTTGCTGCACCTTGCCGCCGTCCTCGATCAGCTCGATCTGGCGCCGCACCTCGTAGTGGATCGCTTCTTCCATGAAGCGGAAGGAGTTCAGGTTCTTGATCTCGCAGCGGGTGCCGAATTCCTTCTGGCCGAGCGGACGCACGGACACGTTGACGTCGCAGCGGAACGAGCCTTCCTGCATATTGCCGTCGCAGACGCCGAGCCACATCACGAGCGCGTGCAGGGCCTTGGCATAGGCCACGGCTTCGGCGGCGCTGCGCATTTCCGGCTCCGAGACGATCTCCAGCAGCGGCGTGCCGGCGCGGTTCAGGTCGATGCCGCTCATGCCGGCATAGTCCTCGTGCAGCGACTTGCCCGCGTCTTCCTCGAGGTGGGCGCGGGTCAGGTTGACGGTCTTCGTCTCCAGCTTGCCGTCCTTTTCGTAGGCGAAGCTGATGGTGCCGCCCTGGACCACCGGATCTTCGAACTGGCTGATCTGGTAGCCCTTCGGCAGGTCGGGGTAGAAGTAGTTCTTGCGCGCGAAGACGGACTGCGGCGCGATCTTCGCGCCGACCGCCAGGCCGAAGCGGATCGCGCGCTCGACGGCGCCCTTGTTCATCACGGGCAGCACGCCCGGCAGCGCCAGGTCGACGGGGCTGGCCTGGGTGTTCGGCTCGGCGCCGAACTTGATCGAGCTGCCGCTGAAAATTTTCGAATTGGTCGTGAGCTGGACGTGGTTCTCAAGACCGATGACGACTTCCCATTGCATAGTGTTCTCTCTTGTTTGTCTTTTTGCAGACAATGGTGGGCACGTGGTGCCCACCCTACATGGTTCGCAGGCGTAGGGTGGGCATCACATGCCCACCGAACCGTTAGACACCCTCGGGTGCGCGGTTGTGCCAGTCCGTAACCTGCTGGTACTGGTGCGCGATGTTCAGCAGTTTCGCCTCGGCGAAGTAATTGCCGATGATTTGCAGGCCGACCGGACGCTTGGCGTTCTTCTCTCCCTGGCCGAAGCCGACGGGGATCGACATGCCGGGCAGGCCGGCCAGGCTGGTCGACAGCGTGAAGATGTCGGCCAGGTAGTTGGCGACGGGGTCGTCGGCCTTGGCGCCCAGGTCCCAGGCGACCGACGGGGCCACCGGGCCCATGATCACGTCGCACTGGTCCTTGAAGGCGGCCTGGAAGTCCTCGGCGATCAGGCGGCGGATCTTCTGCGCCTGCACGTAGTAGGCGTCGTAGTAGCCGTGGCACAGCACGTAGGTGCCGACCATGATGCGGCGCTGGACTTCCTTGCCGAAGCCCTGGGCGCGGGTCTTCTTGTACATGTCCTGCAGGTCCGTGTATTCCGGGGCGCGATAGCCGTAGCGCACGCCGTCGAAGCGCGACAGGTTCGACGAGGCCTCGGCCGGCGCGATGATGTAGTACACGGGGATCGACAGCGCCGTCTTCGGCAGCGAGATCTCGACCAGCGTGGCGCCCAGCTTCACGAATTCGTCCAGCGCGGCGCGCACGGCCTGCTCGACGTCGGCGGCCAGGCCTTCGCCGAAGTATTCCTTCGGCACGCCGATGCGCAGGCCATTCAAAGGTTGGTTCAGGTCGCGCGCGAAGTCCTCGCGCAGGTTACCCTGTTCGACGGTGAGGCTGGTCGAGTCGCGCTCGTCGAAGCCGACCATCTCGTTCAGCAGCAGGGCGCAGTCCTCAGCGGTGCGCGCCATCGGGCCGCCCTGGTCGAGCGAGGAAGCGAACGCGATCATGCCGAAGCGGGACACGCGGCCGTAGGTCGGCTTGATGCCGGTGATGCCGCAGAAGGCGGCCGGCTGGCGGATCGAGCCGCCCGTGTCGGTGCCGGTCGCGGCCGGCGCCAAGCGCGCGGCGATGGCGGCGGCCGAACCGCCCGAGGAGCCGCCCGGCACGGCGAGCGCATCCCACGGGTTCTTGACGGCGCCGAAGGCCGAGTTCTCGTTGGACGAGCCCATCGCGAATTCGTCGCAATTGAGCTTGCCCAGCGTGACCATGCCGGCGTCGGCGAACTTCGTGACGACGGTCGCGTCGAAGGGGCTGACGTAATTACCCAGCATCTTCGAGGCGGCGGTCGAGCGCCAGCCCTGGGTCACGAAGATGTCCTTGTGGGCGATGGGGATGCCGGTCAGCGGACCGGCCAGGCCGTCGGCGATGCGCGCATCGGCGGCCTTCGCCTGGGCCAGCGACAGCTCCGGATTCACGTCCAGGAAGGCATTGTGGCCGCTCGCTGCGATGCGGTCGAGGTAGTGCTGCGTCAGCTCGGTCGCCGAGATCTGTTTCGCGTGCAGGAGCGTGGACAGCTCCTTGATGGTCTTGTTATGCATGATGACAACGTTCGCGGCTGGGTTATTCGATGACTTTCGGGACGAGGTACAGGCCGTCCTGGGCTTTCGGGGCCGGCGCCTGGTAATCCTCGCGGCGGTTCTCCTCGGTGACCACGTCCTCGCGCAGGCGCAGCGGTTGCGCGAGGATGGCGGACAGCGGCTGGGCCAGCGGCGCGACACCCGTGGTGTCGACGGCCTGCATCTGCTCGGCCAGGGCGAAGATCCCGTTCAGCTCGTTCAGGGCGATCTCGGCGTGAGCTTCGTCCATATCGAGCTGGGCCAGGTTGGCGATCCGTTTTACGTCTGAAAGTGTCAGGGACATGGCAAATGGCGCGGTTCGATGCCGCGTTCAAGGATGGTTATGCAGATAATGAAATTTGGACAACGGCGCGTTAAAGCCGATAAAAGCTTGGTAATACCGCCGATCTCGCCTGCCGAATTGAAGCCCAATCGGGCCGTTTTTCAGCGTTTAATCGACAAATTATAAGGTAGAATGGCGGGCTAATGCGTTCTCGGCGCCGAAAGGGCAGACCGGCGTGCCGCCCTCGGCGGCGCAGTCGCCGTCGGCCCCTCCGTACCACAAGAAGCCCGCGACGCACCTTGGCGATCGCGGCGAGGATTCCCGATCAATGATGAGGGCCTTGGAAACGTTTTTCGAGGTTCGTTTTTAGGCGCACTCGGTTGCGCATCAGGACACACATGTTTGGTTTTTTACGCAGCTATTTCTCGAATGACCTGGCCATCGACCTGGGCACCGCCAACACGCTGATCTACGTGCGCGGCCTGGGCATCGTGCTGGACGAGCCGTCGGTCGTCGCGATCCGCCAGGAAGGCGGCCCGAACGGCAAGAAGACGATCCAGGCGGTCGGCAAGGAAGCCAAGCAGATGCTCGGCAAGGTCCCCGGCAACATCGAGGCGATCCGCCCGATGAAGGACGGCGTGATCGCCGACTTCACCGTCACCGAGCAGATGCTCAAGCAGTTCATCCGCATGGTGCACGACTCCAAATTCTTCCGTCCGTCGCCGCGCATCATCATCTGCGTGCCCTGCGGTTCGACCCAGGTCGAGCGCCGCGCGATCCGCGAATCGGCGCTGGGCGCCGGCGCCTCGCAGGTCTACCTGATCGAGGAGCCGATGGCGGCCGCGATCGGCGCCGGCCTGCCGGTGGCCGAGGCGACCGGTTCGATGGTCGTCGACATCGGCGGCGGCACCACCGAGGTCGGCATCATCTCGCTGGGCGGCATGGTGTACAAGGGTTCGGTGCGCGTCGGCGGCGACAAGTTCGACGAGGCGATCGTCAACTATATCCGCCGCAACTACGGCATGCTGATCGGCGAACAGACCGCCGAGGCGATCAAGAAAGCCATAGGCTCCGCCTTCCCGGGTTCGGAAGTCAAGGAAATGGAAGTCAAGGGCCGCAACCTGTCCGAAGGTATCCCCCGTTCCTTCACGATCTCGTCCAACGAGATCCTGGAAGCCCTGACCGACCCGCTCAACAACATCGTCTCGGCCGTCAAGAACGCGCTGGAGCAGACCCCGCCGGAACTGGGCGCCGACATCGCCGAGAAGGGCATGATGCTGACCGGCGGCGGCGCGCTGCTGCGCGACCTGGATCGCCTGCTGATGGAAGAAACCGGCCTGCCGGTGCTGGTGGCCGAAGATCCGCTGACCTGCGTGGTGCGCGGCTCGGGCATGGCGCTGGAGCGCATGGACAAGCTTGGCTCGATCTTCTCGTACGAGTAAGCACGTGCTGCATGGCGCGGGCAGTGCCTGCGGCGCGAGCCGCGGGCCTGCCCGCGTCGGGCCATCTGGCGCCCGGCGCCGTTTCACGCTTTCCGGTGCCCGGCACCTTCGTTGACGTTGGCGCACGGCGCCTGCATTATTGGAAGTCATGGAATACAGTCCTCCGCCGCTGTTCAAGCAAGGCGCCCCCGCAAGGGTCAAGGTGACGGTGTTCGCGCTGATCTCGATCGCCCTGCTGGTGGTCGACGCGCGTTTTCATGCGCTCGGCGCCGTGCGTCAGGTGGCGGGCACGGTGCTGTACCCGCTGCAGATGGCCGCCCTGGTCCCGCGCGACGCGCTCGCGAACATGGGCAGCTATTTTTCCTCGATCTCCGCGCTGCAGAAGGAAGTGCATGACCTCAAGAGCCAGCAGGTCGCGCTGGCCCAGGCGATGCAGCAGGCCCAGCTCCAGATGGCCGAGAACGTCCAGCTGCGCAAGCTGATGGACGCGCGCGCCCACCTGCCGGTGCGCTCGATGATGGCCGAGATCCTGTACGACGCGCGCGACCCGTCGACGCGCCGCGTGGTGCTCGACCGCGGCGCGCAGAGCGGCGTCAAGGCCGGCCTGCCCGTGATCGACAACGCCGGCGTGGTCGGCCAGGTCACGCGCGTGTTCCCGTTCACGTCCGAAGTCACGCTGCTGACCGACAAGGAGCAGGCGATCCCCGTGCAGGTGCTCAGGAGCGGCCTGCGCAGCGTCGCCTACGGGCGTGGCCACTCCGGCCTGCTGGACCTGCGCTTCGTCGCGCCGAATGCCGACATCCAGGTCGGCGACGTCCTCGTCACCTCCGGCCTGGACGGCATGTACCCGGCCGGCCTGGCCGTGGCCAAGGTGGTGCAGGTCGAGAACGTGGCGGCCGGTTCCTTCGGCCACGTCGTGTGCCAGCCGCTGGCCGGCATCGACCGCCACCGCCAGCTGCTGATCGTCATGTCCGACGAACCGGCCGCGCCGCGTCCGCCGGAGGAGGCGGCCAAGCCGAACGCGAACACGACGGCGCGCCGCAACCTGCCGAAGATGGCCCCGATCCCGCTGCCGCCGCTGCAGGCCACGCCCTTGCCGCCGGCGGCGCCCGCCGCCGCGAATGGCGCGGCGGCGAACGGCCAGCCTGCGCCCGCCGCCGCTGCCGCTGCTGGTACGGCGCGTCCCGCCGCCGGCGCGCCTGCCGGCACTGCGACCGCCCCCGCGCAGCGCGCGCCAGCCGGCGCACCTGCATCCAGGCCGGCAGCCGCAGTAACCCCGACCACCGCGGCGCCGGCCACCGCAGCGCCGGCCGCCGGGACGCCGGCCGCGCGCCAGCCGGCCAGCCAGCCGAGGGAGGGCGGCTGATGGCGACGACGAACCGTCCGCACTACATCCTGCTGCCCGCCAGCCCGCTGTTCATCGCGTTCAGCCTGGTGTGCGCCTTCATGCTCAACCTGCTGCCCTGGGGCCGCTGGATCGGCGCGCCCGACTTCGTCGCGCTGGTGCTGGTGTTCTGGGGCATTCACCAGCCGCGCAAGGTCGGCATCGGCATCGCCTTCTGCATGGGCCTGCTGATGGACGTGCACGACGCCACGCTGCTGGGCGAGAACGCGCTCGCCTACACGCTGCTGTCCTACCTGGCGATCATGATCCACCGCCGCGTGCTGTGGTTTCCCCTGATGACGCAGGCGATGCACGTGTTCCCGCTGCTGCTGCTGACCCAGGCGATCCAGGTGCTGGTGCGCTTCTTCGTGACGGGGCGCTTCCCGGGCTGGCTGCATTTCATCGAGAGCCTGATCGCCGTGGCCCTGTGGCCCGTGATCACCTGGCTGCTGCTGGCGCCGCAGCGCCGTGCCGTGGACAAGGACCATACGCGTCCGATCTGAGCACCTACCGATGCCCGAATAAGCAATGACCGAAATAAAAGACAGCGATCGCGAGATCCACCTGTTCCGCATGCGCCTGACGGCGCTGGTCGTCTTCATCTTCATCTGCTTCGGCCTCCTGGTGACGCGCTGGGTGTGGCTGCAGGTGCTCAAGCACGACCAGTACATGGCCCAGGCCGAGGACAACCGCATCGCGCTGGTGCCGATCGTCCCCAACCGCGGCCTGATCCTGGACCGCAACGGCGTGGTCCTGGCCAGCAACTATTCCGCCTACACGCTGGAGATCACGCCGTCCAAGCTGGAGGCGAACCTCGACTCCGTCATCGACGAACTGTCCAAGCTGGTCGCCATCGAGCCGAAGGACAGGAAACGCTTCAAGCGATTGATGGAGGAGTCGCGCAACTTCGCCAGCGTCCCGATCCGCAACCGCCTGACCGACGACGAGGTCGCGCGCTTCACCGCCCAGCGCTTCCGCTTTCCCGGCGTGGAGGTGCAGGCGCGCCTGTTCCGCCAGTACCCGCTGGGCGAGGTCGCCTCGCACGTGATCGGCTACATCGGCCGCATCAACCAGAAGGAGGCCAAGGCGCTCGAGGAAGACGAGGATACCGCGGTGGCCGCCAACTACAACGGCACCGACCATATCGGCAAGGAAGGCCTGGAAAAGAGCTACGAACGCCAGCTGCACGGCCAGACCGGCTACGAGGAAGTCGAGCGCTCGGCGGGCGGCCGCGCCATCCGCACGCTGTCGCGCCGCGCCCCGGTCCCCGGCAACAACCTGATCCTGTCGATCGACATCGAGCTGCAGAAGGTGGTCGAGGAGGCGTTCGGCGACTTCCGCGGCGCGCTCGTCGCCATCGAGCCGGAGACGGGCGACGTGCTGGCCTATGTGTCGCGTCCCGGCTTCGATCCCAACCTGTTCGTCGACGGCATCGACAGCCAGAGCTGGAACGAGCTGAATACCTCGCTCGACAAGCCGCTGATGAACCGTCCGCTGTCCGGCACCTATCCGCCCGGCTCGACCTTCAAGCCCTTCATGGCGCTGGCCGCGCTGGAACTGGGCAAGCGCCGTCCGGAGCAGGGCATCAGCGATGCCGGCTTCTTCATGCTGGGCGGGCACCGCTTCAACGACGACAAGCCGGGCGGCCACGGCTATGTCGACATGTACCGTTCGATCGTGATGTCCTGCGACACCTATTACTACCAGCTCGGCAACGAGATGGGCATTGATGCGATCAGCGGCTTCATGAAGCAGTTCGGCTTCGGCCAGCCGACCGGCATCGACCTCGAGCACGAACGCGCGGGCGTGCTGCCGTCGCAGGAATGGAAGCGCGAGCGCTTCAAGCGCAACCGCGCCGCGCAGAAGTGGGTCGGCGGCGACACGATCTCGGTGTCGATCGGCCAGGGCTTCAACAACTACACGATGCTGCAGCTGTCGCACGCGGTGGCGACGCTGGCCAACAACGGCGTCGTGATGAAGCCCCACCTGGTCAAGATGCTGGAAGACGCGGCGACGCGCCAGCGCACGCTGACGGTGCCCAAGGAATCGGGCCGCATCCCGCTCAGGCAGGAAAACATCGACGTCATCAAGCGCGCGATGGTGGGCGTCATCAACGACCAGAGCGGCACCGGCTTCATCCCGTTCCGCAATGCCGGCTACGTCGCCGGCGGCAAGACGGGTACCGCGCAGGTGGTGGGCCTGAGGGGCGCCAAGTACAACCACAACATGACGCCCGAGCGCCTGCGCGACAACGCGCTGTTCACCGCCTTCGCCCCGGCCGACAAGCCGCGCATCGCGATCGCCATGGTGGTCGAGAACGCCGGCTTCGGCTCGACCTACGCGGCACCGATCGCGCGCAAGGCGCTCGACTATTACCTGCTCGGCAAACGCCCGGGCGACAAGGACAAGCCGACGGTGCCGAAGGAAGCGGCGGCTGCGCCGGCCGCGCCTGCCGAAGCTGCCGGCAACGTGGAGTAAGCGATGGCACACATTCCCGAACGGCGCTCGCTGTGGCGCCGCATGAAGCCGTATATCACGGTCTTCGACGGCCCCCTGGCGATGATCCTGTTCCTGCTGTTCTCGGCCGGCACGCTGACGCTGAGCTCCGCGGGCCACGACTTCCCGGGCCGCATGGAAGGGCAGATGCGCAACATCCTGCTGTCCTTCATCGTCATGTGGGTGGCGGCGAACATCCCGCCGCAGACGCTGCTGCGCCTCGCGGTGCCGATCTACAGCTTCGGCGTGTCGCTGCTGATCGCGGTAGCGCTGTTCGGCATCATCAAGAAGGGCGCGCGGCGCTGGCTGCACGTGGGCGTGGACATCCAGCCGTCCGAGATCATGAAGATCGCCACGCCGCTGATGCTGGCCTGGTACTTCCAGACCCGCGCCGGCATGCTCAAGTGGCAGTCGTTCGCCGTGGGTGCGCTGCTGCTGGCGATTCCGTTCACGCTGATCGCCAAGCAGCCGGACCTGGGCACGGCGCTGCTGGTCGGCGGCACCGGCTTCTGGGTGATCTTCCTGGCCGGCCTGTCGTGGAAGGCGCTGGTGGCGCTGGTGACGCTGGGCGCGGCCAGCCTGCCGGTGGCCTGGTCGATGCTGCACGACTACCAGCGCGAGCGCGTGATGACGCTGATCGACCCGACATCCGACCCGCTGGGCAAGGGCTTCCACATCATCCAGTCGGTGATCGCGATCGGTTCCGGCGGCGTCTCGGGCAAGGGCTATATGAAGGGCACGCAAGCCTACCTGGAATTCATTCCCGAGCGCACGACCGACTTCATCTTCTCCGTGTATTCGGAGGAATTCGGCCTGGTCGGCAACCTGGTACTGCTGTTCCTGTACCTGCTGCTGATCGGTCGCGGCCTGATGATCGCGGCGAATGCGCCGAACCTGTTCACGCGCCTGCTCGCCGGCGCGATCTCGATGATGTTCTTCATGTATGCCTTCGTCAATATGGGCATGGTCAGCGGCATCCTGCCGGTCGTCGGAGTTCCCCTGCCTTTCATGAGCTATGGCGGAACCGCGCTGATTACTTTGGGCCTCGGCAGTGGTATATTGATGAGCATTCAACGGCACCGCAAGCTGGTGCAGACCTGATGCAGACCTGATATGAAAAAGAACGCAATGGCCGTTCCTAGGTATCTGCCCGCGGTCATTGCGTCATTGGCAATGATCACCGGTTGCAGTACCACGGAAACCGGCGAACACAAAAGCCTGATCCCGCTCCCCTGGAAACACAAGGTCACGGCCAACCATCCGGCCGTCGGCAACGACCTGCCCAAGCTGCCCGCGCCGGGTTCCGGGCGCGGCGGCTACTACCAGGACGACGGTCCCGGCGCGAACCCGCCGGCGGGCCTGCGCGACGTGCCCGATGCCGTCGTCAAGTACGAGCCCTATGCGAAGTTCGCGAACCGGCCGTACACGGTCTTCGGCACCACCTACACGCCCCTGCTGAACGAGGAGCCGTACAAGCAGCGCGGCATCGCCAGCTGGTACGGCGTCAAGTTCCATGGCCAGCGCACGTCCTCGGGCGAGCCCTACGACATGTACAAGATGACGGCGGCGCACCCCACGCTGCCGATCCCGTCGTATGCCCGCATCACCAGCGTCGAGAGCGGCCAGTCCGTCATCGTGCGCATCAACGACCGCGGTCCCTTCCACTCCGACCGCCTGATCGACGTGTCGTACACGGCTGCGCTCAAGCTCGGCCTGCTGGGCAAGGGCAGCCACGAAGTCCAGGTCGAGCGCCTGTTCCCCGAGGACGGCACGCGCATCGCCACGGCACGCCGCGCCGCCGCGTCCGAAGCGCAGGCGCTGCCGCCGCCGGGCATCGCCGCGCTCATGCTGGAAGACCGCGTCGAGATGGACAATGCTGCCGTGGCGCGTGCGCAGCCCGCACAGGCCGGCGCGTCTCCGTCGCCCGTGTCATTCGCTGCTTCGGGCTACTACCTGCAGCTGGGCGCGTTCGGCCGCGCGGGCAAGGCCGAGGAAATGAGCGAGATGGTCAAGAAGTCGGGCGTGTCGCAGGCAATCGAAGTGGTCACGTCGGGCAGCATCAACCGCCTGTATTGCGGTCCCTACGAAACGCGCGCGATGGCGCAGGAAGCGGCGCGTTCCCTGCCGGCGTCGCTGGGATTGAAGCCGATCGTCGTGCGGCGCTAGACCAGGCGCAACATCAAACCACGTCGCCCCTGCGCAAACCCCGTCACCCCTGCGCAGGCAGGGGCCCAATATTGCACGCGTTGCGTTAGCGCTGGAAACTTGGGCCCTGCCTGCGCAGGGGCGACGGGTGGTGGGGTGACGGGTAATTAAGCGCAGCTCTTCACGTCCACATCGTAGCGCTGCGCATACCCTTCGATGCGCTTGCGCGTCGCCGCATCGAGCGCGCGCACGCGGTAGACGTAGTGCGTGGTCTGCGGACCGCGCGGCGTGATGCGGGCGCTGTGCACGCCCTGCTTGTTCAGTTGCGCCAGCAGCGCCTGGGCGCCTTTTTCCGTCTTGAACACGCCCAGCGAGATCGCGTAGCGCATCGGCGAGTCGCCCTGCAGCACGTAGAAATTGGTCACGCCCAGCGCGCGCAGCTCGGCCGACTTGCGGTCGGCGCCTTCCTTGCCGCCCTGGGGCGGAATGTTCACCAGCCAGCTGTTCACGTCCTGCGCCTGCACGGCCTGGCGCGACTGGCGCTCGCCCAGGTCGAGGGCGGCCAGGCGCGTCTCGAAGCGGCGCGCGTCGGTGTCGTCGAAGGGACCGATCTCGGTGCAGGCAAACGCGGCTTGCGGCGCCGCGGCGGGCGTCGCGGCTGCGGCCGGGGAGGGCGCCGCAGGAGTCACGATCGCGGGGGCGCCATTCGCATCGCCCGGCAAGGTCGGCGCCGGCGGCGCGCTGGCGGCCGCCTCGGCCTGCTCGCGCGTCAGCAGCGTCAGCTTGGCGGTATTGAATTGGCGCTTCAGGCGCGCCGGTTCGTGGTCCATGCTCCTGGCCGTGCCGAGGACGCCCTGGGCGTAGGCGAACAGGATCAGGTTCAAGGCAAGCAGGGACCAGAAGGCGAGTCGCAGCATCGGAATTCCTCGTCAGTCCAGGTGCGGGGCGGCCGCATGCAGGCCCACCAGCACGATATTGTCCAGCATCCAGTGCGGCACCGTCAGCAGCGGCGCGATGCCGGGCGCCGCGCCGCCGGAAACGATGCACAGCTCGGCCGGCAAGTGCGCGCAGGCGCGTTCGATCGCGCCGGCCTGCGCCGCCATGCAGCCGGACAGGATGGCGTCGCTGGTGTGGTCGGCAAAGGTCGGCGGGGTCGCCCCCGGGACCACCTGCGGCAGTTGCGCCGTGCCGCGCGCGAGCGCGCCCAGCATCAGGCCCAGGCCCGGCAGGATCATCCCGCCCAGGAATTCGCCGCCCGCGCTGACGGCATCGACCGTGGTCGCCGTGCCGCAGGTGGCGACGACGAGGGCCTTGCCGGGCGCCAGCGTGCGTGCGCCGAGGGCGGCGGCGAAGCGGTCGCTGCCCAGTTGCGCGGGATCGCGGTAGCGGTTGACGAGGCCGGCCAGCGCGGGACGCGCCGTGAACCAGGTCGGCGCCACCGGCAGCACGGCCTGCAGCTGGGCGGCCATGGCGGCGCCGGCGACGTTGGAGACGATCGCACGCGTCACACCTTGTCCGGCCCAGGCAGGCACCAGGCGCTCCAGCTCCGCATGCGGCACGGCGCCGTGCGCGATCCAGTCGCCGGGCGCCGCGCCGGCGGCGGCGAGCGCCCATTTGATGCGGGTATTGCCGGCGTCCACGAGCAGCAGCATGGCAGTCTCCTTATGGCTTCGGCCGCAGCGAGACGTCGCCGGCGACGATGGCGACGCGTCCCGCGGCCGTGTCCAGCAGCAGGCGGCCGGCATCGTCGACGCCGGCGGCCAGGCCCTCGTGCAGCACCTCGCCGCGGTCGAGGATGACGACGGGCTCGCCCTGGTAGGCATGCAGCAGGTTCCAGCGCGCGCTGAACGCCGCGAAGCCGTGCCGCGCGAATTCGTCCAGCGCGCCGGCCAGGCCGTCGAGCAGGGCGGCCATCAAGGCGTCGCGGTCCATGCGCGCCAGCCAGGGCATCGAGGCGACGGCGCGCCCGATCCTTGCTTCGAGTTCGTCCGGCATCGCCAGGTTCAATCCGATGCCGATCACGGCCCAGGTCGAGCCGTCCGGCATGCCCTGCGTCTCGACGAGGATGCCGGCCAGCTTGTCGCCGTCCTTCAGGATGTCGTTCGGCCATTTCAGCTTCACCGGCTGGCCCAGGCGGCCCAGCGTTTCCGCCAGCGCCGTGCCGACCGCGAGCGGCAGCCCCGTCAGGCGCTGCAGGCCGCCCTCGAGGCGCCAGGCCAGCGAGAAGGTGAGCGAGTGTCCGGGCGCGGACAGCCAGCTGCGGCCGGCCCGTCCGCGCCCGGCGGTCTGGTGCTCGGCGAGCAGCAGCAGCGGCGCCGCCAGTGCCGGCGCGCGCGCCAGCAGGTCCGCATTGGTCGAGCCGGTTTCCTGCACCACCTCGACGGCGACGCCGCTGTGCGACTGCGCCATGATGCGCCCGGCGTTCACTGCCGCCTGCATCGTCAGCCTTTCTCCGCCTTCGCCTTCGCCACCAGCGCGTCCATCACCTGCAGCGACAGTTGCTGCTGCTGGGTCTCGGACAGGCCCGGGCCCGCGCCCTTGCCGGCCTGCGACGGCGACGTCACGTAGCGGCCGTCGATCACGATCATCGGCCAGTACTGGACGTCGTAGGATTCCATCATCGCCGACGCGCGGCGCAGGCGCGCCCCGATGCCGAAGGAGTTGTAGGTGGCGACGAACTTGGCGCGGTCGATGCCGTTCTTCGCGGCCCAGTCGAACACCTGCTCGTCATTGGCGAAGCGGATGCGCTGCACGTGGATCGCTTCGAAGGCTTTGGTGTGGTACTGGTCCGTCAGTCCCATCGCCTCGAGCGTGTAGAACAGGCGCTGCTGCGGCACCGCGGAAGCGCCGGCCGACACGTGCACGCGCTTGAAGACGATGTTGTCGCCCTGCTTCCTGACCCATTCCGTCAGCATCGGATCGAAGGCGTAGCAGTGCGGGCAGTAGTAGGCGAAGAACTCGATGACCTCGACCTTCTTGCCGGACTCGGTGGGCTGGGCATTGGCCAGGGTCACGTAATCCTTGCCCGCTTGCGGCTCGGCCGCGCCGGCGGGGAGGACGGCGGCGCCGGCCAGGCCGGCGAGGGCGGTGCAGAACAGGCGGCGCAGTGCGCGCATGGCTTCTCCTTGGTTGATGACGCGGGTGCGGCGGAAATCAGGCGCCGATCTGGCGCCGGATCAGCGCTGGTTGCGCACGATGGCGACGTCGACGCCGCTGTCGAGCAGCTTGGCGCGCGCCTTGTTCATCGCTTCGACTTGGTTGTACGGTCCGAGGCGCACGCGGTGCAGCACATTGTCGCCGCTGGTGCGGTCGCTGATCGAAGCCTCGAAGCCGAGCAGGGCCAGCTTGGCGCGGGTCGCCTCGGCGTCCGAGATCTCGCGGAACGCGCCGGCCTGCAGGTAATAGATGTAGTCGCCGGAAGCGGAGGCAGGCGCGGGTGCGGCCGCCGTGGCGGTCGCCGGCGCGGACGGCGTGCGCGCGGCCGGGGCCGCAGATGGAGACGCGGACGGGGACGAAGCGCGGGCGGCCGGCGCCGCCGGCTTCTCGGACGGATCCTTCAGGCCCGCGATCATCTGGCCCAGCGGATCGGCATCCGCTGCCTTCGTGTCGCTCGGCGCGGCAGGTGCGGCCGGTGCGGCCGGCGCCGGCGCGCGCGTGGCCTTGTCGGCCAGCGCGCGGCTCGCTTCACGGGCGGCGTCGCGGTTGCCGTACAGGGGCTTGTTCGGATCGGCGGCCTGGTCCGGTGCCGGGTCGGCCGGACGGCCCGACTTGGCCGTCTTGTCCGTGAAGGGCGAGGCGCCCTTGGTGATCGTCAGGGCCACCGCGACCGCGATGCCCAGGCCGATGATCAGGCCGATGATGAGGCCAGTCAGCGTGCTGCCGCGTTGGCGCGAAAGTGGGCGAAGACTGAGAGCTGAGCGGAGGTCTGGGCGAAATGCGGCGGTCATTGGTGCGGTGTCGTAACGATCGAAAAAGTAAACGCTTACATCTTGTCCGGGGCGGACACGCCGATCAGCGCGAGGCCGTTGCGCAGCACCTGGCGGGTGGCGGTCGCCAGGGCCAGGCGCGCCAGCTTCAGCGCCTCGTCGTCGTCCAGCAGCCACTTGTGCGCGAAGTAGTAGCTGTGCAGCTCGCCGGCCAGCTCGCGCAGGTAGAACGCCACCTGGTGCGGGCCGAGTTCGGCCTGGGCGCGCTGCAGCATCTCCGGATACGACGCCAGCTTCGCGAGCAGCGCCTGCTCGTGCGGCTCGGTCAGCGGCGACAGGTCGACGCCGGCCAGGGTCGCCGGGTCGCCGCCCCAGTTGGCCAGGGCCGAGCAGATGCGCGCGTGGGCGTACTGCACGTAGTAGACGGGGTTCTCGTCGTTGGTGGCCAGGGCGACGTCGACGTCGAACACGAACTCGGTGTCGGCCTTGCGCGAGATGAGGAAGAAGCGCACGGCGTCGCGGCCGCGCGTGACGTCGCCGTTGCCGGACCACTCGATCAGGTCGCGCACGGTGACGTAGGAACCGGCGCGCTTGGAGATCTTGACCTCCTCGCCGTTCTTCATGACGGTGACCATCTTGTGCAGCACGTAGTCGGGATAGCCCTGCGGGATGCCGATGTTCACGGCCTGCAGGCCGGCGCGCACGCGCGCGATGGTGCCGTGGTGGTCGCTGCCCTGGATGTTGATGGCCTGGTCGAAGCCGCGCTTGAACTTCTGGATGTGGTAGGCCACGTCCGGCACGAAATAGGTATAGGTGCCGTCGGACTTGCGCATCACGCGGTCCTTGTCGTCGCCGTAGTCGGTGGTCCTGAGCCACAGCGCGCCGTCCTGTTCGTAGGTGACGCCGGCATCGACCAGCGCCTGCACGGCCGCCTCCACCTTGCCGTCGGCGTACAGCGACGATTCGAGGTAGTAGTTGTCGAACTTGACGCCGAAGGCCTGCAGGTCCTGGTCCTGCTCGTTGCGCAGGTAGGTCACGGCGAAGCGGCGGATCGACTCGATGTCGTCGACGTCGCCGCTGCCGGTGGCCGGGGCGCCGTCGCTGGCCGACACGGTCTTCTTCGCCAGGAAGTCGGCGGCGATGTCGGCGATGTAGTCGCCGTTGTAGGCCGACTCGGGCCATTCGGCGTCGCCCGGCTTGAAGCCGCGCGCGCGCGCCTGCACGGAGGTGGCGAGCGTGGCGATCTGCACGCCGGCGTCGTTGTAATAGAACTCGCGGGTCACCTGGTGGCCCTGCGCCTCGAACAGCGAGGACAGGGCGTCGCCCAGCGCCGCCTGGCGGCCGTGGCCCACGTGCAGCGGACCGGTCGGGTTGGCCGAGACGAATTCGATGATCGCGTGGTGGCCGTTGCCGCCCGTGCCGCGGCCGAACTGATCGCCCTGCTGCAGGATGGTGCGCACGACCGACTGCTTGGCGGCGGCCGACACGCGCAGGTTGATGAAGCCGGGGCCGGCCACGTCGGCCGATTCCACCAGGCCCTGGGCCTTCGGATCGGCCAGCAGCGCGGCGACCAGGCGGGTGGCCAGTTCGCGCGGGTTGGTCTTGAGCGGCTTGGCCAGCTGCATGGCGATGTTGCAGGCGATGTCGCCGTGGCTGGGGTCGCGCGGACGCTCCAGGACGACGTTTGGCGTGAGGTCGGTGCCGGCGACGATGGGAGCCAGGGCGGCCTGGAACAGGGCAACGATCTCTTGTTTTTGTTGGGCGAGCATGGGAGTGGTCGAAAATATAATGGACAGCGGTGCCGGGCGATGGTCGTGCCGCGGGCAAACAGCGGTCATTATACTGGTTTGCCGCTCCCGGCCAACCGCTGCGTCACCCATCGGGGGGACTTCTCCAAAGCCTCGCTTAAGCCTGCGCAACGCTTACCCGTTACAATGTGCGTCTTTATGCATTGACTGATTGCCATGACCGAAAAGCGCCCGACGCTCACCCTCAAACCCAAGGCCAAGGCGGCCGGCGCGGCCAAGCGTCCGGGACAGTCCGGCGCGCGCCCGGGTGGTCCGGTACGTCCCGGCGCGAAGCCGGCGGGTCCCCGCGCGGCGCAAGGGCAGGCACCCAAGCAGGCTCCGAAGCCGGTTCCCGAGCAGGCAGCACCCCAGGCGCGCCGCGCCGTCGAGCAGGGCGCGGCCGCGAGCGGGGCAGGGCACCAGTCGGAGGCGCGCCTGCGCCACAGCCATGAAGTCAAGAACCCCGTCCAGCTCGACTACCGTCCGGAACTGAAGCCGGACGCGCTCGCTTTTGCGCTGCTGGGCGCGGCGCGCAGCCTGGCACGCGTGCGCGCCGGCACCGCGCTGCCGCAGGCGCTGGCCGAGACCTTCGACGCCTACGACGCCACGCCGCAGGCGCGCGGTGCGATCCAGGACATCGCCTACCGCGCCATGCGCCAGCTGGGACGCAGCGAAGTGCTGCTGGGCCTGATGACGAGCAAGGCGCCGGAGCCGCCGATGCTGGCCGGCCTGCTGCATGCCGCGCTCGCGCTGCTCGACCAGCCCGACGGCGCACCGGCGCCGTACGAAGCCTTCACGGTGGTCGACCAGGCCGTCGGCGCGGCCGCCGCCCACCCCGACTTCGCCCACGCCAAGGCGATGGTGAACGCCGTGCTGCGGCGCTTCCTGCGCGAGCGCGACGCGCTGGTCGCCGAGGCGCTGCGCGAGTCGCTGGCGCAATGGAACTACCCGCAGTGGTGGATCGATGCCGTGCGCACTGCCTATCCGCGCGAGTGGCAGGCGATCCTGAAGGAGGGCAACCGCCAGCCGCCGCTGACGCTGCGCGTGAACCGCCGCAAGACCGACGTCGACGCCTACCTCGCGCTGCTGGCCGCGGCCGGCATGCAGGCGCAGCAAGTCGGGCCCAGCGCGCTGCGCCTCGCGCATGCCGTGGGCGTCGGCCAGATTCCCGGCTTCGCCGAAGGCCTGGTGTCGGTCCAGGATGCGGGCGCCCAGCTCGCCGCGCCGCTGCTGGACCTGGAGGACGGCATGCGCGTGCTCGATGCCTGCGCGGCCCCGGGCGGCAAGAGCGGCCACATCCTGGAATGCGCGAACGTCGACCTGACGTCGCTGGACGTGGACGCGCGCCGCCTGCTGCGCGTGGAGCAGAACCTGCAGCGCCTGGGCATGTCCGCCACCGTGATGACGGGGGCCGCGGAAGACAGCGATTGGTGGGATGGTCGTCAATACGATCGTATCCTCGCGGACGTGCCGTGCACGGCCTCCGGTATCGTCCGCCGCCACCCGGATATCCGCTGGCTGCGCCGTAAAAGCGATACCCACCAACTTGCAACACTTTCCGGGAAAATACTCGACAATCTTTGGCGAATGCTTCGCCCCGATGGTAAATTGCTGTTCGTGACATGTTCGCTCTGGCCGCAGGAATCGGAAGCGCAGGCCGCCGCCTTCGCGGCGCGCAATAATGCAGTCCGACTCGATGCACCGGGCCAACTGCTTCCCGAAAGCGGCGCCGGGCAGGATCATGACGGTCTGTTCTACGCCCTGTTCCACAAGGCTGGGGCGTGAGACTTCCCGACAACGCTTTTTAAGGCTCTGGCCCTAGTGACTTTACGATTTTTCCGCCTCCTCGCCTGCCAGCTCATGCTGGCTTTCGCATGCGCGGGCGCGCAGGCGGCCGATGGGATCGAGATCACCCGCGCCAGCATCGAGGCTTCCGACGACGGCTACCGCCTGTCGGTGAACTATGCGTTCGAACTGCCCTACGGCCTGCAGCAGGCCGTCCAGCACGGCACCCCCCTGTACTTCACCACCGAGATCGAGCTCACGCGTCCGCGCTGGTACTGGACCGACGACCGCGCCATCTCGTCCAAGCGCACGGTGCGCCTGTACTACGATGTATTGACCCGGGTCTACCACGTGTCCGCGCCGGGCAGCGTGCAGCAGACCTTCGATACGCTCGACGAGGCGCTGTTCCTGATCCGCCGTCCCAGCCGCTGGCTGATCGGCGCCAAGGGCACGCTCAAGCCCGGCGAGACCTACAACGTCTCCCTGCGCATGTTCATGGACCGCGAGTACCTGCAGAAGCCGCTCCAGGTGGATGCCTTCAACAACTCCGACTGGCGCCTGACGTCGCACAAGAAGACCTTCACCTACCGTGCGGAGTAAGCCGTGACCCAGGCCCTGCGTTACGCCCTGGTGGTCGGCAGCGCGATCGCCTCGATCCTGCTGTTCCTGCTCGCATCGGCATCCGACAACTCGGGCTTCTTCGATCGTAACTACTACTGGTTGCTGGGCTTGAACGCGGCCGTCGCCGGCGCCCTGCTGATCCTCGTGATCGTCAACCTGGCGCGCCTGTATTCGGGCTACAAGGCGGGCCGCTTCGGCTCGCGCCTGATGGCGCGCCTGATGCTGCTGTTCGCCGGCATCGGCATCCTTCCCGGCCTGGTCATCTTCATGGTCTCGGTGCAGTTCGTCTCGCACTCGATCGAGTCCTGGTTCGACGTCAAGATCGAGGCCGCGCTGCAGTCCGGCCTGAACCTGGGCCACGCGGCGCTGGACGAGGCGCTCACGGACCTCGGCGCGAATGCCGGCACCACGGCGGCCACGCTGGCCGGGCAGGACGACCTGATGGCGCACGCGATCCTGGCACGCACCGTCGAGGAGATCAGCGGCATGCAGAGCGCGATGCTGCTGTCGGCCGACGGCAAGCTGGTCGCGTCCTCGTCCGACGTGCGCAACGCCGACCTCACGCCCGACCTGCCGACCGCCCAGATGCTGCGCCAGGCCGCCATGCCGGGCGGTTATGCGCGGCCGGAAGGCGGCATCGACCACGACCTCGCCAAGATGGGCGACGACCAGCCCAGCGCGCTCGATGCCGCCACCGGCCTGCGCCTGCGCGTCGTGATCGCCGTACCGGAGCCGCCTGGCATGGCGCCGCGCTACCTGCAGCTGCTGCAAGGCGTGCCGGTGAACCTGGCGTCCAACGCCGAGGTGCTGAGCACGGCGTACACCGAATACAAGTCGCGCGCCGACGCCCGCACGGGCCTGCGCAAGATGTACATCGGCACGCTGACCCTGACGCTGCTGCTGGCGATCTTCGCCGCCATCGGCAGCGCCTTCCTCATCGCGCGCAACCTCGCCCAGCCGCTGCTAGTGCTGGCCGAGGGCACGCGCGCGGTGGCCGAGGGCGACCTGTCGCCGCGTCCCATCGTCGAGACGAAGGACGAACTGGGTACGCTGACGCAGTCCTTCAATGCCATGACGGGCCAGCTGTTCGAGGCGCGCTCCGCGGTCGAGCGCAACCGCGCCGCGCTGGAAAGCGCCAAGGCCCACCTGGAGTCGGTGCTGGCGAACATGTCGGCCGGCGTGATCGTGATGGACGGCGACGGCGTCGTGGTCAACTCGAACGATGCCGTGCACCGCATCCTGCAGGTCGACGTGGCATCGCTGGCGGGCCGCCCGCTGGACGAGATCGACGGCCTGGAAGCGTTTGCGGGCGCCGTCACGCGCGCGTTCTCGGCCCACTCGGCGCAAAGCGCGGCGCAGAGCGCGAATGCGGCGGCCGGGCGCGGCGGCCGGGTGCGCAGCCCGCTGCGCGCGCACTGGCAGCAGCAGATCGAGATCCCGCGCCGCTCCGGCAGCGCCGACGACCACGACATCACGGTGCTGGCGCGCGGCTCGCGCCTGCCGGTCGGGGCGGGCAGCGGCTTCATCGTGGTGTTCGACGACATCTCCGACGTGATCTCGGCGCAGCGCTCGGTGGCCTGGGGCGAGGTCGCGCGGCGCCTGGCGCACGAGATCAAGAACCCGCTGACGCCGATCCAGCTGTCGGCCGAGCGCCTGCAGATGAAACTGGCCGAGCGCGTCGACGCCGACGGCGCCGCGCTGCTGAACAAGGCCACCGACACCATCGTCAACCAGGTCGCCGCGATGAAGCGCATGGTCGACGACTTCCGCGACTACGCCAAGGCGCCGCCGGCCGTGCTCACGCCGCTCGACCTGAACGCGCTGATCGAGGAAATCCTCAACCTGTACCTGTCCGACGACGGCTCCGACACGATCCACCCGCAGCTGGCCAGTGGCCTGCCGCCCGTGATGGGCGACGCCACCCAGCTGCGCCAGGTGATCCACAACCTGCTGCAGAACGCCCAGGACGCGCTGGCCGACCAGCCGCCCGCGGACGGCGCGCCGCGCATCGACATCACCACGGAGGCCATCCACTACGTCGGCGCGGACGGCTGCACGGGCACCGCGGTGCGCCTGGCCATCGTCGACAACGGCCCCGGTTTCGCGCCCAAGATCCTGACGCGCGCCTTCGAACCCTATGTCACGTCCAAGGCGCGCGGCACGGGCCTGGGCCTGCCGATGGTCAAGAAGATCGTCGACGAACACGGGGGCCGGATCGACGTCGCCAACCGCTCGGATGGAACAGGCGCTTCGGTATCGATTTTGCTGTTAAAGTTAGCCCCAGAGGCGAACTTGGCCTAAAGCGCGATTCGCGCATAAAATCTTGGCTGTAAGGTAAGCTTGAAAAAAGCGCCACACGTGGCGCTTTTTAAGCTTGCCCGTAATGTATCAGTACGTCGAACGACCGTCGCGAACGCCGCCAGTGCAACGCGCGGCGGCTTGCGCGACGTGCCCGCTAAAGACCAGGAAGGCATGACAAGATGGCGAACATACTCGTAGTCGACGATGAAATGGGGATCCGCGAGCTGCTCTCGGAAATCCTGGGTGACGAAGGCCATGCCGTGCAACTGGCGGAAAACGCCCAGCAGGCGCGCCAGGCGCGCCAGCAGGGTGCGCCCGACCTGGTGCTGCTCGACATCTGGATGCCGGATACCGACGGCGTCACGCTGCTCAAGGAATGGCAGCGCGACGGCTTGCTGACCATGCCGGTCATCATGATGTCCGGCCACGCCACCATCGACACCGCGGTCGAGGCGACCCGCATCGGCGCCCTGAACTTCCTCGAGAAACCGATCGCCCTGCAAAAACTGCTGAAGGCGGTGCAGCAAGGCCTGGCGCGCGGCCAGGAAGTGGCGCGCGCCCCGGCGCTCGCCCCGCGTCCGCAAGTGGCGGCGGCGGTGCCGGCCGCGCCGGAACCGAGCGTGCAGGCGCAGCCCATGTATGCGCCGCAGCAGGGCGGCGCGATGGGCGGCGCAATGGGCGGGGCCATGGGCGGCGCGATCGGGATCGGGCGCCCGGCCAACGGCGAGGCGCATGCGCACGGCTACACGCTGTCGTTCGACCTGCCGCTGCGCGAGGCGCGCGATGCCTTCGAGCGCATGTACTTCGAGCACCACCTGGGCCGCGAAGGCGGTTCGATGACGCGCGTGGCCGAGAAGACGGGCCTGGAACGCACCCACCTGTACCGCAAGCTCAAACAGCTGGGCGTCGAACCCGGCAAGCTGGGCAAGAAAAACGTCCAATGACGGCGGCGCCTCCCGTGACCGCCACCCTGGTCACGGGGGCCAGCGCCCGGGCCAGGGAAGCGGCGATCGCCGCGCGCCTGGCCGCCGCTCCCATCGACGGCGCCACCGCCGTGATCCTTGAAGGCCTGGCCTCGGGCGATTCCCCCCTCGATACCCTGCCGGAAGACTGGCGCGCGGCCCGCATCGCGCCCGGTTGCCTGTGCTGCACCGGCAATCTCGTTTTGCGTGTAACATTGAATCGCCTGCTGCGGCGCCGTCCGCAACGCCTGTTCATCGGCGTCGCGCAGAGCGAACACCTTGATCAGTTGCGATCGTGGCTGCAATCCGAGCCATACGATCAGCTGTTGACGCTGACGCCGGATCTCGACGCCTGAATCGCCCAAATCCCGCGAACAGGGCTGCAAACGTAACAAGTTGTAGCGCTTCTTGAAATCCGGGTTGTCAGCCTCATCTCATCTTCGTAATGGAATGCACGAAGTCGAATGCGAAGTGGAATCACCTAGCGTCCGCCGCCGGCCGCAACCTTGCACCCATCTGATCGAGTGAAGGAGTCATCATGAACATGATCTACAACAGCGAACAGTACAGCGTCGTCGAATTCGGCGTCGATCACAACCTCGAAGCCCTGCGCTTCGGCGGCTACGAGATCGTCGACAAATCCGGCCGACGCGAAGCATTCATCGGCGGCAAACTGGCACAAACGTTCCGGCGCGACGTGAACAACCTGATCGCCAGCGAACCCACGATGGAAGAGATCGACGACTTCCTGGGTTCCTACGATACCCTGATGAGCCAACCGGTCGTACTGCATTGACGCTTTTCCGGGCCTATCCCCGCGGGTAGCCCGGTCACTGGCCTGCGTGACGCGCCATCCGGAAGGCGACGCAGCCAGCCGTTTTCCTCCCCCATCTCCATCCCGTTTCCTTCCTCCGCTACACGTTCCGCATTCCGTCTTTGCGCCGGCGCATGGTAAGCTTCGACCATGTGTCAACTCCTCGCCATGAACTGCAATGTCCCTACGGACATCGTGTTCAGCTTTACCGGGTTTGCCCACCGTGGTGGCCGCACCGACACCCACCATGACGGCTGGGGCATCGCCTTCTTCGAGGGCGCCGGCGTGCGCCATTTCGTCGACCACCAGGCCGCCATCGCCTCGCCCATCGCGGAACTGATCAAGCACTATCCGATCAAGTCGCTGAACGTCATCGCCCACATCCGCAAGGCCACGCAAGGCCAGGTGGCGCTGGAGAATTGCCATCCCTTCGTGCGCGAGATGTGGGGCCGCTACTGGGTGTTCGCCCACAACGGCGATCTGAAGGACTTCGACCCCGTGCTCGACGGGCCGTACCGCCCGGTCGGCAACACCGACAGCGAGCGCGCCTTCTGCCTCCTGCTGCAGCAACTGCGCGAGCGCTTCGGCGACCAGGCACCGCCGCTGCCGACGCTGCGCGCCGCGCTGGCCGACCTGGTGCCGGCCATCGCGCGCCACGGCACCTTCAACATGATGCTGTCGGACGGCACCGCGCTGTTCGCCCATTGCTCGACCAAGCTGTGCTACGTCGTGCGCCAATACCCGTTCGCGGCCGCCTGCCTGGCCGACGAAGACCTGTCGGTCGACTTTTCCCAGGTGACGACGCCCAACGACCGGGTCGCCATCATCGTCACCACGCCGCTCACGACCAACGAAACCTGGACCGATTTCGCGGAAGGCGAACTGAAGCTGTTCGTGGACGGATGGCCGCAGGACTGAGCCGACAAGGCGTTTTCAGGCGAAATTAATTTCCAGTTTTCACTAGCACGGTGGAATGCGGTAAAGTAGCCTAGTTCCCATGTGAAAGAGTCCGAGATGACCGATACCGCCAGCCTGGACCACGCCAACTATCCGCTGCGCGTGCGCGACTTCTATCTGGGGCGCCAGCCCGTGCTGGACCGCCACCAGGCCTTGTTCGGCTATGAATTGCTGTTCCGCAGCGGCGTCCCGGCCAATGCGACGACGGCCGGCGCGCCGGCGCAGCCCGAGCCGGCGGGCGCCGCCATGCCCAGCGGCCTGTCCGCCACCGCCGCCGTGATCGCCCACGCCGCCCAGCTCGGCCTGGCGCGCGCGATCGGCGACGCCACCTGCTTCCTGAACGTCGATGCCGACGTGCTGGCCAGCGACATCTTCGCCTTCCTGCCGCGCGAGCGCACGGTGCTCGAGATCGTCGGCTCCGTCGATCCCGACGACGCCGTGGTCGCGCGCATGCGCGAACTGGCCGGCCATGGCTTCCGCTTCGCGCTGGACGGCATCGAGGGCGACAGCCTGCGCTTGCAGCGATTGCTGCCGCTGGCCGGCTTCGTGAAGCTGGACCTGCGCGGCGTGACGCTGCCCGCCTTGCCGGACCTGGCGCGGCGCCTGCACGGCATGGAAAAGCAGCTGGTCGCGGAAAAGGTCGAGACGCGCGAGGAATACGAAGCCTGCCTCGACCTCGGCTTCGACTACTTCCAGGGCTATTATTTCGCCAAGCCGTCCGTGCTGGGCGGACGCAAGCTGTCGCCGTCGCAGATGACGGTGCTGAACCTCCTGAACCTGGTGACCTCGGACGTCGACAACGTCGAGGTCGAGCGCGCCGTCAAGAAGGACGTCACGCTGGCGCTGAACCTGCTGCGCCTCGTGAACACGCCGGCCGTGGGCGCGCGCCAGCGCATCGATTCCGTCGCCCAGGCCCTCGTCGTGCTGGGCCGGCGCCAGCTGCAGCGCTGGCTGCAGATCATGCTGTACGCCGAACCGTCCACGCGCGGCCACAACCAGACCCCGCTGCTGATGCTGGCGACCACGCGCGGCCGCCTGATGGAGCTGCTGGCCAAGCGCCTGCGCCCCGCGCAAGGCTACCTGGGCGACGTCGCTTTCACCGTGGGCATCATGTCGCTGATGGATACGCTGTTCGGCATTCCGATGGCCGACATCGTCGAGCAGATCCCCGTGAGCGACGAGATCCGCACGGCGCTGCTGGCGCGCCAGGGCTTCTTCGGCGAGCTGCTGAAGCTGGCGGAGCTGATCGAGCAGGCCGACAGCGCGGACGACGAGGTGATGCCGACGCTGAAGTCGCTGCAGATTTCCAGCGACGACATGGTGGAGATGGAGATGGCGGCGTACCAGTGGAGCGACAACGTCGTCCGTTACGCGATCTGATTGGGGCCTGTGATGGTGGACATGTGATGCCCACCCTACGGTGATGTGGAGGTAGGGTGGGCACCACGTGCCCACCATCGCTGGATCAGAGATTCGGCGCCAGGTGGCGCTCCAGCTCGTCCTTGGGCATGCCGCGCCGCTTGGCCATGTCCTCGAGCTGGTCCTGGCCGATCTTCCCGACCACGAAGTACTTCGATTCCGGGTGCGAGAAGTAGAAGCCCGACACCGCCGCGCCCGGGTACATCGCATACGATTCCGTCAGCTCCATGCCGATCTCGTTGGCCTGCAGCGTCTCGAACAACTCCTTCTTGACCGTGTGCTCGGGGCAGGCCGGATAGCCCGGCGCCGGGCGGATGCCGACGTATTCTTCCTTGATCAGCGCCGCGTTGCTCAGGTCTTCGCCCGCCGCATAGCCCCACAGGTCCGTGCGCACGCGCTCGTGCAGGTATTCGGCGAAGGCTTCGGCCAGGCGGTCGGCCAGCGCCTTGAGCATGATCGACGAGTAGTCGTCGCCCGCTTGCTCGAAACGCTGCTCGTGCTTCTCGATGCCCAGGCCCGAGGTAACGGCGAACATGCCGATGTAGTCGTTGACGCCGGAGCCTTTCGGCGCGATGAAGTCGGCCAGGCACTGGTTCGGGCGCTGCACGCCGTCGACCACGGGCTTCACGCCCTGCTGGCGCAGGCCGTACCAGGTGAAGTCGACCTCGCTGCGCGTGTCGTCCTTGTACACCTCGATGTCGTCGTCGTTCACCGTGTTCGCCGGCAGCAGGGCGATGACGCCGTTGGCCGTCAGCCAGCGGCCGTCGATGAGCTTCTTGAGCATCGCCTGGCCTTCGGCGAACACCCTGGTCGCCGCCTCGCCCACGACCTCGTCGGTCAGGATGGCGGGGTAGGGGCCGGCCAGGTCCCAGGTCTGGAAGAACGGACCCCAGTCGATGTAGCGCGCCAGCAGCGCCAGGTCGACGTTCTTGAAGACGCGGCGGCCGACGAACTTCGGCTTGGCCGGCGCATACGACAGCTTCGCCTTGTTGGCGCGCGCCTGCGCCAGCGACACCATCGGCAGCGCCTTCTTGTTGGCGTGCTGCTCGCGGATGCGTTCGTAGTCCGATTCCAGCTCGGCCACGTAGCCGTCGCGCAGGTCGGCCGTCACCAGCGACTGGCCCACCGACACGGAACGCGAGGCGTCCGGCACGTACACGACGGGACCCTCGTAGTGCGGCGCGATCTTGACGGCCGTGTGGGCGCGGCTGGTGGTAGCGCCGCCGATCAGCAGGGGGATCTTGCGGTCGCGGAACCACGGGTCGCGCTGCATCTCGCGCGCCACGTGGGCCATCTCTTCGAGCGAGGGCGTGATCAGGCCGGACAGGCCCACGATGTCCGCGTTTTCTTCCTTGGCCTTGGCCAGGATCTCGGCGGCCGGCACCATCACGCCCATGTTGACGATCTCGAAGTTATTGCATTGCAGGACCACCGAGACGATGTTCTTGCCGATGTCGTGCACGTCGCCCTTCACGGTGGCGATGACCATCTTGCCCTTCGGCTTGGCCACGATGCCGGTGCGCGCTTCTTCCGCCGCCTTTTCTTCCTCGATGAACGGCACCAGGTGGGCCACGGCCTGCTTCATCACGCGCGCCGACTTCACCACCTGGGGCAGGAACATCTTGCCCTGGCCGAACAGGTCGCCGACCACGTTCATGCCGTCCATCAGCGGGCCTTCGATCACGTGGATCGGACGGCCGCCATCGGCCATGATCTGCTGGCGCGCTTCCTCCGTGTCCTCGACGATCCACTGCGTGATGCCGTGCACCAGCGCGTGCGACAGGCGCTTCTGGACGGGGGCGTTGCGCCACTCGAGGTTCTGTTCCTGCTTGGCGCCGCCGGCCTTGAGCTGGCCGGCGAACTCGATCATGCGTTCCGTCGCGTCCGGGCGGCGGTTCAACACCACGTCCTCCACGCGCTCGCGCAGTGCCGGGTCGAGGTCGTCGTACACGCCGACCATGCCGGCGTTGACGATGCCCATGGTCATGCCGGCCTTGATCGCGTGGTACAGGAACACGGTGTGGATCGCCTCGCGCGCCGGGTCGTTGCCGCGGAACGAGAACGACACGTTCGACACGCCGCCCGAGATCTTCGCGTGCGGCAGGTTCTCGTGGATCCAGCGGGTGGCGTTGATGAAGTCGACGGCGTAGTTGTCGTGCTCCTCGATGCCGGTGGCGATCGCGAAGATGTTCGGGTCGAAGATGATGTCTTCCGGCGGGAAGCCGACCTTTTGCACCAGGGTGTCGTAGGCGCGCTTGCAGATCTCGATCTTGCGCTCGAAGGTGTCGGCCTGGCCCTTCTCGTCGAAGGCCATGACGATGACGGCGGCGCCGTAGCGGCGGCACAGCTTCGCCTGGCGCAGGAATTCCTCTTCTCCCTCCTTCATCGAGATCGAGTTGACGATGGCCTTGCCCTGCACGCACTTCAGGCCCGCCTCGATCACGCTCCACTTCGACGAGTCGACCATGATCGGCACGCGCGAGATGTCCGGTTCCGACGCGACCAGATTCAAGAAGCGCGTCATCGCGGCGACCGAGTCCAGCATCGCTTCGTCCATGTTGATGTCGATGACCTGGGCGCCGTTCTCGACCTGCTGGCGCGCCACCGACAGCGCCTCGTCGTACTGCTCGTTCAGGATCATGCGGGCGAACGCCTTCGAGCCCGTCACGTTGGTGCGCTCGCCCACGTTCACGAACAGCGAGTCCTCGTCGATGGTGAAGGGCTCCAGGCCCGACAGGCGCAGCGCCGTCGGGATCTCCGGCACCGTGCGCGGCGTCGCCGTCGACAGGAGTTCGGCGATGGCCTGGATGTGCTCCGGCGTCGTGCCGCAGCAGCCGCCGGCCACGTTGACGAAGCCGGCGTCGGCGAATTCGCGCAGCAGGGCGGAGGTGTCTTCCGGCAGTTCGTCGAAGCCCGTGTCGCTCATCGGGTTGGGCAGGCCGGCGTTCGGGTAGATGCAGACGTAGGTGTCCGCGATCTGCGACAGCTCCTGCGCGTACGGGCGCATCAGGGCGGCGCCCAGCGCGCAGTTCAGGCCGATGGTCAGCGGCTTCGCGTGGCGCACCGAGTTCCAGAACGCGGTGACGGTCTGGCCGGACAGGATGCGGCCCGAGGCGTCGGTGACGGTACCGGAGATCATCAGCGGCAGGCGCGGCGTCTCGGGATGCTCGTCGAAGTACTGGTCGATGGCGAACAGCGCGGCCTTGCAGTTCAGGGTGTCGAAGATGGTCTCGACCAGCAGCAGGTCGACGCCCCCTTCGACCAGCGCGCATACCTGCTCGTAATAGGCGGCGACCAGCTGGTCGAACGTGACGTTGCGCGCGGCCGGGTCGTTCACGTCCGGGGAAATGGACGCCGTCTTCGGCGTCGGGCCGAGGGCGCCGGCGGCGTAACGCGGCTGCTCCGGTGTCGAGTACTTGACACAGGCGGCGCGGGCCAGCTTCGCGGCCTGCACGTTCATCTCGTAGACCAGGTGCGCCATGTGGTAGTCGTCCTGGGCCACGCCGGTGGCGCCGAAGGTATTGGTCTCGATGATGTCGGCGCCGGCCGCCAGGTAGCGTTCGTGGATTTCCTGGATGATCTGCGGCTGCGTCAGGTTCAGCAGTTCGTTGTTGCCCTTGACGAACAGCTCGCGCGCGCCGCTGGCTTCCGGCGCGGCGAAGTCGATGAAGCGACCCTGCGGACCGCCGCGGTACGCGGTCTCGTCCAGCTTGTATTGCTGGATGATCGTGCCCATCGCGCCATCGAGGATCATGATGCGGCGGGCCAGGGTGGCGCGCAACTGGGCTTCGACGGGGGAAGGGGCGTGGACGGCGGTGGTCATCGTTCTGCTTTCGTTGGGGACTGATCTGTATTGGATACCCGACGGGCCCGGCAGGGGGCCGGATCGGCGGGTTTCGCGAGGTGGGTCTGAAATTATACCGTCACTGGAGGAGTTTGTTCCGGCGTCAATAAGATGATGCAGTTCGGGTCAAAAAAACCACACTGTAAAGACGTTTGTAACGTAATGTTTCTGGAGCGCTGTTGTTACATTGAGATACAAAACGCGGCATTTCAGCAATTTTCAGGATACATACAGGCGTGACAATAAACGCCATGGAGCCGCCAGTGAGCGCGGTTCCTAGTCCAAATCAACGGAAAGTGCGGGCCGTTGCCCCGCCGCCTACTCGGAAAATTGCTATGAATAAAGAATATGTGCCTGAATGGGACCAGCCGGCAGTCCGCAGCGAAGAATCCGCCGCTCCGGCCAAGACCCACGCCGTCGCCGGTGTGAAACAAATCGTTACCATCCGCCTGGATGTCGACATGCTGGAATGGTTCAAATCGGCCGGTCCGGGCTACCAGACCCGCATCAACCAGGTGCTGCGCGAGTACATGGAAGCCAACCGCGTGCGCGCATCGGGCGAGCAGCACTAAGTTTTTCCGGGGCCCAGCGCCCCCGATGACAAACGGCCGATTCATGTTCACCATGAATCGGCCGTTTGCTTTGGAACCTATCCCACCCACGTCGCCCCTGCGAAGGCAGGGGCCCAAGTTCGCATGCCGTGCGTTTGTGCGTGCAAATTGGGCCCCTGCCTGCGCAGGGGCGACGGCTTATTGGAAGGTCACGTTCTCGAACGAGAACCCCTTCAGGAATTCCGCCGCCGCCAGGCGCTTGCCGCCCGGCTTCTGCAGCTCCGTCAGGCGCAGCGCGCCCGTGCCGCAGGCGACCACGATGCCGCGCTGGGCGTCGGCCGACAGTACCTGGCCCGGCGCGCCCGTGTCCGCCACCGGCTCGGCATGCCAGATCTTGACGGTACTGGCGCCGGCCTGGCCGGATGCGCCGGGGAAGGGGTTGAAGGCGCGCACCTTGCGCGCCAGGTCCGCGGCCGGCAGCGACCAGTCCAGCTTCGCTTCTTCCTTGCCGATCTTGGCGGCATAGGTGACGCCTTCCTCCGGCTGGGGCACTGCGGTCAGCCCGCCCCCTTCCATGCGGTGCAGCGCGTCGACGATCATGCGCGCGCCCAGCGCCGCCAGCTTGTCGTGCAGGCTGCCCGTGGTGTCCGTGTCCTCGATGGCGATGCGCTCCATCAGCAGCATCGGGCCCGTGTCCAGGCCTTCTTCCATTTCCATGATCGTCACGCCCGTCTCGGCGTCGCCCGCCTCGATCGCGCGGTGGATCGGGGCGGCGCCGCGCCAGCGCGGCAGGATCGAGCCGTGGATGTTGATGCAGGGCTTGATGTCGAGCGTGGAGCGGGGCAGGATCAGGCCGTAGGCGGCGACCACCATCACGTCATAATCCGTGGCCAGCAGGCGCTCGTGCGCAGCCTTCGCCTCCAGCGCGCGCTGCGGATCCTTGGCATCCATGCGCAGCGACAGCGGCTGCAGTACCTCGATGCCGTGGGCCAGGGCGACCTGCTTCACGGCGGACGCCTGCAGCTGCATGCCCCTTCCGGCCGGACGGTCGGGCTGGGTCAGCACCAGCGGGACGGCAAAGCCGGCGTCCAGCAGGGAGCGCAGGGCGCTGGCAGCGAATTCGGGCGTGCCGGCGAACACGACCTTCATGCGCGGCGGCCTTCCTTGTGCATGCTGCGCTCTTCCTTCATCAGCTTGGTCTTGATGCGGTTGCGCTTGAGCGGCGACAGGTATTCGACGAACACCTTGCCCATCAGGTGGTCCATTTCATGCTGGATGCACACGGCCAGCAGGCCGTCGGCCTCGACCTCGAACGGCTTGTTGAACTGGTCGACCGCGCGCACCTTCACACGCGCCGGACGTTCCACGCCGTCGTACACGCCCGGCACCGACAGGCAGCCTTCGTCGTAGACCTGCTTTTCCGGGCTGGCCCAGGTGATTTCCGGGTTGATGAAGACCATCAGCGCGTCGTGCGTCTCGCTGACGTCGATGACGATCACGCGCTCGTGCACGTCGACCTGGGTCGCGGCCAGGCCGACGCCCGGGGCGTCGTACATGGTCTCGGCCATGTCCGCCACGAGTTGTTCGAGGCGCTCGCCGAATTCGGTGACCGGCTTGGCGACCTTGTGCAGGCGCGGATCGGGATAGCGGAGGATGTTCAGTAAGGCCATGGCGTCGTCGGTGAAATCGATTCAATAAAAGGTATATCGGGTGTCCGCCCCGAAGGTTCAAGTTGCCGCATGGACACAACACAGGAGCGCCCGCAGCCGCCCTGCCCAGCAGGGGGACGCGGTTTGTCTTGCTGTTTCATGGATTTCTCGGCAGAATTTGATTCAGTTCGGCAACCCTCGAAGGACCGGTAGGGTCCGCCATGCGGCCGAGGGATCGTCTGATTCTGCGCCGTGGCTGGCCGAGCTGGCAGCCAGCACCCGTGTCAATGCCGCATTTACGGACTCTCTGATGAAAAATTTTAGCACAGGCGCTGCCTGGTCGCTCGCGGGCCGCCGTGCCGCCGCGGTCATGCTGGCCTGCCTGGCCGCGGGTTCCGCCCACGCCATCGAATGCCGTTTCCGTCCGAACGCGCCCGACCAGCACGTCGTCGTCAAGGGCGACACCCTGTGGGACATTTCCGGCGCCTTCCTCGAGCATCCCTGGTGCTGGCCCCAGGTATGGGGCATGAACCGCGACGCGATCCGCAACCCGCACTGGATCTATCCCGGCCAGATCGTGTATTTCGACCGCCGCAACGGGCGCCTCACGCTGACCCGTCCCGGCGGCGCCGATGCCGACGCCGGCCAGCCGCCGCTCGTGCGCCTGTCGCCCCAGCTGCGCACCGATGCGCTGGGGCCGGACGGCGCCGTGCCGGCGATTCCGTCCAGCGCTATCGAACCCTTCCTGACCCAGCCGCTGATCGTCGAGAACGACACGCTGGCGGGGGCGGCGCGCATCGCCGCCGTGCCCGAGAACCGCGTCTACCTGGGCGAGGGCGACCGCATCTACGTGCGCGGCGACTTGAACGGCGCCACCAGCTTCCAGGTATTCCGGCCCGGGAAGGCGCTGGTCGATCCGGGCACGGGCAGGACGATGGCCTACGAGGCCACCTTCACGGGCACCGCGCGCCTCGTCACGCCGGCCGGCAATGGCGCCGACGTGCACAGCTTCGTCGTCACCCGCTCGGTGCAGGAGATGGGCATCGGCGACCGCCTGCTGCCGACCCCGCCGGCGGTGCCGCGCAACTACGTGCCGCACGCGCCGCAACAGCCGGTGGCGGCGCGCGTGATGGCGGTGCCATCGGAAGTGAATTACGCGTCGCAGCACCAGGTCGTGGCTGTCAACCGGGGCGCGCTTGACGGACTCGACGTCGGCTCCGTGCTGCAGCTTTATCATCTGGGCCAGAAGGTGAAGGATCCGGAAGGCCGCCGCAAGGGCTTGCTGGACTTCTCTGGCGCAACGTTGCAATTGCCGGACGAGCAGTATGGCGAACTGTTCATCTTCCGGGTGTTCGGACACGTCTCGTACGGCCTGATCATGCAGGCGACCGTGCCGGTGCAGGTCGGCGACGTGGCGAAATCGCCGGAGTAGGCTTCGCGTCACCGAGGGATCAAATAGCGGAGTACATAGCGTGCACGACACGGCCCCGAGCAGCGGAAAGGACGACGAAGTACCTTGCGCTGCGGCGGGGGCCGCGCCTGCGCGCTTTTCCGCGCTTTCCCCCGCAGATTTGGCCGCCTGGCTGCGCCTGGACCGCACGCGCGGCGTGGGGCCGCGCACCGCCGCCGGCCTGCTGGCCGCCTTCGGCAGCCCAGAGGCCATCTTCGCCGCCGCGCCCGAGGCGCTCGCCGCGCATGCCGGCCCGGCCCTCGCGCGGGCACTGCAGCAGCCGCCGTCGCCCGACACGGTACGCCTCGTCGATGCCACGCTGCGCTGGCGCGACGCGCCCGGCCGCCACGTGCTGGCGCTGGGCACGCCCGGCTATCCGGCGTTGCTCGCGCAGATTCCCGATCCGCCGCTGCTGCTCTATATAAAAGGGCGCCTGCCGTTGCTGGACAAGCCGTGCCTGGCGATCGTCGGCAGCCGCAACGCCAGCAACCAGGGCAAGGCGAATGCCATGGCCTTCGCCGAGGCGCTGTCGGCGGCGGGCGTCGCCATCGTGTCCGGCCTGGCGCTGGGCATCGACACGGCCGCGCACGAAGGGGCGCTGCGCTGCGCCGGCAGTACCATCGCCGTGATCGGCACGGGGCCGGACCTGGTCTATCCGGCGCGCAACCGCGCCTTGTCCGAGCGGATCGCCGAGGATGGCTGCATCGTCAGCGAATACGCGGTGGGCACGCCGCCGCTGCCCGCCAATTTCCCCAAGCGTAACCGGATCATCTCGGGCCTGGCCGCCGGCGTGCTGGTGGTCGAGGCGGCGGCGCAATCGGGCTCGCTGATCACGGCGCGCCAGGCGGCCGAGCAGGGCCGCGACGTGTTCGCGATTCCCGGTTCCATCCATGCCGCATTGGCCAAGGGTTGCCACGAATTGATCCGCGAGGGCGCCAAGCTGGTCGATACGGCGCACGACGTGCTCGAGGCGCTGGCGTTGTCGCCGCTAGCCGCCATGCACCCCGCATCGCTGCCTGTGCGGTCGGATGCCGCATGCATGGAGGAGGCCGGTGCGCATGCATCCGACCCTTTGCTGGCCGCGCTCGGCCACGGTCCCGTCGACCCCGATACGCTGCTCGCCGCACTCGATTGCAATGCGGGCGAATTGAGCGCGCGCCTGCTGTTGCTGGAGCTGTCCGGACAGGTCGAACGCCTGCCCGGCGGCCGCGTGCAGCGCGTCGTGAGCAGCCGATAAAGACAGGAAATCAAGGGTGTGGACGGGCAGGAAACTAAGTGTGAAGCGAATAAGGCCGATAAACAACGCTGATGTTTCCGGGGCCTGGGCGAGCACGTGCCATACTTGTGCCCCATGGAGCTTAGCTGCTACAGTAGCGACACCATGTTCGACATCCTAGTCTACCTTTACGAGACGTATTACCGTCCCGACGCCTGCCCCGAGCCGGCTGCCCTGGCACGCAAGCTGTCCGCCGTCGGTTTCGACGATGTCGAGATTACCGAGGCGCTGGACTGGTTGCATGGACTGACCGAGATGGCCAGTACGGTCGACCCGTCCCTCGAATCGAGCGGTACCCGTTTCTACATCGACCAGGAAGTCGACACCCTCGGCACCGCCGCCGTCGGCTTCATCCAGTTCCTGGAACTGGCCGGCCTGCTGTCGGCCTCGCAGCGCGAGATCGTCATCGAGCGCGCGCTGGCGCTGGACGAGGCGCCCGTCACGCTGGGCAAGCTCAAGATCATCGTCCTGATGCTCCTCTGGAGCCAGGGCAAGGAGCCGGACGCGCTCATGTTCGACGACCTGTTCGGCGCCGACGACGAGGACGCGGAACCGCGCCTGTTGCACTGAACGCTGTCATGCGAATACGAAAAACGGGGCTTCGGCCCCGTTTTTTATTGTGCTGCAGAAATAAAAAGTGGTGTTTTCCTGGCAAGCGCGGGCGACGGCCTTGAAGTTCGTGCAGACAGCGTCTACTTGCGGAGTGCGCGGCAACCCGCTTATCATTGGCCGCTAATTCCCTAAAGTTTCCAATAAGTTATCAAAGGGACGAGGTCCCGGCCGGCCCGTGTCATGTATGATGCGCGAGCCCGCTTCATCGAACGAGTACGAGAACCCATATGACCAAAGCCCTCATCATTGCCGAAAAGCCTTCCGTGGCGAACGATATCGCCAAGGCGCTCGGCGGCTTTACCAAGCACGATGAGTATTTCGAATCCGACGACTACGTCCTGTCGTCCGCCGTCGGCCACCTGCTCGAGATCACGGTGCCCGAGGAATACGACGTCAAGCGCGGCAAGTGGAGCTTCACCCACCTGCCGATGATCCCGCCGTATTTCGCGCTGAACCCGATCGCCAAGACCGAATCGCGCCTCAAGGTGCTCAACAAGCTGATCAAGCGCAAGGACGTCACGACCCTGATCAACGCATGCGACGCGGGACGCGAAGGGGAACTGATCTTCCGCCTCATCGCGCAGAACGCCAAGGCCAAGCAGACCGTCAAGCGCCTGTGGCTGCAGTCGATGACGCCGGCTGCCATCCGCGACGGCTTCGCCCACCTGCGCAGCGACCAGGAGATGATGCCGCTGGCCGATGCCGCACGTTGCCGCTCGGAAGCCGACTGGCTGATCGGCATCAACGGTACCCGCGCGATGACCGCCTTCAACTCGAAGGAGGGCGGCTTCTTCCTGACGACCGTGGGCCGCGTGCAGACGCCGACGCTGTCGATCGTCGTCGAGCGCGAGGAAAAGATCCGCAAGTTCGTCCCGCGCGACTACTGGGAAGTGCGCGCCGAGTTCCGCTGCGCGGCCGGCACCTACGAAGGCCGCTGGCTCGACACCAAGTTCAGGAAGGACGAGAACGATCCGGAAAAGCGCGCCGAGCGCATCTGGAACAAGGCCGATGCCGAGGCCATCGTCGCCGCCTGCCTGGGCAAGCAGGGCAACGTCACCGAGGAATCGAAGCCGACCACCTCGATGGCGCCGGCCCTGTTCGACCTGACCTCGCTGCAGCGCGAGGCCAACGGCCGCTTCGGCTTCTCGGCCAAGAACACGCTGGGCCTGGCCCAGGCGCTGTACGAAAAGCACAAGGTGCTGACCTATCCCCGTACCGATTCGCGCGCGCTGCCGGAAGACTACCTGGGCACCGTCAAGTCGACGCTGGAAGTGCTGAAGGAAAACGCGAACTACCACCAGTTCGCCAAGCAGATCCTCGACAAGGGCTGGGTCAAGCCGAACAAGCGTATCTTCGACAACAGCAAGATCTCGGACCACTTCGCGATCATCCCGACCGGCGTCGTGCCGAAGAATTTGTCCGAGCCGGAACAGAAGTTGTACGACCTCGTCACGCGCCGCTTCATGGCCGTGTTCTTCCCGGCCGCCGAGTTCCTCGTCACCACCCGCTTCACCGAAGTCCTGGGCCACCAGTTCAAGACCGAGGGCAAGGTGATGACCAACCCGGGCTGGATGGCCGTGTACGGCAAGGACACGAGCGCCGACGACAAGGACGGCGCCAGCCTGGTGCCGGTGGCCAAGGGCGAGAAGGTGCTGGCCGAGAAGGTCAATGCCAATGGCCTCGTCACCAAGCCGCCCGCACGCTACAACGAAGCGACGCTGCTGTCGGCGATGGAAGGCGCGGGCAAGCTGGTCGATTCCGACGAGCTGCGCGATGCCATGGCCGGCAAGGGCCTGGGCACGCCGGCGACGCGCGCGGCCATCATCGAGGGCCTGCTGACGGAAAAATACCTGCTGCGCGAAGGGCGGGAGATGATCCCGACGGCCAAGGCGTTCCAGCTGATGACGCTGCTGCGCGGCCTGGGCGTGAACGAACTGACGGCGCCGGAGCTGACGGGCGAGTGGGAACACAAGCTGTCGCAGATGGAAAAGGGCCAGATCACGCGCGACGAATTCATGCGCGAGATCGCCGAGATGACGGAAATTATCGTCAAGCGCGCCAAGGAATACAACAACGACACCATCCCGGGCGACTACGCGACCCTGACGACGCCGTGCCCGAACTGCGCCGGCGTGGTCAAGGAAAACTACCGCCGCTTCGCCTGCACCAAATGCGATTTCTCGATGACCAAGGTGCCGGGCGGACGCCAGTTCGAGATCGAGGAAGTCGAGCAGCTGCTGAAGGACCGCACCATCGGCCCCCTGCAGGGCTTCCGTTCGAAGATGGGCCGTCCGTTCGCGGCGATCCTGCGCATCGTGCGCGACGAGGACATCCACAACTACAAGCTGGAATTCGACTTCGGCCAGGACCAGGACGAGGGAGAAGACGGCGAGGGCGTCGACTTCACGGGCCAGACCGCGCTCGGCCCCTGCCCGAAGTGCAACGGCAACGTCTACGAGATGGGCCTGGCCTATGTCTGCGAAAAGACGGTGGCCAAGCCGAAGGGTTGCGACTTCCGCAGCAGCCGCATCATCCTGCAGCAGGAAATCCTGCCCGACCAGATGGCCAAGCTGCTCAATGAAGGCAAGACCGACCTGCTGCCGGGCTTCGTGTCGCAGCGCACCCGCCGCGCCTTCAAGGCCTATCTGGTGCGCGGCAAGGATGGCAAGATCAGCTTCGAGTTCGAGGAGCGCAAGGCCAAGCCGGGCGCCAAGCCCAAGGCCGGCGCCGCCGATGAGGGCGGAGAAGGCGATACCGCCGTGGCGGTGAAGCCGGCGGCCAAGAAGGCGGCGGCGAAGACGGCGACCAAGACCGCCACGAAGACTGTTGCGGCGAAGAAGCCGGCGGCGAAGAAGGCGCCGGCGAAGAAAGTCGCTGCCGAATAAAACGGCGCAAAATAACCGTCGTCCCTGCGCAGGCAAGGACCCAATGTTGCAAGCGCTGCCGCAATGCTCGCAACATTGGGTCCCCGCCTTCGCGGGGACGACGGACGTAAAAAAACCGCGAGCCATCCGGCATCGCGGTTTTTTTATGCCCGCCGCATCCGCGGCAAGCCCGTTCGCTCAATCGTCCTGCAACATCATGATGGCCGCTTCCCCGTTGTGGATGGCCTTCACGCGCCGCACGATCTCGTTGCGCCACGCTTCGTCGGCATCCTGTTCGGCCTCGTCGCTGTCCACCAGCAGGAGGCGCAGCAGTTCATGGCGGTCGGCGGCGGACAATTGCTGGATTTGTGTGGCCAGTTCTGCAACCGTGGTCATGTCGACTCCTGACATAGAATTGTTACCAGATCATAACGCGAGATTCACAAGATGTCGACAGGCAGGAGGTTGTCCGCCGGCTTGCGGTCGATCAGCTTGTTGTCCGGGTCGATGCCGGCCCGCTCCGGCCGGCCGTCCACGACCAGCGTGACGGTCTGCGCGGGGCCGGTGACGAGGCGGCGTTCACGCGCCAGCGGCACGCCATCGGCGCCGTCGACGCCGAACTCGATCCAGTCGCGCAGCGGCAGCGGCTGTTCCTCGCCCAGTTCGCCGGCGCGCACCTTGCCTGCGCTGGCGCGGATCGTCACCTCGTACTTGCCGTCCGGGCGGCGCCGTGCCTGGGCGCTGTCGGCGCGGTTCTCGTACAGGACGATCGACTCGAACAGGTCGTCGATCAGGTAGGCCTTGTCCGGCGGCGTGATGGCGCGCAGGCGCTCTACCAGTGCGGTGGACGTCGGATACGGCGGACCCTCGAAGGCGTAGGTGGCCAGCAGGTCGTGCAGCACGCCGTCGACGGCGTCCTCGCCCAGCAGGTCCTGCAGCAGGTACATCGCCAGGCTGCCCTTGTTGTAGTGGATGTACTGCTGGTCCTCGTTCTGCGCCAGCGGCAATTCCTTGCGGCGCTCGGTGGCGCGGCCCATCAGGTAGCGGTCCAGGTCGTAGCGCAGGAAGCGCCGCATGCGGTCGGCGCCGAAGGTCGCCTTCATCGTCATCAGCGCCGTGTACTCGGCCAGGCTTTCCGACAGGACGGTGGCGCCGCGGGCGTCCGCGCCCACGATCTGGTGGCCCCACCACTGGTGGCCGACCTCGTGCGCGCTCACGTAGTACGGGTAGTCGATGTCCTTGCGCGATTCCGGATCGACCTTGGCGATGAAGCCGGCGCTTTCCGAGAACGCGATGGTGGCCGGCGCCGCCTGCGCATAGGCGGCATAGCGCGGGAACTCGGCGATGCGCAGCTCGCGGTGCTGGTAGGGGCTGAAGTGGCGCGTGCCGTAGGCCAGCGCGGCCTTGGCGCCGCGGATCATGCGGTCGACGTTGAATTCGTGGCCCGGATGGTAGTAGACGTCGATCAGGACGTCCTGCCAGCGGTCGTGGCGCACCTCGTAGCGGGCCGACTGGATCGTGTAGAAGTTCAGGATCGGCCGGTCGGCGCGGTAGCGGAAGTAGCGCCGGCCGCCGTTCATCCATTCCTGTTCCAGCACGCCCGGCGCGACCACGGTCTGGTCCGCGCTGGTGCCGACGACGGCGTCGAAGCGGATCCGGTCGGCGTCGTTGCCGAGGTAGTTGTTGGCCTGCGCCTTCGCGTCGTCGCGCGCCGCCATCGCCTGCTTCGGCGCCAGGCCGTGGCGCTTGCGGTCGCGCTCGTCGGACAGCTCGGCATGCGGCTGGTAGCCGATGCGCGGGAGGATCGCGTTGCTGAAGAAGGTGCCGTTGCCGACGACGGCCGTGTCGCGGCCCAGGCCCAGGATGCCGCCCGGCGCGTCGACCAGCTCGTATTCGAGGGCCAGCTTGGCGCCCGGCGCCAGCGGCGTGACGAGGGTGTAGCGGTAGAAGCCGCGCTGCGGATCGGCCGTCACCTGGCGCGCCGCCTGCGAGAAGCGGGCCCGCAGCGTCGGGCCGGGCTGCTGGTACAGGACGATGTCGCGGATCGGTGCCGCCGTGCGGTTCTCGAGCTGGTAGGCGCCGCGCACGGTCAGCGTGCGGTCCTCCGGCATGATGTCGGCCTGCAGGTTGACGTCGACGATGCGCGGCTGCGGCAGCGCGGCGAAGCGGCGGTAGCGCAGCTCGTACTCGGCACGCAATGCGTCCTTGTGCCAGTCGCTCTGGTAGGCGCCGAGGTAGGAGAGGTTGTACCACAGCAGGGTGCCGCTGCCGGCCATCAGCACGATGCCCGCGCCGAACGCGGCCAGCACGCCGGGGCTCAAGCGTCGGCGGCCCTGGCGCAGGCGTTCGCGCAGGCTGTCGCTGACGCCGCGCGGCCACAGCACGAGGGCCAGCGTCAGCAGCAGCAGCGCCGCGCCGCCCCAGTACGCCAGCAGCGCGCGCTGCAGCGCCAGGTAGTGGCCGAAGCCGTTCATCGCCGAATACGTCACGTCCGGCAGCGCCGCGTACCACAGCAGCGGGTGATTCAGGCCGAAGCTGCCCAGCAGGATGCCGGCCACGTAGAACACGACGAGGGCGAAGTAGGCGAGGAACTTGTGGTTGAGGATGGCCTGGGCGGCGATCGCCAGCACGGCCAGCAGCACGTAGCGCGGCAGCAGCACGCCGAACAGCGTGAACAGGTACAGGCCAGGTTCCAGCGTGACGTAGCCGCGCACCAGCTGGATCGCCATGCCCGTCACCATCGCGGTCAGCAGCAGCAGCACCTGCAGGCCGACCAGGGCCAGCGTCTTCGATGCCAGCGGCAGCCAGCTCGGCACCGGCAGGGCGTCGATCATCTGGCCCATGCGCGCCTCGCGCTCGCGCCAGACCATCTCGCCCGCATAGAAGGTCGTCACGATCAGCACGAAGGGCGCGAACAGGTCGCGGATCAGTTCCAGCACCATGTAGGTGACGGGATAGGTGGGCGTGCCGTAGATCGAGCCCAGGTTCAGCGATCCGACCGCCAGCAGCATCACGCCGGCCAGCACGATGGCGGCGAAGTACACGTTCTTGACCGATTCGCGCAGGTTCAGCCAGGCGGCGCGGACCAGCAGCAGCGCCAGGCTGCGGCCGGCAAAGTCGGGCGCCTCGTGCAGGTCGGCGCTCCCGGGATTGACGCGCGCGCCCGGGTCGCCGTCGGGGCGGGCCTGCGCGCGCTTGCCCGGCGGCGTGGCGACGACGGTGAAGCGCCAGTAGCCGAGCAGCAGGGCCACGAGCGAGAACAGCGACCAGATCAGGCGGTTGACGAGGTAGACGCCCTCGAGCGGCACCTGCGCCGTGTTGCGCTCGGCGACGGGCCAGTACTCCGTCAGGCGCGCCACGGCCGAGGTGCCGAACGGGTCGATCAGGGCGGCCAGCGTCTTGTAGTCGAGGTCGCGCGCCAGCGACGGCGCCACCAGGTAGCCGACCAGCATGACCACGCCCGTCACGTAGACGGGCAGCATGCGCCGCGTGAGGGCGGCCAGCACGAAGAAGATGGCGCCGAAGATGACGAGGTTGGGCAGCAGCGTGAGGAAGTAGGGGCGCAGGTAGCCAGCCACGGAATACGGGCCGATGCGCTGCGGGTCGACGCCCGGTATGAGGCCGCCCAGCAGCAGGCCGAGGGGGATCGCGGAGAACACCACGGCCAGCGTCGACAGCGCGCCCAGGAAGCGGCCGAACACATAGGCGTACTTCGGGATCGGCGCGCTGAAGAAGAAGTGGTGCATGTCGTGCTCGAAGTCCTGCTGCACGGCGCGGCCCATCATGGCCGCCGCCACGATCACGCCGAGCGAGCCGAGCAAGGCCATGCTGATCGCGAGCTGGCGCGGCGCATTGATGAATACGCGGCCGCCGAAATACACGTTCAGTTCGCGGAAGGCGCCGCCGGCGGCGGCCATCCACAGCAGCGCCAGCGCCAGGAAGGCGAGGAAATAAATCCAGGTCGACGGCAGTTTCAGGCGCTGCCGGGCTTCGAAGCCGGCAATGGCGAACAGGGCGCGCATGGCCTCAGCAGTTCCCGGCCAGGTCGTTGTGGCGGCCGGCGATGGTGGCGAAGTACACGTCCTCGAGGGTCGGGTGGACCGGTTCGAAATCGTCGCCCGGGTAGCGGTCGGCGAACACGTGGATCAGCGGGCGGCCGCTCAAGAGGCGCGTCGAGATCACCGTATGGCGCTTCTGGAACGCGGCCAGTTCGCCCTTGCTGACGAAGCGTGCCCAGATCTTGCCTTCGATGCCCTCGGTCAGGCGCACCGGCTCGCCGCACAGCAGCACGTGACCCTTGTTGATGATGGCCATGTTGGCGCACAGGTCGGCCACGTCGGACACGATATGGGTCGACAGGATCACCGTTTTGTCCTCGGCGATGTCGGACAGCAGGTTGTGGAAGCGCACCCGCTCCTGCGGGTCGAGGCCGGCCGTGGGCTCATCGACGATGATCAGCTGCGGGTCGCCCAGCAGGGCCTGGGCGATGCCGAAGCGCTGGCGCATGCCGCCGGAATACGTGCCCAGGCGCTGGTTGCGCACCTCGAACAGATTGGTCTGCTGCAGCAGCGCGTCGACGATCTCGCGCCGGCGCGTGCGGTTCGACAAGCCCTTCAGCTGGGCGAAATGGTCGAGCAGCTCGTAGGCCGTGACCTTCGGGTAGACGCCGAAATCCTGGGGCAGGTAGCCCAGCAGGCGGCGCACGGCATCCTTCTCGTCGAGCACGTCGATATCGTCGAGGAACACGGAACCGCTGTCGCATTCCTGCAGCGTGGCCAGGATCCGCATCAGGGTCGACTTGCCGGCGCCGTTCGGGCCCAGCAGGCCGAACATCCCGGGCGGGATGCTCAGCGTGACCTTGTCCAGGGCGACCGTGCCGTTGGCATAGGTCTTGGACAAATTGCGGATTTGTAATTCCATGGAGACTCCTGGTCCGGTAAGGCGCGCGCATGACCGGACTGCCGGTGACAATGCGCGTATTTCATGACTATTGCATTGTATTAAAAACGAACGGTCGAGGCAGCAGCCATGCGATACACGGGCATTTCACCGGCCCAGAGTGCAAAAAAGCGGGACAGGGCGCGGGGAATGGCGCCGACAGAATACGCGACAGAAAAAAATCTGTCCACTTTGGCAACATTAACGAAGCAGTCACGGGCCCGGTAAACATGCATAATGCAGGCATGGACACCCTCATCAAGGACAAGATCCTGGCGGTCACGCGCCAGGGACGCACGCGGGCCGAGTCGACCGACTGGTTCCGCGTGGCCGTCGGCCTGCACTACCTGGCGGGCCTGATGACCAAGGACACCATCGACTTCAAGCAGGTCGACCGCGACTACAACCGCTTCATCTACCACACCATCGGCGGTGGCCACACGATCACCAGCATCCTGCAGTTCATGAGCGGCAAGGGCGTCCTGCCGATCGTGCAGTCGGAACGTTTCGTGGACGCGTTCACCTCGTGCTGCCCGGCGGTGCCGCGCGATTCGATTCCCTTCCTGCTCGAACTGAACCTCGGGGTGGCCAAGAACATCTCGAAACTCGAGGTCGAAGGGCCCGTGCACGACTGGCTGCAGCGGCAGAAGCAGGGCACGCGGGACGCGAGCGAATGAGCGCACGAATGGCGCATATAATGGCGGCTTGTGGAATAACACCCCAAGGCAAGTCATGGCAGATGCAACACGACACATCAATCCCCTCGACCACCTGATCGTCGGCCTGGACAAGGCGCTGCGCGTGGTGGGCGGCGTGGCCAAGGCCGGCCGTCCGAACCCGGGCGTGGCGGCCCCGGACGCCGAGATGAATGCACAGGAACAGCGCCACAGCGCGGGCCTGATGCGCGTGAACCACGTCGGCGAGGTATGCGCCCAGGCGCTCTACGATTCGCAGGGCCTGCAGGCCTCCACGCCCGCGCTGCGCGCCCAGTTCGCGCAGGCCGGCCGCGAGGAAGAAGACCACCTGGCCTGGACCGCCGAGCGCCTGTCGGAACTCGGTTCCCGCACCAGCCTGCTGAACCCGCTGTGGTATGCCGGCGCCTTCGCGATCGGCACCGTGGCGGCGCGCATGGGCGACGCCGTCAGCCTGGGCTTCGTGGTCGAGACCGAGCGCCAGGTCGAGACCCACCTGGACAGCCACCTGGACCAGCTGCCGCCGCAGGACGCCAAGTCGCGCGCCATCGTCACGCAGATGCGCGACGACGAGGTCGAGCACGCCAGCCGGGCCCAGGCCCTGGGCGCGGCCGAGCTGCCGCTGCCGGTCAAGATGCTGATGCGGGCGATGGGCAAGGTCATGACGACCACGGCCTATCACATCTAAGCGCTGCACGAAAAACCGTCGCCCCTGCGCAGGCAGGGGCCTAATTCCGATGCGCTGTCGTAACGCATGCAAAATTGGGCCCCTGCCTGCGCAGGGGCGACGTCGTTTTACCCTTCGACGATCTCGAACGAATGCGTGATCTCGGCCGTCTTGGCCAGCATGATCGACGCCGAGCAGTACTTGTCGTGCGACAGGTTGACGGCGCGTTCGACGGACGCTTCCTTCAGGTTGCGGCCCGTGACCGTGAAGTGGAAGTGGATCTTGGTAAACACCTTCGGATCGCTGTCGGCCCGTTCGGCCTTGAGCGTCACGTCGCAGCCGCGCACGTCCTCGCGGCCGCGTTTCAGGATCAGTACCACGTCGTAGGCGGTGCAGCCGCCGGTGCCCACCAGCAGCATCTCCATCGGACGCGGTGCCAGGTTGTGGCCGCCGCCCTCGGGCGCTCCGTCCATGCTGACCATGTGGCCGGAACCGGTCTCGGCCCGGAAGCTCATCCCGCTCGGCCCGTTCCAGCTGACTTTGACTTCCATCGCTTGCTCCATCGTGGATTGTGTGTGAAGACATGCATTCTAAGCCAGCGCCCACGCTTGCGCTGGCCGCGCCTTCACACCGCCAGCACGTAGCGCTCGCTCTTCATGCGCCAGCTGGCAAACGCGACGGCCGCCAGCGCCGCCACGCTGGAGCAGGCGAAGGTCAGCACGAAGGGCAGCATGCCCAGTTCGCCGACCTTGGCCGTCTCGCGCAGCAGCGTCTGGTTCGACAGCATCGGCACCACGTACATCCAGGTGGCCGTCTTGAGGTCCAGCATAGACACGGCGAGGCCCGGGATCATCGGTATCAGCATCACGAAGGTCAGCACGCTCTGCGCTTCCTTGAACGACTTCGCGTTCATCGCCACCGCGATCTGCAGGCCGGCCGCGAACAGCGACAGCGGCACGGAGGCCAGGCACACGAGCAGCAGGGCGCCCCAGGTGACGCGCCAGGACATGCCGATTTCCTCCAGCGGTAGCCAGGACAGGATCGCATGCGCCAGCATCAGTTCGAGCGTGATGCCGACGATGGCGATGAGGGCCGCCGCCAGCCATTTGCCCGTGACGAGTTCCCAGGCCGCGGCCGGCTGCGCCATCAGCACTTCGAGCGAGCGGCGCTCGCGCTCGCCGGCAGTGCTGTCGACGGCCGCCGACAGGCCGCACACGAAGGCGGGGAAGAACAGGAAGCCGAGGATGCCGCCGATCACGCCGGCCGAGCGCGCGGCATTGCTGCCGGTGTCGTAGCGCTGCAGGTCGACGGGCGACATGGTGGCCGGCGACACGCCGTGCGCCAGCAGGCGCGCGCTGGCGATGTTCGATTCGTAGGCGCGCAGCACGTCCTCGATGTCGCGCCGGCCGTCCTGGTCGGCGGCCGTGTCGTACCACAGCTCGATGCGCGCGGGCCGCATGGCCTGGTAGTCGGCGGCGAATTTCTCCGGCAGGCGCAGCACGGCGGCCACCTTGCGCGAGCGCAGCAGCTCGCCGATCGCCGGCTCGTCCAGCGCGGCCGTCTCCTCGACCTCGATGTTCTTCTGCTTGAGCTGGGACATCAGCGTGGGCGCCTGGGCGCCGCCGATGACGGCCAGCTTGATGCCTTCGCGCTCGGGACGGGTGGCGCGGTCGATCTGCTGGTTCAGGATATAGCCCAGCATGATCGGGTACATCAGCGTGAACAGCGCCAGCACGCCCAGCGAGCGCTTGTCGCGCAGGGTCTCGCGGAACTCCTTCAGGAAGACGATGAGGAAACGAGGCTTCGCGCGCGGCTTCATGCGGCGATCCCCTCGTCCGTGCCGACCAGGGCGACGAAGGCGTCTTCCAGGTTGGCGATGCCGGTGCGGCGGCACAGTTCCTGCGGCGTGCCCTGGGCCACCGTATGGCCCTTGGCGATCACGATCACGTCGTCGCACAGGTGGGTCACTTCCTGCATCACGTGGGTCGCCATGACGACGCAGCAGCCCTGGTCGCGCAGGGCCGCCAGCGCATGGCGCACGGCGCGCGTGCTCATCACGTCCAGGCCGCGGGTCGGCTCGTCCAGCAGCAGGTGGCGCGGCCGGTGCAGCAGCGCGCGCGCCAGCGCGACCTTGATGCGCTGGCCCTGCGAGAAGCCCTTGCTGCGGCGTTCCAGGATGTCGTCCATCGACAGCATCTGGGACACCTCGTCGATGCGCTCGCGCAGCGCGCTGCCGGCCATGCCGTTCAGTTCCCCGAAATACGTCAGGTATTCGCGCGTCGACAGGCGCTCGTACAGGCCGAACTGGTCGGTCAGGAAGCCGATGTTGGCGCGCACGCGCATCGGGTCCCGTTCCGGGTCGACGCCGTCGACGGCAATGCTGCCGTGGTCGCGTTTGAGCATGCCGACCAGGGTGCGCAGCAGCGTGGTCTTGCCGGCGCCGTTGGGGCCGAGCAGGGCCGTGATGTGGCCGTCGCGCGCCTGGAAACTGACGCCGCCGAGCGCCTGCACGGCGCCGAACTGTTTGCGGACTTCGTTGGCTTCGATCATGAGTCTTCTTCAGGGTTGCGGCCCGGCGCTGCCGAGCTGGAAGGTGGGGGCCGGGATCTCGTTCAGGCAGGCGCCGTCGACCGGCTTCCCGGGCTGGTCCAGGAAGGTGCGCAGCAGGCGCGGCGCGCAGCCGAGCTGCGACACGCCGTGGCCGACGTTGGCGACGACCAGCTGCTGGGCATGCGCCATGTGGCGGGCGGCGGAGGCGGCGCGGTGCGGCGGCGTGACGGGGTCGAGGGCGCCGGACAGCAGCAGGACGGGGGCCTCGATGCGCGCCGGCGCGACATATGGCACGGCCGGCACGTTCATCGCCTGGCACAGGCCGCGCATGCGCACGGTCAGTTCCTTCGTCAATGGCGAGGCATCCTGCGCGGCCAGCGCCGGGCTCAAGCGCGGCACGTCCTCGGCGCAGACGACGGCCAGGTGCATCAGCGTGGCCGGCGAGGCGTCCGGCGCGAAGTCGGCGGCCAGGTTGCGGCGCGCCACGAACGGCTGCCAGCGGCCCGCGAAGGCGCTGTGCACGAGGAAGGGCAGGCGGCGCGCGTCCGCCGGCGCGTACAGCATGTTGCGCACCGTGTCGAGCAGGCGCGCGCTCGTCATGGTGACGTCGACCTGGCGCGCGGTGCGCGGGTCGGGCAGGTTCAGCTTGAGCGGGGCGGCATCGAGCTTGGCGACCAGGGCGGCGAAGTCGGCGCGCAGGGTCGGGTAGGCGGCGCGGCAGGCGGCATCGTTGGCGCATTGTTCGAACAGGCGGTCGAGCGCGGCCTGGCCGTCCCGCCCGCCGGCGGGAATCACCTGCTCGGGCGCGGCCACGCCGTCCAGCACCAGCGCGCGCACGCTGGCCGGATAGGCGCGCGCATACACCTGGCCGAGACGGGTGCCGTAGGAGCCGCCCCAGAGATTGATCTTGCCGTAGCCGAGCGCGCGGCGCACGGCCTCGATGTCGCGCGCCGCATTGGCCGTCGTGTAGGCCGCGAACGGCGCCTTGCTGGCCTTGATGCAGCGCCGCAGTTCCGCGTCGACCTCGTCGTCGCTGAGCTGGACGTCCTCGTCGAGCCCCGACTTGCATTCGAGCCGGCCCGACAGGCCCGTGCCGCGCTGGTCGATGAACACGATGTCGCGGGTGGCGCGCACGCGCTTGAACGCGGTGGCGAGCAGGGGCAGCACGTCGCTGCCCGCTTCGCCGGGACCGCCGGCCAGCACGAACACGGGGTCCGGGCGCGCGCCTTCGCGCAGCGCCGGGGCGATCGTCACGTGCAGGGACAGCGTGGCGGGCTGGCCCGGCTGCAGGGGCACGGGCAGCTTCAGGCAGCGCAGGGATTCCTCGACGCCGGGCAGGTGGCAGGCATGCGGTTCGGGATGCGCGGCGGCAGGCGTCGCCGCCGAGGACTGGCCGCCGCACAGCAGCAGGAGCGCCAGCAGCGCGCCGCGGATCGGACTTGATTTCACGAGCTCTCCTCTTCGATGCCGATCATAGTAATTTGCTATTCTTTTGGCGGTCAATTGAATGTTGCAAAATTGCATGATCCTTTGATCCGGCGGCAAGCCGCTTGCGCTGCCTCCAAGGGCGAAGGGCGAGCGATGGCTGGCTTGACTGGTGCGTGGGAAATCGGCTATGATCGCAGGCTTTCCATTTGCTCAGGAAAAGACAATAAGGCCGAGTCCGCGAGTCCGGCAGCATCGACCCCGCGGAACCACCATTTGAGCATTTACACCTATATATAGGAAGTCAACATGAAAACTTTTTCCGCTAAGGGCCATGAAGTCCAGCGCGATTGGTACGTGATTGACGCGACGGACAAAGTCCTCGGACGTGTTGCCAGCGAAGTGGCACTCCGACTGCGCGGCAAACACAAGCCCGAATTCACTCCGCACGTCGACACCGGCGATTTCATCGTCGTCGTCAATGCAGGCAAGCTGCGCGTTACCGGCACCAAGGCCACCGCGAAGACCTACTACCGTCACTCGGGCTACCCGGGCGGTATCTACGAAACCAACTTCCTGAAAATGCAACAGCGCTTCCCGGGCCGTGCCCTGGAAAAGGCTGTCAAAGGCATGCTGCCGAAGGGCCCGCTGGGCTACGCCATGATCAAGAAGCTGAAAGTGTACGCGGAAGGCACCCACCCGCACGCTGCCCAGCAACCCAAAGCACTCGAACTGTAAGGAATTGCCATGATCGGTAACTACAACTACGGCACCGGCCGTCGCAAGAGTGCAGTGGCCCGCGTGTTCATCAAGGCTGGCACCGGCCAGATCATCGTGAACGGCAAACCGGCCGCCGAATACTTCTCGCGCGAAACCGGCCTGATGGTCATCCGTCAACCGCTGGAACTGACCGGCAACGTCGAGCGTTTCGACATCAAGGTCAACGTGCACGGCGGCGGCGAGTCCGGCCAGGCAGGTGCAGTGCGCCACGGCATCACCCGCGCACTGATCGACTACGACGCAGGCCTGAAGGGCGACCTGGCACGTGCCGGTTTCGTCACCCGTGACGCCCGTGAAGTCGAGCGTAAGAAAGTTGGTCTGCGCAAAGCACGTCGCGCAAAGCAATTCTCGAAGCGTTAATTGGATTGCAGCACCTCGGTGCTGCTTCCAAACAAAAAGCCGCCCGCTGCAAAGCCGGCGGCTTTTTTGTTGCCCAAACTCGAGACCAAAAATTCGGGGTCAGCAAAATTCGGGGTCAGAGCACATTTCTTGGCAAGGACTCCAGCGCAATATCTGTCGATATTCCTGGGGCATGCAGTCAGCGCTCGGCGTGGAAAGTGCCAAGCTTTAACGGAAAAACATTTCTACAAAATGTGCTCTGACCCCGAATTAGCGCGCTGACCCCTGCCGCCCGTGATCAGGTGACGGGCGTGCGTTGTTCAGATGGGGGCCGAGCGCGCGCACCAGGGGCAGGATGGCCGCCGCCGTCGCGGCCGTGGCCAGTAGCGCGACGGTCCGGTTCGTGTAGTCGGCAAGCGCGCCGTAGAGGATCGGGGCGATGCCGCCGGCGCCGATGACGCTCGTGTAGAAGACGGCGAAGCTGCGGCCGGTATCGCCATCGGACAGTTCCGGCACCGTGCCATACAGCACGGATGAGGTGCCGTTCAGGAACATCCCCAGCAGCGGCAGCAGGACCAGCGTCGCCGTCAGCGGCGTCGCCAGCGTGGCGGCGATCAGCAGGGCCGTGACGGCCTCGCTCAGCATGACGCAGCGCACGACCCCCAGCCGTTCCCCGAGCCAGCCGAAGGCGAACTTGCCGAAGGCGCCGCCGAGGAACAGCAGGGCCAGCGCCAGGCCCACGGTGGGCGAGCCGCCGCCGCGGCCATGGACGAGGAAGGGCAGGAACAGCAGGTAGCCCATGCGGGTCGCCGTATCGAGCGCGCCGATCGTCGCCAGGATCCTGAAGCCGGCCCGGCTCCGGCCGGCCGCCGTCGTGGTGGTCGTCGTCGGCGCAGGGCGCGCGCTGGGCGACCCTGGCGCCATCGTGGCCAGGGCGGCCAGCACGCCGACGCCGAGCAGGGCCATCAGTCCCAGCACGGGCCGCCATGCCATCAGCGGCAGCAGCAAGGCGACCAGTGCCGGCAGCGCCGCTTTCCCGAGGTCGCCGGAAAAGTTATAGATGCCCAGTGGCCGGCGCGCCGCCGCGCCAAAGGCGTCGGTCACCAGCATGGAGCCGCGCGGATGCTGGATGCTGGAGCCGATGCCCGCGAGGACGAGCCCGGCGCACAGCCCGCCGAAGCCGAGCGGCAGCGCCATCAGCAGCAGGCCCGCCGCCGCCAGCAGGGTGGAGAGCATCAGCGCCGCCCGCGGCGACCAGCCGCGCAGGACGCGGTCGGCCGGGATCTGCAGGCCGCCCATCGTCCCGTAGTAGAGCGCGCGCACCAGCGCCAGCGCCGCATACGACAGGCCGAACTGGGCCTGCCAGACGGGCAGGAAGGCATACAGCCCGTCCGTGTAGCCGTCGTGCAGGGCATGGGCCAGGCATGCGGCCCACAGGCTGCGCGATGCCGTCGAGGGCGCCGGGCTCGATGCGAGCGGCGCGTGGGGAGTGGTCGACGTTGTCATCCTCCCATCGTAGGCAGGAGAGAAAATTTATACAATCGAGAAATTCTTTGCTGTATCGATTAGATTTTCTATGGAAACCGCATGCGCCGCCTGCCACCTCTGAATGCATTGCGTGCCTTCGAAGCCGTCGTCCGGATGGGCAGCCATGCCGACGCGGCGCTGCAGCTCGGCGTCACCCAGGGCGCCGTGAGCCAGCAGATCGCCACGCTCGAGCACTGGCTGGGCCAGGCGCTGTTCACGAAGGAAGGGCGGCGCATGGTCGCCACGCCGATGGCGCGCATCCTTGCCGCGGAAGTGGGCCTGTCGCTGGACCGGCTAGCGCTGGCTGCGGAAGCCTATGGGCGGCCCGGCGTGCGCCGCATCCTCCGGGTCAGCGCGCCGACGAGCCTGGCGATGCGCTGGCTGATTCCCCGGCTGGCCCGCTACCACGCCGCCCATCCCGATGTCGAGGTCGTCGTCACGACCGTGTCCTCGCTGGTGGAAGACTTGCGCGGCGGCGTCGACGTGGCGATCCGGCGCGGCGTCGCCAGGACGGATCTCTGGCCGCAACACCACGTCGTGCCCCTGCTGGACGAGGTCGACACGCTGATCATGAGTCCCGCCCTGTTTGCCCGGCGGCCGATCCACGCGCCGGCCGACGTCGAAGGGCATGCCTGGCTTGCCAGCGAGACGCGCGCCGGCGACTGGGACGGCTGGCTGGAAGCGGCCGGGCTCCAGCACCTGGCGGGCCTGCCGCGCCAGACCTTCGACCATTTCTTCGTGACCCGGCAGGCCGTGGTGGATGGACTGGGCGTCGGCATCGGCTCCTTGCCCCTGCTGGAGATCGACGTCGCATGCGGCAACCTGATGCTGCCGCTGCCGGGCATCCGGGTGCCGCGGACGGGCTACGTCGCGCTCTACCCGCGCCAGGCCGATCCCGGGCGCCTGCTGGCCGGCTTCGTCGACTGGCTGGCCGGCGAAGCGGCACCGGCCGGTGCGATGCAGCACAAGCCATAGCAGCCTGCTAGAATTGCGGGCTCGTACGGGAACGACTCTTTATTACCAAGAAGGAATAGACATGATCAAAGTTGGCATCGTTGGCGGCACCGGTTACACGGGCGTGGAACTGCTGCGCCTGCTCGCAGCCCATCCGGAAACGGAGCTGACCGCCATTACGTCGCGCAAGGAAGACGGCCTGCCCGTCGCCGACATGTTCCCGTCGCTGCGCGGCCATGTCGACATCGCCTTCTCGAGCCCGGACAAGGCCGACCTGAAGCAGTGCGACGTGGTGTTCTTCGCCACCCCGCACGGCGTCGCGATGGCCCAGGCGCCCGAACTGCTGGCCGCCGGCGTCAAGGTGATCGACCTGGCCGCCGACTTCCGCCTGAAGGACCAGGCAACGTTCGAGAAGTGGTACAAGATTCCGCATACGGCGCCGGAACTGCTGGAAGAGGCCGTCTATGGCCTGCCCGAGCTGAACCGCGACGACATCAAGAAGGCGCGCCTGATCGCCAACCCGGGCTGCTACCCGACCACGATGCAGCTGGGCTTCTACCCGCTGCTCAAGGCCGGCATCATCGACGCGGGCAGCCTGATCGCCGACGCCAAGTCGGGCGTGTCCGGCGCCGGCCGCAAGGCCGAGATCGGCACGCTGTTCTCGGAAGCGAGCGACAACTTCAAGGCCTACGGCGTGCATGGCCACCGCCACACCCCGGAAACCTCGGCCCAGCTGCAGCGCTTCACGGAGCAGCAGGTCAGCCTGATCTTCACCCCGCACCTGGTGCCGATGATCCGCGGCATGCACGCGACGCTGTACGCGCGTCTGAAGGAGGACATCTCCAACGAGGCACTGCAGCAGCTGTTCGAAGAGCAGTACAAGGACGCCGAATTCGTCGACGTGATGCCGTTCGCTTCGCACCCGGAAACCCGTTCCACGCGCGGCTCGAACATGCTGCGCATCGCGCTGCACCGTCCGGACAACGGCAACACCGTCGTGATCCTGGTCGTGCAGGACAACCTGGTGAAGGGCGCCTCGGGCCAGGCCGTGCAGTGCATGAACCTGATGTTCGGCCTGCCGGAAAGCATGGGCTTGAAGCAGATCGCGTTGCTGCCGTAATCCACACCAGGCGAGGCACATCGACGCGGCGTCTTCCTTCGGGAAGCGCCGCGTTGTTTTTTGGCAAGGTTTGGCGACAAGACGCAGATCAAGGCGAGCGGGATGGGGGACGGTAAATTGTCTGTTGCACCATTTCTTTCCGGATCTCATTGCCAGGGGATTGCCATGTTCGGTCGTAACGCAAAAAGCGAAATCGATAGCCTGATCGGTATTTCCGCGCGCATCGAAGGAGACCTCGTCTTCACCGGAGGCCTGCGCATCGACGGCGAAGTGCACGGCAACGTGCTGGCCGGCGGCGATGCCGACAGCGTCCTCATCGTGTCGGAACATGCGCGCATCGAGGGAGAGGTGCGCTGCGCCAACCTGGTCGTCAACGGCTCGATCGCGGGCACCGTTTATTGCTCCGAGCTACTTGAATTGCAGCCGAAAGGCCGCATACATGGTGATGTCCATTACCGCCTGCTCGAAATGCACGGCGGCGCGCTCGTCACGGGCAAGCTGACCCACCAGCCCGAACTGCTGACCGAAGAACCCGTGTTCCACCTCGGCGTGGCCCCTGAAGGCGCTCCAGCATGACTTGCGCCAACGGTCTATAATGGACGAAATCCGTAATTCAATCAGGAGTTTATCCATGAATGCAGTCGCCGACGTGCAAGAGTCGCAAGACACCACCATCCCGTCTCCCATCATCTTCACCGACAGCGCCGCAGACAAAGTCGCTCAGCTGATCGAAGAAGAAGGCAACCCCGACCTGAAACTGCGCGTGTTCGTGCAGGGCGGCGGCTGCTCGGGCTTCCAGTACGGCTTCACCTTCGACGAAATCGTCAACGACGACGACACGACGATGGAAAAGAACGGCGTCCAGCTGCTGATCGATTCGATGAGCTACCAGTACCTGGTCGGCGCCGAGATCGACTACAAGGACGACCTCGAAGGCGCCCAGTTCGTCATCAAGAACCCGAACGCCACCTCGACCTGCGGCTGCGGTTCCTCGTTCTCCGCCTGATCGACGTTTCGCCCCATTGAATGGCCGCCCCGGCATTGCCGCGGCGGCCGTTTTCGTTTCTGGTCTTGTTATGTCCAGATCCGTATTGCTACCTGGGCCAGAACGGCCAGGAGTGCGACGAGACGGAGGGGGGCAAGCCGCCTTTCCTTGCGCGTGATGCGCAGGCGGCAGGGGTGGGACGCGCCGGAGTGGCTCGTCGCTTTCGAGAAGCTCGCGTTACAAGCGAGTGTAGGGGATGCGTTCGCGCGACCGGAGATGGCCTGGAGCGCCGTGCCCGGGAAATGACGGGCCCGTTCCCGTAGGGTGGGCACCAAGTGCCCACCCGTGTGCGCTACCAGGCTACGCGTTTAGTTGATCTCGGTGACGAACTGGTCGCGCGGGCGGCGCACCTTCGGCAGGTTCACGAGCCAGTCGGCGTCGGCCTTGCGGTAGCCCAGCGGCAGCATGACGACGCTGCGCAGGTTGCGCTCGCGCAGCTTCAGGATGCTGTCGACGGCGGCCGGATCGAAGCCTTCCATCGGGGTCGCATCGACTTCCTCGAAGGCGGCCGCGATGACGGCCGCGCCGAAACCGATGTAGGCCTGGCGCGCCGCGTGCTCGAAGTTCACTTGCTCGCCGCGACCCGGATAGGTCGACAGCAGTTGCTGGCGATACGCTTCCCAGCCTTCGTTGCGGAAGCCGCGCACGTCGTTGGTCAGGTCGAACATGTAATTGATGCGCTCGGCGGTGTAGTCGTCCCAGGCGGCGAACACGAGCAGGTGCGATGCATCCGTCACTTGCGCCTGGTTCCACGCCACTTCACGGATCTGCGCGCGCAGGGCCGGATTCTTGATGACGAAGATTTCGTACGGCTGCAGGCCGGAGGAGGTCGGCGCCAGGCGGGCCGCCTCGATGATGCGTTCGATCTTGTCTTCGGCGACCGGACGGGTCGGATCCATGGCCTTGGTGGCGTAGCGCCATTGCAGTTTATTCAGTAATTCCATTGCTGACCTCGTTATTAATGGGTGACAGCATTGTATTCCCTCTTCGACGAGCAATAAACTAGGAGGCCAGCAAATGATTTGTTCGTGAAAGGTGAAGATGGCACGCAGGTTCGACCATTTGTCCGATGCCGAGGTATTGCTCAGCGTCGTCGAGCACGGTTCCTTCAGCGCCGCCGCCGTGGTGCTCTCGACGACGGCCTCGGTGCTGAGCCGCGCCGTCTCGCGGCTGGAGGGCCGCCTTGGCGCGCAATTGCTCAGGCGAACCACGCGCAGCCTGAGCCTGACCGATGCCGGCCGGCGCTATGCCGACGACGTGCGCGCCGCCTTCAGCCAGATCGAGCAGGCCGAGCAGGCGATCCGCAGCACGACGCTGCAACTGAGCGGCAAGGTGCGCATGAGCGTGTCGAACAGCTACGGCCAGCAGCGCCTGGCGCCCTTGCTGGCCGCCTACGCACGCGCCTATCCGCTGGTCGAACTCGAGGTGGACATCAGCAACCGCGTCGTCGACCTGGTCGCCGAGGGCTTCGACCTGGCGATCCGCTCGGGACCGATCCCCAACAGCAGCCTGGTGGCCCGTCCTATCGAGGTATCGCCGCTGTGCCTGATCGCGTCGCCGGACTACGTGGAGGCCGCCGGGCCGCTGTCCAGCCTCGATGACCTGGCACGCCAGCGCTGCCTCGCCTTCATCCGCCCCAGCACCGGACGGGTAATTCCATGGCAGCTGCGCGACGGCGGCCGCGACATCGACTGGATCCCGCCGGCCAGCGTCACCGTGTCGACCGATGCGCTGGGCGTCGTGTGGCTGGCCGAGCAGGGCATGGGCATCGCGCTGTGCCCGCGCATGTTCGTGGAAGCCAGCCTGGCGTCCGGGCGCCTCGTCGAGGTGCTGCCGGGCCTGGGCGGACGCACGCGGACTGTGTCCGTCATCTATCCGGCCCACCGCGGGCTGTCGGCGGCGTCGCGGGCGTTGATTGAAATGTTGTTGGCGTCGTGTCCTGTGCGGCCTGCGGCCGTGGCTCACTAACAAAGACCATTACAAAAAGCATGACCTGCGGGCGATGTCCGGCTTGCAATGAAAGTAATAGACTCGTAAGCTGAGCCGTAAGACCGTCAGTTATCGGCCAGAAGCGGTCGTTCGAACTCGGCCCAGAACTCTTTAACTATGCGCACCCTCGTCCTTACCTGCGACCTCGATAAAGTCAAGATTGTTGACGAGCCGACGTACACTTTCGGTTCCGTCGACAATGCGCGATGCTACAGATATGAGATACCTCTCGTGTCCGACGAAAGGCCAACCTCGATTCATGGGGTTTTACTCAATGATGAGCCGATTGTTGTCTTTGGCGCCGGAGGCGGGTGCAGCGCCGTGCACGAGCATTCTGGATTGGTACTGGACTCGAAGCTGTATCTAGCGGTTGGCGATCGCATAGTCTGCTTCATCCTACTCGAGCAGTGCCTTGCTTGGTCCTTAAAGGTCGACTCTGCAACCTGCTTCGGCATCTACTACAACCCAGGCCGGCACGCACTGCTTTCTCACGGTGAGTTAGAGATTGCTCGAATCGATGAGGCTGGAGAACTCCTCTGGTCGAGTTCGGGTGCAGATATTTTTTCGGAAGGGTTCCGGCTAGAAGATGAGTACATCTCTGCGGTCGACTTTGATGGCAGGGAATACTGCTTTAGCTATGAAACGGGATCATTAATATAACCTTCCGCTTCGGGTCGACAGCAGCCTGTCGTGACAGTCCGCGACTTTTTCAGTTCGGCAACCTGCTATGCTGAGCTAAACGGCTGGGATCGGCCAGGAGCGGCCGATATAGCTAGCCGATCTTCTCTAAGCACCGAAGATGAGCACTCAAAACGAAAAAGAGTTGTACCAGCGCATTGATGAGGTCCTGCACTACCTCTGGGATCCAATCGGCGTGTCAGGCATACCGCTGGCGAGGGACGAATATCATTCGTATGTACCCCAAGTGGTTGCGCTACTCAACGAAAATGCGAACATGCAGCAAATAGCTGGCTACCTCAACGAAGTCGTCACGAAACAGATGGGACTTCGTGAAAACGCAGACGCCACGCTACATGTTGTTGCCGTTCTTCAAGACTGGAAAGCGACGCTAAAGGCCGGTTAGGGTCGGTAGCGGACGCTACAGCAGGTCCGCAACCGGCCAGAAGGGAGATTACCCTAGAGTGAAAACGTGATCGGATTAGAGAAATGAACCAAGATGAGATTACTCGTGCGCTCCAAGAATTTGTCGGGGCCTTCGAAGTCGTGTTTCGACGTGACTGGGAGTACACGAAGATCATGATTGGCCATGAAGCCGACGGCGCCAACTTTCTCGACCCAAAACTCGATGACGAGTTCGAAGACTGGGGCGCGCGCGGAGCCCTGCTGGCGAAGTATCGTTCTCTTTTGGTTGTTATGAAACGAAATTCGCCAGAGCCGGTATCTCCTTTCCCAATCCACCATGTGCGACCAAAGCACGGGTGAGATCGGAAGCATGCAAATGTCTGCTCCGGGTCGATTTCGGCCTGTCGTGATTGTTCGTGACTCTTCCAGCTCGGCAAACTGCTACGCTGAGTTGAACTGCCGGGTTCGGCCATGAGCAGACCTGGGCTTCGCTCCTTCTCGAAAGTCAACAAGTAGCGTTTAGTTCAACTATGCAAATTCCTTTATTGAATCAGGTTACAAAAGATGAACGTTTTGGCTGGCTTTACAGCGAGCCAGTACCGATGAGCGCTCTGGGAGGTAGGAGAGTTCGTATAGTGTTGGAAGGCTATGAAGAGGATGAGAGCAAAGATGATTTTCATTCGGTGATCATTACGTTGTTGTCCGCTGGGCCTGAAGTGCTAAAAGCAGCCGAACCTGATGTTTTCAGCTACTACCAGGACATGAACGGTTACTGGGCTCCTGGACTTCCCCCACTCCGGTGGACATTTCTGACCTATGATTGGACTTCCCCCGGTTCGCTAGACAAATCATGACCTCACGCTGAGGCGCGTTCAAAGGCCTCGGGGCTGACACCGCCCAGATGACTATGGCGCCGAGTCCGATTGTAAAAGACTTCGATGTAGTCGA
>NZ_JBJCIU010000009.1:0-82182 GCF_044901715.1 Massilia paldalensis
CGACTACATCGAGATGTTCTACAATCCGAAGCGGCGCCACAGCTTCAATAAACGGCTGTCGCCAGTCGAGTTTGAAAAGCGGCATTTTTTACGGCTGCAGAGTATCTAGGAAAATGGTGGCGATTCAGGGATCGGAAATCTCTTGTATCGCCAGGACTTTCATCATATGCGTCTTCGCTCTAGTGACTATTTCGTCCTCGGCATAATTTTCATGTACGAGTGCAGCCGCTCTTCGCATCTCTGCTAGGTCGCCACCGCCCGAAAATTTGAGCAGGTCTTGCCAGTAAGGTACTGCTACAACAATGGCGAGAAACTCACTGAGATTGGAACCGACCTTACCTGCCTGGCCTTCTGACGTTACGTAAAGGATTGGCATTCCGTCGAAGTCGCCGTTGCCATACGCAAGAAATGCGCCGCCGGTGCTTTCGCCTGCGATCACAAGGAACCTATGTTCCGGGGAGATCCTGATCCACGAATAGTTCCCTGAAGCGCGATCGATATCGAAATCATAGGCCTGTGCGAGGTCGTCAATAACTGCGCGAGAATCTTGTAAATCTGTAAGCTTGATCATTAGCTGAGAGTGTATTTGACTTCACCTGCTGCCTGAGTAAAAGGTCCGCTCCTGGCCGAACCCGGCCGTTCGGCTCAGCATAGCAGGTTGCCGAGCTGAAAAAGTCTCGAACTGTCACTCCAAGCCGCTGTGGAGCTAAAGCGGACTTTTCAAACGGTCTGTTCGTACCGTGCTTTAAGGTCAGCCCTCAAGAAGCTGAGACTTGCGCTCGCGACTGTCGTCGGTTGCGAAAAAGATATCCCTTCCGCATTAATAAAATACGTCATGTCATCAAATTGCAACCATGGTGCGGTATGGTGCCGAGCTTCATCTAGTTGATTTGCATGAATCGACTTTTACCGCCAGCTTCGGCTGGCGGATTTTTGGTCCCGTCAACATCTATGCCCTCCCCATTGCTTTCTAAGTCCGATCCAGACTTGCCTTTGCCATTCCTGTGTAACCGCTACCATGCTCAACGACTTGGCCAAATTTTACTGAAGCATCAATTTTTGGCGGCAACGTACAGCGGCAAAACTAGCAGCCTAATGTCCACCGCCGACTAAACGTTATCTTGCCAAAGGGAAACAGGTTCAATGTCGAGCAAATTACAGCGTCATTGGGCTAATCGATATGTTTTTCCATGCCTTCCACTCCACCGAAGACCTTTTGGCAGCCAATCGGATGTGGACGATTGAAAACCGCTGGTTGCATCTACTCGGACTAACGGAAACTTTGCGGTGTAAGCGCTAGTTCAGCGATTCGGCAGTGATCAGGTCCACGAATGCCCGCAACGGCGCAGGCATACGCCGGCCCGAAAAGTACAGCCACGGGCCTTCAAAGGTTTGCCACCATTCCTCTAGCACGGGTTCAAGCGCGCCTCGTTCAAAATACGGGGTAAGCCAATTCCTGAACGTACAGATCAGGCCGTGTCCAGCGCACGCGAGCTCGATACCTGCGACAGCCGCATCGACGCCGATGATCAGACGACCTGGAGGATCTACCGTGACGGTTTCCCCGCTCCGTTCGAAATCCCAGGCCGTCAGTGCACCACTGGAAAAACGGAGGCGCACGCAGGCATGTTGCATGACTTCAGTCGGATGCATTGGACGACCGCGCGCTTCTAGGTACGATGGGGCCGCCGCAAGGGCGAGCTGCTGGTAACGCGGCCCAATCCGTATCGCGACCATGCCCTGGGATAGGTGCTCCCCGTAGCGGATACCGGCATCACAGCCGTGGGCGATGGTATCGATGAGCCGATCATCCACGACCAGCTCGACCCGCACTTGCGGATGACGTACGAGGAAGCGGTCGATCAACGGCGGCAGGATATCGACCATGACCGATCCGGCGACGTTCAACTTCAGAACGCCTCGCACGTCCGTTCCTGCATCGTTCACGTCACGCAAAGCAGCACGGGCCTCGGCCAGCAGCGGCGCCAGGCGTGCCTGGAGCTCCCTTCCCGCTTGCGTCGGCATGATGCTGCGCGTATTACGGGTCAATAGCGGCACACCCAACTGCGCTTCCAAACGCGAGATGATCTCGCTGACATTGGACGGCGACAAATGGAGCCGTTTGGCTGCGGCACGGAATCCCCTGGCTTCGCACACCATGACAAAGACTGACAAATCATCCAGCGACGGTTCGTGATTGTTCTTCATGGCGAACAGTCTATTCGGCCGCAACCCGATTATCAATCGAGATGACTCCGGATACGATTGATGCCGTGGTGGCGCAGATCATGGCCGCCACCTGCCCGTACTAACTGGTCGCCAACGCGAACACGAAAACGCGTCCAACGCGGCCGATCACGATCCAGATTTGTCAGGAGATGTCATGGTTTCTTTGAATACCGCAGCACCCGCTGCCTCATCCAGTCCATTCGCCTCCTGGAAAGGCGACCACGTCGGTATTCGAGTACCGGACTTCGACGCCGCGGCGACCTGGTACACCGGAAAACTCGATTTCCGCATCACGCACACCATGCCGTTGGGCGAAAAAATGCTGGCGTTCCTGTCACCGCCGGCGGACGACGACTTCCGCATCGAATTCATTGCCGGGCCGGGGTGCGGGGTCCGCCCCAGCTACGAGCAACTCGGCGACACCCACGCCGATGGCGGTTGGCACCATCTATGCCTGCGCGTGGATGATGTCGACGCTGCGATAGCCGAGCTCAAGCGGCGTGACGTCAGGATCGTCAGCGAAGCGCGGGATGCTCCGGGCCTGGGCCTGCGTTTTGCTTTTTTCAGCGATCCTTGGGGCAACCTGATCGAACTCATGCAACCAATCGCTGGGTCGGCAACTCTCGGCGACCACTAGTAACCGATGTCGATCCACGTGGCGCCGATGGTCTTCAAGGACAACGGCGTGAGGTCGATGCCTGGTGCTTAGCAGTTGTCACGCCGAGCAGGTTTTACTTGTCAGCCACCCGCGATTTCCATCCGCGAAACAATGAAGAGACTTTAGAAGCAAACAACCCGCAAGCCTGGGCCTGGGGGCTGGGGGCTGCGTCCCTGGCCGCGGAAAAGAAAAAAGCGACCTTGCGGTCGCTTTTTTCTTTGAATCTTTGGCGGAGGCGGTGGGATTCGAACCCACGATACAGGTTTAAGCCCGTATGCTTCCTTAGCAGGGAAGTGCCTTCGGCCACTCGGCCACGCCTCCAATCAGCTTCACAGTGTTGCTCGTTGTCGCTGAGTGCACGCATATTAATGGCCACACTTCATTTGGTCAAGGAAGCACGGCCATTTTTTTTAGAAAACGTTAAGCTTGCTCCAGCGCAAAGGCCTTATGCAGCGCGCGTACGGCCAGCTCCATGTATTTCTCGTCGATCAGCACCGAAATCTTGATCTCGGAGGTCGAGATCATCATGATGTTGATGCCCTCTTCCGACAGCGTGCGGAACATCTGGGAGGCGACGCCGACGTGGCTGCGCATGCCCACGCCCACGGCCGAGACCTTCGAGACCTTGCCGTCGCCGACCAGGCGGGCGAAGCCCAGGACGTCCTTGTTCGCTTCCAGCACGGCCATGGCGCGCTGGTACTCGTTGCGCGACACGGTGAACGTGAAGTCGGTTTTACCGTCGACCGACACGTTCTGTATGATCATGTCGACCTCGATGTTGGCATCGGCGATCGGGCCCAGGATGTGGAAGGCGACGCCCGGCTTGTCCGGCACGCCCAGCACGGTGATTTTGGCTTCATCGCGCTGGAAGGCGATGCCCGAGATGACGGCTTGTTCCATATTACTTTCTTCCTCAAACGAAATCAGGGTGCCCGACTTGGCTTCCTCGTCGAGCGGCATCATGGGGTCGGTCAGCGACGACAGCACGCGCGTCGGCACGCGGTAGTTGCCGGCGAATTCGACGGAGCGGGTCTGCAGGACCTTCGAGCCCAGCGAGGCCAGTTCCAGCATTTCCTCGAACGTGATCTTGGACAGGCGGCGCGCCTCGTCGACCACGCGCGGGTCGGTCGTGTAGATGCCGTCGACGTCCGTGTAGATCAGGCATTCGTCGGCCTTCAGCGCGGCCGCGATGGCCACCGCCGACGTGTCCGAGCCGCCGCGGCCCAGCGTGGTGATGTTGCCGTGGTCGTCGACGCCCTGGAAGCCCGTGATGATCACGATCTTGCCGGCGTCCAGGTCGGCCTGCACGCGCTTGTCGTCGATCGACTGGATGCGCGCCTTGGTGAATGCCGAGTCGGTCTTGATCCCCACTTGCCAGCCGGTGTACGACACCGCGTCCTTGCCGCGCGCCTGCAGCGCCATCGCCAGCAGGCCCACCGACACCTGTTCGCCGGTCGAGGCGATCATGTCCAGTTCGCGCGGGTCCGGCTGCGGCATCAGTTCCTTGGCCAGCGCGATCAGGCGGTTGGTTTCGCCCGACATTGCCGACGGGACGACGACGATACGGTGGCCGGCATCATGCCATTTTGCGACGCGGGCTGCGACGTTCTTGATGCGGTCCGTCGAGCCCATCGACGTACCGCCATATTTGTGGACTATAAAGGCCATGCTGGGGGATTTCCGCTTGTAAAAAATCAAAAGAGCCTTTTACTCTACATGCTGCTATGCAGAATAACAAGCTGTCATCGGCGGAAAACTATATGGAATTGGAATATCGACATGCGGTAACGGCATGAGGCCTTACCGCCTGTCGATACCTGTCTAGACAGGCGCGACGGTCGATTCCCAGCGCAGCGCGATGCGGCCCGGACCGGCGCCCAGATGGCGGCAATCCATGCCGAGCCCGGCCGCGAACAGCAGGTCGGCGCCATTGCCCACGATGGGCAGGCGGGTGCGTTCCCAGGCCGGGACGCCGCTCGCCTGGAACAATTGCTTGAGGCTGCGCGTGGGCCGGTTCGCGGCGAGCTTGAGTTTCTCGCCGCCCTTGCGGAAGTCGATCTCGAGCGGCTGGGCACGCAGCCAGGCGGCATCGAAGCCGTGCTCCGCGCCGTCGAAATACAGCACCCCGCCGTAGTCCGGGAAGGCGATGCTGCCCTGCCCTTCCCAACGGAATGCCTGGGCATATTTCTCGATGATGCCGGCGTCGTACGGGTCGCGCATGCCGGCCAGGTCGGGCAGCCTGGGCACGAGGTACAGGCGGTCACGGTGGCGGCGCACCTCGCATTCGGGATGCGCCACCAGCAGTTGCGCGTCTTCGCGCGCCGACAGCGTCTGCGCGACCATCTGCGCCAGCAAGGCCGTCGACGGCATTGCCAGGCGGCGCACGGCGAACCAGTGGCGCAGCAGGTTGTTGATGCGGTCGATGCTGAGGGAGCGCAGCCGGGCGAGATCGAGGCCGTCGCCGTCGAGGCAGGCGGCCAGGTCCTGCGCCGCCAGCTCGTCCAGCAAACGGCGGGCCGACTGCACGTGCAGGCTGGACCGGGCGATGCGCCCCTGGAAGCCCGGGAACAGCTGGTCCAGCACGGGCATCACCTGGTGGCGCAGCGCATTGCGGGTATAGCGCGGGTCGGCATTCGATTCGTCCTCGACCCAGGCGATGCCGCGCTGCCGCGCATGGGCTTCGAGTTCGGCGCGGGCATGGGCCAGCAGCGGACGCCCCATCACGAGGCGTTCGTCGCCCAGCAGGGCCGGCGCGCGGTTGGCGCCGTCCATGCCCGACAGGCCGGACGCGCCGGAACCGCGCAGCAGTTGCAGCAGTACGGTCTCGGCCTGGTCGTCCTGGTGGTGGGCGGTGAGCAGCAAATCGACACCGTGCGCGCGGCACATGGCGCCCAGCGCCGCGTAGCGGGCCTTGCGCGCGGCCGCCTCGATGCCGCTCCTGCCCTTGTCGACGGCGACGGCGCGCGTGTCGAAGGGGATGTCCAGCGCGGCCGCGCTGGCGGCGCAATGGTCGCGCCAGGCATCGGCGTTGGGACTCAGGCCGTGGTGGACGTGGAAGGCGAACAAGACGCCGCCGTGCGCGCGCACGTGGTCGGCGGCGAGGTCCAGCAGGACCATCGAGTCGAGGCCGCCGCTCAAGGCGACGGCAATGCGGGGGGAGGCGTCGGGGAAGTACGGTTCGCGCAGGCCCTCGATGAACCGGGTCAGCGCCTGCGCGACGCTTGCAGCAGGATGGGAACTCACTCTTCGCGCGGCAGCGTTTCCTTGAACTTCCCGTAGGCCATCAGCTTGGCGTGGCGGGCGTCCAGCAGGTCCTTGGTCTTCATGCCCTGGAACTGGCGCAGCGTGTCGGCCAGCGCGCGCTTGAGCAGCTGGGCCATCGCCTTCGGATCGCGGTGGGCGCCGCCCAGCGGTTCGTTGACGATCTTGTCGATGAGGCCGATGGCCTTCAGGCGGTGCGCGGTCAGGCCCAGCGCGTCGGCCGCTTCGGCGGCGCGCTCCGAGGTCTTCCACAGGATCGAGGCGCAGCCTTCCGGCGAGATGACGGAGTACGTGGAGTACTGCAGCATCAGCACGGCGTCGCCCACGGCGATCGCCAGCGCGCCGCCGGAGCCGCCTTCGCCGATGATGGTGGCGATCAGGGGCACCTTCAGTTCGGCCATCACGTACAGGTTGTGGCCGATGGCTTCGGACTGGCCGCGCTCTTCGGCGTCGATGCCGGGGAACGCGCCCGGGGTGTCGACGAAGGTAAAGATCGGCAGGTTGAATTTCTCGGCCAGCTTCATCAGACGCATGGCCTTGCGGTAGCCTTCCGGACGGGGCATGCCGAAGTTGCGCATCGCGCGCTCCTTCGTGTCGCGGCCCTTCTGGTGGCCGATGACCATGCAGGACTGGCCGTTGAAGCGGGCCAGGCCGCCGATGATCGACTGGTCGTCCGCGAAGGTACGGTCGCCGTGCAGTTCGTGGAAGTCGGTGAAGATCGCGTTCACGTAGTCCATCGTGTACGGACGCTGCGGGTGGCGCGCGATCTGCGAGACCTGCCACGGGGTCAGCTTGGCATAGATGTCTTTCGTCAGCTGCTGGCTTTTCTTGGCCAGGCGGTCGATCTCTTCCGAGATGTCGACGGCCGAATCGTCCTGCACGAAACGAAGCTCTTCAATTTTGGAATCGAGCTCGGCGATCGGTTGTTCAAAACTGAGGAAAGTGGTTTTGGTCATTGTACCTCCGGGGTTGTTTCTGGCCGCGGAAGATCGTCCGCGCGGCATCAAGGAGCCTTGAGAAACCAGCGTATATGAACGACAAGTTTTTCGAGAGTCCCAAAAAAGGGGGCTATTTTATACTGGAATCGGGTCCAGGCTACGCCATAAATACCATGTGGCAACGGTCCGCCATGGCTCCCAGTTCGCCGCCACCTCGCGCGCATCGCTGCGCGAGACGGGCTCGCCCGAGAAATAATTCTGGCTGATGCCCTGGATCAGGCCGGGGTCGTCCAGCGGCAGCACGTTTGGCCTGAGCAGATTAAATATCAAAAACATCTCTGCTGTCCAGCGCGTGATGCCGCGGATCTGGACCAGTTCCGCGATCACGGCCTCGTCCTCCATCTGCGACCACTGGTCGGCGTGCACGCGCTTCGCCTTGAAGTGGTCGGCCAGGTCGAGGATGTATTCGGTCTTGCGTTTCGACAGGCCACAAGCGGCCAGTTCGGCGGCGCCCACCTTCAGGATCTGGGCCGGCGTCATCTTCGGGCTCAGCGTGCGCAGGCGCGTCCAGGCCGCTTCCGCCGCCTTCACCGTCACCTGCTGGCCGACGATGGAACGTGCCAGCGTGGTGAACGGGTCGGGATGGCCGCGCAGCTGCAGGTCCCCGAACTGGGGGATCAGCTTGTTCATGATGCGGTCGCGGCCCATGAGCTCGGCCTTCGCCTCCGCCCAGTACGCCGGAACGTAGGGCGGCGCTTCAGGCAGCGCCTGATCGGCGCCCGCGAGGTCCTTGGAAAGTGCCATGCTCTGCTGTCGTCCGGAAAGCGGAGGTCAGGCGCGGCGCCAGTTGGTGCTGCCGTCCGGCTTGTCTTCCAGCACGACCCCGGCCGCCGTCAGTTCGGCGCGGATGGCGTCGGCCTCGGCGAAGCTGCGCGCCTTCTTGGCGGCGGCGCGGCGCGCGATGGCGTCCAGGATGGCGGCTTCGTCGAGGGCCCCCTCGCCCGGATTGCCGGCTTGCAGGAAGGCTTGCGGGCTGCGTTCCAGCAGGCCCAGCACGCCGGCCAGCGCCTTCAATTGGCGGGCATCGGCCAGCGACTTGCTGCGGTTCACCTCGGAGGCCAGGTCGAACAGTTCGGCCACGGCGAGCGGCGTATTGAAGTCGTCGTCCATCGCGTCGCGGAAACGCTGGGCATGGGCCTCGTTCCAGTCGACGGCGACGGAATCGCTGCCGAGGTCGATGCCATTCAGCGCCGTGTACAGGCGCGTCAAGCCGCCCTTGGCGTCGTCGATGTGCACGTCCGAATAGTTCAGCGGGCTGCGGTAGTGGGCGCGCAGGATGAAGAAGCGGATGACTTCGGCATCGTATTTCTTGAGCACGTCGCGGATCGTGAAGAAATTGCCCAGGGACTTGGACATCTTCTCGTTGTCGACGCGGACGAAACCGTTGTGGATCCAGTAGTTGGCCATCGGCGCGCCGAACGCGCCTTCCGATTGGGCGATCTCGTTCTCGTGGTGCGGGAACTGCAGGTCGGCGCCGCCGCCGTGGATGTCGAAGTGTTCGCCCAGCATGGCGCAGGACATCGCGGAGCACTCGATGTGCCAGCCCGGACGGCCGATGCCCCACTTCGAGTCCCACTTCGCTTCCGCCGGCTCGGATGCCTTGGCGGCCTTCCACAGCACGAAGTCGAGCGGGTCGCGCTTGCCTGTATTGACGTCGACGCGTTCGCCCGCGCGCAGGTCGTCCAGCGACTTGCCGGACAGCTTGCCGTAACCGGGGAAGTTGCGCACGGCGTAGTTGACGTCGCCATCCTCGCCCTGGTACGCGAGTTCCTTCGTTTCCAGGCGATCGATGATGGACAGCATCTGCGGCACGTAGTCGGTGGCACGCGGCTGGAAGTCCGGCGCCAGGATGCCCAGCGCGGACGTGTCCTCGTCCATGGCCTTGATGAAGCGCGTGGTCAGCGCCGACATGGTTTCGCCGTTGTCCACGGCGCGCTTGATGATCTTGTCGTCGATGTCGGTGATGTTGCGCACGTACTTGACCTCGTAGCCCGACGCCTTGAACCAGCGGTAGATGACGTCGAACGCCATCATCATCCGGGCGTGACCCACGTGGCAGTAATCGTAGACCGTCATCCCGCACACGTACATATTGACCTTGCCGGGTTGGAGGGGAACGAATGACTGCTTGTCACGCGCGAGCGTGTTGTAGATCTTAAGTTGGCTCATCGGATGTTGGCTAGAGGGTTGGAGCACGACGTGCACGCGCGCATTGCCGGGGATGGGGGCCGGCGCCGGACGTCGGGAATGCCGCCACCAGGCCCGCACCGCGCTTGAACGCGTACGAGCCTGCCGGTTTTTCGCTTTTGATAGAATCGGCAGTCCGTCGCAAAGTATAGCATTGATAAAATCCTGACTGGCCGCATATGCCACAGGTTTATTTTTCGACAAAACCCTTGACACCGCTTTGCGCTCTGTCCACAGAGGAGAACCCACGAATGTTCACGATGAAATCCCCGGGCACGCGCCTGGCCACCCGCTGCGCCACTGCCCTGGCGGCCCTGACCCTGTCCGCCGCCGCCTTCGCGGCCGACGATCCGCAGGTCTCGCTGAAGACGTCGATGGGCGAGATCGTGCTGGAGCTGAACCAGGAAAAGGCGCCCGTCACCGTGGCCAACTTCCTGCAATACGTGAAATCAGGGTTCTACAAGGGCACCATTTTCCACCGCGTGATCGACGGCTTCATGATCCAGGCCGGCGGCATGGATGCCAAGCTGGCCGGCCGCGCCACCAAGAAGCCGATCAAGAGCGAAGCGAATAACGGCCTGTCGAACGTGAAGTACAGCGTCGCGATGGCGCGCGAGGCGAATCCGGACACGGCCACCTCGCAGTTCTTCATCAACGTGGTCGACAACCCCGGCCTCGACTATCCGGAAATGAACGGCGGCTATACCGTGTTCGGCAAGGTCGTGAAGGGCGAGGACGTGGTCGACAAGATCAAGGGCGTCGTCGTCGACGACGTGCGCGGCATGGAAAACGTGCCGGTGACGCCGATCGTGATCCAGTCCGCGACCGTCGTGAAAGCCGACAAGCGGGTAAAATAACGGTCCGATAACCTTGGAAGCGCGCCGAACCTGCTGCGCATTGCAGGTTCGGCCTGCGATGCTCGCGACGGCTTTGCGGGCTTCCATCAACCAACAGAACAGGACAATACAGATGACCACGCTGCTGATGACCACCAACAAGGGCAACATCAAGATCGAACTGGACGCCGAAAAAGCGCCGAAGACCGTTGCCAACTTCCTCGACTACGTGAACAAGGGTCACTTCTCGAACACCATCTTCCACCGCGTCATCAAGGACTTCATGATCCAGGGTGGCGGCTTCGCGCCGGACATGTCGCAGAAGCCGACCGAGCAGACCGTCGAGAACGAAGCCAAGAACGGCCTGAAGAACGACAAGTACACCATCGCGATGGCCCGCACCATGGCCCCGCACTCGGCCTCGGCCCAGTTCTTCATCAACACCAAGAACAATGACTTCCTGAACTACCCGGGCCAGGACGGCTGGGGCTATGCCGTGTTCGGCAAGGTCGTCGAAGGCCAGGACATCGTCGACGAGATCAACACCGTCAAGACCGGTCGCTCGGGCATGCACTCGGACGTGCCGAGCGAGGCAGTCGTCATCGAGAAAGTCGAAGTCGTCCAGTAATCAACGATGGCAGGCGTGACGCGGAGGCGCGCTGCCTCTGCGGTCATCCTGGAAACACGATGACCGTATCGACGGCAGCAGCCGCGCGCACGCTTGCGCTCTTCATCTCCGACCTGCACCTGCAGGCGGCCCATCCGCGCACGGCCGACGCCTTCCTGGCGTTCCTGGCCGAGCGCGCGGTCCACGCCGAGCGGCTCTACCTGCTCGGCGACATCTTCGAATACTGGGCCGGCGACGACGACCTCGCCGACCGGTTCAACCGTTCCATCGCCGCTGCCATCCGGCGCGTGGCCGATGCCGGCACGCGCGTCTACTGGATGGACGGCAACCGCGACTTCCTTGTGAGCTCCGGGTTCGCCGACGCGGCCGGGCTCACGCTGCTGGACGAGCCGCACGTGGAAGACTTCGCCGGCACCCGCATCGTGCTCGTGCACGGCGACGCCCAGTGCACCGACGACGACAAATACATGGCCTTCCGCGCCCAGGTGCGCGATCCGGCCTGGCAAAGCCAGTTCCTGGCGATGCCGCTGGCGCAGCGCAAGGCGATCATCGCGGGCCTGCGCGAAGGCAGCCGTGCCGCTCAGGGCGACAAGTCCTACGAGATCATGGACGTCACCCCGTCCGCCATCGCCGACCTGCATGCGGACAGCGGCGCCGACGTCATCATCCACGGCCATACGCACCGCCCCGCCCTGCACACGGATGCGTCCACGCAGCGCCGGCGCTACGTGCTGCCCGACTGGGAGCTGGACCAGCAACCGATGCGGGGCGGCTGGATCGCCATCGATGGTGCCGGCGTCATTACGCGGCACGCCCTCGACGGCGCAGTCATCCCGGTGGTGTAACGCAGGGTGGGCACCACATGCCCACTAGCGCCGTCGCACCCTCAACTGCCGGTGGGCACGTGGTGCCCACCCTACTAGATCTTTTTCGTTTCCTGCGCCGCAGCCGGCAGCCTGCACCCCTGCGCCACGGCCACGCCCTTCAGGAAGGCGCGCCGCACGGAGCCGGCCATCACGGACTCCGACACCTGGCTCGAGTAGCGCTCGGCGCCGCTCAGCTTGCGCACCCAGCCGCGGAACGGCACCAGGCCTTCCGCCGTTCGCTGCACGGCGCCCACCACCTGGTCGTTCGCCAGCTTGTTCGCCTTTTCCATCCTGCTCGCCTCCTCTTCCGGATCGGGCACGTCGAGGTCGGGGCCGAGCGCCTCGTCCAGCTTGCGGATTTCCAGCGCGATGACGGCGCAACCGTGCGCGGCGGGAAGCAGATAGGGATGTTCCCTCGCGCTGACCAGCACGGCGGGGATATCGACCTTCTTGATTCCCAGGTCGCTCAAGGGCGTGGCGGCGGCCGTGCCCATGCGCGAAGCGGTGTTCGAAGCGCAGCCGGCCAGGAGCGCGAGCAAGGAGGCGACGAGGACCGGCTTCATGGCGTGACGTGGCATAGCGATCGTTAGTTGCAAAAAAGAAACTATCGAAGTCTACGCCGGCCTTGCCGGCATGTCTACCAGGCTTCGCCCCTATCAGTTCTGATAGCCATACCGATCCCGTGTTGACCTCCAGTGAGATGGTGTTGTACCTTACTACCACACCATCTCATTACATCACCGCCGTGGAGGCAGGCATGACACGACAGGCAGCATCACGACAGGAGGCCATCGATGACCATCGGCTGGAATGACAACACACCCATCTACCGGCAGCTGAAGGACAAGGTGATCGGCATGATGCTCGACGGCGCGCTCAAGGCCGGCGACGCCCTGCCCTCCGTGCGCCAGATCGCGGCGGAATACCAGCTCAATCCGATCACGGTCTCCAAGGCCTACCAGGAACTGGTCGACGACAACTTAGTAGAAAAACGAAGGGGGATCGGCATGTACGTCACGGAAGGAGCGAGCGAAAAACTGCTCGCCAGCGAACGCGAGCGCTTCCTGCGCGAGGAATGGCCGGCCATGCTGGAGCGCATCCGCCAGCTCGGCCTGAACGTCGATGTGCTGCTGCGCGACCAGCATGGGAGCCAGTCATGAACACCGTCCTCTCCGCCAAGGGCCTCACCAAGCGCTACGGCAAGCGCACCGCCGTCGACGGCATCGACTTCACCATTCCCGCCGGCCGCATCGTCGGCCTGATCGGCCCCAACGGCTCGGGCAAGACCACGACGCTGAAGGCGGCGCTGGGCCTGATCCCGTTCGAGGGCGAATTGTCCGTGCTGGGCTTCGACCCGCGCACCCAGCGCGACGACCTGATGCAGGACGTGTGCTTCATCGCCGACGTCGCCATCCTGCCGCGCTGGCTGCGCGTGAAGGATGCGATCGACTTCGTGGCCGGCGTGCATCCGCGCTTCGACCGCGCCAAGGCCGAGCGCTACATCGCCAACACCAAGCTGCAGCCGGCGATGAAGGTCAAGGAGATGTCGAAGGGGATGATCGTCCAGCTGCACCTGGCGCTCGTCATGGCCATCGACGCCAAGCTGCTCGTGCTGGACGAGCCGACGCTGGGCCTGGACATCATGTACCGCAAGCAGTTCTACCAGAACCTGCTGGAAGACTATTTTGACGAGCACAAGACCATCGTCATCACGACCCACCAGGTCGAGGAAGTGGAGCACATCCTCACCGACCTTATGTTCATCCGCGACGGCCGCATCGTGCTGGCCGCGTCGATGGAGGAAATCGGCGAGCGCTACATCGAGGTGATGGTCTCGCACGACAAGATCAGCGCCGCCAATGCGCTGCAGCCGATCGACCGCCGCACCGTGTTCGGCAAGGCCGTCATGCTGTTCGATGCCGGCAACGCGGACGGCGCCGGCGCCGGCCTGCGCCAGCAGCTGGCCGCCCTCGGCGAAACCCGCAATCCCAGCGTCGCCGACCTGTTCGTCGCGACCATGAAAGGAAGCTACGCATGAACACGACCACGATGAAATGGCTGCTGCAGCGCGAGTTCTGGGAACACAAGGGCGCCATGTTCTGGGCGCCCGCGATCGTCGGTGCGCTCCTGGTGGTGCTGGTGGGCGGGACCATCGGCTACGGCATCTTCAACTACGGCATGCCGGGCCATGTGACCGTCAACGGACGCACCTTCGGCGGCGACAGCATGCACGTGCTGGTCTCCGCGGACCTGAGGATCATGATCGCGCGCATCGCCAGCAGCTCCTACCTGGCCACCGCCACGCCGCTGCTGCTGGTGCTGTCGGCCGTGGTGTTCTTCTACTGCCTGGGCGCGCTGTACGACGAGCGCCGCGACCGCAGCATCCTGTTCTGGAAATCGCTGCCCGTCTCGGACCCGATGACGGTGGTGTCGAAGGCCGCCACCGCGATGATCGTCGCGCCGCTGATCGCCATCGCCATCGCCACCGTCGCCTCGCTGGCGCTGCTGTTCATCGTCTGCGCCGCCGTGGGCCTGCAGGGCATGAACATGTTCGGGCCCGTGCTGGCCTCGCCCGACCTGTACCTGGGACCCTTGCGCCTCGTCGCCCTGCTGCCCGTCTACGTCGTGTGGGCGCTGCCGACCGTCGGCTGGCTGCTGCTGGTATCGAGCTGGGCGCGCACGAAACCCTTCCTGTGGGCCGTGGGCATTCCCGTCGTCGGCCTGATCCTCATGAAGTGGATCAGCACCGCCCTGCTCAACTTCTCGGGCCAGGAACTGCCGCTGATGCCGGTCGCCCAGGACGTCGTGGCGCGCCTGCTGAGCGGCGTCGTCCCCGGCATCTGGTACACCTATCCCGGCATGCCGCAGCCGCTGCAGCCGACCCAGTTCGGCGTCGACGGCAACAGTATCGTGACGAGCGCCTACGCCTCGCTGGCCGGCATCGACGCCTGGATCGGCGCGGCCGCCGGTGCCCTGATGCTGTTCGGCGCGACCCGCCTGCGCCGCTGGCGCGACGAGGGTTGAGATGGACGCCATGATGAAGCGTCTTTCCGTGGCCGCCGTGCTGGGCCTCGCGTGCTGCTGCGGCATCGCGGGTGCGCAGGACACGGAGGACGAGGGCAAGGACGCAGGCAAGGATCCCGGCACCGTCCACATCAACGCCATCAAGAATCCGGAGCGCTGGACCTACCGCGCCATCGCCGCGGGGCTCGACATGTTCGACGCGCAGCACGCCCTGGCGCCGAACGTCCCGCAGCTGCTGTTCAAGGTCGATACGCGCGGCGACAAGGCCTGGAGCGGAGAGGCACCGCTGGCCCGCATCGCCGCCGACGACTTCTCGATTCCGCTCACGCTCGACGGGGAGCGCCGCTTTGCCGTGGCGCGCAGCCAGGCAGCGTATGACGCGAAGGCGGAACTGGTCCTCAACCGCAAGAAGCGCGACGCCCGGGTGATGCCCTGGGTGCGCACGCCGGGCCTGCCCGACAACCAGCGCCGGCTCGGCGACATCCGCCTCGACTGCAGGGTGATGATCGCCATGGGGAAGGAAGAGGCGCCGTTCTGGGCGGTCGGGCTGGTGAATGGCGTGCTGCTCACCACGGACTGGTGCTCGTGGTTCAAGGGGTTCACGCCGAAAGGCGGCGACCGCAGCTGGCCGCACCACGTCGACGCGAAACTGGCCGCAGCCACGCTGCGCGACGGGGAGCGCAGCCTGGCGCTGAAGGTGCGCGGCAAGTCGTTCAGCGCGCCGATCGGCGACACCAGCTGGAGCAACGACGCCATCGTGGAGCTGGAGTATGCGCCGCCGGAGGTGCCGGAGGCCGTGGCCGCGGCCAAGGAATAGCCGGGCTTACTCGAACTGCTGGCGGAACGCCGCGAACTGCGCCTTGAGCTCGTCGACCTCGCTGCGCAGCGCGGCCACTTCCTGCTCCAGCTGGGCCGTGCGGCTGCCGGACGACGACAATGAGGACGGCACCGTGGGGGCGCTGGCGGCGCCGAATGCGGAGTCGGCGCGCGCCACGTCGATTTCGCCGCCCAGCAGCTGGCCGTAGCGCGGCTCCTTGGTGCCCGGCGCGCGTTCCAGGCGCGCCACGAGCGGCGGGTATTTGTCGACCAGGAACTGCAGCGCCGCTTCCACGTCGGCGACCGACTTGAATTCGTGCAGGCGGCCCGTGCGGGCGCGGATCTCGCCGGCGGTCTGCAGGCCGCGCAGCATCAGCACCGTCAGCACGGCGACCTTGTCCTGCTCGAGCGTCCACTTGATGCGCATGCGGTGCTCGTACTTGACGACGCGGGCGCCGGCCTGCGACATGCCGTTGACGAGCTTGCGCTGCATGAGGCGCTGCAGCGTGTCGTGCACGACGTCTTCCGACAGCTGCATCACGGGATCGCGGCTGGACAGCTGGTTGCAGCCGTTCATGATCGCGTTCAGCGACATCGGATAGTTGTCGGGCGTGAGCGCCTCTTTTTCGGCGAGCACGCCGAGCACGCGGATTTCGAAGGGGTCGAGGTCGGAGGCCGGGTCGAAGGCGCCCGGGATGTTGTCTTGCATTGCGGTCCTCTATGGAATCATTCGACCAGGCGGTTGAGCTGGACCTGGTCGAGTTTATCACTCTCGTCGATGCCCTGGCAGGAAATGCCGGCGCCCTTCAGCGTGGCGCACAGGCGCTCGATCTGCTCGTCCTGCTGGGCGACGTGGTTGATCAGGTTGCGCAGCGCCTTCGACAGCGGATCGTCGCCGTTGGGCGTGACGCCGTAGGCGGCGAACATCTGGGCACTGCGCGACTGCTCTTCCTTGCGCACGATGTGGGCCGGGTTGCCGACCGCCGTGGCGCCCGCCGGCACCGGCTTGACGACGACGGCGTTCGAGCCGATCTTCGCGTACTCGCCCACCGTGAACGCACCCAGCACCTGGGCCCCGGCGCCGACGATCACGCCCCGCTCCAGCGTCGGATGGCGCTTGGTGCCGGCCACCAGCGTGGTGCCGCCCAGCGTGACACCCTGGTAGATCGTGCAGTCGTCGCCGACCACGGCCGTCTCGCCGATCACGACGCCGAAGCCGTGGTCGATGAATACGCGCCGGCCGATGGTCGCGCCCGGATGGATCTCGATGCCCGTGACGATGCGGGCCAGGTAGGAAATGAAGCGTCCCGGCCACTTGAAGCCGGCGCGCCAGCACGCGTGCGCCCAGCGGTGCATGACGACGGCATGCAGGCCGGGATAGCAGGTGAGCACCTCCCAGCCGTTGCGCGCGGCGGGGTCGCGTTGGATGATGCTCTGGATATCTTCGCGCAGCTTGGAAAACATGGGTAGAAACGAAAGCGGGACAGGCAGATGGTAGCCGATCCGCGGCGCATTTGCTTATGAGGGAAATAAAACATGCCCGTCGCCCCCGCGAAGGCGGGGGTCCAATTTCTGTGTGCGCTGACGCAACTCGTGCGACATTGGGTCCCTGCCTTCGCAGGGACGACGTGTGGCCGCGACGCGGCTCATGCGTATATTGGGTCCCTGCCTTCGCAGGGACGACGTGCGGCCGCGTCGCGCCTCATGCGTACATTGGGTCCCTGCCTTCGCAGGGACGACGTGTGGTCGCGACGCGGCTCATGCGTACATTGGGTCCCTGCCTTCGCAGGGACGACGTGCGGCCGCGCAGCGGCCGCATGTCGATTATTGCGGGTCTTTGGCCAGGCGCTGGCGGCGCGCCTCGTACAGGCAGACGCCCGACGCGACCGAGACGTTCAGGCTCTCGACGGAGCCGAACATGGGAATGGACACCAGCATGTCGCAGGTCTCGCGGGTCAGGCGGCGCATGCCCTCGCCTTCCGACCCCATCACCAGCGCCGTCGGGCCCGTGAAGTCGCCCTGGTACAGGCCCTTGTCGGCGTCGTCGGAGGTGCCGATCAGCCAGATGCCGCGTTCCTTCAGGTCGCGCATGGTGCGCGCCAGGTTCGTCACGGTGATGTAGGGGACGGTCTCGGCGGCGCCGCTGGCGACCTTGGCGGCCGTCGCGTTCAGGCCGACGGAGCGGTCCTTCGGCGCGATCACGGCATGCGCACCGACGCCGTCGGCCACGCGCAGGCAGGCGCCCAGGTTGTGCGGGTCGGTGATGCCGTCCAGGATCAGCAGCAGCGGCGGGCCGTCGACGGCGTCGAGCAGCTCGTCCAGGTTGCGCGCCAGCGTCAGCTGGCTGGCGAACGCGATCACGCCCTGGTGGCGGCGGGTGCCGACGATCTTGTCGAGGCGCTCGGCGTCGACGGGCATCACGCGCACGCCGGCCGATTTCGCGTTCGCGATCAGGTCCGTCATGCGGCGGTCCTGGCGCGTCGCGTCGACGAAGATCTCTTCCACGGACTGGGCCTCGTGGCGCAAGCGCGAGGTCACGGCGTGGAAGCCGAAAATCATTTTATTTTTCATCGATTACTTCTTTTTCCTGGTTTTGGATGCTGCTTTCGGCGCTTTTGCGGAAGCGCTCGTTGTGTCCACGGCCTCGGGGGCCGCGGGTTTCTTCGCCGCGCGCTTCTTTGGCGCGGCCTGTTCTTTCTCCACCACCGGAGCGGTGGCGGGGGCGACGACGGGAGCAGCCGCCGGCGCCGGCGCGGCGGCCGGCTTGCCGCGGCGCTTGCGCGAGGTCGGCGGCACGAACACGACGTCGTCGTCGTCGTCGCCGTGGAGTTCGGGCAGCACGGCGGCCGGCTCGGCCGGCGTCACGTGCACTTCCTGGGCGCTGGCGGGCACGCCGCCGTTGCCGTTCTTGCCCTTGGCCTTGCGGCGGCGCGGCGGCTTCGATTCGCGCGCTTCCAGCGCGGCCTGGCGGGCGCGCTCCAGCGGCGCCGGCTCGGCCGTCGCCTGTTCGGCCAGCACGAGGTCGATCTTGCGCGACTCGAGGTCGACGCGGGCCACCTGCACGGTCACGCGGCCGGTCAGGGCATACACCTGGCCGGTGCGCTCGCCGCGCAGTTCGTGGCGCGTCTCGTCGTACTGGAAGTAATCCTGGCCCAGGCCGGTGACGTGCACGAGGCCCTCGACGTACAGCTCGTCGAGCTGGACGAAGATGCCGAACGGGGTCACTCCCGAGATCACGCCGGTGAACGATTCACCCAGGCGGTCCTTCATGTAGAAGCACTTGAGCCAGTTCTCGACGTCGCGCGAGGCTTCGTCGGCACGGCGCTCGTTGGCCGAGCAGTGCACGCCGAGCGCGTCCCAGATCGTCAGGTCCTTCGGATCCTTCTGCTTGCCGTTGGCGCGGTCCTTGGCGGCCTGCTTGCGCGCCGCGTTCGAAATCGTCGTGTTCAGCTTGGACAGGTCGATGTCGGTCGGCTCGTACTTCTTGCCCTTCAGGACGGCCTTGATGGCGCGGTGCGTCAGCAGGTCCGGATAGCGGCGGATCGGGCTGGTGAAGTGGGCGTAGTGCTCGTAGGCGAGGCCGAAGTGGCCGACGTTGTCCGGGCTGTAGACGGCCTGCTGCATCGAGCGCAGCAGCATGGTCTGCAGCAGCGTCGCGTCCGGGCGCTCCTTGATCTTCTGCATCAGCTCGGCGTAGTCGCGCGCTTGCGGCGTGGTGCCGCCGCCCAGGTTCAGGCCGGCCAGCTTGAGGAACTGGCGCAGCTGGTTCAGCTTTTCCTCGGTCGGCACCGCGTGGATGCGGAAGGTGCTCGGCTGGTTGTGGCGGATCAGGAAGTCGGCCGCGCACACGTTCGCGGCGAGCATGCATTCCTCGATCAGGCGGTGGGCGTCGTTGCGGGTGCGCGGGATGATCTTCTCGATCTTGCCCATCGCGTTGCAGACGATGTAGGTCTCGGTCGTCTCGAAGTCGATCGCGCCGCGCTGCTGGCGCGCCTTGAGCAGGGCGCGGAACGCCTCGTTCAGGTTGAGCAGGTGCGGCACGATGGCCGGGCGGCGCGCCGCTTCCGGGCCTTTCGTGTTGCCGAGGATGGCGGCGACCTCGTTATAGGTCATGCGCGCAGCCGAGTGCATCACGGCCGGGTAGAACTGGTAGGCCTTCACTTCGCCTTCGCTGCTCACGACCATGTCGCACACCAGGGTCAGGCGGTCGACGGCCGGGTTCAGCGAGCACAGGCCGTTGGACAGCTTCTCGGGCAGCATCGGGATCACACGGCGCGGGAAGTAGACGGACGTCGAGCGTTCGATCGCGTCGTCGTCGAGCGGATCGCCCGGCTTGACGTAGTGGCTGACGTCGGCGATCGCCACCAGCAGGCGGTATCCCTTGGCGCGGCCGATCTTGACGGGTTCGCAGTAGACGGCATCGTCGAAGTCGCGCGCATCCTCGCCGTCGATCGTCACCAGCGGCACGTCGCGCAGGTCGACGCGTTCGCCCAGGTCGCTGTCGCGTACCTCGTTCGGCAGCTTGTTCGCCTGCTTGACGGCCGCTTGCGAGAAGATGTGCGGCACGCCGAACTTGCGCACGGCGATCTCGATCTCCATGCCCGGGTCGTCCAGCTCGCCCAGCACTTCGACGATCTTGCCGGTCGGCTGGCGGAAGCGCGAAGGCTGCTCGACCAGTTCGACGCTGACGACCTGGCCGCTCTTGGCCTTGCCGGGCGAACCGGCCACGAGGATGTCCTGGCCGATGCGCTTGTCTTCCGGCGCGACGACCCAGACACCGTTCTCGTTCAGCAGGCGTCCGATGATGTGCGTGTTGGCGCGCTCGACCACTTCGACGATCGTGCCCTCGGCACGGCCGCGGCGGTCGGTGCCGACGACGCGTGCCATCACGCGGTCGCCATGCAGCACCTTCTGCATTTCCTTGTCGTTCAAGAACAGGTCGTCGCCGCCCTCGTCCGGGATCACGAAGCCGAAGCCGTCGCGGTGGGCGCTGACACGGCCGGAAATGAAGCTGGAGTGGTCAGTCAGGGCAAACTGGCCGGCGGGATTGGCGCGGATCTGTCCATCCCGCTCCATCGCATTCAAGCGGCGCGCCAGCACGCCTTCCGCTTCCGGGTTGACTTGCAGGGCTCGGGCCACGGCACCGCTATCGAGCGGTCCCTTGGCCTGGCGGAATACGCCGAGGATTTCCTCGCGGCTTGGAATGGTATGAGTTGGGTGCTTCAAATCGTTTTCTTGTTCGGTGTGTTCGCGCTGGATGAATCTGGTCCCATTAATATTCGAGTCCGATTAATCGAGCGCAAGAGTGTTGGATTGACACAGTGACGGGCGTAGTGTACCGGAGTACCGGGTGATTCGCCTAACTTCGTGGCGTAGCGTGCCCCTTTGACATTTTTCATTCATCCGCTATACTTTCGGTCTCTTCGGATACGGCCCAGCCGCAGACGAAGAAAGCCGCGAGATTCGGTGAAGCACGCTGCGCGACAAACGAAAGTTGGTCTAGCGCAAAACGGCAAAGCCTGATATCGTAGCGGAATTCGGCGGCAACGTCGAGCAAATGCAGCAAGAAGCAAGTCCAGCGCCCACGTGGCGGAATTGGTAGACGCGCATGGTTCAGGTCCATGTGCCGCGAGGTGTGGGGGTTCGAGTCCCTCCGTGGGCACCAGCGCCGGCTTGTCGAATGTTGCAGGTAGCATGCAGTGTTGTATTGCCCACGTGGCGGAATTGGTAGACGCGCATGGTTCAGGTCCATGTGCCGCGAGGTGTGGGGGTTCGAGTCCCTCCGTGGGCACCAAATGCTACCCTGTTGTAAATGCTGTCCGGTTGTTTTGATTGCCCACGTGGCGGAATTGGTAGACGCGCATGGTTCAGGTCCATGTGCCGCGAGGTGTGGGGGTTCGAGTCCCTCCGTGGGCACCAAATGCTACCTTGTTGTAAAGCTGTACCGTTGTTTGCATGCCCACGTGGCGGAATTGGTAGACGCGCATGGTTCAGGTCCATGTGCCGCGAGGTGTGGGGGTTCGAGTCCCTCCGTGGGCACCAAAAGCTACCCGGTCTTCGAGACCATTGAATTCTTCGGCGCAAAACGCCGCAATCTTTGCAAAAGGATTGCGGCGTTTTGCGTTTCCGCCGTGGCCTGCCCTTTTCCTCAGTGACACGGGGCGGCCAGGTCGTCCAGGATCGGGCAATCCGAGCGCTGGTCGCCATGGCAGGATGCCGCCAGCGTTTCCAGCGTGCGCTTCATCGCTTCCAGCTCGCCGATCTTGCGGTCGAGTTCCCCGATATGGCTGCGCGCCAGCCGGCGCACGTCGGCGCTGGCGCGGCCCTTGTCCTGCCACAGTGCCAGCAGGTCGGCGATCTGGTCCAGCGAAAAGCCCAGCGCGCGGCCGCGGTGGATGAATTGCAGCACGCGGATGTCCTGGCTGCCGTACAGCCGGTAGCCGGCCTCGGTGCGGCGCGCCGGCGGCAGCAGGCCGATCGATTCGTAGTGGCGGATCATCTTGGCCGTCACGCCGGACGCCTTGGCTACCTGGCCGATATTCATTGCTTCCTTATCCATCGTTGTCCTCCATGCGGTCCAGCATACACCTTCCCACGATGGCAAGGTCAAGGCCGTGCTCCTTGACTTGTGGCCGCAAGCGGTTAAGCTCGGCGGACCATGCACAAGACTTCCCTCCTCCTCATCGCCGGCGTGCTGGCCGCGTCGCTGGCGCAAGCGGGCCCGGCCCCGTGGTACCAATGGCGCAGCAAGGCAGACGGGCAGATGGCCTGTTCGCAGACGTCGCTCGGGTCCGGTTGGGTGAAATTCAGCGGTCCCTATCGTGACGCCCGTTGCGAATTCCGCATACCTGCTAAATAATCGGCAAGATTGAACGCCAATCAAGAACAGAAGGAGTAGTACCCGGCCGCAGCACCTCCGCAGTAGCCGTATAACGAAGACAATTCGCGAGGAGACACCGATGTTCACCAACCCCGAGCAATTCGCATCCGCGACCAAGACGCTGTTCGACCTGCAGATGCAGACCTTCAACGCGCTGGCCAGCAAGGCCGTGCAAGGCGTCGAGCAGGTCGTCGCACTGAACATGGCGACCGCCAAGCAATCGATGGAGAACACGCTGGCCGCGAGCCGCCAGTTCAGCCAGGCGCCCGACCCGAAGGCGGCCATCGACGCCATTTCCGCGCGCATGCAGCCGGGCGTCTCGGAAGCGAGCGCCTACGGCGAGCAGCTGCGCCAGATCATCGCCGACATCCAGAAGGAGTTCCAGCAGGCGGCCGACACGCATCTCGTGGAAGCCAAGAACACGCTGTCGGCGCTGATCTACGACGTCACCCAGAACGTCAAGCCGGGCCAGGAAAACGCCGTCGAGATCATCAAGGCGGCCATCGAAAATGCCTTCCGCGGCTATGAGCAGGTGACGCAGTCGACCCGCGAGGCGATGCGCCGCGTGGAGGAACAGGTGGCGCAGGCGACGTCGCAGTTGCAGAAGGCGGGACAGGCGGCGGCGCCGCAGTAAGTCAACTACGCCGAAACGTCGTCCCGGCGCGGGCCGGGACCCAATTTTGCTCGCGTCGTGGTAACGCCGGCTAAATTAGGCCCCTGCCTGCGCAGGGGCGACGTCGGTTCAGGGCGCCGGTCTTTCCGCTACCCCCAGCATCTCCTCGATGTGGGCCACCGCCGTCTCATCCTTTACCAGCGCGCGCAGCCACACGTGCAGCGGCTGCTCCCCCCAGTGCGCGGCCTTGTCGGCCATGTAGGCGACGGGGCTGTGCGGCTCCGTGCGGCGGAAGAACTCGGCCACGGCGCGCAGCTGGGCCAGCGCCTGGGCGCGCGTCTGCAGCGGTCCCGCGGCCACGGCCGCGTGCGTCGGCACGGGTTGCGCGCCGCCCGTCGCCGGCACGGCCACGGAGGCGGCGGCAGCGGGCGGCGCCGCCAGCGGCTTGAGGAACACGTGCAGGTCTTCCAGCGCCGAGCGGGCCGCGCCGAAGCTGGGCCCGTCCGCCTCCAGCCGTGCGTCGACGCTGCGCTCCAGGCGCGCCAGCGCTTCCCCGCAATGTTCGCAATCGCGCATCAGCCCCACGTAGAAGCCGGCCGAGCCGCGCTGGCGCGCCGTCTCCAGCCGCGCCAGCGCATCGCCGCCCTGCACGCGCGCCGCCTCGACGTCGCGCAGCGCATAGGCGTCGGCGCCCTCCGTCAGCGGAATCTCGCGCAGCCAGGCGCCGATGCGCGCCGCCACCCACGCCAGGTTGCCGATGCGCTGCTCGAAGCCGCCGTCCTCCGGCAGCGGATACATCGATTCCCACCAGCGCTCGCACAGCTGCGCGATCAGCTGGAGGCTGTCGCCCAGGCCGCGCAGCCCGGCCGTCTTCGCGCCCGCCTCGGCCAGCCAGACGGCCAGCTGCAAGTCCTTGCTGCGCGTCTCGATCAACTGCGCGCACTGCTTCGCGACGAACTTCCAGTCCGCTTCCTTCAGCTCCGTGACCCAGGCGCCCTGCTCGAGCGACGGATCGTCGGCTTGGCGGGCGCGCACGATCGCATCGATCTCGCTGGAGAAAGCCAGGTCCTCGCCGCAGGGACGGCCCGCATCGATGGGTGCCAGCAGCTGTTCCAGGTTCAGCATGGTGTCCTCCCTAAGCCGCGTCGACCGCGTACTTGATCTTGCCGGCCTTGGTCGCGCCGACCTTGATGCGCCTGACGGCGCCGCCCGCCGCCATCCGGGCCAGCACGGCATCGGCGATCTCGGGCAGCAGCGTGCCGTTCAGGATGGTGTCGACGTTGCGCGCCCCCGAGTCGACCTCCGTGCAGCGCGCCAGCACCGCATCGACCAGCGCAGCGTCGTACTCGAAGGTGGCCTGGTGGTTCTCCAGCACGCGGCGGCGGATGCGCTCCAGCTTCAGGCGGATGATATCGGCCAGCACGGCGTCGTCGATCGGGTAGAACGGCACGACCGCCAGGCGGCCCAGGAAGGCGGGCTTGAAATGCTTCGCCAGCGCTGGCCGGATCAGGTCGGCCAGCTGTTCCGGCGCAGGGCGCTCCGCCGCCGGCTTGTTCAGGCAGGCGCCCATGATCTGGCTGGAGGCCGCGTTCGACGTCAGGATGATGATCGTGTTGCGGAAGTCGATCGTGCGGCCTTCGGCATCGTCCAGCACACCCTTGTCGAACACCTGGAAGAACAGTTCGAGCACGTCCGCATGGGCCTTTTCGACTTCGTCGAGCAGCACCACGCTGTAGGGATTGCGGCGCACGGCTTCCGTCAGCACGCCGCCTTCGCCGTAGCCGACGTAGCCCGGCGGCGAACCCTTCAGGCCGGACACGCTGTGCGCTTCCTGGTACTCGCTCATATTGATGGTGACGAGCTTCCTCTCGCCGCCGTACAGCAGGTCGGCCAGCGCCAGCGCCGTCTCCGTCTTGCCGACGCCGGAAGTGCCGACGAACAGGAACACGCCCTTCGGCTTGTTCGGGTCTTCCAGGTTGGCGCGCGCCGTGCGCACGCGCTGGGCGACGATGGCGCTCGCATGCCGCTGGCCGAGGATGCGCTCGTCGAGCAGGCGCTGCAGGTTCATCACGGTGCGCAACTCGTCCTTGACCATGCGGCCCAGCGGGATGCCGGTCCAGGCGGCGACGATGCCCGCGACCGTATGGCCGTCGACCTGCACCGGCACGAGCGGCACCTCGCCCTGCAGCGCATGCAGCTCGGCCAGCAGGGGCGGCAGCGCGGCGGCATCGGCGCTCCCCTTGCCCTGCCCTTCCAGGCGCGCGCGCACGGCCTGCATCTCGGCGCACAGCGCCTGTTCGCGTTCCCAGCGCGCCTGCAAGGCCTCGCGCTCGGCCTGCACGGCGCCGCGCTCGCCGTGCAGCGCGTCCAGTGCCGCGCCATGGTCGGCGCCCCCGCTTTCCTCGCGCGCCAGCGTGGCGATGCGGGCATCGAGCCGTTCCAGGCGGCGCACGCAGTCTTCCAGCACGGCAGGTGTCGCCTTCTGGCCCAGCGCCACCTTGGCGCAGGCCGTGTCGAGCACGCTGATCGCCTTGTCCGGCAGCTGGCGGCCGCTGATATAGCGGTGCGACAGGCGCACGGCGTCGACGATGGCGTCGTCGTAGATGCGCACGCCGAAATGCTTCTCCATCAGCGGCGCCATCGCGCGCAGCATGGCGCAGGCGGTGTCCTCGTCGGGCTCCTCCACCTTGACGACCTGGAACCTGCGCGCCAGCGCCGCATCCTTTTCGAAATACTTCTTGTATTCGCTCCAGGTGGTGGCCGCCACCGTGCGCAGCTCGCCGCGCGCCAGTGCCGGTTTCAGCAGGTTGGCGGCATCGTTCTGGCCCGCCATGCCGCCGGCGCCGATCATCGTGTGCGCCTCGTCGATGAACAGGATGATCGGGTGCAGGCTCTTCCCCACCTCGTCGATGACGTTCTTGAGGCGGTTCTCGAATTCTCCCTTGACGCTGGCGCCGGCCTGCAGCAGGCCCATGTCCAGCACGTGGATCTCGACGCCGCGCAGCACCTCCGGCACGTCGCCCTCGGCGATGCGCAGCGCCAGCCCTTCGACGACGGCCGTCTTGCCGACCCCGGCCTCGCCGGTCAGGATCGGGTTGTTCTGGCGCCGCCGCATCAGGATGTCGATCACCTGGCGGATCTCGGCGTCGCGCCCGATCACGGGATCGACCTTGCCTTCGCGCGCACGCGCCGTGAGGCAGGTCGTGTACTGGTCCAGCGCCGGCGTCTTGCCGGGCGCATGCGCTTGCAGCTCGCCGACGGGGTCGCACGACGGCAGCGCGGCCGCGTCCGCGGGCGCGGAGCGCGCGGGTGCTTCGTCGGAACCGTGCGTGAGCTTGTCGAAATCGTGCTTCAGGCGCTCGAGCGGGAACGCGGCGAAATGGCGCGACGCGCGCTGGGCCAGCTGCGCCAGGCCCGGCTCCGTCAACAGGGCCAGCAGCAGGTGGCCGCTGCGGATGCGGTTCGGCTGCGTGCCGTCCAGCTGCGCGCCCAGCGAGGCGATCAGCCACGCATGCTCGAACAGCAGCGGCAGGTGGCGCGAGAACACGGGCGTGCGCGTGCTGCCCGACGGCAGGCGCTCGACTTCGCGGCGCAGGTCGGTCTCGAGCCCCGTCAGGCTGACGCCGCCCTGGCGCGCGGCGGCGGCGACGTCGCTGCCCGGCTGTTCCAGCAGGGCCAGGAACAGGTGTTCGAGATCCACCTCGTACTGGCCGAGGCCCACGCAGATGCCGGCCGCGCGCGTGGCGGCGGCACGCGTGGTGTCGTTCAGCTTGCCGATCAGGGTCTTCAGGTTGATGTCCATCGTCGATATCCTTTCGATGAGCGGCCGCGGCACGCTAGCCGCGCGGGGGCCGGCCGGCCTTGCCGATCGTGTAATGGAGGGATGAGGGCTGCAGCACGGCGTTGAAATGCACGGTTTCCAGGCCCGTGCCGTTGCGATCTTCATCGGCCATGCGCAGCGTTGCCTCGATCGTGAAGTGCAGGCGGTTGACGCCGCTGGTCGCCGTTTCCAGCGTGGCGCTGACGTTGACGAGGCGCGGTTCGTGGCGTTCGATCGCCGCCTTCAGGCTGGCGCAGATCGCGGCCCGGTCCTCGCTGCTGGCCAGGCTGAAGGCAGCGAAGTCGGCCAGGCCGTAGTCCAGCACGGAGGCGCGCGCATGCGGCCAGGCGGCCAGCCGCCCGGGAGGCAGGCCGGCGCGCGTATTCAGCAGCGCTTCGAGTTCGCGCACGATGCTGTCCTTCAGTCCTTCGAGACCATGGCCCTGCGCGCGTTCCCCCATCAGGCGCTCCAGCAGGCCGCGCTGCCAGGCCGTCATGGCGGCACGCCCAAAAAAGACCGCGGCACAAGGCCGCGGCAAAGCGCCGGCAACGAGCGCAGGGGAAGGTTGGCAGGATGCGTCGTGCGCACGCCCACGTCAGACGATCTTGTTGGTGGCCAGGTCCCAGCCGCCGGACGTATTGCCGCCGGCGCCACCGCCGATCTTCTGCTGGGTGTACTTCCACTTGACCTTGGAGAATTTCAGGCCGACGTTCTCGGTCAGGAAGTCGCCTTCCTCGACGGCGGGCTGCACGGAGCCGATCAGCACGTTTTCCAGCTCGATTTCGAAGTACTTGACGCGTTCGCCCTGGCCGTCGGCGCGCATGAATTCCAGCTTGGCTTTCGGGATCGTCTTGCCGGACGAGCAGGTCTGCAGCAGCACGGGCGAGGACAGGTCGGCCAGCTTGGTGAACGTGACTTCGGAATGCTCGCAGCGTTCGGCCGTGTGGCCACCGCCCGTCGAGGAGGTGGCCGATTTCGGCTGCAGCACCTTCCAGTTCACGGATTTGCACTCGATCCAGTCCTTGTGCTTGTCGTCGGCCGATTCGCCCTTGATGCCGTCGATTTGCAGGTACACGTCTATTGCCATGTCTTACTCCAGTGGTTGGTGGTTGAATTACGACTTGGTCGACTGCGGCAGCTCCGCGACCAATCGGAGCGAAACGGACAGCTCGTCGAGCTGGAAGTGCGGGCGCAGGAAGGACACGGCGCGGTACACGCCGGGCCGCCCCGGCACCTCGGCCACCTGCACGCTCGCTTCGCGCAGCGGAAACTGCGCCTTCTGCTCCTGGCTGGCGTTGTCGTCCAGCAGGACGTACTGCGTCAGCCAGCGGTTCAGGTATTCCTCGACGTTGGCGGCGGCGGCAAAGCTGCCGATCTTGTCGCGCATCATCGCCTTCATGTAGTGTGCGATGCGCGAGACGGCGAAGATGTACTGCAGCTGCGAGGACAGCAGCGCGTTCGCGTTGGCAGCCTCGTTGGCGTACTTGCGCGCCTTCTGGGCCGACTGGGCGCCGAAGAACGCCGCATACGAGGTGTTCTTGCAATGCACCAGCGAGATGAAGCCCAGGTCCGACAATTCCTTCTCGCGGCGGTCGGTGATGGCCAGCTCGGTCGGGCACTTCAGCGCGACCTCGCCTTCGTCCGTCTTGAACGTGTGGGTGGGCAGGTTCTCGACCAGGCCGCCGCCCTCGACGCCGCGGATCGCCGCGCACCAGCCGTAGTCCTCGAACGCGCGCGTCAGCTTGGTGGCGAACGCATAGGCGGCGTTGCACCACAGGTATTTGTGGTGGTCGGTGCCATCGACGTCCTCGACGAAGTTGAAACCCTCGGTGGCCGTGCCGTCGACGGGGTTGTACGGCAACCGGCCCAGGAAGCGCGGCAGCGTCAGGCCGACGTAGCGGGAATCTTCCGATTCGCGGAAGGCCTTCCACTTCGCGTATTCGACCGTGTCGAACACTTTGGCGAGGTCGCGCGGGCGGCCCAGGTCGCCGAAGCTCTCCACGCCGAACAGTTCCGGCGCCGCCGCCGCGATGAACGGGGCGTGGCTGGCCGCGGCCACGTGCGACATCTGTTCCAGGAAGTACACGTCCTCGGGCTGGCGCGAGAGTTCGAAGTCGCCGATCAGGGCCCCATAGGGCGCGCCGCCGAAGCTGCCGAATTCTTCCTCGTACACTTTCTTGAACAGCGTGCTCTGGTCGAATTCCAGCGCAGACTGGAAGTCCTTCACCAGTTCGCGCTTGCCGGCGTTGAGCATGCGGATCTGCAGGTTTTGGCTCGTCGAGCTGTTCTTCACCAGGTAGTGCAGGCCCGTCCAGCTGCGCTCGAGCTTCTGGAATTCGGGGGCGTGCATGATCTCGGACAGCTGGCTCGAGATCATGCGATCTAGCTCCGCCAGGCGCGCATCGATGGTGGCCGACAGGTTGGTCGACATCACCATGGTCCCTTCCATCACCTGGCTCACCAGCTCGGAGATGATGTCGCGCGCACGCGCATGCTCGCTGCTCGACTTGGCGACGCGGCTCTCTTCGACGATCTGGTCCAGCAGGCCCGCATCGAGTTCCACGGTCTGGGTCGCGGCGGGTGCCGCTTCGAGGATCGCGCTCATCATTCCTCCTTCGCCGCGGCGCTCTTGCGCAGGCTGTCCAGCTTCTCGGTATTGGTCAGCACATCGTTGAGGATGTCTTCCAGCTTGTCGTTGCCGGCCAGCTTGTTGCGCAGGTCGGCGAGCTTGCCGCGCGCCTCCAGCAGGCCCTTGAGCGGCGCCACCTGCTGCACCACGGCTTCGGGCCGGAAGTCGTCCATCGCGCGGAACTGCAGCCGCACGGCGAACTCGCCGCCCTCTTCCGACAGGTGGTTCTGCACGCGGAAGCTGGCCACCGGGGCCACGCCGTCCAGCACCTCGTCGAAGTTGTCGGCGTCGATGCTGACGAACTTGCGGTCCTTCAGGCGCTTCCTGGCGGCGTCCGGATCGCTGCCGAAATCGCCCAGCACGCCGACCACGAAGGGCAGCTCCTTGTTCTCGATCGCATCGCCGATCTCGACGTCATACGTCATCTGCACGCGCGGGGCGCGCACTTTCTGCAGGCGCTTCTGCACGCTTTCATTCTTGGCCATGAGGGCTCCTCGGGTCGTCGGAACAGGCGCGGCTCACTTGAGCGCGCCGAACGGGTCGCTGCTGGCGGGACGGGGCGCCGGCGCCGCGATCGCCTTCTTCACCTGCGTATCCTTGGCGCGCGAGGACGCCGAACGGCTGGCACCCGGCAGCAGCTCGTTCTCGTTCAGGTTCGCGCGTAACAGCTTGGCCAGCTCCTGCGCTTCCGTGCGCACGTTGCCGGTCAGGTTGTTCTTCTGGCTCAGGTCCGCCAGCGCGCGGCTCGTCACGCGCAGGCCGCTGACGGCGACGATGCTGTTGGCCAGCGTGTCGTCCGGATCGCGTTCCAGCGCTTCCAGCGCATTGACGATCGCCTCGCCGTAGTTGGCGCTGTCGAAGCGCATCTGGGCCATGCGCACCCACGGCGTCTTCTCGGTGGGGAAGCTGGCGCTGGCCTTCTGCAGGACCGCATAGGCCTTGTCGTTCTGGCCCGCCATCACGGCGGCATCGGCTTCGGCCATCGCGGCGTTGACGTTGCCGGCCGGCTTCGTGCCGGCGACCGTCGGGCCGGTACTGGTGCAGGCGGACAGCACTACCGCACAGGCGACCACGGCCGGCGGCATCAAGCGTTGGAATCTCATCTGGCTCTCCCGGGTTGAAATCAGACGCCATTATTGGCGGGCGATTTCACAGAAGAGTTGCGTGTGGTCAACTTATCTGGGCCATCACATTGCGCGCGGTCGAAGGTGTCGTTGCGCCTGCGCAGGTGGCGTCAAGCGGATTGCCGTTAAATCTGTGCCTTGCTTTCATTCCTATGTGCAAGGTGATGCCGATGACGTCCTGTTTGCTCCTGATGTGCGTGTGCCTGCTCGCCGGCTGTGCCGGTTTTCCTTTGGACGGCGCGCTCCAGGCGACCGGCCTGCGCAAGCCGGCGCCGCTGCCGGAAGCCCAGCAACCTCCGCGCAAGGTGGCGCTGCACCTGCACGCGGCGCCGCGTCTGAACGTCGACGCGCGCGGGCAGCCGCTGGCGCTGCTGGTGCGCGTCTACCAGCTGCGCCAGCGCGATGCCTTCGAGCGCCTGCCGCAGGCCGCCTTCCTGTCGCCGGAAGCGGAGCGCGCGGCGTTGGGCGCCGACCTGGTGGCCGTGCGCGAGCTGACGCTGGTGCCGGGCCAGCGCCTCGACCTCGTCGAAACCATGCCGCGCGACGCAGGCCAGCTCGGCGTGGTCGCCCTGTTCCATGCCCCGGCGGCGCAGGGCTGGCGCCTGGCGTTCGCGGCGACCGACGCCGAGCGGGCCGGCGTCACCGTCGGCATGCACGCCTGCGCGATGACCGTCGGCGCCGGTGCACCCGCGAGCGGCACCGGCGCCAAGCCGCTGTCGCTTGTGCGCTGTCAATGAAGGCGATGGAGTTTCCCGCAAGCTAGTGAATTGTGTACAGCAAGGAGGGGAACCGTGAACATCCCGGCGAAGGTCTTGTGGGGCGAAGGCTTGTTCCTGCGCCCCCAGCATTTCCAGCAGCAGGACCGCTACCACGAAGCGCGCCTGGGCGAGACGGCGGCCGCCCTGCACCCGTATTGCTGGGGCGTGCGCCGGCTCGTGGTCGACACCGATGCGCTCAAGGCCGACATCCTGCGCATCGTCGACCTGTCGCTGATCTTCCCGGACGGGGAAATCGTGCGCGCGCCGGGACCGGATGCGCTGCCGCTGCAGGCGCGCCTGGCCGACCTGCCGCCGTCCGTGCAGACGATCACCTTCCACGCCGCCCTGCCCGTGCTGAAGCTGCATGGCGAGAACTGCGCACCGCGCGGGACGTCCGCGCTCGAGGTGCCCGCGTCCATGCGCTACGGCCAGCGCGAGCGCGACACCGAGGACCTGTACAGCGAAGCGGCGCCGGCGCCCGTCGCCTACCTGACCAAGACCGTGCGCCTCGTGCCGGACCTGGAAGCGCTGGATGCCTACGACAGCTTCCCGCTCGTGCGCCTGCATCGCCTGGCCATCGGCGGCTTCGAGATCGACACGTCGTTCACGCCGCCGAGCCTGTCGATCGACGGCGCGCCCGGCCTGCACGCCCGCCTGCAGCGGCTGATGGAAAAGCTGCTGGCCAAGGTCCACGCACTGTACGGCCACTATCGCGAGCCGGGCAAGAGCGTCGTCGAGCTGCGCGGCGGCGACGTTGCCTCGTTCTGGCTGCTGCACACGGTCAGCACCGGCTACGCCACGCTGAGCCACTACCTGGTGCACCGCGAGCTGCACCCGGAGCGCCTGTTCCACGACATGCTGGCGCTGGCCGGCTCCCTGATGACCTTTTCGCGCGGCCCCAAGCTGGAAGACCTGCCCGCATACGCGCACCAGGATCCGGGCCCCGCGTTCGCGCGCCTGGACGGCATCCTGCGCGAGCTGCTGGACACGGTGATCTCGTCCAAGTACTTCGCCATCGCGCTGTCGAACGACCGGCCGTCCTACCACCTCGGCACGCTCGACTCGGGCAAGATCGACGCGCACACGACGCTGTACCTGGGCGTCGCGGCCGACCTGCCGGCGCTGCAGCTGGTCGAGATCGTGCCGCTGCGCTTCAAGATCGGCGCGCCCGAGGATGTCGACAAGCTGGTGCTGTCGGCCATGCCCGGCGTGCGCTTGACCCATGCGCCCCAGTTGCCCGCAGCATTGCCGGTGCGCCCCGACACGTACTACTTCGTACTGGAGAACCGAGGCATCCTGTACGACAGCATGTTGAAAGCCCAGGCCATCTCGATCTACGTGCCGAACGGGATCCGCGACCTCCAACTCGAACTGATAGCGATCGCAGCATGACTCCACACGTCGAACGGCGCGCTGCGCCAGCCAGCGCCCAGGCCGCACCGGCCTCCCTCGTCGACATCATGGTCGACGGCTTCTATGCGCTGTTCCTGTTGAAGACCGGGTCCGGCCCCCAGGATAGGAACGCCTTCGCCGAGCACATGACGGCGTTTCTCGGCGAAGTCGACCGCAACGCCAAGGCGCACGGCATCCCCGCCGAGGACGTCACGGCGGCCAAGTACGCATTCTGCGCGGCCGTCGACGAGATCATCCTGCGCTCCGACTTCGCCATCCGCGACGCCTGGGAGACCCGTCCCCTGCAGCTGCGCCTGTTCGGCGACCAGCTCGCCGGCGAACACTTCTTCCAGCGCCTGGAAGACTTACGCGCCAAGGGCAGCGTGCACCTGCAGGCGCTCGAGGTCTACCATATGTGCCTGCTGCTGGGCTTCGAGGGGCGCTTCGCCCTGGATGGGCGCGACAAGCTGAACTACCTGACCGCGCGCCTGGGCGACGAGATCGCGCGCATGCGCGGAAAAACCCGCGGCTTCGCTCCGCATGCGGAGCGTCCCGACCAGGTCGCGCACAAGCTGGGCAGCGATCTGTCCCTGTGGGTGTTGAGTGGCGTGTTCGTGCTGGTCGGCCTGGGTGCCTGGCTCGGCTTCAACACGGCGCTGGCACGCGAGGCGGACGACAAGCTGGCCGCCTACAACGACCTGGTCAAGCTGCCACCGCGCTCGGCGAATGTGACCATTACGCTGCCGTAGCTACGTCGCCCCTGCGCAGGCAGGGGTCCAATTTTTTGTACGCGTATCGGCTGCGCCAGCCTAATTGGGCCCCTGCCTGCGCAGGGGCGACGGCGCTTATTGCACCACCTTGAACTCGATGCGCCGGTTGCGCGCGCGCCCTTCCGGCGTGCGGTTGTCGGCCACGGGGCGGTCAGGGCCCTCGCCGGAGACGGCAATCATGTCGGGATTGACGCCGTGCGCCGCCACGTAGGCCTTCACGGCCTCGGCGCGCGCCTGGCTCAGCGACAGGTTGCCCGCCCGCGAGCCGGCATTGTCCGTGTGCCCGATCACTTCGACGCGCTTGTCCTTCAGGCGCAGCAACACGGCGCTCATCTGGTCGAGGATGGCCTTGCCGGAATCAGCCAGCGTCGCCTTGCCGGATTCGAACTCGATGATGCGGTTGGCCAGCGCCGCATCCAGCATGCCCTGCTCCGACGCGGCCACGCGCAAGCCGTTGTTGACTGTGTACGAGGTATCCAGCGCCAGCGCCAGTTCGCCCGCGATCTGCTGGCGCTGGGCCTCGCTGGCGACGTCGCCGCGCAAGCTGACGCTGGTGCCGTCGACCTGCAGCTGGCCGCGGCTGACCAGCTTCAGGTTGGGGCCGACCAGCCTGGCCACGTGCTCGTTCCAGTTCGGCGGCGTCGTCACCCTGCCCACTGCCAGCTGGTCGACCACGCGGTCGGCGCCGTACACGGTGCGCAGGCGTGCCAGCAACGCGGTCTTCGCGGCGTCGTCGCCGACGGTACCGGAGACGACGATCGGTGCAGCGGGCGCAGCGGGTGCGGCGGGTGCGGCGGCCGACACCGCGTTCTGGGCACAGGCATTGCCGGCGACGGCAGCGCACAGGATCAGGATCTTAATATTCACGCGGCGGCTCCGATAAAGGTTTTCAGGAACAGTTCGCGCGCCGTGCGCAGTGGCAGCATGGGCTGCTCCAGGTAGCTGGCCAGGGCGCGCACGTCGATGTCGAGGCCCAGCTGCTCGTCGATCCAGGCATTGTCGTCCAGGTGCACCTGGTGCTCGAGCGCGACGAGCGGGTCGACCAGCGCGTGCAGCGTACCGGCCGCTTCGCCGCCGAAGCCGACCACCAGCGCCGGCCGGTCGCGCACGGCGGTCAGGAACAGCGCGAGATCGAAGCCGCTGCGGCGGATGAAGGGCGTCACCAGTTCGAGCCAGAATGCGGCCACCGCGTGGCGCGACGCGGCCTGTGCCGGCAGCGGCAGCACCAGGCTTTTCTGCAGCGCCGCCGGACGGCTGTGCATGACCGGCTGCAGCAGCAGGCCCAGGCCCAGGATCATGCGGTCGGCCGCCAGCGCCAGCTGGGATGACAGGGTACCGACGGTGGACGCGGCCAGGAAGTCGGCCAGGGGCGTATCGTAGTCGTCCAGCTCGACCTGGGCATCGGCGAGCGCCTGCAGGTCCGGCGCCGGATCGCTGCCCGCGAGCACGCGCGGCGCCATCTCCTCCAGGTAGCGCCACAGCGGCGCGAAGGCCAGGGGACAGCGCGATGCGAAGCCGGCCGGATCGGGCAGGTCGACGGTACGCATCATCAGGAAGGGAAAGCGGCGGCCCGACCGGTCGTGGCTGGCGACCAGGTGGCCGGCAACGGCATGGCGCCGGTCCGGGCCGACGAAGGCGAAGCTGACGGGCGCCATCGCATCGTAGTTCAGCTTCCAGCGCGCATCGAGCGGCAGGCGCGACATGACCTGGGCCAGCCAGTCGTCCAGCATGCCCAGCACGGCGCGGTCGTCGGCCTGCTTGACGAAGTCGCCGTGCGCGGGCAGCTTACCGAAGTAGCCGATGCGGCCCGCGCGCGCCTGCGGGCGGCTCATTGCGGAGCTCCCGGCGCGGCCCCTGCCGCGGCCAGCGAAGTACCGGAACCACCGGCGGCCTGGCGCCCGACGATGGCATCCGGCAGGCGCAGGCTGTTGAAACCGCGGCTGGCCTGGGCGTCGCCGGACGCCTCCTGGCTGGCGACACGCTTCAGGTTGACGGCCACGGCGACGTTGCCGGCGCTCCAGCGCAGTTCGTGGGTGCCGGCATCGACGCGCTTGTTGACGGCCGCCTCGATCATCTTCTGCAGGCCGAACTGGCCCGGCACGTTGAACAGTTCGACGGTGCGGCCATCGAAGGTGACGGCGCTGATCTTCGCCCCGCTGGCGCCCTGCGGTCCCGGATGCACCATGTTCACCCAGGCCGGCGGCGTGTTCCGGTAGCGCAGCTGCTGGCCGTCGATCTCGATCGTGTACTCGGTCACCCCGGGCGCGGCCAGCGGCAGCAGCTGGAACACGGTCTGCGGCCCGGCCTGGGCGCCATTGTTGGCGGCCACGCCGTTGCTTGAGAGCGGCGCGATCCAGCCCGGGAAGCCGCTCACCGCCTGGGGTGCCAGCGTGATGCCGATATCGGCCCAGGTGCGGCTGGACAGCACGTCGCCGCGCCGCACCACCAGCGGGCCCATGGTCGTGCCGACGAATTTCGCCACCGCCCCTTCCGGCCCGAACACCTGGCCGATCTCGGCCGGCGTGGCCTGGATCTGGGCGCCCGGCGCGAACGGGTACTTGGCCGCGAGCGTGGTGCGGAACGGTTCCAGCACCTGCGCCTGCCAGGTCTTGTTGATCTCCGATTCGGACGGCAGCACGATCATCGCGAAGGTCTGCACGAGTGGGCGCACGAGCAAGGGGCGCAGCATCTGCTTCTGGCCGTCCGTCATGCCGGTCAACATCTGCTCGTCGACGTATTTCAGCGCGTCGGCCAGTTCCGAGCCGCTGCCTTCCAGCGTCTGCTGCATCAGCTGCTTGGCGCCGGGGCCGGGGTCGCCCTGGTTCTTGAGCGTGTTCAGGCGGCTGCGCAGCTTCGACAGGGCGTCGAGGTAGCCCGTCATCAGGGAGGCGTCGCGCTCCTTGGCGCCGACCAGGCGCGCGACGCCGGCGAACTCGCGGCCCACCGGTCCCGCCGCCTGCACGCCGCCCACGGGCAGCGGCCCGATCGCGTCGGCGGCCTGGCGCGCGCCGGACGGCGCCTGGCGCAGCACGACTTCGCGGAACCAGCCGGCCAGGCCGCGCTTGAGCTTCGCCGTATCGACCCGGGCCTGGGCCGGATCGTCCCACATGGTCTGCTCATGCACGGTCCTGAGCACCCTGGCCAGCGGCGAGGCCTGCGGATCGCCCAGGCGGTTCATCGCCTGCACGCTGGCGTCGAAGCCGTTCAGGTCGGCGATCGTCACGCCCTGCACGAACTTGGTCCATTCGCGCGCGTAATCGGCCTTGTACAGGTCGACCAGCGCCTTCTGGATCTGTTCCGGGCTGCCTTCCAGCGTCAGGTCGTCCTTGGCCACGCTCTTGAGAACCCAGTCGCTGCTCTGCAGCTCGCGGCTGGACGCGTCGCGGATCGCGCCCTGCACATACTTGTCCCAGGCGTCGCGCGTGAAAGCGCCGCTGACGGCGTAGCTGCCGACCACCAGCGCCTGGTCCTGCTCGCCGACGATGCGCGCCACCGTCACGGCCGGGAAGCGCGTCGCGGCGCGGGTGCGGATGTCGGCATACACGCGTTCGCGGGCCGGCGTGCCGCGCACCACGCGGCGCAGGTTCTCGCGCGCGCTGTCGAGCAGGCTCAGTTTCGGCGTGATCTGCGGCCAGGCCTGGTCGTCGACGTGCGCGAGCACGAAGGTCAGCAGGCGCTCGGCGCTGCGGATCATCTGCTCCTTCGGCATGGCGCCGCGGTTCGCATCGAGCCAGCCGCGCCAGTAGCGCGTGAGCTGGTCGTTCAGGTGACCCGGCTCGGCATGGCTCTTGTCGGCCAACATCAGGTAAGTCTTGAGGGCGTTGTAGGCATCGCCGACGTTGGTGGCCGAGACGCTCTGGTAATCCTGGCCCGGCCTGGCCGCCGGCGTGGCCCGTGCGTTCGGGTCCAGCTGGGCGGCGTTCGCGTTCATCTCGGCCAGCAGGCTTTCGAGCGCGCCGGCGACGGGCAGCACCATCACCTCGCGCACACCGGCAAAGTACTCGTCGCGCAGCTTGCGTTCCAGCGCCTCGCCCTGGTACAGGCCGAAGGACAGCGCCAGCGGCCGCTCGTTGCGGTAGCGCTCGAGCTGCTCGATGCGGTCCTGCAGGATGTCCAGCGCTTCCAGACGCGACTGCAGGTCGGCGCGGCGCGCCTGCAGCTTGACCACCTTGTCGAGGTCCGACTGCACGTTCGCCACCAGCTGGCGGTTGCCCATATAGGACCAGCTCCAGCCGCCCAGCGCCGCGCCCAGCAGCACGGTGGCGGCGAAGAACACGCCGATGCGCAGGCGCGCCGCGCCCGGACTGGTGTAGCGCTTGACGAGGTCGCGGTCGGCAAAGATCACCTTGCGGAACAGCTGCAGCAGGAAGTAGCCGCTGTGCTCTTCCGACGGCGCGGGCTTGTCGTCGGCCGCGGACGCCGACGGGCGCAGCGCCAGGTCGAAGCGGGTGGCCACGCGGCGCGAGGACAGGTTCTCGACGGCGCCTTCCTGCAGGGCGCTGGTGAAATAGAAGCCGCGGAACACGGGCTTGAACTGCCAGGTGTTTTCCTCGAACAGCGTGGCCAGGAAGCCGCGCAACTGGGGCTTCAGGGCTGCGAATTCGAGCGGGAACGTGAACACCCCGGGACGCGGCGTGGCGCTGCGGTTGCCGGCCATGCTGGCCAGGCTCATTTCCTTCAGCCCGTCGTGCAGCTCGTCGAAATGGCGGTCGAAGAAGCCGAGCACGTCGACCGGCGTGCTGCGCCGGTTATAGCGCAGCGTGGCGCCCCACACGCGTTCGCGCTCGCTGCGTTCGCTGTCGTGGAAGAAGTCGCCAAAGCCGGCGATCAGGTCGGCCTTCGTGAAGATCACGTAGACGGGCGCATGCACGCCGAGGCGTTCCGTCAACTCCTGTACCCGGGTGCGCAGGCTCTTGGCCAGTTCAATCGCGGCTTCCGGATTGCCGCCGGCCAGTTCGGCCACGCTCACGGCGATCAGGATACCGTTGATCGGCGCGCGCGGACGGTGCCGCCGCAGCAGGTCGAGGAAACCGAACCACTCGCTGCGGTCGGCCTCGAACACGGAATAGCGGCCGGCCGTGTCGAGCAGGATGCCGTCGGTGGTGAAGAACCAGTCGCAGTTGCGGGTGCCGCCCACGCCCTGTACGGCCTTGCTGCCGGGGATCGGAAAGGTCAATCCGGAGTGCTTGATCGCGCTGCTTTTCCCTGCCGCCGGGTTCCCGATGATCATGTACCAGGGCAGCTCGTACAAGGCCGCCGCGCCGCGGGTCAGGCCCAGCTTGGACGTCTTGATCGTGTGGATCGCTTCCAGCATGCCCTTGCGCAGCACGGCGGCGTCGCTCCTGCCATGCGCCTTGGCATCGCCATCGCCGTCCTTGCCCTCCTTGCCCATGCTGGCGACCAGGGCGTCGCCCAGGCTCGCGGCCTCGCGCTTGCGCCGCCACGCCAGCACGAGGCGCCACACGCCCCATGCGGCCAGCAGCACGAGACCCAGCAGCAGCGCCCACAACACCGCCTCTTCGGGCGATTCGAGTTCGGGCACGATGACGACGGCCAGTGCCGCCGCCACGCCGATGCCGATCACGGCCAATACACGTCTGTCGGTGAGAAACTGCCAGAGTCGGGCCATATCGTTCGCTCGGAAGTAATGAATACCACCGGCAAGTCTGGCACTATTTCCTGCCTGAAAATTTGAGATGAGACAAGCGGCCTCCAGCGTCGTCCCGGCGGCCGGGATCACTTGCGCATTACCCCGCGCAGGCGCAGTTCGGTGTGGCCGAAATCCATCATGGCCCAGCGTCCGCCCCAGGTCAGGCCCAGCGATTCCGCTACCTCGCCGTACAGTTGGTAGCCGCGCATCGCCCACGGATCCTTTTCCGAGATCACCAGCTTGCCGTCGCGCCAGAACGCGCAGTCGGCGGCCAGGCCGTACTGGTGCCAGCTCTGGAAGGCGCGTGCGTTCGTCACCTGCGTGCCCATGCGCGCCAGCATGTCCTGGCGCGCGGGACTGCGATAGCCCTCCAGCAAGGCCATCTCGTAGCCGTGCTTTTCCTTCATGATCTTGAAGGCCAGCAGCAGGCGCTGGTTGAAGTCGGGGTGCAGCAAGCCCCAGTTGCGGCTGGCATCGACGAGCATCGGCCGCACCAGTTCCACCTCGCGCGTCGTGAACGCCAGCGGCGGCAAGGCGGCCGGCGGCACCAGCTGCTCTCCCTTCAGCAGGGCGGCTACCTGCGGATCGACGACGGTCTCGACCGGCTCGTAGCCGGGCAGCATGTCCGGATTACGCATCAACAGCGCCAGCAACGATGGCACCACGATCACGGGCAAGCCGATCGCACACGATACCCGGTTGCGTCTTAACAACGCCCGCACGTCGCGCCAGGCGATGCCCGCGCCGGACCAGCCCGCCCGCACGGTGCTGCCGCCGGCCCGGCCCCAGCCCCCCGCGCGCCACAGCAGCCGCCGCTGCAGCGCCCCGAGGAATTGCAGCAGCGACGCCCGCCCGGCCGGGAACACGACCAGGCCGATGACGCTGCAGGCCAGGCAAAAGTAGAGGAACACGAGGAAGATCAGCATCGCTTTCTCCGCATTGTTTCTAATTGGAATTAATTTCCAATCTTAGGAGTAACGCGGTGCGCCCTACAGATGAAAATCAACCCGGCTCCAGGCGTCCCAACCTGATGTCCTCGTCGCGCCGCGCCAATGGCGAAATCAGCATCCTGGCCATGCTCGACGGCCAGTCGCGCCGTTCGCTGGCGCGGCGCTTCCCCCGCATGCCCGCGCTGCTGGCCTATGCGGCCGCCGGCACGGCCGCATGCACGCTGGTCGGCGTGCTGGCCTGGCTGGCGCACGACGGCATGGACCGGTCCGCAGGCAAGGACACCGACGGCAACACGATGACCGTCGCGCAAGCCCCGTCCACGCCGGCAAGCACGGACGCGGAGGCGGCGACGCAAGCGGCCGCTCCCGACGAAGCCCTTTCACGCGCGCCGGCGCCCGCCACAGCCGACGTCGATGCCCCCCTCCCAACCGGAACCGCCGCCATCGTCGATGCGCTGAATACCGACATGCCCCCACCGGACACGCCTACGGCAGCCGATGCCCTGCCGGCACCAGCCGCACCAGCCGCACGACCGCTGCCGACGGTGGCCAGCGTGCCCGCATCGCCGTCTGCCTTGGCCGCGGGCGCCGACACCGGCAAAGCGGGAGCAATGGCGGCAACGCCACCGACACGCAGCCATGGTCCGAAGGGCGCCGCCGTTCGCCCCCTCGCCGTCGTCCGGCCCGTCCAGGCGCCCGTGCGCACCGGCACGCCGCTTAAACCCAAACGCAACGCGGCGCCGACCAAGCTGGCAGCCCCCGCCGTCGACATGGACGTCGCCCTGATCACGGCCATCATCCAGCACGCCGGCCGACCGCTCGACGCGACCGGCGCCGAGCATGCCGACGCGACCTGCGCCGGCAAGCCTTGCGGCCCGCGGATGCCGGAACAACCGTGAACGGCCGACGCATCCGCGCTCGTCGGCATTGACGTTCCGATAAGGCGTGCGGCCAGCCGCGCGCCAAAAACGACGTCCGGCGCCAAAACCGCTGGGCGCGACCCGCCTGCCACGGCTATACTGTACAAAGATACAGTTGGCACGGATTTGACGAAGATTTAGGCGGCGGCGAGGCATGATCAGGGTTCTGGAAAACGAGTTTTATTACCTGGACAACTTCCAGCGCGTGCTGGACTGGATTGCCGAGCGTTATGCCGACCTGCTGGTCGACGAGGAGCACGCGTTCATCGCCGCCTTCCCCACCCTGCCCCAGGCGGCGCGCGCGCTCTTCGTGCGCCTCGTGATGCGCAAGGGCACGCTGTTCCGTGCCAGCAAACTCAACTACGCCGAGATCGGCTGCCCCGTCGAGGCGGCGCACGCGCTGCTGCCCACCGGCTGGATCGAATGCGATCCGACGGTCGACATCGACGAACTGTTCGACCTGCTGGTCAAGCCGGAACTTGCGGCGGCGTTTGCGCTGGACGGTGCGATCAAGAACGCGCGCAAGGCCGACCAGCTCGAAGCGCTGCGCCTCGATCCGCGCCACGCCGAGGCGCGGCCGTTCTCGCGCTGGTTCGCCGCCAGTTCCGACCTGGCGCTGCGCCTGCTCGTGCAGCCCCTGTGCGACCGCCTGCGCCTGCTCTTCTTCGGCAACCTGAGCCAGGACTGGACCGAGTTCGTGCTGTCCGACCTGGGCCTGTTCCGCTACGAGAAAGTCGAGTTCTCGCCCGCGTCGCGGGGTTTCCGCACGCGCAGCGACATCGAGCACTACCTGCGCCTGCACGCCTGCAAGGAGCGCTATTACGCGGGCGAGCCGGCCGCCGAGATCCTGCCGGACCTGGTGGCCGCGCTGCCCGCCGGCGGCTTCGACAACCCCTGGCTGGACAGCCGGCGCGAGCGCCTGATGTTCCAGCTCGGCCAGCTGTTCGAGAAGGAAAAGGACTGGGAGCGGGCGCACGCCGTGTATGCCGACTGCCGCTATCCGGGCGCGCGCGGCCGGGCGATCCGCGTGCTGGAAAAGCACGAGAAGTTCGACGCCGCCTATGCCCTGTTCGAAGTGGCCCGGTCCGCGCCGGAAAGCGACGCCGAGCGCCAGCACCTGCTGCGCATCGGCCCGCGCCTGGCGCGCAAGCTGGGCCACCCGAAAAGCCCGGCGCGGCGCGCGACGCCCGTCGAGCGGCTCGACCTGGTGCTGCCGCCCTCCAACGACATGCGCGTCGAAGGCGTCGTGCTGGAACACCTGTGGCGCGACGAGGCGCCCGTGTTCTACGTCGAGAACGCGCTCGCGAACACGCTGTTCGGCCTGCTGTGCTGGAAGGCCGTGTTCGCCGCGATTCCCGGCGCCTTCTTCCATCCGTTCCACCGCGGCCCGGCGGACCTGTTCAGCGCCGACTTCCAGCGCCGCCGCCAGGCCGAGTTCGACGCCTGCCTGGCCATGCTGGACGATGGCAGCCACCGCGCCGCGATCCTCGCCACGCATGCCGAAAAGGCGGGGCTGCAGTCGCCGTTCGTGTCCTGGGAATGGCTCGGGCGCGACGTCATCGAGCTGGCGCTGGACTGCATCCCGGCCGCGCACCTGAAGCTGTGGTTCCGCCGCATCCTCGATGACGTGCGCGACAACCGCACGGGCTTTCCCGACCTGATCCAGTTCTGGCCCGGGGAACGACGCTACTGCATGATCGAAGTGAAGGGCCCGGGCGACCGCCTGCAGGACAACCAGTTGCGCTGGATCGACTATTGCGCCGCCCACGGCATGCCCGTCACCGTCTGCTACCTGCAGTGGGAGCGCGCGGCGGCATGAGCGACACCCTCATGCAGCAACAGCGCCGATACAGCGTGGCGGTACGCGCGCTGTGCGAATTCACCGCCAAGCAGGGCGACCTCGACCTGCGCTTCACGCCCTCGCCGACGGCTCAGGAAGGCATCCAGGGCCATGCGATCGTGGCCGCCCGGCGCGACGACAACTACCGCAGCGAGGTCGCCCTCGAAGGCAGCTACGGTCCGCTGCACGTGCGCGGCCGCGCCGACGGCTACGACCCGGACAAGAACCTGGTCGAGGAAGTGAAAACCTACCGCGGCCAGCTCTCCAGCATCCCCGCCAACCACCGCCACCTGCACTGGGCCCAGCTGCGCGTCTACGGCCACCTGCTGTGCGAACAGCTCAACCTCCCCGCCGTCAACCTGGCCCTCGTGTACTTCGACATCGGCAGCCAGCAAGAGACGTCGTTCAGCGAAATGCGCACGCGCGAGGAACTGGCCGCCCTGTTCGCTGACCAGTGCGAGCGCTTCACCGCGTGGGCCGAACAGGAACTGGCGCACCGCGCGACGCGCGACGCGGCGCTGGACGCGATGCGCTTTCCCCACGCGGACTTCCGCCCCGGCCAGCGCCAGCTCGCCGAAGCCGTGTTCCGCGCCAATGCCGGCAAGCGCTGCCTGCTGGCGCAGGCGCCGACCGGCATCGGCAAGACCATCGGCACGCTGTTCCCCGTGCTGAAGGCGGCGCCGAAGCAGGAACTGGATAAACTGTTCTTCCTGGCCGCCAAGACCCCGGGCCGCCAGCTGGCGCTGGACGCCGCCGCCACGCTGAAGCGGGGCGCCGCGCTGCCGCTGCGGGTGCTGGAACTGTCCGCGCGCGACAAGGCCTGCGAGCATCCGGACAAGGCCTGCCATGGCGACGCCTGCCCGCTGGCCAAGGGTTTCTATGACCGCCTGCCCGCCGCCCGCGCGGCAGCGCTGGACGCGCCCCTGCTCGACCGCGCCACGCTGCGCGAGATCGGCCTGGCGCGCGACGTCTGCCCCTACTACCTGGGCAGCGAGATGACGCGCTGGAGCGACGCCATCGTCGGCGACTACAATTACTGGTTCGACGGCGGCGCCATGCTGTACAACCTGGCGCAGGCCAACGGCTGGCGCGTCAGCGTGCTGGCCGACGAGGCGCACAACCTGGTGTCGCGCGCGCGCGGCATGTACAGCGCCAGCCTGGAGCGGGCATCGCTGCGGGCCGCGCGCGCGGTGGCGCCGCCCGTCGTCGCGAAAGTGCTGGAAAAGCTGGGGCGGGCCTGGACCGGCGTGAGCAAGGAGGCGCCGCTGCCCTACCAAGTGCTGGACAAGATCCCGCCCAAGTTCACGGACATCCTGGCCACGGCCGTCAGCGCCATCACGGAACACCTGGCCGAGCAGGCGGTGCCGCTCGACCCGGCGCTGCAGGAGTTCTATTTCGACGCGCTGCAGTTCGCGCGCCTGGCGGAGTCGTTCGGGCCGCACTCGCTGTTCGACCTGACGCGCGCGGACGAACGCGATACGGTGCTGTGCATCCGCAACGTGATCCCCGCCCCCTTCCTCGGCCCGCGCTTCGCGTTCGCCCACGCGACGACGCTGTTCTCGGCCACGCTCAGCCCGTGGAATTATTTCGCCGACCTGCTGGGCATGCCGGAGACGACGGCCTGGATCGACGTCGACTCGCCGTTCCGCGCGAGCCAGCTGGACGTGCACGTGGCGCGCGGCATCTCCACGCGCTACCAGCAGCGCGCCGCCTCGCTGGGACCGATCGCGGACCTGATGGGCCGCCAGTACGCGCAGGCACCCGGCAACTACCTCGCCTTCTTTTCCAGCTTCGACTACCTGCAGCAGGCGCTGGCGCGCTTCGAACGCGAGCATCCGGACATCCCCACGTGGACGCAGGCGCGCCGCATGAGCGAACCGGAACGGGCCGACTTCCTGGCGCGCTTCGTCCCCGGCGGCCGCGGCATCGGCTTCGCCGTGCTGGGCGGGTCATTCGGCGAAGGCGTCGACCTGCCGGGGGACCGCCTGATCGGCGCCTTCGTCGCCACGCTCGGCCTGCCGCAAGTGAATCCCGTCAACGAACAGGTCAAGCTGCGCATGGACGAACTGTTCGGCGCCGGCTACGACTACACGTACCTGTATCCGGGCATGCAGAAGGTCGTGCAGGCGGCCGGCCGCGTGATCCGCACGGAACAGGACCGCGGCACCGTGTGGCTGATCGACGACCGCTTCGCCCGCCCCGAGGTGCAGGCGCTGCTGCCGGCCTGGTGGCACATGGGTGCCGATGGAAATGGCGGGGCCGGTCTGCCTAGCGCAGCAGCTCCCTGAGCTTCTGGTAGCCGCTGCGGCTGATGGGGACGCGCGCGTCACCCGCAAGGAGCGCGCAGTGCCCGTCCTTGCCGGACGGCTCGATGCGCACGATCGCGTCTAGGCGGACGATGTAGGAACGGTGCACGCGCAGGAAAGCCTGGGCATCGAGCTGTTCCTCCAGCTCGGCCAGCCGCTGGTTCTTGAGCCAGCGCCGCCCGCCGGCGCAGATGGCCACGTAGTCGTCCTGCGCCTCGATGTAGTCGACCTGCCCGGCCGGGATCACGTGCACGCGCGCGCCGTCGCGCACGACGATGCGTTCGAGGCTGCCGTGGCGGATGCGCGCCTGCCCCGTGAGCGCCTCGATGGGCTGCTGCGAGGATGCGCGCGGCACGCGCAGGCGTTCGCGCGCATGCGTCAGCGCCGCGTCCAGGCGCGCGGGCGGGAACGGCTTCAACAGGTAGTCGATCGCATGCACCTCGAAGGCGCGCAGCGCGAACTGGTCGTAGGCGGTGACGAACACGTAATGCACCTTGCCGCCCGCCAGCTCGGCCACCTCGAAGCCGTCCAGGCGCGGCATCTGGATGTCGAGGAAGACGAGGTCCGGCGCCAGCTCGGCGATCGCCTTGACGGCCTCGAAGCCGTTCTCGCATTCGCCGACGATTTCCACGTCCGCATGCGCGCCCAGGTATTCGCGCAGCAGCGCGCGCGCCAGGTGTTCGTCGTCCACGATCAGTACCCGCATTCAGGCCTCTTCCATCGTCGTTGCGCCATGCGGTGCGGTCTGCGCCGGCAGCGCCAGCTCGACCACGAACCGCCCCTCTTCCATGCCCCAGCGCGCACCGGCCTCGTCGCCATAGCTGGCGGCCAGCCGCTGGCGCACGTTGTCCAGGCCCAGTCCCGTCCCGCGGCTTCCGGCGGCGGCACCTTCCTGGTCGACGTCGTTCTCGACGCGGATGCGCAGCAGCGCACCGGCGCGGCGCGCCTCGACCCGGATCAGGCCCGGGCCGATCATCTGGCCGATGCCGTGCTTGATCGCGTTCTCGACGAGCGGCTGCAGCAGCATCGGGGGCAGCAGGCAGGCGGTCGCATCGTCGTCGACGGCGGCCTCGAAGCGCAGGCGCGCGCCGAAGCGCACCTGCTCGATCGCCAGGAAGTGTCGCACCAGCTGCATTTCCGTGTCCAGCGCGACCTTGCGGTCCGCGTGCAGGCCCAGGCTGTGGCGGAAGAAATCGGCCAGCTGCTGCGTCATCGCGCGTGCCGCGGCCGGGTCCAGCGCCGTCAGCGCGCTGATCGAATTGAGGCTGTTGAACAGGAAGTGGGGATCGATCCGGGCGCGCAGCATGCGCAGTTCGGCGTCGCGCGCCGCCAGCATCATCTGCAGGCGCTGGGTCTCGAGCAGGCGCACGCGCTCGGACTCGATCATCAGGTAGTTGACGGCGGCGGACAGGCCGTACAGCAGCACGCCCAGCCCGAACATCGACACGATCAGCGGCGCATTCAGGACCAGCCCGCCGGACGGTCCCAGCGCATCCAGCACGCCGTTCCAGGCGGCGCCGATCGCGCACCACAGCGCCGCCGCGCAGGCCGCCGTCGCGCCGATGCCGGCGGCGATCGCCAGCGGATGCTTCTGCCCCAGCGGATAGGCGCGGCACACGTAGTAGGCCGAGAACCCCGTGCCCACCGCGTACGCCAGCACCAGCGGCACGACGAACGGCAGGCTCGCCCCCCAGCCGGCGCCGCCCGCCGCCAGCATGCCGGCGAACAGCAGGCCAAGCAGCAGCCAGGCCAGTAGGTAAAGCCGCGCCGCGCGCCAGCTGGAAAAGACGCCCTGCATCCGTTCCGCGCCCCCGGTTCCCGACTAGTTCCGGACTTCGACACCGCCCATGATCGCGTAGCCGCGGATCACGAGGCGCTTGCCGTTGTCCGGCGGCGTCGCCGTCTTTTCCGCGAAGCCGCCCATCACGGGCGTGCCGTTCAGGACCACGGTCCAGTCGGGCGGAACCCGGATGTTGATGCCGCCCCAGATCGTGAAGACGTTGATGACGGCCTCCTTGACGATGGCCGCGTCGCGCAGGTCGAGCATGCAGCCGCCCATGATGGCCGTGATCTCGCCGCCGCGGAAATCCTTGCTGCCCACGCTGCGCTCGAAGCCGCCCAGCACGGCGACGATGTCGACGACGTCGTCGGCATGCGCTGTGCTGCCGTCCGGCCCCTTGGCCAGCGACACGCGATCGACGCGGCCCGGCCCCACGGAGCGGTACAGCACCAGGCCGCCCAGCGCGATCAGCGCCAATGGCCACAGCGTGTCCCAGCTGATATAGAAGAAGCCCATGCGGCTCACCGTCATCAGCACGCCGACGGCCACCAGCACGGCGCCGACGTAGCTGCCGCTGCGCGGTCCGTTACCGAACAGGATCATCGAACCGCCGATGATGAAGACCAGCGGCCAGAATCCGATCGCGTGGCGGAATTCGACGATGTCGAGGTTATCGAGCAGGAACAGCACGCCCAGGCCCACGACCAGCAGGCCGAGGATCACCTGGCTCGACGCGTTGTGCGCCGGCGCGCCGGCGGCGCCTGCCGCTCCCTTGGTGTCCTCATTCATGGCCCTTGCCTCCCCTGAAACGACGCTCGGCGATGGGCCGCACGGCCATCGTGATGCCGGTGATGATGATGAACAGCGGCCAGCTGTTCCCGAACGTCAGGCCCCACAGGCCCTCGAACACGGCGAACAGCCACAGGCCGATGAACACGGTCCACAAGCCGTTCGAGAATTCGCGCGCGCTCGGGTAGCCGATGGTCTGGTTGATGCCGACGACGACCAGCAGCAGCGGCGCATAATGCCACAGCTCGCTGATCTCCAGCTTGCCCAGCTGGTCGAGCAGGAAGGCCACGCCCAGGCCGACCAGCAGCAGGCCCCACAGCACCTGGCGCCGCAAGTGATAGGACGCTTCGCTTTTCATGTTCACCTCGTCGTCATTGTCGATGGATGCAACGATACGGCAGCGCCGCGACGGCGCAAAGCGCTTTTCGGCGAATGGCGGGATGGGGCCGGTGAACGGCGGACGAACCGGTGAACGGAAGGGAAAACGGGCGCAGGCAGGGGAAGGACGGTGGAACGGGACGAAAAAAAACCCGCCGCGTGGACGCGGCGGGCTTTCAGGCAAAGACCGGGGCGGGTCAGGCGGCCGGTGCGCTCGCGGCCTGCTGGCGCTGGGCCTGGCCTTTCGGCTGGTTGCGGTACTTGGCGCGGGCCTCGGCCTGCTTGACGGCCTCGCGTGCGATATTCGTCTTGCGGATTTTCGCACGTTCCTTCTTGCCGCGGTGTTGTGCCACGTGCTTGCTGCCGATCTTGGCGGTCATGGAGTTCTCCTCTGTAATGAAAGCGCTGTGTTCAGGAGCGCGAGGCGCCAAGCTTGTCGTCGCCATCCATCAGCATCCCCCAACCAAGCTGGCGCCGGATTTCTTCCGGCGTCGGTGGCGGTGTGGGGTCCTTGGCACGGCGTTCGAGATACTCGCGCACGAGGTGCTTCGGTGGATGGCTCGTCGTTGCAATGGACATGGACAACCTCCGCTTCCGATGGGTGCGGCGCTCGCTCCAGGCGGCGCCGTCACGCGAAATTGGTGCCGATCCTCGAGGCGACCGGCTGACCTGTCGGGGTAGTTGGCAACTGCGGTGGCGCTGTTGCCTCACTCGACGCCTCCATCGTAAGGCCGCGTCCGCGACGCGACCGTTAGCTGCCGCACACACTTTTGTGTCTCGGCATGCCGTCCTACAAGCGGCTTCCGCAAAACGGAAAAAGGGGGCCGCAGCCCCCCATCGTTCGACGCCTCGCGGCGGTCAGAAGCGGTGCATCAGAAGTGGTGCATCAGAAGCGGTACTTCAGGTTGACGTAGAACTGGCGCCCGCTCACGTCCAGCTTCTGCTGTTCTTCCTCGCTGTAGCGGTAATAGGCGCGCTTGACATTGGTGAGGTTCGTCGCGTCGAACGTCAGCGTCAGGTTCGGCGTGAAGTTGTAGGCCGCGTTGAACGCCAGCGTCGTCACGGGCGCGGCCATCGTCGGCGCCGCCGGCATCAGCACGCCGTTGATGCTGGTCAGGCCCTGGCTGTTCGCCGTCGGCGCCGGCGCCGTGGTGCTGTTCACGTATTCGCTACGGTAGTTCGCCACTAGGCGCAGCGATACCTTGTCGTTCTCGTAGTAGCCGCCCAGGTTGGCGGCCCACTCGGAGGCGCCGACCATCGGCCGGCCGTCGTCGACCTTGGTGTGGGCGCGGCTGACGTTGCTGGTGAAGCCGAAGCCCGTCGTGCCGAACGGCTGCTCGTACTGCAGTTCGAGGCCGGCGATGCGTGCGCCCTGCTGCGACGACGTGTTCACCGCATAGGTCTTGAGCGACTGCGAGGCTGAATCGTACAGCTCGATCGTGGTGCCGCCGCTGGAACCGGTCTTGGCGTAGCCGTCGATGCGCGAATAGAACACGTTGGCCGACACCAGCGAGCGGGTCGCGAAGTACCACGACCACGACAGGTCCAGGTTGTCCGCGGTAAGGGGTTTCAGGTCCGGGTTCGGCCCCGTGACCTTGCAGCCCTGCGCATCGCACGACGGGGTGCCGAAGCCGGCGCCGACGATATTGTAGTTCTGGCGGCCGATGGTGCGGCTGGCACCGAAGCGCAGCAGCATGTCCTTCGTGATCTCGTAGCGCGCGTTCAGGCTGGGCAGCCAGTTGTTGAAGCGGCGGTCGCTCTTCGTGAAGTAATAGGTATTGCCGGCCAGCGGATTGAACGGCGTGGCGGCCTGGTTGTCGTAGTAGGGCTGCAGGTCGCCCGCATTCGTGATCGCGCCCGGATACGCGGCGCACGGAATTGCCGGCTGGCCGGGGGCCGCGCGCACGCAGGCGCCGGCCGGGATCGGCGTGGGGATGTCCGCGTTCACGCGCGTCTGCACGAAGCGCAAGCCGACGTTGCCGGACCAGCGGTCATGCTCGTAGTTGGCCTGCACGTAGGCCGAACTCTGGCGCTCGCGCACGTGCAGCTCGGAGCGGATCAGGCGTTCGAAGTCGTCGCTGGTGGCCTTGGTGTTCGCGGCGAAATAGGCTTTCAGGTCTTCCGGCGCGAAGGTATAGCCCGTGTTGTCCCAGCCGGCCGGGCCGCCCAGGTCGGCGCCGAAATCGCCGGGCCAGGGAATGCTGGACGACGGTCCCGCGCCCAGGTCGGCGCTGCGGTAGGCCGGATAGCGGCGTTCGCTGTCGCGGCGGTGGTCGGCGAAGCGCACGCCGCTCTCGACCGACTGGATCCAGCCCCAGCCCTGCCCTTCGCGCAGGCGGTATTCGCCATCGAGCTGCGCGCTGTGCTCCTTGTCGACGGACTTCAGGCCCGAGATGGTGCGCACCACCAGCTGGTCCGGCTTGATGCCGGTACCCAGGTACTGGACGTAGGGCGCATCGTGGACGTCGCCCAGCGCATACGACACGCCGGTGCCGAAGCGCGCATAGGTCAGGCCCTGGTCGGCATCGGTCTTGCCGACGCCGCGCGTGGTCGACAGCAGCGTCTTGATGGTGAAGTCCTGGTTGACGCGCCACTTGCCGTCCAGGTCGAGGAAGGAACTGGTGGCGCTGGCGCCGTCGCGGTAGAAGCCTTCCGAGTTGCCGATGTATTGCGGCGTGGTCCCGTCGGGGAACACGATGTCGGCGCTTTTCAGCACGCGCAGCGTGTCGCCGTACATCGTCGTCTCGTTGACGATGACGGGATTGCGGATCGAGGCATACACCTGCTGGCCGTTGGAGCTGGTGTTGGGCGCCGTGGCGCCGGTGGCGCCGTCCGCCAGCGAGGCTTTCCCGAGCAGCATGCTGTAGATGGCGCCGGCCTTCAGGCGGCCGTAGTTGTTGGTGTCCATCTTCGCATGGAAGCCCGTCAGGCTCACGTCGATGTCCTGGTTCGGCTTGAACTGCAGCGAGATCATGCCGCCCTTGCGGTCGCGCACGCCCTCGACGAACTCCGTGCTCATCGAGCCCGGCATGCGCACGCCGTTCAGGTCCGCCGCCTTCAGGCCCGTGCCGGCCAGCGAGGCGTCGGTGATGCCTTTCATCGTCGCCGTGTTGATGATGTCCCAGCCGCTGCTGGTGCCGTAGGCGAGGCGCGAGACGGAATCGCGGCGGATGTAGCGCTTGTTGGAAAAGCCCTGCACGAAGAAGCCGAAGGTGTTGGCGTCGTTCTTCCAGTTGACGAGGGCGTCCAGGTCGGGCGCCGTCTTGCCGGGCAGCGTCACGTAGGAGGCGCCGGCGCTGACGACGCCCGAGATCTTCTCCTTGGCGGAAAGGGGCTTGCGGGTGGTGACGTTGATGGTGCCGGCCAGGCCGCCGTCGACGAGGTCGGCGTACGAGGTCTTGTAGACCTGGGCCTGGTTCAGCACGGAGGACGGCAGCAGCGACAGGCTGGTCGAGCGGCTGGCCGAGGCCTGGTCGCCCACGTACCAGTCGGCACCGGCGATCGCGTGGCCATTGAACAGGATCAGGGTCATGTCCGGATTGGTGCCGCGCAGCGCCACCTTTTCCGCCTCGTCGTAGTCCGTGCGGACGGCAACGCCGGCCAGGCGCTGCAGGGAGTCTGCCAGGTTCTTGTCCGGCATCTTGCCCACGTCTTCCGCCGTGATCACCTCGACGTTCGCGGCCGAGTTCTTCTTGACGTTCAGGGACTTGGCCATCGAGGCGCGGATCCCGCTCACCTCCACGGTCTGCATCGGCGTGCTGCCGGCCCCTTCCTGGGCCAGCGCGGACAGGCTCGTCGTCGCGGTCGCTGCACCCAGCAGTGCCAGCGAGACAGCGGCCGCCAGCGGCTTCTGTTTCAACATCGTTCTCTCCCGATCTTTATCGTTGTCCGGACGGGTGTACCCCCGTCGCAGATACAGTATTGATGACTGTCAAGACGTTGGATAATGAGTAGTGTTGAACAATCCATAACCCTAAGGAATGTTTGCCTTGCGGGAATAACAACAGGTCATGGGTGACCGAACAATTTTCATTTTGAAAACAGCGTCGCGGCGCGCTAGCGTAGGGACTCCATCGTCACGGGAATCCGCCATGCGCCACGTCCTGTCTTGCCCCCTGCTCGCGGCTGCCTTGCTGTCCGGCTGCGCCAGCACCTCCGCGCCGCCCGCGTCGCCCGCGTCGCCCGCGTCGCCGTTCTCCCCGCCATCGCTGGCCGGCGCTGACGTCCCGCTCGACACCATCCTGCGCAAGCAGATCTACCAGATGACGCCCGTCGAGGCGGGCCGCTACGTGGCCTGGGTGCACACGCAGGAGCCGGACCTGCGCAAGCGCATCGCGGCGATCGGCCGCAAGAACATCGGCCAGCCCTACCGGCTGAATTTGCTGGGCGAATTCCCGTTCGAGGTGCACGACGACCTGCCCATGTTCAGCCTCGACCACGGCGACTGCGTCGTGTTCGCCGAGCACACCTATGCGATGGCGCTGTCGCAGTCCTGGGAAGAATTCTTCTGGATGCTGCAGCGCATCCGCTACCGGGACGGGGTGATCGGCGTCGCCACCCGCAACCACTACACGGAGATGGACTGGAACGTGGCCAACCGCTGGCTCGTCACCGACGTCAGCGCGGAGCTGGCCGGCGCGGATGGTCCCGTCTACGCCATGACGATCGACCGCGCGCGCTTTTTGAAGACGCGCCACCACACGGACGCCAGCATCCCCGTCGAATCGAGCCGCCAGGCCTATGTGCCGAAAGAGCGGGTGGCGGCCGTCGCGGGCCGGCTGCGCGAAGGCGATTTCGTCAACGTCATCTCGACCCGCAACGGCGAGTTCTGGGCCTCGCACGTGGGCCTGGTGGTGCTGGGCGCCGATGGCCAGCCGCACTTCCTGCATTCGTCCGAACCGCAGGTGCGCGAAGAGACGTTCGACGCCTACATCGCACGGGCCACGGCACGCGAGGAACGCATCCGCCAGGAAGGCAAGAACGGGACGCAGCTCGCCGGCTTCAAGTTCCTGCGCCTGAACGACGACATCGTGGTGCCGCCGATGGCGCCCCAGCCCCGCCCCGGCCATCCCGGCGGCGCTTGAACTGCGGCACCTGATCCGCCCCCCGTTCCCGGCGCCCTGCCGGGAGCGCCTCCCTCCTCTCCTGCCCCCGCCATGCCGCGCCAGAGGCGGGCGCCGTCGCGCCCGACTCTGCCGACGCGCCGTGCTTCGCGCACGCATTTATTTAGCGGAATTAAATTCCGCTATTTAATTTCCTATTTTCATCTAATTAAAACTCGCGATTAATTCCGCCTATGCGGTTGAGCACAGTCAAACCCACGATTCATAGTCGCCGAGATAATAAACTTACTCAGCAATATGCAATCTAAACAGTGCCATATCACATCCTAATTTAAATAATTTCTCATCAATAAGAAAAGCCCTTTTCGACGCCTGCCGACCGATGGATTTCGTCGTCACGATTTCATTCGCCAACCCACGCAGCGTTTCAGAATCATGCCAAATCAGACGCTTATCGGTCATTTCTGTCGCAGGCTGGTCTCTCTGCATCGCAGGACGAAAATCGCGCTGATGATCGGGGCGGACCTAATCGCGCTGCCCTGCTGCTTCCTGATTGCCATGCTATTGCGCGGCGGCGACCTGAAACTCGCCGCCAATTTCGGACCCGGCTCCTATGTATTGGTGGCCGTGGTCACCATTGCCGCCTTTTCCATTTCCGATTTATACCGCGCCGTCATCCGTTTCATCGATCAGCGTTTATTGAGCGTGACCGGCATCGCATTGGCAATCGCCATCCTGTGCGCTTATGTCGCCATGTTCGTCATCAAGGAAGAACGGTTTCCGCGCAGTGCCCTGGCCATTTACTGGTTCATCGTTTTTTCCTATGTCATTGCCTCGCGCATCGGCATGCGCAATTTCCTGCGCAACCATCAGGATGCCACCGACAGCCAGGCCGAAACCGTCGCCATCTATGGCGCCGGGGATGCCGGGGCACGCCTGGCGCGGGCCATGCGCGGCAGCGATGAATATCGCCCCGTCTGCTTCTTCGACGACAAGCGGGCCCTGGCCGAACGCAACGTCGCCGGACTGCGCGTGTTCCCCACCGCCCGGCTGGCCGAGGCGGTGGCCGCCATGGGCATCCGCGCCGTCGTCATCGCCCTGCCCACTGCGCCGCCCGAGCGCCTGCGCGACATCATGCAACGCCTGGCCCATGCCGGCGTCGGCGCCAAGATCCTCGGCCGCCTGGTGGACGCCGCCGACGACAAGGCACCGCCCCGCGCGCGCATCCGCGAAATCAAGTTCGAGGACTTGCTGGGCCGTGCGCCCGTGCCGCCACGCCTCGACCTGTTCGCGCGCTGCGTGCGGGGCAAGACCGTCCTCGTGACGGGCGCCGGCGGCTCCATCGGCAGCGAGCTCTGCCGCCAGATCGTCACCCTCGGCCCGGCGCGCCTGCACCTGCTGGACCACTCCGAATTCGCCCTGTACACGGTGCGCCAGGAACTGGCCACGCGCTTTCCCGACGTGCCGGTCGAGGCCCACCTGGGCTCCGTCTGCAATGCCGGCCTCGTCGAACGCATCCTGCACGGCGGCGCCGTGGACACGATCTACCATGCCGCCGCCTACAAGCACGTGCCGCTGGTCGAGGCGAACATCGTCGAAGGCCTGCGCAACAACGTGGTGGGCGCCCAGGTCATCGCCGGCCAGGCGGCCCGCCACGGCGTGGATACCTGCGTGCTGATCTCCAGCGACAAGGCGGTGCGCCCGACCAACATCATGGGCGCCAGCAAGCGCATCGCCGAGCTCATCTTCCAGGCCGCGGCGGCGCGCGGTGCCGACACCACCTTCTGCATGGTCCGCTTCGGCAACGTGCTGGGCTCGTCGGGCTCCGTGATCCCCCTGTTCCAGCGCCAGATCGCGCGCGGCGGGCCGCTGACCATCACCCATCCCGACGTCACGCGCTACTTCATGCTGATTCCCGAGGCGGTCCAGCTCGTGGTCCAGGCCGGCGCCATGGCCAAGGGCGGCGACGTGTTCGTGCTCGACATGGGCGAGCCCGTCAGGATCGTCGACCTGGCGCGCACGCTGGTGGCCCTGTCCGGCCTGTCGGAGAAGACGCCGCAGAACCCTGGCGGCGACATCGAGATCCGCACCATCGGCCTGTTCCCCGGCGAAAAGCTGCACGAGGAGTTGCTGACCGACGGCGAGGTCTTCCCCAGCGAACACCCGCGCATCATGCGCATGAAGGAGAGCGCGCTGCACCCGAGCGTGCTGGACACCTTCATCACCTGCCTGATGATGGCCTGCGAGACCCACGAGCGGCCGATGATCGAATCGATGGTCAAGGCCATCGTCACCGAATACAACCCGCAACCCGTGCCGGCCGCGCCGGCGCCCACCCCCGCCGCGGCGCCCGAGCCGCAGCGCCTGGGCCTGATCCGCAAGTTCGTGCCCTTCCGCATCTGACACCAGCCCGGCACCTTCCGTCCCCAGCAACCACCGACGAGGATTTTCATGCGCGACGCCAGCAAGACCGCACTCCTGGACCAGCTCACCCGCAGACTGCGCGAGCGCAGCGCCGTTATCGGCATCGTCGGCCTCGGCTACGTGGGCCTGCCGCTGATGCTGCGCTATGCCGAGGCAGGCTTTCGCGTGCTCGGCATCGACATCGACGCCGCCAAGGTGGAGCAGTTGAACCGCGGCGAGAGCTATATCCGCCACATCGCCGCCGCCGACGTCGCGCGGGCCCGCAAACAGCGCTTCGAGGCCACCACCGACTTCACCCGGGCGGGCGAGCCTGACGCCCTCGTCATCTGCGTGCCGACGCCGTTGAACGCCTACCGCGAACCCGACCTGTCCTTCGTGCTGGACACGGCCGACGCCCTGCTGCCCTTCATGCGGCGCGGCCAGGTGCTGTCGCTGGAGAGCACGACCTATCCCGGCACCACCGACGAAGAACTGAAGCCGCGCCTGGAAGCACGCGGCTTCGTCGTCGGCCAGGACGTCTTCCTCGTGTACTCGCCGGAACGCGAGGACCCGGGCAATCCCCATTTCCACACCCGCACGATCCCGAAGGTGTGCGGCGGCGCCAGCCCCGCCTGCCTGGAAGCGGGCATCGCCCTGTACGGAGCCGCGATCGACCGCGTGGTCCCCGTCAGCTCGACGCGCGCGGCGGAACTCACGAAACTCCTGGAAAACATCCACCGCGCCGTGAACATCGGCCTGGTGAACGAGATGAAGATCATCGCCGACCGCATGCAGATCGACATCCACGAGGTGATCCGGGCGGCCGCCACGAAGCCCTTCGGCTTCACGCCCTATTACCCCGGTCCCGGCCTGGGCGGACACTGCATCCCCATCGACCCGTTCTACCTGACCTGGAAGGCGCGCGAATACGGCCTGCACACCCGCTTCATCGAGCTGGCCGGCGAGATCAACAGCGACATGCCGCACTGGGTGATGGGCAAGATCGCCGACGCCCTGAACGGGCGCGGCAAGTCCGTGATGGGCAGCCGCGTGCTGGTGCTGGGCATCGCCTACAAGAAGGACATCGACGACACGCGCGAATCGCCGTCCGTCGAACTGATGGAGCTGCTGCGCGACAAGGGCGCCCACGTGGACTATGCGGACCCGCACGTGCCCGTCTTTCCGCGCATGCGCGGCCACCGCTTCGACCTGAAGAGCGTGGCCCTGACCCCGTCCAGCATCGCGTCCTACGAGGTGGTGCTGCTGGCCACCGCGCACAGCGCCTTCGACTACGGGCTGATCCGCGAATACGCGCCGCTGATCGTCGATACCCGCGGCGTCTACCCGGCCGCGCTGCCGAACATCGTCAAGGCTTGAGGAGACACCATGCGCCACTATCCCGCGCCCATCACCGACCGCAAGGTCCGCTTCGCCCTGGTCGGCTGCGGCCGCATCGCGGGCAACCACTTCGATGCCCTGCGCCGCCACCACGAGCGGGCCGAACTCGTCGCCGTGTGCGACGTCGACGCGCGCGCCCTCGACCGCGCCGCGGGCGCCACCGGCGCCGCCCCCTATGCCAGCCTGGATGCGCTGCTGCGCGAGGCGGATGCGGACGCGGTCGTCGTCACCACCCCGTCCGGACTGCATCCCGAGCAGAGCATGCGCATCGCCGCGGCCGGCCGCCACGTCGTCACGGAAAAGCCGATGGCGACGCGCTGGGAAGACGGCAAGCGCATGGTGGCGGCCGCCGATGCCGCCGGGGTACGCCTGTTCGTCGTCAAGCAGAACCGCCGCAACGCCACGCTGCAATTGCTCAAGCGGGCCGTCGAGAAGAAACGCTTCGGCCGCATCTACATGGTCAACCTGAACGTCTTCTGGACCCGCCCGCCCGAGTACTACGAGAGCGCCCGCTGGCGCGGCACCTGGGAATTCGACGGCGGCGCCTTCATGAACCAGGCCAGCCACTACGTCGACCTGATCGACTGGATCGTCGGCCCCGTCGAGAGCCTGCAGGCCTATACGGCCACGCTGGCGCGCGACATCGAGGTCGAGGACACAGGCGTGATGAGCCTGCGCTGGCGCAACGGCGCGCTCGGCTCGATGAACGTCACCATGCTGACCTATCCGCGCAATATGGAAGGATCGATCACGGTCCTGGGCGAGCACGGCACCGTGCGCATCGGCGGCGTGGCCGTCAACGAGATCCAGCAGTGGGAATTCGCGCGGCCCGATCCGGACGACCTGCTCGTCGCGGACGCCAGCTACCAGACCACCTCCGTCTACGGCTTCGGCCATCCGCTGTACTACGACAACGTCATCAAGGTGCTGCGCGGCGAGGCGGAGCCGGAGACGGATGGCCGCGAAGGCCTGAAGTCGCTGGAAGTGCTGGTCGCCGCCTATCAGTCCGCGCGCGACGGCCGCCGCGTAGCCCTGCCGCTGGAGGTATGAGCATGAACGAACGGCTCATCGCGCCAAGTGAAGCGGAAGGCACGGCGGCAAGCCCCGCCGTCCACCCCAGCGCCATCGTCGATGCCGGCGCCGTGCTGGGCGCCGGCACCCGGGTCTGGCATTTCAGCCACGTCTGCGGCGGCGCCCGCATCGGCGCCGGCTGCTCGCTGGGCCAGAACGTCTTCGTCGCCAACGACGTCGTCATCGGCAACGGCGTCAAGATCCAGAACAACGTCTCCGTCTACGATGCCGTGACGCTCGAGGACGAGGTGTTCTGCGGACCCAGCATGGTCTTCACGAACGTCTACAACCCGCGCGCCGGCATCGTGCGCAAGGACGCATACCGGCGCACGCTCGTGCGGCGCGGCGCCAGCATCGGCGCCAACGCCACCATCGTGTGCGGCGTCACGGTGGGGCGCCATGCCTTTGTCGGCGCCGGCGCCGTCGTCAAGCGTGATGTGCCGGACTTCGCCCTGGTCGTGGGCATACCGGCGCGCCAAGTCGGCTGGATCAGCCGCTTCGGCGAGCGCCTACCACTCCCCCTGCGCGGCAACGGCGAGGCCGTCTGTCCCCATACTGGCGAGCTCTATCTCGTCATCGACGGCGCCTGCACCCAGCTGCCGGCCACCCTCGAACTCTGACTAGCCATCGCGCCGCCATCGCATCCAGCCCATCGCATCCAGCCCACCGCATTCAGCCCATTTCATCGCCATGGAATTCATCGACCTCAAATCCCAATACCACGCCTCGAAAGGCCTGATCGACCGGCGCATCCAGGAGGTGCTCGACCACGGCCAGTACATCATGGGCCCGGAAGTCGCGGAACTGGAAAAGCGCCTGGCGACCTATACGGGCGCGCGCCACTGCATCACGGTGGCTTCAGGTACCGAGGCGCTGCTGGTGGCCCTGATGGCGCTGGGCGTGCAGGCCGGCGACGAGGTGATCACCTCGCCGTTCACCTTCATCGCCACCGCCGAAGTCGTCGCGCTGCTGGGCGCCGTGCCCGTGTTCGTCGACGTCGATCCGCGCACGGGCAACCTGGATCCCAGCCTGGTCGAGGAACGCATCACGCCGCGCACCCGCGTCGTCCTGCCCGTGTCGCTGTACGGCCAACCGGCCGACATGCACGAGATCAATACCGTCGCCGAGCGCCATGGCTTGGCCGTCGTCGAGGATGCGGCCCAAAGCTTCGGCGCCACCTACCGCGGGGCGCGCAGCTGCAACCTGTCGACGGTCGGCTGCACCAGTTTCTTTCCCAGCAAACCGCTCGGCTGCTACGGCGACGGCGGCGCCCTGTTCACCAACGACGAGCTGCTGGCGCGCGCCATGCGCGAGATCCGCGTGCACGGCCAGAGCCGCCGCTACGTGCATACCCGCGTCGGCGTCGGCGGCCGCATGGACACGCTGCAATGCGCCATCGTGCTGGCCAAGCTCGAACTGTTCGACTGGGAGCTGGCGCAGCGCCGCCGCGCCGCCGCCACCTACGACGCGCTGCTCGGCGGCCGCGTGAGCCTCATCGCGCGCCCCGGGGACCGCAGCAGCGCGCTGGCCCAGTACACGGTGCTGGTCGAAGACCGCAATGCCGTCCAGCAGGCGCTGCAGGCGGCCGGCATCCCCAGCGTCGTGCACTATCCCGTGCCCGCCCACCTGCAGCCCGCCTACGTCCACCTCGATCCCGGCGCCAATTGCCCCGTGGCGCAGGCGCTGTGCGACAAGGTGCTGAGCCTGCCGATGGGCCCCTACCTGCCGGACGAGGACATCCGCGCCGTGTGCACGGCCCTGCTCGACGCGGTGGGCGTGCGCGGCAGGGCCGGCGCCGTCCGCGACGATGCGCCCACGCGCCGGGCTGCCCAGGCATGAGCCAGCCCGGCTACTGGAGACACGTCGGCACCGTCCTGGGCGGCGCCCTGGGCGCCCAGGCGATGCCCTTGCTGGCCGCGCCGCTGATCACGCGCATGTGCACGCCCAGCGAGCTCGGCGCGTTCGCGGTCTGGCTGGGCGCCGTCGCCGTGTCCGCCATCGCCGCCACGCTGCGCCTGGAGACGGCGATGATCCTCGACCACGAAGTCGAGCAGCAGCGCGTCTGCTTCACCGTCGTGCAGTACTCGGCCACCGTCACGGCGATCCTGGTCTCGCTGTGCGCGCTGGCCGCCCATGCGGCGGGCCTGCCGGCCCTGCACGACCAGTCCTGGGGTGCGCTGGCCATCGTCGGCATCGGCACCTGGCTGACCGCCACCACCCAGACCACGCTGGCCTACGCGACGTCGCACAAGGCGTTCGGCAAGGCGGCGCGCGCCAAGATCATCGGCGCCGCCACCATTGCCCTGACCCAGCTGCTGCTATGGCTGGGCGCCGGCGAGGCGGGCCTGCTGGCCGGACAACTGGTGGGGCTGGCGGCCGGGCTGGTGGCCGCCACCATCCTGCTGCGCCCGCCGCGTCCGCGCCTGGCGCTGCACCTGAGCCACGTGGAGCGCGCCTACCTGGTGCGCCACCAGAAGTTCTGGCGCTATTCGCTGCCCTCGAACCTGCTCAATGCCTTCGTCGGGCAAATGCCGCTGTTCCTGATCGGCGTGCGCCACGGCGTGCTGGCGGCCGGCCTGTACGCGCTGACGCAGCGCGTGCTGGCCGCCCCCGTATCGCTGCTGGCGGCGTCGGTGCTCGAGGTGTTCAAGCGCGAGTCGGTACACGAATTCCAGACGCTGGGCCATTGCAGCCACGCCTACCGCCATACCTTCAAGGCCCTGACCCTGCTCGGCCTGGGCCCGGCCCTCGTGCTGCTGCTGTTCTCGCCCGACCTGTTCGCCTGGGTCTTCGGCGCGTCGTGGCGGCCGGCCGGCGAGCTGGCCCAGATCCTGGCGCCCCTGTGCTTCCTGAATTTCATCGCCAGCCCGCTCAGCTATGTGTTCTTCGTGGCCGGCAAGCAAAAGGTCGACCTCGTGTGGCAGGTCACCCTGTTCCTCGTGACGCTGTGCGCCTTCGTCGCGCCGGGTTCGCTGCGCCAGAACGTGCTCTGGTACACGATCGGCTACTCGGCGCTGTACCTGGTGTACCTGCACATGTCCTACCAGATTTCGCAAAACCGCCTGGCCGCGGCATGAGCCCGCAGACCGGCACGAACACGCGATACGCGAATGGGCTGAGATGAAGACGACCCACGACAACGGCACCACGACGCGCGAGCAGCTGCTGCTGAACGCGGCGTTCTTCCTGCTGTTCCCCGGTTTCTTCTATTACCACACGCTGCTCGGCACGGGCGCCACGGGCGCCTTCCTGGGCGGCTATTTTTCGCCCGTCTCGCTGCTGTGCATGCTGCCGCTGATGCTCGCCTGGCTGCGCCGCACGCGCCGCGACCCGCGCCGCCTGTCCTCGATCGACCTGCACTACGGGCTGTTCAACGTCTATTTCCTCGCCGTCGTCGCCGTCAATGCCGCCGCCGGCGCCAACCGCACGATCGTCGCCCACCACGTGCTGGGCATCCTGTTCATGGTGAACACCTTCGTGCTGTTCTCCCTGATCGACTTCGGCCAGCGCCAGTTCCGCATCATGGGGCTCGCGAGCCTGGCTGCGATGAGCGCGATCGTGTTCAGCTTCTCGACGGGCGGCGTGTTCTACCTGGGCCCGCTGGGCATGGCCAAGGATGCCGACGCCCTCGCCACCTACCAGGGCTTCTCGCGCTCCTACCTGGTGACGTTCCTGCCCGTGCTGGCCCATACGCGATCGCTGCCCCTGCGCCTCGTGCTGTACGCGGTGGGCGCCGCCACGCTGTTCGTCAACACGGCGCGCAGCGAATTCGCCGCGCTGCTGTTCGCCATTCCCATCGTCGAACTGTACTGGTCGCGGCACAAGCTGCTGTTCGTCGGCCTGGCCGCGCTGGCCGGCATGGTGCTGGCCGCGCACCTGGACGCGCTCGTCGCGACCTTGCCGGACAACCGCATCCTCGAACTGCTGGACCTGTCGCACTCGACCTCGGCCAACAAGCGCCACCACCTGACGCTGTATGCCCGCCAGACCATCGCCGCCCATCCGCTGATGGGCGCCTACGCCAGCTACGCCCCCGGCTACTACGCGCACAACGTGCTGTCGGCCTGGGTGGACCTGGGCCTGTTCGGCTTCGTCTACCTGCTGGCGATCACGGCCTTGCCGGCCATCCCGATGTTCTTCAAGGAGTTCATGGCGGGGCAGCGGCGTCCCGAATTCATCCTCGGGTTCGCGCTGGCCTGCGTAACCCTGCTGCTGCTGGTGTCGTCCCACTACTTCACCGACATGCTGGTCGGCGCCACGCTCGGCGCTTACTCGCAATACCGGTTCGAGAGGAAACATGGCAACTATCGTCCACCTGACCTCGGTCCATCCCCGCTACGACACGCGGATCTTCGTCAAGCAATGCCGTAGCCTGGGCGAGCGCGGGCACGACGTGACTCTGGTCGTGGCCGACGGCCTGGGCGACGAATGCGTCGACGGCATCCGCATCCTCGACGCGGGCCACCGCCCCGGGCGCTTCAACCGCATCGTGCGCACGACGCAGGCGGTGCTGGACGTCGCCCGGCGCCTCGATGGCGACGTCTACCACCTGCACGATCCCGAGCTGATCCCGGCCGGCCTGCGCCTGAAGCGCGCGGGACGGCGCGTGGTGTTCGACTCGCACGAGGACGTGCCGGCCCAGCTGCTCGCCAAGCCCTACCTGGACGGCGTGTCGCGGCGCCTGCTGGCGCGCGCCTTCGACGCCTACCAGCGCCATGCCTGCCGCCGCTTCGACGGCCTGGTCGCGGCCACGCCGTTCATCCGCACGCGCCTCGCGCGCTTCCACCCGAACGTGGTCGACGTCAACAACTATCCGGTGCCGCAGGAATTCGCCCCGGACGCCCATGCGCCCATCGACTGGGACGCGAAGGCGCCGGAAGTCTGCTACGTGGGCAGCATCTCGGCGATCCGCGGCATCCGCGAGCTGGTGCGGGCTTGCGCGCTGCTCGAGTCGCCGGCCCGCCTGGTGCTGGCCGGCACGTTCTCCGAACCGGACCTGGCGCGCGAGGTGGCCCGCCACCCCGGCTGGCGGCGCGTGCAGGCGCTGGGCCACGTCGACCGCGCCGGCGTGCGCGCCGTGATGCGGCGCGCGCTGGCGGGCCTCGTCACGCTGCACCCCGTCGCCAACTACCTCGACGCCCTGCCCGTCAAGATGTTCGAATACATGGCGGCCGGCCTGCCCGTGATCGCCTCGCGCTTTCCGCTGTGGCAGGACATCGTCGAAGGCAACGGCTGCGGCGTGTGCGTCGACCCGCGCAACCCGGCCGCGATCGCGGCGGCCATCGACCACTTCTGCCGCCACCCGCACGCGGCCCGGCGCATGGGGCAGAACGGGCGGCGCGCCGTCCTGCAGCGCTACAACTGGCTGGGCGAGGCCGACAAGCTGGCCGCGTTCTACGACGGCCTGCTGGCGCGCCGCCCCGTTGCCGCGTCCGGCAGCGCCGCGCCGGCCACGGGGCCGGCAGGGAGCTGACCATGGACATCCTGCGCCACGTCTCCACCCTGGGCCAGCTGCTGCGCCTGCCATCGGCCGAGCTGTGCTTCGACGCCCGCCTTGCGCCGGACATCGCCGCCACCTACCGCTACTTCACCAAGCCGCACCCGCGCTACCGGATCATCGGCAACAAGACGCTGGGCGCCGCGCTGATCGACCTCGACCGCTTCGCCGGACCGCCTGCCGCCGCCCGCGACGCCTACCTCGACACGATCCAGGGCAAGAACCGCGGCGCCTGGCATGCGAAACGGGCCGGCACGCGCGGCTACGCCTGCCGACCGATCGAACGCAACGCGCATGCCGACGAGATCCACGCGATCAACACGTCGCTGGCGACGCGCCAGGGCCGGCCCATGGATGCCCACTACCTGGAAAAGACGACGCATTTCGAGACCCTGCCCCATTGGGACCACTACGGCGTGCTGGACCGGGACGGACGTCTCGTTGCCTACGCCAACATCGCCCGCTACGGCAACTTCAGCGCCTTTTCCCAATTGATGGGGCTGCGCAACAACGACGGCATCATGCACCTGCTCGTCGTCGACATCGTCACCCGGCTGCTGGCGCGGCGCGACGTGCGCTACGTGATGTACGACACCTTCTTCGGCGCCCAGCCGGGACTGCGGCAATTCAAGACGATGCTCGGTTTCGCGCCCTACCGCGCGACCTACCGCCTGCGATGACGAGCGTGCGATGACGAAGCTCTTCACCCAGTTCTGCAGGCGCCTGTATTCGGACTACCTAATGCCGTCGCGGCTGCGCGAGTACGAGTCCTTGCTGGCCAGGGCGGCGCAGGCCGGCTACCGCCAGATGTCGGTGCGCGCGTTCTACCGGGCGATCCGCGAGGGCGCCGTGCCGGAGCGCGTGCTGGTGCACCGCCACGACATCGACAGCGACCTGCGCACGGCGCGCAAGATGTTCGACCTGGAAGTCAGGCACGGCGTCGGCGCCAGCTATTACTTCCGCCTGAGCACGCTCGACTACGGCTTCATGCGCGCCATCGAGGCGGCCGGGGGCGAGGCCAGCTACCACTACGAGGAAGTGGCGACCTTCGCCAAGCGCCACCGCCTGCGCCGCAGCGACGACGTGCGCGCGCGCTTTCCCGAGATCCGCGAACTGTTCGTGCGCAATTTCACCCGCATCCGCGAGGGGTTCGGCCTGCCGATGACCACGGTCGCCAGCCACGGCGACTTCGCCAACCGCAGGTTGCAAGTGATCAACCACGAACTGCTGCGCGACCCCGCGCTGCGGCGCCGCTGTGGCATCGAGTGCGAATCCTACGACATCGAACTGCTGCGCCATTTCGACCTGTACATCAGCGACCGCCCCTACCCTGTCTATTACTACCCGCTGTCGCCGTTCGACGCGCTCGGACGGCACCAGCGCATCTGCCTGCTGACCCATCCCGTGCAGTGGGAAACCAACTGGCTGGAAAACACCCGCTGCAACATGCTGCGGCTGGCGGAGGAACTGGCGTGGAGAACATGAACATCCTGCTCGTCAACCACTACGCCGGCTCGGTGCGCCACGGCATGGAGTTCCGCCCCTACTACCTGGCGCGCGAATGGGTGCGCCTTGGCCACCGCGTGACCATCGTCGCGGCATCGGAATCGCACCTGCGGCGCCAGGTCCCCACGATGCGGGGACGCGCGCGCATGCTGGAACACATCGACGGCATCAACTACCTGTGGCTGGCGACGCCGCCCTACCACGGCAACGGCGCGGCGCGCGTGCGCAATATGCTGGCCTTCGTGCTGCGCCTGTGGCGCTGCGCGAGCCACCTGGCGGCGACGCTGCGGCCGGATGCCGTCATCGCCTCCAGTACCTATCCGCTCGATATCTGGCCGGCGCGGCGCATCGCCCGGTTGGCGCGCGCGCGGCTGCTGTACGAAGTGCACGACCTGTGGCCGCTGTCGCCGATGGAGCTGGGCGGCCATTCGCCGCGCCATCCGTTCATCGCACTGCTGCAGGCGGCGGAGGATGCGGCCTGCCGCCACGCCGACGCCATCGTCTCGATCCTGCCCCGCGTTCGTGCCCACCTGGAGGCGCACGGGATGGCGCCGCACAAACTGCACCTGGTACCGAACGGCATCGATCCCGGCGAATGGCAGGCCGAGCCGGAGCCGCTGCCGGGGCCGCTGGCGGCGACGCTGGACGCGCTCCATGCGGCCGGGCGCCTCGTGGTCGGCTATGCGGGCACGCACGGGGTCGCGAACGCGCTGGACACGCTGCTGGCGGCGGCCGACCGGCTGCGCGGCGGCCCCGTCGCGTTCGTGCTGGTGGGCAGCGGTCCCGAGAAGCCCGCGCTGGCCCGCCAGGCCGCGGCGCTCGAGCTGGACAACGTGCACTTCTTCGACGCCATCGCCAAGCCGCAGGTGCCGGCCCTGCTGGCGCGCTTCGACGTCGCCTATATCGGCTGGCAGCGCCAGCCGCTGTACCGGTTCGGCATCTCGCCCAATAAATTGATCGACTACATGATGGCGGGCCGGCCCGTGCTTCACGCCGTCGAGGCCGGCAACGATCCCGTCGCGGAAGCGGGCTGCGGGTTCACCGTGGCCCCGGAAGACCCGCGCGCGGTGGCCGACGGCATCCTCGCCCTGCATGCGCTGGGGCCGGCGCGCCGCGCCGCGCTGGGACGGCGCGGCCGCACCCACGCCCTTGCCCACTACACCTACCCGGTCCTGGGACGACGCTTCCTGGACGCCCTTGCTGGAGACACGCGCCATGGCTGACCATCCGCACCCCGCTGCCGCTGCCGCAGCGGCGACGAGCGACGACACCGCCGCCTTCCTGCCCTTCGCGCTGCCCGACATCGACGACGCCGAGATCGATGCCGTCGTCGCCTGCCTGCGCTCGGGCTGGGTCACGACCGGCCCCGTGACGCGCCAGTTCGAGCACGACTTCGCCGCCTTGCTGGCCACGCACTCCGGCACGGCGGGCACGGCCGGTGCCGACGCGCCGCCCGTGCAGGCGATCGCCGTCAATTCGGCGACGGCCGGACTGCATCTGGCGCTGGAGAGCCTGGGCATCGGCCCGGGCGACGAGGTGATCGTGCCGACGCTGACGTTCACCGCCACGGCCGAAGTCGTACGCTACCTCGGCGCGCAGCCCGTGTTCGTCGATGTCGAGCCGCAGCGCATGACCCTGTCGGTCGCGGCCGTCGATGCCGCCATCACGCCGCGCACGCGCGCCGTCGTCCCCGTCCACTACGCCGGCCTCGCCTGCGACATGGATGGGCTACTGGCGCTGGCGCGGCGCCGCGGCCTGTTCGTGGTCGAGGATGCGGCGCACGCCTTCCCGACCCGCCACCGCGGCCGCCTGGTCGGCACGCTGGACAGCGACGCCACCGTGTTCAGCTTCTACGCCAACAAGACGATGACGACGGGCGAAGGCGGCATGATCGCCGTGCGCGACCCATTGCTGGCGAAGCGCATGCGCCAGATGCGCCTGCACGGCATCAGCCGCGACGCCTTCGACCGCTACACCTCGCGCACTCCGGCCTGGTACTACGAGGTGGTGGCCGCCGGCTTCAAGTACAACCTGACCGACATCGCCTCGGCGATCGGCATCCAGCAGCTGCGCAAGATCGAGCGCTTCGCGCGCCGCCGCGCCGCGCTGGCCGCGCGCTACCATGCGGGCCTGGCAGGCCTGCCGCTGCGCCTGCCCGCCCTGCCCGACGGGGATGCCGGCGACGCGCACGCCTGGCACCTGTACGTGGTGCGCCTCGACGACGGCGCCCCGCTGGGCCGCGACGTCCTGATCGAGGCATTGGCGAGACGCGGCATCGGCACCAGCGTGCACTTCATCCCGCTGCACCGCCAGCCGTACTGGCGCGATGCCGGCCGCCTCTCCGAAGCCGACTATCCGGTGGCCGAGGCCTGCTATGCGCGCATGCTGACGCTGCCGCTGTACACGAAGATGCGCGATGCCGACCAGGACCGCGTGATCGCCGCCCTGCGCGCGCTGCTGCCGAGCGGCGAGCATCGTGACCTGCAGACAGGCCCCCATGCCGGCCCGGATACGATCGCGCGCGCCACCCCTGGCGGCTGGCCGGCATGAGCAAGCGCCTGTTCGACATCGCCGCGGCCGGCACGGGCCTGCTGCTGCTCGCGCCCCTACTGCTGGCGCTGGCGCTGTGGATCCGTCTCGACTCGCCGGGACCCGCGCTGTTCCGCCAGGTCCGCGTGGGACGGCACGGCGTGCCCTTCGAGATCCTGAAGTTCCGCACGATGGTGACCGGGGCCGAGCTCGGCCCCCAGCTGACGACGGGCGGCGACTCGCGCATCACCCGCGCCGGCCGCTTCCTGCGGCGCTGCAAGCTGGACGAGCTGCCGCAGCTGGTCAACGTCCTGCTGGGCAGCATGAGCCTCGTCGGACCTCGTCCCGAAGTGCCGCGCTACGTTGCCTGCTATCCGCCCGACGTGCGCCGCACCGTGTTGTCCGTCGCGCCCGGCATCACGGACTGGGCGGCGATCCTGTACAAGGACGAGAACGACATCCTGGCGCGGGCCGCGGACCCGGAACGCGCCTACCTCGACACGATCCTGCCGGCCAAGCTGTGCTGGTACGAGCGCTACGTGCGCGAACGGTCGTTCTGGGTCGACCTGCGCATCCTTGCGCGCACACTGGCGGCCATCGTCCGCTAGCGCGTCGCGGACAGTATTCACGATACACAACATCGCGCCCCATCGCGCCACGCCATGCAAGCGACCATCTACCTGCCACCGCTGTTCCACCTCGGCGACCTGGGCCTCACGCTGCCGGCCGCCGGCGCCATCGCCGCCTGGCTGTGCGCCGCCCGCGCCTGGCGCGCCGCCGCGGGCTGGCTGCTCGTGTTCGGCCTGGCGATCGCCGTCGTGGCGGCGAGCAAGATCGCCTTCCTCGGCTGGGCGACGGGGTGGCCCGCGCTGCAGTTCAAGGCCGTCAGCGGCCATGCGACGGGTTTCACGGCAGCCTTCCCGACCCTGTGCTGGCTGCTGGCCGGGCGCTGCGCGGCGGGCGTGCGCGCGGCCGTGGCGCTGGCCGCGCTGGCGCTGGCGGCCGGCGTGGCGGCGGCGCTCGTGCGGGCCGGCGAGCACACGCGGGCGGAAGCGGCGGCCGGCTGGCTGATCGGCGCCGCCGTCTTCGCCTGCGCACTGCGCCTGACGGCCGCCGTGCCGCCCGCGCCGCCACGCACCGTCGGGACCGGGGCCACGGCGGCGCTGCTCGCCTTTGGCCTCCTTGCCTGGGTCGTGGAACATGCGCCCCTGAACCGCTGGATGATCGCCGTGGCACTGGCCCTGTCCGGCAATGCCGCTCCCTACCCCTGGGACCATTGCGGGTAGCGCCGCGCACGTCATCCATCGATGTCACGAACAACCAACACCAGGAGACACACCATGCGCAGCTTCCACGTTCCGGCCATCCGCTGTCAGCGCCACAGCCAGCTCGACAGCGGTTCCACGCACTCGATGCTGATCTCGCTGTTGCGGGGACTGGCGGCGCTGCAGGTCGCGGCGGCCCATTTGCGCGCCGAGGTGTTTCCCGGCCTGCGCGAACTGGGCGATCCGCCGCTGGCCTACCAGCTGCTGGCCTTTTGCACCGCGTTCGCGCACCAGGCCGTCGTCGTGTTCTTCCTCATCAGCGGCTGGCTGGTCGGCGGCAGCCTGCTGGACAAATTCGGCCAGCCGGGGGCGCTGCGCAATTATGCGATCGACCGCGCGACCCGCTTGTGGACCGTGCTCGTGCCGGCCCTGTTGCTGATGCTGGCGATCGGCGCCATCGTCGGCGCCGTCGACCCGGCCCGTGCCGACCTCTCGGCCGCGAACGACTATTCGATCGCCAGCTTCGCCGGCAACCTGGCCGGCCTGCAGACGGTGCTGGTGGAGCCGTACGCCGGCAACTATGCGCTGTGGAGCCTGTCGAACGAGACCTGGTACTACGTCCAGTTCCCCTTGCTGCTGCTGGCGTTCGCGGCCGGCACGCGCGCCGGCCGGCTGGCCGCGGCCACGGCCCTCGTCGCGATCGCCGCGGCGCTGCCCTTTCCCATCACGCTGTACTTCGCGCTGTGGCTGCTGGGCGCCGCGTTCTCCCGCATCCGCATCGACTGCGGCATGGCCACGCGCGGCCTGCTGCTCGTGCTGGCCGTCGGCATTCCCGTCGTCTTCCGCCTGCGCGGCAGCGGCGACGACCTCGCACCCGCCTCCTTCTTCCTGCACCTGGCCTACGGCCTGCCGCTGTTGGCCCTGCTGTCCTCGCTGCAGATGCCGTACGCCGAACATGGCACGGCTGGGCGCCTGCTCGCGCGCGGCGCCCACTGGCTGGCCGAGATGTCGTTCACGCTGTACGTGCTGCACATCCCGCTGATCGCGCTGCTGCGCCACCTGGGCCGGCAGGCTATCGGCCGCGATCGCCTGTCGCCCTACGCGGCCGCCGACTATGCCGTGTATGCCGGGCTGCTGGCGGCGATCGTGGCGCTGTCCTGGCTGTGCTACCTGTTGTTCGAAGCGCGCACCTTCCGCATCCGCCGGGCCGTCAAGGGCCTATTCCGGCAGGCGCCGCAACGCCGCCGCACCGTGCCCGCCACGTCGAAATAGGATGGCGCGGAAGACGCTGACGGAACAGCGGGGCGGGCATGGCGGCCCGTCCCGCTGTTCGCTGCCGGCCGACCGCGGGTGGCGCGTGGCTCACGCCCCACATGCCCAGGTGCGGCCCACGTGCAGCCGACCTGCGGCCGACGTGCGGCTCACGCCTTCGACAAGCCGATCTGCCCGGCGATTCCGAAGCGCGGGTAGGCACCGTAGGCGCCCAGGCGCGGCGCCATGTCGTTGAACAGCACGCCCTGGGGCGACACGCCGGCGTGGTTCAGGCGCTTGATCGACTCGTTGATCTCCGCCTCGTTGGTACGGCCCGAGCGCGCCACGATGAAGACGGCGCCGGCGTGGGCCCCGATGATCAGCGCGTCGGCGACCTCGAGCAGCGGCGGCGGATCGATTAGAACCAGGTCGTAGCCGCAGGCCACTTGCTGCAACAGGCCCCCCAGGTTCAGGTGCAGCAGGAATTCCGAGCGGTTCGACGGCAGTTCTCCGGTCGGGATGAAATCGAGGTTCTCGATGACGTCGTGGTGGATCACGTCCTTGGCCGGCGAGCCCTTGACGATGGCGCTCGACAGGCCACGGTCGCGCTTGACGCCGAAGTAGCGGTGCAGCTGGCCGCTGCGCAGGTCCGCGTCGATCAGCAGCACGCGCTTGCCGCTGGCCGCCATCACGGCGGCGAAGTTGGCCGACACGAAGGACTTGCCCAAGCCCCGCGTGGGACCGGCGAACATCACGATATTGTTGCGGAAATGGGGCATCGAGAATTGCAGCGCGGCGCGGAAGCTGCGCAGGCTCTCGACCGCCGGGTCTTCCGGCATGATCTGCGCCAGCAACGGCAGGATGCCGTCGCCGCGCGACTTGCGCATCAGCTTGTCCTGGTTGCTGCTGTGCGGGATGGTGGCGTAGACGACGCGTGCGCGCAGCAGGCGCTCGATCCGGTACGGGTCGTCGATGCCGCCGGCCAGCGCCTTGCGCGCGAATGCGAGCAACGTGCCCAGGAACAGGCCCGTGACGACGGCCAGCGCGACGATCAGCGGGCGGTTCGGCCGGATCGGCTTTTCCGGCGGGATCGGCGCATCGACCATGCGCACGTTGCTCACGCGTCCGACCGAGATCAGGCGCAGCTGCTGGGCCGTGTTCGACAGTGCCGTATACAGGTCGGTATTGACCTTGATGTCGCGCGTCAGGCGCGTCTCGTCCTGCTCCAGCGCGGGCAGCGACTTGATGCGGGCATTGATCTCGGCGATCTCGGCATCGACTTCGCGGCGCTGGCGGTTGATGGCCGCCACGATCGGATGGTCTTCCGTGAACCTTGCCAGCAGCTCCGTCTTCTTCTGGATCAGCTCGATCCGGCGCGTGCGCGCCGCGGCCGCCTGCGCCAGGCTCATGCGCGCCTCTTCCTGCAGGTCGACGGTGCCGTGCTGGTTGCGGAACTGGTTGTAGCGGTCCTCGGCCTGCTCCAGCTGGCGCTTGAGCACGGGCAGCTGCTGGTTCAGGAAGGCCAGCGACTTTTCCGCCTCCTCGGTCTTGCGCGCCAGGTTCTGGCGCATGTATTCCCGTCCGATCTCGCTCAGCACGCCGTGCGTGCGGCGCGCATCCTCGCCCTGCAGCTTGACCTCGATGATGCCCGACTGCTTGCCCTGCTCCGTGATCATGAGCGCGTTCTGGATCCCCTGGATCATGGCCACGCGCGACATGCGCCGCAGCGTGAAGCGCGCGCCCGCGTTCGCCTGCATGCGCTCGACCTTCAGCTCGATGGTGCCCTCGGGCACGGGCACGCGGTAACGCAGGCCCACGTCGCCGTCGAACACGATGCGCTGGCCGTCGCCGGAAAAGCGGAAGCGCTGCTGGCCCAGGGCCGTCAGCGTGAATTCGCGGCCCAGCCAGGCCTCGGGCACCTCGAACAGGGGCACCTCGGCCTTTTCGCCGCCCCACACGTAGCCGCCGTAGCCGAACAGGCCCGGCTGCGACAGCGCACCGCCGTTCTGGTTGGCGAACCAGAAACCGGCCACGGGGAAGTACTTCGGCCGCACGTCGATGTACAGGCGCAGGTTGTCGACGGCGCGCGAGACCACCATGCGCGAGCGCAGCAGCTCCATCTCGGCGATCGCCGCCTTCTTGGTCTCGAACAGCGACGACGCTTCGCTCAGGATGTTCTTCGAGGCGTTCGGGCTTTCCTCCTCGACGTGGATCATCAGGTTCGCTTCGTACACGGGCTTGGCGACGAGGGCGTACAGCACGGCCACCAGCGTGATCAGCGCCGTGATGCCGCCGATCAGCCAGCGCTGGTCGAACAGCGTGTTCAGGTAGCCCTTGAGGTCGAACGCCGGCTCTTCCTGCGGGCCGTCGACCACGCGCGGGTCGAACGGCACCGACAACAGCGGTGGACGGGGAACGACGGGCGTCAGGGATTGCGGTTCTCCGGGAGTGGTCATGGCTGGCTCCGGTGATGCATGGCGAAGGGAACTGGCGAAAAGGGACTGGCGAAGGGGGCTGGCGAAGGAGACTGGAAGCGCGCCTTGCACTGCAAGCCCTCAAGGCCGGTTGGTCGCGTTGACGGCCGAGGTGAGCGCGCCCGGGAACAGCAGGCTCAGGTTGCGGTTCCAGTTCGCCAGCGGTGTCGCCGCCACGTAGACGATGTCCTTGGGCCGCAGCTCGAAGGCCTCGGCCATCGCCAGCGAGCCGGCCACGCGCGCATCAAGCTGGAACACGCGGGTGCGCTCCGTTTCCTTGCGCACGACATAGACCTGGCGCGCGTCGCCGGACAGGGGACTGATGCCGCCGCTCTCGCCCAGCGCCTCGTTGAGGGTCAGGCGGCCGTCGTGCATCGTCAGCGCCTTGGGCGTGACGACCTCTCCCGACACGAACACCTTGCTTTCGTCGCGCGAGCGCACGCGCACCACGTCGCCCGGGGCCAGCATGACCAGGCCGGGATTGATGTTGCGCTGGACCAGGTCGCGCAGGTTGATGAGGTGGCGTTCCTGCCCCCGCTCGATCAGGATGCGGCTCTGGTCGGCCGTGGGCAGCAGGCCGCCCGCGCGGTTGAGCGCCTCGACGAGCGTCATCGGGATGTCGTTGATCGCCTGCAGGCCGGGCGCCTTGACCTCGCCGTCGATGTACACGCGCTTGCTGCGGTAGGCCTGCACGCGCAGGGTGACGTTCGGATGCGCGATGTACTTGGCCAGCTTCGTGGTGAGCAGCGTGCGCGCGCCCTCCTCGGTGAGGCCCTGGACGACCAGCAGGCCGGCCAGCGGGAACTGGATGCGGCCCTGGTGGTCGACGACGTAGCCCTGCGGCGCCGCCGTGGCGGTGGCCGCGGCCGCCGCCACGGGGTCGGGGGCGGACGACGTGACGAGCGTGCCGGTGAGCTCGGGGTGGTCCCAAACGACGATGGACAGGATGTCGCCCACGCCGATGGCGTACGGCGGCGGGTCCGGCACCAGCAGGCGGTCGAGGTCCTGGTTGGCCTGCTCCCGGTACTGCTGCCGTTCAGTTGCGATCAATTGTTCCGTGATCATTTCGGTCGGCGGCGCGGGCTCGTTCGCGGCCCCGTCCTGGGAGCGGAACTGGATGCCGTGCGAACAGCCGGCGAGCATCGCCGCCCACAAGAGCGCAAAGACGAGCGCGCAGACGAGGGCCAGGGCGCGGACGAATGTTAGGGCGAGCTCGAGGGCGAGCGCGTGCGCCCTGGGCAACGCGCGCGCCGTGAATTGCGTCGTGGAAGCATGCATGGTTGCCTGTCGATATGTGCTGCCAGCCTCTGGCAATCAGAGTCAGGGTAAGCCGCTTACCCATATCGGCTTTAATGCACGTCAAATGGCCGGTTCAAGTCAGCCATAAGGGGCGGCGCATGCTGGCCGCAGGCGTCAGCGCACTTCTTCCTGCAGGCGCAGCACGCCGGCGAAGCTCCATACGCGGCGCAATTCGATCACGTCGTACTGGGCGGCGACGTTGGGCGGGAACGCCGCGTAGCGCGCGTTCAGGCGCACGATGCGGCGCACCACCTCGTCGATGTCCGGGCGGCCGCTGGAGCGCACGATGACCACGTCCTCCACGGTGCCGTCGCTGCGGATCGCCACGCTGACCACCGGGTCGATCCGCACGCCGCCTTCGAGCTGGGCGGCGCTGAGGATGGCGTTGCGCTCGATCTTCTGGCGCACGCCGTCGATGTACATGCGCAGCGGCACGTCGCGCCGCGCCGCGTCGGCCAGCGCGCGCCGCAGCGTCCGCGCCGCTTCCTCGGCGGGACGCATCGCCTGCGGGACCGATTTGCCGATGTCGAGGCCGCGCACCAGGTCGCGTGCGCGCGACGCCAGGTCGCCGCCCGGCGTGCCGCGCGGCGCCATGCCGCTGCCCGCGCCGCCGTTGCCCGTCCCGCTGCCTGCAGCACCCCCGGCCCCGGGCGTGCGCACGCCGCCGAAGTCGTCGCCGGCCGGCGCGGGACGCGCGGCTTCCTGGCGCGCCAGGCGGGCGTTGTCCTCGGCCTGGCGGCGCGCCTGCTCGGCCTGGGCACGCTGGCGCTCCTGCTCGGCGGCCTGCTGGCGCGCCGCTTCCTCGGCGCGCCGCTGCTGCGCCTGCTGCTGGGCCACCTGCTCCGCCCGCTCCTGCTCGATCTGCTGCGCACGCTGGCGCTCGGCCTGCTGGCGCGCTCGCTCCTCCGCGTCGCGCCGCGCCAGTTGCTGCTCGGCCTGCTGTTGCGCGATCTGCTGCGCGCGCTCCTGTTCCGCGCGGTCCTGTTCCGCCCGCTGCTGCGCCAGCTGCGCCTGGCGCTGCTGCTCGGCCAATTGCTGGCGCGCCAGTTCCGCGGCCTGGCGCTGTGCCGCCTGCTGTGCCGCCTGCTGTGCCTCCCGCTGTGCCTGGATTTGTTGCGCACGCATCTGCTCCGCCTGCTGCCGCGCGAGCTGCTCGGCCACCTGCCGCTCCTCTTCCTGGCGGGCGCGCTGCTGCGCTTCGTCCGCCAGTCGCTGGCGCTGCGCGAGCTCCTGCTGGTAACGCGCGTCGTCCTGGGCCAGGCGCCGCTCCTGCTCGTCGCGCTGGCGGCGCGCGGCGGCGTCGGTCTCGGCCAGCACGGCAGCCTCGTCGGCTTCGCGCCGTGCCGCGCGTTCCTGCGCGCGCTGTTCGGCCAGGCGCTCGCGTTCGCGCATGCGCTCCTGCTCGCGCCGCGCTTCGGTCTCGGCCTCTTCCCGTGCCAGCGCCTCGGCCTTTGCGGCATCGTCCTGCGCATCCGACTCTGCCGCGGACTCTGCGACGGACTCCGTCTCGGGCACCGCATCGGGCAACGAGGCGACGTCGGGCAGCGGCACCTTGAAGTCGCTGTCCGCAGGCGTATCCTGGACGATCACGCGCTCGTGCAGCGTGTCCGCCAGCGGCTTCGGGCGCGGCTTGGGGCGGCGCCGCGCCAGGCGCTGGGAAGCCATGGGCCGCGTGGGCGCCGGTGCGGTCGGGGGGGCCGGCTTGGCCGGATCGCGCAGCGTGAAGCCGCGCCGCGCTGCGGCCGGGGCCGGCACAGGGACCACGGGCGCGGCGGCGACGGGCGCCGGCAACGGCGACGGCGCAACGGGCGCCGCTGCCGGCGGCGCGGCCGCGGGTAGCGGAGGGGCCGGCTCCGGCGGAACTGGCGGCTGGGTCGGCGCCTGCGCCGGCGGGGCGAGGCGCACGGACAATGGCGCACCCGCTCCCGGCGTCAGTCCAGGCACGCCGAACTGCAGCGCCAGCAACAGGCAGTGCAGCAGGATCGAGACCAGCAATCCCCACATCAGCCGGCGCTGGGAAGGATCCATGGAATGGGCGGCCGGGGCCGTGGCGGCGGTGGTCATGCTGATGTCTTCGAAAGGATGTAGCGGAGGGGAAATATTGCCCGATTGATAGCATAGCTTACCTGCGGCAGTAACGCACGCGCGCACGCTTGGGCTACACGGCTCTGGACGCCGCTGCGCTTGCCGCTACAATGAAGCGGACGACCTGCAGGGGGCGGCATGGCATCTCCAGGATTCATCTTCGCAACAGGCATCGAAAACAGCATCCCGACCATCCAGGGCGGGCGCGTGCGCATGGACGAGATGGAGAAATGCGGCCACTACCGCCACTGGCGCACCGACTTCGACCTGGTCCAGGAACTGGGCCTGAAGGTGCTGCGCTACGGCGCCCCGCTGCACCGTACCTGGCTCGGCCCCGAGCGCTACGACTGGGAATTCGCCGACCTCGCGTTCAACGACCTGGCCCGCCGTAACATCGCGTGCATCGTCGACCTGTGCCATTTCGGCGTGCCCGACTGGATCGGCAACTTCCAGAATCCCGACTTTCCCGCGCTGTTCGCTGGCTACGCCGGCGCCTTCGCGCGCCGCTATCCGTGGCTGCAGCTGTATACGCCGATCAACGAGATGTCGATCTGCGCGCTGTTCTCCGCCCTGTACGGCTGGTGGAACGAGCAGATGACGACGGACCGCAGCTTCATCACGGCGCTCAAGCACATCGTCAAGGCCAATGTGCTGGCCATGCATGCGATCCTGGAGGTGCGTCCCGACGCGCTGTTCGTGCAGAGCGAGTCGAGCGAATATTTTCACGCCGAAAGCCCGGCCGCGATCGGTCCGGCCGAGCTGTACAATGCGCGCCGCTTCCTGTCGCTCGACCTGAATTTCGGCCGCCGCGTCGATTCCGACATGTACGAGTACATGCTGGACAACGGCATGACGCGCGAGGAATACCACTTCTTCCTGAAGAACAACCTGAAGCACCACTGCATCATGGGCAACGATTACTACCAGACCAACGAGCACCATGTGTCGCCCGACGGCCTGACGCGCGCGGCCGGCGAGATCTTCGGCTACGCCGTGATCACCCACCAGTACTACAACCGCTACCGCCTGCCCGTGATGCACACGGAAACGAATCTGTCCGAGGGACCGCGCGGCGACGAGGCCGTCTATTGGCTGCGCAAGGAATGGGCCAACGTGCTGAGGGTGCGCAACAACGGGGTGCCGCTGGTCGGCTTCACCTGGTATTCGCTGACCGACCAGGTCGACTGGGACACGGCGCTACGCGAGGACAACGGCAACGTCAATGCGCTCGGCCTGTTCGACCTTCAGCGCAAGATCCGTCCCGTCGGCATCGCCTACAAGGAACTGGTGCGCGACTGGATGGCGGTGCTGCCGACGCAAAGCGTGTGCCTGCAGGTGCCCATCGTCATGCCGCACGAGTTCCAGCGCCAGGTCAAGCCGCCCACCGGCTGGCCGTTCGACGACGACGCCACCCTCGCCCCGCGCACGGGGAAACGGAAGTGAGCGGGGGCGCTAGCGCTTGTTCGGCACGAAGGTATAGGTCTCGCCGTGAGCCAGGTAGACGACCTGCTGGTTGAGGCCCGCGGCCTGCACCTCGCGCGCGAAATCGGCCAGCGGCGACTTGAACACGTCGTAGTCGTTGTAGTGGATCGGGATCGTCTTCTTCGGCTGCACGATCTGCATCAGCTGCACGCCGTCCTTGCCGTCCATCGTCACCTTGAACACGCCCAGGATGCGCGTGCCGCCCAGGTGCAGCATGGCCAGGTCGATGCCGGGGAAGCGCTGCGGTATGTTGCGCAGGTCGTCGTAGACGAGCGTGTCGCCGCTGATGTACATGCGGTACGAGGGCGTGGCCGGATTCGGGCCGAAGTCCAGCACGGAGCCCATCACGCTGGGCAGCAGCGCCTGCATTCCCGCCTTGCCGTGGCGGCCCGGGGCGGCCGTGATGCGCAGCCTCGCGTCGCCCTTCTCGACCTCGAGCGCATCCCAGGTCGCCAGGCCGATGGTGCGCGTGAAGCCCAGTTCCTTCAGCTGGGCGGCCGCGCTTGCGGTCGTGACGATGGGCGTGTTGCGCGCCAGCTTTTCCTGCACCAGCTTGTCGAAGTGGTCTTCGTGCAGGTGCGACAGGACGACGAGGTCGATGGGCGGCAATTGCGCCAGGTCCATGGCGGGATCGGTCAGGCGCTCCGACGTCAGGCCATAGCCCAGGTGCACGTGGTCGCCCTTGTGCAGGAAGTTCGGGTCGGTGAGGATGGTGAAGCCCTGGTAGCGGATCAGCACCGTCGCCGTGCCGATGAATTGCACGCTGCCGCTCGCCTGGCTGTCGGCCGGGGCGCTCGCGGCGGGCAGCCGCAGCGTCGATACCTGCCCCTGCTCGGCCGGACGGGGCCCCTCTTGGGCACGGCCCGATGCCGCCGCCAGGGCCAGGACGGCGGCGGGGATGATGGTGGTCCACTTGCGCATGCAATACCTCGACATGGATGCTCCTCGTTGACGGTGCCGGCGCTGCGACGTTATCACGACCATAGGGACGGCATCGTTACCTTACGGATGCGCATGTTTTATGCGCATCGGCGTCATGCGGACGCAAATATGATGTATATGCAACAAACTCTTGTTTAGCGGTCTTGACTAAACATTTTAGTTGCCGTCAACCAAGAATTTTCTTGTAGACTTGTTAGTCTGACATTGGACATTTGCGGAGAAGCCTTGATTCCACATGGCGCTACGGCCGTGGTGCGCGACGAGAACGGCGCCGGCCAGCAAACAGACAAGGTCGCGGCGTCGGGTCACCCGCGCCGCCCCATCATTCCCATCACGATCGCCTTCATCGTGCTGGCCAATATCGCACTCGCCGCGATGCTCGTCTGGAGCAGCCTGAACGCGCGCAGCCTGCAGCTGGAAAACGCCACGATCTCCACCGCCAACACGGCACAGGCACTGGCCGACCAGGCCCATTCCGCTGTCAAGATGGCCGATACGATCCTGGTTGGCATGATCGACCGCATCGAGAACGAAGGCCTGTCCACGCCCCAGGCGCTGCGCCTGCGCCGCATCATGACCGAGCACCTGGCCGATGGCCCCGGCCTGCAAGGCCTGTTCATCTACGATGCGGCGGGAAACTGGATCGTGAACTCCGTCAACCCCGCCTTCGAAGGCCGGAACAATGCCGACCGCGCCTATTTCCGCTACCACCGCGACCATCCCGGCCGCGGCCCCCTCGTCGGCGCCCCCATCCTCGGCCGTGCGAGCAACGCCTGGGTGATCCCGATCTCGCGCCGCCTCGAGCACCGGGACGGCAGCTTCGCCGGCGTCGTGCTGGCGACGATCAAGATCGACTTTTTCCGCCGCGTCTACCGCCGGCTCGACGTCGGCGCCGACGGCGACATCGCGCTGGCCCTGGCTGACGGCACGCTGATCGTGGGCACGCCCTTCCTGGAATCGGACATCGGCAAGAACATCGCCGCCACGCCCGCCTTCCGCGCCATCCCCGCCACCGCCCCCAAGGGCACCTTCGAAGCCACCCAGGACGGCACCGTGCGCCTGTACAGCTTCACGCGTGCCAGCGGCTACCCGCTGGTGCTGCTGGTCTCGCGCTCCAAGGATGCGCTCATGACGGGCTGGCGCAACACGACGGCGGCGGTCAGCGTCGCCCTGTTCCTGCTGATCGGCGGCCTGGCGGCGCTGGGCTGGCGCCTGGTGCGCCAGATCGGCCTGCGCGACCGCATGGAACGCGAACTGCTCGACACCAAGGCCGCCCTCGAGACGACGAACGCCACCCTGGCCTCGTTCGCCTACGTCGACGGCCTGACGGGCCTGTTCAACCGCCGCTACTACGAACAGGCGCTGGAGCGCGAACTGCAGCGCGCCCGCCGCCTCGGCGCCCCCCTGGCGCTGCTGATGCTCGACGTCGACCACTTCAAGAAGTACAACGACCACTATGGCCACCCGACCGGCGACACCTGCCTCGCGCAGGTCGGCGAAGCGATCCAGCGCGGCCTGCGCCGCCCCGGCGACGTGGCAGCGCGCTACGGCGGCGAGGAATTCGTCGTGCTGTTGCCGTCCACGGACATGGGCGGCGCCACGGCCGTCGCGGAAGCGATCCGCGCCGGGGTCGAGGAGCGGGCGCTGGCGCATGCGCAGGCGCCGGGCGGGATCGTGACGATCAGCGTGGGAGTGTGCGTGCTGGTGCCGTCGGACGATGACGATGCGGCGGAGCTCGTCAATCGGGCGGATGCGGCCCTGTATCGGGCGAAGCAGGCGGGGCGGAATCGAGTGGCGTTCGGGTGAATTCGTTCCTCTCCCTTGTCTCGCCTCGTTGATCGATGCAAGGTAGCCGGTCGCGAACGTTTCCGTGTCGCGCTCGGCGACGCGGACGGAAGCCAGCATGCGCAGACCGGATCCACGGAACGACGTGGGCGACAAGGATGACATGTGGCCTGCCCAGCTGGGTTCGAACCAGCGACCCTCAGCTTAGAAGGCTGATGCTCTATCCAACTGAGCTATGGGCAGTGTCTTGATTTGACTGGCTTTTCAGCCATTTTGCCATGTGATAGCGCTCCGCAAACTGCGCTCTGCTCCGCAAATCACTTGACGGGGACGACGATTTTACCACGTCGCAAGTAGTGTTTGCGTGTCGTCTTGACACTGTCGTGGCCCAGCAAATCGCTTGCAGCCTGCTCGCCGCGCTCCGTCGAAGTGTCATCCGCCGCCTTCGCTCGCAGGTCGTAGAACCAGAACTCTTTGATGGCCCCGGCCAGGTCTGGATGCTTCGCAGCAGCCAGCTCCTTCGCCTTGGCGAAGTGGTCGCGAAGGATCTGCTTGGTCATTGGCTGCCCATCGCGGACCATTAGGATCTGTCCGTGCACCGTCTTGTGAGCAGCCTTGCGCACCTGAATCCTACCTACCAGCTCGGCCAACTGGCCTACCACGGCAATACCAAGCTTCTTCCCTGTCTTGCCTTGGGACACGTACAGCACACCGTCCTTAATGTCGTCGACGCGGGCCTTGAGCGCATCGCCTGGCCGCTGGCCGGTCAGGTACGCGAACTCGAGCGCTTCGCGTAGCGGCTCGCTCGCGTGTGCGCGTACGGCATCGAACACCTCATCGGTCACATAGACGTCGCGCTTCTTCAACGAGTGCCCTTCAATGCCGATGCATGGGTTTTCCTCGTCCGTGTACCCCCACCCCCGCGCCTTATTCCAGAGTGCAGAGAAAAGCCGCTTGCAGCGGTTCGCCGTGGTGGGCTTGTCCTTGTGCTTGTCGAGCAGCTTCTGAATATGCATTGGCTTGATCTGGTCCAGCGGAGCATCCTGGAACGATGCACGAAGGTGCTTCATGTCCGATGCATGTGTGCGTTGTGTACTGATCGCGAGGGTCGGCATTACCTCTGCTTCGTACTTCAGGATGACATCGCCGAATTTGGGCGCGGCCACCTTCTCTATCTGATGGATCTCCGCATACTTGCGCAGTGCTGCAATGTAGTCATCACCCAGCGGGATTTCCCTGCGTGGCTTCTCTCCAGTGTCAAGGTAGTAAAACGTCCTGCCGCTGCGCTGGGTTCGCTTGCGCATGTGCGGCGGCAGGTTCAGGTTCTTGCTCGGTTTTCTTCCCATTCTTCACTCTGGCATTTGCCATGCCGGCGCTGCTGGTTTTGCGGGCTTGCGTCCTTCCAGTGCTGACACCGGGACAACCGGCTTACCTACTGCGTTCACATGGAACGGCAATCCCATCCGGCGCAGCGCCTCGATCTGTTTTGACTTGATCTTGCGGCCGGTCAGCTCTGCAAGATCCTCTGCGTTGAGAAACATTCCCATGGTAGCTACTCCGTGCCAGACTCAGGAAACCGCCGACGCTCGACCCGCGGCAGAATGACGCCTGGCGCCGGCCGGATCGAACCTGCCACAGCAGGGACGGCAGGCTGATCACGCCGATCGATGTCGCGGCGCCGGTCGTTGATCGCGTCGTAGAACACTGCCTGGATCTGCCGGCGGTCGTTTTCTCGTTTCTGCATCAGTTCTTCTCCTTATCGGTTTCCAGCGGCACGTGCAAAAGTTCGTACAACGGCACTGCGCTGCCAAGTAGGTGCTGCGGAATAGTCGCCTGCGAGATGTGGTAGGCACCTTGCCCTGGCACGTACCACGATCGCAGGGCAACTAACGCAGGAGCCGCGTCCTTCGCCTCTCTGTCTGCTGCATTAGCAGAGAGAGCAGCGCGGGCAATTGCAACGCCAGCAGCGAATGCCTCCGCCTGATCGCAGACAGCGCCGCTGCTGTATAGCCCGTCGCCAATGTAAGTCG